>NZ_JAGGQQ010000009.1 GCF_018613195.1 Bacillus sp. ISL-45
AAGGCAGGTTTGGTGGAAAAAGCAGAAAAGCTGTCAGAAGTAGGCTCAACTTAAGACAGGTTTGCTGGGAAAAGAAGAAAAGCTGTCAAAAGAAAGCCCAACTTAAGGCAGGTTTGGTGGAAAAAGCAGAAAAGCTGTCAAAAGAAAGCCCAACTTCAGACAGGTTTGGATGAAAAAGTAGAAAAGCTGTCAAAAGAAAGCCCAACTTAAGACAGGTTTGGTGGACAAAGCAGAAAAGCTGTCAGAACATCGGTCGAGTTCTAATACTGCTAATCTGTTGGAGCTAATGATGAAAAATTTTCTACCACAAACCCATAGATTATATAAACCCCAAATCAAAGATATCATGACATTCTCCCACAACTTTCCAATCTAATTGAAATGAATTCTCAATTAACTATTGACTTTATTTATATAGACGATTTAATATTTAAATAGGTTAATTGATAATGATTTTCATTATCTATCGATACAGAGTAGGAGTACAGAAAATGAAAAAGCGTTACTTGATTACCTCTTTGATCATACTTTCATTGCTTTCCCTCTTTGTAGGAGTAAGCAGCATAACGCCGATGGAACTGCTTGATTTTCAATCGGAAGAAACGGAAATTTTCCTGATCAGCAGGGTACCGCGGCTGATTGCAATCCTGCTTGCCGGGGCGGGGATGAGCATAGCCGGACTGATCATGCAGCAGCTTAGCCGCAATAAGTTCGTGTCACCGACAACGGCGGGCACGCTCGATGCGACGAGGTTGGGCATTCTCGTTTCGATGCTTTTTTTTGCAAATGCGTCCACAATCGAGAAAATGCTGATTGCGTTTATGTTCGCATTGGCGGGTACATTCTTGTTCATGCAAATCCTTGACCGGATTAAGTTCAAGGACGCGATTTTCATTCCGCTTGTCGGTATGATGCTGGGTAATATCCTATCATCCATATCGACATTCTTTGCTTACAAAGCCGATGTTATCCAGAATATGTCCGCGTGGCTGCAGGGTGATTTTTCGATGATCATGAAGGGGCGCTATGAGCTGCTGTACATAAGCATTCCCATCCTGGTGATTGCCTATCTGTTCGCCAATCGCTTTACGGTGGCAGGAATGGGAGAAGATTTTTCGAAGAATCTTGGGCTCGCCTACAAACGGGTCGTCAATATTGGATTGGTCCTTGTCGCTCTGATTACGGCCACAGTCGTGCTTACGGTCGGAATGATTCCGTTCCTCGGGCTGATTATCCCGAACATCGTCTCGATTTTCAAAGGCGACCATCTGCAAAAAACATTGCCGCATACGGCTTTGCTAGGAACGAATTTTCTCCTGGTTACAGACATCCTGGGACGCGTGCTGATCTACCCTTACGAGATTTCGATCTCCCTGATGGTCGGCGTCATCGGCAGCGGAATTTTCTTGTACCTGTTATTTAGGAGGAAGGCATATGCGTAACTCAACAAAATTAATCCTCCTTGCTTTAATCGCAACTGGTGCAAGCATGCTGTATTTATTCCATGACCTGAATGGCAGCTTCGATTATGCTCTGCCAAAGAGGGCGATGAAGGTGGCAGCGATGGTGATCACCGGAGTGGCCATCGCCTATTCAACCGTCGTTTTTCAGACGATCAGCCACAACCGCATCCTGACACCGAGCATCATCGGACTAGATTCGCTTTACATGCTGCTGCAGACCGTGCTGATATTCTTCCTCGGTTCTGGCCATGTGACAGTCGTCAATAAACAGGTGAACTTCATTTTAACTGTTGCCATCATGGTTGTATTCGCCTTGCTGCTTTACCGGCTTCTTTTTAAAAAAGGAAACCAGCCAATCTACTTTTTGCTGCTGGTGGGAATCATCGTTGGAACCTTTTTCTCCAGCATTTCCACGTTCCTGCAGGTGCTGATCGACCCGAATGAGTTCCAGATGGTCCAGGACAGAATGTTCGCAAGCTTTAATAATATCAACACTGACCTGGTGTGGCTGGCGATAGGCCTGATTGTCCTGCTGATCTTTTATGCCTGGAGGTTTACAGCCTATCTCGATGTGCTGTCACTCGGCAGGGAAAATGCGATCAACCTTGGAGTTTCCTATGATTCTATTGTAAAAAAAATGCTGGTGCTCGTTGCCGTATTCATTTCGATTTCCACCGCCCTTGTCGGACCGCTGACTTTTTTAGGCTTGATTGTCGCCAATCTATCCTATCAAGCTTTCAAAACCTACAAACATAGCATCCTGATCAGCGGAGCGATTTTAATCAGCGTGATATCGCTAGTCGGTGGCCAATGGGTTGTGGAAAGGGTCTTCACATTCTCCACCACGCTTAGTGTCATCATCAACTTCGTAGGTGGCGTATATTTCATCTACTTACTGCTGAAGGAGAGTCGATCAACATGATCACAGTTCGTTCACTGTCCAAATTTTACGGAAAAAAGAGTGTCGTTGAAGATGTGACTGTCAACATACAGAGAGGGCAGATCACTTCCTTCATTGGACCAAATGGTGCCGGGAAATCGACGCTGCTCTCGATGGTCAGCAGGCTGCTCGATGCTGACTCCGGAGAAGTGCTCATCGACCAGACCGATGTCTGGAAGATGAAGTCGAATGAATTTTCCAAGGTTGTTTCCATCCTGAAACAGTCGAATTATATGAATGTTCGCCTGACGATTCGCGAGCTCGTTTCCTTTGGCCGGTTCCCTTATTCAAAGGGAAGGCTGACGGAGGAGGATGAGAAGTTCGTCGACCAGGCGATCGAGTACATGCATCTGACCGAGATGCAGGACAGTTATCTTGACGAACTGTCAGGCGGTCAGAAGCAGCGGGCATTCATCGCGATGGTCATTGCCCAGGATACAGAGTATATCCTGCTTGATGAACCGCTGAACAACCTGGACATGAAGCATTCGGTCCAGATCATGAAAATCCTCCGCCAGCTTGTTGATGACCTGGGGAAAACCGTCGTCATCGTCCTGCATGACATCAACTTTGCTTCCGTCTATTCGGACCGCATCGTCGCACTGAAGGATGGGAAGGTCGTCAGGGATGGCCCAACAAGGGAGATCATCCAGTCAGACGCGCTAAAAGAAATCTACGATATGGATATCCCAATCCAGGAAATGAACAATTGCAGGATTTGTGTGTACTTTAATTCTTAGTAAAAGGGGAGTTTAACCATGAAAAAACTTAGTTTACTAGCACTTGTATTAGCGATGGTATTTGCATTGGCAGCATGTGTCTCTGAGGAAAAAGCAGAAACGACAGCAGCAGCAGGAAAAGACGAAGCGAAGGAAATGACGATCAAGCATGAGTATGGGGAAGCGACTGTCAAAAAGAGTCCAGAAAAAGTTGTCGTGTTTGATTTTGGTGTATTGGATACACTTGATGAGCTAGGCGTAGAGGTTACAGGTGTACCACAGGCAATCGTTCCTGAATACCTGGAAAAATACGCGGGTAAGGAATACACAAATGTCGGCAGCTTGAAGGAACCAGATTTTGAAGCAATCCATGCAATGAAGCCAGACGTCATTTTCATTTCCGCTAGACAGGCTGAACTGTACGACCAGTTCGAGGAAATCGCACCCACCGTGTTTGTTGGCTTGGACTATACAAAATACATGGAATCCTTTGAAAAGAACATGAAACTGATCGGTGAGATTTTTGAAAAAGAAGATGTTGTGACTGAAAAATTAGCGGAAGTCAATAAGAGTATAGATGAAATCAATACAGAAGCTTCCGCAGCAGATGAGAAAGCATTGCTTATGCTGGCGAATGAAGGCAAGGTCAGCGCTTATGGTGCCGGTTCCCGTTACGGTTTTATCCACGATGTATTCGGATTCAAGGCGGCAGATGAAAAAATCGAAGCATCCACCCACGGCCAGAGTATCACATTTGAATATGTCCTCGAGAAAAACCCTGGAATCTTGTTCGTCATTGACCGTACCGCAGCGGTAGGTGGCGAAGTCGGTGCGAAGGAAACAATCGAAAATGAACTTGTGAAAAAGACTGACGCCTTCAAAAACGGCAAGATTATTTACCTTGACGGTACGAACTGGTACTTGAGCGGCGGCGGTTTGCAGTCCATGCAGTCAATGATCGATGAAGTGAGGTCTGCATTATAATGTTCTATCAAATCAAAAGATTGGTCGTCAAAGAGGGACATTCCAGCCAGGTCATTGAGCGCTTTTCGAAAAGAGGCATGCTGATCGAGCAGCAGCCAGGTTTCCTCGATAAACAGGTCCTCGTAAAAAAGAGCCGTAGAGGAAACGAAGAAGTCATGGTCATGATCAGCTGGCAAACCGAACAGGATTGGAAGAACTGGGAGAAGCATCCTGATCATATCGCCGGCCACAAAGCCAAAATCGGCCAGCCAAAATCTGATTATATTTTAGAATCCTCCCAGGATATCTATGATGTGATTTAAACTGCAAGAGACTCAGCGATGGGTCTCTTTTTCGATTGGTAAAAAAGAGCGATATTTTCCAATTCGCTATAAAAAAGGAGAAGTCGCTATAAAAAAGAAAAAGTCGCTATAAAAAGTGAAAAATCGCTATATAAATGAGAAACTCGCTATAAAAACAAAAAAGTCGCTATAAAAAAGTTTTTTCGCGCTGGTATTGCTATAAAAAAGCTATTGCATCAAGTTTTCGCCGCTAAATAATTCGAAAACTCCTAAAATCTAATCTTCGGTCGCCCCAATAACCGTTTATACATTCATTCTTTGAGGAAAACGCATAAAAAGCATTCTTTTTAAAGATAAGAAAACGTTTTCACCAGCAAGGTGTTGTTTTGTACTAAATTCGTCACTGACTGGTTAAAAATAATTTAGGCATCATGATATTCTAAGTTGTGTAGATTTTCACAATCGCAATCATAGTAAGGATCGCAATCACATTGCATTCGCAATTGTAATCATAATTACAATCAATCAACAAACTATTGCAATCATTGGAGGAATCATTTGTGGACGGCATAATAGGTTTGCTGGAGGAACCGTTAATTTTATTATTCGTCATTTTATTTCTTGGCTCAGCGCTGGGGGAAATCAAAATACGGGGGCTTAGTCTGGGGACATCCGGGGTGCTCCTGGCTGCTATGGTGTTCGGCCATTTCGGCTATCAGGTGTCCCCGGTCATCCAGCAGCTGGGTCTCGGTTTATTTATCGTGGCAGTTGGCTTATCCGCAGGGCCGCGCTTTTTCCGGATGATGAAAACGAGCGGTGCAGTTTTCGGCATTATTAGCCTGCTGATCGTTCTCGTCGCATCTGTTACGACAATCGCTGTGTCCAAGCTGTTGAATCTATCTCCGGCATTAAGCATTGGAATTATGACTGGAGCACTTACGAGTACACCCGGACTTGCGGCAGCCCTCCAGGCAACCGGCGACCCGCTGGCGTCTGTCGGTTACGGAATTGCCTATCCATTCGGCGTCCTCGCGGTTGTGCTGTTCGTACAGCTTTTGCCCCGCGTGCTCAAGGTGGATTTAGCGGAGGATTTAGTAAAGAAATCTGGCCCCGTACGAAATGATGAATCGCCAGAAGTCATCACCATCGAGGTGACGGATCCATCGATCAATAAAAGAACCTTAAAAGAACTGGAGTTCAATCGATATAATACTGTCGTGATCAGCCGCGTCATCCGCGGGGACCGGAATATCATCGCTCTCAATGATACGGTCATCCTTGTTGGGGACAGGCTTGTTGCTGTTGGTCTCCGGAATGATTTGACTAAACTTTGCGAAGACATCGGCAAAGAAGTCGAAACAAATGTCCAGAACCATGACAATGTGGAGCTTCGCAAGGTGACCGTGGATTCACTTGAATTGATCGGGAAGACGATCAGGGAGCTTGAATTAAGACGGACATATGGTGTCACGATTACGAGGATTGAACGAGGGGGATTTGAATTCAACCAGAACTCGAAATGGCGGCTGGAACGCGGTGACGTCCTGACACTTGTCAGCAGTGAAGACCGGTTGGATGACGTCGAAAAGCTGTTCAACAGGAAAAAGCTGACGGTTACCAATATCCATATCCTGTCGCTCAGTCTGGTATTGCTGCTGGGTGTGCTGGCCGGTATGATACCATTCCACTTTCCGAAGCTCGGCACGATTACATTCGGCGTCGCCGGCGGTCCGCTGTTCATCGCTTTGATCATCGGACATTTCGGGAAGCTTGGTCCCATTCATGCGCGCTATTACCAGCCGTCGAACCAAGTCATTCGCGACATCGGTCTCGTTTTATTCCTGGCTGGTGCCGGTACTACAGCTGGAAAAGGAATTGTTCAGGTCATCCAGCAGGAGGGCTTCAATCTTGTCATCGGCGGTGCGATTATTACAATCCTGCCAGTCGTTGCCGGTTTTTTCATCGCAAGGAAGCTTTTCCGGTTAAGCATCATTCACTCATTAGGAGCACTGTGCGGCGGAATGACAAGTACACCTGGACTCGGGGCAACCAACCAGTTGATGGATTCCGAAGACCCAGCGATCGCCTACGCTGCCGCCTATCCATTTGCGCTCATATCGGTTGCGGTGGCATCACAGATTTTGGTGTTCTTTTTATAAAAATTCAAAAAAACAATGACCAGACTTGTAAGCACTTTGTTTCTGGTAAAAAAAGGGGTCATATATTGAGGAAAGTTCGTCATAATATCTTGACGAACTTTTTTTATGTGAAATGGAATCATTGAGAATCAATTCTCAAACTTGTCTGGACTTCTGAAAAGATAAAGTGTGTAACAGTTGAAGCATATGGATTTACAGTGTTAATGAATTCTTCTGCCTTGGAAAAACTCTCAAATTGCATTTTAAGCATATAGCAAGCATTACCTGCTATTCGGTAACAAAAATCAACATTAGGAAGACTTTCTATGTAATTCTTAAATCGTTTATAATCCCCATTTTTAACTGTTGCCTCTATTATGCATTGAATAGGCAGTCCTAACTTTTCGTAGTCAATTTCTAAAGTATACTTTTTAATGATTCCAAATGACTCCATTCGTCTTACTCGTTCCGTTACGGATGGAGAGGATAAATTAATTCTTCTTCCGAGTTCGCTCATTGATAAACGACTATTTTTAGAGAGTTCAACTATAATTTTTTTATCAATATCGTCTGTTTTCATTTTTAAATAAATTCCTCTCTTTTTTATTAAATTTTAAAGGAGATAAGGAAATATCGTTTTATACTTAATGTGATTAAGACGCTGCATCCTTTATATTTAAAATAACAAGGAGGTAGGATAAATGGCAAGAATTAATCAATCAAATTTCGGGGAAACACCCTTTCAAAAGCTGCTGGGTCATAACATAAAGGTTATGAAGGTGTGGTCTGAGTTAGGAGAAGTATTAGGACAAGACGGGCTATTGTCGTCCAAATTAAAAGAGCAAGTAAGAAGAACATTGGCACAAAATAATGGATGTGAGTATTGCAAAGCAAAAGGAAAGCCTGAGTCCGATACGTTTGATGAAAAAACATCTGTTGCAGTAGGTTTTGCGGAGGTGTTTTTGAACTACCCGAAAGGAATGGTCCCGGATTTCGCATTTGATATATTAAACGAGTATTTTTCTGAGAATGAAATTAGTGAACTCTGTGCTTTCATTTGTTTTACCGCAGCTCAACAATATTTTGGGGCAGTAATGAAATTAGAACCAAACAGGGGCTAACTTAAGAAAAGGAAACATAAAAAACACTTGGATAATTATTCCGAGTGTTTTTTGTTTTTGGCGAATTTACAATTTCAAACCAGTACGGCTCTTGAATCTCCTGAGTAAAATATGGCTTTCCACTCTGGTGATTCCTTCCAAACTGTAGAGTTCCTCGTTGATGAAATTTTCCAATCTAATAAAATCCTCTACCAGGACATGCATATGTAGTGTGCTTGGACCAGTCATCTGGTAGCAGCTTGCTACACTTGGATTATTCGCAAGTGTCTCAGCAACCTTTACAAGGGATGAAGGCTCGCAATCCACTTCGAAGAATGCGGAAACAGCTTTCCCCACTTTTTCCGAATTGATGACAACAGAAAATTTCTCGATCACACCACCTTCAATTAATTGATTGACTCTTTCCCTGATTGATACCCTTGATAAATTCAACTGTTTGCCGATGTCCACATAAGACATCCTGCCGTTTTCGGATAATAGTTGAAGGATAAGGCGATCAGTTTCATCGATTACCATTTAAACACCACTCTTTTATAAATGTATGTAAATGTATCTTAGCTTACAATTGATAACATTTTCAACGAAAATTGGAAAAACCAAACAGAAAATTATACCAGTAAAAAATATTTTAATATTTTCTGAATATTGTATAGATTTTTTAAATTGAATATAATATAATAATACGAAATTCGAAATGATATTAAATTTAGTGAAACGCTTTCATAAAGTAGTCTGATGTTACCTTTAGCCTACTTATGTTAGGAGAGTTGTTTTGCGAAAAAGGGGGACAAGCAAAGGTGAGTAAGAAAGTAAAAGTATTTGCAGCAGTATTTATGAGTTTATTATTAATTTTGACTGGATGTAACAATAGTAATTCTTCCGGTACGGAAGGAGAGAAATCGGCAACGGCCAGCGCTCCTGCGAAAACGGACAACACAGAATTAGTAGTTGGACTGGATGATGATCCGCCGCAGCTGGATCCTCATTTCTCAACAGCAGCAGTTGACCGACAAGTATTCCATAGTATCTATGACAAGCTGGTTGACGTGGATGAAGAGCTTAACTTCGTTCCTATGCTTGCGGAAAAATGGGATATCTCAGAAGACGGTAAAACATATACCTTCACTTTACAAAAGGGAGTTACATTCCATGATGGAACTCCGTTCAATGCAGAAGCAGTAAAATTCAACTTTGAGCGCATGATGGATCCAAATTCAGGTTCACCTCGTGCATCCGAATTATCATCCATTGAAAAAATTGAAGTGGTTGACGAAACGACATTGAAGGTTGTGCTTTCAGAGCCGTACAGCCCATTCCTGGCAGCATTGTCTGACCGTGCCGGCATGATGGTTTCTCCTAAAGCTGTACAAGAAAAAGGCAAGGATTTTGCCAACTCACCTGTAGGTACAGGTCCTTTCAAGTTTGTATCACGAGTGAAGCAAGACAAGATCGAAGTCGAAAAAAATGCAGAGTATTGGAACGGGGCACCAAAGTTTGAAAAAATCGTCTATCGCCCATATTCAGATGAAAACGTCAGGCTGACAAACCTTACATCAGGCGATGTTGACATTATCAGCAAGGTTCCGCCAAAAGATGTCGAGAAGCTGAAGAAAGATTCAAACCTAACATTATCTGAGACAGGAGCTCTTGGCTTCCAGGGTCTATATTTGAACCACAATAGTGAGCCATTCAATAACAAAGCGCTTCGCCAGGCATTGGACATGGTCATTGACCGTGAAGCCATTATAAAGGTTGCGCTTCGTGATACTGGTGTACAAGCTGCGGGAGCTATTCCTCCTGGAACTTGGGCATATGACGATTCCATTAAACCAACTAAGAAGGATGTAGAAAAAGCCAAGAAAATCATGGCTGAAGCAGGGTATCCTGATGGATTTGAATTTACATTGCAGCTTTCTCCTAAGCCAGTGGAAGAGCAAATCTCGCAAATGATCCAATCAATGGCTGCGGAAGCGGGTATCAAGGTTAAGCTTGAAATCGTCGAGTTCGGAACGATGCTTGATAACATGGATAACTCTAAATTTGATGCAGTCCGCTTAGGCTGGAGCGGAAGAACAGATCCAGATGGAAACATCTACGCCCTGTTCCACACTGACGGCTCTATTAACTACGGTTATTCTAACCCGGAAATGGACGAGCTGCTGGAACAGGCACGTGTTGAAACCGATCAAAAAGAACGTAAGAAAATTTACAGCAAAGCAACTGAACTTGGCAAGGAAGAAGTACCGTTCATATTCATCTACCACGAAAAGGATTACAAGGCATACAAAAACAACTTACAGGGCTATAAACACATCTCGGATCAAATGATGCGCTTCCACGACGTTTCATTTAAATAAGCATTCTACTTGATTCGGCTTGGAGATCCATCTCCAAGCCGATGTATTTTAAAAGCTGGAGAAAGGGAGGGAGCAGCGTGGTAAAATTTTTAATTCGCAGATTGGGACTTATGGTCGTTATTTTATTCTTAGTAAGCATCATCGTTTTTTCTTTAGTCCATCTTACTCCAGGCGACCCTGCAAGGATGATTCTAGGACAAGAGGCTACAGAGGAGTCGCTGCAGGCATTGCGTGAACAAATGGGATTGAATGACCCTTTATACGTGCAATATTTTTCATGGGTCACGAATGTCCTCCAGGGAGACCTGGGAAATTCCCTGAAGGATAACACGCCAGTTCTTACCGTGCTGCTGCAAAAGCTGCCGGTCACGATCCAGCTGTCAATCATGTCATTTTTCATAGCGATGCTGATTGCCATCCCGGCTGGCATTATTTCAGCGACAAGAAAAGGAACGTTCTGGGACTACTTTGGCACAACCTTTGCCTTATCCGGAGTATCAGTTCCCCCATTTTTCTTAGGTATTTTGCTCATTTTCATTTTTTCTATCTCGTTAGGGTGGCTGGCACCTTCAGGTTATGTCGAGCCATGGAAGGACTTTAAACAAAGTATGCTGTTAATGATCTTGCCTGCACTGGCAGTTGGTGTCCGATTGAGTGCTGAAATTACGAGGATGCTGCGTTCGAGCATGCTGGAAGTGCTGGAGGCGGATTATATCCGGACGGCCTATGCAAAAGGTGTATTAGAAAGAGGAGTCGTTATTGGCCATGCTTTGAAAAATGCACTTATACCGGTTGTAACCGTTAGTGGATTGCAGTTAGCTACCTTCCTCGGCGGTGCGGTCATCACAGAAACGATTTTTGCGATACCAGGGATTGGGCGATTAGTAATTGATGCGATCTTGACAAGGGATTTCCCGGTGGTGCAAGGAGCCGTTCTCTTCATGGCAATCGCTGTTGTCGTCGTTAACTTCTTTATTGATGTCCTATATTCCATTCTTGATCCAAGAATCAAGCTGACAGGGGGGCAGTGACCATGGAAGCACAGTTAGAACAAAAAGTCATCGTCGTTGAGAGCCCAAGAAAACGCAGGATGAAAGAAATGGGCTCCCGTTTCTTCCAGAATAAATTAGCCGTTGTTGGCGGTGCCTTTACACTTCTCCTTATTCTTATGGCTGTGTTCGCACCGCTCGTTGCGCCTTATAATCCAACGGAGCAGAATTATGCAAAGTTCCTCCAGAGTCCCAATTCAGAGAATCTGCTGGGCACGGATGAACTTGGCCGCGACATTTTCAGCCGGATCATCTTTGGAGCAAGAGTTTCAATCCAGGCTGGGATTATATCGGTAGGAATCGCACTATTGATCGGTATTCCGATTGGCCTTTTCTCAGGATATTACAGAGGCGTTTTAGATGAGTTCGTTGTCATGCGTTTTACGGATGCATTGCTTTCATTCCCGCCGCTGGTACTGGCACTTTCACTGGCAGCGGTGCTCGGAGCTGGATTGCAGAATGCGATGATTGCAATCGGGATTATATTCACGCCAAACTTTATCCGGCTGGTAAGGGGAGAGGTGCTGAGCCAGAGGGAGCGTGAATATGTTACAGCGGCAAAAGCTTCTGGAATCAGTGACCTTAAAATCATCTTCAGGCATATCCTGCCGAACTGTATGCCACCGATATTAGTCCAGGCAACACTCGCGATTGCGGCAGCGATCATATCGGAAGCTTCTTTAAGTTATCTTGGGCTGGGGACTCAGCCGCCAACACCTAGCTGGGGAGCAATGTTATCTATGGGACAGGGCTACCTTGGAGACGCACCCTGGATTTCTCTATTCCCGGGCCTGTTTATTTTTATGACTGTCCTATCCATCAACTTATTTGGTGATGGACTGCGTGATGCATTGGATCCCAAGCTGAAGTGAGGTTATTAGAATGACATTTCCATACACTGCTAATCTAGTAAAACGAAAGGAGGAGGCAATCAAATGACACAGCCGTTATTGGAAGTTAAGAATCTGAAGGTCAGTTTTGCAGGGAAAAAGAAGAGTACAAATATAGTAGCGGGATTATCCTTTAATGTGGAAAAAGGGAAAACCCTTTGTATTGTTGGGGAATCAGGCTGTGGAAAAAGTATGACTTCCCTTTCGGTCATGGGCCTGCTTCCTAAGACCGGGGAAGCGGAAGGGGAAATTTTATTAAAAGGCGAAAACCTGACAGATAAGTCGATGAAACAGATGAGCAAGATTAGGGGCAACCAGATTTCGATGATTTTCCAGGAACCTATGACTTCGCTTAATCCCGTACAGACAGTTGGAAAGCAGATTGCCGAGACCATTATTCTCCACCAGAATGTAACCAAGAAGGAAGCGCGCCAGAAAGCGATTGAGATGCTTCAGCTAGTCGGCATCCCTTCACCGGAAAAACGGATCGATGCCTATCCCCACGAACTGAGCGGCGGAATGAGACAGAGGGTCATGATTGCGATCGCCCTTAGCTGCAATCCGGAACTGCTGATTGCGGATGAACCGACCACAGCTCTTGATGTAACGATCCAGGCACAGATTCTTGACCTGATGAAGAACCTGCAAAAAGACCTGGATATGGGAATTATCATGATCACCCATGACCTGGCGGTTGTTTCTGAGATGGCGGATACAGTACTGGTCATGTATGCGGGAAAAGCGGTTGAATATGGCACCCGAAAATCCATTTTCAACAATCCGATGCATCCCTATACACAGGGGTTGATGAAGTGCATCCCCGATGTAGATGCTGAAGAAGATGTGGAGGAACTTTTTGTGATAAAAGGTTCTGTGCCATCTCCGGATGCCATGCCAGCAGGCTGCAGATTTGCCGATCGCTGTCCGCATGTACAGGAAATCTGCAGGGCAAAATCCCCGGGTCTTGAGCAAGTCGATTTAGATCACACCGTAAGCTGCTGGAAATACACTGATTTATGGAAGGAAGGTGAGGCAAATGGGCCAGCCATTAGCGAAGTTGCCGTCGGAAAATCTTCTTGATGTACAGGACTTGAAGAAACACTTTCCTGTCGGTGATCAAGGATTCTTTGGAGAAAAACAGGTGGTAAAGGCATTGGATGGTATCACCTTTACTCTAAAAAGAGGCGAAACGCTGGGCATCGTAGGCGAATCTGGATGTGGCAAATCTACGATGGGCCGGGCCATCCTCAGGCTTCACGAACCAAGCTCAGGAACAATCGTTTATGACGGAAAGGATATCACCAATGTTTCCAAGCGGCAGATGCGTGATAACCGGAAGGATATGCAGATTATTTTCCAGGATCCATATGGTTCCCTGAATCCAAGGATGACTGTGGGCACGATGCTGTCAGAAATCGTTGAAACCCATAAAATTGTTTCGAGAAAAGAGCTGTATGATTATGTTTGCAATCTGCTCGTAGAAGTTGGGCTTTCGGAACAACATTATTACCGCTTCCCGCATGAGTTTTCCGGCGGGCAACGCCAGAGGGTGAGTATCGCGCGCGCGCTATGCACGAATCCGAAGCTGATAGTTTGCGATGAAGCGGTCTCCGCGTTGGATGTATCAGTCCAGTCACAGATCCTGAACCTGCTGCAGCGCTTAAAAAAGGAGCATCAGCTGACCTATCTGTTTATATCCCACGACCTTAGCGTAGTGAAGCATGTAAGCGATCGTGTTGCCGTCATGTACTTAGGGAAAATGGTCGAACTGGCTGATAAGAAAGATCTTTATGATAATCCGCTGCACCCTTATACAAAGGCCTTACTTTCTGCCATTCCTTCAACCAAGGAAGAGAAGAAACGGGAAAGGGTTATTTTAAAAGGGGATGTACCAAGCCCGATCAATGTTCCGAGTGGCTGCCGTTTCCATACAAGATGCCCGCTTGCTACCGATCGATGCAGGGCAGAAGAGCCGGCATTCAGAGAAGTTAGCGAGAACCATTTTGCATCCTGCCATTATGCATAACTTGGGAAAGTCCTTGCCTAGTTGGTAAGGACGTTTCTTTCGAGATAAAAAAGGAACGCGGTTATAAAGAAGCTCTTTTCGGATTGGTTGTTGCTTTTCGGACATATTTCCGGGGCTCTTTTCGAAGGTGCTTCAACAACTGATATGCGAAAACATTCGTGAAAACCCAGAAGCCGGTTTTTACTTTGGATGTGAAAGCTACAAGGTTTACGAAAAGAGCTTAACAAAAAGAGAATATTTCATTTGTAAGGCTAATAAGTTAAATTGACTTACAAATGAAAGTTACCATCTTTGAGGGGGAGATCCATTCATGAACGTAGATTATCTAAATTATCCATACCAATCACAAAGAACCGTAACCTTTGCCAGGAATGGCATGGTTGCCACTTCTCAGCCGCTGGCAGCTCAAGCGGGACTGGACATTTTAAAAAAGGGCGGAAATGCCATTGATGCAGCGATTGCGACAGCAGCATGCCTGACAGTTGTTGAGCCAACTTCCAACGGAATCGGCGGCGATGCCTTCGCATTAGTGTGGGTAAAAGGGGAACTACATGGCCTGAACGCCAGCGGCCCGGCACCAAAAAGCATCTCGATTGATGCGGTCAAGGAAAAGGGGCATGAAAAAATGCCGACCTTCGGATTGGTTCCTGTTACCGTTCCAGGTGTACCGGCAGCATGGGCTGAGCTGTCGAAACGATTTGGCAAACTGCCTTTAACAGAGGTATTACAGCCGGCGATCGACTATGCAGAAAAGGGATATCCTCTGTCACCGGTTCTCGGCAAGTACTGGAATATTGCTTATGAAAAGTTTAAAGAAATTTTTACGGGTGATGAATACAAAGGCTGGTTTGAAACATTTGCACCTGACGGTAAGGCGCCTCAGATAGGGGAGGTCTGGAAATCTGAAGGCCATGCAAGCACCTTGCGCCAGATTGCCGAAACAAACGGAGAAAGCTTTTACCGTGGGGAACTGGCAGAAAAAATTGATGAGTTTTCAAAACAGCATGGCGGCTTTATCTCAAAAGAGGATTTAGCTGCATACAAGCCAGAATGGGTACAGCCGATTAAGGTCAATTACAGAGGCTATGATGTCTGGGAAATCCCGCCGAATGGGCAGGGCATTGTTGCCTTGATGGCGCTGAATATGCTGAAGGGCTATGAACTGAATGGAAAAGAGTCTGTAGATACATACCACAAGCAAATCGAAGCGATGAAGCTTGCATTCACGGATGCAAAGAAATATGTAACCGACCCCGAGAGAATGACAGTCACATCTGAGCAGCTTTTATCTGAGGAGTATGCAGAAGCAAGAAGAAGCTTGATTGGTGAAAACGCCCGCCTGCCAGAGCCTGGAACACCTCCAAAGGGCGGAACCGTTTATCTGGCTGCAGCGGATGGTGAAGGAAATATGATTTCATTCATCCAGAGTAATTATATGGGCTTTGGCTCCGGAATTGTCATTCCTGGAACAGGTATTGGCCTGCAAAACCGCGGAGCTGATTTTTCACTGGATCCGTCTCATGATAATCGCCTTGAGCCAGGCAAAAAGACGTACCATACGATCATTCCAGGATTCTTGACAAAGGATAATGAAGCAGTTGGTCCATTCGGAGTAATGGGCGGCTACATGCAGCCACAGGGCCATGCTCAGGTGATCATGAACACAATTGACTTCAGCCTGAACCCGCAGGCTGCGCTGGATTCGCCTCGCTGGCAATGGATGGAGGGCAATAAGGTAGTTGTTGAGAATACTTTCCCTGCTCACATTGCCCAGGCGCTGGCCAGGAAAGGTCACGATATCCAATTTGCATTGGATGGAGGCGGATTCGGCAGAGGCCAGATTATCTGGAGAGACCCTGTAACCGGAGTGCTTTCCGGCGGCACAGAGTCAAGGACGGATGGGGCAATCGCAGCTTGGTAATCTCAAAAAAGGTGTTGAATGAAAATGAAACAGCTTGATCTATTCCTGGCATTTTTCCGAGTTGGAATGCTGGGGTATGGCGGCGGCCCATCATCGATCCCGCTCGTTCATAAAGAAGTAGTCGAGAAATATAAGTGGATGAATGATGATGAGTTTGCTGATGTTTTAGCCCTGGGCAATACCCTTCCAGGACCGATTGCCACCAAGATGGCGGGTTATATCGGGTACAGGGTTGCAGGTTTTACAGGAATGGTGAATGCCGTGATGGCAACAATTGTCCCGACCATACTGTTGATGATTGTTTTACTGACCTCGATTTCTTCATTTAAAGATCTGCCCTGGGTTGCTGGCATGACAAAAGCAGTCGTTCCAGTCGTAGGTGTCATGCTCGCAACCTTGACTTGGGATTTCTTTAAGAAATCAAATGAAACGCTGGGAAAGGTGAACGCGGGTTTAATGGTTGTTGGCGGACTTATCCTGATGGAAGTATTGAATGTCCATCCAGCCATCCTGATCCTCGTGCTGTTAATTCTGGCTATAGCTAAAAAAGATAAGACTCCTAAGGTGGAGAAAAAGATTGAAAGAGGTGTAGGCTGATGATTTATTGGCAGATATTCCTCGCCTTTTTCATCCCGGGAATCGTTGGTTACGGGGGAGGTCCTGCATCGATTCCCCTGGTGGAAAATGAAGTGGTCGACCGCTATGGATGGATGACGGTACCCGAATTCAGCGAAGTGCTGGCGATTGGAAATGCATTGCCTGGACCAATCGCGACAAAAATGGCAGGTTATATAGGATATGAGCAGGGCGGGATACTAGGTGCTGTTGTCGGCATTTTCGCAACGGTTGCTCCTTCACTGATCTTAATGATTTTCCTCCTTGGAGTATTGTACCGTTTTAAAGATTCGCCAAAAGTCAAAAGAATGACGAATTATATCAGGCCGATCATTGCCGTATTGCTCGGTGTCATGACTTTCAACTTTTTCTTTAACTCTTATTTAGACACAGGCATTATACAAACGATCTTTTTGATTGTTGCCAGCTACCTGCTGCTTGAAAAATGGAAGGTTCATCCTGCCTATGTCATCACAGCTTCGTTAGCGTATGGCGGTTTATTTTTATAATGGTAAAGAGCCCATCCAGGGAAAGGATGGGCTTTTACTGTATATGAAACTCCGACATAAGGGTACGATTCGGGTCTAAAGGTACCCTTATAGAAAGGGTAGCTCCGACATAAGGATACGATTCGGGTCTAAAGGTACCCTTATAGAAAGGGAAACTCCGACATAAGGGTACGATTCGGGTCTAAAGGTACCCTTATGGGAAGAAAAGCTCCGTCATAAGGGTACGATTCGGGTCTAAATGTGCCCTTATGAGAAGAAAAGCTCCGGCATTAGGATACGATTCAAGCTTAAAGGTACCCTTATGGGAAGGTAATCTCCCTTATAAGGGTACTTTTAGTGTCAACTTTTGATGTGCAAGAAAGAAAATTTCCGGCAAGAACCTACTCCAAAAACGTCTTGATCTTCGGAAACACCTTCAGAGCTGTATTGTAAAATACATCCTCATGGTGCTCGGGAGGAATCAGGTCTTTGATGAACTCGATATACGGACCGACAGGAATCAGCGGCCAGTCTGTGCCGAACAACAGCTTGTCGTACGAGTCGGCAAACTCAAGCGCATGGCGCAGGTGGTCAAGAAAACGTCCCTGGCTGCGTTTATCCAGTTCTGACTTCGTGCCGACAATCAACCCTGACAGATCAGCGAATACATTCGGATTTTTATAGATGATCTCCGCTCCGGTCAATGTCCATGGATCCCCAAAGTGGGCCATCATGAAATTTACATCCCGATGGTTGACCGCGACCTCGTCAATCGCCATCGGATGGGAATATTTCAAATAGCCGCGTTCCGAATAGGTGTCGCCGGTATGGAAAACGACAGGAAGCTGGTATTTTGCGGCCAGCTTGTAGACCGGTTTGTACACTTCGTCATACGCATAAAAAGGATAGTACCCCAGATAGATTTTGATACCGACTGTCTTCGGATTTTGCAGTTCTCTTTCAAGGCGGGCAAGGGCTGCTTCATCCAGGTTATATGGATTGACCCCGGCACAGCAAAAAATGTTGGCCGGGAGCTCGGCTTCCATATCGAGCCCCATCGGCGTCCGGGCTTCGTAATCAGGGAACCCCATTTTATCGGTTTCCGTCAGGCCCATTCCGATTCCGAGCACCACATTGGCTTCCTTGAACTCCTTTAGGATGCCGGCTGTGGAATAGTCAACGAATGACAGCTTCTCGGCCGTTTCATAAAAGGATTTAATATTTGATAGATGTATATGGGCATCGATGATTTTCATGTTTTCTCCTTTTAAAATTGGACTTTTCTCAGCTTTTTCAGCAGGTTGCCTGTAAGTTTTCGCTCATCGAAAAGCAGGAAAAGCGGAGTGCTTTTTTCGAATTCGCCTTTGTGCCTTGAGACAAGCTGCAAAACTTCTTTATTTGTATAAGCTTCGGTTGGCCCAGCATCATTGTTTGCAATTACGTAAAACTTATCCTCTGAACTGTTGTTGCTAAAATATGAATCTTCATCCATAAGCAATGGAATTTCCTCGCTGCCTGCGTGATAAGTATGTGCCTGTTGGCTGCCACTGACTGAAATCCGCACATCGGTCAGCTCGCTATCACCGACGAACAGGTCTGTGACCCAAACCTCATCGACAAGGTTTTTCCCGCCAGCATCCTTCACTTCTGCAAACGATGCGACAACCGGCACGCCTGGAAGCATCAAATAATATTGCGTGTACCGAACGCCGTTCCACTGCTTATGTTCTTTAAACTCGGTTGTGATCGCCAGTCCGGCCCACTTATTGCCTTCTCTGTCCTTCTTTTCAACCACTTCAGCATGGCTGGTTTCTTTTAACAGTGAGAAGGTGTTGATTCCATTTGGTGCGGTCTTCATTCCGCCTGCCCATGGATTCCACCAGCTCTTCGCTGTCAACTCTGGATAGCAGTGGTCGAGCCATTCGTGCCCATTCACTTCCATTGAATAGATTCCAGGATAGAAGTTTGGGTCTGCCTTCAGTGTGATGGCTCCGTTATCGATGATGAAATTGCCATCTGCCGTTGAGGAAGTAACTGTTCCAGATTGAAAGAGCAGCAATTCTTTGAATCTAGCTTCCGTCCCATTGCCTTTGTATGAGGCTTCGACAATGGACAGTGGTTTTAGGGCAGGAAATGGCACTGTCATAGAATGAGAGGTTTTCTCCATTTTTGCGGGAATTTCATGGACCTCATTCCCAATCTTTAATGTCCCATCCAGGTAGCTGTTACGGTACGTTTTCAAAGTGAAATCCAGGTCAGCATCAGGCTTGATTACGAGCTGACCAGCTTTAAAGCTTAGCTCACTGCCCTTTTCAGGGTTCTTATCGACCGGCACTTGCTCTGCATAGGCGATGAACTCCTCAACATTCTGGAAAGCTCCAAGTGACAGGGTAATGGTTCCTGACACAGCTTTTGCTCCTGGCCCAAGCTTTCCGAATTGGTCCTCGATGATAAACTGCCAGCTCTCAGGCCCGGCGCTGCTATCCTTAGACCAGGCCAATCCAATCGGACCGTACTGCCCTTCGGAAAAATACCAGTTCCCAGTGATTCTCTCAGAATCCAGCTCGCCAATCTCCATAAGTCGATTTTCGGTAAAATGAACAACCTCGCCGTCGAGCGGGAAATAAACCTTCTCGAGTTCATGGTAGACAGGCTGGCTGAAAGCGACCTCAGGGTGAATGCTTCCGCCTTTATTCTCAACCTCTGCCCATGTGTGGATGATTCCATCACCGAACAAGCGGTACGTCTGCATTAAAAACAGGCCCTCCAACTCAGCCGATTCCAGGCTGATCTTCATATCAATCGAGGATTCATTAATCTCCCAGGTGACAGAGGAAGGCTTTTTCTTGGTGAACTCCAGTGAATATGGCTTTCCAAGCTTAGGTGTCATAAAGGCAAAAGGCTGATTTTTTTTGTTGTTTCTGGCAGCTGACGTCAGCAGGTCCCGTTTACGGACATTGATCTGACCCAGTCCGTTGAAAATATGCCAGAAATCCTTCGATTCACCGCCGAACTTTTCGCCAAGACCTTTGAAAGCAACCGAGATGTCCTGCTCGAAGGTCAGCTTTTGTCCGTCCGCTTTTGTTGCTGTAGTCATAAGCTCAGGATTGTAAAATCCATGCTGTTTTACCGTTAAAGGCACAGACACCGTCTTCCGTCCGCGGGCAGGAACTTCCACGGTGAATGTTTGTCTTGCTAAAACGACCAGCTCATTTACAGGGAAGTCCAATTGGAACTCCGCATTCTCTCTCAAGTTATTGGTAATTTCAACATCAATAGAGGTCTCTTTTTCCAGGAAAGAGAGATTGCCAGAATAGCTGGCTTCTATCTTTGCCGGATTGATCGGAAAGACGCCAAGCTTCAGCTCGCATTCAAGCCCATTGATCGATACGATGGCCTTGATGCCAGGGTGCGTCCGCCAGTGGCTTGGTTCCTCCCCTTTTTCAACGGTAAAAGTGCCAGATATAGTAGATTCATTATCTACTAATTTTTCGGCGGCGAAATCATACTTAATACGCCCATTACTGATGCCGCTTGCTTTGAAGTTGAGTGGTGCTCCGCCCTTGTTCACGACCGTTATTTTAAATTCCCGTTCTTCCTTCTGGATGACTTCATGGTCAGCCAATTTCATTTGCAGGATGAACTCATCCGTTTCAATCAAGCTGATGCCGCGGCTTGTTCGTTCGAATTGGACCCTTGCACGCGTGTCGGCATTCTGCCAGCTATATTCATAGAATGTAAAGCCATTTTCCTTTACGCCGTCCGGCTTCACTTCTATCAATCTAGTGCTGTCCTCGTACCAATCTAATTTTTCAAAGACGGGTTTTAATAGCGGTGTGTTCAGGACCTGCGGAATGAAATTCATCAAATGGGTCGAGTCATCCCGGTCCTCCCAGAAAAAGCCACACTTTTTATAAAGCGGAACGGCCTTCGTGTTCCCGGCCCAGGTGTAAAGGTCAAGCCGCGGCCAGCCCAGCTGCACCGTTTTTTCCAGCGCCTGAAGCACGAGCTTTTTGCCGATCTTATGCCCATGGTAATCAGGCCTGACATTGAGCAGCGGGATATACAAAGATCCCGTATCCTCCTTATACTCAGACAAGCCGCAGTAACCGACGACTTCTTCACCGTCCAGCGCCAGATAAAGCTCAATGTTGTCAGAGTTGGCTTCCTTCTTTTTCACCTGCTCCTCCGTCATGACGCGCGTATCTCCACCCCAGCCGTCACGACTCAGATTCCACATTTTGGCGACCCCACCCGCCAATCCTTCATGATATTTCTCGATTTGAATAACCTTGTTCAATTGTGCCATTACCCTTCTCCTCCTTGGCTATGGGCCATCTTCCTTTTTAGTTAAAATAAGCTTCTTTTTTGAATTGTCCATCCTACTGAACCTCCTTTGATTTAATGGGAGTGTTTTGGCACTCCATATCCATCGTAAAGGGAAATTTTACTAGTGTAAAGAAAATTTAGAATTCAATATTTTTTAAAAATATCCCTTATAAATATAGTGGTTTCCATTCTTTAGTTATAATGAGGAAAAGACCGTAAAAGGAGTGGGAGTTGTGGAGCAGAAAATCTATTATGACATCCTTTATTTTAATGGAGACGAAATTTTTATTTCGGCGACCGACAAAGGCGTATGCTATGTCGGGTCACCAGAAGAAGATTATGAAGTTATGGCTAAACGTTTTCCCGCTGCTGTATTTGAAAGGAATCCGGAAGCCTTAAAACCATACAGGGATGAGTTGGCTGAGTATCTTGAAGGGAAGCTCAGACAATTTTCCTTGCCGGCCGATGTAAAAGGAACAGCATTCCAGGAAGCAGTCTGGACAGCCTTGAGGGAAATCCCTTATGGCGAAACCTGTACATATTCAGATATTGCAGAAAAAATCGGCAAGCCCTCGGCAGTGAGAGCAGTCGGAACCGCGATCGGCGCCAATCCAGTCCTGATTTCTGTCCCCTGCCACCGGGTTATCGGCAAAAATGGCTCCATCACAGGCTACCGCGGCGGAATCGCTATGAAGCAGCATTTGCTGGAGCTGGAGAAAGTACATTGTAGGGGGTAATGTGCATCTAAAGAGGATGCAGCGAAGATTATCGTCACATAAAAGGGGTTAATGTGCCAATAAAGAGGGGTTAAAGTAGTTTCCGTTCACATTCAATCATAATGTGAGCTGGTTGCCGCAGAAACTTCATCTGGGAATCACCTCATCACGACAAACTCAAATTGTTAGAAAATTGCCATACAACTCTCACACTTTTTCTTCAGCTAAAAGCTATAATGAACCCAAATGGACTATGAACGGTTTGGAATACCAGAGGGCTGATGGGGGCGATCTAATGAAGAGTTTGATTGTTTACTGCTCAACACATGGTACGACAGCAAAAGCGGCACATCTTTTACGAAAGCGGATTGAAGGTGATGTCATTGCCATCAATCTGGATAAAACAAAGCTTCATTCAGATTTGGAGCTGTTTGATTCTGTGATGATCGGCGGATCGATCCATGCCGGCAGCATCCAGGGAAAAATCAAGAAATTCATGAAAGAGCATGAGGACGTGCTGCGAAGAAAAAACCTCGGCTTGTTTCTTTGCTGCATGAGGGATGGGCAGGAAGCATACTCTCAGTTTGAGAATGCATTCCCGTCCTATTTGAGGGAAGCGGCAATCACAAAAGGATTGTTCGGGGGTGAATTCATTTTTTCAAAAATGAATTTCTTCGAGAAAATGATTGCGAAAAGCGTAAGCGGATCGACAGAAGAAATTTCGCATCTCGACCTGGGATCCATCAATGAATTCGCCGAAACTTTTAATACAAATAAGAAGTATGTACCTGTCTAAAAATCGGAGGCTATCTTGGCCTTCGATTTTTTTATTTTGGACGGAGGAAAATATTGTATAATCAAATTAATTTGTCAGGGGGAGAGTGTTTTATCGGAATGAATATTGAGCTTTTCAGAATGATCAATGACGCAGGAAAGGAATTCGAGGCCTTGAATCCGGTCATCGTCCTTATTGCCAACAATGCGATTTACCTTTTAGCGGCGGCTGTCCTTGTATACCTGTTCAGCCGAAACCAACGGAATCGATTGATGGTGGTGAGTGGTTTGACAGCACTTTTATTGGCAGAGATAGCCGGGAAGATTGCGGGCATGCTTCACTCGAATCACCAGCCTTTTGCAACGCTTCCCGATGTTAATCAATTGATTGAGATGGAAGTGAACAACTCATTTCCAAGCGACCATAGTATTATCTTTTTCACAATGGCGGTTACCTTCTGGCTTTTTAAAAGGAAGCATACATATTTATGGATCTTGCTCGCCGGGATTGTTGGTTTTTCACGGATATGGGCAGGGGTGCATTATCCGGCGGACATCGTCGCAGGTGCATTTCTTGGATCGGCGTTCGCTTATCTTGGCTACCGCCTGATTCCAACTATCAATTTATTTAATAAGAATAAATTGACAGGCAAGGAAATGAAAAATCTCTGATTATGAAACCTTTGCGCTGGGTAAACCGTACATAAACAAGGCTGAGATAGAGTATTTGATTTATAACCGCCAGAACAGTAAAATATATTCTGACAAATATTTTTTCGGAGAGTGAATTTTTTTGGAAGTTCCCATAGGTTTAGTCATTTTATTAGGTGTTTTAATTTTGTTATCTGCCTTCTTTTCTTCGGCAGAGACCGCTTTTTCCAGCGTCAATAGAATCAGGCTGCGCAATTATGTGTCCGAAGGCCGCGCTGGAAGCAAGAATGCTTTGCATATTTCCGAGAATTTCGATGATGCTTTGTCTACGATTCTAGTAGGAAACAATATCGTCAATATCGCCGCAGCGAGTATATCATCCAAGGTAGCCGTCGACCTGTTCGGCGCGAGCACGGGTCTCCTCGTGAGCACCTTTGGCATGACGGTGCTGATCCTGATTTTCGGCGAGATACTGCCAAAATCGATGGCCAAGGAAAATGCAGAGGAGTATTCGTTGAAAATATCCGCCATTCTGCTGCTGCTGATTAAAATCCTGACTCCGGTCAACTTCGTGTTCAGTAAATTGAAGGCATCCGTATCGAGGATGTTCTCGAAGGATGGGGAAGTCCAGCCATCTGTCACCGAAGAAGAAATCAAGGTGATGGTGGACATCAGTGAAGAAGAGGGCGTCATCAACAACGATGAGAGGGAGCTTGTACACCGTTCCCTGGAATTTAACGATGTTCTTGTCGGCGAAATTTTAACGCATCGAATGGATATGATTACAATCGAAGTAAACCAGCCTCTCGAGGAAATCAAGCAGATTTTCCTTGAGGAACGTTTTTCGCGAATCCCGGTTTATGAAGACAATATAGATAATGTCATCGGATTTTTGTCCGAACGTGAATTTTTCGCTGAATTGATTCAGCATAAAGAAGTGAATGTCCGCGAGATGCTGCGTCAGCCGATGTTCGTCGTGAAGTCAATGAAAATCGCAACCCTCCTGCCTGAGCTGCAAAGGACGAAAAGCCATATGGCCATTGTCGTCGATGAATTCGGCGGAACGAGCGGCTTGATTACGCTTGAAGACATCCTTGAAGAGCTCGTCGGCGAGATTTGGGATGAGCACGATGAAAAGGTCAACATTATAACAAAGATTGATGAGAGCACGTATGAGTTTGATGCAGCCTATGATCTAGATGATTTTGCCGAATTATTCAATGTGCCAATGCCGGAGACATCGTACCATAACCTAGGCGGCTGGATTTTTGAAACATTGGAAAGCATTCCGGTAAACGGTGATACATTTGTTTACGAAAACCTGCGGATTATCGTTAAGGAAGTAGAAAATCATCGTATCCGTAATATTAAAGTGGAAATCATGCCCGTTTTAGAGGTAGAAGAATAAAAAAGAAGGTGGAATCAGGCTGTTTAGCTGCCTGGCTCCACCTTTTTGTTGTTTTACGATGCTATAAAGGTGTGCTGGAAAAATTATTCTCTTAACCAAGAGCCTTATTCTTCCGAAGAAACACCATAATTGCCCTGAAAAAGGTGATAATCTCTCGATAATGCGCGGTAATTGCCCGAAAAAGAACAATAATCGTGCCGTCTTCCTATTATTGTAAAAATATTAGCAGCAAGAAGTATCACCGCCGCAGCAAGCTTCGTTTTTCTCTTCTGTTTCCTGCACTTCTTTGATTTCCACGCTGCAGCAATCAGACTTTGAGTTACTGCCCATCAGGATTTTGATAAAATTGGCCATTGAGTTCACCTCCTTTCATCAAGATAATTTGATTAATCAAACGAAATAGAACACAAAACCAGAGATAGTAGACATCGTCACAACTGATGCGATAAAGGCAATCACAAGCTGCTTTTTAAAAATCGACTTTAACAGGATTACTTCCGGCAGGCTGGCGCCGGCTGAGCTGATCATCATCGCCATCACAGGACCAAGGGCCATTCCTTTTAAAATCAGCATTTGTGAAATCGGGATCATACTTGATAAACGGATATACAATGGAATTCCCGCAACTGCCGCGACTGGGATCAGCCACCATGCATCGTGTCCAAACCATTTCGTAATGATCTCAGTTGGAACAAGTCCGTGGATGACAGCGCCGATTGCGGCACCAATGAGCAGATAAGGGTAAACACTTTTCATCAGCGACCAGGTTTCACTTAAAGCGTAGCGCCAATTGAATTTCTCATTCTTTTCTTCATAACCTGACATAATGACATTTTTGACATACCGCTGGAAGCCAAGCTTATCGAGTGTAAAGCCGATGACAATCGAGAAAACACTTGTGATGATTGTGTAAATGATTGTTACTTTCCAGCCCATGACGACACCCATGATCGTTAAAATTGTTGGGTCCAGCACCGGAGAAGCGAAGAGGAAAACCATAACGATTGAAAACGGGATTTTCTTTTTCAGCATATTGACGACTACTGGAATCGTGGAGCAGGAGCAAAAGGGTGTGATAAACGCGAACAGGATGGCGGCAAAGCTGGCAAGCACTTTATTGCGTCCTGTCAGTTTCTTTTCGATTTTTTCGTATGGAATGTATCCCTGGAGCAGGCTGATCAAGAAGGAAATCCCGATAAAAAGCACCGTCAATTCAAGGGCTATCCATAAAAAGCTTTTTAGAAATTCAATCATTATCCTCTACCTTCTTCCTTTAGCAATTAACTGGAACTGGGCAGCATTTAGGCTGCTGTTTTTGTTTACGGGAAATCCAAGGGGATCGCTTTGTTTCCGGCTGTTCAAAGAACTTCCATGCGTGTCTGGCTTTCCTTTCAACTTCCTGCTGCTTTAGTTGCGCCATTGCTTGATAATCATGATAAAACATGTATATCCTCTCCTTAATCAAAATATGTTGATTTATTTATCAAAAAAAATTGATTAATTCTCTGAAAAAAGAGACCTTGCTGGATCTGCTCTTTTCGAATGGTTGTTAGATTAGACAATTTACTCTAGGCAGCCAAATCTAATTGTGTACGAAAAGAGCTTAACAACAGTTGCTAGGTCTGAAAAGGCAGCAAAGCTCTGGAGATAATAGATGGTTGATTTCTTTGGTGTTTATTGTGTAATAGCTCCAGGTTCCCTTTGTTTCTTTTTGGATCAGATTGGCATCAAGCAAAATCTTCAAATGATACGACAATTTTGATTGGGGCATGTCAATCAGTTCACTGAGATCGCAAACGCAGCTGGAGTCTTGCTGGCATAGAAGATTGAGGATGTGCAGGCGTTTTTGGTCGGCAAGGGCTTTGAATTTTTTTTCATATTTTTCAAAGGTGCTTTGAAGCGGCGGTTCCTTGGCTACTTTGGTGTCAGTTGTCAGGTCTGTTAAAGGAATGAATGTTTCCACTTTCAACTCTCCTTAATCAAAATCTCTTGATATATTGTATTATATTTCCTGTAAAACCATTTTGCAACTGTTAAATCAAAAATTTTTGATTTATTTTTTAAAGGTCATAAAGTTTTCAAAAACAAAACTACAAAACTAGAAAAATAGTTATAAGATAAAAGTGGGAGGTGCATTTTATGACTTGCAGAACAGGATGGGAAATAAAATCATCAGACAGCATGAAGAGGATTGTTGATGGGGTTAAAGAAGAATTTCCGCTCGTTAATGCTGAGGAAGAGCTTAAAAGAACGGCAGCGTTTTTCAAGGCACTCGGTGATGAGACGCGAATTAAAATCATGAGCTTGTTATGGTTCGAGGATCTATGCATGTGTGAGATCGTCGATGGCCTGTCGGGAGCATCCTCAACAATCAGCCACCATTTGAAGATCATGGAAAAGGGTAAGCTCATCAAATCCAGAAGAGAAGGTAAGTTCACTGTCTACAGCCTGGATAAAGAAAAGCTGGCACCTCTGATTCCGTATATAAAAGAAGGCGATTTAAATGTTTAATCAACTGGCCACTTGGCTTGTCGTTGATGTCCTGAATATGGAGCTAACGTCAAGACTTGGCGGGGCGCTCCACTTTTTCATTTACGACACGACGAAAATCTTGTTTTTGCTCGCGGTGATGATTTTTTCGATTTCATTCATCAGGAGCTTTTTTCCGCCGGAAAAAGTAAAGGAATGGCTCGAGGGCAGAAGGAAGGGAGTTGCCAGTGTGATGGCGGCTGTCCTGGGTGTCTTATCCCCGTTCTGCTCCTGTTCGACAGTGCCTTTATTTATTGGCTTTGTCGAGGCTGGCATCCCTTTAGGTATCACATTTACGTTCCTGATTTCATCGCCAATCGTCAATGAAATCTCATTGGTCATGCTGTTTTCTATTTTTGGCTGGAAAGTAGCTTTAATCTATGTGCTTGCCGGAATGACTCTGGCGATTGTCGCTGGGGCCATCATTGGCAAGCTGAAAATGGAAAAACATGTGGAGTCATATGTCTATGAAATTGTGGCTGGCCAGGAACGAATTCCTATGCCTGAGGGAGGCTCCAGAACGCTAACTGAAAAAATCAAATCCATATTCACTTGGGAGGAGCTTAAGGAAAGAACGACTTTTGCGGCCCGGAATGTAGTGGAGACGGTACAGAAGATTTGGCTCTACCTTTTGATTGGGATTGGCATTGGGGCGTTCATCCATGGATATGCTCCGCAGGACCTGCTAGTCAAATATGCCGGAGAAGGGAATTTCTTCGCTGTGCCGATTGCGACGATACTAGGCGTGCCTCTTTACTCTAATGCCGTCGGTTCCCTGCCTATTGTCGAAGCATTATTAAACAAAGGTGTAGGAGCAGGTACTGCGCTGGCATTCATGATGGCGATCACCGCCCTGTCTCTGCCGGAAATGATTTTGCTCAGGAAGGTAATCAAACCAAAGCTGATTGCTGTATTCGTCGGTGTTGTCGCCACAGGAATCATCCTAATTGGATATGGCTTTAATGCAATCTTATAATTATGAGGAGGAAATGAAGATGAATATCAAAATACTAGGTACAGGATGCAAAAAATGCCAGGAGCTTGAAAAAAACACTCGCATGGCGGTTGAAGAACTGCAGGTTGAAGCACAGGTAGAAAAAGTTGAAGACATCAAGGAAATCATGAAATATAAAGTAATGAGTACGCCCGCGCTTGTCGTCGACGAAAAGGTGGTTTCCACAGGGAAGCTGTTAACAGTCAAAGAGCTGAAAGGCATGCTGGGTTAATATCAAATAACATTGAACGCCAGGGGTAAGTCCCAGGCGTTTTTGGTTGGATAAAATAAATTCTAGATCAACTGCTTACAATAAGGACAAAGACACTTTACAAAATCTTAATATTTTTTACATACTATCACCCTTGAACATATAAGCAAATTATTATATGATGATACCGTCATTGGAGGTGGAGAGTAATTGATTAAGCAAAGTATTGAAATGGACCAGGCTGCTGCAATATTAAAGCTGCTTGGTGATAAGACACGTTTGACGATGATGAGAATTCTCGCTGATCACGATTGCTGTGTCTGTGAGTTTGTAGCGATGTTCGATACCAGCCAGCCGGCGATCAGCCAGCATATCCGCAAGCTTAAGGATGCAGGTTTGGTAAAAGAGAGCAGGAGGGGACAGTGGGTATTTTATTCACTGAACCGGCAGTACGAGCATTTTGAATTTGTTCAATTGCTCATGGATGCACTTCCAAGCCAGGAAGAAAAATTAACAGAACTTGAAAAGCAGGGAAAACGGATTTCCTGTGATTAACGGAGGTGTGTGGATTTGTCATTACCGATTATCGCTTCACTGATTTTTCTTGTGACGCTGACACTGGTCATCTGGCAGCCTAAAGGGCTGGGAATTGGCTGGTCAGCGGTAGGGGGAGCAATTTTAGCATTGATCTTCGGTGTTGTTGACTTCCAGGATGTGATCGATGTTACCGGAATCGTCTGGAATGCAACACTCGCTTTTATCGCTATTATTATTATTTCACTTATTTTAGATGAGATTGGATTTTTTGAATGGTCTGCCCTGCATATGGCGAGGGCTGCCAAGGGGAACGGCGTCAAGATGTTTGTGTACGTGACCCTGCTTGGTGCTGCTGTTGCTGCATTGTTCGCAAACGACGGCGCCGCACTGATTTTAACGCCAATCGTTCTGGCGATGGTGAGGAACCTGAAATTCGAAGAAAAAATGGTATTTCCCTTTATCATCGCGAGTGGATTCATTGCCGATACGACGTCATTGCCGCTGGTTGTCAGCAACCTGGTGAATATCGTTTCTGCTGACTTCTTTGATATTGGATTCGTCGAATATGCGTCCCGCATGATCGTGCCGAACTTCTTCTCATTAGGTGCAAGTATTTTGGTCTTGTATTTATTTTTCAGAAGGAGCATTCCGAAAAATTACGAGATGTCTGATTTGAAAAAGCCTGTTGAAGCTATTAAGGATGAGAAGATGTTCCGCTTATCTTGGATGGTACTGGGAGTGCTGCTTGTCGGGTACTTTGCAAGTGAATTCCTGAACATCCCGGTATCATTCATTGCGGGTATCGTCGCGATCTTCTTCTTGATGATGGCAAGGAGGAGCCCGGCTGTCCATACGGCTACCGTCGTAAAAGGGGCGCCATGGGCAATTGTATTCTTCTCAATTGGTATGTATGTGGTCGTCTACGGTCTGCGTAACGCTGGATTGACGAACATCCTTGCCGATGTCATCCAGGCTGCAGCTGACCAGGGCTTGTTTGTCGCAACAATCGGCATGGGCTTCATCGCAGCGATTCTTTCTTCTGTCATGAACAATATGCCAACAGTCATGATTGACGCCCTGGCAATTGCGGATACTAACACGACGGGTGTCATCCGCGAAGCACTGATTTATGCGAACGTCATCGGATCCGACTTAGGTCCGAAAATCACGCCGATTGGTTCACTGGCAACACTGCTGTGGCTGCACGTCCTTTCCCAGAAAGGCGTCAAGATTTCATGGGGCACTTATTTTAAAACAGGAATCATTTTAACCATTCCTACTCTGTTCATTACATTAGTAGGCCTATATATTTGGTTACTCATTATTTAAAACAAGGGAGCGAATCTAAATGTCAAACAAAAAAACAATCTACTTCTTATGTACAGGAAACTCTTGCAGAAGCCAAATGGCTGAAGGCTGGGCAAAAAAATATCTAGGCGACGAGTGGGAAGTGAAGAGTGCGGGTCTTGAAGCGCATGGCTTGAACCCTAATGCAGTAAAAGCAATGAAGGAAGTGGACATCGATATCACGAATCAAACTTCAGATGTGATTGATCGAGAAATCCTGAACAATGCTGACCTAGTCGTTACACTTTGTGGCCATGCAGATGAGCACTGCCCGATGACACCTCCTCATGTGAAACGCGAGCACTGGGGCTTTGACGACCCGGCAAAAGCCGAAGGAACAGATGAAGAAAAGTGGGCAGTATTCCAACGCGTGCGGGACCAAATCAGCGATCGCATCAAGACGTTTGCTGAGACTGGAAAATAAACAGGAACTAACAGCCAAGGGGAAACTCTTGGCTGTTGCTCTAAGGGAGGAGAAAAGAGATGAAAACTATCAAAATCTTTGACCCGGCATTATGTTGTCCTACAGGCGTCTGCGGCCCTAATGTGGATCCGGAATTAACTAGGGTAGCCTCTGCCATTTTTATCCTGGACAAAAAAGGTTATCCAATCAGTCGCTTTAATCTTGCCAATGATCCAGCTGCGTTTGTTGAACATAAAGAAGTGAACCAAGTATTGCATGAAAAAGGACCAGAGGCACTGCCGCTAGTAATGGTGGACGGAAAGGTCGAAAAAGCAGGCAGCTACCCTTCTAATGAAGAATTTGCAAGCTGGCTTGGCGTGGATGTCAAAGACCTGACCCCTGAGAAGCCGCGCAAAACGCTGCTTTAGAAAGGAGAATAGCCATGTTCCAAACTTTCCATCCAAAATATGTAGTCAACACGCCTTATCTCTTTTTTACCGGAAAAGGCGGAGTAGGAAAAACATCCACTGCCTGTGCAACAGCGGTTGCGCTTGCGGATACAGGTAAGAAAGTATTGATTGTCAGTACAGATCCGGCATCAAACCTGCAGGATGTATTTGATATTGAAATCGGCAATGAGCCAATCGAAGTTAAGTCTGTTCCGAATTTATCAGCCTGCAATATCGATCCCGAGGAATCCGCAAGGCAATACCGCGAAAAAGTGATTTCTCCTTATCGAAGTGCACTGCCGGAAAGTGTCGTCGCGACGATGGAAGAACAGCTTTCCGGTGCGTGTACCGTGGAAATCGCAGCTTTCGATGAGTTCTCCAATTTGCTCACCGACGAGGATTTGATCAGTCAGTATGACCATATCTTGTTCGATACGGCTCCGACAGGACATACTCTTAGGCTCCTGCAGCTGCCGACCGCGTGGAGCAGCTTTTTAGAGGAAAGCACTCACGGAGCATCCTGCCTTGGTCCGTTGTCTGGGCTTGGAGAAAAGAAGCAGCTGTATACTTCCACGGTAAAAGCGTTGTCTGATCCAAACATGACGACACTGATTCTTGTGTCACGGCCGGAACCATCATCCATGCTAGAAGCGGAAAGGGCTTCTGCTGAGCTAAAGGAAATCGGCATGCAAAATCAGGTTGTCATCATCAATGGGCTTTTGCATAGTCACGTAGAAGAAGACCCTATTTCAAAAGCATTCTATGACCGGCAGCGGAAAGCGCTGGTGGATCTGCCGAAACCCCTGAAACAGGTGGGAATGTTTTCGATACCTTTTGTTCCTTTTTCATTGACCGGTGTGGACAATCTCCGCAAGATGTTCAAGCCGGCGACGTATTCTGCTGAAAGAAGCGAAGTGGATTTGTCTAAAGCAAAATTACATTCGTTGCAGACACTCATTGATGATTTTGCCGAAAAGGATATGAGGATCATTTTTACGATGGGGAAGGGCGGAGTCGGCAAGACGACGATGGCCTCAGCAATCGCTGTTGGACTGGCCGAAAAAGGCTTGAAGGTCCATTTGACGACAACCGACCCGGCTGCTCATCTGGATTATACATTCCAGAGGAAGGATGCCCACAATAACCTGTCCATCAGCCGCCTGGATCCGAAAAAGGAAGTTCAGGCTTACAAAGAAACAGTCCTGTCTCAAAATAAGGATCAGTTAGACGAGGATGCTCTTGCTTATCTTGAGGAAGACCTTAATTCTCCTTGTACAGAAGAAATTGCCGTATTCCAGGCATTTGCCGATATCGTGGAGAAGTCGAAGGATGAGGTTGTCGTCATCGATACAGCGCCAACAGGGCATACCTTACTGCTGCTCAATTCTGCTGAATCGTACCATAAAGAAATTTCGCGCTCGACGGGTACGGTCTCTGAAAGTGTCCAGAACTTATTGCCGAAATTGCGTAATCCTGAAGAAACAAGCGTGGTCATTGTTACCTTGCCGGAAGCCACGCCTGTTCTTGAAGCAACGCGGTTACGTGATGATTTAAACCGGGCATGTATCCAGCCGGTATGGTGGGTGATCAATCAAAGCCTGTACGCGCAGCAAACGACTGATCCGATTCTGCAGAGTCGAGCACATGCTGAAAAAGTCTGGATTAAGAGAGTCAGTGAGGAGATAGCCGGGAAGACCAGCATTGTTCCATGGCAGCCTGAAGAAAAAATTGGGTACGATAAAATGAAGGACTTGATCAATAATTGAAAGGTGGATTCATAGATGAGTGAATACCAGGAATTAATCCCACAGCGAATTTACATTGGCGGAGCCGACGCCATTCCTGAATTGCTAAAGAAGGAAAAAATTGATGTTGTGTATGATTTGCGTGCAGAAAACGCAGAAGGCGATTATGATTATAATCGGAAGCACCAGCCAATCGTCGACAATGCCGAGAACCAGGATGAGTCTGTCAAGCAAGCCATTGATGAGGTAATCAACGCATATGAATCTGGAAAAAATGTTTATTTCCACTGCTCAGGCGGGAAGAACAGGACAGGCACCGTAGCGATTGGAACCTTGCTAAAGCTTGGTGAAGCCAAAAACATTGAAGAAGCGGAAGCGAAGGCGAAGGGAATCCGCAGTGTCATCAATGTGAATCCCGAAATGAAAGCAGCGCTCGGGAGATTATTCCCTGGCGCTTAAGATAGGAGGAAGTTTTCTTGAAAATCACCGATCAAGCTCGTGACAGCCTAAAGCAGCTGCTGCAGGAGCAAAATGCGACCGGCATCCGTGTGTTTTTTGCCGGTATCAGTTGAGGAAGGCCAAAGTTAGGACTGGCTCTGGATGAGCCGGAATCAGATGATGAAGTCATTGAATCAAATGGAATCAGAGTAGCAATCGACCCATCGATCGAAATCGAAGCGAAGGAATCGACACTCGATTTTGACGAGCAGGGAAACGGATTCGTTTTATCTGGGAATGAGAGAGATTGCTGTTAGAAGACAGAGCCGGTGCATGAAATCATGCGTCGGCTTTTTCGATAAAAAAATTTGACCCTGTAGTGCACTACATAGTTTAAGATGTTTCTATAAGGGGGGCCGCAATGTACAAGGTAAGCGAATTCTCCAAAATGACGGGGCTCAGCAAGGAGACGCTCAGGTATTATGCGGAAATCAAGCTGCTCGAGCCTGTATTCATCGACCCGAATAATAAGTACCGCTATTATGACAACGGTTCCTATTTGGTTGCGCTGTTATTGGTGCATCTGAGACGGTTCAATTTTACCATCCAGGAAATGCTGACCGTGGTGAACGATGAATCGTTTGAAAATCTCGAACAAATATTATTGAAAAAAAGACAGGGACTTGTGAACCTGGTGCAGGAGTTAAATGAACTCATTGAAGAGATGGATGATTTCTTTGAATTTGGGGTGGAGGGTACAGAAGATGATTAAATGGTACGAAGAGCGGATCATTCCGGTCAATATCGAGACAATCTGGACATTATTTCAGCTGGAGAACATCCAGAGAATCATGCCGAATGTGGTAGAGAACAAGGTGATTGAAAAGAAAGAAGGAGTCGTCGGCAGCAAATACGAGCAGAAATATAAAGAAGGCAAACGGATCGAAACGTATATCGTTGAAGACCTCGAATACCTAAATACTCCTGATAAAAAACACAACAAAATCGGTTTCACGCTAGCCAAAGCCTTCCAGATTGAAACGGCATTCACGTTGGTCAAGGCAGGGGAGGATGAAACCAGGTTTATTTATCAAGGCCAGAATACGGGGCTCAATTTCCTGGGTAAGACTTTGTTGAAGTTGGGCGGCGAAAAGAACAATAAGAAGGTAGTTACCGATTTTATGGATCGAGTGGAAAGTGAAGCTTTAAAGGAAGCGGAGAAATGATGGGAAGGCTGCCATAATAGGATGGCAGTTTTTTTCGTTGAAACCTTTTTAGAAAACATGCGTCTTACATAAGGAATCTTAAAGGGAGAATTAAGCCATGTTTTCAACAATCTTACTTGGTACAATCTTGCTCAGCCCAATCATTATACCTGCTTTAAGGAAAAAATGGACTGCGTTTTGGATAGCGTTGTCAGGATATGCATTATACTTTCAGTGGGGAATGTATCTTTATTTTACAGAAGACATTCAGGAATACGGGACAGGTTACGGGATTTTTATCGTTCCATACGTAATTTTGGTTACAATCATTAGCACTTATATACAAAAAGGAGCTGATCAGAAAGGATTATAGCAATTATTTGGGGTTTAACAGTTTTTTTCGCGGGTCTCCGTTGCAATTACATCAACAGCCAAAACATATTAGTGAAAGTTAAAATATATCGGCCACATTTTAGACTTTATCAGCGGATTATAAATTTTATCGACCACATTTCCAATTATATCGACCAAGTCGCTGATTTCCCCAATTTTAAAGCCCGGGCAACACCGCCCGGGCTTTAACTTCCTCACCACAAATTCGGCTTCACAACCATGAACCAGAGCATCGACATCAATAAGATGATGTAGGTCCAGATGGTACGCTTCAGTTTTGCGGAGAGTTCTATTTTGTTCGCGCCTTCTTCGGCAAATTTCCTGAGTGTCGGCGAGAATGCCCTTGCGAGGAAAAAGAGCGAAGCAAACAGCAAGGCCAGTGTTGCGATGATCCACGGTGTTTTCCATGTCCATGGCCCGAGGATGACGAGCAGCACTCCTGTGCCAATCAGTACATGGCCAGCGTGCTTTGACAGCCGGACAGCTGATTTCAATGTACCCAGATAAGCCTGCAGTTCTTTCCCCACTGCATCAGGCAGTTTTTTTACAATTGGCATCAAAATGAAGAATGGGCCAATTGACATGATCACGCTTGCGACGTGAAGATAAATAATCGCTCGATATGCTAGATTCATTTTTTATTCTTCGACAGGACTGAATTCGTGCACCCAAACTCTCATTTGCGGAAGCCATGGCATTCCAGGGTGGTAAGACAGGATTGACTGCTTGTACTCCTCTACTGTTTCAAAGCCTTCGCGCTGTGCGTCAGCGTCTGTCAATTCACCAAGAGATTGTGAGTAGACATTGTCCACAACGAATTTCTTTCCTTTTAACTCCATGACTTCGCCCACATCGGCATAACGGCCGTTACGGCGAGTCGCTGTTTTTTTGCCTTCCACAACCTTATTTACGTCGTCTTCCATTGTAACAAGACGCTCGATTTCACATGTTTTTGGCGGTAAAGTATTATTCTGTTCTGTCATTGGAAAAACTCCCTTCCTTTTGTGCAATCAAAAATAATAAAATTCACATAGAGAAATGTCCAGCTCCAGCGCCTAGCCCCTCGAGTTGCTTGTCTAGCTGCGGCTCCTAACTCCTCGAGACGTTTCGGTCCTGCCAATGAAGTCAAAGAGCGACTTCACTGTCAGGCCCTCCAACGCTTGTCGGAGTTGGGCAGTCGCCTTCGCTTTTCGAATTATTTAGTGTCGCCTCCTAGAAACTCCGAAACTTCAACTCCGCCGGCAGAAGCAAAAAGCACTTCTTTGTCGGAGTCTCCAGTTTCTGCGTTTCTGGGCAGTCGGCTATACATTTCGGTTTCGGTCCGCCCACTGAAGTCAAAGAACGACTTCACTGGTCGGACCTCCAGCGCTTGTCGGGGCTGATCAAGGCGCTTGCGCTTTTCTCTATATAATGTACCATACTTCGAAAATAGAAAGCCAAGCCATTCACCGTGAAAATAGTGTTTTGAAAACTTTTTCACAAAAATACTTATATTGAGTGTAACATTTTACATAGTTCATCGTTTTAGTATCGAGATTTGAAAATGAGGGGCAGTTGTATGGACGACGGCAGAAGGAATGAACTTGATAATTTGTATAGGAAGTACACGAAGCCCCTGTATTATTTTTTACTGAAGCTTTCGGGGTCGCATCAGCTGGCAGAGGATTTGACGCAGGAAACCTTTGTCCGGGCAACGATCTCACTTTCTTTTTACCAGAATGAGGATGTGAGGGCCTGGCTGTTCAAGGTGGCGCGCAATGCTTATCTGGATGAATGGCGCCGGCGACAGAGAAGAAGGTGGGTTCCGTTCGCTGATTATTTGTTTTCAAAGGATGAAATGGTGAGTCCATACGGGCTTCCGGAGGACGAGGCCATTCAGGCTGAGACTTCCGATAACCTGCAGCAGCTGATGACCTATTTGCCGGAGCAGTACCGGTCGATCCTGTATCTGCGTGAGGTCGAGATGTTCAGTTACCAGGAAATAGCGGAAGCGCTCGAGCTGACGGAGAGCCAGGTCAAGGTCACGCTTCACCGGGCGCGCAAACGGCTTGCGCAAATAGCGGAAAAACATGGATGGAAGGACGATGAACATGGAATGGACTAAGGACAAGGAAAAGAAAATCCTTTTTAAATATCGATTTGCATTGACGGTGAAGGTAATCAGGGTCATCCTGGCCACGCTGTTTTTCTTCTGGCTGTATATGTTGATTGTTTCGATCAGCTATGACGCCCTGGGGCTGGACAAGAAACATCTTTTTTACAGCCGGGTGGCGATGGACTGGACGCAGCCAAATGTGCAGGAGGACTTCGGCAGCATCGACTCAGCCGAAATCACACCTTTCTTTACGCAAAAAATTTCCTATCCAGTCTACAAGATGATTGGGAAAGAGCCGGAACTTATAGGCACAAAACAGTTAGCCAAACGGTTGGTTCCAATGTATTCAACGAATCAGACGGATTACCTAAAGCCTAAAAACGAGCAAGAATACATCTTTTACCTGCCAGAACATCCAAAGACAGGCAACAAGCTGGAAGCGAACGAAGATCCAGCGGTCTGGACAAAGCTGGATAAGGTTCACGAAGGCACGGTTGCCGAGCTTTCCTTCTCGACGAAATCGTATATGACACCTGAGGAAATGCTGAAATTTTTGAAGCCATACGACCTCGATGTTCTATGGATGCCGCTGTATACCGGTGAGTTAAATGAGTATGAAGAGAGCTGGTGGGGGAGCACGCGTTCCATGTCTGTCGCACCTTTTGGGTTCACCGGCGGCCGGGATGCACATGATGGCTACACTTCAATAAGTAAGAACCTCCTTGTTGAAAACTTAACTCAAGAAAATAAGAAAAGGATGCTGAAGCAAATGAAAAACCTAATTGAAAATGAATCAACCAGCTACCGGGAGAATTTCCTTGGCCTCTCCCATCTTGAGGAGCGCTACGATTACCTTATGAAGGAAGGATTCCAGGTCTATGGTGCTGTTGTGACCGGGCCGGTAAAAGAGTTGCTGAAGCTGAAGGAAAACGAACAAATCCAGGGTGCCAACCTCGGGGATATGTCTTACTGGAACTGGTCTGAGGAGTAAAGCACTTCCATCGTAAAAATATTTTATTAATCTTAGAAGAAGCAAGATCTTTTCTGGGACTTTTGCTTCTTCTTTTGCTATTGGAAATATACTAAAATAGAGTTTTCTAGTACAATGGAAGTATAGGGTGGACCGCTGTTTTATGCTGTGACGCCGCCTTCCACAGATATTTATTTCAAATTCAAAATAATTACTTTCGAGAAAAAATCTTGAACCTAAGGGCTGCTGAATAAGGCGAAGCGAGCAATATGGATTTGCCGATGTCTTATAGCTGGGGAGATGAGAAAGATGTTTAATAACTTTGAAACGATTGAGGAACTTAAACGAAGCGTGTACATGTGGATGCTCCCGATTATTACGGTTGCCCTGGTCATCAATAGTTTTTTAAATAATAACAGCCAGTTTGATACAGTAATCAATACAACGCTGATTATCTGGTTTTCTATCAGCTGGATTATAGCATATACAAATCGTGGGATTCGCATAGCGGAATATGTCACGCTCTTTTTGGTGAGCGTGTATCATATCACCACGATGTTTGATGTCGTTTCCAATGATCTTGCGGAAAGAGGCGGGTCATTGGGAGATTTCATTGTCTGGATGCCGCTCATCATCATGTTTTTCTTTTTAGCACTCGGCATAAAAAAGGGACTGTATTATTCGATTTTCGTTTTCATGGTAACACTGACAATCGGAGTGATTTACAGCGGGCAGATGACCTCCGAATCAATCGATTCGCTCACGCAGTTTCATGCGGCGAATATCGTTTATATACTGGTTCTCTACTACGCGCAAAGTATGTTCCGTGCTTTTACAGAAAGAGATTTGCTTAAGAAGTACGCCTATCTCGATTCCCTGACCCGAGTGGCCAACCGGCACCAGATTGATATCTGGCTAGAGGAAAGGCTCGAGGCTGCTGAAAAAGAGGGCAAACCGTTTTCCATTATCTTTTTTGATATCGACCATTTTAAAAAGGTAAATGATGTTTTTGGTCACAAAATCGGTGACTGTGTTTTGAAGGAGCTGTCCGCGATCGTCTCTGGCAATCTGGCGGATAATGACCGTTTCGGCCGCTGGGGCGGAGAGGAATTCATGCTGATCACCAATAGTACCGGTGGACAAGCGTATGAAAAAGCTGAGCATTTCCGCAAGATGGTCGAGAATCATTGCTTTAAGGGGGCTGGCAGTTTGACAGCTAGCTTTGGGATAACAGATTACCAGAGCGGTGACAATATCGATTCCCTGCTAAACCGTGCCGATGAAGCATTGTATCGATCAAAAAACAGCGGCAGGAATAGAGTCAGCATGAATTAGCCATCCTGTTTGGTCGGGATGGTTTTTAAATTCCAATAATTTATGATTAAACTATATAGAGAATGTGGTAAGATAACTATGGTTAGGATTCTTCAAAATTATTTATATATGAAATCGCTTTCAATAGATTGGTAAAGGGGCAGTGCACCATGAAATATCGTTCTGCATTTGATATTATAGGTCCGGTGATGATCGGGCCATCGAGTTCACATACAGCCGGCGCTGCAAGGATCGGCCGAGTGGCACGCACATTGTTCGAGAAGCAGCCGACAAAGGCCGTCATCTCTCTGTACGGCTCTTTTGCTAAAACTTATAAAGGGCATGGAACAGACCTTGCGCTCGTAGCTGGGATCATGGACTTTGATACATTTGATGAGAGAATTCCAGATGCTTTGAAAATCGCGGAGCAATCAGGAATCGAAGTGGAATTCATTACAGAAGATGCTGTTATGGAGCATCCGAACACTGTAAAAATAAATTTATATGATGGACAGGGAAAGGAGCTTGAAATCGTCGGGATTTCCATTGGCGGCGGAACCATTGAGATCATAGAAATCAATTCGTTCAAGCTGAAGCTGTCCGGGGCCAACCCGGCAATCCTCGTCGTCCACCATGACCGATTCGGGCTGATTTCAGCCGTAACAACCGTTTTATCAAAGCATCAGATCAACATCGGCCATATGGAGGTCTCCCGCAAAGACAAGGGAGACACCGCTGTCATGGTCATCGAAATGGACCACAAACTCGAAGACGGAGTTTATATGGAGTTAACTGCCCTTGATGGCGTTGACCAAGTTATCCGTCTCGTTGACTAAAATTGAGTTACATCAGGAGGGCTAGCCATGTTTCGTAATGTTGCGGAGCTTGTTGAATTAGCTGAAAAAAATAACGTGAAAATCGCCGAAATCATGATTCGGCAGGAAATAGAAGTATCAGGCCGTTCCCGCGAGGAGATCATTGCCCAGATGGACAATAATCTTCAGGTCATGGAACGCGCTGTGGAAAGAGGTTTGGCTGGCGTTAAGTCCCAAACAGGTTTGACCGGCGGAGACGCGGTCTTGCTGCAAAACTATATCGCCAGTGGAAAGTCCCTGGCTGGCAATCTATTATTGGATGCAGTCAGCAAGGCAGTTGCAACAAATGAAGTGAACGCAGCAATGGGCATCATCTGCGCGACACCGACCGCAGGATCAGCAGGCGTCGTTCCGGGAACACTTTTTGCCGTAAAGGAAAAGTTGAACCCGACACGCATGGAAATGATCGAGTATTTGTTCACGACCGCTGCATTCGGCTTTGTCGTTGCCAACAACGCTTCAATTTCCGGTGCAGCAGGCGGATGCCAGGCAGAAGTCGGATCCGCTGCGGGAATGGCTGCAGCCGCAATCGTTGAAATGGCTGGCGGAACTCCGCAACAGTCATCAGATGCCTTCGCAATCACGCTGAAAAACATGCTTGGATTAGTCTGTGACCCTGTTGCAGGACTAGTCGAAGTTCCATGTGTAAAAAGAAATGCGATGGGTGCTTCGAACGCCATCACTGCGGCCGACATGGCACTGGCAGGCATTACAAGCCGAATCCCATGCGACGAAGTCATCGGTGCGATGTACGCCATCGGCCAGACAATGCCGTCAGCACTAAGGGAAACAGCAGAAGGCGGACTCGCCGCAACACCAACAGGCCGCCGGTTGGAAGAAGAAATCTTTGGGAAGCCAAAGACGAAGCTGGTAGATTACTTGATTCAGAAATAAGACGAAAGCCACCTAATAGAGGTGGCTTTTTCGTTACAATAAATGAATGTTCCGTTTTCGACAATCCGCTAAGGTTTCTTCATCCCACACAGAAACCTGGACTTCACCAATATGGATTTTTCGCAGCAGGAACATACATAGCCGCGATTGGCCGATTCCGCCGCCGATGGTATATGGCAGCTCTTTGTTCAATAATGCCTGGTGATATTCTAATTGTGATCGCTGCTCCTGGCCGGCAAGCTTCAATTGTTCTAGAAGAATTTTCTCATCGACTCTGATCCCCATTGAAGTCATTTCGATTGCCCTGCCTAAAGGCGGGTACCAGAGCAACAGATCTCCGTTTAAATTCCAGTCATCATAATCAGGTGAGCGGACATCATGCTTCACCCCTGACCGCAGTTCATGGCCAATTTGGGTAATAAAAACTGCTCCAAACCTTTCTGCAATTTTATCTTCCCGTTCCTTTGGAGATAGCTCGGGATACAGATCCTCCAGTTGCTGTGAAGAAATAAAGCTTATTTTTTCCGGCAGGATCCTGCCAAGGGTAGGGTAAAGATTTGCCAGGAAACTTTCCGTTTTTTTCATCACATCATAAATTTTTTCTACTGTTGCCTTCAGCACCTTCGCATTCCGTTGCTTTCGGGAAATCACCTTCTCCCAGTCCCACTGATCCACATAAAGGGAGTGTAGATGGCTGAGCGTTTCGTCGCGCCGAATTGCGTTCATGTCGGTATAAAGTCCTTCCCCCGGAGTAAATCCATAGCGCTTCAACGCCATCCTTTTCCACTTGGCAAGAGATTGGACAATTTCCATAACATCGTTTTCCACACCAGGTGCATCAAAGGAAATCACCCGTTCATTCCCAGCCAGATCATCATTGATTCCCTTCCCGCCCCTCACAAAAATCGGCGCCGAAACCCTTGTCAGCTCCAATGCGTCAGCAAGGTGATTTTCAAAAAAATCCTTCGTTTTCTTAATCGCTATTTCGGTTTCCCTCAAATCCAATTTAGACTGATACTTCATTGCAGCATGGCTCAATTTTCCTCATCCCTCCAGATTCATTTAGCACTTTAGTGTATTTACGCAAACATCCATTTACTTTATGACAGAAGGAAGTGAAAGTTGCTACTGTCCTTCTGCAAAAACGAAAAGCGACAACAGAAGTCGACAGGTTTAGTAGCTTCGTAGAGATATACTAGTTGATAGAATCAAGCTCAGGGGGCGTGTGATGAGGAAAAATGCTTATATAGCCGCAATAATAGCCGGACTAGTCATAACAGGCGTTCACCCTGCAGAGTCGGCAGAGCAATCGGAAATCCGCAAGCAGCGCCTTCAGCTTAAGGATAATGTCACTGAAAAAGAAAACCAAATTCAAGCAATGGACAAGGCTGAGGATAAATATCTTTCTGAACTGAAAGCGCTGGATGATGAGATGTCAGAGCTGAATCAGAGAATCAGGGATCTTCAATTCGTCTTGGTTGATTCCGAACAGGCTGCAGAGGAGATGAAAAAGGAAATCAACAAGCTCAGCTTCAACATCGAACACAGGGAGCAATTAATCAAAAAACGCCTGCGTTCGATGCAGGAAAATGATGGTTTGGGTATGTATGTGGATCTGATTTTTGATTCAAAAGACTTATCCCAGTTGTTCGATACCGCAATTGCGGTCAGTAAAATCATTAAGGCAGATAAGGATTTGCTAGCAAAACACAAAATTGATTTGGAGTCGCTGATGGAACAGGAAAAAGCGCTACAGGACAAGGTGATTCTGCTGGAAAAAGACCAAAAGGAAATGATGTCACTGAAAGCTGACTTGGAGAAGAAGGCGGCGGAGAAGCAGAGCCTGCTTAAAACCGTTCATGCCACTAAGGAGGAAAGTGAATCGCAGCTGATGGAAATGTATGAGGTCTATGTCAACCTCGCATCCCAGGAGATTGCAATTTTAAAAGAAAACCAAAGAATCGAGTATAGTAGTGCTAAACCAGAGGACGTTTTTATCATGCCAGCGAAGGGAGAGATGACCTCAGGCTATGGTCCAAGGTGGGGGAGGCTCCACGCAGGAATCGATATCGCCGATGAATCATCCGAAACTGAAGTGATCGCAGCCGCATCCGGAACCGTTATCCGCTCCTATTATTCCGCAACCTACGGGAACTGCGTGCTGATTACCCACAAAATAGGCGACAGAACCTTCACCACCCTTTACGCCCACCTAGAAAAAAGCACAGTCACTACAGGTCAGCCCGTTAAGAAAGGCGTGTTGCTGGGTTTTATGGGCAACACCGGCGACAGCAGGGGAAAGCATCTGCATTTTGAAATCCATGAAGGCCAGTGGAATTATGAAAAATCAAACAGCGTTGACCCGCTGCTATATGTGAAAAAATAAGCCAGGTTTCCATTGGGAATCTGGCTTGCTCTTTACGTTAACGTCAATGGTATAATAAATTTACTGACTATTCTGTTAAAAATGAGGTTGTGCTGATGTATACGATTTCTGACCTGGCGGAGCAGTTTGGAGTTACAACCCGAACAATCCGCTATTATGAAGAACTCGGTTTGCTGTTGCCATCGAGGACTGAAGGTGGCCGGAGAATTTACACTGCTAGTGATGTAACACGCTTAAAACTCGTATTCAGAGGGAAGCGGTTTGGATTCTCGCTAGATAAAATCAAGGAAATGGTACTGCTATTTGACGAGGATCGGACTGGTGAAAAACAGCTGAAGGTGACGATACAGTATGGAGAGGAAAAGCTCGCAGAAGTGAATGAAAGGATTTGTGAACTGGTTGAGATCAAGGAAGAAATCGAAAGGCTATTAACCGAATTCAAAGGGAGGCTAAGTGAATGAGCTTTTATCAGGAAGAACCGCAGTTTCGGGCATTGCTGAAGGAATTACTGGATGAAAAGTTTTTTGAGTACGCAGATCGAGAGCTGCTGAAGTTTGGTGAAAAATGCGCCAACGAAATCGACCAGCGCGCCAGATTCACCGACAGCGAAGGACAGCCGAAGCTGATCAAGTTCGATGCCTATGGCGACGATATCTCGGAAGTGTGGGTAAATGACGGCTACCGGAAAACAGTAGAAGATTCCTACAACACTGGGATTGTCGGCTATGTTCATAAGGAAATTCCAGAATTGGGACGCCGGGGGAATTATGTCTATTCCTACGCTCAGGGATATCTCTTGTCACAAACCGAGGCCGGCTTTTACTGCCCGGTCACGTTGACAATGGCCACGGCTTATTTATTGGACCAGTACGCATCCCACGAGGTAAAAGAGAAATTCCTGCCTCATGTTTTATCAACAGGAGAAACAACATTATATGAAGGCGCAACCTTCCTGACCGAACGCCAGGGCGGATCCGACGTCGGTGCGAACGTGGTGAAGGCAGTTCAGTCCGCTGACGGCTTCAAGCTTTACGGTGAAAAATATTTTGCCTCCAACGCAGGAATGTGCGGTGTCGCCATGGTGCTGGCAAGGAAAGAAGGAGCCCCACCCGGCACAAAAGGCCTGACATTATTCGCTGTCCCATGGCGCAAAGAAGACGGAAAACTGAACGGCATCAAAATCCGCAGACTCAAGGATAAACTCGGAGTACGCGCAGTCCCATCCGCCGAAGTCGAGTTCGACGGAGCAGAAGCTTTTGTAGTAGGTGACCCAACAAAAGGCTTCTACTACATGATGGAAGCATTGAACCTCTCCCGCGTCTGCAACACCATCGCCTCACTAGGCATCATGCGCCGCGCCTATAGCGAAGCACGTGAGTATGCACTAAAGCGCGACGCCTTCGGCAAGAAGCTCGCCGACTTCCCAATGATCAAAGACTCACTGGTAAAAATGGCTGTTAAGTTAGAAGTCGAAACCAGAACCGTCTTCAAGTACCTGCCACTGTTTGAAAAAGTGATGAGGAACGAGCAAGGAGTAACAGAAAAAGACATCGTATTGAATCGACTCTACATCGCTCTCTTGAAAAAAGAAACCGCAGAACAAGCCGTCCACTTCACACACGAAGCCATCGAAATGCATGGCGGGAATGGATATGTCGAAGACTTTGTCACGCCAAGATTGTTGAGGGATGCGCAGGTACTGACCGTATGGGAAGGTACAGCCAATATCCTCGGACTGGAAGTTTTGAGGTTGATGGAGAAGTTTGGTGCTGGAGAGTTGTTTTTGGAGGAGGTGAAAGATCGGATTGCTGTGATGGAGGGAAAGCTAGTAGATCAGGTCCGTGGCGCGATCGAGCAGCTGGAGAAACTGCTGGTGTCTCTGCAATCAGCTTCCCATGACCATAAAACGTTTCACTCCAAGCGGGTGGCAGAATTGATGGTGAAGATTTTTGAGAGTGTGAATGCTTTGGAGTATGCTGCAGGAGGGGATGACCGGGCCCAGAAGGTGATGGAAGTCTATATAGAAGAAACTTGGAAATCAGGACATGAATTTGCTGATCAATTAAAACCAGTGGATTATTTTTCTGAGATAATCAGCGAAACCCTCAACAAAAATCTCTGGTAAAATAGCCATACTAAAGCGTCTCCTAATGCAGGAGGCGTTTTCTGTATGTTTATTGTTCTATATATAAAACAAAATGTTCTTTTTAATTACAAAAGAGTGAGGAAATCGGAGATATAAAGAGATAACGAACGATTTTTGTGCGTTATTAAGAAAAAACAGCCAAATTTGAGGTTTTTCAAAGATAGCTGGTTAGAATATACTCACATCATGAGGTTCGTTAAAAAGAACAAAAAGTTCTCTAAGGAAGTTGATAAAAGTGAGAAAAACAATCACCAACTTCGTTCTCAAACTAATACATAAAAGAAAAGCAGAGTGGGAGGGGAGTATTATTCGATCCAGCAGACTTAGGAAATTCAAAAAAAGAAGTAAAGGCATTTCCATTGCTGCCCAAATCATTGCTATCTGGTATCTCTTTATCCTTGCAGGCTCATATTTAACTTCATATACAGGAGCTTACTTCAATGATATAGAAACGATCGAAAACTTCCTGGGCGCAGCTGATGAGTTTCCGGGGGAACCAGATGAGTGGGATAGAAGTTCACTCAGCTTTACAAACGTTGGTGGTTTTTGTACCCAAGGATTTGAGGGAAAGCTTTATTCAGAACTGGCTAACGTAGGTGATGAAGACATGGAGGGACCTACAACTTTTTATATTTATAAAAAAACACAGGGAAGTCCTAACAGGAACGATCCGGGGGAATTAGTACATAAAGGAGAAGTGCCACCAATAGAAGGTAAAGATTCTCCAAATAATAAAACCATTCTTGTTTTTAGTCCTGATTTATCAACCATGACACCAGGAAAATATAAATTCAAGGCAGATCAAAGACCAGGTCATAGCAATCCTAATAATAACCAGGATGTTGATAGAGAACAAGAAACCTGGGGAGAAGAAATCACTGTCACTCAAGCAGATATAGACTCATGCAAGGTAACTTCTCCTGCTCAACAAGAACCTCCAGAAGAAACCCAAACAATATCAGAAATTGAGGGGTTAACGGAAACACATACTAGTAATTCAATTACTTTAAATTGGTCAAATCCTATCGAAAACTTCTCGCACGTAAATATATATCGTAACGGGCAGTTGCTTGAAGATAATATTTCTGGTAACAGCTATGAGGATAAAGGATTAACTCCATCTTCTGAATATGAATACAAAATTATAGTGGTGGATGAATCTGGAGTAGAGACGAATGGAGTTAAAATAACTGTTTCAACAGATGCTGAAATAGTAGAAGATAAAATTCCTCCTTCAGCGGTAACAAACACAAGCTTGACAAGAAATGGGGAAAGTCCGAACATCACACTTGTCTGGCAGAACCCAGGTGATGAAGATTTTAGTCATGTGAAAATTTATAAAGACGATGTATTGATACAAGAAAAATTTGAAGGAACGGAATATCTAGATGAAACTAGCGAAGTTAATCATAACTATAAGATTGTTACCGTAGACAAATCAGGAAATGAGTCAGTAGGCGTTGAAGTTACTGTTTCAACCATAGATTAACTTATAAATCTTAGAAAGGAAGAAATCTATGAATATTAAAAAAGCCAGAAAAATAATGAGTAACTTAATTACAACAATCCTGTTTTTACTACTAATTCTAATGATATATATAGTTGTCTCAACAAAAATATCTGGTGGGGAACCCCAATTTTTGGGATATCAGTTAAAAACAGTATTATCAGGATCAATGGAACCTACATTCCAAACTGGTTCCATTATAGTTGTAAAAAAGACTGCGAATTCTGAGTCTCTAAAAAAAGGTGATGTCGTTACTTTTAAATCTGGTCCATATAGTCTTATAACTCATCGGATTAAAGATGTAATACAAAAAGACGGAAAGCTAATGTACCAAACAAAAGGTGATAATAATAAGCATGCTGATATGAATGCGTTATTGCATGAAAATATTGTAGCTAAATATACGGGTATAACAATACCTTACTTAGGATATTTAATGAATTTCGCTGGATCATCAAAAGGTGCAATATTTTTCTTGATTATTCCAGGGCTATTTTTTCTGGGATATTCAGCACTCACTATTCGAAAGGTTTTCAAAGAAATAGAACAAAGAGCAATAGAAGCAGAACAGGGAATTAATAAGTCAATGTAGCGGTTGCTATCCTTTTATAGGATTCAATATAAAATTACATACCTCTAATAAGAGGGGAAACTAGGAGGAGAAAATATGAGTATTAAGAAAAAATTAGGTTTAAGTGCAGCATCGGCAGCACTAGGATTATCTTTAATCGGTGGTGGAACTTGGGCTGCATTCAACGATGTAGAGAACACTACGAATTCTTTGGCTGCAGGTACGCTTAACTTAGGTCTAAACACAGCAGAGGATGGAGTGCTTACAAATTTTAATCTTTCAAATTTAAAACCAGGAGATCAATTTACACGTAAATTTAAAATCTCCAATGATGGCTCTTTAGCTATCAAACAAGTATGGTTGGATGTTTTACCAAGCGGCTTTACCCAGGGGATTAATGAGTATGTTGGAACACATGGTGCAACAGACAATAGTCAATTGGATTTTCTTGCCCAATTTGCAGTAGAAGTATTTAGAACTGGTGTAGAAGGAGGAAGTCCTGGTCCACAGTTTAACATGATTACAAAAGCTCACAATGTAACTTTAAAGGATTTAGTTACCGGTGAGAATATTCCAACTGGAATAGAAAGAGAACTCGATGCTGATGGGAAAGTTACTCGAATTAACTTAGCACCTACTAATACCACTCAACCTAATTGGAATGGGCTACCAGCTAACCCAAGAGATTATGAAGTAGTTGAAATTGTTATTTCTATGATTAATGATTCATCAAAAGATGCCCGTGGAGAATACACTCAAAACGTATACCAGGGAGATAGCATTAATCTTGGATTCCAGTTTGAGGCTACACAATGGGAGGGTAGAAAGATTGATGGTAACGATACAGGTGATGTAGATGGAAATGATACATCGAATCCGGGTACACGTAATAATGAGGAAGTAACAAGACCATAATTGAACAATCAAAAGGTGGGTAATACCCACCTTTTGATTACTCACCTATTAACAATGTTTCAGTAGCTGGATTAAACAAGAGAGGTATGCCATGAAAAATAATAAGTGGCTTTTTAAACCCCTAAAGCTTTTCATCTTAACGTTGATTCTTTTCATTTTTACTATAACTTCTGTCAGTGCCAATACAAAAGAAATTGACATCAACATCACCCCAAATGGCTATCTGTTTAAGGTTTCTAACATCAAACCTGGCGACTGGATGCCACGCGATCTGGTTGTTAAAAACGATGGCAAACAAGATTTCAAATACACAGCACAGGTTGGTGAAACGAAGTCCTACAAAGGTCTGCTTGAGGAACTTTTGCTTTTGGTCAAAAAAGACACCCATGTCCTCTTCGACGGAAAGCTTAAAGATTTCAAAGGTCTTAATCCACGTGTGTTATCTAAGGGTGCGCAGGAAACTTTATTTTTCCAAGTAACTATGCCTTACGAGCTAGGTAATGAGTTTCAGGGTTCTGCTGCTGAATTTGAAATCATTTTCTATGCTGAGGGAATTACCGATACTCCCCCAAGTTGCGAGGAAGATCCATCGCAGGTAGGTTGCGAACAGCCACCAAGCTGTGAAGAAAATCCAAGCCAGCCGGGATGCGAACAGCCACCAAGCTGTGAGGAAAACCCAAGTCAGCCAGGGTGTGAGCAGCCGCCAAGCTGTGAGGAAGACCCAAGTCAGCCAGGATGTGAACAGCCGCCGAGCTGCGAGGAGGATGCAACTCAACCGGGTTGTGAACAGCCGCCTAATTGTGAGCAGAATCCGGATCAGGATGGTTGTGAACCGCCAGGCGAAAATCCAGGGGATCCTGAAGATAACGAATCACCTGTACCTGGTAAAAATCCAACGAAGCCTGATACTGGGAACCCAGATGTTAAAGATGTTGTTGTGATTCCTAAGGATGTTAACCGACTGCCGAATACGGCTACTAATAATTATAATTTACTTCTTGTTGGCGGAGTTTTATTGGGCGGAGGAAGCGTTCTGCTTTTACTCAACCGCAGAAGAAGCCGCCGCGATAACTGATTAAGGCCTGTAGTTTTTTACTTCAAGGCCTTAATTAGTTTATCTTGATTAACTAATGTAAGGTTAACTATCCCTTTTGTTTGGGAATACTATGAAACAATATCGCTCTAACTAGTTCTTTGAGGTGATTCCTTTGACATTACTCTTCCATTATCTAATTATCCTTAATCTATTTGACGCTGCGGTAACTTGGATCGGCTTAAAGAATTCTTTTATCTCTGAACTGAATCCGTTTATGCAAGCTGTGTATGAAATCAATCCCTTTATATTCATCCTCATAAAAGTCACTCTGTCAATTTTCCTTTTATTATTTGTTCTTTTTAAAGTAGTCCCTCAGTCTTCATTTATCAAGGGCATCACAATTTTTGCATCAGCAGCTTATACTGCAGTTGTCTTCATGCATGTTTTCTGGCTTGTCCTCGTCTTTTGATAGCTCCAACTTGAAAAGTTCCACAAATTTTTATTTATTTCATATTCAATATCGCTCTAACAGGCGTATAATTTTCTTATAAATGTATAAGAAAGAAGGCGTATCATTCATGTTTCAAACTTTGAAGCGTGAGCTCTTGGCCGGGATTACGGTTTCGGTTGTTGCGCTGCCGCTTGCGTTGGCTTTTGGGATGCAGGCGACGGGTAATTCGGATGGTGCCATCATTGGTTTGTATGGTGCTATCATTACTGGTTTTTTTGCTGCTTTGTTTGGCGGAACGAAGGGACAGGTGACTGGACCGACTGGACCGATCACGATTATCTTTACTGGGATTGTGGCGACGCAGGGGCTGGAGTATGCGTGCATTGCCGCGTTTATGGGCGGTCTATTTCAAATTGTATTTGGGTTACTTAAAGCGGGCAATTACTTGAAATTCATTCCCTTGCCGGTAGTCAGCGGTTTTATGAATGGGATCGCCATCATCATTATCATGGGGCAGCTGCAGTATGTGACGGGCAGCTTTTTAGTCGTGCTGTTGACGATTGTTTTTATGCTGTTTGCAATGAGGTGGATTAAGATTATCCCGCCAAGCTTGATGGCGCTGATTTTAGGAACAGTGGCGGTAATCCTTTTGGAAAAAGTACTGCCTGCGGTCCATTTCACATTGCCATTCATCAACGACTTTATTTTCTTCGACAGCACAGAAAGGATTGGCGAGATTCCAAAAGGGCTCCCGCAATTCCATCTGCCAATTGCCGACTTGGGTGTCATCATCCAACTGATTCCAGCAGCGTTAAGCATCGCGGTTCTTGGATCAATTGACTCATTGCTGACATCGGTTGTCATGGACAATATGACAGGTTCAAAGCACAAAAGCAATAAAGAATTAATTGGCCAGGGGATAGGTAACACTCTTGCCGGTTTGTTCGGCGCGATGCCGGGTGCCGGAGCGACAGTCAGGTCTGTTGTCAATTTGCGAAGTGGTGGACAGACTGCTCTTTCAGCGATGGTCCATAGCGTCGCCTTACTGCTGTTCATGCTAGTATTCGGACCACTTGCAGAAGAAATTCCACTCGCAGTCCTAGCGGGGATTTTAATCATGACCGGAATCACGATGTTCGATTATGACAGCTTGAAAATTCTCAAGGATGAGCCTCGTACAGACGCTGCAGTGATGCTGGTGACGATGATTTTAACAGTAGCTATTGACCTTATGGTTGCCGTCGGTGTCGGAATTGTGATGAGCGCGCTGATTTTCATGAAGCGGATGAGTGAGGAAGGCTTCAAGATTAATAGTAAAAATGATAATGGTTTAAAGGTATATAGCTTGGAAGGCCCGCTTTACTTTGGGGCTACAGAGCTCATAACCAAAACAATCAGCTCGGATAGCAGTCCTGATATTGTTATAGATATAGAAAAAGTAACGGTTGTTGATGCATCTGGTGCACTGCTTCTGCTGCAGCTCAAAGACCAGTTGAAAGAACGGGGGCAGAATCTTTATCTAGTCGGTAACGACCTTGATCTTGGCAGCATACTGCGAAAGATGAATATATTCCATAAATTTGGTACAACCGGACACTTTGAAACCCTTGAAGAATTAATCACTTATTTAAAGTTTAATAACAAACAAGTTCACGGTGCCTGAGTAAAATCAGGCACCATTTATTTTTCATTATAATATTGCCAAATTTTTCTTTTGCAGGTACAATATGAAAGTATTTAAATCTAAAGGAGGCAGTCGAAATGATTGATCGTAATCTATCAACTAAATCAATTTCATATTTTTTAACTTCGGCCTGCCTGTATTGTGTGTAGTAGCGCTTATTTTTGTCATGTTAAAATAACTGCGTAACCACGGACTGGGATGTCTGTGGTTTTTTTGTGCCTAAAAATCGAATGTATGTTCTTGGAGAGTGATATTGTGATTACAGTTGAGAATTTGAAAAAGGAATATAAATTGGTGAAGCGTGACCCAGGTCTTAAGGGTGCAATCAAGTCGCTTTTTAACCGGAAGTATGAGATGAAGCATGCGGTGAAGGGGATTAATTTTACCATTGAGCAGGGTGAGACGGTTGGCTATATTGGTGCGAATGGTGCGGGCAAGTCGACGACGATCAAGATGCTGACGGGAATTCTGACACCGACTTCGGGAAAGGTGACGGTGAATGGGCTGGTGCCGTATGAAAACCGGCAGAAGAACGCTGTCAATATCGGGGCGGTCTTCGGGCAGAGAACGCAGCTGTTCTGGGATATACCAGTTCGTGAATCTTATAATCTGTTAAAACATATTTACGAGATTCCGGAGCAGGAGTATCAGGAAACAGTCGCCATGTTTACGAAGGTCTTGAACCTGGAGCCCTTGCTGGGTATTCCGGTCAGACAGCTTTCGCTTGGGCAAAAAATGCGCTGTGAACTGGCTGCGGCTTTTCTTCACAGGCCTAAAGTTGTTTACCTTGATGAGCCGACGATTGGTTTGGATATTGCAGTTAAAGTAAAAATCCGCAAATTTATTAAGGAAATGAATCAGCGCTGGGGCACAACAGTGCTGCTGACTACACATGACATGCAGGATATTGAGGAAATTTGTGACCGGATCATCATCATTGATGGCGGTACAATTCTATACGACGGAGGGCTGGATCAGATTAAAAAGCAATTTGGCCAGCAGCGGGTAATCCATTTTGAGCTGCCGGATAAGGAAAAGTTCGTACTGCCTGCGTCCCTCATCGGCCAGGCAGAAGTATTAACGAACGAAGAAGAAACAAAGGTTAGCTTATCGTTTGACCATGAGACTGTTAAAAGCTCGTTTGTCATTTCGGAAATGATGAGCATGTATGAAATTGGCGATTTGAATATTGCGGACCCTAAGATCGAGACGATCGTAGAGGAGCTGTACAACAAGCAGGAACAGGGGGGATAGCATGAGAAAGTATTGGCAAATAGCTAAAGGGCGGATGCAGGAGAATACTGCCTATTCGGCCTGGTACTGGGCCGGGACCGTTTCTTCGGTGATGAAGCTGTTAATTATTTACTTCTTTTGGCAGGCGGTCTACGCAAACCAGACGACGATCGAAAACATTAATCTGGAAACGATGCTGACGTATATCGTGATTGCGATGCTGCTTCAGGGTTTTGTCGGCGGAGTCGGGAATGAGCTTGCCGAGAATATCAAGGAGGGGCAGGTTGCAATCGAGCTGATGCGTCCTTACGATATGATTTTTAAAATGTTTGCGGTTGATATTGGAGAGAAAATCATGTACTTGATTCAGGGAACGATTCCGATGATCTTGGTAGCTTACTTCTTTATGGACCTTAGCTTCCCAGAATCACCCGAGACCATTTTGCTATTCATAGTGAGTGCGATGGTGGGAATCTGGATCGGTACGTTCTTCGATTTCCTCGTTGGTGTCCTCGCGTTCTGGACAGTCAATGTCTGGGGAGTAAGGGTTCTGAAGGAATCGCTGATCACCTTTTTCTCAGGGGCGCTAGTGCCAATTACGCTTTTCCCGGATTGGCTCAGAACGATCACTGAATTCCTGCCGTTTCAGGCGATGGTGTATCTGCCGGTCTCGATTTATTCCGGATTGATTAGCGGAACAGAAGTTTACATGGCACTAGGAGTCCAGTTGTTCTGGCTTATTTCATTATATGTTTTGGTAAGGGTAATCTGGTCGCAGGCGATCAAACAGATTACGATTTTTGGAGGTTAGGAGGCGATTCAATGCGTCGTTATACGAGATTATATTGGGAGTTTGCGAAGAGCCATATGAAGGTGATGATGGAGTACAGGATCGACTTTCTGATCGGTGTCGCCTCGGTTATGCTGGAGCAGTTCGCTTCGATCTTTTTTGTGAAAATAGTGTTCGACCATATCGAGCAGATCAATGGCTGGTCATTTTACGAGATATTGTTCATTTACGGAATTGCGGCAACGGGCCGTTCGATCCACCAGATTTTCTTTGATAATTTATGGACGCTCGGCTGGCAGTATATCAGGCCGGGGAAGTTGGACCGTTTGCTGATCAGGCCGGTCAATCCGTTGTTCCATGTCGTTGCGGACCGTTTGCACCAGGACGGTTTTGGCCAGCTGATCATCGGATTGATCATCCTGGGAACGGCAATTCCGCAGCTTGATCTTGTCTGGGGAGCGGTAGAAATCGCCATGCTGGTCATTATGATCATCTCGTCCGGGCTGATTTTTGTGGCGATCAATCTATTTTTTGCGACATTCAGCTTCTGGATGATCGACAGCCTGCCGATTGTCTGGGCAGTCTTTAACCTGAGTGACTTTGCGAGATACCCGCTGACCATCTATCACAAAGGAATCCGCATGTTCCTGACATGGATCATTCCTTACGGTTTCACGGCATTCTATCCGGCGGCCTATTTTATCGACAAGTCCGGATACAAGGAATTTGCGCTCTGGACCCCGGTTGCAGCAATTGTTTGCTGTGTCCTTGCTTATGCATTTTGGAACAGAGGCCTCAAAGCCTTCGCAAGTACGGGCAGTTAGGATAAAGTCAATCCGTTGAATATAGGGAAATTACAGATTATCCGTGCGGTTTCGGATTGTCACTTGGGACTTCCGTCAGGTATGATGGAAATAAATAGGTTGATAGGGGTGGCGAAGATGTTGGAAAATAAGTCGGTCAGAGAAGTATGGCAGGAGATCGAAAGGGTAATGAGAGAAAGGCCTGAGCCGATTCAAGGCATGAATACGGTCTATCAATATGACATCACTGGTGATGACATCGGAACATTCCAATTGCTGATTACAAATGGAACTGCCCGTGTAGTTGAAGGAACTGAAGCAACACCAGATTGTACCCTGAAGCTGTCAGATAAAAACTTCAAAAAGATGATCATGGGCAAGCTCAACGGCACAGCCGCCTTCATGACAGGAAAGTTGAAAATCCAGGGCAGCATGGGGCTCGCACTCAAACTAGAAGGAATACTTAACGAATACAACCTAAGCGAAACCGCATAACCACTTTGGACCAGGCATTCAAGCCTGGTCCATTTTCCTGTCATAAAAGATTTCTTTCCATCTATAAAAAATATTTATTAAAAATACATTGCACAATGAGACAAATTATAACAAGATGTGACACATCCTGATATAATAAGGCTATCAAGTTTTCAGATATAAGGAGATTCGTATGGATCCAATCGAAAAAAATTCGGTTTTAGTATATGAAGAAGTAAAAGCAGTAAAGTTCTTTCTTTGGATATTTTATCTCATTCTTCTGCCGTATGATCTTTCATATTACTATTTAATTCCATCTTTCAATGAAACTGATATTGGACTTCCTGCTCATGGTATGGGCTTTTTCTTTCATATTTTTCTCTTTGCATTATTACCTATAGCAATGTATATGGTTACAAAGGGTAACCCAGAAAAAGTGAAGTATATTTATTTCTTTGCTTTTATTTTAATAGATTTTGTTAATAACTTCTTAATCTATTGGGGAACCGCACATGAATTCAAAAGTGGCCATGTACTAGAAATCTACTTTATTCTTTTCTCCCCAATTTTTGTAAGTGCACGATTCTTTTGGACCATGACCCTTGGCTTTTTTGTTAAATATATGGTAATGGGAGTAATCTTCCAATCTCCTAAAGTATTGGTTCCGATGGCATTAATTATTTTTATTGCAGCTATCGCCTGGATATTGTTGACCCGTTTTCAGTCATATATCAAAGCTATTAAATCTATATATGAGGATATGAGACAAAAAGAGAAGTTGGCAGCTATTGGCCAAATGGCAACAGCAATTGCACATGAGATTAAGAATCCTTTATCCTCCCTAAAAGGGTTCACGCAGCTTCAGCAGGAGAAAGACAAAGAGGATGGTCATTATTACCCAATAATGCTAAGTGAAATTGATAGAATTAATTCAATCGTAACGAACCTCATGATCTTAGGAAAACCTAATACAGCCGTAAAAAATACTAGGAATTTGAGAGAAATCATTGAGTATGTTCTCGTGGTTATTGTTCCTTATGCCGATAGAATGAAAATTGACATTGAACTGGATTTAATTGATTCGCCAGGTTTACTATGTGATGGGAATCAATTGAAACAGGTATTCATCAATTTAATCAAGAATGCCATGGAATCAATGCCAGAAGGAGGCACAGTAAGAATAACCTCAAAAAATGAGGATGGTTTTGCTATTGTTTCGGTTCAGGATGAAGGATGTGGTATTGAACCAGCTAAATTACAAAAACTCGGTGAGCCATTCTATACAACCAAAGAAAATGGTAATGGATTAGGTTTGATGGTTACTAAAAAAATTATTGAAGAACATAGCGGAATATTTAATATTGAAAGCGAGCTAAACAAAGGTACGACAATAACAGTAAAATTACCTGTTTATGATTTTTAATAACTTTTAAAAAATAATATATTTAAATAAATAAACCAAAAGGACTATTTTTCAGATAGTCCTTTTGGTTTATAATGGAGAAAAATGTCGATTTTTAGCGGAAGCGAATAGGTAATAAGACCTGTGTTTTGTTGATAGGGAATTATCCTATTAAATTTCATTTATTTTAGGCGATATGAATATAAAGGGAAGAATCAGAGATTCGCGAGGTATAAAATATGTATAGACAAAAAGAAGATCCAACTCTTATCAATGAGGAACAACGAGCGGTTAAATGGTTTTTAGCACTTTTTTATTTCATATATACTTTTTATGAAGTTTTTTATCATATGATCTATAAGAATATAGACTTAACTCTTCCTAGGGAAATTAATATTTGGATGTATATTAGCTTGCTATTATTATTGCCACTATCTTACTACCTAATGAAGAGAGAGAAATTATATCTAGTCAAATACTTCTTTGTTGTGGGATATCTTCTAATCTCGGTTGTAAACGAATCGTTGATATTTTCAGGTGATAACCTCGAATATCAGAGTGGAAACGCTGTTGAGATATTATTAGTGCTATTTTCACCGTTTTTTGTTAATACTCGATTTTTTGTGGTTGTCACGACAGGGCTTGTTACTAAATATGTTTTTTTCGGCGTATTACTTCAGTCAGTACAAGCGATTTTACCTGTCACTTTGGTAATTGTTTTAAGCGGTATTGCTTACATTCTACTTAGGAGATTCCAAAGTTACATAGATGCTATTAAAAAATCTTATAATTATCAGCTAGAAGGAATTGTAAAAGGGGTAATTGCCACAATTGAGTTAAAAGATCCTTATACCAGAGGCCATAGTGAAAGGGTTGCACATTACGCAAATTCATTAGCTCGAGAAACTGGAAAGTTTACTAATGAAGAATTAAATTCAATTAATTATGCATGCCTGTTGCACGATATAGGAAAGGTAAATATTCCAGACTCTATACTTATGAAGCCCGGAAAATTGACTAAGGAAGAGTTTGAGGTTATTAAAACACATCCAAAAGTTGGTGCAGAGGCGATTAAAGATGTAAGTGGCCTTGGAAACAATATAGAGATAGTGAAATTTCATCATGAGAGATGGGATGGTAAAGGATATCCTAATCAGTTGAAGGGGAGTGAAATTCCTTATCTAGCAAGAATTGTCTCAATTGCAGATGCTTTTGATGCAATGACATCTTCTCGATCTTATCGGTCAGCCCTACCTGTAGAAGAAGCTTATAGACGTATAGTCGAGGGTAAAGGAACTCAATTTGACCCTGAGATGGTAGATTTATTTAAAAAAGTTTTTTCTGAGTGGATTATTTTTCACGAAAAATATGAATGGGAAAGTAACTTTCCTCTTAATAAAGCCTTTTTAAGAGAGGAGGTGACATTATGAAAATCCGTAAGTTAAAAAAAATAAGGACTACCTGCTGGTGGTGCTTGATTAGACCTTAAGTAATAAACGGGAGGGGATGTAGGTGTAACTACATCCCTTATAATAGCTAATTGAGGCGTGGTTTAATGAATATATCATATGAGACTCAAGTGTCGTTGAATCCCTTGAAAATTCGTGAAGAATTAAAACACTATATTGTTGAGGATGAAACCACGGGAAACTTCTACGAAATGCCGAGAGTTTGCATTGTTGCCATCGAGTTAATCAACCAGGGAAAACCGATGGAGGAAATTGAGAAATCCTTGATTACTGGGTTTCCGGACGAAGATATTAATTTTTTGGAGTTTGTAAACCAACTGATCGAACTTGAACTCGTAAACGAAATTAATGGTGAACCTATAATTAGATGCGTAGCCTCAAAAACGCATTCTGGCTTCACCTGGATCCCACAAACCCTTGGCCAGTTCTTCTTCAATTCAATCTGTTCAAAGTTGTACATCCTTTTATTTATGGCAAGTACAGTTTTGATCCTGTTCCAACCGGACTTATTCCCACGCTACTCGGATCTATTTGCGTTTGATTTGATGTTTCAAAATGTCCTAGCCTTGCTTGTGATTAGCTTCTTCCTTGTAATCCTCCACGAATTCGGTCATGTCCTTGCGGTCCGTTCGGAAGGTTTGCCGGCAAAGATAGAAGTGGGTAACCGTTTGTTTTTTGTTGTGCTGGAAACAGATATGTCCCAGGTGTGGAAATTGCCGGCTGAAAAGCGCAATAAGCTTTATCTTGCCGGGATGAATTTTGATCTTGCAGTATTGTTCCTGGCATTGGCAGCCCAGCTTTTTGCGAGTGATAATACCATAACTATGGGATTGCTGAAGCTGGTTGTACTGGACACGTTTATCCGTCTTATTTACCAAACTGCCGTATTTATGAAGACAGATCTTTACTATGTCATTGAAAACTTAACAGGCTGTTATAATTTAATGGAAAATGGGCGCAACTTCTTGGCGAAATGGCTGCCTTTTCTGAGAGTGCCAGAAACAGAGACCTTCGCCGGAGAAGAGAAGTTCGTTCGCAGATACGCCTATTTCTACCTTGCAGGCATTCTGCTCACACTCATCATCACCGCCTACTATTACATCCCGCAAATGATCTTCGCGGTGAACGAAATCATGCTTCCGGGATTCTTGGAACCAATCACCAGCATTCGTTTTTGGGATTCGGTTGTCTTTTTGCTGCAAATAGTGTTAGTTTTGGGTTTATTGCTATATTCATGGACAAAGAAATATCGTTATAGCAGTTAAAAAGACAGCCGGGTGGCTGTCTTTTAATTTTGGTTCAGTATGATTTAACGTAATCTATCAAAATTTCTTTATACTTTTCCAGCGATTCTAGCTCAATGTATTCGTCGTCTCCATGCCAGTTTGCTCCGCTTGGACCGAACTCGATTGCCGGGATTCCGTGTGCTGCGAAATACTGGGTGTCTGCTGCTCCGTGCTGGCCGAATATCACTGCTTCACCAGCAATATGTTTTTCCAAAACGGGTTTCAGCTGGGTGATGAATGGATCATCCTGTTTTGTCGCCACAGGGATTCCCTTCAAACCGATGGTAACTTTAGCTTCTGATATCCCTTCGATTTGCTGCACGATCGAAGCGGGATCTTGTCCAGGAAGATAACGGATATCAAGGGACATGACACAATGATCAGGTACCTTATTAAAAACTTCGCCACCGGATATGATGGCAAGATTAACAGATGGTGATGGATAAAACTCCGAGCTTTCTTTTATAAAAGGCAATTCAAGCAGTTTTTCGTAAACTCGATACGCCTTGACAATCGCATTATCGCCTTCCCACGGCCGGCTGCCATGAGCGGATTTTCCGGTGACTTCGACTTCTAGCCTCAATACACCTTTTGCCTGCAGGGCTATCCCCAGCTGAGTTGGTTCAGAGGAGATGACAAAATCCCCGCGATAATCATTTTCTACAAGGTAGCCAGTACAATTCATCCCGCCGATCTCTTCGTCGGAAACAATCTGCAGCTGGATTTTTACCCCGATTTTTTGATTGCGCAACTCTTTCATCGCGACCATCATCGCAGCAACTCCAGCTTTCATATCAGCTGCGCCTCTGGCGTAGATTCGGCCATTCTTTTCAACGGGTACGAATTGCTCTTTTTTCCCGCTGACCACATCAACATGTCCGTTGAACACAATCGTTTTATCTCCTTCGCCTATCTCGCAGACTACCATTTTATATCCATTGTTTTCAATCAAACTCGGCTGCAATTCATGCTCAATCAACCATTGTTTGCAAAACTCGACCGCCTGATTGGCACCTTCCTTCGTGGAGCTGTCAATCAGGATCAATTCTTTCAATAATTCCTTCATAGCACAAACACTCCTTGAAAAGGTTCTACTTAACATTACCACACTAGTATATTTTCAATCTCAATAATATATGGCAGTGCCTTATCAGGATATATTTATTTTAAATCATTCGAATGGGAATATAGTTATAAGGGTGTGTATTTAAAATAGGGTGAAATAGGCCTAAATGCAAGCGTTTTTATGACAAAATGTTTAGAAAAATCAGGTCTATCAGTCCATTTCCGATTTCGTGAATCCTACTATAATTAAACACGTATCTACCAATCTAATCACTGAGGAGATGGATTTCTTGAAGAAGCCTTTGCGCAAGATAGGAAAGACTGTTGTCGCCACAACAATGGCATTGTCTGTGTTAGCAGGTCCTGTTTCTTATAAATCATTTGCAGCTGGCAAGCCTGATCAGGCAGGGAAGCATGAAGTGCAGCTGCGTATTATGGGAACAACAGATATTCATACAAATTTATATAACTACGATTACTATAAAGGAGTGGCGGTTCCGGACTTCGGCCTGGCTAAAACAGCTACTTTAATTAAAGAAGCAAGAGAAGAAGAAGCTGGGAAAAACAGCTTGTTATTCGATAATGGTGACCTGATCCAGGGAAATCCGCTCGGCGACTATAAAGCCAAGGTTGATGTACTTGAAGATGGGGAGATGCACCCTGTCTTTGAAGCTATGGAACTATTGGATTATGATGGTGCGACAGTTGGAAACCACGAGTTTAACTATGGATTGGAATACCTTGATGAAGTGCTGGATGACGCACCAATGCCGTATGTAAATGCGAACGTTTACAAGTATGATGGCGATGACAATCCTGACAATGACGAGAACTATTTTAAGCCTTACACGGTCTTTAATAAAAAGGTAACGGATGCAAATGGCAAAACCCAGGTGATTAAAATTGGGGTTGTCGGTGCGGTGACACCGCAAATCGTTCAGTGGGACAAAGCGAATCTTGACGGGAAAGTGATTACGAAAGATATTGTAAAATCGGTAGAATCCCAAATTCCTAAAATGAAAGAAGAGGGCGCTGATATTATCATTGCACTTGCCCACTCTGGAATCGGCGACGAAAAAGTAGTTGAGATGGAAGAAAACGCTGCCTACGATCTGACAAAAGTCGAAGGAATCGATGCCATCATCTCCGGCCATAATCACCTGAACTTCCCAGGCAACTTCATCGGATTGCCAGGCGTTGATGCTGAAAACGGCACAATCAATGGAGTTCCGGTTGTCATGCCAGGAAGCTGGGGAAATCAGCTTGGTGTCATGGACCTTACCATTGTAAAAGAAAAAGGTAAATGGAATGTGAAGAGTTCCAAAGCTCAATTAAGAGCTGTCTATGATAAAACGACTAAGACAGAGTTGGCGAAACCCGATTCAGAAATTTTAGAAGCGGTAAAAGAAGATCATGAAGGTACGGTGGAGTATGTAAACCAGCCGGTAGGCAAAACGACTGCCGATATCAACAGTTACTTTGCTTTAGTCCAGGATGACCCATCTATCCAAATCGTTACGAATGCACAAAAATGGTATGCTGAGCAAAAAGTAAAAGGCACTGCAGATGAGAATCTACCAATTCTTTCAGCAGGAGCTCCTTTTAAAGCAGGCGGACGCAATGGTTCAGAGTACTATACGTATATCCCTGAGGGAACAATTGCAATCAAGAACGTAGCAGACCTTTATCTGTATCCAAACACAGTGGCTACAATCAAGGTGACAGGTGCGGATGTTAAGGAATGGCTTGAAATGTCTGCAGGACAGTTCAACCAAATCAACGAAAATAAAACGGATGAACAAGAGTTAATCAACACTAGCTTCCCAACTTATAACTATGATGTCATCGATGGCGTAACTTACGAAATTGATGTTACCGAACCAGCAAAATATGATAAGGATGGCAAAGAGGTTAATCCTGATGCAAACCGTATTAAAAACCTGCAATATAACGGACAGCCAATCGATCTTGAACAGGAATTCCTTGTTGTAACGAATAACTATCGTGCAAACGGCACCTTCCCGGGTGTCAGAAATAAAACGGCAGTGGAAATGTATCCGGATGAAAATCGCCAGGTAATCATCGATTATATCAGTGAACTGGGAACAATTGATCCATCTGCAGATAATAACTGGAGCTTTGCAGGAGTAGAAAAAGAGCTTAATGTAACATTCACCTCTTCACCTGCTGCACAAGAAGCGCTTCCGGAGTCAGGTCTGATTAACTATGCTGGAGATGCTGCAGATAGTTTTGCTAAATACCAGCTGCACCTGCCAATCGAGCTTCAGCTTCTGGGGATCAATGATTTCCATGGCCAGCTGGACACTTATAACTCAAAAATCAATGCAGGCGGTGTTGAATACCTCGCTGCATATTTGAAAGAACGTGAAGCGGAAAATCCTAATACATTGATGCTTCATGCAGGCGATGCTGTTGGAGCAAGCTCCCCGGTATCCGCTTTGCTTCAGGACGAGCCTACTATCAAAATCTTGAACGAGCTTGGTTTTGACGCAGGTACTGTCGGCAACCACGAGTTTGATGAAGGTGTAGATGAAATGCTGCGCTTGATCTATGGTGGAAGCCACCCAAAAACAGTGGAGAAGTATGGCGTTTTTGAAGGTGCCAAATTCCCATATGTTGCAGCTAACGTTGTTGACAAAGCTACAGGTGAGAATATTTTAGATCCGTATACAGTAATTGATGTAAATGGAATTCCAGTTGGAGTCATCGGTGTAGCGTTATCTGATACCCCAAACATTGTGATTCCAAGTGCAGTACAGGATGTGCAATTCACCGACGAAACCGAAGCAATCAACCTCTATACTGAGGAGTTAAAGGCGCAGGGTGTTGAAACAATTGTTGTTTTAGCGCATAACCCATCTTTTTCAAAAATGGATGGATCTGATGCTGGTGAAGAACTTGTTGAGATTGCTCAAAATGTAGATGATGAAGTAGACGTGTTATTGGGCGGGCATAACCATGCTTTTACTAACACTAAAGTTGACGGCAAACTTGTCGTTCAGTCTTATTCTTCAGGTACTGCTTTTTCAGATGTAGACTTATTGATTAACCCTGTAACGAAAGATGTTATGGTAGGCAGAGCAGAAATCGTCACAACATACCGGGATCAAATTGAGCCGGATGCTGAAATCAAAGCCATGCTGGACACTTATGTAGCAGATGTTGCACCAATTCTGAATGAAGTGATCGGGACAGCATCAAACCGTATCAGCCGTGATACAAGTGCTTCTGGTGAATCTGCAATGGGTAACCTCGTGGCAGATGCAATGCGTTGGGAGACAGGAACTGATTTTGCCTTCATGAACTCAGGCGGGGTCCGTGCTGACATTGATGCAGGTGAAATCACGTGGAAAGAAGCTTTCACCGTTCAGCCATTCGGTAATGATCTTGTAAAAATGAATGTGACTGGTGAAGTCATCAAGACATTGCTAGAGCAGCAATGGGGCAGTAAAGTCCGTATCATGCCAATTTCAGGCTTGAAGGTAACTTACGATGATTCAAGAGCTGCCGGAGACCGTATTGTGTCGATAACGAAGAATGATGGAACACCAGTTGAAATGGATCAAACCTATTCAATCACAGTCAACAACTACATGGCTGGAGGCGGGGATGGATATGCAATCCTTGCGACCATTACTGACAAGACAATCGATGTAGTCGATTTGGATGCATTGGTCAACTATATCAAGGCTCACGGTGAAGTGAATCCGCAAATTGAGGGTCGTGTAACGAAATTAAATTAATAGTTTAGAAGGGGAGCGCAATATTTGCTCTCCTTTTTTTGCGTAAACCACTATTTTCCTGATAGTCCATTTGAATCAAATTTAGATACACGAAGAAAATTTCCCAATATAACGCTTTATTAAAATAGTTTTATTGACACTTCTTTTTGAGATGGAAACAGGATGATAGGCTCATTTTTATTTTAAAAGTGAGCTTTTTTATTAAAAACGAGTAATTTTATAGGTAAATATTATTATTTTATAAAAATTTACAATATTTCAAAACCTTGCTACAATTTCAATCAGATTCTTCTGAAAATATGAAAAATCGAAACTTGGAAAATAGCAGGGGGTTATCTTTTTGAAGAAGAAAAGTTCGTTGAAGGTTCTATCCAGCGTCGCGGCAAGTGCTGTCTTCGCATCAACATTATTTGCGGGTTCGTTTGCTGGGCCAACTGCAGCACCCAAGAGTGTGGCAGCTGCGACAGCTCCTGAATCTGCACCAATAGACTTGAACATTGTTGACCAGGATCGCCTGGCAAAGGCTTTGCAGGAGCGAGGCCTGATTGCGAAAGGTGCTTCACCTGAGGAAGTCAATAAAGCGGTAACAGAATATATTAAACAGAAGCAGGGAGCAAAAGCAGGCAAGACAGATGATCACGCTGCTGAACATGAAATGGCAAAGAAGTCCAAGGACTTTTTGACAAAGCAAAAGGACAAGCTGACTAAGCAGCTTGAAAAAGGGCATGACAACTACAAAACGGGCAAGCCAACTGGATATGCGAAAGTAGATCCTGCGAAACAAGCTGCTTACAATGGTACAGTCAGGGAAGATAAGGTTCTTGTTCTTCTGGCTGAATTTGCAGACTTCAAGCACAATAACATTGAGCAAGAAGAAGGCTATATGTATTCAGACGACTTCAGCCGCGAGCATTATGAAAAAATGCTGTTCGGTGACGAAGAGTTCACATTATTCAATGGTGAAAAGGTTCAAACGTTCAAGCAATATTACGAAGAACAGTCTGGCGGCAGCTACACAGTTGACGGACATGTTACGGACTGGGTGACGGTACCTGGAAATGCAGCAGATTATGGTGACGACAATCCAGAGGGCGGACATGATAACCTGAATCCTAAAGGACCGCGTGACTTTGTAAAGGATGCATTGAATGCTGCTGTTGAAAACGGCCTTGATCTTTCTCAGTTTGATGAATTCGATCTTTATGATTTAGACGGCGACGGAAACCAGAACGAACCGGATGGACTCGTTGACCACTTGATGGTCCTTCACGCTGGTGTTGGCCAGGAAGCTGGCGGCGGCAAGCTTGGTGACGATGCTATTTGGTCACACCGCTGGGTATTGAATGGAGTCCACAGAGTCCCTGGCACTGAAGGAACTGCTCAAGTACCTTACTGGGGCGGATCAATGGCTGCCTACGACTACACAATCGAGCCTGAAGATGGAGCAGTTGGTGTATTCGCACACGAATTCGGACATGACCTGGGTCTTCCAGATGAGTACGATACACAGTACACTGGACAAGGTGAGCCGGTTGCATCATGGTCGATCATGAGCGGAGGCAGCTGGAATGGAGCAGTAGCAGGCACAGAGCCGACAAGCTTCTCTCCACAGAACAAGGAGTACTTCCAAAAGATCATGGGCGGCAACTGGGCTAACATCACGGAAGTGAATTACGATGAAATTGACGAAAATGGTTTATCTGTTGTTATCGACCAAAGCGTAACGAAGTCGAAGAATAACGGTATTGTAAAAGTTAATCTTCCTAAGAAGAAGGTAAAAGGCATTGAGCCTGCTTTCGGTGAAAAGTACTACTACAGCAAAAAAGGTGATGACCTGCACACTGCATTGGAAACGCCTGTATTTGACCTGACAGCTGCAACGACAGCAACTTTCGACTACAAAGCATGGTATGAAGTAGAATTCGATTATGACTATGTATATGTAAATGCTGTGACTGAAGACGGCACGGAAGTTCAATTGGATCTTATCGGCGACGAAAACACTGCTGGCGGCATGGAAACAACTCAAGGGCAGTGGGAAGACAAGTCTTATGACTTAAGCCAGTTCGCAGGACAGAAAGTGAAGCTTGTGTTTGATTATGTAACAGACGGAGGACTTGCTCCTGAAGGTTTCGCAATGGATAACCTTAGCCTGACTGTTGACGGCGAAGTTGCTTTCTCTGACGATGCAGAAGGCACTCAACAAGTGACTCTTGATGGTTTTATTTCTACAAACGGTTTATTTGATAAAGACCACTACTACTATCTTGAGTGGAGAAACTACGCTGGTGCTGACAAAGGCTTGATTGAAGGCCGCGGCGTGAAGTACAACACTGGTTTGGTTGTCTGGTATGGTGACGACAGCTTCACAGACAACTGGGTTGGCGTCCACCCGGGCGAAGGCTTCATCGGGGTTGTTGACTCTCATCCAGAAGCAATCGTCGGCACGCTCAATGGACAGGATTCTGTAAAGAGCAGCACACGCTACCAGATCTCTGACGCAGCATTCTCACTTGATAAGGCACCTGCCTGGACAGTTGATTCTCCATCACGCGGAGTGTTCGATTATGAAGGCCTTCCAGGTGTGGCAACATTTGATGACTCACACAAGTACATCAACGAACTGATCCCGGATGCAGGCAAAAAGCTGCCTAACTACGGATTGAAGTTCCAGGTCATCGGCGAAGCGAAGGATAACTCAGCTGGTGCAGTTTGGATCCATAAATAAGATTTAGGTTTTGAAGACATCGGGCGAATTCTCGCTCGATGTCTTTTTATGATATTCGGAGACAGCACACGCTCGATGTCTTTTTATGAATTGGAAAAAATCGCTCAGAATTCCCAACTCGCCAATAAAATAGGAATTTCGCCAATATAATAAAAATTTTCGCCAATAAATCTGTAGAATCGCCAATATAATAAAATTTTCGCCAATAAAGTTGTGAAAACCGCCAATAAAACACAATCAGCCCAAAACAATCTATAATAAAAAGTGCAAAACGCCAATTTTCAGGGGAATACTGGACTTATAATCGTGTTTTAGCTAGTATCAATACTAGAATGTTTAACTGAAGGAGAAAATCATGTCAGAAACTCAACAAATTATCGCACAACTACAACCGTTCCTGCAGCAGGCCTGGGAGAAGGCCGGATTCGAGACGATGACTTCTGTCCAGACGACAGCAATTCCGCTAATAATAGAAGGAAAAGATGTTGTCGGAGAGTCACCGACTGGTACTGGTAAAACTTTAGCGTACCTGCTTCCTGTTTTAAATAAAATCGATCCTAAAATGCAGAATACACAGGCAGTCATCCTTGCTTCGTCGCAGGAGCTTGTTATGCAGATCCTGTCCGAAATCCAGAAATGGGGCGAAGGCAGCGGAATCAAATCGGCAAGCTTGATCGGCGGTGCGAACCTGAAGCGCCAGATTGACAAGCTGAAAAAGAGCCCGCACATCATCGTCGGAACTCCAGGGCGGACGAATGAACTGATCAAGCAGAAGAAACTGAAAATGCATAAAGTCCATACAGTCGTCCTAGATGAAGGCGATCAGCTTCTGACCCCCGAGCATAATGAAACGGTAAAAAGCATTGTCAAGTCGACACTTGCTGATCAAAGACAGCTTCTGCTATTTTCAGCCACTCTTCCAGAGACTGTCGAAAAATCAATCAAGAGATTGGCGAAGGATCCAGAGATCATCAATGTCAAAAAGGACGAAACGATCGATGCTGCCAAAGTTGAGCATATTTATTTTCTCAGCGAGCAGCGTGACAAGATCAAAGTCCTTGAGAAGATTGCCCGCCTGGATGGAACCAAGTCACTTGTTTTTATTAAGGACATCCCTAACCTGATCATCACTGCCGAAAAACTGAAATTCAAGGACATCCATGTCGGCCAGCTGCACAGTGAGCTCAACAAGCAGGATCGTCAGCGGTATTTGAACAAGTTCCGTGATGGCAACAGCGAAATGCTGCTTGTCACCGATATCGCAGCACGCGGATTGGATATTAAAGGTGTCACACATGTCGTCCACTTCGATTTCCCGAGGGAGCAGGACCAATACGTCCACCGCTCCGGACGCACAGGCCGATTTGGCGCGGAAGGAACCGTTATCTCGATCGTCAACGAACGTGAAGAACGCGATATGAAAAAATACTGCAATGCCCTAAATATCACTCCAGTGCAAAAAGAATTTTACGGCGGTAAAATTGTCGACCCAGAATAATGAGTTGAAGCTATAGGATCTACTTCTATAGCTTTTTTACTGCAAACAAAGGGTTTTTTGAAAAAGAGTCAGAATATATATTCCGTAGATTATTTTGAAAGGCTATGAAAAAGCGGCTGTTATCACCAGCCGAATTCACATAGCCTTTTTGAAAGGAAATGTTGAACGTGAAAAATCCACATTTGAATACATTGATGGCAGAGTGGCTGCCGGAAGCGACGATTGATGAGATGCAGGAGAAAATGGAGAAGGGCGAGCTGTCTTCCCATGATCTTGTTCTGATGTATCAGGGCCGAATCGCGGCTTTTGATGAAACAACCAAATCAGTGCTTGAGGTGAATCCGGATGCCCTTCAGATTGCGGTTTCACTGGATGCTGAACGAAAACAGAAAGGTCCCAGAGGCCCTTTGCACGGTATTCCGGTCCTTGTAAAAGATAATATCGATACAAACGATAAAATGCATACTAGTGCTGGATCGCTGGCATTAAAGGACTCCTTTGCGCAGAAAGATTCCTTTGTCGCTGCAAAGCTAAGGGAAGCAGGCGCCGTCATTCTTGGCAAGACAAAAATGACAGAGTGGGCAAACTTCATGGCGAATGGCATGAAGAGCGGATACAGCTCCCGCGGTGGCCAGGTGCTGAATCCGTACGGTCCAGGGAAGTTTGATGTCGGCGGCTCGAGTGCAGGTTCCGGCGCTGCAATTGCCGCTAATTTGGCTGCGGTTGCGGTCGGAACAGAAACAGATGGCTCGATTTTAAATCCTTCTTCCAAAAATTCATTGGTGGGCATCAAGCCGACAGTCGGACTTGTCAGCCGCAGCGGCATCATCCCGATTGCCCACACTCAGGATACAGCCGGCCCGATGGCGAGAACTGTAAAGGACGCGGTTTACCTTTTGGAAGCGATTGTCGGCCAGGATCCGCAAGACCCGGCAACGATGGTCAGCTTTCCGGAATTCAGTCACGACTCTCTTTTCGATGAACATGCACTAAAAGGAGCCAAAATCGCTGTTGTCAGGGAAGAGTATATTGGCAAGTGGACCCAGGAGCAGGAGCATATTTTTCAAAAAGCGGTTGAAAAACTGGAAGAGCTGGGCGCAGAGATCGTTGAAGCAGAAATCCCGGCGGCGAAAGCAACCTGGGGCTACAAAGTTTTGAGCTATGAATTCAAAGCGGATCTGAATGCTTATCTGAACGATCTGGCACCGAATGTTCCAGTCAGGACGCTTGCTGACGTGATTGCTTTCAATTATGAGCATGGTGAGAAAATGCTGAAATACGGGCAGGAAGTGCTGCTCGAATCGGATGCGACAAGCGGGACACTGACCGAGGCTGAGTACCTCGAAGAGCTCGAATACAATCTTTATATGGCAAGGGAGCAGGGAATTGACTATGCATTGAAAGAATATGGAGCGGATGCGGTGCTGTTCCCGATGGATGGCTCAACAATCGGCTCAAAAGCAGGGTACCCATCCGTTACGGTCCCGACTGCTTTTACTGAAGATGGAGAGCCAGTCGGCATCACCTTCACAGGTACCGCCTTCAGCGAACCATTGCTGATCAGGCTTGCCTATGCATACGAGCAGGCAACTAAGGTGCGTCAGGCGCCTGAACTTAGAATAAACGCCGGAGAAAAAATCCATACTACTTCATGAATCCATCAAAAGGAGCGAGGTAGAATGGGTAGACAAAAGCTTGGCAACGGAAACGCCCAGCGCAACAACAACAAGAAGAAGGGCAACAATACACCCGAAGAACTAGTCGAATTCACAACAGGCCAGAAAGAAAAGAAATTCAACAATCCGATTGATTGACAGCAAAGTGCCCCGGCGATTCTTCGCCAGGGCACTTTTTAAAAATTGTCCTCATTCACAAGGCTGATGCCGCCTTATTAATGTCCGCTGCTCCTATCAAAGTTGCTTCCTGAAACGTCGGCGACATTTTCAATGGCGACAAGCGCATTTGGATCGATTTCGTTGACAACTGAGCGCAGTGTGGACAATTCGATCCGGCTGACGATGGTGTAGATGATTTTCTTTGGTTCACTTGAAAAAACACCCTGGCCCTGGATGTAGGTCATGCCCCGGCCTAATTGTTTTAGCAATGCTTCGGCGATTTCTTCAGGAACATCGGAAATGATTGTGACGGATTTTAGCTCCTCCATCCCTTCGACGACGACGTCGATCATCTTGAAGGCAATGAAATAGGTGATGATGGAGTACATGGCCGTTTCCCAGCTGAACACTAGCAGGGCGGCTAAAATGAAGATGAATAAGTTCATGACCATGACAATCTGACCGACAGAGACGGTGCGCTTTTTGCTGACAAGGATGGCGATGATTTCGGTTCCATCCAGTGCGCCGCCTGCCCGGATGACCAGACCAACCCCTGTTCCAAGGATTACCGCTCCGATGATCGTTGCTAAAAATAAATCATCCGTCACAGGTTCAAAATGGTGTAAATAAGCAGTAGCGCCGGATAAAATAATGACTCCATATAAGGTGCGGAGCGTAAATTTCAATCCCATTCTCCGATACCCGATATATAGGAAAGGAAGGTTAAACACTAACAGGAATATACTCATCGAGATGTTCGTCAGTTCCGCTGCGATGATTGACAGCCCGATGACCCCTCCGTCAAGGATCGCGTTAGGAACAAGGAACAGATCGAGCCCGAATGCCGCGATAACCGCGCCGATTGTGATCGTCACAAGCTGTATGACCTCTTTGATTATTCTTTTTTTCTTCGTTGTTGCCACTAAAGATCAAACCCTTTTCTATTAAGAATGTTTTCGCATTGATTGTTGCTTTTCGTTATTAATCTATCAACCGCATTTTGGCTAGCTTCGAGGGGCCCTTTTCTAGCAGATCCTTAACTGAAAAAGCATAAGAAAACGTAAAAATTCATAATCTGATTTTTACGTTTGACTATGAAAGCAACAAAGTTTACGAAAAGAGACTCTATAAAAACTCTACTATTAATTAGTAATGTATGTACTATACTTATTGTATCAAACATTAAAGCTAGCTGGTATTTTTTCATTATATATCCATGATTAGTAAAACCGGTAAATGGGGTAATGAGAAGGGGGAAGTTATTTGAAATTACGGAGGGGCTTTTTTTGGCTAACAATACTCAAGCTAAACATAAATCAAATAATCAGTCAGATTCAAAAAATAAGAAGAATCATCAGACTGGTAAAAATAAGAGAAAGTCATATATGAGAACTAACCCTAAGCCGCAGGAGAATGAGGAAAACAGATTGAAGCGGGCTGATGAAAGAAATCAAAAGCATGATGGTAATAAAGGAAACGAAAATGGGAAGCCATCACATCAATCAAAAAAAGAGAAGGGCAATTCTTCTTCAAATCATTTAAAAAACGATAAAAGCAGGTCTTCCACCCAACAGGCCGGCAATGGCAGTGGAAAAGCATCTTCCAATCAATCCAAGAATGGTAAAGAAAATGGCAAACCAGCCTCAAATCAATCGATAAACGGCAATGGGAATAAGGGTGGGAATGAAGGCGGCAAGAATTCATCAAACAAAAATCCTGATTCAGGAGCGAAAACTTCAGAAGACCAAGAAGTAAAGCATAAAGAGCAATCCAGTAAGTTCGAGACGGCCTTTAACAGGATTCACAAAGCGCTTAAGGAAATGGTAAAGGGAACGGACAGCGATGCGTTCGTGGAACTGCTGTACTCTGGGTATAAAAATCATTCATTGGTTCGTAAATATAAAAGTGAACTGCATCAGTTTGCGAAGCTCCGCAATGCGATTGTCCATGAGCGGGTGAACGCAGATTATTATATTGCCGAGCCGCATATCGAGGTGGTCGAACGGATTGAGGAGATCGCAAGGGAGTTTGAGAAGCCGCAGACGGCACTATCAATCGCGACCAGCCCGGTGTTTTACTATTACGAGGATGCCTATCTTAAAGATGTTCTAAAGGTGATCAATAAGTTTGATTTTACACGATTCCCTGTCTACGACAAGGATGATAAGTATGTTGCCTTGCTGACTTCAACGGAAATCATCCAGTGGCTGGCGAAGCATTTTTCCGACAGTGTGGTCCATTTCGAGGACGTGCGTGTAAAAGAGCTTTTGACGAAGGGGAAAAATTACTTTGTGACCTTTGTGGATGAGGCTGCATCACTTTATCATATTGAAGAATTATTCGAGCGATACCATACAAGAGGCAAGAAACTGCAGGCAGTCATCATTACGGAAACGGGAGACCGCCACGGGAAGCCAATTGGAGTGATAACGCCGTGGGACTTGCTTGACAGCGATCCGGAAGATTGAGCAGCCAATCTGCCAGCTGTCTCCAGCGTGAATCCAGTGTTTTCAGTGTGTGAACTGTCATTGACGATAAACCAGGGATGCTGATATACTTCAGCTATCTAAACTATTTTTAAACCCGAAATAACTCTTATCAAGAGCGGCGGAGGGACAGGCCCTGTGAAGCCCGGCAACCATCGTTTAAAATGAAAGGTGCTAATTCCTGAAGATTGCAGTCTGAAGATAAGTGAGGCTGACTGTAACCTCTCCTTATTTGGAGAGGTTTTTTATGATTATTTTTTCCATACTACAAATTCTAAAAGCAGGTGACCAAATGGCGAAAAAATTTGAAACGGAAGTCCTTCATTCCATACATAAGAAGCAAACAGAAATTAAGAGCAAGGCGACACCGATTTATCAGACATCAGCATTTACTTTTAATGACCTTGATGAGCTGGAGGGCTTTTATCAGGGAGAGGGAAATTATTTATACTCAAGAGTTGGAAATCCGAATACGGATGAACTTGGTCAATCCATAGCGGCACTTGAACTTGCGGAAGACGGGGCAGCAGCTTCCTCTGGTTTAGCTGCGATTTTAGCTGGTGTCCTGGCAGTGGTGAAGAATGGCGATCATATTGTTGCGGCTGATGATGTTTACGGCGGCAGTTTTCATATGCTGAAAGCTGAATTGGAGCGCTTTGGAATCGAAACAACGTTTGTCTCGTTTGCAGACCTAGAAAATGTAGAGCAGGCCATCAAATCCAATACGAAACTTCTTTACACAGAGTCCATCACGAATCCGCTCCTCCGTGTTGAAAAATTGGAGGACGTAATTGCGCTGGCTAAGAAAAGAAATCTTACTGTATTAGTTGATAATACGTTCGCTACACCGCTTCATGTCCGCCCGTTATTGCTAGGAGCCGATCTTGTCGTCCACAGTGCCACGAAATACATCGGAGGCCACAGTGATGTTACCTCTGGTGTTATCGTTGGCAAGAAGGTATTGATAGCAGAAGCGCGCGCAAGAATCGTGAATCTTGGTGCGAACCTCAGCCCGTTTGAAGCGTGGCTGACTTGCAGAGGGTTGAAGACCCTTGCTTTAAGAATGAAAGCTCAATCGGAAAATGCCAGGTTGCTGGCTGACAGTCTGAAGGAACATCAGAATGTTTCAAAGGTATATTATCCATTTTCAGAAGGTGAAAAAGGTTTTGGTGCCATCGTAACAATTGAACTGGCAGAACACGTGGATACAGACAGGTTTTTCAAATCGCTTGGTTGGATAAAGATTGTGCCTACACTTGCGGGAGTAGAAACGACTGTCTCCCATCCGCTGAAAACCTCCCATCGCGCGCTGCCTCCAAAGGCTCAGGCAGAGCTTGGCATTACGTATCGACTAGTCAGGATTTCAGTGGGAATCGAGAATAGCCAGGATATTATCGAGCAATTTGAAGCAGCACTGACTGAGGCTGGAAGTTAAAAAATTTCGGGTTGCTTCGAATTTAACTAAAAAGTCTCTCGGTTTATCATATCAGCAGTTAATCGTTCGACATAAGGTTTACGCCTCCTGTGTGTGGGTATTTTTATAGGGACTACTCGTCTAAAGGAGGCTTTTAATATGTTTGAACATGAAAAACATCTTGTTGGAGTATATGATAACGAGCAAGACGCAATTCAGGCTGTTGAGGACCTGAAAAGACAGGGATACTCAACCGATGACATTTCTGTAATCAGTAAAAACGAAGATGAGGTTCACGATGTAAACGAAGCTACCGGTACAAAGACTGAGGAAGGTCTTGCTGCAGGAGCGGCAACAGGCGGCGTATTAGGCGGCCTTACTGGATTATTGGCAGGCATCGGCGCACTTGCGATCCCTGGAATCGGTCCAATCGTAGCTGCGGGCCCAATCGCTGCGACACTTACTGGCGCTGCAGTAGGCGCAGGTGCAGGCGGTTTGGCTGGAGCACTGATCGGAATGGGTATTCCGGAAGATGAGGCAGAACGCTACGAAGGCTATGTAAAAGAAGGCAAGATTCTCGTTGTTGTCGAGCGCGACGAAAACAGAGTTGGCCTGAATAATCGTACTACAGCGATTGATGGCACTAGGACTGGAAACCCAGTTGATGCACCGCTGACTTCGGACAACCCTGCCAACACTCGTTTTGATAACACACGCGACTTTTAATAACCATGCCATATAAAAAGGCTGCCAGATCATTCTGGCAGCCTTTTGGCATCCTACGACTTACTCTTTCTCTCCGTATCCAACAAATCGATCCGACTGGCGTCATCGTAATTGAAAGCGGATGTGATGAAGAACATCAACATGCCGCCGATTATACCGAGACAAATGACAAAACCAATGGTCATCACCCAAAGATAGCCCATAATTCGCATTCCTCCCTTGATTAATCTATATGCAACGTGTTTGTGATGTTTTCTTATGAAAAAATAATAAAGTATAATTTCTTGGATTATTCTCATCCTATCAGGTGAGGAGGATGGAAAATGTTCAAGAAAATAATATTAGCTCTGCTTTTAATGGTAATGGCCATCCCGACTGTTTCGTTTGCCCAGCAAGTCCACACAGTACGGCCCGGGGACACTCTATGGAAAATTTCAGTCAGGTACCAGGTTGGACTTTCCGAAATCATCGCCGCCAACCCGCAGTTTAAAAATCCAAATTTGATTTATCCTGGCCAGAGGGTGAATATCCCTACAATAAGAGCAACAAAAAGTATCGAAAGCCAGGTAATCCAGCTTACAAACCAGGAGCGCGCCAAGAATGGCCTGAAGCCACTTGCTGCTGACTGGCAGCTCTCCAGGGTCGCCAGATATAAATCAGCAGATATGAGAGACAAAAATTATTTCTCCCATACCAGTCCCACATACGGCAGTCCCTTCACGATGATGAAGAGCTTCGGAATCAATTACCGAAGTGCTGCCGAAAACATTGCAGCCGGCCAAAGAACACCAAATGAAGTGGTCCAATCATGGATGAACAGTCCTGGGCACCGGAAGAACATCCTTAGCCCTGCGTACACCCATATTGGTGTCGGGCATGTAACCGGCGGCAACTATGGTCACTATTGGACGCAAATGTTTATTGCAAAATAAATAGTACGAATGGAAATAACCCAGTTAATGGAGACTGGGTTATTTTTTTGGTTGCCCCAGAATTGAATGGTCCGGTATCAAGCTAAGCCTCAGGTCCTAGTGCAAAATCAAGCTCAGGCACGTTATTGAATTTTTGCCAGAAAGGTAAGATGTAATCATAAGAGATAAGGAGGAATTGAACATGAAAAAATTTGGTTTACTGGTTGCCGGTTCCATTGCAGCCATGGTGCTGATTTCAAACCTTGGCCCGCTCGTCGGACTTGGGGTCAGCCTGCTGGTGCTCTACTTCGTCGTCAAACAATTTTTAAAGACAGATTCAACTGCCGCAAAGATCGGCTGGGGAGTCGCCGGCTTCGTCATCTTGATGGCGACAGCTTCTAACGTCCCGGCTATCCTGGGAATCGCAGCTGCTTATGTCCTGTACCTTGTATACAAGAACTGGGATAAAAAAGAAGATGTGATTCGCGAAGATAACGATCCTTTCGTCAACTTTGAAAAGCAGTGGGCACAATTGAATAACAAATAAAATCATCAATATCAAAAGGAGAGATAGTAAATGGCAAATCTATTAACAAGAATCAAAAACACGGTAATGGCAGATCTTCACGAGGCACTTGACCAGAAGGAAAAGAAAAATCCGATTGCGTTGTTGAATCAGTATCTTCGCGAATGTGAAGCGGAAACTGAAAAGGTCAGAAAGCTGCTTGAGCGCCAGGGACAGTTGAAGGAACAGTTTGCCCGTGAACATCAGCAAGCACTTGAAATGGCCGAAAAACGGAAGTATCAATCAGAGGTGGCGATGAGAGCCGGTGAAACGGACCTCCAGGAGTTTGCACAGCAGGAGCAGGTGCAGTATGAAGAGCGCGGAGCCAGGCTGAAGGAAGCAAAGGAAAATGCGGTCAAGCAGCAGCTCGAGCTTGAGCGGAAGTATGAAGAAATGAAGCATAAGTTAAAAGACATGCACATCCGCAGGCTTGAACTGATGGGCCGGGAAAATGTAACACGCGCCCACCATAGAATGGACCAGGTGCTCGATAACAATCAATATTCTGACCAAGCTTATTCAAGGTTCGCAGACATGGAAAACTACCTTGACCAACTCGAGGAGAAAGTGAACAACAGCTATAATCGCAATACAATTGACAGCAGGATTGCCCAGCTCGAAAAAGAGTTCAAAAATAAAGAAACACATACTATTTGATAGGCAAAACATGGTATTCTATAGAGGCGCAGGCAGCTGCGCCTTTTCGGATATTACCTCGAAAAGACTTCATAATAAAAATCCTCTATCATATATTCCATTTTTAAAATAAATCTAGGGGAAGGGAGGAAAACAGCATGTTGAACAACATGAAAAATGATTATGTCAGCTGGATTGTGATTACTGGACTTATATTGCTTTTGCTAGAAGTGTCATTTTTTAACGAAGGACTGATTTTCTCCCTTCTGGCAAGCGGAGCGATGGTCTACTTCGGACGCTCCTTGATGCCGAAGAAATCTGGGAAACTGCTATTCTGGGCAGGTTTGTTCTTTTTGCTGAGCAGTGTTTTCAGCATGATGACGTTCAGGTTTTTTCTATTAGCGGTACTGATCTATCTTGCCTATCAATTTGCACAGTCGAAAAAGAAGCCGGAAGTGATCACGCCAGTTTTACAGGAGCCTGAAAAAGAAAACAGGAAGGAAATGCTGGTCGAAAAGCCTCCTCTTTTTAAAAATCGTTTGTTTGGACATCAGGAAACGCCTTCCCATGTGTATGAGTGGAACGATGTCAATATCCAGACAGGGATTGGCGACAGTGTCATCGACCTGAGCCTGACAGTGCTGCCGAAGGGAGAAACAGTGGTTTTCATCCGTAATGTCATTGGCAATGTAAAAGTGTATGTGCCATATGATTTGGAAGTCACTCTCAGGCATTCGTCAGTCATTGGCTCTGCTGAAGTGTTTGAGCATGAGGAAGGAAGGGTGCTGAACCAGAGCCTGTATGTGCAGACTCCTGGCTATGACGACGCTGAGCAGAAAGTGAAAATTTTCACCTCGATGCTTGTCGGTAATATCGAGGTGAAACGCATATGACGACAGCGATGCGCCAAATCTTATGGGGATTGACTCTAGGAATTATTTTATTCATCGCCGTGACTTTGTCTTTTGTGCTTGTTTTCCCTGTAGCAAAGCTTTCTGATTTATGGAACCGTGAGCTGATGGATATTCCTTTCATCATTTTTACCTTCAGCATTAGTGTTGTGTTGGGTGTCGCGTTTGGTATGGCGTCTGGGACATACTGGCGAAAACAATTTGGGACGGTTGATAACTGGCTTTTTCAGCTGGAGGAAGGACAGGAGCCCGAAATTGAGTCGAATCAGACATACGCAGAAATTTCCTCGATTTCAAAAAGAGTAGGGAAGCTTCATAAGCAAATCTCTGAAAAAGCGATGCTGTCACAGCGGCTGGCGACTGAAAAAGCAGAGGAACAAGAGTCGCGGATCCAGGAGATCATTTCACAGGAACGTAACAGGCTGGCGCGTGAACTGCATGACTCTGTCAGCCAGCAGCTTTTTGCGGCATCGATGCTGATGTCTGCGATCAATGAAACAAAGGGCCCTTCCGAAGACCGGGAAACAAAACAGCTGAAGATGGTCGAGGAAATGATCCATCAATCGCAGCTCGAAATGAGGGCGCTGCTTCTGCACCTGCGTCCCGTTGCCTTGAAGGGCAAATGCCTGCAAGAAGGAATCGAAGAATTATTGATCGAATTAAGGCAGAAAGTCACTATGGATATCAAGTGGAAGGTCGAGCCATTCCCGTTGGATAAGGGAGTCGAAGACCATTTATTCCGCATTCTCCAGGAGTCTGTTTCGAATACGCTTCGCCATGCAAAGGCGGAAGAGCTCGAAGTATTGTTGATCAAGCGCGATGATAAAGTGATCATGCGTATTGTCGATGATGGTATTGGTTTTAACGTAGAAGAAGCAAAAGCAGGATCATATGGCCTCCAGAATATGCACGAACGTGCGGGGGAAATCGGCGGGACATTGAAGATAGTCAGTGTCGAGAACAAAGGGACCAGGCTTGAAGTCAAGGTTCCAATTTTAGTGGTGGCGGGTGAGAAGAATGATTAAAGTTGTGTTTGTAGATGACCATGAAATGGTGCGGATTGGCGTTTCGTCGTATTTATCGGCCCAGCCGGATATTGAGGTAATCGGCGAGGCGGATAACGGGAAGAAGGGTGTCGAGATGGCGCTCGAGCTGCGGCCGGATATCATCCTCATGGATCTGGTCATGAAGGAAATGGATGGTATCGAGGCGACAAAGCAGATTATCGAGCAATGGCCTGAAGCGAAAATCATCATCGTGACAAGCTTCCTTGATGATGAAAAAGTATACCCCGCGCTCGAAGCCGGGGCAACGAGTTATATGCTGAAAACCTCGAAAGCCAGTGAAATCGCTAATGCGGTAAGAGTTACATACTCAGGCCAGCCAGTGCTCGAGCCAGAAGTGACGGGAAAGATGATGATGAAAATGCGCCAGAAGAACAACGTCGAGCTGCATGAAGAGCTGACAGAGCGGGAAATGGAAGTCTTGAAGCTGATTGCCGAGGGAAAGACCAACCAGGAAATTGCCGATGAACTGTTTATCGCTTTGAAAACGGTGAAGACACATGTCAGCAATATCTTAAGCAAGCTCCAGGTCCAGGACAGAACCCAGGCAGTCATTTATGCATTCAGGCATTCTATCGTAAAATAACAAAGGGAGGTGCACTGTATGGAGCCGTTTTTTGGTTTGTTTGGCCTGTTTGGGATATTGCTTTCAATCGGTCTGCCTATCGTTTTAATAGTCCTTTTTGTCATGCTGGTCACCAGCACAAAAAGACAGGAAGCATTGTTGACGGAGATCCTCACGGAGTTGAGAAGGAAGGATTCAACTCAGGATCATTTTGATCAATAAAACAAAAAGGCTCTTTTCTCAAACTTTGTTGCTAGGATGGAATGACCTATTTTTCTTCGCAAAGTTGACTCTTTTGAGAGAAAAGAGCGTGCAAACTTAATACCGACCTGCAAAATGGCCTTATATTACGTTGAAATCGGCTTTAGGATTTTAACAAAAATCTTTCCGAAAACAGCCAACAAAAAAGAGGCCAATGGCCCCCGCTAATCTAATTCGCTTTTTTGTCGATTACATCTAATTTCATAAGCATTTCGCTTAGCGCTATGGATATGACTTCCCGTTCCTCAAACTCATTTGGATAACGGGAAGCGCTATTTATATAGTCATGCTTTTCAGCTAACTTTTCCTTTATCTTTTTACACATCCAGAGCTGGTAATCAGAAAGTTCCAGTTGTCTCAGCATTTGTCACCCACTCCTTCATTAGTTATCCCTTACCCGTGAGCCAAGCTAGCTTAAACGCTTTATACAAAACATTATTGTTCTGGGAAAAATTGAAAAAAGTCAGTGTGAGAGACCAGACATGGAATTAATCAAACCTGTGATTAACAGAGATAAGTTATTAAATGAGGCAGTAACGCTCAGGAACAGTGGCTGGCGCTGGTTGGTTTTAACGGGGAGAAATTGTGGCTGAAATAGGATATGGCAATTGGATTGTGATCAGCAGAAACAAGGGGATTTGCGAAAGAAGTCTGCCATTTACATATGTGGCCCGTTGTTCCTTTCCTCGCCAAAACCGGGAACATATCCTTTGTTTATATGCCCGGTTTTACTGGTCCTTCATGAGACCGGGAACATATCCTTTGTTTATATGCCCGGTTTTACTGGTCCTTCATGAGACTGGGAACATATCCGTTGTTAATGTGCCCGGTTTTACTGGTTCATCATGAGACCGGGAACAAATCAGGAAAAACTTGCTAAAATAATAATGGAATTGTAAAATAAAACTAACTATTATTGAACGGAGGTGAGGAGAGATGATCAAGACTGTTTTTGTACGCGGATTTTGGAATGAATTCCTTTATTTTTGTCGTGCAAAATTTGCTGTTGCAGCTGCCAATGGGATACGTATGTCCTTTTTTAACAGCTCAATATCAAATACAAACGGTAGGATCATCTCTTTTCCCGCTTAGGAATATGTTTCGGTGAATGTGGAGGGCAGGCTAAGTCTCTCTTTGCATTCAAGGAATCCAGAAGCCAGGAGCAGAGCCATCTGCCCCTGGCTTTTTTGTGCTTTTAAAACAAACCGGGCGGCGTCAGCTGAAAAGGGGGATCGTTAATAGGAGGAAAAAATGATGATAGCATGCAGTATTAACCATATAAGCAAAATGTACGGAGGCAATCTGATTTTTGAAGATTTGTCTTTTGAAATAAGCGAGAAGGACAGGGTCGGGCTGGTCGGACCCAACGGTTGCGGAAAGACAACGCTGATGAAGCTGATCGCGGGCATGGAAGAAGCGGATCAAGGAAAGATACATTGGAAAAAAGGTTTGAACATCGGCTACCTGGCCCAGATTCCTGTTTATGAGGAGAGGATAACCGCCAGGGGAGTTCTGGAAACAGCCTTTGACGAGTTACTTGAAGTTCAGGCGGAGATGAAGCAGCTTGAAACCAAGATGGCAGAAGCCGGCGAGGATTCGCATAAGCTTGAAAGGCTGCTGGCAAAATACGGAGTTCTCCAGGAGAAGTTTACTCTCGGAGGCGGTTATGAAATGGAAGCAAATATTGACCGTATTGCCAACGGCTTGAAGATTGAGGGCATGCTTGGTTCGAATTTTAACAGCCTTAGCGGCGGTGAGAAAACGAAGGTCGGTCTAGGGCTGAGTTTGCTGAGGAATCCAGATTTATTGCTTCTCGATGAGCCGACAAACCACCTTGATATCATGGCGGCTGAGTGGCTGGCTGAGTTTCTGAAAGAATATGATGGTACCGTTGTGATTATCTCGCATGACCGTTATTTCCTTGATGAAACAGCGACAAAAATCCTCGACCTTGAAGATGGAGAAATTGACCTCTATCATGCCAATTACTCCGGGTTCATCAAGGAAAAAGAAGCGAAATTACTGCGGGAATTCCAGGCATTTGAAGAGCAACAGCGAAAAATCAAGAAAATGAAAGAGGCAATCAAGCGATTGCGTGACTGGGCGAATAGATCGAACCCGCCAAGTGCGGCTCTCCATAAAAGGGCGACGAACATGGAGAGAGCGCTCGCCAGGATGGAGAAGCTGGACCGGCCGATTTTAAACAGGAAGAAAATGAATTTCGAACTGGATACAGGTGCGCGAAGCGGGAAGGACGTACTCGTTTTTAAAGATGTGCATAAATCATTTGGAGATAGACAACTTTTCTCGAAGGTTAATCTTCACCTTCACTATCAGGACCGTGCGGCGATTGTCGGCGAAAATGGTTCGGGTAAAACAACGCTGCTGAAGTTCGTCCAGGGTGAACTTGCACCTGACCAAGGAGAAGTCCGAAACGGAAGCAATGTCAAAATCGGTTACCTATCACAGCATATGGAGCTTTCCAGCCAGGACGGCACCGTGCTAGATGCGTTCCGGAATGAGGTAGTCATGAATGAGGGAGAGGCCCGGAATGTGCTCGCCGGTTTCCTGTTCTATGGTCCGGATGTCTTTAAGAAAGTTTCCCAGCTGAGCGGCGGCGAACGAATGAGGCTTCGTCTCGCGCAGTTGATGCACCAGGATCTCAATTTCCTGATTCTAGATGAGCCAACCAATCATCTGGATATCGATTCACGAGAAGTACTGGAAGAAGCGCTGGCAGGGTTCGAGGGTACGCTCCTGGCCGTCTCCCATGATCGCTATTTCTTGAATAAGCTATTTGATAGGGTTTACTGGCTGGAGGGCGGAGAGCTGACGGAAATAGAAGGCAATTATGACCGGGCGAGAGTGAAAATGGCGGAGAAGAGGAAGCTGTGGGAGGCTGCAGCTCCTGCACATGCGGAATCTGTAAAGCATTCAATCAGGCAAGAAACAGTCAAGGAAGCTGTTATAGATGAAGAAGCTCTGTTTGAGGAAATCGAGAGTCATGAAAAATCAATTGACGAGCTTGAACAGCAAATGGCCATAATGACCGATCTCGCAAAGCTCCAGGAGCTTCATGCTGAAAAAGAAGTTTTAGAGTCAAAAAGAAACCAGCTGTATTCAAAGCTTGAGGAAATATCATGATAGTTGAAGAACTGCTTATATAAGCAGTTCTTCCTTTATTTTACTGGAAAAAACATGCTGTAATTTCCAATTCGCTATAAAAAGGAGAAAGTCGCTATAAAAAGTGAAAAGTCGCTATAAAAAACAAAAAGCCGCTATAAAAAATGAAAACTCGCTATAAAAATAAGAATTCCACTATATTTAAAAGGAACTCGTTATTAAAATAAGAAATTAGCTATAAAGAATAAGAATACCGCTATAAAAAAATGAAACTCTGTATAAATAATAAGAATATCGCTATAAAAATAAAACTTTCCGCTATTGAAATGTAATCCTTGTTATGAAAACTCGCCAAACAGTGGAAGATGACTCACGCATACACCTCAAAATTTACCCTTTCATATTGTCCGGACTTGTCTCATATGTTTATAGGAGTAAATGAGACAGGATTGGGAGAGAAGCTATGAATACTTTTTTAAAAGGGATGTCTATCCTTGTGGTTGCTACTTTTCTTGGAGAAGTGGTGGAGTTCCTCGTCAATATGATTCTCGCAAGGGAGCTTGGGGAAAGCGGGATGGGGCATTACATGACGATATTGCCGACGATTTTCCTGATCATGATGCTCGCGAGCTTTGAGCTGCCGGTGTCGATTTCAAAAATGATCGCGGAGAGGGATGAGTCTTACCACCGGAGCATGATCAAGCATGCCATCAGGCTGGCGGTAGTATTCACTGCGGTTTTGCTGATTGCGGCTGCTTTTGTGCTTCCAATCATTCCTGTGTTCAAGGATTATCACCCACTGCTTAAATGGGTCGTCCTGTCACTGATACCGGTTATGACAATCTCCGCTATCGCCAGGGGATTTTTCATGGGAAAACAGGATATGGGAAAAATCGCAATTTCCCATTTTATCAGAAGAGCTGTTCAGCTTCTGCTGCTCTCAGCGGTTTTTCAGTTTTTTGAGTTTGGGAGCGAAACAGCTCTCCTTGTTGCCTTTTGCACACTGGCGGGAAGCGAACTCGTTGTCTTCCTTTATCTATTACATTACTTTGTTATGTCTTACCAAAGGATTAAAAGTGTTCCGGGTAAGCATGTAAGCGGGCGAGAGGTGAGAAAGAGTCTTGTCGAGGTTTCCGTGCCGACGACCGGCTTGAGAATTTTTCATTCGCTGACACATGCTGTTCAGCCGTTTTTGATAAAGTTTGCGATCGTCAGCGCAGGGTTATCATCCGAAATGGCAACGGAACAATTCGGGATGATGGCGGGAATCGCAATGACGATTGGATTTTTCCCGGCGTTTATAGCCCATTCGTTCCTGATCATCCTGATTCCGACTGTATCGAAGGCTTATGCGGAAAAAGAGTTCTTCAAGCTGCAAAAACTGCTTCAGCAAGTAATGCTGCTGACATTGCTTTATGGATTGCCAGCTGTAACGGCTTTTTACTTTCTGGCAGAGCCTCTGACCAATACTTTTTTTCATTCTAAGCAGGCAGCAGTATTTTTACAGCTGCTTGCGCCATACTTCCTGTTCCACTACTTTACTATACCGATGCAGGCTTATCTGATCGGACTTGGATTGGTGAAGGACGCCTTTATTCACTCTGTTTATGCTACGATTGTTACCTTTTCCCTTATTTACCTCTTGGGCTCGAGACCCGAATGGAGGATGGAAGGGGTCATCGTCGGAATGAATACGGGGAGTATGGTCATCTTACTGCTGCACTACCTGACGATTTGCAAAAAAATCGGCATTACCTGGCTGGCTAAGAGCCCGATTAAAGATTCGAGATTTTAACAGGAAAACAAAGAACTTTCGCAGAATTAATTATACAGCTTAATTTTTCAGGAGTGATGAAGTGGAAAAAGTATTGCGCGGGCACCATCTCCTCTGTGTGCATGGTTTCCGGGGGATGGGCTACAGCCCTGAATTTGTGAAAAAGATGGAGAGTATCGTAAAAGATATACGCGACCCTGAGCAGGATTTTTACATAAAGGTGGTCGCTGCGTTTGATGACGCATGCATGTCTTGTCCGCATAGGGGGCTTGAGATTTGTGAGGCGAGTGAGGGTTCGAATGAACATGTGCTGACGATGGATGGGAATGTCATTCGTCATCTGGGGCTGGTACCGGGAGAACATTATCTAAAATCTGAGCTTGTCCAGTGGACGGCGGAAAAGGTTGAACCAGATGACCTTGATATGCTTTGCAAAAACTGTTCATGGCTGCAATACGGAGTGTGCAAAGAAGGAATTGCCAAGCTCAGAGAAAACAATAAATGCCTGACTCGCGGTGGATGAACCAAACCATCGGGTCAGGCATCTTCAAATATTTCTTCTATCCGGGGGTTGTTGCCATATAAAATAAGTTTATCGCCAGGCTCCAGTTTGGTATCATATGCTTTGTTGCGGATATTGATTGCGCCTCTCTTGATGAATAGGAGCATGACATCATCCTCTTTGTCCACAATTTCATCGAACGTCCTATCCGCATATCGGGAGTCTTCTTTTAGAGCAATTTCCCTGACCTCATCATCATCGTCCATCAAAAGGACATCACTGATTGGCAAATCTGCTAACTCGTAATTCTCTTTTAATTCACTTTTCATCTTTTGGCCGATCTTCTTTTGTACTGTCGGCGCCTTTAAAATAAATAACAATGCTAAAAGTCCGACAGCAACATAGGCTATTTCCATGGTATAAAAGCTATCAGATAAAAGCTTACTTATAGCAGAGATGATGACTGCCAGCGAGAATGCCCCAAACAAAATCAGGAAAGCCCCCAGTTTTCTTCTGACAGGATGATCAATGATCAATTCGGATTCACCGGTCGTGAATCCAGTGCCCGTTAGCATCGAAATGACCTGGAACCGGGCGATTTTCCGGTCAAGGCCGGTTGCCACAAATATGGATGTGTTAATCTCAATCACTGTAAAAACAATGAACAGATAGATGAAAATGAATAGGATACCCATAACCTCCATCCCCCTCGCCCTATATAGTATTGATCGACGAGGTGTGAATTAAACAAAAATAGACCGGGGAAGGCTTTCCCCGGACATTTTTATCGCTGTTCTTGTAAGTTCTCGTTGTAATAGTTCACTCCGTACATAGAACCTTCACTGACCATTTTGTTGTCTTCGACATCATTTGGGTCTGGGTTGCCGGCTTTTTGTACTGGCAGCACATCTGTCTTGGATGGCATGACTTTTTCTTTTACCTGGGTGGCCATCTCGGTAAGTTTTGCTTTATTTTCAGGCTTCATTGCCATCCATAATGCTGCGGCTCCTACACCTAACATGACTGCATTTTTTGCTTTTGCTTGCATATTTATCCCTCCTATTAATGATTAATTTATGCTTTTGTCTATACTCTTTTTTACCCTCTCTATAAAATTCAGAAACATTTTTAAAATGGTAGGTTTGCCAAGTATTAGAATCGAATCGTTTCAAGCTGGCTGATAAAGGGAAGAGTAGTAGTTAGTTGAAAAACATAATGAAAGGTCTGAGACCATTGAAACATATATTTAATGAAAAAAGATGGAAATGGTATGATTTCCAACAGAAAGATGAGGAGAAGATAAAGGAGCTTATCTCACAAAGTCCCGCTAGACGAGAATGGTTGGAAAATATAAAAGACCGCAAAGCAAATCTCCTTGACCTGAATACCGAGACTAAGGGAGATGAGTACATTTGGGGCTCTCTTATTTATCAGCAGGATATCGAGGAGAAAGGAGAGAAAAACATTTTTCATTTTTACATCTGCGAAGACTTCTTTATAACGGTGGATTTTGACTTTTCCATACTTGATGTTAGTGATATTGGTGTTCACAAACAGATGGAACAGGCCGAAAATGCAGTTGAAGGCTTTTTCATTCTCCTGGGTAAAATTTTAGCGAGCTATTTGAAAAAGATCGATGCCTATGAAGAACGGCTTCATGAATTATTATGGGAAATGAAGGAACAGAACAACCTTGAAATCCTCGAGAGAATCTATGAAAATCGCCATGAGCTCCTGATATGGAAAAATCTAGTTATTCCGATTGTTGAGTTAAAATTCATCGCAGAAGAGGCATATGGAAAAGGCGTCCACGAACAGGCAGAATTCAACCGCGTTGAAACCCGTGTAGAGCGCATCAGGATGTTACTGACAGAATACCAGGAGGCAATCGATACAATGATCAGATTAGAAGAAGTCGTCTCGACCCATCGCGGAAATGAAATCTTTAAGACCCTGACTGTCATAACAATCCTGTTTACGCCAGTAACAGCTTGGGGAGCGGTATGGGGAATGAACTTCAAGTTCATGCCGGAGCTTGAATGGAAATTCGGCTATGTATTTGCCGGTGTGTTAATATTCGCTACAACAGCAGGCCTATACTATTATTTGAAGAAAAAAGGCTGGATTGGAGATATCCTGAAAGTGAAAAAGAAGAACAGATTCTTTGGATGACGTTCGATAAACTGCTTCCTAGTGTTTAGAAAAATAAAAGCATGGACAGAAAAATCGCCCGGAGAGCGGGCGATTCTTTTATTCAGCCAATTTTACAAGCATATGTGCAAGAGCATGCTGTTGTTCTTTTGTGCCAACCTTCCAAAGCTCCTGCAGCAGCTGCTCCTCTTTGTTTCGCGGTGTGACATTATCAGCAAGGTAATCGGCAACCTTTTCCGCCGTTTTCGCAAGCTGCTCCTCATCAAGCCCCGCTGTTTTGCCAAGCTTGATCCGTTTGCTTAAATAAGTCCTGAACTCATTGAAATCCCCAAGGATCTCATCCGCCTGCTGCGTATCCATCCGTTCCAGGGTCTCATCCACCTTGCTAGTATCGACTTCGCCATCTTTATGGATCATATGGTCTTTTTCCATGTAAAAAACCTCCTTGTGAAAGATATATATTAAATACCCTGATGGCCGAATCTAGTAAACCTGGAGGAGCACATTCAGAACTAGATAAAAAAGGGAAAATACTAGAGATAAATTTTTCCTGGCGCGAATATCTGGTGAGGGGTGATACTTTGGGGCTCTTTTCGCTTATGATAAAGAGAGCTGTTCTAGTTTCAATAAATTTTATAAAGGAATAAAACTAGGTCCTTCGTTGTTACCGAAATCACCGCTCCGTTCCGGTTTCGGGCAAATGCTGGTGAAGTAATTTTCACTAATCTTAATAGACATCAAAAAGAAAAAATTCCAGGTGCCGAATTTTTTTTGTTTTGTAATTCAATTTTTGTTGAAAAGAACTTTAATCAAAAAAGGTGCGGGCCGCTGGGCCTGCACCTTTTTTGAGTCCGACATACGGACGATGGGAGGAGTAATTCTGCTGTTGCTATTCAATTTGCGATCTGGGGTAAATCGATTTTAAATGTATCGATTTAAGACCAGCGTGCCTTGAGACAGCAGCGCAAATCTTCCTCCGCTTGCATAGCCAATGACGTATTCCGAAGTCGCCGTAAAGTCTTCCACTTTAACCAGTCCCTTCATAACTAGTATTGGCGTTGCTCGTATCCTGCGGACTTACTTAGAGGAGTGCTCTGCTCAAGCTATTCAAACAATGTGGTCAATCGATGTTAAGTCCATCGATTCAAAACCAGCGTTCCTTGAGATAGCAACGCAAATCTTCCTCCGTGTGCTAAGCCAATGACATTTTCTGAAGTCGCCGTAAAGTTTTGCACTTTAACCAGTCCCTTCTAGGTTTTGTATTGGCCTTGCACTATACATATACCCGCGTGAAATCACAGAAAACTTAATAAACTCAATTAAAAGTTGGCATTAAATCCAATAATAGGAAGATTAGATTTGTTTTTGTTCCTTAAGAAGATCGCGGATTTCTTTTAAAAGCTCTTCTTTTACATCAGGAACAGGAGCTGCAGGCTTGGCCGCTTCTTTTTTTCGATAGTGGTTGATGATTCTCACAAAGATGAAAATGGCGAAGGCGGTGATGAAAAAGTTGACGACGGCCTGAAGAAACGAACCATATGCTATTACTTTGTATTTAAGATCAGAAAAGTCAGCGCCAAAAGTAGCCAGTCCTACAATCGGCATGATAATGTCATCGACAAGCGATGAAACGATTTTTCCAAATGCGGCCCCGATAATGACTCCGACAGCGAGATCCAGCACATTGCCTTTAAAGGCGAATTTCTTGAATTCATTCCACATCCTAATGTTCCCCCTAAGGTTTATATCTCTTATATTCTGCGAGATTGTGAGGCAAAAAGCAATAGGGCCTGCTCCCATCAGGGGAGCAGGCCCGAGTTTTACTGAATCAACCTCATTTTCAACGCTTTGACGGCTGCATCGGTCCGGTTTTTCGCATCGAGTTTTTGGATGATGGCTGAAATATAGTCACGTACAGTGTAGGAACTGAGGTGGAGTGCGTCAGCAGCTTCATTGATGGAAGCACCTTCGGCAATCAGCTTGAGCACCTCTCGTTCACGGATAGTCAGGACGGCACGCTGGACGCCGAAAAGCTGGACGGCATCCTCATAGTACTGGTTCAACAATTCACCGCCATATTGTCCGAATTTGATAAGAGCGGTCAGGGTCTGGTTGTTGACGGTAAATGATTTGTGTTCTCCGCGGTCAAGCAGTGCAAGACCAATCAGTTTATTTTCAGCAGGAACATAGATTGGCAGGACAACCAATGATTTCAGGCAATAATCATGGACGTATTTTACAGGCAAAATTTCAGCTGCATCTTCGATAAAAATTGGTTTGGAATGGCTGAAATGCTTCAAGTATTTCGTAAGCAGCGGAAATTCGGCAATACTCTCCTTGATGTGCTGCACAGAGCCTGTATTGACGTTATGGGCATGAACGCCGACTCCGCTGTGCTCCCCGGGGGAATAGATGAACAGGGCGCAGCGTGAAAATGGCAGGTAATCAACCAAGCCCTGGGTAATCATTTTAACAGCTTCCGAAGCGCTTTGGGAACGGATCAGCCGCTGCTGGAACAGAAGGGTAGCATCCTTCCACTCAAGTTCACTTTCCAGGTGATTCAGCTTCATTTGTTTCAGATACATTTTTCGAAAAGTTTCCTTTTGCGCCTCTGTCACAGTCTCCGCTTTATCTTTCACGCAGATTAACAGTGTTTCCGTCAGGCATGGTATCGTGATAATTTGAGGATGTTCCTCTCCTGGTGACAACAATCTGGAAAGCGCCATTGACAGGTCTGATGCATGCTCAGCTTGAAGCCCCTCGCATATGGTGACCAGCTGTTCATTTACCAAAAGGTCATCGGCGCAAACGATTTTGTTTACTTTGCATTGGGATTTTTCATTGCGGATGACCGCAAGCCAGTTACTAGGAACTGCACGCAGGCTCAACATCATCTTCAGCCATTTATCATCCTGGTATTCCAGCTGCTGCGTCCGCAGGACCTTGTCGAGGATTCTCGTGAAAAAGACCTGTACCGCCTGGTGCTCGAGGAATCCAGCATTCCTTTTCTTTAAGACTTTATGAAATAAGTTCTCAACTGCGCTGATCAGAAAGATGGCGTCAAAATCATCGACGAATTCAGGGTGGCGTTTTTGCCACCTTAGGACTAATAACTGGATGAAATCATTTGAAGATTCAAAAGTGGTCCGTGAAAGGTTGTTGAAGCCATAGACAATCATGCTCTCAAATTCAGATACAAGATTATTTTGCCAGGCTTTCATGTCCTTCTTTAAATGTAGCCATTCTTTAAGAAACGGTTTCTCGCATTCTTTTAAAAGAAATAAACCTCTAATGGCCAAATCCTCAATCTTATGTTCCATCAGGCAACCTCACTCTCAAATTCTGGTAAAATAACATTCGTTTAAAAATTCAGAATTATGTCTGTCGCTTCTTTATACCCCGACACTTAACGGGGTTAACAAGTTGTTAACGATTTTTTTCGGAGTTGTAGGCTTGATTTTTCGGGGATATGTTATTAACAAGAATTAATTTTGAATTTTAAAAATATTTTAATGGAGGTGGCTTCCTTGAACGGAGCTGTCGTAATGGAAAGCAAGACGAATAAGAAGGTTTTTTGGGGTGCGCTGGCAGCTGGACTTCTTGCGCTTGGAATCTTACTGGTGTCGTTCGGTGTATCAGGTGTAGCATATGCAGTCCCGATTGCGGGTGTAGGAGATTTTTATGTTGAGTTCGATAAGCTTGAAGGTGAAGGCTACAAGTTCTACCCAAAACTTGGTGAAACGAGCAGTTCAGACGCCGCGCCACAAGGTACCAATATCATTAAAACCCTGACTATCGACAATCTGCAATTATACAAGGATTTTCAGGTTGGCGGAGACTGGATCCGCGTTAAAATCCAGGCATCGAAACCTGTACAGATTTCAGGACTTCAGCATGATGCTGGCTTGATTGAAGCAAATGCCAAGTTCCAAAACCTTGTGCTAGAAGAAAATAACAGCACGGACTGGACAAAGCAATTCCAGCAAACATCGAGCACCATTATCCTGGAAAATGCCAAATTGAAGACTCATTACTTATTCCAGGAAACGATCAATATGGCTGGCATGAAATTGACGGTGAAAAAAATCGATAAGAAATAATCGAGGTGACAGGCATGGTTTTTAAAAAATGGAGGCACACGAGGCCTTTTTTTGGAGCAATTTTGACCGTGTTAAGCGGACTGATGATTTTATGGGTACCATTGAATCTTTATCTAAGCACCTTTCTTCCAGGATCGGTAGCCGTCATCGGCTTGTTGTTTGGCGGCCTGATCACACTGATGGGACTGATGTCCTTCTTTTTGCCGAGTGCCTCTAAAGCGCTGGGCATCATCGTCATCTTTTTATCCATAATATCGGTCATCGGCGCTCTGGGCGGCTTCCTTTTTGGAACGATATTCGGTATCATCGGCGGGGCCTTGCTGACAGCATGGCGGATGGTGCCTGCGGAAGAGTCGGCAGGAGCACCTGTCGCGAATGCCGCTGCGCAGCCAGCCAAAACGGGATAAAGGGGAGAAGAAATGAAGAATCGTATATTTTTAGTAGTGATGTGCCTTCAGCTAGCTGCATTGTCATTCTTCCCTTTTATTGAAAAAACGAATGCAGCAGGCACTGATGCAGAGGGATTTATAATCCAGGCTGATCGAGTTGTTGGCGAAAATATGAAAGCGATGATTATCGCCGGCGAGACCTCCGGCTCAAGTGCCAGGCCAATGCTGCGGATCACCTACGACTCAGCAAAGATTTACGGCATGAGGCTGACAAAACAGTTCAAGACTTCGGGAGGGACGGTTAGCCTCACAATGAAAGCAAGCGGCCCTGTTCATATTAAAGGGATGCAGGTCGATGCCAGCGCCATTTCATTCCAGGGAGCATGCGTGCACGCGGCAAAAATCATTCCGAATGCGGCTCTTGAAGGCGTGACGATGGTCGCCCATTCCATGAATGCAGCCAACAGCAGCCTCGACCAGTTAAAACTCCAAACAGTAAATGGTGATGGCGGAGTACAAAAGCCAGGCAAATTGGAAATTTTACAGGAGCTTGGGGCAATGCCTTTTGGACAGATGAAGAAGGAAATCGAGAAAATCACCAGCGGCCAGCTTCCGCTAACTTGCGAAGGTGCTACTGAGGATGAAGTGGAGGAAATAATAGGGGGGGTTACCGAGCCAATCGATGACTTGCTTGATGAAGTAACGGACCCGCTCGATGAAACAATCGGCAAAGTGACGGATCCGCTTGCTGACACAATTGGCAAAGTGACCGATCCCCTCAAGGATACAATCGGAAAGGTGACAGACCCGCTAAAAGGGGTGAGCGATCCACTGAAAGACACAGTTGATAAGGTAGTAACTCCTGTTGAAGAGACAGTCGGCAAAGTGACCGAACCTGTAAATGAGATCGCCAAGGATACGACGGACACGGCAAAAAAAGTGACAGAGCCTGTGGCTGAGCCGGTGAAGGAGACCGTGGATGAAACAGCCAAAACAGCGTGCGAAAAGCTGGAGGCGGCAAATGGCGAGATCACAAAAGAGCTGGCCTTGGAATTGATCGATAAGGCGCTGGCCGAAAACAAAATGCTAGATGAATTATGCCCGACAGACGCAACGTTGACAGATCAGCTTGAAAAATGGTCAGAAGGGCTTCTTGATTCTCTCGGACTTCTGTCACTTCTCGGATTGAAGCCAAGCGAGGAAGAACAGCTGAAGAAGATGAGGGAGGCTATTTTAAAAGAGCCTGATGGTTCTATAATTGATTTCTAACTTTTACACAGCAAAGGCAGAGGATGGCTCCTCTGCCTTTTTAATATTTTATTGCGAATGACTTATAGGTTTCGGTTTTCTCTGTTTCGTTCACTTCAATATGGTCAACAGTGGAGAAAGGATTGCCCCTCCGTACTTCATCGATGAACTTTTCAAGGTCAGGTCTGGAACCAGAAGCAAGGATTTCAACGCCGCCCTCCTGCAGGTTCTTCACCCAGCCAGTAATGCCAAACTGGATCGCCTTCATTTGAGTATAATACCGATACCCCACACCCTGAACCTCACCCGTCACAATAATTTGTAATTGGATCAAGACGTCGCCCCCAGATAACAAATAGGTTAACAATATATCTAATGTTATATGTAATGATTGCTTGGTAACTTCATTATAGCACAGTGATATCTGGTGCATAAGGGAAAAGGAAGTTTATATTTTGGTTAATGTAGTTTCGAAACGAACTAGCAGGCAGCAGAAACTGGGCAAGTAAGGAGAAGGGGTGGATATGGTGGCAGAGTTAATTCTGGACTAAGACAGGATTGGTTGCAAAAGCAGAAAAGCTGTCAAGAAAACGAAGGAATTAAGACAGGTTTGAGTGCGAAAGCAGAAAAGCTGTCAAGAAAACGAAGGAATTAAGACAGGTTTGAGGAGGTTAGAGTAAAAGTTGTCAGAAGTAAAGCCAAGTTCGGGCGGGTTGGAGAGGAAGAGAGCAAGAGCTGTCAGGAGCAGGTCTCACTTCTGTAATTGAGATTTCCCGAACACGTAAAAAACAGCCGAACAGAGTGAAATGTCCGGCTGTTTGCTTATACATTTCCAATCTTACAAAGCCCAGTCTCCATTGCGGAACACTGGCTCAGCAGATCCATCTGCTGTGATGCCGTCGATGTCCATTTTATCGGAACCGATCATGAAGTCTACGTGCGTGATGCTTTCGTTCAGGCCGTTTTCAGCCAGTTCTTCTGAAGACATCGTCTTGCCGCCTTCTACGCAGAATGCGTAAGCACTTCCGATTGCGAAGTGGTTTGACGCGTTTTCATCAAACAATGTGTTGAAGAATAATACATTTGATTGAGAAATCGGCGAGTTGAATGGTACAAGGGCAACCTCACCAAGATAGTGTGAACCTTCATCAGTCGCCACGAGCTGCTTCAGGATTTCTTCGCCTTCTTCTGCTTCAACGCCGACGATTTTTCCATTTTCAAAAGTGAGCTTAAAGTTGTCGATGATGTTTCCCCCGTAGCTAAGCGGCTTAGTGCTTGAAACATACCCGTTCACGCCAGTTTTTAACGGAACTGAGAAGACTTCTTCAGTTGGCATGTTGGCCATGAACTCGTTGCCTTGCTCGTTCACGCTGCCAGCGCCAACCCAGATATGCTTTTCTGGAAGCTCGACTGTCAGGTCTGTACCTGGTGCTTTATAGTGAAGCTTCTTGTAACGCTTGCTGTTCAGGTAATCAACCTTTTTATGAAGAGAAGCATCATGATCTTTCCATGCAGCAACCGGATCTTGTGTATCCACACGGACTGCTTTGAAAATTGCATCCCAAAGCTTCTGCACAGCTGTTTCCGCAGTTTCCTCAGGGAACACCATTTTTGCCCATCCTTCAGAAGGAGCGGCAATGACTGTCCAGCTTACTTTATCGGACTGTATGTATTTACGGTATTTTGAAAGTGCGGTACCAGCGGCTTTTTGGAAGTTGGCGATGCGCTCAGACTTCACACCTTTCAATAAGTCAGGACTAGAAGAAACGATTGACATGAAAGCAGCGCCGTTCTCTGCAAGGTCTTCTACTTCGCGTGCGCGCCATTCAGGATATTCCGCAAACGCCTCATCTGGTGCAAGGTCGTACTTCGTCCTGTTCACAACATCATCATTCCAGTTTACTACAACATTTTTAGCGCCGGCTTCGTACGCTTTTTTCACAACAAGACGGACAAACTCTGCAGAGTCAATCGTTGTATTGATGACAAGCGTTTGGTCCTTCTGGATGTTAACGCCAACCTTGACAGCAAGGTCAGCATATTTTTCTAAATTGGTTTGAAAGTCACTCATTTATTTCGCTCCTTTTCTGAATCTTCTTTTACATTGTAACGATTTTATAGGAAAAAAGAAACTTAAGTCATTCGACTTAACTAGACATTATAGCGCCGTAAATGGACGCTCTTTACCTGTCTAAAATTGCTAGCCTATCAAACTAGCATCAAGGCAGCAGCGTAGGGTAAAATAGAGCGGTATAAAAAGGGGTATAGGAGGTTACTAAGAGATGAAATTTGATGTAGTTTTATTGCGGTTATCAGCGATCTATGCTTTCATTGGTGCATTCCTCGGTTCGCATATGGCTGGTGCCGGCAGTTATGCCATCCGCCCGGTCCATGCACATATACTGGTTGTTGGCTGGCTTAGTCTGTTTGCTTTCTCAAGTTACTACCGTTCTTATGTCGTGCCCAGAACTTCAAAAATAGCATTATTTCATGTCTGGACAGCAATCATTGGGAGCTTCGGCTTGACTCTGGGCATGTGGCTTTATAACGTGAAACCATTCCCGCTGCCAGAAACTTTCACCATGGTGTTTTATATCGTCGGCGGATCCACTTTGCTTCTCAGCTTCCTGCTATTTGTGTTCATGACCTTTAAATATAGCGAGGCAAAGGTGAAATAATAAATAAAAATCCATGCAGCATCCGCTTCTGCATGGATTTTTTATGTGTTTGGAATTTTTAATAGACTTCATCATCCTATGTTTGTACTTTCTAATTGATATATTGGCTAAAATCCAAATATATCGACCACTTTTTGCGATATATCAGCTAAAATCTAAATATATCGACCAACTTACTAATTCATTCATACTAAAATCCGTATTTCAATTTAATAATTTCGCTCAAACACCGGCAGCCTTCTTACTGTCATACATCCGGAACATCACCCAGAACAGTACCGCGCTCAAAAAGGCGAGAATGCTGAGGATGGTGAACGTCCAGCCGTAACCGATCCAGACAGTGAGCGGGATGCTGATCGGTGCAATCGTCCTGCCTATCGTATATCGCAATGAAGCGGCGGCAAAATACTGGCCGCGCATTTGTTCAGGTGCCAGGTTGGAAATGAAGGTTTGCTGCAGCCCGGCTGTCATCAGCTCAGCCAACGTGAACACAGCCATTGCTGCAATTAAGCCCCAAATCCAATTTGTCGCACCGAACATCAAAATCGCCACAGCATAAATGAGCGAGGACAATACAAACACGTTTCGTTCGCGGAAACGGGTCACCCATCTTGTTACAACGACAGTAAAGAGGGCTACCAGCAAGCCATTTTCAGAAAGAATCACTCCGAAAGCCTGCTCGCCATTGACGGTGAATACCTTGCTGCCAAGTTCAAGCACGGTTTGATTATGCACTGTATCCTTTGTGTAAACAGGGAATAGCAAATCAAGCTGCATGAATGTTTGCGCCGCTAAAATCCCTGCGATAATGAACATGAGAAAAACCTTATCCTGGATAATGACCTTGTAATCAGCGATCTGCTCTTTAAGGAAGTCATACCATTTCCCATTTTCCGCACGTGCCTGCCTTGCTGAAGCAGGTACTGTTTCACGCGTCCATTTTGCGAGGACTAGCGCAAGCAGGATGGAGATGATTGCGACCGCTATCATTAATTCAAACCGGTACTTGACATAAAAAATGGCTCCGAGAATCGGGCCGACAACAACAGCAATATTGATCTGCGTATAAAAAATCGCGAATACACTGCTGCGGTCTTTTTCAGGGACCACGTCCGCAACCATCGCCTGGCTGGCCGGCCAGTAAATAGAGCCGAACATCCCGACGAGCGTAAAGCAGATGAACCCGAGCAGCGGCGAGGTGAACCATGGTGAAACCGCATAGGCAAAAACAAGAAAGGCAATTCCCTGGCCAAAAGCTGAAATCACCATCATCCGTTTGCGCCCGAACCGGTCGGCGGTATACCCGCCCATCAAATTGGCGAATACCGAAAAGACCTGGGATAAGACGAGCAGGAAGCCCGCGTTGCCCTTCCCGAAACTTTCCGCAAAATAAATCGTTAAAAACGGGAAAAACATCCAAAATGTTATATTCATTAAAGCCTCGCCAAACAAGCGAATCTTCAAGTTTCGATCCCAATCCCTAATCCTCATGATGTTACTCCTTTTATCTAAAAGCTGTTTTCGCATTGAGTGTTGCTTTACGTACATATACTAAAATCTCGCTAAAAAAGGTGTCGGGGCTCTTTCCGAGGAGACCTCTGAATCAAGATTGCTTTAGTACTCGTAAAAACCAGGTGCCGGTTTTTACTTTTGGTTGAGAGAGCAACAAGGTTTGCGAAAAGAGCCTATATCTTTGAATGACAACCAACGAATATCATACTACTCCCAAGGAATTTTTTACAAGTTTAATCTTCAATAGTTTGCGTTTAACATGCTATCGATTAAAAAAAGCGGCACGAGGGCCGCTTTGGGTATTACTATAGAGTTTTAATCTTTATCTTCCATTGCTGCCTTCAGCAAGTCTCCAAGGCTGGTGCCGAAGTTTTCCTGGGATGGCGAGTATTTTTCCTTCAGCTTGCGTTCTTCACGCTTGGATACGCCTTTATTCTTTCTATCCTCTGCCTTTTCAACGACATTGCAGCGGCGGCACTGGAAGTAGGCGCCTGCCTTGCCGTTGTGGATTTCCATTCGTTTATGGCACTGAGGACAGCGTCTTTGTGAAAGCTTTGGATCCTTATGCTTGCGGAAGCTGCACTCGGGGCTTGAGCAGACAAGGATGCGTCCTTCCTTTGTCTTGCGTTCCTTCATGAATTCACCGCACTCAGGACATTTCGAGCCTGTCAAGTTATGGGCGCGGTAGGTTTTATCGCTCGTCTTGATTTCGGATACAAGCAGGGCCGTCTGTTCACGGATCCGTTTCTTGAACGCCTTCGGATCACCTTTTCCGCGGGCGATTTCTTCAAGTTCCTTTTCCCATTTTGCCGTCAGTTCAGGGGAAGTCAGTTCATCATTCACCAGGTCGATGAGCTGCTTGCCTTTTTTCGTTGGATACAGGCGGCCGTTCTGTCTTTCCACGACCTCTGACGATATGATACGCTCAATGATCTCCGCACGCGTTGCCGGAGTGCCGAGCCCGAATTTCTCCATTTTTGCCAGGATATCCGATTCTGACAATCGAAGCGGCGGTTCGGTCATTTTTTTATTCATGCTAATCTGGCCAACTGAGTAGCTCTTGCCTCTTTCAAGATGGCCCAAAGATTGTGTACCTGCATCATCCTCGTCTTTCCCGAGAACCTTTTTAAAGCCGCTTTCAATGATATTCGTTTCCCGAGCTGACAGTGATTCCCCTTCGACATCGAAATTAGCATGGATTACTTCATACTGATAAGCCGGGTAAAATAAAGCCAGGAATCGGCGGACGATCAAATCATACAGCTTCCGTTCATCCGGTGATAAATCGGCAAGGTGAAGCCGCTCCTCTGTCGGGATGATCGCATGGTGGTCGGTTACTTTTTCATTATTGAATACCCGGCGCGCCTGAACTTTTCCTTTTTGGGCAAGGGCAGGCTTCGCTTCGTCACGATAGCCGGACATGATTCCCTGCAGGCGGTCCGCCATTGTCGCTTCCATATCGGTCGTTAAATAGCGCGAGTCCGTACGCGGATAGGTGACGAGCTTATGCTGTTCATACAATCCCTGCAGGACATTGGATGTTTTCTTTGCCGAAAAGCCAAAACGCTTATTGGCGTCACGCTGCAGTTCCGTCAGGTCATAAGGAAGCGGCTGAGGTTCTGATTTTTGTTTGCGGTCCAGCGATTGCAGCAAAGCCTTCTTATTGGTTAGCTTCTTTTGAATTTGTTCTGCTTTTTCCTTTGAAAATATCCGTTTTTCGCCATTATGCTCCCATTCAGCATTCAAAGAGCCGACCTTCGCCTGGAGTGTCCAGTATTCCTTAGGCACGAACTTATTGATTTCATCCTCGCGCTCCAGAACCATGGCGAGTGTTGGTGTCTGGACACGGCCAGCAGATAAAGGGTCCTTGAATTTCGTTGTCAATGCCCTTGAAACATTCAAACCAATCAGCCAGTCAGCCTCTGCACGGCAGACAGCAGATTCATACAAATTCTCATACTGCTTGCCAGGCTTGAGGTTTTTAAAACCGTCCTTGATGGCGCGGTCCGTCTGTGAGGAAATCCACAATCGCTTGATTGGTTTCTTCCAGTTGATGCGCTGGAGAATCCACCTGGCGACCAGCTCACCCTCACGCCCGGCGTCGGTGGCGATAATGAATTCACCGACATCCTTGCGTTCAGCAAGGTGTTCAATGGCTTTGTATTGATGGCTCGTCTGCTTGATCACCTTCAATCCCATTTTATCCGGGATGATCGGCAGCTCCTCAAGCTTCCAAACCTTATATTTTGGGTCGTAATTCTCAGGCATTTTCAATTCAATCAAATGGCCGAGCGCCCAGGTGACGATATATTGATTTCCTTCGAAATAGCTTTTATGACTTTTATTGCAGCCAAGTACACGCGCGAGTTCACGGGCAACACTTGGTTTTTCTGCAAGTACTAATGATTTCATGATTGCTCCTTTCAAAACACAACAATTTTACGTATGCTTTACTTAGTATAAATGAAATAGGAGATTTTTTGTAATGGGGGAGACCATGAGCGACTATATTAAAGAAATCCGCGCACTTATTGGCAGCAGGCCTCTCATTCTGGTCGGTTCCGCTGTGTTTGTTTTCACTAGGGAATATGAAGTATTGCTGCAGCTAAGGACTGATACAGGCAGGTGGGGAATTCCGGGAGGGGCGATGGAACCTGGAGAAAGCTTTCAGGAAACGGCACGCAGGGAATTACTCGAGGAAACAGGTCTGCATTTAAAAAGGCTGAAATTTTTAGAAATGGTTGCCGGGGAAGAATACTATTTCCGATATCCTAATGGCGATGAGATATATAATGCGATCGCTTTGTATGCCTGCGAGTATTGGGAAGGCGAGCTGAAGATGAATGATGGGGAGAGCAAGGACCTGCGCTTTTTCCCGTTAAACAGCCTGCCTTCGTTAACAGAAAGGCAAAAGCTGATTATAAACAAAATAAAAGACAGCGGATTCTTGCCTGAATTCAGGCATATCAATCTTAATGTTATTATGGAGTGTGCCGAGGTGCTGGAGCTGCAGAGAAAATCATACAAAATAGAAGCAGATCTAATCGGCACAGATGAAATCCCGCCGTTAAAGGAAACATTCGAGCAGCTTCAGGATTGTGGAGAAACCTTCATTGGCTATTATATGGAAGGCAGGCTTGCTGGGGCGCTCTCTTTTAAGAAAGAAGGGAAAGTTATCGATATCCATCGGATGATGGTTCACCCTGACTTTTTCCGCAGAGGTATTGCCAAAAAGCTGATTTTTCAATTAGAACAGATTGGATACTCAGAGATGCTCGTTTCAACAGGTGCAGACAACAAGCCGGCAACAAAGCTTTATGAAAAACTAGGCTTCAAGCGGCAGAATGACTCAGTTGTAGGCAACGGACTTGTACTTGCCCATTTTAAAAAACGACAGGGTTAATTCAAAGCAAGAAGAAGGGCCTGGCACTCTGCCTGGCCCTTAACCTTTTATTCTTTAATATAAACCGCAGTACCTGTAGCGATGCACATCATCATGCCTTCCCGCAATGTTTCAAAATCGAGGTCGACACCAATTATGGCATTTGCACCCAGGCGGCGGGCTTTATCTTCCATTTCTCGAATCGCAATTTCGCGGCCCTCGGCAAGCTTGTTCTCATAGGCCGAACTTCTGCCGCCAATCACATCGGTAACACTTGCAAGGAAGTCTCGCACGACATTGGCTCCCATAATTGCTTCCCCTGACATAATAAAAAGCAGGTGTACATAACGTACGCCTGCTTATTTTGCGCTTTCAATCCAGAATGGTTTAGGGTTCCCTGGACTGGTCTTTGCGTTCTCATCAGAATCAATGACAATATCCTCAAAAATCTCCCGTAGGAGAATTTTGCGTTCTTCATCTGTAGACATGTCCCAGAGACGGGGAAAGTTCTCTATAAGTTGTTCCAATTCTTCAAATGAATATGCAACTGGGGAAGGGGAGTCTTTTGTGATTCTGTCCTTCAGTTCTTTTTCTTTTTGTCGGAGTAGCTGAGTTTTCGAATTGAGCTCCTCGATGTCGATTAAGTCATTGATAAACATCATTTTATATTTTTCCATTGTTCGCTGAATAGTAGCTAACTCTATATCAACTTCGTCCTTTGATTGAGCTTCTGACTTCTGAATAATATTATCAGGTTGAATCCAGGCATAAACCAACTTAGAAAAAGATTTCATTAACTCATCTGTCATTCTGTCTTCCTGGATGCTGGGCATACTGCAGGAGCGTCCCTTTGTCTTATTGCTGCATCGATAGAATTTAACAGTTCTTTTGGGATTCTTATAATGGTAAGAGGTACCCTGCATCGGAGCGCCACATTTTCCACACTTGAGGATAGAAGTGAAGTAATAGCCCCCAGTCATTCCTCGACCTTTGGATTCCTTTCTTTGATCCAAAAGTGCCTGCAAATCCCAAAATTCATCCTCGTCGATGATTTTCTCAATATCAGCATCGAACAGCTGCTGTTCTGAAAGAGGGAGGCGAAGCTGATGTCTTTCGTTGTTGAATCTGAATTTACCGATATATACGGGATTTTTAGCAATGTATTGGACAGTGTATCCAGCCCACTCAGCTCCCTTGCGAGTGCGTGAAGTTTGATTCAGAATCCTGGCTATCCGGTCCATTCCCATGGTCCTGGCCATCTTGAAAATTCTCTGTACAATCTTCTTTTCTTCTAGTACTACTTGAAACTTTCCGTTTTTCTGTATGTATCCATAGGGAGCAGTACCTCCCAGCCATTCTCCAAGGTTCGCCTTTTTGAGCATCCCCATTTTTACTCGCTCGCCTAAATTTTCCCTTTCCCACTGAGCAAGAGCAGCAACCAAGGTGATAAACAGCCTGCCTGTTGCGGTTGTCGTATCATAAATCTCTGTAGCGGATTTGAATTTTACTTCATGCTCATCAAATTCAGCCAAGAGCCTGTAGAGATCGAGCACTGACCTGGTTAAGCGATCAAGACGATATACCAGGACAACATCAAACATACCGGATTTTAAATCGCCTAGTAATCTCTGAAGTTTTGGCCTCTGCAGGTCCTTGGCAGAGAATCCTTCATCCTTATACATTTTAACTACTTCCCAGTCCTGGGAAGTGCAGTAGGCAAGAAGGCGTTCTTCCTGCGCGGCAATAGAGTAACCGTGTTTTGCCTGTTCATCGGTACTAACACGGACATAAATGGCAACTCTCAAGATTTTCCCTCCTAGTGTTTAATTGAGGATTTATTTGCAGGGTTAAATTCAGGCGGATCCTCATAACCTTCTACCACGGCAATAAGCTCTCCATTAATCTCTTGTATACTTTCAATGATAGGTATTTTTACAACATTTCCTTTCTTGTCTTTTCAGCATCAATTGCTTCCTGGAGGGGCATCTGTATAAAATTTTCCTTATTCATTTCTTTACATCTCCAATCTGATTAAAAGCATTTATCTTACTCCAAAATAAATTTAAGCGTTGCTCTGCAAATTCCAAGGTCACAAAAAATGTATTAGCAATAAAGTAGATTGCTTGTTTTTTATTCTCTGGGATTTGTAGACTCAGCAGCATAAAAGTCGGAACACAGAAATGGTAAGCAAATAGATTCGCCTGATATTCCTGAAGCTCAACAAATGGCTTCGGCATGGCCAGCTGGTTACCTGCGTGTCGCTCCAAATGGCACACCTCATGAGCAAATTCCTGCCATTGCTCTTGGGGTGACAATCGCACGTCTATGATGACTGAATCGTTATAGAAACGACTAGAAATATCCCTGTAAATGACTGAATAGCCAAGTCGATTTGCTACGGTGTGCAAATCCAATTGGTGAGGTTGATAGATGTCGATTCTTACATAAAAACTCTCAATCCAATCCTCTAATAAAGATGTATTATACTTCATTTAACCCTCCGGTTGGGAACGTATGTTCTGTTTATGTTATAATAAAAATGCCTAGAATTCCAGACAGTTTTTTTAGCGAATTTTAATTATCTATTCTAAATAGGAAAGCCTAATGGTAATATTTAAATGAACAAAAAATTGGAGTGAAACAAATATGCTAACTGATTTTGATATCAGAGCAAAATTAATTGAAAAAATCCATAAAGAAAATCAAGGTAAACACTATCGTGTTATTGAAGAACTTGGAATCTGTGATGGTTTAGCCAGAGCAGATATCGCAGTTGCTAATGGGGTATTACTTGGTTATGAAATAAAGAGTGATCACGACAGCCTGGAGCGTTTACCGAATCAGGTAATATGCTATGACAAGACATTTGATAAAAACACCATTATTGTAGGTGAAAAATTCGCTGATAAGATTCATGAATTTGTTCCAGACTACTGGGGGATTGAAGTTGCTTACATCAATCGTTTCAACCACGTCTCTCTTAAACGAATAAGAGCGAGTCGCAGAAACCAACACATTGTTGCCACCAACCTTTTAGACCTACTTTGGACCCCTGAAATAAAATCGTTTTTAAAACAAAATAAAGTTAGGGGTTATTCTAATAAAGACAAAGCAGGTCTCAAAGAACTGGCAACTTCATTTATCCCAATAAAAGATTTAAAAGAATTTACTCGAGAAACACTAAAAACTAGGACTGGGTGGAGAGAAGATCTACTATAAACGTAATATGGTGATTAGTTCCAATTGAACGCCATGTTGTTAGGTTACCTGATTTGGTAGACTCTCCGCTTGCTTTTTCGTTTATTTCATTATCTCCCCATGAAAAGTCTTTACCGAAGTAGTATGGTGACTCGACAATTTTTTGACAACCAACTTGTACCTTATCAATCTTGAGTCCACCTTTTTTATTTGTATCCCCTTTGTAAACCACATAATGGTCCCCAGTTGAGTAACGGATATTGAAAGATGGCTGTATACCCACTATAAATTCAAAGAAACTCCAGTGGTTAACTGCGTAGTCTGCATATACAAGTGGAACGTTCAATTTATTTAAATGCGACTTAATTTTTTCATATATCTTTGACTCCACTCTAGGAAATGTTGTTAAGTCGTAACGCTCTACATCCATGGTATTGGGAAATGAATTACTTGCAAATATGACTCTTCTAAAACTTTCAATACCTTCAATTGCGTCAAGGGCACCTTTAATTAGGAATGTTGCTTCATTTATCTTTGAAGGATCTATAAATTGAGCATCAATTATGATATCCGTCTGAGATAAGTTAAGCTCAGAAATTCGTTCAGTGAACATTGTATCAAACATGTCGTCCAATATTTCCTCAAGAAAAAGCCTTAAAGCAACACCATTTAGTGAATCCTTTTGCAAAGTAGTCACTAGTTCATCGCTATCTGCTAACTTAATCACTGGTATAGCATGATCCTTGTTGCACTTTCCCAACAACCCCAAATAATCATCATCTGAAGTTTCTTCCCATAACTCAGGAGATACATCCAAGAAGAATGGGCGGTCTCTCCAAAAATCTTCAACTCCACAGAATGATCCCTTTGCCATTACATCTGGCGTGACTTCTAAGAGCGGGACTACTTTGTCTTTAACACTTGCATTTAAGGTGAAGAGTGCATCTTTCTCGCCTTGTTTACATTTTAAAATTGGAACATATAACATATTAAAACCCCCATAAATATAGTTTTATATATTAACAGGTTAGGTAATAAAGTTATTCTTGATGTAAGTCCTAATTATCCTGGAAAGCGTTAGGTAATTCCAATTAGTTACCATCAAATATATGTTCGATTAAATGTTTAAAAGAAAAGCCCAAGGACGGGCTTGTCACTTTTATTATTTTAAATTTGCGATTGCATAATCTGCTTCTTCTTGCGTGAATTTTTCACCAGCTTCAGAAGTCAGCTGATCTCTTATCGCTTCAGGCGACATACTCATTGTTTCCTGATAACTTCTTGCTTTTGCTAAAGCGTTTTTCTTAAAATCTGCTTTGATGTTGTCAATCGCGTACTGTGCCTCTTCTTTGGTGAATTTCTCGCCGGCCTCAGAGATAAGTTGGTCATATATTCCTTGTTTTGACATTTGCATGTCATCTGAATAGGACTCAGCTTTTTTTAACGCGTTCTTCTTCCAATCATATTCTAGTTTACTCATTGCATACTCGGCAGCTTCTGCTGAAAATTTTTCACCATATTCAGAGGTTAATTGCTCAGAAATGGCTAATTTGGACATGTGCATAGTCTTTGCGTACGATTCAGCTTTTTTCAAAGCGGACTTGTGTTCGCTAGGAACATTATCCTCAGGCTTTGTTTCTTCTTTCTTAGTATCTTCTTTTTTTGTTTCCTCTTTATTTTCTTCTGGTTCAGCAGAAGCTGTTTCTGATTTTGTTTCTTCTGTGCTGGCCTTCGTTGCTGCTGGTTCAGCTGAATCTTCTTCTCCTCCGGTAGCCATCCCACCGATAATGAGAATTGCAATAACCCATACCCACCACTTTTTGTAGAATGGTTTTTTTACTTTTTCTTTTGCCATTTTGACTTCCCCTTTTTTGTATTGTATTAATAGATATTTTTCTAAGGACTTTTTACTTAATATCTATTGCCTTAGTAATCCTAGAGTCTAATTAACTCAAAGTTTGTACCCTTTGATTCGATTTATAAGCTTCCACCATAATTAGAACAGCCGATATGATGTGCATGATCATTCCAACGAAAGGAATCCAAGCCAGTAACGAGGTTATGAGTCCTAAGATGTTCCCAGCTTTTGCTTGTCCTTCCCGTGCTGCAAATACAATCGTTACAATATGTAGGATTGCCATGATCATTAATGGGGTCCAGGCCATTGATATAACAATCGCGCCCCCGAGTACTGGAATACCAAGCAAGGCTTCCAAACCACCTGATACCCACTTTAAAATTGTTGATACTTTCATGTAAACCTCTCCCTAAAATGTAGTTTATATGTAATTCAGGGTAAATAACCCAGTGTTACCGAAAAAGAAAACACGCAGTGCGTGCTACTTTCTGTCTCTATCCTTAATAATTTCCCAAATTTTTATTAATTCAGCAATCTTCTCTTCTGGGGCACTCATCAAATCTTTAAAGAAAATCTGGGTCTTGGGGTCCAGAATTTCCTTCCACATTTCATCGCTCGAGCCTTGTTGATCTTCGCCAGTTAAAAGGAAATCTATACTTACTTCATACAAAGTTGATATTGTCTTCAATGTTTCATAGTCAGGCTGGCGTTTATTTATCTCATAATGAGCATAAGTTCCTCTAGACATACCTAGCTTTTTTGCGACATCTTCTTGAGTCCAACCTTTGCTATTTCTTAATTTCTTCAATCTATCCCCTAGCATATTTTGTCCTCATTTCAATCTATTTGTCTAAATTATACAGTAGCATAATGCTACATTAAAATATTTGTAGCGAAATGATACAATAATAGTTGACTGTAGCAAAACGCTACTGTATATTAATACTTAAGAAGTAGCGAAACGCTACAAAAAATAGAGGTGATATCGTGAAACCAAGAATCTGGCTTCAAGAAAAAAGGATCGCTGCCAACCTTACGCAGGAAGATGTTGCAAAGGGAGCTCAAATAAAAAGGCCATATTATTCCCAAATTGAATCCGGTGCTAGGCGACCAAGTGTTAGTGTAGCCCAAGAAATAGCAAAGGTAGTGGGATTTGAATGGGTACTTTTTTTTGAAAACAATTGTAGCGAAAAGCAACAAAAATCAAATTTAGCATAAAAGGAGGTTCAACATGAGTCCAAAACAAAAGGAACAAATTGTAAAACAAATCATCTCAGTTCTGTCAGAAAACAACATCAGTTATGCAGATGTCCCAGCGATCATCAAAGAGGTACAGCTTGAGTTAAGCGAAATGTGCCAGCAGCAAGTCATTCAAATCAACTAATAAGAAGGAGGATCCCGACGTGAAAAAAGACTTTCAACCAGTTGTCATTACTCCGGAAAAAGCAGAACGTATAAAAACTGTCGTGGAGAGGATTCTCTCCAGGCATACCGGTAAGCAAATAAAAATCATCCTCAAGCATGAATCAAAATCTGATAGAAAAGCAATCTAGCATCTACAAAAATATTAGCATTTTATTCCAATGGAAAATGGTAGAAAGGAGGTGTTGAGTGATGCCGAATGGTAGAGCCACGCTGGCTGCCAGAACGGCCCGGAAAGAAGCCGGTATCACACAACTAGAAATGACATTCGATGAATATTACGGCTCCCGGGAATCGATTTCCCAACAGGAGAACGGCCGTTACCAAGTTCAGCCAGAATTGACCAAGTACTACACCGAAAAACATAACAATCCATTCGTTGCGATGGAAGCAGCTGCAGAGTATATCGGTTGGGGTCCCATGAAACTTGATGGAGACGCAGCCGACCTACATAGGATGACTGTCACCATGAAGACAAAGGAAGAGCTTGAAGAAGCTATCCTATCCATTAGGAAGGCTTCAGAAAAGCTCACTGTGAATCCTAGATGCATCGAACGTTTGGATATAGAAGAAATTGAAAAATCTCTCCTGGAGAGCATCGATGCAATCACAGCACTAAACCATTATGTCGCGGTTGTATGCAAAGAGTACGGAATATCATGGGTGAAAGTTTGGACCCAGCACAAAGTGAAGTTAATACAGAGGAGGTTCATCAAGAAATGAACAGAGACCAGTTTTTACCCAACGATGCAAGAACAGTAACAAATGAATACAGGGCATCTTGGACCAACATCAGCCGGGTGGAAGAGAACTTGATGAAAGGTGATTTAAAAGAAGCAAAACTCGCAGCTTCCAATCTTCTAAGTTCACTAAATGAACTGGAGAAGCTTCATAAGAAGAAAGAGGAAGTTGATCAGCAAATTAGCAAGCTAAATTATTTGCTTGGAAGAAATTCACTAAGAGGCCTGGTGGTGAGAATACATGCGAACTAAAGCAGGGGATTGGTTGAAGCTTTCAAAAACGGAGAAGTACCTTTTGCTCAGGAATAAATCTAAAAAGTAAGGAGGTTGCGAAGTGAAGAAAGCTGAAAAGTTTGACCAAATGATTGAACTGGTTATCGAGGATCAAATAACAAACGAAACAGCAATAGTCTTCTGGGTAGGAATACAACAGGAAATTGAATTGGCTGAAAAAACCGGGAAGAAAACAGTTGATGTAAATGCCATTATAGGAAGATTTGAAACAGCAGTTAACTACGCCAAAAAGAAAAAGCAGTGAGTGCTGGTGGGGACCGAACAACTCACTGCTCCTATGGAAAACTAAGGGTCAACAAATATTCTATCATCATCCTGATGATGCGGCAAATTTCATTTTTGCCGTCCTGGGCCGGGGTCTCATCCCCCTTTTCAATTGCCATTACCCCGACCTGGGACGGTGCAAATGAAGCACCAATACATATAGAAGGGAGGTTCAAGTATGTGTGATCATCCTATCATTGAACAAATCGAGCGGACAGGCTATCCGAATGCGATGGATCAGCCGGAGCATAACGGGACGGATTACTTCGGCTATGAAATTCTCGAAGGTGATGACATCGTGATTGATGGAGAAGAAATGATTTTGAAGGACAACCTTGAAGATTATTTATCCGATGTCTATGGATTGGAATTCACAACTGCAAAATAAAAGACCCCCTGTTCGCAGCAGGAGGTCAGCCATGTTGAAAAATTAATTTAATGTCATTGTAGCATACCTATCGATGACGGTAAAGGGAGGGCAAATAGATGACAATGAACCAAAATGCTATTCCTACTCATGAAATGAGTCGTTATGAATGGCTTCAGGAACGCACTAAAGGAATAGGCGGTAGTGATGCTGGAATCATCCTTGGATTGAATAAATACCGTACAGCATTTGAACTTTGGCTTGAAAAAACAGGCCAGGTGGAACCGATTGAAGTAGATAATGAAGCCGTCTACTGGGGAAACGAAATGGAAAACGTTGTGGCCAAAGAGTTTGAAAAAAGAACAGGTAAAAAGGTTAGGCGGACTAACTTCATGTATAGCCACCCGGATTATCCTTTCATAAAGGCGAACATCGATCGGCTGGTTGTCGGTGAATCAGCGGTCTTGGAATGCAAAACAGCATCAGCATACCTAGCAAAAGAGTGGGAAGCAGATGAGGTTCCTGCAACCTACCTAGTGCAGTTGCAACACTATCTTGGTGTGACCGGCAAGGAAAAAGGATACATGGCGGTGCTGATCGGCGGCAACAAGTACATTTGGAAGGAAGTCGAGCGTGACGAAGAACTCATTGAAATGATATTCAAAGCAGAAAAGCATTTTTGGGAATATCACGTTCAACAATTTAATGCACCAGACTTGGACGGATCTAGTGCGGCCGAGCAGTACCTGAAAGAAAAGTATGCGAAAGCTGAAGCAAACAAGGAAATTGTTCTACCAGGTGAATACAAGGACATGATTGTCCAATATGAAAAGGTTAAGGAAGACGAAAAACTCATCAAGACAGCCAAGACAGAGATTGAAAACAAACTGAAAGCTGAACTGAAGGATGCGGAAACCGGCTTGACCGATACCTATGTAGTGTCTTGGAAAAACCAAATACAACAGAGGGTCGACTCAAAGGCTCTGAAAGAGAAATTCCCTGATATCTATAAGGAAGTCATTAAGAAAACCAGCTTCCGTAAATTCGCTATAAAGGAGATAAAATAATATGGCAGCTATCTCAAGGAAAACAGCTATCGGTTCTTTAATTGAACAGTTTTTGGATGATAACGAGGGTGATATTTCTCCAAACTTGTACTCGAATTTGGAGTCCCTTGCGGAGGAAGTGGATGATGCTGCCAAGGACTTACATGATGAAATTGACGAGCTGCAGGACAGGGTGAAGGAACTGGAAGAGGAATTGGAGGCGGTAGAGTAATGGCAACAAATTCAGCATTGAAAAATCAATTAGCAAATAAACAAGGTTCAGAGGCGAAGCAGGTCTCTGCTCAGTCTCTTGGCCTTAAGAATCTACTTAATACACCGACTATGCAAAAGAAGTTTGACCAGGTCCTAGCTAAGAAAGCACCACAATTTATGGCGTCTATCCTGAATCTATACAACGGGGATCCAAACCTACAGGCAGCCGAACCGATGTCAATCGTGTCCAGCGCGATGGTAGCTGCAACCCTTGATTTGCCGGTGGATAAAAATTTAGGTTACGCCTGGATTGTCCCTTTCTATGATACGAAAAAGGGGGGTAAATTTGCACAGTTCCAACTCGGTTACAAAGGATATATTCAGCTGGCATTGAGGACAGGCCAATACAAATCGATAAATGTCATCGAGGTCCGTGAAGGTGAACTAGTCAAATGGAATCGCCTCACTGAGGAAATCGATTTGGATTTGGACTCAGCCACAAGTGAAAAGGTAATCGGATACTGCGGATATTTTAAATTGGTTAACGGTTTTGAAAAGACAGTTTACTGGACCCGTGACCAGGTGGAAGTACATCGTATTAAACACAATAAAATGAAGAATAAAAAAGATCTCAACAATGTTTGGCGCTCAGATTACGATGCAATGGCCATGAAAACAGTTCTTCGTAACATGCTTGGAAAATGGGGTATCCTCTCCATCGAGATGCAAAAGGCTATGACGGAGGATGAGAATTCGGAACGTGAATTAAAAGATATCACGGACGAGGCAGAAGAAGTTGAAGCATCGGAACCAAATCCGGATATCATAGATATTTCTCCCGAAGAAGATGAACAAGCAGAAACAGTCGAAGGAGAAATCATTGATAAGAAGCCAGACAAGGAAAAGAACAAGAAAGATAAGATGTCAGCACAAGATTCAATGGACATTGAATTCGAATGATTAACAGCAACCATACAAATGTCCTCCTTCCAGCGTGGATCTGGGAGGAGGCTAAGGATAAGGAACGCTTGAAAAAGCTTGTACTAGAGTATATGCAACGATACCCGGATTATACCGTCAAGAAGGTTAAAGATAGATTTGCGGTTTGTGAGAGAAGATAGGGAGGGGGAGAGAACAGCATGAACTACATTAAGGAGCTTAACGCATTCTATGATTGGCTCGAAATAAATGAACTGTCTCCATCAGCAATTAATTTATGGTACGCCTTGATGCACATAAATAATAAGGCTGCATGGGCAGAAACATTTACGGTGGCCGAATCGGTGTTATGCGTGAAGACAGGATTGACAGATCGAACCCTTCGAAAAGTAAGAAATGAACTAAAACAAAAAGGCCGGATAGATTTTATATCCAGAAAAGGTGGGAAGGCGCCCATTTACAAACTCCTATCCTTCTATTCTACGGAAAATAATTCCGTGCATCTAATACCTACGGAAATAAATTCCGGGGATAGTGCCGGGGATAGTGCCGGAGGTAGTGCCGGAGATAGTTCCGCATTAAATAAACTAAACGAAACTAAATTAAACAAAATAAAAACAACTGCTGCTTCACGCACGAATTACGCGGATGAATACACTCTCTGTTTTGGTGGACATCCTAGTCCCATTCAAATACAGGAAATTAACAGTTTTATAGATCAGGATGGGTTGAGTATTGAGGTCGTATGTATAGCGTTTAAAAAAGCAGCTGAGGTGGGAGCTAAGTACCCCTATGCAAGGAGCATACTGAACAGCTGGGCCAATAAAGGCATAAGAACTATTGCTGATGTTGACAATGAACAAGCTACCCATGATTTACATAAACATCAACAACGCAATAGACCAAGAAAGGGAACATCGTCACGTACTGAAGCCCTGCCAGAATGGTTCAGGAAAAAGGAAAATATAACCCCTCCTGCATCAAATGAGGAGGACAATGAAAACTTTGAAATTGAAAAAGCCAAATTGGAAGAAGAGCTTAGACAGTTCAAAAGAGTTAAATAAACGAGGTGAAACTATGGGAATTCTTTATGACAAAGTGAAACTTAGCCATGCCTCATTGAAGCAGGGTTTCATTGCCCAGCTGCTTGTCAAAGGCATTACACATGATCGGTATGGGACAAGCATTCAAGACCTTGGATATTACGAACTTCGACAGGAGCTTGCAATGGCTGAATTCAGGAAGGTAAATACGGATAGTTCGGAAAACGGATTTTTTAGGAGGTAAATCAATGATCTGCCCAGTATGTAATCGGCAATTAAAAAGCCAGAAAAGTATTGCCCGCGGCATGGGCCCGGTATGTGCTCGTAAACTAGAAAACTCAAAGGACAATCACGACGAAAACCAAATGAAGTTGGAGCTGAAGGATGGCAGTAAATAAGTTCGGCAATCGGAAGGTGTTAGTGGATGGCATAAAGTTTGATAGCGTAGCGGAAGCAAAATACTACGAGCAGCTGAAATGGCTGAAGCACGCAAAACAAATTAAAGGATTCAAGTTGCAGCCTCGGTTCGTCCTCCTGGATCCTTACAAGAAAAACGGCAAGACAATTCGTGCCATTCACTACGTAGCAGATTTCAAGATTCATAACCTGGACGGCAGCATCGAAATTGTGGACGTGAAAGGACATGAAACTAAAGATTTTCTGATCAAGAAGAAGCTTTTCGAACATCGATATGATTACACGCTGAAGGTCGTTACTTTGGATGATTCGTTTGGATGGATTGAGCTGGACCAACTGAAGAAACTTAAGAAAAAGAAGGTCAAGCCCAAGCCAAAGGCATTCACCAGAAGGAGGCGATAGGGGATGTTGCAAGGTGTTTGTGTGGAAACAGGCCAGACAACCACACTGGTGGAGGGAATGCAATATTATCTCTTTCCAAAGGGACAGAAGCATTATCTAGTCTCCAAGTTTCCTAATGAAAATGCACATATGGGTTGCTATGGATCAGAGTATTTCCAGCTAGTTGAAAAGGAAATCTGGCCAGAAGAGCCGACTGTTAAAGATATCAGTTTGGATCCTGAGAGGATGTATAAAGCCAGGTTAATCTGGAGGAGAGAAGGTTACAAAGACGCCGAACTGAAAGAATACTTTCTCCGGCCAAAAATGTCACATGCCTATTTTTATCTTGATGAGCAATTAGAGCGGTTTTGTGGGTGCTTCCCACTTCATTGGTTCAGTGATTTTGAAGAAATTGAGGTTGAACCGATTAATGAGGAAATCGAGCTGGAATTTACGGAAAGTGATCACTTTTCAACTGAATGTGTACTGAAAGAAGTAGTTTTTGAACAGTTAAGCTTATTTTAGAAAATCTAATACTTCTTAAATTAGATCGGAGGAACTAAGGGTGAAACAACAAGCAATCGAAAAAATACAAGGTGAAATGAACGGTAACGGCCATAATCTATACATCCAAGTTGTCGGCAATTTCCTTTTACAGCATCTTGACGGGGACCAAGGTGCTGCTGAGAAGATTCTGGCCAAGGACAAGAACATCATAAAATCCCTCGAGGCAATGAGAAAGGCAGCGGAGAAAAAGAAGGTCGGGAACATGGCCGTGCTGACCGATGCTGAGGGCTTTGCAGTGGTATTGAAGTATTTCGGGATAGATGGACTGCCGGTGAATGTAAAAGCTTCTGCAGTGCCTCCTGTGAAAACAGAAAAACCATCAAATGACTTCAATGTCAGTCTGGATGACTTCTTGTGAGAGGGGCGCGATGAATATGGAATTAAGCATTCTGGAACGTGATGAAATTCTTTCGCACTTTCCGGCAGAGGTTAGCTCCAAGATAGTTGATTACGCAAATGACGTCGCATTAAAAGACAGTAGGTACCTGTTCATCAGAAGAAGTGGTTCTGGACAACAATACGGTTACTGTACACACTGCAGAAAACAAAGCAAAACCGATGATCTGAAACATAACGGTTTTTCAATCTGTCCTGCTTGCTCCTTGTATTGCCAAGTTAAATCACATGGAAGGGGAAGGAAATATCTTAGGGATGATGCCTACTTTGTATGGTATGAAAAATCGATTTCTAATCCGAAGTCTATCACAGCCCGTGGCATCCATGTTAAACGGGATTACTCCGAGAGCTATCACGATGTTGAGACAAAATTCCGAGTCACGGCCCTGTATCTTTTTGAGCCAGGTCAAAGCCGGATGATTGAAAACTATTATTGGAATGAGACTTATTGGAAGAAGAGAAGTTCTATCATTTCCGAGAGCAACACTTCATTTCAAAACTATCGGTGCTTTTGTTCACATGCAAGCATTAAAGAAGCAGTTAAAGGTACACCATTTCAATACAGTACGTGGGAAGAGTATACAACCTCCTACCCAGTCAATGATATGCTAAAGTTTTTCGATTTAGCAGCAAAGTATCCATGCATCGAATATCTTACCAAGTTAGGGATGGATCGATTAGTGTGGGACAAGTTGCTTGGCCGTAAAACATTTAACGCGATAAATTGGCGAGGAAAAACTATTAACAAAGTACTGAAGCTTTCCAAGCAGGAGTTAAAAGAGATTAGGAAGTATGGGCATTCAGTAACCCCTTATTCTTTGTTCCTGCTACAGCAATCCAAAAAAGATGGTTCAAACTTTTCCATTACGGAAGCGTTAGAGTTAAGCAGATTAATTGATGATTATTATTCAGAACATTTGAAGAAGGTCAATAAACTCACTTCCATGAGAAAAATATTCAACTATATCAAAAAGCAATATTATAGCAAGGACGCAGGAAAGCATTATCGGGTGGAATACCAGGTGCTTACTACCTGGGGTGATTATATTGCAGATTGTCTGAAACTTGGCCAAGATTTAAAGGATGACAGTATTCTATTTCCCACCAATCTCTATGACGCTCATCAGAAAACGATTGAGAAGGTGAAGGTACAGGAGGATAAATCCCTAAATGAACTTATTGCCAAGAGAGTGAAATCGTTAAATAAATACTGTTTCAATAAAGATGGGTTCTACATCCGGCCAGCTGCGAGTTCTATAGAGCTTCTCAAGGAAGGGAAGCACTTGAAGCATTGTGTAGGAACCTATGCCGAGAAGTATGCAAAGGGTAAGACTGATTTGTTCCTGGTACGTAAGCTGTCAGATCCTGAAACACCTTTTTATACAATTGAAATATCAAACCGAAGGATTGTTCAGGCACGTGGCTTAAAGAATTGCCTGCCTACAGAGGATGTTCAAAGTTTCATTGATACCTTTGAGGCAGAAAAGCTGAACAAGATATCACCTAGAAAAACTTTATTGGTTGAAAGACGGGAGGTAGCTGTATGAGTATGAATCAATTAGCAGAAAGAACGCCGGTCCTAATAGCAACTGAAATTAATAGCATCAAAGAGCAGACACGGAAGATGTTCTTATTCAACAGTATTGAGATTGGTCGCAGGCTGGTCGAGGCGAAGCACATGGTCCCTCATGGTGAATGGGGTACCTGGTTGCAGGAGTCAGTGGATTATTCGCAAAGTACGGCCAATAACCTGATGAAAATCTTTGAGCAATATGGTGCTGATCAACTTACCCTGTTCGGTGACAATGCAAAATCCCAAGCGCTTGGGAAATTGAGCTATACACAGGCAGTTGCACTCCTCGGAATTCCAGATTATGAGCGTGAAGATTTTATAAAAGAGAACAATGTTGAGAACATGTCAACCAGGGAACTGCAGCAGGCTATCAAAGAAAAACAGGAAATGGCCAAAAAGCTGAAGGAAGCTGAAAAGAGAGCACAGGAAGAACAGAAGGCTAAAGAGAAAATCGAAAAAGAGCTTAAGAAGCTGGAGTTACAGAGCAAGGATCACACCCTAATAGTCTTAAAGCTGAAAGCTGATCTTGAGGCAGCTGCTAATTCTGGTGACGATGAAGAAGTCATTCTATTAAGGAAAGCATTATCTGATAAAGAAAGCGAATTGGAGGAGTCAACAGGCAAAATTAAAAGCCTCGAGCGCCAGCTTAAGGAAAAGCCTATCGATATGCCCGAAATTATCGAGAAAGTACCGGAGGAAGTCGAGAAGGAACTTGCAGAACTTAGGAACAAATTGGCCAATCAGAGCAGTGACCAAGCCGTTACGAAATTCAAGTTTGTCTTTGAGGACCTGGTTTCTGAATTCAAGGAACTTCTTTCCTTGCTCGAACTGATAGAGGATCCAGATACAAAAGAAAAGTACAAGGGAGCAGTAAAGGGGCTAATCGGAAAGATGGCTGAGAGACTGTAAGGTGGTTAAATGATTACTTATATAATCTTTCCTACACTGCTGATCTTCATTGAATGGTATTCGTGGAATGATTGGGAACTTTTGAAATAAATAAGGCAATCCGTATTTGACCCAAAATGCGCAACAAACATGGCTAGGAAGTAAAAATCCTAGCGAATAGAAAGACGGCTGATTTTCTTTTTAATTGATACAACATAACTAATTATAAACACGCTAAAAATACTTGAAAGCACTGCACTGCCTACACCCATCCACATCAGAACAAGAAGTTTATCTTTATATTTAGGAAGCATGATTAGAACCCCTTTGTTTAAGTTACAACTAGGATGTTCAATTAACTTGATAAATATGTATTAATGCGCTTTTCGTAGAAAATCTTAAGGAGAAAAGTATGAAGAACTATAAAACCACCTTTGATTACCCAAATGCTAAGGGGCCAGCTGTTTGCCCGAATTGCGGATTCCAATTCGAACTGCCAGCAAATTTCTGTCCTGGCTGTGGTAAGGAACTGGATGATGCCACTAAGCAAGGATTAAAAAATTAAAAGCCGAGATCTCTCCCGGCGGTAACTTCCTTGACAAGAATATTTTACCACGCGGGAGGGGTCAAGGTGAATCTAGCTTTAGAAAAAATGACGGTTGAAATTAATTTGATGGAAAATGCCACATATATAGTAAAAGACGGACATCTTACAGTTGTTGATACCCCGCCAAATGGGTTCGGCAAACAAGTTATTTCTTGGCAAAATGGCAAACCCACACACTTTGATGTGAATTATACGAACAAATTATAGGTATAAAATTACTGGGGGAAATTAATTAAAATAATTAATTTTATTATTTTTAAACTTTACGGGACCAGACCACCTGAATGGTAGTCTGCAGCCCAGTTAGTGATTATTTTCTTTCAACCAGTCATTAATAGCGTTGACAACAATACCTACGATAACGCCAATGGCAATTTGAATTAGAATATCCAAATGGCATCACCCCCGTTTATGATGGGGGCCCTAAATTAATATATTGAGTGGATATTTGAAAGGTGCAGTATAAAAAAGATAAGTCTACTGGAACAACCAGGGACACTGAATTAACGCTTAGGCGTTTGTTTGGTGTCCTTTTTTGTTTTGCTGCTCTTGGCAATGTAATTACCCATTATATGTGATTTTGGCAACGGCACATGTCTTTGCAACTATATTACAAAAAAACTTTAAATCTGCAACCAAAGGAGTTGTGTAGATGAATCAGTCATTGAGGGACCAGCTAAAGGAATGGAAAAGACAACATGGGGAGAAGTCAATCGAGCGTAAGAAGAAACCTATAAAGAGAAAAGCACAGAAAAAGAAACAAGAGAAATTTACTGACAGCGACTTAAAGTTTTTGATGGGAACCAATCGACAAATCTTATCTCGTGGAAAAGGCAGAGCTTGGAGGAATGAGCGATGATCGAAATAATAGAAAGGCTAATTAGAGATTACCATTGGATGCGAAGAGAAGTGGACAGACTGCAAAATGTGTTATATGGCTATGCTACTCCGATGAGAAGCTGGGGAGTTGCTCAATATGGAATTGAAGCTGCAATGCCTAGAGGATCTTCAGGGAAAAGCCAGGCAGAGTTAAAAAATATGGATTTGAGAGAGGAACGATTATATAAACGCCTAATGAAATTTGAAGGCCGTGTCTATGCTATCGAGTGGGCAGGAGAACTATTGGATGATGAAAAGGAAAGAGTCGTTTATGACTGCATGCTTGATGGAATGAGCTACCGTTCTATTGCAGAATTGTTGGGAATGACGAGAAATCAGGTGAAGAAAACCAAAGATGCCATTTTGAGCCAATTGAGCCAAAAAAGCCAATTTGTGCAATTGTTGAATCTCGAAAAATTCGCATGCTAAACTTAAAGGCAGGACGGGGAGGAAAGGCACATATAGCCACAATTGCAACAAAACATATATAATCCGGCGTCACTTTACGGTGGCGTTTAATCTTTTTCCTGTTTGCCTTATAATAGAATTGGGAGGGATTATATGAAAGGTATTTTAGTAATATTATCGGGAATTTCTATATTTACTATTTTAATAATTAAATATCTTTGGGCAAATGAACCTGAATTTTGGATGTATGGAGAAGAAACAGGGGATGTGCTATTCGATCTTAGTGTTGGTTATATTTCTGCATATATTTTTTACATAATAGATATTTGGATACCTGGAAGAAAAGAGCAGGAAAGAATAAATCAACGAGTAGCTATTCCCTTAAGTAGGTTATTAAATCAAATAAAGTCACCTATAGTGGAAGTGAATAAACTATACAGTAATGATTCATTTCAGTTTGAGAACATTAGCGAGAATGAGTTTAAAAAAACCTTAAGAAAATTAGACCTCGTTAATGATAAGGGTTTTATAATGGCTTTTCCATCCAATAACTACTTGAATGTAGGTCAAAGTCTTTATGAGAATGTTTCCAAAGTTGATAGTTATATAAAACAAATAAACGAGATGCCTGTAAAACTAGAATTTGGTTTAGTAGAGATCTTGGATAAAATAAAACACTCTGATTATCATGAGGTAATGAATTCCATTAGCAATCTTACAAATTTTTCTGGTTATATGTCTGTAAATGGAGAAGCAATTGAAGGTAGCATGTATAAGTATTATCTATTATTCTTTGAATTAAAAGAATATATGAAGACGAATAAAATCCCAATAACTATTAGTGATTTATGAAGAAGCATCCATTAGGGTGCTTTTCTTATGTAAATAATCCGTTCGTTTCCGATAAATAGTTTGGGGGTGATGAGTTGGAACAAGTGGATTTTAGTCCAATGAAAGAAACTATGGATATGATGGCATCTCAGTTGGCCATCTGGATTCTTTTGACTGTGGCAATTGTACTGGTAGTAATAGTAGTTTTAAAAGTCTTAAGAGTGCCAGGTAGACTTATTGTTGCAATAGCATCGATTACAACTCTTTTGGCAGCTTATCAAGTATTCTTATTTCTATTTAGTTGAAATTAGGCACTCAATCAGAGTGCTTTTTTTATTGTCCCAAAACAAACACAAATACCTGGGGGTGGCAGGTGATGTAGCATGGCTGAGAAATATATGTTAGCCGAAAAAGATTATGACGAAGGCATGAAGTACAAAGACATTGCCGAAAAATACGAGGTCTCAATCAATACGGTTAAGTCATGGAAAAAACGATATGGCTGGAATCGAGATAGGGGTGCACCCTCTGAAAAAAGTGTGCACACAAAAAAACGTGGAGCTCCTAAAGGAAATATCAACGCTAAGGGTAATAGTGGGGGGGCAGCACCAAAAGGAAACCAGAATGCTATGACTCATGGATTCTATTCAAAGTTCCTGCCAGCCGAAACCCTGGAGATTATGGAAGCGATGCAGGAGCGAACAGCAGCTGATTTAATCTGGGACCAGATTCAAATTCAGTATGCTGCTATCATCCGTGCCCAACAGATCATGTTCGTCCAGGATAAGGGTGAAATGATTAAGGAGCTTAAGAAAGCGAAGTATGAATATTACCCACGGGCTAAAGAGGATGGCGGAGGATTTGAAAAGTCAGTTACCGAGGAAGAATACGAATTTCAGTTCGCATGGGACCGCCAAGCTTCTTTCCTGAATGCTCAGTCCAGGGCAATAGGTGAGCTCAGGAGTTTGATCAGGCAATTTGATGAAATGGCCCACGCTGAAGATGAACGAAGGCTTAAGCTTGAGCAACTGCAGTTGAATGTTGCCAAAACAAAAGCCGAGATTGATAACATGAACGATGATGGTGAGGATGATGTAGTAAACATCGTTATCACTCGAAAAGAGGCGCGTGGGTAATGGACATCAACAAAGAAGTTAATCCACGGTTCGAGGACTTCCTCTTTGACTGGAATCAAAAGTTCCAGTTTCTTATGGGAGGATACGGTTCCTCTAAGTCTTATCATGTTGCCCTAAAAATCATTTTAAAATTACTTTCTGAAAAACGTAAGGCTCTTGTGATCCGTGAAGTATATGACACGCACAAAGACAGTACGTTTTCTTTATTTACCGAGATAATCGAGGATTTGGGTTTGTTGGATGATAGTGGCCGAAAAAAGATTGCCAAGGGCAAGATAAGGCCAAAAGAAAGCCCATACGAACTACGGTTCTCCAACGGTTCCAGAATCATCTTCAAGGGAATGGACAAGCCGGCAAAGCTGAAATCTATTAACAACGTATCCCTTATATGGTTGGAGGAATGTTCAGAGGTAAAGTACGAGGGTTTTAAAGAGTTGATCGGTCGTTTGCGTCATCCGACACTCAAGTTGCATATGATCCTTTCAACTAATCCAATCGGTGAAGACAATTGGACATATTTGCATTTCTTTAAAGACGATGAAAACGATCGTTTCGTTCTGGATGATAATGAACTTTATCAAAAAGGAACAATCGTTGTTGGGGATACTTACTATCATCACTCAACGGCAGACGATAACCTATTCCTGCCTGATAGTTACATCGAGCAGCTGGATGAATTAGCTGAGTATGATCCTGACTTACATCGTGTTGCCAGGCTGGGGCGGTACGGGGTTAATGGTATAAGAGTTTTGCCTCAATTCCAAGTGCAGCCACACGAGGAGGTAATGAGGGCGATCGATGAAATAGGCAAACCGTTATTTAAAAATGGTTTGGACTTTGGATTTGTTGAATCATATAACGCTTTGGTCCGGATGGCGATTGATCATGAAAACAAATACCTCTACATTTTTGAACAGTATTACAAACGTGGTATGACAGACCCTGAGCTAGTTGAGGATTTGGAACCATACAAAAAGATAATGATCAAGGCCGATAGCGCTGAACCTAAGACGATTGCATATTTCAGACAAAGAAGATTTAGGATTATGGGAGCGAAGAAGGGACCTGGATCGAGACTTCAAAACACCAAGAAAGTGAAGAGGTTCAAAAAAATTATTTGTTCCGATGCTTGCCCGGATGTAATAAGAGAACTGAAGAATTTAACCTTTGCTAAAGATAAAAAAGGCAAAATAATCGAGGACGAATTCAATATCGATCCTCATACATTCAGTGCTATTTGGTACGGCTTGGATGATTACGAGGTTGCTAGTATTAAAGGTCATAACGCAAGACGCAAAACGGGGTAGGTGAAAACAATGCTGAAATTCAAGGAATACATCGATAAGAATGGCATCGATGAAAAAACAGTGCTAGAGATGATTGATGCCCATAGCAAAATCAGAGCACGAATGAGGAAGATGTATCAGCGGTATAAAGCTGATCTTGATGGACCAACCATTTTTACCCGTTCTGCTACAGCTTATGAAGAAAAGTTTGAATCGGGTGGCAATGTTCTTCGAATTGATGATAAAGTGAACAACCAGCTTAACAATGCTTTTGATGCGGATATCGTCGATACGAAGATCGGTTATATGTTCGGTCATCCTATCAGTTACGATGTTGATGATACCAATGAGGCCCTTAGATCGGAGCTGGAAGCATTCCTTCTTAGCAATAATGCAGAAGATAACGATTCAGAATATGGAAAGATGGCTGCAATATGCGGGTATGCAGCAAGACTGGCATACATCGATAAAGTAGGAGATGAAAGAATAAAAAACATAGATCCATGGGAAGTCGTCTTTCTGGGGGATGAGATCCACGAACCGGATTATTCTCTCCGGTATTTTTATCGAGATGAGGAAATTTTTGCCGAGTTCTATGATGATATCTACATTTATTTTTTCAAAGCAAATCAGGGCGGAGAGTTTAACCTCCAGGATATCCAGCCACACATGTTTGACTTCAATCCTCTTTTTGGAGTGGCAAACAACAAAGAATTAAAAGGGGATGCCGAGAAAGTTCTTGCTCTTATCGATGGTTACGATCGCACGCTCTCAGATGCTTCCAATGAAATTGAGCAATATCGGTTAGCCTATCTCATTCTGAGGGGAATGGGAGCAGATGAGGAGACACTGGCTAACCTCAAAAAGAACGGAATTTTCGAGTTGCTAGGCGAGAATGATGATGTCCGTTACCTTACAAAGGATATTAACGACACCATGATTGAAAATCACCTTAACCGACTTGAAGAGAATATCTTACGATTTGCTAAGTCGGTGAACTTCACAGACGAATCATTCGGTACCCAGCTTAGTGGAGTGGCGATGAGATTTAAATTAATGGCCCTGGAGAACAAATGTATCACTATGGAGCGTAAGTTTGCTGCTTCCCTCCGTTATCAGTTCAAGGTTCTGTTTAGTGCCTGGTCAAAAAGGAAAGGGTTTAGTCCTAAAGATTACCTTAAAATCTTTTTTGGTTTTAAGCGAAACCTTCCTGCAAATATCTTGGATGAAGCACAATCAACAGCTCAGCTGAAAGGGCATATCAGCGAGCGAACCAGATTAGGGCTTCTTTCTTTTGTTGATGACGTTGAGTTTGAAATTGAGGAAATGAAAAAAGATGCTGTTTTGCTAGGTTCCCAGCTTGAACCATTGACAGATGATCTGGACGAAGAAGATCTGCCGGATGATGATAAAGGGAATTCGGGCAAAACAAGCAAAGGAACTAAACCGTGTACTACCTGCAGCGGGACAGGTAAAGTGCCAAGTAACATTACAGGAAACCTCATTCAGTGCAAAACATGTAAAGGTACCGGGGTGGTTGGCTAATGGATCAATTTAAGATTCGTGAGCTGCTGGACAAACTACTAGGGAAAACAGAGTCCGATATTGAAAAGGTGTTTGCTAGACGGCTCGAGTCGATTTTTCTGCAGATCGGTGAGATGTTCAGGAAGTACGAGAAGAAGGGTGAGCTCTCTTACACAGAGCTGAACAAATATAATCGGTTCCAAAAAGAAATGGAAATCATTAGCAACATGTTCAACTCTGATTACAAGCAGTTGATCAAAATGATTAATGCCTCAATGGAAACTCAGTATGTAGAGAGCTTTCTCATGCATGCATACCTTTTCCAAATGAGTGCATCAACGGAAATGGGATTCACTCTCCCGTCTATGACGACCATTAAATTGGCTCTTGCTAATCCTGTAGACAAATTAACTTTGCCCTCTGTATTTACAGAGCATAGGAATGAGATCATCCGGAAAATCAATATTGAAATCAGTCAGTCACTAATTGCTGGTGAAGGTTATACAGCAATGGCAAAAAGAATTGAGAATGCGGTGAACTTCTCGAAAAAGAAGGCGATGCTCGTAGCCAGGACTGAGGCAGGTCGTGTTCGTTCTCTTTCCGATGAAGAAGTGGGAGAGCAGGCTGCCAAATACGCAACTATGGATAGTATATGGGCATCATCGTTGGACCTGAGGGTCAGGAGCTCACACAGGGAATTAGACGGCCAGAAGGCTGACAAGGATGGATATTTCCATTACAAAGGCATGAAATCAAAAGGGCCTCATCTGTGGGGTAAAGCTAACATGGACATTAACTGCCGTTGTGTAAAGCTTCGACTTGTAAATGGTATGCTGCCTGAATATCGCCGAGGCAGGGACTATAAGAATCCTGATTACCAGAAGAAGCTGGCGGCCCGCTTAGAAGCGTTGATGGCTGACGAAGACCTAACATATGCAAAAGCATTGAAAAAGGCACAGAAGGCAGTGAAACCTCCTTCTACCACAATGCCTTATGTGACATTCGAGGAATGGAAAAAGAAATATGCTTCCTAGGAGTGATCAACATGCCGAAAGTTGTGCGCCTGTTTAATGAGCAGGAGAAAAATCAAATGGGCTTGGTAAAACATATTGAGGAACTTCTTGAAAAGGCCAAGAGTGGAGAAATACAGAATGTTATGGTTGCTGCGGAAGCATCAGACCGGACGATCATGACGGGTTATTACAATCTGGACGCTCAAGAAAAACAGTACATGCTGGGCCATGTTCAAGCGGATATCACAATGGCTATTGTAGAAGCGAATGTCGATAGATTGATTGAATTTATCGATTAGAAAGGAGAGGCTTATTTGACTAAGGTAACTGTCACCGTTGGCGAAGATGGTTATATGAAAATTGAAACGGATGGACATGCTCAAAGCGTGGTTTGTGCCTCTGTATCCACTCTCTTGCAATCGTCCGTCAGGTTTCTGCAGGAGCTTTCCCAACAGTACCCGGATGATCTTCAAGTGACAATTAAACAAAGAACAGATTGACCTGGGCAAGTCATTAAAAGGCTTATTTTTTTATACCCATTTTGACATGCAGGCTCGAACTGCATGGCTAGGAGGAAGTAGAACGTGAAAAAATTCGATTTTCTAAAGGTTAATATTAAGCAATTCGATGCCAGCACAATTAACCTTGCAGCAGTGAAAAAGTTCTTGGAAGATAACAAGGATCAGGAAGAAGTGAAAACCTATCTTGGGGAACTTTCTGCCGTGTCAGCAGACAAGGTGAAAGGTTTCTTGGATACGGAGGATGGAAAGAGGCTACTTCAGCCACGGCTAGACAGCTATTTCACCAAGGGGTTAGATTCCTGGAAGGCCAACAACCTTGAGGCTCTAGTCTCTGAAGAGGTCGCTAAACGTAACCCTGCCCAGACAGAGGAGCAGAAACGAATCGCGGCACTTGAGAAGGCTCTTGAGGACCAGCAAAGGGAATCACAACGAGAAAAACTTATGAACCTTGCAATCAAGCAGGCTACGGAGAAGAAACTTCCTGTTGACCTGGTTAGTTATTTCCTTGCGGAAGATGAGGAGAAAACCACTGCTAACCTTGCGAAACTTGAAGAAACATACAACAAGGCCATCCAGGAAGCTGTAGACAGCAAATTCAAGGATAAAGGCCGGGATATACAACAAGGCGGCAGCACAGGTGGCGGTACAATCAAATCCATTCAGGAAATGGCTGCAGCACACAATATTCGTAATCAAAGTCAAAACAATTAAAAGGAGGCCATCATAAATGGCAGTAGCATTGGCAACATCATTAGTAACATCTTTACTCGCAGTTAACATTAAGCAATTTGAAGAGCAAACGTATACTCCAGATCATGTATTAATGCAAAACGCGAAAACAGGGTTAATTCCTCAGGAAGAGGGCGGTCTGATCATTGAGGATGTGATCAAAGGATCAACCATCATGAAGCTTGCAAAATATGAGCCTATGACTAAGCCAAAGAAGACATTCTCCTTCAAGGCTAAAGGAGCCGGCGCGTACTGGGTATCAGAAACAGAAGTTATCAAGACTTCAACAGTTGAATGGCTTACTGCTTCAATGCAGGCAGAAAAGCTAGGTGTCATTATCCCATTCTCTAAAGAATTCTTACGCTATACAGCTAAAGACTTCTTCAATGAAGTTAAACCGTTGGTTGCTGAGGCGTTTTATCAAACATTTGATATTGCTGCATTGTTCGGTACAAACTCGCCATTTGCTACTCATACTAGTGGTAAGGCAATCTTCACTGGCGCAACTGATGAAGGAAACCTGATTGCGTTGGGATCTGGTACTGACCTCCAGGATGAAGTCTTTGACTTAATGGCCCTTATCGAGGCAGGTGGATTTACTCCTGATGGGATGGTAGCAACAAATGCATTCAAACAGAACCTGCGCCGTGCAAGGAACGCTACAAATGGTGAAAGGTACTACACGAACCTAAATGACGTGGAAGGCCTGGCTGTAACTTACTCCAAGCCTGAAGCATTCGACGCTACTAAAGCTGCAGCTCTCATGGGCGACTGGGACTATGCACGTTACGGAATCCTTCAGAATATTGAATATGCAGTTTCTGAAGATGCGCAGCTGTCTTCAATCGTTGACGCTTCCGGTAAGCCTATCAATCTATTTGAACGCGATATGTTCGCTCTTCGTGCGACAATGCATATCGGTTACATGAATATCAAACCAGACGCTTTTGGTGCCTTAACACCACCAGCTGTAGTAACAGCATAATAGGGTAGAACGAAAAAAAGGAGGAATAATCAATGGCTAAATATGTGAAAGCTTCAGACAGTATGGTAGTTGTTAAAGACCACTACGGCAAGACACACAGGGTTACAGAAAGAGCATATAACATCGTGTATAAGGAAAAGGGTTATACCTTGGTAGACGCCCCGGAAACGCCTGAAAGCCAAAATGACGGGTCAGGTGTTGACTTTTTTACACTTACTCGTGAAGAACTGCAGGAAATCAAAAATGATGATCTGAAGGATTTTCTCGACAAGGAAGAGATTCAGTATAAATCAAACGCTACTAAAGAGGATTTAATCGATTTAATCCTCGGAGAGTAGGTGGAATATGTATAAACCTACCGATGATGAAGTAAAAGAAATCATGCTGATTAATGGGGAGAGTCGTACGGAACAAATGGAGCATTACCGTACGATGCTCCCTCTTCTTTTTGACCATGTGAAGGAAGAATGTAATAACACATTCGGGGACAGTGAAACAACTTCTCCTGTCATCCCTGGAGGAGTCAAAATTTTTATGGCTAAGGCCATTGAATTTTATCAAAACAAAACCGGTCTGAGGAATCGTTCGATGGGCACCGTCTCTTACTCTTTTGAAAGTGAATTACCGAGGTCCTTATATAATAATTTGAGGGCTTACAGGAAGGTGAGATTCCGTGCTCAACGATGAATTTCCCCATGAAGTAACCTTTTGGGAGCAAAGAAAGGTGCCAGATGGCGGAGGCGGCCATGAATTGGCTTTCGCTGTAGTTTTAACGATGAAAGGGTTTATGGACACACCTTCAAGCCGTGAAATTTACGAGTTTCAAAAATTGGACAATCAACTGGACAGGGTACTCTATTATCCATACAGAACGGATATCAAAACAGATATGCGCGTGACGTACCAGGGGGAGACTTATGAGGTTGTGGGTAGACCCCAGGATCAAGGGGGGCAGGGCGAAATCATGCGCCTGCCTTTAAAGTTGGTTCCTAATGGTTAATATCAGGTTTGGCAATAGAAGAATGTCTAGGTCTGCCCGGCAGTTCGGCGAAGGTGTGGTTGAAAAAGCAAAAAGAATTGTCATGGAAACGGCCTATCTGATACAAGCTAATGCTCGATCATTGGCACCATCTGACGATGGCAATCTTAGAAAATCGATTGAAGTTGAGATCAGAGACGGTGGCCTAACCTCAGTAGTAACTGTCGGAGCTCACTATGCGATTTATGTAGAATTTGGGACAGGCATATATGCAGTAAATGGGGATGGTCGTCAAACTCCATGGACTTACTATTCGGACAAGCTTGGGCGGTTTATTAATACAAGAGGAATGCGTGCTAAACCGTACTGGTACCCTGCTATAGAGGTAGGTAGAAGATACTACCGAACCGAGATGAACAGGTTGGTGAACTAACATGTCCTATGATACAGCTTTATGGCCGTTGCAGGAGGCTATTTTTCAAAGATTAGACTCCGATGTATCCCTGAAGGAGATGATTACCGGAGTTTTTGATGCTGTCCCAAAAGACCAGGTATATCCTTACGTGGTTATTGGAGAACCGACATTGCTTCCTTTTGACACGAAAACAGTGCCTGGTGAAGAAATATCTTTAGTTATCCATGCTTGGTCTGATTACGCTGGGAAGAAAGAGACTTACAACATATTAAACTCTTGCCAGAAGGCATTGTCTTACAAACTGGAATTGCCGGGCTTTCAAGTCCTTAAAGTGGAGCGGCTCGGTATCCAAGTGTTTGACGACATCGACCCACGCATAAGGCACGGGGTGTTGCGAATAAAATACACATTGAGGAGTGAATAGGATGCAACAAGGAAAAGATTCCATTCTATTAGTGCAATCTACAGATGCTGCTTTGGGAGCAGCGGGGTTACTTATTGGTAACCTAACAGAAAACTCATATTCTATTGAAAATGACATTATCGATGAGTCGACGAAGTTCGGACGAATTGTCGGGTACGGCCAGAACAGTGAGTCATTCGAATTCACAGCATACGGTGAGACTGGTGACCCAGGCCAAAAAGCTGTAATGGATGCCATCAAGAATAAAAGACAAATCAAGGTCTGGGAAGTGGATCTTAACCTTAACGCCAATGGTAAGCACCCAGCCGTCTTCGGCTATTGCATTGTTGAAAGTGCAGAAAAATCAAGCCCACAAGATGGGTTTGTTGAAGTTTCAGCTACAGTACAGGTGATTGGTTCAACGCAAGAGGGGGAAATAGCCCCACTGCCACCAGAAATGATTGAATTTGCTCGTTATGGTTTTGAAGCTCCTGGTGCGGCGACAGGAGAGTTCCCTGAACAAACAACATCAACAACAACTGTATAAAACATTGAGGCGGGATATAATCCTGCCTTTTATTATTTTATTTTGTGGAGGTAATGGAAAATGGCTTTTTTAGAGATTAACGGAAAAGAGTTTGAGGCTAAGTGTATATTTCGATTTGAAAGATTAGCAGACAAGAAATACTCCGAACAAGATAAGGATGGTAATGAAGTAGGCGGCTTCCATGGTTTATATACCAACTTGCTGCAGTATTCCAACAAGCATCTGTTAGCATTCTGGGATTGTGCTTTGGATTACTTGGTGAAAGATAAGCCGAAACTTGAAGAAATTGAAGCTGCTATCGAAAAACGCATTGAAGAAGACGGGGATACAGAAAAGCTATTTAAAGAGGCTTTCAACGCGGTGGACGAATCGGGTTTTTTCAAGAAACAAGCCAAGAGTTATTGGAAAAATATCGAGACTTACAAGAAGACCGGGAAAACGGAAGAAGAAAAGGCGGAAAGGGAGCAACAAGCGGAAATGCTATTCCAAATGCGCAAAGAAATGAAGGAATAGATTACGACCAATTGTTTGTCAACGCAGCTCATTACCTCGAAGTTTATGATGCTGATTTGATTTTATCCTGGACGCCAAGGCAGTTCAAAAACTTTATAAAAGGGTCCCAATTAAGAATAGTGGACCAGTATGAAGGCATGGCAAAACAGGCGATGTTTAATCGGTATGCCCAGAACGCCAAGCGAGCCAGGGAAAACAAAATGTTCGATGCGAAAACTGCGCGTAAAAGGATTATGAGCGGTTCTGACAATTGGAAAGAAAGCAGAGTACCAAGAATCAACCTGGAACGATATAGAAAAGCAAAGGAAGCTATGAAATCTTACAAAATGAAAGGAGGATAAAACATGCAAGAGAATTTTGCTGCCAAAATCACTGCGGATATCAATGAATTTATGAGACAGATGACTGAAGTTGATGAAGCGATCAGAAAAACGGCCTTTGGTGCCACAGCTTCTATTACAGCTGATATTACGAACTTCATCTCAAGCATTCAGCGCGCTAATTCTGAACTAAATGAAATTCCGAGTGTACGGGAAACAAATATTCAAGCTGATGTTACCCGGTTTAACCATCAAATGCAGCAGACCCAGGCAAAGGTTTTAGCCCTTACTCGCCAAGTGAATGATTTAACAGCTGAGTTAGCCTATACTCAGCGACAAATGCAAAGAACAGGCAATCAGGCTTTACAAACAGGTAACCGAATTTACAATGCGGGATACCAAACCCATAGAATGTATCGAGGCACTTCCGAAGAAGCCAGAAGAATGCGTCAGGAAATGCAATCAGCGTTTGCTCAACAATCCTTAACGATGAGTGAATTCCGAGATGACATGATTAAAGCGCAATACGGCTATTTCAAGCTGGCACAAAGTGCAAAAAAATATTCCGGATCTAATAATCAGTTCATGGATGAGGTTACAGCTCTTGGCGCTGCACATAAAAAAGCTACCGACAACATGATGAAGAACAATGAACTGATGAAAATCAGCATGATCCAGACTGCCGGCACAATGCTTAACATGTCCACCCAGGCTGAGAAGATAAGCGCTAACTATGGCCGTATGAAAAACCCTTTGTTACAAATCAACAAAGGCGGTCTCGCGGTTGCTCACTCCTTAAATAAAATGGCGAATTCCGGTAATGCATCTGTCCTGGCTTTAAAACTGCTAGGTCCTACTGCGAATATGAAAGAATTAAACGACATGACCAGGATGATTACGCAAGGTATGATGCGTTTTCAGATGGTTGCTCTCGGGGCAGCAGTGACCTCTGCTCTGGTGTATTCAGCATTGCATAAAGGTGCAATGGATACGGTAAAAGGGTATGAAGAGTCATTCGATCGAATGAAGGCTGCTGTTCGCCAGGCTTTCCAACCAATGGTGGACGTTTTCGGCGCGGTGATGATGAAGATTTATGATTTCATTACAGCAATCGCGAACATGGTCATACAGTTTAACGAAGCGCACCCTGTTCTAGCTAAAATCATTCAGGGAACCATGATGTTAGTTCCTGCCCTTACTCTCCTTTTATCCCCACTTGCTGTAGGGATAGGGCTATTTGCTGGATTTAAGGCTGCATTGGCATCTGTTTGGCCGTTAATCAGTCCGTTAGTAACAGGACTTGCAGCGATGAGTGCTACAGTATGGATTGTAGCTGCGGCAATTGTCGGTTTAACTGCAGGCATTGTTTACTTATGGAAAAATAACGAAGGTTTCAGGAAAGCGGTACTTTCCGCGTGGACCGCCATAAAGAATAAAGCTATTGAAGTGTTTGGCTGGTTAGCTTCTTTTGCAAGTCCAGTTATTGATAAAGTCAAGAGTGCCTTCACGAATATGAGCAAAGCCATAATATCTGCTTTAAACGGCGACTTCAGTAAGCTTGGTGAGATTTTCGTGAAAATCATTCCAACGATCATAGCGGCATTGGTTGGAGGAATTCCAGGATTAATTATTACTGCATCCCGCTTTATTCCGGCTATCTCTCAAGGTATCACTAGTAATGCAGGTAAGTTATCTACCACTATCACTCAAATTACAGACAGCATAGTCACGTTTTTGACAACAAAGTTACCTATATTCATCCAAGAAGGAAGTAAGATTATTAGCGGAATCGTCAGTGGTATTGCCCGAACGTTACCTACTATCGCGGCTGCGATTGTCAAAATTGTAACGATGATCGTTCCGATTATTGCTCAAATGTTACCTGTCTTAATGGATGCTGGCATTCAAATTGTACAAGCATTGCTCAACGGTATAATATCAATAATTCCTATTGTAATTACAACAGGAATTATGATAATTGATTCTTTAATCAATATAATTACACAAAATTTACCGTTATTGATTAATGCAGGAATTAATATTCTAAACTCCTTAATTAATGGTGTTATTAAAATTCTTCCTCAATTGATTAATACAGCGGTGAAGTTAATAACTACTATCCTAGAGGCATTGATTGTAAACTTACCTAAAATCATTGATGCCGGAATAAAAATATTAGTGGCGTTAATAGATGGGATTGTTAAAATCCTACCAAAACTTATTGATGCTTCGATTAATCTGATAATGCAGATTACTAATGCATTAATAAAAAATTTACCTAAAATAATTGACGCGGGCATTAAGATTCTTAATGCATTGATTAACGGGATAATTAAGATATTGCCAAAATTAATAGAAACAGCGGTAACCCTGATTATAGCCATATTTACAGGGATTGTTGAGAACCTCCCCAAAATCATTGATGCAGGTATTAAAATAATCACAGCACTTATTGTTGGAATCGTTAAGTTGCGGAGCCAATTAGTAACAACGATAAAGAACGATGTCATAGATCCGATTGTCAATAAGCTTAAATCTCTGGACTTAAAAGAGATTGGTAAGAACATCATACAAGGTCTTATTAATGGAATTAAGTCCATGGCAGGTTCTGTCGCTTCTGCAATTTCTGATATCGCAGGTAACATCAAATCCAAAATAACCGGAACTCTTAACATTCATTCCCCTTCTCGCTGGATGAGGGACGTCGTAGGAAAGAATATTGTTTCAGGGGTAATAGTCGGATTGCAGAAAATGAATGGTGCTGCAGTGAAAGCAACGGATTTCTTAGCATCATCTATTACCAGTGCCTTTACACCGGAATTAGCCGTTGCAGATGTTGGAATAGGTCGTGCTTCAATCGATACTGGATTCCAGATGGATGAAATTAAGCAACAAATTAAGGATGAACTAGATGTAGATTTATGGATTCATCAAAAGGATGGTACAGGAGGACTCGGAGACTTTAAACAAGAGGTGCATCTTCATTCTCCAACACCTTTATCACCTTCGGAAAATGCAAGACAATTAAAGCGAGTAGGTCAGCAACAGGCAATGGAATGGGGGTTCAGGTAAATGGAGCGTATCATTTATACAAGTTCGAATGGTGAAATCATTCGCTTCGATGGCCCCCCATTTTATTTGAGTCGAATTAGCGGATTAGGTGAGGTTGATGCGGAATTACAGCTTCAGAAATCACCTTATCAAGACGGTAGCTCGCTAATGGGCAGTGTTCTACAGGAAAGAGAAGTCACGGTTGAATTCCTGATTGAACAACAAGCTTATTCTGAAGTTTCCGATTCAAGAGCTAAAATAGCACGGGCATTTAATCCAAAGCTTAAACCTGGCATTATTCGTTATGAAAATGACTTTGTTGTGAGGGAAATTGAGGCCATTGCAGATTCAGTTCCCATTTATCCAGACGGTCATTCTAATCGCAGCATGACATTGCAAAAAGGGATGATCACCCTAACGTGTCCAAATCCATACTGGAAAAGTGAAGACCAGGTGGAGCAATTAGCTGTTTTCGAAAGTGGGTTGACGTTTCCTGTCACCTTTCCTACAGCCTTTGCACAACAATCTCCTAGTAAATCAAAACTCATCATGAATGAAGGTGATGTAGATACACCAATCGAGGTGACATTCACTGGACCAGCCACTGCCCCAATCATAATCCGTAATGAAACGACCGGAAAGATGATTGAGGTGAATCAGAGTTTACTAGATGGCGAGAAGCTGGTAATCAATACTGAGTTTGGGAAAAAGCGTGTGACAAAAGTGAGCACAACTGGAATAGAAACCAATGCGTTTAATCAAATCAACATCTCTACCTCTGAACTTTTCCAGCTGATTGCAGGGAATAATCTATTAAGCTATTCAACAGGTCAAGACTACGAGCGTGCGCCGGTTATTATTAAGTGGAAGAATCGATACCTGGCAGTATAAGAGAGGTGAGAACATGGAAGAGTACAGTTTTTTTAACAGTGTAAACGGAGACAGGCAGTACGATGCGGATGAATTCGCGAAGTACTTCCGTCAGTTTTTAACCACAGGACTCTATCATAAAAACAATGTGCCCTCCTTAAAAGTGACGGCCACCACAGGTCTTGGGACAAAGGTGGAGCCAGGAAGCGCATTTCTGGAAGGGTATATGTATCGAAACACTACGGACAAGGCATTGACTCATGATGCTGGTGATGCAACGAATCCTCGAATTGATCGTGTTGTCGTTCGACTTGACCGCAGTCTGGCCCAAAGGAGCATTCAGGCAGTCGTGAAAAAGGGAACACCAGCGACTAATCCTCTTCCTCCTGCATTGCAACGAGATGATATCATCTTTGAAATAAGTCTTGCGCAGGTCAGGGTTAATGCAGGAACTTCTACAATCAACAGTGTGACAGATGAGAGGCTAGATGTGAACGTGGCTGGACTGGTGTCCTCACTTATTACTGTACCCACAGATCAGTTCCAAGCGGAATGGAACAAATGGTTCGCAGGAATCCAATCAGGAGCACCCGCCATGGGTGGGATGAAGATCAGCGTTGGTACGGCTGCTCATGCTTCCCCAACTATAAACGACATTTGGATTGATACAAGATGAGCAGCCTGAAAATCATTACACCAGCATTTGAATTCCTGGGGGAGATTGACGACTATGAGAGTCTGATTTTTACCCGTAAATGGAGCAAGCCTCATGACCTTCAAATTGTCATCGACTCCAGGAAGCAGCACACGGAACATTTGGTGAAAGGAAACATCATATTCCTTACACCTGAAAAAGCAGCCTATATCCTTCATGTTGAGAAGGACGCTGCTGGTGCATTGCAAATTAGAGGGCTGTCCCTAAAAGGATGGTTATCGAAAAGGATCACCGTTCCTCCTGCAGGGATTGCATACGACCGTTTAAACGCTGATGCAGAAACCATTATGAAGACTTATGTCGATAGAAACGCAGTGAACCCAGCTGATCCTAACAGAATCATTCCGGATCTCGAGATTGCACCCAATCAAAATAGGGGTGCTTCTTTTGTTTTTCAAACACGGTTTAAAAACCTTGATGAGGAGCTAGAAAAAATCTCTCTCTCATCCGGATTAGGATGGGATATTCGGATTGATTTAGACAGAAGGAAGTTTGTCTTTGATGTTTATGAGGGCAGGGATTTAAGTGCGGAGCAATCACCCAATCCACCCGTATTCTTTTCCATTGATTTTGATAACGTGGAATCACAAACGTTCGTGGACAGCGAGCTTGGTCACAAAAATGCTGCTTTCGTGGGTGGCCAGGGTGAAGGTGTAGAGAGGGAAATCGTTCAGATAGGCAATGACCTTTCTGGTCTGGAACGGAATGAGGTCTTTATTGATGCGCGGGATATTGAAGATGGCAGTGACCTTCCATCACGTGGGGAGCAGAAACTAGCCGAATTCATGCCTGTACAATCCTTTGAAACCAAGGTCCTGCCTTATTCGACCTTCATCTATGAGGAGGACTGGGATTTAGGTGACATAGTTACCACTCAGAATAAGGAATGGGGCATAACTGCAAATTTGCGAGTAACGGAAGTGACCGAGACATACGAACCTGGCGGGTTCCGTCTCGACGTTGTATTTGGCAAGTCCCTTCCGACTCTTGTTGAAAAAATCAAACAAGAGATAGATCAGCCTGTAGCCGAGAACATTTCGGGTGATCCTGGCACTCCAGGTACTGACGGAACAGATGGAGTCGGATTGAACTACGCTTGGCAAGGAACATCCCTGGGTGTTAAGCGTGAGGATGAAACCATTTATGTTTTTACCGACCTGAAGGGTCCACTGGGGGCACAGGGACCACAAGGTATTCAAGGGCCAAAAGGTGATAAGGGCGATAAAGGAGATACAGGAGATACAGGTCCGATAGGCCCGCAGGGTATTCAAGGCGCCAAGGGGGAGACTGGGTCAACAGGTCCTGCTGGTCCAATTGGACCCCAGGGATTGCAAGGTCCAAAAGGGGATACCGGTCCACAAGGACCGATTGGATTGACTGGGCCACAAGGGACAAAAGGTGATACAGGGCTTACAGGCGCGACTGGACCTAAGGGGGATAAAGGTGATAAGCCACTCCATCAATGGAGCGGCACCTCCCTCAGATTTGAAAATCCTGACGGTACATTGGGAACCTACGTTAACCTGAAAGGTGATAAAGGTGACAAGGGCGATACCGGAGAAATGGGACCACCCGGATCTTCACAGTCATATGTCCTGTTCGAGAAGGAATTCATCTCTACTGAAGGGCAGACGTTCTTTACCTGGTCGGATACCAAGATGTTCCCGGTAGGCATCAGGGCCGTTAACCTGTTCATCAATGGCGACAGGCAACCACAGGCGTCTTTTACCGAGCATACAGACGGGAAGGGAATTACTATAGCTGCCGGTCTGCCGGCTGGACAATATGTATTGATTGCAGCTCAGATGGCTGTGGTGGATCTGCAGGGCCCTCAGGGCGAAAGCATCGAATATCAGTGGAACGGGACACAGCTGGGAATCAAGCTCGAGACGGAGCAAGCCTTTTCTTATGTGGATTTAAAAGGTGCTAAGGGTGACACTGGAGCCACAGGTCCTCAGGGTCCAAAAGGTGATACTGGGGCCACTGGTCCTCAGGGTATACAGGGACCGATTGGACCACAAGGACCTGCCGGAGCGGAGGGGAAGACTTGGTATACAGGAACAGTGGCGCCAGTTGCCTCGGTCGGAGTGATTGGCGATTTCTACCTAAATAGAACAACTTGGGATGTATATGAGAAGACTGCATCCACTACATGGACCTTGCGAGGGAACATCAAAGGTGCGATAGGCGCAACCGGACCACAAGGACCTCAAGGGATTCAGGGACCGAAAGGGGATACGGGGGCGACAGGACCACAGGGACTAAAGGGTGATACCGGTGCCACAGGAGCGACTGGTCCTCAGGGGCCTCAAGGAATCCAAGGAGCGACTGGCCCCGCTGGACCCCAAGGTCCTAAAGGAGACAAGGGAGACACAGGAGCAACGGGACCGGTAGGTCCTCAAGGATTAACGGGGCCTCAGGGTGTTGGACTCAATTACAATTGGTCTGGAACTTCGCTAGGTGTTAAGAGGGATGACGAAGCCTCATTTCAATACGTTAATCTCCAAGGCCCACAGGGTGCAGCAGTGGCCGATTCTGTGGAGTGGGAGAATGTCCTGAATAAGCCGTCAGAGTACAGAGCTGAGAATACTGGGAGAACCTCGAAATTGAATCTCTCCTCAGCAGGATGGTACCGAATCGCTACTAATATTGGAAATAGGGCGATGGCTAGATTTGTTATAAAGGAGGAAACATCGGGTTCTCATCAGACAGCACAATTTATCGCAGGTATTCATTATGGAATGAACCCTCTTATTAACATATTGGCGAACTCTCATTACAGCGGAAACGGAGCTTTCCAAAAAATCCGGTTAGTGTATAAAAGCACTTATGACCCTGTATATCTCGAGGTTTATGTCGATAGGGCTACTGCTGGGAATGAAGCGTTCATGTATGAGAACATTCAGGTTAATGGTTTTACAATAGACAACTGGACGGCTGGATCGATTCCAGTTGGGTATTCAGCATTTGAGGCAAACCTCGACCAATCTAAAGGGTCAGATACCTTTTATGCAGGTATAACATCTCCAACTAATAAGAATATTCTCTGGATCGATACGAATTAAAAGGAAGGTGAAGAAATGGCCAAGCAAAAATATTGGGATGGAGACTCCTGGGAGGTTATAGGAACGGACGCAGCCAAGGTGGACATTGTCGATGCGGGAAATCGTTTTGTAGCCACGACCGTTGAAGGGGCCCTACAGGAGATAAAGGAACCCTTAAGGGTCTATAAGAGTGGAAAGGACGCGAATGGAATCTTCACTGTTGTGGAGCTTAAAAGGAAATCAGATGGTACCCTGGCTGTAAAATCCACATTAAGTGGAGGTACAAGCCCGAAATACACCACTCGCACAGTTGTTTATTACGCTGCCAATGGGACAACAACCATGAAAACAGATACCTTCACGCTTTCTTATGATGCGGATGGTGTTTTAGTGAGTGAGGTGTAAGCATGATTGATATTCGGGAACACGGTGGAAGCTTTGGCGGTGGCGGTAAGTATGGAAAAGATTCAGAACTTCCTTTCTTCGGTAGTTTGGGGTTTAAATTCGACAAGGTTGCTGAGATTAGTATTTTCAGTGTTGGTAATAATATGATGGCAATGGATGACACTGGATATATATATTTAAAAGCCGGGTCGAGTGCGAGTACTGGTAATCAATTGATTAACAAGTACAGAGTTAGTGACGGCACATATATTAGTCAACTATCTGTATCAACAGGTGCACACGAGTATATATCCGGGGATGTTGACGGGTTCTTTCATTCTAAAAATGGATTGAAAGGGGTGGACCGCTTCAACTCTAGTGGGGCACTTATTGGAAGTTATACTACTACAAACGACGTTGTATTAACACCGTTTAGATATGATAACTACCTTGTAGTCCCGGTTTCAAATTCTACATTTGGTGTTGCCATTTTCAATCTAGATACTGGAACTAAGCTGTATGAATGGATAGGTGCAACGGCGTGGGGTGCTAGAGGGGTCAGTATTTCAAAAGACAAATCCAGAGTTGTTTTCTTTTACAGTGATGGAAACGTCAAGGTGTATTCAATCTCAGGTAGTCTTATACAAGCATATGATGATAGTTCGACGGCTATTCAAGCATACATGTCTGATGACAATTCGGAAGTATATTCATCTTGGGAGACCGTAGAGCTCACAAAAAGGACGATTGGTGCAACATCGCCAACTCTTGTATCGAAAACATCCGTCGTTCAACCTATCAACAATTCTGTACCTATAAAAGATGGGGCGTCTAGGTTAGTGTACGGAAATACTAATGGTTCGTACTATTCATATTTCTTGTACCCTAAAGGCGGGGCAACTCCGATTCATATTTTTGGCGATTCTGGAAGCTCTCCTAATACTTGGCGAGCAACTGCTAATAAAGAATATATCGCTATGCAGTGGTATGACAAAATTGTAATAGTAAAACTACGAGGAGTGATTTTATAATGTACAGGGTGTTTTTTGATGAAACGACCGGAGACATTCAAACGATTGTCAATGAAGAATATGTGGCGGAAAACATGAAATCACAAGGATTGTTAGTGGAATCCTTGCCGACATTGGAACCGGTAGCCGGAAAAGCTGAACACCGATATGTCGATGTGATTGAACGGACATTGAAAGTGAAGTACATTGATCGTGTTCTTTCTCCAGAAGAAGAATTGGCAAATGTGAAAAAGGAACAGAAGCTCATACAGAAGGCGCTCGATGACTTAATCTTCGGAGGTACATTCTAATGGCAGCTTACATGGGGCAACGAATAATCGATGGAGTCTATAGCTATGATTATGTAATCTTAAAGCGTCCAGACCTAAAAGAGGGTATCGACGCTTATTTAATTTCAGAGGATAGACAGGATTTAATTACACAATAAGATGCACTCGAGAGCTGGCAGCCAGCTCTCTTTCTTATGGGTAAATAGAGAGAGGGGGTATCAAATTGGAGGCGACAGAACAAATGGATATCTGGAAAACATCCGTGCAGAGGGACATAGAGGAGATGAGAGGTGATATTCGCCGTCTTCAGGACAAGCAATTGTTACAAGACCAAATTATCCAAAACATCCAAAGTGACCTTAAAGAAATTAAAGAGGATACCAAATGGCTGAAGAGGACAATAACGACAGCTCTAATCTCAGCAACAGTAATAGGCGTTATCGGTGGAGTCATTGCCATTGTATTCGAAGTATTTAAAGGATAGTCGAGTAATAGTGGAAAAGTATTAATTATCTGGTAAATAAGTAGTTTCTAAGTACTATATAATGGTATAATTCTTCCACAAAGGTTAATGGGGGAATAGATTTTGCCAGAGGCGATGAAGAGGAAAAGGTATATAGTGGTCGTGGAGGGCAGCAACGAAACCCAAAGTGCAGTCATAATAGCAAGAAATCTTAAAGGGATGTATAGAGAAGTTAACCGGTTATATGGCCATTTACTTAAAGATGTAAATGGACGGGATATAGGAAAACTTTCTTTTAAAGAAACTGAACTTCAATGATAACCAAGACACCCATTTGGGTGTATTTTTTTTGAAAGGGGAAATTAAAATGTACGAACAACCGAAAACGTGGAAAGACTGGGCCATCCTATTATCAGGGTGGCTTTCGTTATTGGCTTTAGGCCTGAAGGGAATCTTCAATGTGGATATCACACCCTTTGCCGGTGATATTGCAAACTTCGTTATCTTAAGCATCTTCATAGGCGTCAATGCCTGGTCTGTGTGGAAGAACACTTATGTTTCCAGGAATGCGCAGCTGCAGAAAAAAGCACTTATAGCACAAGGAAAGATGAAGAAATAAGTCACTCACTTGAGTGGCTTTTTGTTTTGCCTGAAAGGAGTTGATTGGGATGTAAAATTTGGGGCTAAATCATAATATGAACTCATTTAACTCGAATATAAAAATTAACTAGGAGTGGTTTTAAATGGTAAAAGTATTTATTGATCCAGGTCATGGCGGTACAGATCCAGGTGCAGTAGGAAACGGACTAAGGGAAAAGGATTTGACGCTCCAAATTGCAACGAGAGTCAAAAACATCCTAATTCAGGAATACGACAACGTTTCTGTGTTGATGAGTCGTACTGGTGATCAAACAGTTTCATTAACTGAAAGAACGAACGCAGCCAACGCTTGGGGTGCTAACTTCCTTCTTTCCATCCACATTAATGCTGGTGGAGGAACAGGTTACGAAGATTTCATTTATCCTGGTGTAGGAACACCGACAACTACTTACCAAAGTAATATTCATGCAGCAGTCCTGGCCCTTGTTGATTTCTATGATCGTGGAAAGAAAACAGCAAACTTCCACATGCTACGTGAATCAAACATGCCAGCTCTTTTAACCGAGAATGGTTTCATTGACAATTCGAACGATGCAGCTAAACTTAAATCCAGTTCGTTCATTGAAAATATTGCTCGTGGTCATGCGAATGGGATTGTTAAAAGTTTCAATCTTCCTAAGAAGGCGACGGCAGTTTATCACACAGTTGTTTCTGGTGATACAGTTTATTCTCTAAGCAGGACATACGGCAGTACTACCCAACAAATCAAGGATTGGAACAACCTAGATGATAATTACACTATTTATCCAGGCCAAGTTCTTCGAGTTAAGTAAAATGGCACAGCAGAAAGACTTAAAGCCCTTCTACATATAGAAGGGCTTGATTTTCTTCTTTTAATATCCGGTTATGCTCTCTTTCCCTTTAACTTTATCCAACAGCTTTAACAAACCCACGAATCCTCTAATCGTAAATAAAGTGAAATTAACACTCACAAAAGTATGGAAAGGTGACCATTTATTCCATTTAAATAACTTTGTGTTTTTCTCCATAAACCATTGGCCATAACTCATTGGTATACTAAAGATCAAGCTTTTTAATAAAATTCGCAAGAGATTATCATTGTATGAAATCCTCACCCAGATAACACTTAAAATTGGGAAAAACAATATGTCATAAAGAATATTCGTCCTAAAAACTTTAGGAAAAGGTCTAACTGGATATTCCACTCTCTTTGTTCCTACTACATAAGCATCAACAAGAGTAGCAAGGACTCCTTTTGAAAAAAATATTACCAAATTCTCTCTCATTTTCTTACCCTTAAATAAAAATGGCAAAGAAATAAAACACAAAGACACGAGTAATCTTAGCAGTTTTTTCTCCATAAAAACACCCTTCTAATGTGTTCTAAACTGACCTTATTAAAATTACCTAAATTTAGGGACATTATTCCTTTGAGAAACTTTGTAAAGTAAATAAATAAAAGTCCTTATCATTTGAGAAGGGCTTTTTAAAATTGTACTTAATGGATTAACACACATCCATTAAAAAGTTAACACTTACAAACCATCATATGATTACCGTAAGGGTCTTTAAAATTAAACCAGTGTTCGTGCTCAATTTCCGTAATTAATTCGACATTCTTACCCTTCATATATTCATAGGCTTCTTCAATATTGTTAGTATTAAAATGAAAAGCTGGTGTTTTGAAAGTGTTTTTTTCTGAAAAAATCTTGCTATCTAAAACAATACCAGTTCCATTTGTAGTTGGCAAAACGAATAAATGGCCAAACAGGATCTCACCTTGCACATTTAATCCTAAAATATCACAATACCAATCCCGAGCTTCTTCAATATTCCCCGCAGGTATAAAAACTGTTCCAATTTGAGTCAAAATAGGGTTCATTACATACCTCCAAAAATAAATTTTTACTAAGTATTATTCGAGTTAGTTTAAAATTCCCCTTTATTTTTCATGAGTAAAAGTCCTTCTCAATCTAGAGGGACTTTTATCAGTTTTATGAAATTCTTTAGATAGCTCCCATACCTTTAAGAATAGTTTTTGCATCAGCATTCAAGTACGCAAGGCTATCCTTTCTTATTAAAAGGTTTGGATTACCCTTAAGAAGCATCTTGATTCCTCTAACATCAAACTTATTAGCATATGTATTAACTGCATTAAGAATTGCTAAGTCCTTTCTGGTCAATGGCTCTCCGTTACCAGCTTGGAGTTCCAGAAGGAAATTTAAAAGTTCTCTTGCATTCTTATTCAACAGATTCTTATGTTCATTTAATATTTTAATGTTTTCTTCGATAAAAACCCTTGCTGTTGAATATTCCATCTCATCTACATTTTTGTTAATCTTTGCTGTTAGAACTTCTAAATTCAATGCATACATCCCCCTGTGAGTATTTACATTGTTATATCGGTTAAAATTATAAATTATAAATTATAAAGATGAAAATTTCTTCATTGGAGAGAATGGCTTTACTTAATTTCTTGAGGATCTAATTCATAGAAATCAATTAACTTATTTAGAGTTGATTGACGAGGGTTACCTTTGTCATTCTCTATGTTGCTTAGAGTCCTGGTTGTCATATTAAGTTTTTCGCAAACTGACTCTTGAGACATATTTCTTTTACATCGTTCTAATCTTAACTGAGTACCTATGCTTTCATTATTCATCTAATAACCTCCTAATTGGATTTATACAAACATATTCCTCCTAATAAAAAAAATAAAACCCTTCTCATTGGAGATGGGTTAGTTTATATCCTAATTCATAATAATCGATCAACCTTTTAATGGTCTTTCCATTTACACTCTTATCGTTTTCAATCTTACTTAACGTTTTTATATTCATTTGAATAGCTTCACAAACCTGTTCTTGTGAAAGGTTTCTTTTGAACCTTTCCATCCTTAAAATCGTTCCTAAGCTTTCTCGGTACACATAAATCACCTGACATTTATGAAGGATTTTCCTTTACTCTGTCAGTTATATCGACACCATCAGCTTCAACTTTTAGTACCTCCCCAACATCCATTTCCTTTTTTATCTCGTTGATCCAGTCAGCTGCAATCTTTTCAGGTGTCCTTCTTCTTTTTTGAAAAGACCCTTTACGTTGCACTCTTATTCCCCTGGAAAGAAAAGTTAATGTAATCGTAAAATTCATTATAATCACTCCAAACACCATTTTACCAAGCGCTTGGGAATTTACATATCCCAAAAATCATCACTTTTGATATTAGGATCTATTTCTCGAATTGCCTTTAATATTTTTTTCATTGTCGGTAGTGTAGGTTCATGTTCACCATTAGCACTGCATAGTTCACTAACCGTTGACCGACTCACTTCAGATTTATTTGCCAACCATTGCTGAGAAATCCCTCTGTTATCCAACCAGCGCCCCAACCTTGAACGCTTCTTTCCTAATCCAAACATTTGAATACACCTCCGTTAACCATTCATGTCCAATTATCCGAAGTTTTATACAAAAATGCATGATATATCGGAATATTGGACAAGCAGGGTCCAATATCCTTTATCAAGGACGTCACAAGACGTCTAAAAGGAGGCAATGAAATGTATAGACCTACGGTACGTTATGCAGATAGTTATCAACAATATGTGGATAAAATGTTTCAATCAACACATCTGGACCGAAATCAAATCATAAGGGCAGCATTATTCACAGCTGCATACTCGGAAGAATTTCTTAAGCTAATGAGCCAAAATAAAAAGGGCGACGTCCCTCTTCCCTCCCCTTTATGGGAGCTGGATAATACTCCGTTATGGAGGGAGCAATCACCTAAAATAACAGGAGAGGGGAGGGAAGTCAATGATCATAATGACAGAAAGGGAGAAGTTGAGGATTATAGCCGAGTTGTTAAATCAGGAGCTAACATCACCAGTATCGAGGGACGTCAGCACCAGGTCCAGAGATCAGAAAGGCCGGTTCCAGAAAAAATCCAGACGTCAGGAGAAATCAAAATACGGATCGGTTAGGGAGATTAAATTGAAAAAGGTGAGGGGAAGCTATGGGTCCTACATCGTGAAAACAAGGATTTTGTCTGAAGAGGACTTAGCTTATCTATATGGTATTCTTGGTGTCATTTTTCTGGCTATTGTTATTTGAATTCAACATTAGCTTTTTAATATTATTGGCTCCCCAGAAACTATCCCTAGATATTTCTCGATTTCCCTGTCCTGCAAAGTCGAAGTTGTAGTTACGATCATATTAATTCCTCCTCCAATTCTTGTTATTCTGTTAAAAAACTGTGAATAACTACTTATACGATTCCCTCTGGAAAAAGGTTTCAATAAAAAAAGAACCCGGCTATTATTTGCCAGGTCCAGCCATTATTTATGCTTCGTCTTCCTCTACACGGTTTTTGAACGCCTCCTGGACGACTAGGAATTCCTCATCTTCCTGCGCCTCTGTTTCAGGACGCTTTGGTTTTAAGGCGCCTGAGGGCAGGTCTCCTGGATGGCCTTTTTTCTTGTGGTTGAACCCTTTGCCTCTGCTCATTCATGAACCCTCCTTTCTTGTTCAATCTAGTTTTTCCTGTTGGAACCTGAAATATAAGAAATCAGCTGCATATGATTGTATAGATACAAATTTAAATAAAGGAGGGCGGCTGCAATGGATGAAAAATTGTACGCTGAGGATTTGGTTGAATGTCCGACTGTTTTTTGTGCGAACCGGGATGACCAGGCCCCGCTTTTTACAGCTGATGCATTGATCAATGGTGACATAAAGAAGATTAACCTTGAGGATTATCGGGGAAAGTGGGTCATCTTATTTTTCTACCCAAGTAATTTTACCTTTGTTTGACCGACAGAGCTGGCGGCGGTCGCCGCTGTATACCCTTATATAAAAGCGCTGGGTGCTGAATTGCTGGCAATCAGCACTGACAGTGTTTATTCACACAAGGTTTTTAAAGAGACTTCTCCTTCTTTGAAAAATGTTACGTATCCAATGGTAAGCGACAGGACGCAGGTAATCAGCCGCGCATATAGAATCCTGGATGAAACAACAGGGGCCTGCTTCAGGACTTCAGTTTTCATCGACCCCGGTGGCATTATCAGAGCGAAGCTTACTTATCCCGGAAATGTCGGCCGCAACCTTCCTGAGCACGTAAGGATGCTGCAGGCTTTCGAGTATGCAAAACAAACAGGAAAAGGTGTGCCGGCGAACTGGGTGCCGGGCCAGCAAGGAGTCAGTACAGACCCATCAAATATAGGAAATATTTAATGCGTGCAGGTCCTGATAATCAGGGCCTGTTTTTATGTCAAGCTCCAGCGCTTGTCGGGACTGACCAAGGCGATACGTTATTCTTGTTTGTCTGTGACCAGCATCACAATTGATGGATAAAAATGTCACAAATTCTCAACAAAAATCTTCGATATCACTCACAAAGTTTTTTTAAAATAGAATTGAGATTATGTTAAAAAATTCACAAACAATAAATAAGGAGGTATCAAAGATGGATGAGGTCCTGATATTAAGCCGGATCCAGTTTGCTGTGACTGTTTTTTATCATTTTTTATTTGTCCCATTAACGATTGGTTTAGTCATTCTCGTTGCCATCATGGAGACAAAGTATGCACGCACCCTGGACCAGACATATAAGCGAATGGCGGATTATTGGGGAAAACTGTTCGCGATCAACTTTGTGCTTGGTGTGATTACCGGCATTACGATGGAATTTCAGTTTGGCACGAACTGGTCAGAATACTCGAAGTATATGGGTGATATTTTCGGGTCGCCGCTCGCGATTGAAGCTCTAGTCGCCTTTTTCCTTGAATCTACCTTCATGGGCATCTGGCTGTTCGGAAAGGATAAGTTTACACCAAAACTGCGGGCATTTTCGATCTGGATGGTCGCTCTCGGTACGAATATTTCCGCTCTCTGGATCATTACTGCCAATGGCTTCATGCAAAACCCGGTCGGCTATGTCCTTAACAATGGCCGAGTCGAATTGAACAGCTTCCGGGAGCTCGTCACTAATCCTTATGCCTGGTATATGTTTGTACACACTGTTGTAAGTGCCTATATTGTGGGGGCGTTTTTCATGATGGCCATCAGTGCTTACCACCTGCTCAGGAAAAACGAAACGGCATTTTATAAAAAGTCATTCAAGTACGGTCTTGCCATGGCCTTGTTTTCTGCGACTCTCACACCAATCATCGGGCACCAGTCCGGTGTTTTTGCTGCTAAAATGCAGCCGGCAAAAGGAGCGGCTATGGAGGCAGTCTGGGAGACACAAAAGGACATGCCATTCCATCTTATCCAGATTCCCGATCAGGAAAACGAGCGCAATGCTTTTGAGGCAATCAGCATTCCGAAATTGGGCAGCTTCTTCTACACCAACTCCTTTGATGGGGAAGTCACAGGTTTGAAAGACATTCCCAAGGATGAACGGCCTAACGTGGAACTGGTCTTTTATGCGTTCAGGGTAATGGTCGCTCTAGGAGTCTTTTTCCTGGCTGTTTCCTGGTACGGCTTGTACCTTTATCGGAAAAACAAACTGGAGAACTCACCAAAATACTTGAAGCTGGTCCTATATTCTGTACTGCTGCCGTATCTGGCGATTAATGCCGGCTGGATGGTAGCAGAGGCGGGACGACAGCCATGGGTTGTGTACGGATTGATGAAGACATCTGAGGGTGTGTCGCCAATCGCGTTGTCCCAGGTGATCTTCTCCTTGGCAGCTCTCGTCATTTTTTACACAGTTTTATTGATAGCAGATGTCTATTTGATCATCAAATATGCGAAAAAAGGTCCGGAATCAGAGGTTAAATATGGCCTTGAAGGAGGCGTGAAACATGTCTCATGATACACTTGCAATCATTTGGTTCGGTTTGTGGGGATTGATTTGGACGGTTTATTTTATCCTCGATGGATACACCCTTGGGACCGGAATGCTGTTCCCGTTCATCGCTAAAAACCGCCAGGAGCGTAACCAGCTCCAGGAGGCGGTCGGACCTTTCTGGGGCGGGAATGAGGTCTGGCTGATCACAGCTGGAGGAGCGACATTTGCGGCCTTCCCGGCTGTCTACGCGGACATGTTCAGCTTTTTGTATACGCCGTTGTTCCTGGTGCTGATTGCTTTGTTCATTCGGGCAATCGGACTTGAATTCATGCATAAGGACGACAACCCACTATGGCAGGCAGGGTGTAAATGGGGCTTCTTCACCGGCAGCTTTTTGATCGCCTTCTTATTCGGCGTCACCTTCGCCAATCTGTACCGAGGATTATTGATCGGTGCCAATGGCTATGAAGGCAATTTGTTCAGCTTGTTGAATGGTTATGGCATTTTGGGAGGATTGCTGTTTGTCTCATTGTTCCTTCTGTCTGGTTCATTATGGATTCAGTTGAAGACAGCAGGGCAAACCGCAGTCCGAGCATACAAAATATCACGGATAATGGCTGGCGTGGCTCCGGCGATGCTGTCGCTTTTTTTTCTGGCGACAGTGAACAGGACGCCATTGCTGGATAATTACTCACAGCAACCGATCCTCTGGACTGTGCCGGTAATCGCACTGGCTGCGATGCTCGCGGCAGTCTACTTTATTTTTAAAAAGAAAATCGGCTATGCCTTTACCGCTGTCTGCTTGACGATTTTCACAAAAATGGCCTTCGGCTTCGTAGGGATGTTCCCGAACATGCTGCCATCAAGAATAGACAATGCCTACAGCGTGACACTTTTTGATGCTGCAGGCAGCAAGCTCAACCTGACCATCATGTTCGTCGTTGCAGTCATTTTCGTGCCAATTATCATTGCCTACCAGTCCTGGAGCTACACACTTTTCAAGGATAAAATATTAAAGGAAAGCGCAAAGGGATATCAATAAGGAAAGGCGTCTGGGTGACCAGACGCCTTTGATTATGTGGGGAATTGCTTTAATGCTTGTCCAGCAGGTAGAGTTTCAAGACGGCAAATAAGAAGTGGATAATAGACATTTCCGGAGCATCGAAATCTTAAAATGTCTATTGTAAAGGATTTAATAGACATTTCCAGCAAAGAGCAGCAGCAAAATGTCTAATAAAAGGGGTTTAATAGGCATTTCCAGCAAAGAGCAGCCTCAAAATGTCTAATAAAAGGGGTTTAATGGACATTTCAGGCAAGGAGCAGCAGTAAAATGTCTAATAAAAGAGGTTTAATGGACATTACCGGCAAGAAGCAGCAACATAATGTCTAATAAAAGAGGTTTACTAGACATTTCCAGCAAGGAGCAGCAGCAAAATGTCTAATAAAAGAGGTTTAATGGACATTTCAGGTAAGGAAAGGCTACGAAATGTCTATTAACTATTCTCCCTAGGAGTAATCCAAGCTGATCTGTTTAAAAAATAGAGACCTACCAGCACAATGATAGGTCTCAAAATACAAATCAATATTCTGTTGTGGTCGGTTTAAGCTTTGTTCTATCCAATGTTTTTTCCTTGTTTGCTTTAACCGGATTTTCTGTCAAGAGATAACCGGCATAGGCTTTGTTCCATTTTTTGATTGCCAGATAAGATAGTAAGACTGTAATCGCAAGTATCCCAGTGATGATTGGCCAAAATGCTGAAGAAACATAACCTCCATCGTACGCTAATCCAATTGGCGAGAAGACGACGTAGATGATGGCAACGAGAGCCAGCAGGACAACAGATACAGGCAACGAGTACTTCCATGGTACCATGTCGACTGCTGCCTCGGAGTGGAAAGTATATGGCTTTGCTGTTGGTTTCCACATTCCGATGGCGATCATAATTGCCACTTCGACTACAAACAAGATTGCGTAAATGTGGATAAAATGAATCGGTACAGCAAAATCGAATAGATGCTGCGTACCCCAAACGAGCATATAGTAAGTGATCACGTGGAAGATGATCACGACTTTAGCTGCAAGTGCAGGTACTCGTTTTGTGAAAATCCCGACAAGCAAGATGACGATGATTGGAATATTGAAAAAGCCTGTGAACCTTCTGATTAAATCCCATAATCCTTCGGGTGCGTTCATCAGCATCGGGGCGATACATAATGATACGACAGCCAGCAGTGTCCCAGCTATTTTACTTACCGATATTATTTTGCGGTCATCTGCTTCAGGGTTAAAGCGTGCTTTATAAATATCAAGCGCGAACATCGTTGCTGCGCTATTCAATAATGAGTTGAATGAGCTTAGTACTGCGCCAAGCAGGACAGCCAGAAAGAAGCCGGACATCCAGGTTGGCAATACATCGGAAATCAACGCTGGATAAGCCAAGTCAACTGACTTCAGCCCATCTCCGTACATATGGAAGGCAATGACGCCGGGAATCATCATCGTCAGCGGCACTAGCAGCTTATAGAATCCGGAAATCAAAACGCCTTTTTGGCCTTCAGCCAGGTTTTTCGCTCCAAGTGTACGCTGGATGACATATTGGTTTGAAGCCCAGTAGAATAAGTTAGCGAAAATCATCCCGGTAAAAATGGTGCCGAATGGAACGGAATCTTGCTTTGTCCCAATTGAATTCATTTTTTCAGGGTTCGTAGTAGCGATTTGTTTCATCCCGTCCCCAATATTGCCATCGCCTAGTGCGATCAGGCCCAGTATTGGGACAAGAAGGCCAATGATAATCAAGCCAATCCCATTCAATGTATCCGAAATCGCAACAGCTTTCAGTCCGCCGAAAATCGCATAGATGGCCCCGATGATTCCGATGAGCCAGATGACAATCCAGACAGATGCTTCATACGAGATGCCGAACAGCTCTGGAAAGTTGAAAAGCTGCAATACGGCAAGTGCACCTGAATAGAGCATCGAAGGCGCGGTAACAAGAATGTATCCAAGCATAAAAAGAAGAACCGTATACTGTCTGACACCTTCATCATATCGTTTGCTCAAAAATTCAGGCAGCGTTGTGAAATTGCCGCGAAGATACTTTGGCAGCAAATAGATGGCCATGATGATGATGGCAAAAGCAGCTGTCACTTCCCATGCCATGTTGGAAAGATTGGTACGGTAGGCTTGTCCATTCAGGCCTACCAACTGTTCTGCCGAAAGGTTGGTGAGCAGGAGAGAACCTGCAATAAAGCCGCCGGTCAACCCGCGGCCGGCTAGAAAATATCCAGCTGAATCGCTGACTTCTCCTTTTGTCTTTACATACGAATACCACGCGACGAGCCCCATGAAAAAGGCTGCTGAAATAAGAGTAAATCCTATACCCCCAAAAATCATCTTGTCGACACCCCTTGATGTGTAATTATTTTACATACTAAATAACCTGCTTGCTAACTCTTTAAACCTTTAGCGTGATAAAATCATCTCTTTTACCAAATATTTAAATTAGAAAATACTGGATTAAAATAATATAATAATAGGAGAAATACTAAAAATGGACGACTGGAGTGGTTCAGATGGATTTTTCAATGGTGGTGTCGGAGGATCGAATCAAGCGTGCATACAAAGATGGAGAGTTTGAAAATTTGCCTGGCTACGGAAAGCCTTTGAATCTGGAAGATATGTCAGCCGTGCCAGAGGACCTGAGAATGGCCTACAAGATGCTGAAAAATGCAGGTTTTTCTCCGGAAGAACAGAGGCTCAGGCAGGAAGTGATGTCCATCGAGGATTTGATACGCAACTGTGAAAATCCTGATGAGAAAAACAGACTGAACCAGGAACTTAGCCAAAAATTGCTAAGATACAATAAAATAATGTCCAGCAGGGGAGCTAAAACAAATTCCTATCTATTTAAAAATTACGAACGGAAAATTGAAAAGAAGCTGTTATAAAATAAAGGGCCAGGCGGAGAAAACTCCAGCCTGGCCCTTCTGTTATTAAGATGTTTCAATCAACTACGGATTTGCTTACGCTCCGAGTGTTTTGATTTTTTCAGCAGCTGCTGCTGTTTGGCTGACGTATGCTGCGATTGTCTCATTATCGTCATTCAATGTTTCAATCGTTGCGTTCATTTCTTCCAGGCCTGCTGTTGCCTGCTCAATGATGGCCGCCAGCTCACGTGTTGAGGCTTCAACACCGCCTGTCTGATTTTTAACATCACTGACAGTCAATTCGAATTGGCTGAATTGGTTCGTCAGTTCACGAAGGGTGCTGCTGACTTCCGTGAAGAAACCAGAAACCTCTCCGACTGCGGAACGGCTCTCTGCCAGCTTTTCACTGCTGTCGTTCATTTTCTCCAGAGCTGCTGAGTTTGTTTCATTAACAGAAGTAAGGTTCTCGGTAATTTGGATTGCTGTTTCTTTCGTCATTTCCGCAAGCTTGCGTATCTCATTGGCAACAACTGAGAAGCCTTTGCCTGCCTCACCGGCGCGTGCAGCTTCAATCGAGGCATTGAGGGCAAGAAGATTTGTTTGCTCTGTGATGTTGCGGATGTTGACGATGAACCCGTTCGTTTCTTCAATCTTCTTCGTGAGCATGGAGAATGTCTGGCTGAGTTCGGAAATTGAAGCAGCCAGCTCCTTCATGTCGCCCTGGAGCTCGGTGAGTTTAACGGAGCCGCTCTCGGATGCTTTTGCAGCCTGCAAAGTATTGTCAGAGAGCAGGACGGACATATCGGACATTTCATCCATTCTTTGCTTTGTCAGTTCTGCATTTTCGGAAATTTGGTTAATCTGTTCAGTCTGAACCTGGCTTCCGGCAGAAATTTCATTTACAGCGATTTTCATTTCTGTTTGCGAAGACAGATGGGTCTGGATTTGTCCATTTATTTTACCGAGACTCTCCGTCACGACGAGCAGCTCACCATGCAGCAGGGCACTATGCTGCTCTTTGCGGACTTTTTCATTTTCAGATTCCGCAAGAAAAGCTTCCAGTGATTTAAAGGCATTTCCATTTAGACGGATCAAGACGAACAGCACTGCGCCAAGCAAAATATAGCAAAGGAGAATCGCTGTGAATGTGCTGCCTAAAAAGTCCTGGTTTTCTGTGGCCAGCAACGTGTTCAATACGACTCCCACCAGCCCGAGGGTGTATCCGGTAACAAAGATCTTTATTTCAAAATGGATGGCCGAAAAGACCGCCAGGAATAGCAGGACGAGCAAAAATCCCCCATTGCCTCCGAACATTCCGATATAAAAGTAATGATGGATGAAGATTGCCGCAAAAGCAGCATAAGGGAACAAGGACTCCTTCTTAAGCCATAGCTGGAATATCAGGAAAAACAGTACAAAAAATGTTAATTCGCTTACATAAACCATCGTTTTCAAAATCGGTTCTTTTTCAATGAGGGTGTATGCAGATGTCGCAATCAAGGATACCGAATAAGTGCTGAGCATCAAGATGTTTTTCTTTCTCGTATCCTGCCTGCGGAGATTTTGAATAGCCTCCACGTAAAATCCTCCTTAGATGTTCTTAGTTCTTACTTATACTATATCGGCATAAGAAATCTGAATCTTTATTGTTCATGAAAAATTATTTTTACGGGCCATCACTTAAGATTTTTTAAAATATGTCGAAATAAAAAGAGATATTTATGACTGTTGGAAGACCTAAAGACAGAAATAGAAGTAAAGCAGACAGGGGAGTCGTACATGGATAAGTCGTCGATCATTGGTGTCATATTAGCGATCATTGCAGTAGGAGTCGGGATGGTGTTCAAAGGGGTTAGTCCGAGTGCCCTTGCCAATCCGGCAGCGATCTTAATTATATTGGTGGGTACTGTTGCAGCGGTGACAATTGCCTTTCCTGCAAAAGAACTGAAGAAAGTACCCAAGCTTTTCAAGATTTTATTCAAGGAACAGGAAAGTGCGGATTTACCTTCATTGATCCGTTTATTTTCTGAATGGGCCCAGCTAGCCCGAAAAGAAGGCTTGCTTGCACTTGAAGCGAAAACAAGTGAAATCGATGATGAGTTTCTAAAGAATGGGCTTTCGCTTGCGGTAGATGGCCAGAGCGCTGATTATATCAGGGACGTTTTAACAGAAGAAGTTGAAGCGATGGAAGAACGCCACCTCTCAGGAGCGGCCATTTTCACCCAGGCTGGAACATATGCTCCGACATTGGGAGTTCTTGGTGCAGTAGTGGGTTTGATTGCGGCGCTGAGCCATATGGACAATACCGATGAACTTGGCAGAGCGATCAGTGCTGCTTTCGTGGCGACACTATTGGGGATTTTCACTGGTTACGTTCTATGGCATCCATTCGCCAATAAACTGAAGCGCAAATCAAAACAGGAAGCACAAGTGAAATACATGATGATTGAGGGGATTCTTTCAATCCTTGAAGGTGAAGCACCAAGGGTAATTGAGCAGAAGCTTGCCTCCTATCTGCCAGCTGGCGAACGGAAAATGATCCTCGAAGAAAGCAGCGTGGCGAAGGATGAGTAGGAAAAGGAAGAAGAAGCATCATGAGGAGCATATGGATGAGTCCTGGCTGATCCCGTATGCCGATCTGCTCACTCTCCTGCTCGCATTGTTCATTGTTCTATTTGCGATGAGCTCAGTCGATGCCACTAAGTTCCAGCAACTGTCGAAGGCCTTCAATGATGTTTTTGCCGGGGGTACTGGAGTATTCGAATTCCAGAGTCCAATGCCGGAAGGCCAAATGGAATTGCCTGACGTACGCAAGGAAGATGTCGAAAAGAATGACCAGGATGATAACGCCAAGGATCAAATGGAGCTTCTGGCCATCCAGCAGAAGGTCAACTCTTATATAAAAGAGAAAAGGCTGACAGATAAATTGGATACGAAGCTGACGGACGAGGGACTGCTGCTGACAATCCGTGACAATGTCCTGTTTGAATCAGGACGGGCGGAGGTCCGTACGTCAGATATGAATATTGCAAATGAAATTGCGAACTTGCTGGTAATGGAGCCGCCGCGGAACATCATAATCAGCGGCCACACTGACAATGTGCCAATCAGGACCGCCAGATATGAATCAAACTGGGAACTCAGCGTCATGCGTGCCGTCGAATTCATGAAGATCATCTTGAAAAATGAACAACTTGACCCGCGCTGGTTCAGCGCCAAGGGTTTCGGTGAATTCCAGCCAGTGGCTGCGAATGATACCGTCGAAGGCAAAGCAAGGAACAGACGGGTAGAAATTTTAATCCTACCAAGGACAAGCAATAATCCGGGATAATAAGATCAAGAACCGCTGCCATGTTAGTTGGCGGCGGTTTTTATTTTACAAAAGGTATTTTCATAAATTTGGTTATTTGCTATGATTTAGGAATCTGAAATTACGAGGTAAACCAAAAATGAATAAACTTAAAAACTATTACCGGCAATTCCATCCGATTGTATGGGTTCTGCTGAGCGGGACTGTTCTTGCAAGGGGTTCAGCGTTTGCGACGCTTCCTTTCCTGGCCATTTACTTATCCAGGAATCTTGATTTGCATCCAGTATTAATCGGGATCACGATTGGGATTAGCCCATTATCAGGCGTGGTCGGCGGTTTCCTGGGCGGACATTTATCTGACCGATTTGGACGCAAGCCAGTCATGATCGGTTCATTGTTTTCGATGTCGCTCGTCTATTTCGGCTTTATGATCGCCGAGACCCCGGGATGGTTCATTATTCTTAATGCGCTGAATGGTTTAAGCGGGTCATTTTTCGAACCAACCGGCCAGGCGCTGATTGCCGATCTGACTGAAAAAAGCAAGCGAATGAGAGCGTTCTCTCTAAGGTATACGGCGATCAATATCGGAGCTTCGGTTGGCCCGTTGCTCGGTGCCTATCTCGCGGTGGTTTCAGCAAAATCGGCTTTCATGGTAACAGGGATCATGTATTTCATATATGTACTGATTCTGGCACTGATGATGAAGAAATACAATTTGGGGAATCCAGCAAGTCAAACAGTCTCTAAAGTAACGATCGCCAGCTCCCTGAAAATAATTAGCAAAGATAAGGCATTAAGGTACTTGATTTTAGGAACAATCATCATTAATTTTGGATATTCGCAAATGGAATCAAATGTCCCGCAGTATCTTGAATCAACAATTGCTAATGGAGTTTTCGTATATTCAGTGATGTTGTCCATCAATGCTGTCATGGTCGTCTTGCTGCAGATGCCGATCAGCCACTTTGCAGAAAGGTTCAAAACGATGCAGGTCATGATGGCCGGTGCAGTCTTCCTATCAGCGGGCATGCTGGCATTCGGGTTTGTAACAGGTTGGTATACAGGCATATTGGCGATTGTCTTCATCACAATAGGGGAAATCTTGATCTTCCCCTCAAGCAGTTATCTTGTCGATCAGCTCGCAACAGATGAACTTCGGGGAACCTATTTCGGGGCAGCGCAGTTCCGGAGAATCGGCCATTTCCTCGGTCCGATTGCGGGAGGTTATTTATTGAATGAAGCAGGAGGTACGGTTTTATTCTCGTTCATCGCCCTTGCAGTGCTCGGAAGTATCATCTTTTTCATTCAGGGGAACAAGATATTCGTAAAAACAGCAGCAACAGCCGTTAAGGGATGATAAAAAAGCAAGATTCCACAAGGAATCTTGCTTTTTTTTGTGCAGATTAGCCTGAATATAAGGCATTATTGCCTCGAAAATTACGTTGAAAGGGTGGCTTTTTTAGCGGAAAATTCTTTTTTATAGCGACTTTTTCATTTATATAGCGAGAAATTCTTTTTTATAGCGAAATGGTAACTACATGTCTTAAATACCATCTTTCTGTTAAAAAAAGCCCCATCATTACTCGGCTTCCTGTTCCGGTGTATCCGGCTGGCACATTTTATCGATACCGACACCGATCACGAGCATCATCGCAATCGGAATGGAGAAGTTTAAAATATGAACAATTGTCATGTCCAAGTCCTCCCTTAACCTTAATAAGGTTTACATATTAATAACATTATATTTTATTTGTCACAAAATAGACACAAATACTTTTAATTATTCTGAAAACTTCAAAATTTTAACGAATTAACCCCTATTTTCACAGTAATTCACATCATTAACTTCAACGATTCCCAACAAATATTTCAAGGTTTCATCACATTTATTTGCTAGTTTTAAAAAGAGAATAAAGCCGGGAGGAGGCAGCTGTATGCGGAAGCTGAAAAAGCCATTTGCAATCTTTATCTTTTTGCTTCTTTTGCTCGTCCCTGTTAATGCCTTTGCCGATGAGTTCACAGTGGAGAGCGGCCAATCGATCCAGAGTGCCGTCGAAGGTGCCAAAAATGGAGATACCATCCATGTCTCTCCTGGAGTTTTTAAAGAAAATGTGATGATCACTAAGGAAATCTCCATAAAAGGAGAAGAAGGAGCCGTAATCGATGGCGGTGGAAAAGGGAATGTCATTATGGTCACAGTTTCAAATGTGGTCCTTGAGGGACTCACGATCCAGAATAGCGGTACTGGTCAGGAAGACAGCGGGATCTACATTAAAAAAGCCCATTATAATGTGATCAAGAACAATACATTGAAAAATGTCCAGAATGGAATTTATATAGCGAACAGCAATGAAAACAAGCTGCATGGAAATAGGATTGCAAGCAATGAATCTCATTTCTCTAAGCGTGGGAACGGAATCCATATGTTTAAGGGTGGAGGCCATTTACTGAAAGAGAATGAGATTTCCAATGTTCAGGATGGAATTTATTTTGATTTTACGAAAGGCATCAAGGTGCAAAGGAATCACATCAGGGACTCACGCTATGGCATGCATTTCATGTTCAGTGAAGGCATACTGGCAGAAAGAAACCATGTAGAAAAAAATGTGACAGGCCTCATGGTAATGGATTCGGTCAGCATTGATTTTATTGAAAACAAGGTAACCGACCACTTTCACTTCCGCGGCTATGGAATCCTGATTTATGAAACAGAAGACGTCCTCCTTGAGGGGAATGAAATACTTCGGAACAGCACTGGGCTGTCCCTGGAATACGGGATTAATACCTTGATCAACAAGAATCAGATTGCCGCCAATCAAGTTGGCCTGGAATTCATGGGCAAGAACGAAAATAACACGTTTTCAGAAAACAATTTTATCGGAAATGTCGTTCAATCAAAGATTTCAGGGGAGGACATGAGGCTCGATGATGGAGTGAAGGGAAATTACTGGGATGATTACAGCAGTTTTGACCTTTCAGGTGATGGTGTGGGAGAAGAAGCATACAAGGCAGGTTCACTGTACGATCGCCTTTTGCGCAAACAGCCTTACTGGCAATTCTTTTTTGAAAGCCCATCGATCAAGCTGTGGACCAAGGCGGAAGCTTTGTTTCCTTCATTTGGGTCAGCAGATGTGTATGATGCCCGCCCGCTGGTCGAACCGGTTACCATGCTTCAGGAAACCGAACAGTACAGCAAAGACCGGATGATCCCCGGAATTATAGGCATACTGTTTATTTTGTTCTCGATATTTGTCATTGTGAAAGGAAGGAAACTGCGATGATCAAAAAGCTTGGAGTTTTTTTGATAATGTCGGCAGCGGTAGTATCGGGCTGCAATAACAGCAAGATGGAGCCGGAGGAAATCAACCCGGAAATCGATGTATGCGAGGTGTGCAACATGGGTCTAGCCCATGAGCACTTTGCTGCCGAGGTCGTCACTGCTGATGGTGAAGTGTATAAATTTGATGATATAGGATGTATGGATGAATTCATGGAGATGGAAGAACATCTCAAGGAAGAAAATGCGGCAAAACAATATGTGCGTGATGTGGACACAGGCGAATGGGTCGAGCTTGAAAAAGCCTTCCATGCGTACCACCCTGATTTCTGGACACCAATGGCAAATGGCGTTGTCAGTTTCAAGGATCAACAGAGCGCTGAAAAATATATTAAGGAACAGGGAATGGGCGAAGTGCTGGATTATGAGTCATTAAAGAAACATGAGTGGAGCTGGGAGCAATGAGGCACATCGCGAGGCAGCAAATGACCTTGATGATGAGAAGCCATTGGCTTGCCGGCTTTGGCTTATTGTTCTCATCCCTGGCGGTAATGGTCGCTTTCCTTGGGAACACCGGCGGAACTGGGTTTGATGGTTTTAACAGGATGACAGCAAGCTTGCTGAATATCAACTTACTGCTGATTCCCTTGCTGTCTTTGCTGATCGGCAGCCTGTTCCTATCAGGCGAAAAGGAAGACCGGGGGCTAATGCTGCTGCTGACATACCCGATTTCGCCGTGGGCAGTTATCCTGGGGAAGTATGCAGGATTATTCGTTTCCGTCTGGTCTGTTTTGACGTTTGGGTATGGTGCAGCCTTGCTCGTTATCTTCTTCGCCGGCGGGGGATTCTCTGTTTCCTTGCTGATATTATTTTATCTGTATTCGATCCTGTTGGCGTCTACCTTCCTGTCGCTGGCAATGATGATTGGCATAATCGCCAAAACACGATTCCAGGCACTGGGGATAAGCCTGATTGTCTGGGCTTTCCTTGTGCTTTTCTATGAATTTATCATCATGGGATTAAGCATGTTCTTGATGAAGCAATGGCTGCTGCCAATGCTTACTGTTTCCATCTTTCTGAATCCGGTGGAGTTGATCCGCGTCCAGTCAATTTTGTCGCTGGAGGGAGCATCAGTATTCGGCCCGCGCTTATATGATTTAACAATCTGGGCAGATGGATGGATCGGGAAAACGTTATTTGTACTTGCCGTTTTGCTCTGGACGGTACTGCCTGTCCTATACACAGTGTACAGGACGAAACGGGGGGTTAGTGATGAATAGCAGCGAATGGATGCGGATTGAAGGACTGGCAAAACATTACAGTGAGACGAAAAAGATTACCGACATTGACTTGACCATCAACAAGCCTGAAATCTTTGCATTATGCGGCGGAAACGGCGCAGGTAAGAGTACGTTGATCAAAATGCTTACAGGGATGATGAAACCGACTGCCGGAAAAATTCTGTTGGACGGTAAGGTAATCGACCCGCAAAAACAAGGATTCAAAAAACTGTTTTCTTATATGCCGGATGAAATGCTCTTTCCTCGACAGCTGACAGGTTCGGAGGTTTTGACCTTTTTTGCTAGGTTAAGAGGAATAAGTGATGAAAAAGTAATGGAAGCTCTTAAGCAGGTTGGGTTATTTGAAGTAAAGAATATGCAGATTAAACAATACTCTAAAGGAATGCAGCAACGTCTTTCACTGGCGCAGGCGCTATTGCCGGATGTCCCTCTTCGAATCCTCGACGAACCAACCAATGGGCTAGATCCATTGTGGGTGTTCCGCTTCAAGGAAATTATCCTGGAAGAGAAAAAACAGGGCAGGACGATTCTTTTTACTACCCACATCCTTAGTCTCGTTGAGGAATTGGCAGACCGGGCTGCGTTCATGCAGGAGGGGCAGCTTCAGTATTGTGATTCAGTAAAATCACTTATAGAAAATAACGGTGTCTATACACCGCTTGAAAAAGTCTTCTTTCATTAATTCTTGATTGTTTCCAGAGCTTGAATGAGAAAACAATCATACATGCAATGCAAAAAATCCCGGGGCTGATTTGTGCACCGGGATTTTATTTAAAATACTTTTCTTTTCGTGACCTAAACTTAATGGCCGCTTTCCTCTTCGCTGTCGCTATGAATATCATTTTCCTGATCCTGATCCTGATCCTTATCCATGCTATCGCCATTCATCTTCATTTTTTTCATATAGCGTTCGTTTGCGATTTGGTCGATTTGCTCCCATGTTGCCATTGCAGGATTTTTGTTGCCGTTTTCTGAAATGAATTTCTCCGCGCTTTCATTATCCGTGAAGAAAGCATAGCCGTATTTCATGGGTGTTTTCAGGTCTGCTTTTACAGGTATCGCGGAATCTGCTTCGATCCATTCTGACGTAATATAGTCACGTACCCAATTTTCTTCAAATTCCACATCATCACGCCGTGTGATATTCAACAGACATCCGGAGTCGTCAAAGAATACATACTCTCCGTCTTTCGTTTTAGCCTGCGCTGTGAATACACCCATAGGGTCAGCTTCCTTGTATACTTTCATATTGCAGAAAGCACAAACATCATCGGCACCAGGTTCATGAGGGCCATCTGCATGATCATCATGATTGTGTTTTACCTCTGTGGCCGCAGGCTCCTGACCGTCTTTCTGCTCGTTTTCAGCAGCTTCATCTCCGCAGGCAGAAACAATTATCAATAAAAAGAATGCTATCATGACAGCAAAAAATTTCTTCATTTAATTCTCCCCCTTTGATCGATTTTAATCCTATCAAGGAGTTGTGATTAAAATACGAAAAAACAATGGGGAAAACGTGAGAAGCTCACTGTTTTTATGACTATTTTGTGACAGATCTTCAATCCTTGTACATGGTATGCCTGATCGTAGTGGCTGAATGACTTCCTGGTGTGTTCGTTTAGCACAATGAACATAAAAATACATGGTCTAAAGAGAGAACTAGCATTGTAATTTATATAAAAGCTTTACTGTTTATCCTGTTTATTCATGCTTTTAAACTTCATGAAATCCAGATAGTAAGCAAAATCTTCCTTGCTGATTCCACTTTTTATTGCTTCATCGACGAGCCCAGCCCATTCCTCATCAACTGGCATCATTGGCTGCCCCATCAAATAGTCAACGGTTGTATCCAGATTGTCTGCCAATCTGGAAAGCACCTGCACCGAAGGGTTTTCCTGGATTCCCCTTTCGATGTAACTGAGATAGGATTTGGAAACATTCGCTTTTTCTGATAGTTCGCTAATAGAATACTTTTTTTCTAGTCTCAAGCTTTTAATCTTCTCGCCAACCGTCATATGGGAATCTCCTTTTTAATTCACGTTAATTCATTATAACGAACAAAATAGTTCTTTTAAAAATACAAGAAATTAAGATAAACGGAGCGTTTTCTTAAAAAAGAACGATTTTCGTTCTTTTTTAAGAAAAAAAGCCATATTTTAGACTTTTTCAAGAATGGTACAAATGAACTATACTTCAATGGAATAATGCAGCAAGGCACTTTAAAAAGGGGGCTGGATGGCCGTGTACAGAAAAAATTGTGATCGATGCAATCGTCCTTCGTTTAGCAGCAGCGAGGTTGGGGAGTGGCTCTGCCCGATTTGCGGAAATGATTTAACGAGATATCCGTTCTTTAATGCCATCAGTCTTGAAAAAGTGGCCAATTTAGCAGACTGGAAAAAGCAAAGATATAAAAAATCTACCCACCCATCAGTTTATGGGGGTAAATAAATAAAAAGAGTTCAACAATTAAGGGGATTATATGACAAAAAACACGATTAAATGGTTGTAATTTTCAGATAAGTAATTATAAAAGCTGTGATTTTGTAATTGTTTGGAAGAAAAAAGAAAAAAAACCTTCTATTGTTGGCGACAAATACTTACATGTTAAATATATAGAACACGGTACAATGACATTGGGAGTTCAGAAGTGAGTAAAAAGGTACAGAAAAAGGCAAACTTGTTGAAAAACTAGGACGCAAAGTCACGGATCTAAGGTGCAATTTACTATGATGGCCGGACTGCCTGGAATACTAACTGTATTTTGGGGGGAAGAACTTGATTAAAGAGCAGGTAGTTTTCGAAGAACTGGATACAGAATGGATGCAGCTAATATTGGAAGCATTAGAAATAGGCATTAACAAAGAAGAAATAAGGGAATTTTTAATGAAGACAAAAAATAGTTAAGTGATTTATACATAGACAGTTTAAGTGCGATCGAGCAGCTCTTATGGAGGTGCTTTTATTTTTTGCATAAAAAAGGACAGCCATGAAAGCTGTCCTTAAAATTATTTATTGTTGAGTCTCCATTTATTGAATTCCAGGAACTCACGGAATTGGTCCTTTGTGATTCCTGAATCCATTGCCTCTTTTACAAGATTGACCCAGTCTGAATCCATGTTCTCTTTATCGGGCTGCTCATGAATGAGATGGTCCACCGGTACATTCAGTACTCCAGCTATTTTTTCTAAAAATTGGATTGAGGGATTTGTTTGAAGATTTCGCTCCAGGGAACTCAAATATGATTTGGCCACGCCAGCTTGTTCTGCCATTTCGGATAGGGACATTCTTTTCTCTTGTCGAAGTTTTTTGACGCGTTCACCGATCAATGTTATCCACACCTTATCAATTTATAGTTATATCATAACAAATCTGATAAAATAGTTCCATATTGAGAACAACTTATAGAACAATTATAACCAAACACAAAGTGTTTTTGGTCTGCTTTTATTAAAAAACATGTTGGGAAAAACTTGTTGCTTTTATATCGGCCATTTCAGTGAACAGTTGTACTTCATTTTACGGATAATTTATGAAAATTCCATACACAGTTGTCCATTGTATTCAAACGGGCATAAAAAAGGTAAAATGGTAGCAATCAGACAAGATACGGGTGATGTGTTGTGCAGAAAAAGTATTTATTGATCTATGAAGAAATTTCGAAACAGATCCAGGAAGGAGCTTATCCTCCTAAAACGATTTTGCCTTCTGAAAACGAATTTGCGGATATGTATCAAACTTCCAGGGAGACCATTCGCAAAGCACTGAATCTACTTGCTCAGAATGGATTTATCCAAAAAATCCGCGGCAAAGGTTCACTTGTGCTCGATTTGAAAAGACATCAGTTTCCGATAACCGGTTTGATCAGCTTTAAAGAGCTGGCGGAGAACATGGGCGGAAAAGCGAAAACTTCTGTGGAAGAATTCACTCTCGAGCAGGCTGGCCGGGAAATTGCCAGGGAATTGAATGTAGCGGATGATGAAAAAGTTTGGAAGGTAAAAAGAGTCCGGCATATTGATGATGAACGAGTGATTCTCGATAAGGATTATCTCGTAGAAAAGCATGTGCCAGGACTGTCGTGCGAGAAATGCGAAAACTCGATATTTGAATACATTGAAGGTCAGCTTGAGAAGAAAATCAGCTTTGCGAAGAAAGAATTCACGGTGGAGGAACCCAGCGAGGAAGACCGGAAGCTTCTTGATATGGAAGGATTCCATGCAATCGTCATCGTGAAAAACTATATTTATTTTGATGATGCCACCCTGTTCCAATATACAGAATCCAGGCACCGTCCCGACAAGTTCCGCTTCGTTGATTTTGCCAGACGAATGGATACCCAGACTCTATGAATAAAAAGAAGCTGCCATTGATGATGCCGGATTAACCAGGCATCATCAATGGCAGCTTTTATTTTTCGGTAAGAAAAACTTAGAGACGTGCCCTGCTCCAGCAGACAAGCACCCTGCACTTTTCTGATTAATGCTTCGGATACTTCCCGACAAGATGGATGGCGCTGATGATTCTTTTATTGATCCAGGATCTGTTTTCCTGGGTGTTAAGCTGTTCATAGACCATCTTCCGGCCATCTTCTGTAGTGACATAGTGACTTGGAAGAGTGTTCAGGCTGATGGCGATGATATCGTTCCGGCACTTCTGGCAATTGCAAAAAGTCTGGTAATCTGGGCTCATCATCAGCACATTGACCAGAGTCGAAACGACCTCTTCCATTACATTGACATAACTAAATTTCATGGTGCCTCTCTCCCTATTGATGTCCTAAGTTAAATTATAGTTGAAAGACAGAAATATAAAATCATTTTTTTATCTTTGTTATAAGATGAGTCTAATTACACAGAATTATATAAAATAATGGAAATGCAACAGAATGTTTCATAGTTGGAGGACAGGGAATTTTAAATAGTGGAGACTTTTTTAAAAGGAGATGTTGAAGCTATGGGTAAAAAAATTGCCTGTGTAATAACAGACTTATTTGAAGATGTCGAATACCTTGAGCCTTCGCGTGCTTTTACCGAAGCGGGGCATGAGGTTGTAACAATCGAAAAAGAAAAAGGGAAGACTGTAACAGGCAAGCAGGGCAAAGCCGAGGTCAAGATTGACGAGAGCATCGACAACGTCAAGCCGGAAGATTTCGATGCCTTATTCATTCCAGGCGGCTTTTCTCCAGACCAGCTGCGTGAGGATGACCGATTCGTGCAATTCGCCAAATACTTCATGGATGAGAAGAAGCCAGTCTTCGCGATCTGCCATGGACCTCAGCTGCTGTTGACAGCTAAAACACTCGAAGGCAGAGGCGCAACAGGCTACAAGTCCATCCGGGTCGACATGGAATATGCCGGAGCGAAATACATGGACAAAGAGGTAGTCGTCTGCTGCAATCAGCTGGTGACCAGCAGAGAACCTAAAGACATCCCGGCATTCAATCGTGAAGCACTAAAAGTGTTGGAATAATATTGGTGAAGAACCCTTTTGCTGAGGCAGGAGGGTTTTTTATTTTGGATATTGAATGCGGAAACTGGAAAAATTCGTATAGAATTTCCAATGCGCTATAAAAGCTGGAAACTCGCTATAAAAATGAAAAAGTCGCTATAAAATAGAAATTTTCGCTATAAAAACGTGAAACTTGCAATAAAAATAAATTTCCCGCTATAAAAAAGGCTAACAGAGATTTTTTATATGATTTATACCAAGAAAAGGGTTTATATGATATGCGATCCAGTAAAGTAAGGCTATTTTCATTTTACCCTTCGGTGAACTGGTTCATTTTGCGAAATTTTACGTATAAGATAATATAGAGGATGAAATGAATCAGGGAGATGACGGAATGATTGTTTTAAAATCGGCACGAGAGATTGAAAATATGAAGGAAGCAGGCCGGCTGCTCGCTTCCGTGCATAAAGAATTGCGCAAACTTATCAAGCCGGGGGTAACCACTTGGGAAATCGACCAGTTTGTTGAGGATTACTTGAAAAAGCATGGAGCCACACCTCAGCAGAAAGGCTACCGTAACTATCAATATGCGACGTGCGCCAGCATCAATGATGAGGTTTGCCACGGCTTTCCTCGGAGAGAGGCGTTGAACGATGGCGATATCGTCACGATCGACATGGTCGTCAACTTGAATGGCGCCCTCGCTGATTCAGCCTGGAGCTATGCAGTCGGCAATATCAGCGAACAGTCACAAAGGCTGCTGGAGGTAACAAAAGAGGCATTATATCGCGGTATTTCTGCATCCGTACCAGGAAATCGGGTCGGCGATATCGGCCATGCGATCCAGTCATATGTGGAGGGTGAAGGCTTTTCTGTTGTGCGCGAGTTCATCGGCCATGGCATTGGCTCTGTTATTCATGAAAAGCCTGATATTCCCCACTATGGCCTGCCAGGCAAGGGGCCGAGGCTCAAGGAAGGCATGGTGTTCACGATCGAGCCGATGGTCAATGTCGGTGAGTGGAAAACAAAGATGGACGATAATGGCTGGACAGCAAGAACAGTGGACGGAAAGCTGTCTGCCCAGTATGAGCATACCATTGCGATCATGAAGGACGGTCCTGTCATTCTGACGGAACAGGATTAAAAAATGCTTCGGTCTAAACCTTAGTTTGGTCCGGTCATTCTAACAGAACAAGATTAACTTATTCATCGGGCTAAACCAAAGTTTGGCCCGAACATTTTATTAATTATGAAAAAAATTTTCATCATTCGTAAATAATGATGAAAATTATTTGGTAAAATAAAGTAGTCAGAAAAGGGGGGCGGAAAAATGGCCAGTGAACTGAATGGAAAAAATGTCATTGTTAAAATAAACGCGATCTACTCATCTCTTTCCTCAAAGGAGAAAACGGTCGCAGATTACATATTAAATAATACTCAAGAAATCATCCATCTATCGATCACCGAATTTTCGGAGCATGCCTCTGTTGCCGAAGCAACGATTTTCCGCTTTTGCAAAAGGCTTGGATTCAGGGGATATCAAGCTTTCAAAATCGCCCTTGCGAGTGAACTCGTGGAACCGATCAAGAATATCCATGAGGAAATAAAGGAAGAAGATGAGGTCGTCACCCTTGCGCAAAAAGTTTTCGCAGGGCATGTCGAAGCAATGAAAGAAACGCTGGATCTATTGGATGCCACCGTGCTTGAAAGCATCATCGAAGTTCTTGGCAAAGCTTCGAGAATCGATTTTTACGGATCAGGAGGGTCATCGGCTATCGCACTTGATGCCTACCATAAATTTCTCCGGACAGGCATTCATTGCAATGCCCACAGTGATGGCCACCAGCAAATCATTTCGGCAGCGCTGCTCGGCTCCGGGCAGGCGGCGATCGGCATTTCGCATAGCGGCAGTAATAAAGATGTCATAGAAGCATTGAAGATAGCAAAAGCTAACGGGGCAGCGACCATCGCGATCACAGGCCATTACAAGTCGCCTCTGTCGAAAGAAGCGGATTATGTACTATATACGACATCAAGGGAAACGTTGTTCAGGTCAGAAGCACTGGCGTCAAGACTGGTTCAGTTAAGCTTGATTGATGTGCTTCACGTCGCTGTATCCGTCCGCAGGCAGGAACAAACTCTTGGCAACCTGCAAAAAATTAGGGAAGCGATATCGATTAAAAGATATTAATCATGAAAAAAATTTTCATAAAATAGATATACATACGAAAAAATATTTGATACTATCAGATTATAACGAAGCTCTTTCGGAATAACGGAGACCAGTAGGGAAGTTCATTCGAAAAAGAGCCTGACGAAAAGGAGTGCATCGATGTGAAGATAGGAATGGTTGGCCTTGGGAAAATGGGCTATAACTTGGTATTGAATTTAATGGAAAATGGCCATGAGGTTGTTGCGAACGATATTAATGAGCAAGCAATGCAGGACATCAAAGCAGAGGGTGCAGAGATTGCTGCTGATTATAAGACAATGGCAGATATGCTGCCAAAGCCGCGTGTCATCTGGCTGATGATTCCTGCAGGTGAATTGATCGACCAGGTGATCGAGAAGTTCACACCATATTTAGAAGAAGGTGACATCCTTATCGATGGAGGGAACTCAAACTATAAGGATACATTAAGACGTGCTGATAAGCTTTCAGCGGCTGGCATTCACTTCATGGATGTCGGGACAAGCGGCGGAATGGAGGGTGCCCGTAATGGTGCCTGCACAATGATTGGCGGGGATGCGGAAGTTTTTGCGCATGTAGAGCCAATCTTCAAGGACATTTCGATTGAAAAGGGCTACCTTTACACAGGTAAGGCTGGCAGCGGCCACTTCCTGAAAATGGTGCATAACGGAATAGAGTACGGCATGATGCAGGCGATGGCGGAAGGGTTCGAGATCCTTGAGAAAAGTCCGTTTGATTACGACTATAAGGAAGTTTCACGCGTATGGAACCATGGTTCTGTCATCCGCAGCTGGCTGATGGAATTGATGGAAAACGCATTCGATAAAGAACCAAAGCTTGAAAGCATCAAAGGGGTCATGCATTCATCAGGCGAAGGAAAATGGACAGTCGAAACTGCGCTTGACCTCCAAACAGCTGCGCCGGTCATCGCACTGTCATTAATGATGAGATATCGCTCTCTGGAAGAAGATACTTTTACAGGAAAAGTGGTTGCTGCGCTAAGAAATGAGTTTGGCGGCCATGCGGTTGAAAGAAAAGAAAATTAAAAACTAGGTTCTCCTCTATATGAGGGGAACCTTTTTTATGTTCATAAAATTATCCTTTTTATCAAGATGGCTACGTTGCTTTTTCCGTTATAGTGGAAGTGACTACTGGAAATGGGGGCGGAGGCTGTGAAAACAAAGTGGTATTTCTTTTTTCTGACAACGATAGCCATTTCGGCTCTTTTATATGCTTTTCTCGGAATCAAGGGAGATAAGCCGACAGAAGTTGGCGTCCTGATGATCGGCGAAAACCGTTATGAGAAATTCACTGGTCTGGAAGCGGGATTAAAGGATCTGGGATATAGCGCGAAAGAAGTCCATTTTACGGTGAAAAATGCACATGATGATGAAGAGCTGATTGACAAGCAAATCGATCAGCTTCTAAAAGAAGGTCCAGACCTGATCGTTACGCTCGGCGGAATTGAAACACTTAGGCTAAAGGAAAAAATGGATGAGGCCAATATCGAGATTCCGGTTGTTTTTGCAGGTCTTGCTGCACCGAAGGAACTTGGTTTGATCAAAGATTACAAGTCACCAGGAGGCCTTTTTACAGGAATTAATAACTACCATGCGAGTATCTCTGGAAAGCGTCTCGAGATGCTGACTTCACTGGTGCCCGCTATTGGCAGGGTGCATGTAATTTATGACAGCAAGATTGATGTCAGCAAATTGAGTCTTGAGGAAACGAGGCATGCCGCCAGAGAGTTGGGAGTGGCCATCGCCCCATGTGATGCTTCAAAACGATGTCTGGATACTCTGTGGAAATCGGTGGGTGATGGAGAGGCGATCCTTGTTCTTCCCAGTTTCAGGATTGAATCTCTTACAGAGGAGATTGTGAAGCTGACAGAGGAGAAAAAAATCCCGGCGATGGGATTGTATGATTTTGAAGCGGAGAAAGGGCTGCTGGCAAGCTACGGATCCAGCTTTTATTCACAGGGCTACCAGGCTTCAAGGTTCGTCAGCCTGATTCTTCAGGGAAACAAGCCGGGGGAGTTGCCTGTTGAACTGCCAGATGGGATTCGTTTTGTTGTCAACCAGCAGACGAAGGACGCGCTTGGAGTCACCATTAATCAGGATTTGCTGCATATCGCCGAACTGATCCATCCTGAGGTCCAAGGAGGCAGGAAGCGATGAGAGTACTGATTGATTTCATGCACTCGCAGACAATCCGCAACAAGGTCCTTGTATTCGGAGTAGTGATGTCGACCATTCCCTTGCTGCTGATCAGTTTATATTACTATTCTTTTGTAAAAGCGGATTTGGAAACAAGAATCGTGGAAAAACAGCATCTGGTGCTCGAGAATCTGTCCCGGGAAATCGAATATGATTTCAGCCAGACATTCCAGCGGATCCATGTCCTTGCATCACTTAATCTTTTGAATGAAAAACAAAGCGCTTTATATGAGCTCCTGCAGCAAAGCGAATCAATCGAGGAGGTCATCATCGCGGATGATAATGGCTTTGTGGAAAAAAGGGTGTCCCGCTACGAGCTTAATATTACAGGGAATAACGAGCGCTGGTTCACGGATGATATGTGGTTCCAGCTGCAAACTCGTGACAAGGTGTACGGCCAGGTGGAGTTCAACCAATATGGCCAGCCTGTCATGAAATTGGCGATCCCTTTTTACGAAGGTGAGTCGAAAAAAGCAATTGGAGTCGTTGTCCAGCTGCAGAAGATCATCGGGAAAATCTCCTCGATGAGGCAGGATCATTCCGCATATATTTATCTAGTCGATGATAACGACCGGGTCATCGCCCATCAGGATTACAGCAAGCTCTGGCGAAAACAGACATCTGGCAGCCAGGACGAGATTGGTGTAACGGCAGAAATTGAAGACTTGAACTGGGCGCTGGTGATGGAGCAGCCGAAAACAACGGCTTTTGCCCCAATCAACAGGATGCTGCAAAGCGGCATAGGTGCAGTTGCCCTGCTGATTTTAACCGTCAGCTTGATCAGCGTTTGGGCAGGGCTTTATTTTACAAGGCCAATAGTTTCAATTGACAGGGAAATGAACAACTTGAAGAAAGGCCGCAAAATCGAACCGGTGAAGATGAAACGGACAGATGAGTTGGGAAAGCTTGCTGATTCGTTCAATGATATGAGCAAGGAGTTGCTTGAAAAATCAAGGCTGCTTGAGCAGGAGAAGGAAAGGCTCGATGTGGTTGTCAACGGAATTGGTGCCGGGCTGGCGCTTGTGACAAAAGAATACCGGATCACCTGGATGAACCCGATTTTAAAAGGGTGGCTGAAGGAGGACCGGTTGACGCTGCCTTGTTACGCTGTGATTGGCGGGGAAAGTATGCCTTGCCTGAATTGTCCGATTACCTGTCCGGACCTTGATAAAATCGCCGACGAAGTCATGAAATTCAAGGACGGTGCCAATGGTGAGCGGATTTTCAGGCACAGAGTATTTCCGCTCAACCACGCGATCGAAGAAGAGGGAGAATTCCTTGTCGTGCTAGAGGATATCACCGAGCAAAAACAAATGGAAGAAACAATGATCCAGACAGATAAACTAAGCGCGCTCGGGATCATGGCTTCGAGCTTTGCGCATGAGGTCAATAACCCGCTGGCGACAATCAATGTCTACGCAGAGGATTTGATCGACAGAATCCAGGGTGGTGACGATGACCTGGATGAACAGGAAATGGAGCATTATCTCCGTAAAATCAAGGAAAATACCGAGCGCTGCAAACGGATTACCGGAAACCTGCTGAATTTTTCCCGGAAGAATGACTGGACAGATGACCGGATTCGAGTGAAGGAAATCATTGAAAATAGTGTCAGCCTGGTTGAGCATCAATTGAAAAAGCAGCGAATCCAGCTTGAAATTCATGTTGATGAAGGCTTGCCAGCCGTGAATGGGGATGGCCTAAAGCTGATGCAGGTCATCGTCAACCTGATCAACAACGCCGTGGATGCGATGGAAAGCGAAGGAAAACTGATTGTTTCCGCGTCAGTAAGCAGCCGGGAAGCAGTTTCAATAAAAGTGACCGACAGCGGCCACGGAATCCCCGCAGAAGCGATGGATAAACTGTTTGACCCATTCTTTACGACCAAGCCAGTCGGCAAAGGAACCGGCCTTGGTTTGTCAGTATGCTACGGCATCATCCAGCAATTCGGCGGAAATATTTTGATAGACAGCAAACCAGCAGAAGGAACGACAGTGGAAATCCAATTGCCTGCAGGGGGTGCACTGGATGTGGAGAAGCAGCCAATAGTGATGGATCGCAGTAACGGCAGTCGTGTCCCAGGAGATAAATCAGCAATGGATCAGAGTATCAGCAGTCGTGTCCCAGGAGATAGATCAGCAGTGGATCAGAGTATCAGCAGTCGTGTCCCGGGAGATAGATCAGCAGTGGACCGCAGTAACGCCAGTCGTGTCCCAGGAGATAAATCAGCAATGGATCGCGAAGAAAACGGCGAGCCGCCGAAACAAGAAACAATGGAGGTGGGCTGCGATGTCAGCAACAAGATTGCTAGTCGTTGACGATGAACAGGATTTGCTTGAGCTTTTGGTAAGAAGGCTGAAGCGTAAGGGATTTGATGTGGACAGCGCTGGCACGGCCGAGGATGCCCTTGAACTGGTAAAGAGGAAGGATTACGATATTGGCGTCTATGATATCAGGCTGCCGAATATGGACGGCATCGAGCTTTTAAAAGAAACAAAGAAAATCCAGCCCGATGTAGAAGTGTTGATTCTGACCGGGCACGGGACGATTGATACCGCAATTGAAGCGATGAAAGTGGGGGCCTTCGATTATATCACAAAGCCTTATAATCTATCTGAATTGGAATTGACGATCGGGAAGGCTGCAGAGAATAAAGCGTTGAAAGAAAAAAACGATTCTATGAAAAAAATTATCGCCCAGCATAATGGGTTCAATATCATTGGCGACAGTGCCAATTTTTGCGAAGTACTTGAGATGACCAGGAGGATTGCCGACAGCGATGTACCTGTCCTGATTGAGGGTGAAAGCGGCACCGGGAAGGAGCTGTTCGCGAAGGCCCTCCATTATTGGAGCAGCCGTGCTGATGAACCATTCGTGCCGGTGAACTCCGGTGCGCTCCCTGAACATCTGCTGGAAAGTGAATTGTTCGGGCATGCCCGCGGTGCTTTTACCGGAGCGAGCCAGGATAAGAAAGGGCTTGTTGAAGCTGCAAAAGGCGGAACCTTATTTTTAGATGAGTTAGGGGAAATGCCGCTGGCGCTTCAGGTAAAGTTGCTGCGCTTCCTGGAAACGGGAGAATTCCGCCGGGTCGGCGATGTCAGGGAAAGGCATGTTACTGTCCGCGTCGTCGCTGCCACGAACCGCGACATGGTAAAAGAAGTGGCTGAAGGACGTTTCCGTGAAGACCTGTATTACCGGTTGAATGTCGTCAAGCTGACCATCCCGCCGCTGCGTGAACGAAAGGATGACCTGCCTGCGCTGATCGACCATTTCATCGGTAAAACCAAAGATCCATCGAAGCGGCTGTCGGCAGAAGCCTGGCTCGCGCTGGGGAAATATGATTTTCCGGGAAATGTCCGCGAGCTCAGCCATCTGATTGAACGCGGCGTGCTATTATCAAAAGGTAGTTTGATTGAAGCGGAAGATCTGCTTTTGCCTCAGTCTGTAAAAACAAAAGCTGAGACAGAAGTTCGGCTTTCTCCGCTATGCTCTTTGGAAGAAGTCGAAAAAGTGCATATCGAAAACGCCTTGAAACAATTGAACTGGAACAAAACAAAGGCTGCGGACGTGCTGGGAATCAGCGTCCGGAATCTTTATCGGAAGATTGATCAGTATGGGTTGAAAGAATAGTTTTTGGATGGACGGCGAACTGGAAAAAATCGCTTGGAATTTCCAGTTCGCTATAATAATTTTATTTGCGCTATATAATTTAAAAACTCGCTATAAAAAAGAAAAACTCGCTATATAAATGAGAAACTCGCTATAAAAACAAAAAACTCGCTATAAAAATTTTAGTGAAATGATAAAAGGGTTTTGAAGAGTGGAAAGAGAATCATTATAGAGGAAAAATAAAAGGGAGTGATGTGCTTGATTGAAAAAAATCGGGATTTTCCAAGAGAAATTACTGTTTTGAAGACAATATTAAAGAGATTCAGCTTAAATCCGCAGCTGAAATCAGAGCTTGAAAGCAAATTATCAAGAAAATTAGCAGGCTACAAAGGTGAAAAGGAACTAGACTACCATTTGTCGCAATTTGACCACACAAAGTTCTATATTTTACATGATTTAAGGATTCCACATAAGAATACTCACTTCCAGATTGATTCCCTCCTAATATCAGACAACTTCATGCTTATCATTGACTCAAAAAATTACGCTGGCACTTTGGATTTCTATCCGGAATTCAATTATTTGCTTCAAACATGGAATGGAATTGAAAAAGTCTATCCAGATCCAATCCTGCAAACGAGAACCCAGGCTTCACAATTAAAATCCTTCCTAATTAAAAATCATTTTTCCCCACCCCCAATCGAATTCCTTGTTTCCATCAGCAACTCACAGGCTATAATCAGAAATCCTGGGAACAACCAGGAAGTAAAAATGAGGGTTTGTAAAACACCTGCTGTTGCCTATAAGATTCAGTCCTTTAACGACAAATATCATAACGAGGTTTTATCAACTAAAGAAATCAGAAAAATCACCAAGCTGTTATTGAAAAGCCATGAACCGTATATTCCTGATATTTCTTCAATGAACTTGCCTATGGATCAAGTACAGAAGGGAGTCCAATGTCCGGAATGCCGCCAGATCGGCATGAAAAAAATTTATGGCAACTGGGTTTGTAAAAAATGCGGACATTTATCGAAAGATGCTCATATTGATGGGCTTAACGATTTTTTCATCATTTATGGTCCTGCGATTACGAGCAGACAATTCAGCAATTTCCTCAACATTTCATCCATCCACCAGTCAAAAAGGCTGCTTTCGGCGCTGGACCTTGATAGTGCTGGATCCACAAAAGGAAAAATTTACACCCCGGGCAAAAACTTTCACTTATGGGAATGAACTAGGCCAGACCTGCACGACATGTAAAATTAGTACTAAGTTAAATGTAACGTGCCCAAAATTGCAGCCCCATGGCAAAAAAATGTACCATGCCATGATTGCAGTCCATTCTAATAATCTAACATGCCCAAATTGCAGTACCATGCCAAAATGTCACATGTCAAAATTGCAGTACCATGCCAAAATGTCATATAACCAGCGGATGAGATCGAACCAAAAATTCGATTTCATCCGTTTTTTCTAGTTCACAAAAGTGTCACGATTACCCCGCGCCTTACTCCCATAAGCACTCCAGCAGTCCAGTTCCTTAAAAACCAACCATATCAAATAAGTTGGCACGCAGCTTGCATTATAAGTAAGCAAAGAAAAAATTTAAAAAGGAAGTGGCATTATGCTATCCAATATTGGGATTCCTGGTTTGATTTTAATCCTCACCCTGGCGTTGATCATCTTTGGTCCGAAAAAGCTGCCTGAAATCGGCAGGGCGTTCGGACAGACGCTGAAGGAATTCAAGAAATCGACTCGTGAACTGACAAGTGATATTACCGATGATATCGCGGATGACAACAAGGAAATCAAAAAAGAAATCTAAACGCATAAAAAGAGGTGAGTGGAAATGGGTCTTTTTTTAAATGAGAAAAAGGTAGATTACGATAAAATCGTCGACAAGATGCTTCCAGATGCTAAGAAGGAAATGGATGAATCACAGTATGACACAGAGCTTGGCCTGAACATGGCACGCGATGCCAGGAAGGTCATCAGCGGCAAATTGAAAATCGAAGACTTCCATAAAGTCTATTCTTCATCACTGACAAAGGAATTCGGCAACTACTACACTTCAGCTGATGGACCGGATATCAGGAAGGGTGACGGCCCGAAATGGGCGATGGTCATTGACCTGAAAAAATGCGTAGGCTGCGATACATGTACGGTTAGCTGCAAGGCGGAGAACAGGACGCCGCCGGGAATCTCCTACAACGTCGTCATGGAATCACTTGAAGGAGAATTCCCGAACATCAAGGCGGTCAACCTGCCAAGGCCGTGCATGCAGTGTGACAAACCGGCTTGTGCCCAGGTTTGTCCGACAAGAGCGACTTATAAAATGGAAAACGGAATTGTCGCGATCGACAATGACCGCTGCATCGGCTGCCGCTACTGCATCGTTGCCTGTCCTTATGGAGCGCGCTCCTTCGATTTCGGCGAAAGCTATGAACAGGAAATGCAAGGCGCGAATGATGTAACAAGCCCTGAATACGGCGTCGAACGCGGCAGCCGCGAAAAAGGTAAGACACCGATTGGCACAGTCCGTAAGTGCAGCTTCTGCTTCCACCGTTTGCAAAGAGGCGAAGAGCCGGCTTGCGTGGAAACATGCATTGGCGATGCCCGCTTCTTCGGTGATATCAGTGACCCGAACAGTGTGGTATCGAAGCTTGCTGCAAGTCCAAGAGCATTCCGCCTGAAGGAAGAGCTTGGAACTCATCCAAATGTAATTTATCTAAGATAGGAGGGACTGGCGATGGCCAATCTTGCTGTTGATTTAAAAGAGAAAAGCACATCAAAATCAAAAATCAATGTGACCGTATCAAAAGCTTTTAAAATATGGATTTCAGCCCTAACTGTTGCCTTTTTGATCGGCGGTTACTTTATTGTAGAGCGCTTCATCACCGGGCTGGCGGCTACGAATCTATCAAGCATCACTCCCTGGGGAGCATGGATTGCTTTTTACATCTTCTTTGTTGGTTTGAGTGCGGGTTCATTCCTGCTTTCGACCCTGATCTACGTTTTCGGGATGGAAGAGTATGAGAGAGTCGGTAAGGCGGCGCTCTTTACCGCGATAGTCTGTATGATCGTCGCACTGACCTTCGTCCTGATGGACCTTGGACGTCCGGAGCGCATGCTCAATGCGATCATCTACTGGAATGTTACTTCACCGCTTGCCTGGGAAGTCCACTTTTATTTAGTCTATATCGGACTTCTGGCAGTTGAGCTTTACATCGCGATGAGGGAAGACCTCGTCCGCGCTGCAAAAACGAACTCATTGAAAGGCTTTGTCGCAAAATTGATCACGTTCAAAAACGCAACCATCAATGCGGCTACGAAAAAGCGTGACCATATGTGGATGAAAATTCTCGGCACCATCGGGATTCCGCTTGCGATCCTCGGGGTCCACGGCGGAACAGGAACCATTTTCGCTGTGGTAAAAGCACGCCCGGCCTGGCATACAGCCCTTTTCCCAATCATCTTCGTCGTATCCGCGATGGTTTCGGGAACGGCTCTTCTTTTAGCCATGTATATCATTAAGAAAAAGGTGCAGAAACAGCCAATTGACCAGGGAATGGTTGTATCACTGGCAAAACTGATGGTCGGCTTCCTGATCATCGACCTGGGCCTACAATTCTATGAATATCTGATTGGCTGGTACGGCCTTGAGGCAGAACACCTTGATACGCTGGCAACAATGATGGCCAGTGAAAAAGCCTGGTCGTTCTGGATAGTGCAAATGCTCATGGGAGCAGTCATACCAATCACCATTGTTTTCTGGAAAAAAACAAGCCAGAACGTCAATGCGCTTCTTGCAGCCGCGGTACTGATAGTTATCGGGATTATCGGCGTCCGCTTCAATATTGTTCTGCCGCCGCTTGTGGTGCCTGTGTTCCACGAACTGCCATGGGGCAATTACGCGCCAACGATCAAGGAATGGATGGTCAGCGTCGGCGTCGTCGCGATGGGGCTATTAATCTACTCATTCGGCGAGCTGCTGCTGCCAATCGAAGAAACTTCTGACGAGGTGAGCCATAATGGAAAATAAACCAATGAAACGCCGTGGGTTTTTAAAAGCGCTCGGAACGCTCGGAGCGGTCGCGTTCGTCGGACCGGCATTCGTCGGGCCAATTAAGCAGGTCATGGGCGATGTCTGGATCGATTCACCGCATGGAACCGGGACGGATTATCAGGATTACACGGCCGAAAATGTCATTTTCACGTCATGCCAGCAGTGTAATGCGACATGTACGATCAAAACCTATATTACAGCCGGAGCGGCAGGCGGGGCATACTCCTCCATCGTCCGCAAGATTGCCGGAAACCAGTACAGCCCCATCAATATGGTGCAAATCGGACATATCAACTACGACACTCCAGTATCACAGGCTGTGAAAGGTACAGGGGATGTCGCTAAAACGGGGCGCGGACTCCGCGGCGGACGAACCTGCTTGAAAGGGCAGGCCGGCATCCAGACAAACTATGATGCTTTCAGGATCCAGAAGCCGCTCAAGCGTGTTGGTGAAAGAGGCAGCGGCGTCTGGAAAACGGTCAGCTGGGAAGAGGCTTATAAGGAAATCCTCGAGGGCAGCAAGGACCTTCGAACTCCTGGGTTAAAAGAAATGTGGAAATACGTACCGGAAGCAGCGGTCATGGCCGACTGGGAAAAATTTAAGGCTGGCGAAATGACCAAAGCTGAATTTGATAAAAAATACAAGGATGTCCTGATCGACACGAATCACCCGGACTTTGGCCCGAAAGCAAATCAAATTGCGGTCATGGCAGGACATCGGCGTGAATTCATCGAGCGTCTCGCAGCCAACAGCCTTGGTACAGCCAACTATTATGATCACGGCGGCTATTGCGGTATTACCAGCGTTATGGGTAATGTCCGCTCGCATGATTCTGAAAAGCCGAAGAAGCGGATGATTCCGGACTATGATAATGCTGAAATGGTCATTGTCTGGGGTACAAACCCGATGGTGGCAAACCGCGGGCCGACTACATTTGCTCCGCAAATTACCAATGCAATTGACCGCGGCATGAAAATGGTCGTGATCGATCCGCGTTTCAGCAAGACAGCCGAAAAAGCGCATGTCTGGGTTCCGGTAAAACCGGGCGGGGACGGTGCGCTAGCGATGGCGATGTCCCGCTGGATCATTGAAAACAACCGATATGACGATATTTACCTTCGCAACCCGAACCAGGAAGCAGCGAATGAGGATGGCGAAACAACCTGGAGCGATGCCTCTTTCCTTGTCAATGTCGGCGAAAAGAAGCGTCCGTTCGTCCGTGCCCAGGATCTTGGAATCGGCGGCGAGGAGTTTGTGGTCATCGAAAATGGCAAGCCAGTTTCACATGCCAAGGCAAGAAACGGCGAGCTTGATGTTGATACAACAATAAATGGCATCAAAGTGAAATCTGTCTTCCGGATTTTTAAAGAAAGGGTCATGGAAAAATCGATCGAAGAATATGCAAAGCAGGCAGATGTGCCAGTCGACCAGATTGTCCAGATTGCCCGTGAATTCACATCCCATGGCAAAAAGGTCGGGATCCATTCCTACCGCGGACCGGCGATGCATACGAATGGCTACTATAGCGTACGCGCCATCAATATGCTGAACCACCTTGTCGGCAACCACGACTGGAAGGGCGGCGATACTGTCCTTGGAGCCAAGTACAAAGCAACCGAAGGACGATACGATCTTGCGACAGTACCGAATGCGAACAAAGGCTGGGGCATCCCGGTCACAAGGCATAAAGTACCTTATGAAAAAACATCATTATTTGAAAAAGATGGCTATCCTGCAAAACGCCCGTGGTATCCATTCGGCAATAAACTGATCCATGATGTCCTTCCAAGCTCGGCTGAAGGCTATCCATACAAAATCAGGGCATTGCTCATCAATAGGACTTCACCTGTCATGTCTGCGCCAAGATCGGAAATGCAGGCGAAATTCATCAGGGATCCTAAGGTGGTTGAACTGGTTGTGGCATCAGATGTCATCATTGGTGAGACTTCCAAGTATGCAGACTTCATCCTGCCGGATCTTGCGTACCTGGAAAGCTGGAATGCGGAAGACATCTTCCCGATCCTGAAGCATAAGTTCGCAGGTGTCATCCAGCCGGTGACAAGGGTTGTACCTGACGCACGGCCAACGGAGCAAGTTTATATCGATTTACTAAAAGGTTTGGGCCTTCCAGGTGTCGGAAACAATGCATTGGCTGATGGATCGGCGATACACACACCTGAAGACTACTACTTGAAACGCATCGCAAACATCGCCTTTGACGGCAAGAAGCCGGTCAAGGACGCAAACGCTGAAGAGCTGGCGATTTTTGAAAAAGCAAGACAAAAAGCGCTCGGTAAATATTTTGACATCCAAAAGCTCAAAAGTGCTGTGAAACCGGAAGAATGGAAGAAGGTTGTCTACGTGCTGAATCGCGGCGGACGCTTTGAGGCAGCAGGCGATGAATATATCGGCAACAAGCTTAAGTATCAGTGGGCAAAACAGGTTTATTTTTACGATGAAAAAGCAGCAGGCTTCAAGAGTGCTTACACGGGCAAGTTCTTTGAAGGCGTGCCGGTGGCAGAGGCAATCAAGACTTACGACGGCGAAGTTTACAAGCCAAACAAACCGCTGCAGTTCATCAACTGGAAATCAAGGAATATGGCAACGCACCGTACTGAAGGAAATGCCTGGCTCCGTGAAGTGAAGCCGGAAAACTATCTGTGGATCAACCCGATCGACGCGAAGAAAAAAGGCATCAAGACTGATGATGAAATCTACATTTCATCCAATAACTCAAGAGTAAAAGGCCGCGCGCTCGTAACACCAGGAATCAAGCCGGGTGTGGTCGGAGCGAACTTTAGCTTTGGCCATGATGCTTATGGCTCTAAGGCAGTCAAAGTGGACGGCAAAACAATCGAGCCAGCCGGCAAATACGGGCATACAAGCTATGAATTCAATAAACCGCTCCATGAAGAATCTGGCTATGCAAAACCGCGTGGACTGGGCTTCTCAGTCAATGCCTTATCAGACCGGGATGGAAGCTACTTCGAAGGCTATCTCGCAGACTTACTGATCGGCGGACCGGCACAGCAGGACGTATTCGTGGAAGTGGAAAGAGTGTAAAACAACATCGGGGGATGCCTGGTGGGCACCCCTGAAATCTTGTTGAAAATGAAGGTGGAGACAATGATGGAAGAACGATATGGAAAGCTGGCGATTGCGAATATCATGACAAGCATCTGGCTGGGGGACTGGGACACCTATGAAGCATTCCTGAATGACGTCCCTGAAGGAATGCGGAAGGAGCTCTCATTTCATTCCTTATACAATCGGGATGAAGTGCAGCTCTGGTATGACAATCACTTTTTCATACCGGGAGATCATTTTGTCTCCCCTTACTTTTCTTCTTATACAAAAAATAATGAAGATGAAGAAGCCCGCAGGCATGAATTGCTTTGCCTGATCGGCCTTTATGAAAAAACAGCCTTTTACTTCCCGCTCGAGCAAGATCGGCTGCCAGACCATTTTGGCAGCATGACAGCGTTCATGAGTTCGATTTTACAGGGAGAGATCAAAGCGGAACAAGAAGGCGATCGGGAATACCTCCAGCAGCTTGAAGAAATAGAGGCAGAGATGCTGACAAGATTCATCAAGCCGGTCCTGAAACCATTGCTCGAGAACGCGGATGCAAAAATCAACCATCCATTCTTTATGGAGTTTCTCAACTTTTATTCTGAATTGATGAGTGAAGACTGGGTGGAGGCAGCATAAATGAAACGGTCCCCATAATTGGGGACCGTTTCATTTTATTCAAAATTTGCTGTTTCTACTTATTCTGTTTAAAGAGATCAATAAACGCTTGATAAAACTCTAAACTCTGATAAAACATGAAGCCCATTGCAGTCATAGAAAAGAAACCAATCATCAGAAACCGGAACCACATACTATCATTCCTCCTTGATTTTATTAGAGAAAAAATCAAAGAGACTTGATCACATAATTCGACTGGAAAAAGACTGCAGTTAGAAAAGCGGCAAAAGCCGAAATCCTGTTTGTTCTGTATATTGTTTTGCTTAAAAAACTGGTTAAAACAAGAAGTACAAATACGGGTGGGATGAATGCAACTTGTTTGTCTTCTTTACCCGGGCCGGAACCATCCTCGTGCATTTGGTCCATGGCGATGATTGCTTTTGATTTAGGCTCGAATAATTTCAGTTTTTCGGCAGGAAGAGCACCGTAGCTGAGTAAAAGCAAAATGAATAGACTCAGAGAATAAATGGTCAGCTTTTTCACGGTCCCACACTCCCTTCCAAAAGTAGTAATACAATCGTATAACAATATATGCACAGTGGAAACAAAAAAGTTTTGACGTTTTTCTCAAAACAAAAACAGGCACCTTAACAAGTGCCTGCTCCAATTACTGCTTTCTTAAGTTTCCAAGCTCTTCAGCGATCGCCTGCATTTCATTCGGGCTGAAGGTGTTTTTTCGCATGATCATATCATAGATTTCCTTCAGTTCTTCATACATCTCGCCGTCGAAATGTGATGATTTGATAGCGCCGAGGTTCATGACATTCAATTTTTCCTTGATTTTTTCGATCATGAAATCAACGTTTTCAGGGGAATTTTTAGTTAAGTCCACTCCGTTCATCCTTTCAATGGTTGTACAACCATCTTTCCATGTCCGTCAAAAAAAGTCAATTACAAATCCGGCGCCTTTCGAACGCCGGATTGCAATCAGGTACTATACGTGTCAGGTTGGTTCTTTTCTTCTTTAATCGCATTCAGGATATTTCGGGTCTCAACTACAACTACGCCGGACAATCCGAGAAGTCCAATCAGATTCGGGAAGGCCATCAAACCGTTCATGACATCGGCTATGCCCCATACAATTTCTAGCTGGGAAATTGCTCCGATGAATACAGCAGCGACAAACGCGATTCGATAGTATAACACGACCTTTTTGCTGAACAGATAGGAGAAGCATTTCTCCCCGTAATAAGACCAGCCGATGATCGTCGATGATGCGAAGAACATCAATCCGACCGCAACGATTACAGATCCGGTCTGGCCAAGGAACTTGCCGAAGGTCGCAGAAGTAAGGTCGGCTGCTGTTGTATCTCCTGTGTACAACCCGCCCATTACAATGGTAATTCCCGTGATCGAACAGATGACGATTGTATCAATGAATACCTGGGTCATCGACACAAGGGCCTGTCGTCCAGGCAAGTCCGTCTTAGCTGCGGCAGCCGCAATAGGTGCCGAGCCAAGACCAGCTTCGTTCGAGAAGACACCGCGGGCAACACCCATCCGGATGACTGTTCCAAGTGCCCCGCCAGCTACCGCTTCTCCAGTGAAGGCATCTGTAAAAATAAGTGCAACGGCCGCTGGAACAAGGTCAAAGTTCATGATCATGACCACAAGGCCGGCAAGAAGGTAAAATGCAGCCATCACTGGCACGAAAAGCGCAGTGATTTTTCCGATGCTCTTAATCCCGCCAATCAGGGCAAGTGCAGTGAAGACAGTGAGTACAATACCAGTTACCCAGGCAGGCACCGAAAAGGTTGATTGGACGACGCTCGCAACGGAATTTGATTGAACAAGGTTGCCAATCCCGAAAGCTGCAATCGCGCCAAAGAAGGCAAATAAAACACCAAGCCATTTTTGGCCAAGACCTCGTTCAAGATAATACATCGGTCCGCCGGACATCTCTCCATCCTTGTCCTCGACCCGGTATTTAACGGCTAAAACAGCTTCCGCGTATTTTGTAGCCATTCCGAAAAATGCTGTAATCCACATCCAGAAAACGGCACCCGGACCGCCAGTAAAGATCGCTGTAGCGACACCGGCTATATTACCAGTACCCACAGTTGCAGCTAGTGCAGTCATCAATGCCTGGAAATGTGAAATATCACCTTCCGATTTTTTGTCCTGTTTTTTAGTAAATGCCAGCTTGAGTGAGTAAGGCAGCAGCCTCATTTGCAAGAAGCCAATGCGGAAGGTCAGGTAGATCCCCGTCCCAACAAGCAGGATCAATAGAGGCGGGCCCCAAACCCAGCCGCTTATTTTTCCAACCCATTCTTCAAATGTCATAGTGCTCCCCCTTAGAAATTATATTCAAAAAATGTTCTTCAACAAGAATATTCTGATAATTAGTAGTAAGTCAAGCGATATCTATTAGGTAAAACTTAGGAGGGCAGGTGAAATCATACGTGAATAGTTGTCGCTAAGGGGTTTTTCCCTATAAAAATTATTATACAACTTTAAAAATTTTATAGAGTACTTTAATTACTCATTTCGATTGGATATTTAAAAAAGTTTTCACAACACTTGCATGAAGTGATGGCAATCGTGGAAAATGTTAGTTAGGAGACAGGCAAACAGAACCTGCAATACGAAAAGGCAGACTCTAGGAGGAGAAAAAATGGGCAGTTCGAAAAAATTTTGGATGGGCATGGTTTTAGGTGCGATGGCCGGCGGAGCGGTTACTCTTTTGGAAAAATCGACCCGGCTGGCTGTAAAAGAGGATTTCAGTAAGGTATCGAGCGGCGTTATGTATGTCGTCAAAAATCCAAATGAATTTATTGAAGACCTAAGGGAAACAGCGAATAAAGTGCGGACTACAGTGGAACAAGTAACAGAGGACGTGGCTTTTATCACTGAGAAGGTCGAAGAAATAAAGGATGTACCGCCTCAGGTTACTGAGCTGGTCAAAGATACAAAAGAAACGCTTAGGAAGATTGCCGCATCAGGGCAAACACAGCAGCATATAGATGAAAAAGAATGATGATTGACAAGCTCAAGGAAGGACAAGGAAAGCATAAATGAGGTGAAACAATGATTGATATATCATTTTTCAGGCATATGTGGCAGAGGATACAGGAGGACGATGTTCCGGCACTTGCCGCACAGCTTGCATATTTCTTTTTGCTCTCCTTGTTTCCGCTGTTGATCTTTTTGGTCACATTGGTCCCTTATTTGCCCATTTCAGAAGTGGATATCCTCGGTTTTTTTGATGATTATGCGCCAGGTGACTCGATGGATCTGATCAAGAACAGCCTGGAGGATATCATGAAAAAAGACGGAAAATTGCTGAGCTTTGGTTTATTGGCGACAATTTGGTCAGCCTCGAACGGAATCAATGCGGTTGTAAGGGCATTTAACCGTGCGTACCGGGTAGAGGAAACCAGGTCGTTCATCGTAAACAGAATAATGGCGATCTTTTTGACATTTGCCATGATCTTCGTGTTTCTGGTCGCTTTGATCCTGCCAGTGTTCGGCAAAGAAATCGGCAGCTGGCTTTTTGCTAATTTCGGGCTGAAGGAAGAGTTCGTCTATGTTTGGAATATGTTCCGCTGGCTGATCAGTATCTTGATCTTGTTTATAGTTTTTCTCGGGCTATATTGGATCGCCCCCAATAAAAAACTGACGTGTATCAGTGGTGTGCCGGGATCGATTTTTGCTACCGGTGGATGGGTGCTCGTATCGTTGGGCTTCTCCTACTATGTCAGTAACTTCGCTTCCTATACTGCTACTTACGGCAGTATCGGAGCAATCATCGTCCTGATGATCTGGCTCTATTTGTCCGCATACATTATCATCATCGGCGGAGAAATCAATGCCTATTACAGTGATAAGAAAGCAGGCTGCTGACACCATTATTTATCCTGAAATTACCTCAGGTAAGGTCTGCTGTTTTAGCAGAAGATACTGTTGAGGCTTGCTCCTCATTTCTTAAAGTAGTTCGATTTTTGGAACTTAGATTGGTGTCCAGCTCCAGCGCCTAGCCAGTATTCATCTCGAGAATGCTTCCTCGAGTATCTTGCGAGAAGCGTTAGCTTTAAGCAGCTCGAGTCGTTTCGGTCCGCCCAATGAAGTCAAAGAGCGACTTCACCGGTTGGCCCTCTGAGGCACACGATGTGCTAGACCCGCCAGCCACAGGACGTGGCGTTATTGGGGGCAACGCTTGTCGGGGCTGTACAAGGCGCTTGCGCTATTCTTATAATAGGGGGAATATCAGGATGGCAAAGAAGACGAAAAAAGACGGAAGCACGAAGCAGAAAGGCAAAAGCAACCACAGCCAAAAAACATCCGGTTCAGCAAACGGATCAAACGGATATCACTAATGAACAAGCGCCCCCTCGGTGGGCGCTTTTCTGTTGCGGAAATGCTTATAGATATTAGAGGAGAAATGACGGACAGAAATCGGAGGAAACAATGAAAAAGTGTCCGTCATCGGATTCATGACGGACAGAAATCGGAGGAAACAATGAAAAAGTGTCCGTCATCAGGTTCATGACGGACAGAAATCGGCGGAAACAATGAAAAAGTGTCCGTCATCGGGTTCATGATGGACAGAAATGGGTGGAACCAGAGAAAAAGTGTCCGTCATCGGACTCATGACGGACAAAAATCGGCAGAAACAATGAAAAAGTGTCCATCATCTTGCACACTACATACATAGTCGTTTCTAAGAAAAAAACTCCCACTGGGTTTTCCCGGTGAGAGTTATATTTACTTCAACAGCCTCAAGCTATTTAATATAACCAGAATCGTACTGCCTTCATGGCCGATGACGCCGTATGGCAGGTCTAGCAGCTGCAGGAAGTTGGATGCGATCAGCACCATGATGACCAGAATTGAAAAAACGATGTTTTGTTTGACGATCTTGTTCATCCGGCGTGACAGGTTGATGGCTTCGGCAATTTTTGGCAGGTCATTTTTCATCAGGACGACGTCTGCCGTTTCCAGGGCGACATCGGAACCTTCTCCCATGGCGATTCCTACATTCGCGGTCGCTAGCGCCGGGGCGTCGTTGATACCGTCTCCGACCATGGCAACCTGGCCATATTGTTCTTTCAATTTCTTCAATTCCTCTACCTTTGTTTCTGGCAGACATTCAGCAATATATCCTTCGACATGGCTTTCGGCAGCGATCGCCTTACCAGTGTTTTGGCTGTCGCCTGTGAGCATGACGGTGTAGATGCCTTCTGACTTCAACAGGTCGATTGCCTGCTTCGTTTCTTCACGGACAACATCTTTAAGGGCAATCAGGCCGGCAAGCTGCCCATTCCGTTCGATAAACACGATCGTTTTTCCTTGTGCTGCAAGCTTTACTGCCGCTCCGCCAGAAAATGCTTCAGCAGCGTACTTTCCGACAAAGTCAGCTTTCCCGATTTTCCAATCCTCATTCTCAAAATGAGCCTTCACGCCCCATCCTGATACATCCTCGATGCTTTCTGGGTGAACAAGCTCCTTGCCAAGCTTCTCCTTTGAGTGTTTCACGATTGCGTTGGCCAAAGGGTGGTTCGAGTGGCTCTCAATCGATGCTGCTTTGAGCAGCACTTCCTCAGGATCCACTCCCTCAGCTACAATCACATCCGTCACTTCCGGCTTGCCCTTCGTCAGTGTTCCTGTTTTATCAAAAGCAATGGCTTTAAGATGGCTGAGGTTCTCAAGGTGGACGCCGCCTTTAAACAAAATTCCGTGCTTTGCGCCATTTGAGATCGCCGACAAAGTAGCAGGCATGATCGAGGCAACGAGTGCGCACGGTGAAGCGACGACAAGCAGGATCATCGCTCGGTAAAACGTCTCCGTCCAGCTCCAGCCCAGCAAATAATGGGGAACGAACATCATTAGCACAACCACTGCCAGAACAACTTTTACGTAAGTGCCCTCAAACCTTTCAATGAACAGTTGGGAAGGAGACTTTTCACTTTGTGCGTTCTGGACAAGCTGAATAATTTTTTGAAACAATGTTTCATCATTTCGTTTTGTAATTTCGATTGTAAGTGATCCAGTCAGGTTGACCGTGCCGGCAAAAACATCGTCGCCGGAATCCTTTGAAACCGGAATCGATTCCCCGGTAATGGCAGCCTGGTCAATCGTCGTCTGTCCCCTGGCAACTTTCCCGTCAGAGGGAATTCTTTCACCTGGTTTCACCAAGATTAAATCGCCAATTTCAAGTTCTGCAACATGCACTCTTTCCTCAACGCCATCCGTAACCCTCAATGCTTCCTCCGGCTGCAGCTCCATCAAAGAGGAAATTTCCTTATGGCTTTTGTTCATCGTATACGTTTCAAGCGCTCCGCTCATCGCAAAAATGAAAATCAAAATCGCGCCTTCTGTCCAGTAACCAATGATGGCCGAGCCAATCGCAGCAAAGATCATCAACATCTCGACGTTCAATTCTTTGTCTTCGATTGTGGCTTCAATGCCTTCCTTCGCTTTAGCAAAACCGCCGATTACATAGGCCAGGATAAAAGCGATGACAGCTGCCGTTTGTGAATCTCCCTTGCTTAAAATCCAGCCTAAGACGATCAGGATTCCGCTGGTTCCGGCGGCGATCAGTTCCGCATGGGGCTGTATCTTTCCAAAAAAGCTAACTTCTGGAACCGAGTTTTCCTTTGCTAATGCATTTGCTCCCTGTGCCATCCTTTTCTCCTCCTTTTTAAATCTCTAAATGATACTAATAATCACAATCAATACCCTTAAAAAACACGAAAGCTGCCACCAAATTGGTGACAGCGAGAATCCAAGTCAAAAAATACATATTGTGTTCACTATTATGTTACCATACAATATATGCTTTTTGAAAGAATAATGCGTCTGTCTAAGGAGATAGTTTAATGACAACAAAAGACTTTTTTACCCACCCGCTTGGAATTGCTGTTTCGGCAGTCGGTGCGACCTTCCTTTGGGGAAGTGCCTTTCCGTTTATTAAGCTGAGCTATAACAGCCTTGATATCAGGCCGGAAGAGATGGGTGAGCAAATGCTGTTCGCAGGATACCGCTTTCTGCTTGCCGGGCTGCTGATCCTGATCATGTTCCTCCTTTTGAAAAGGAATATGAGATTCAGGCCGGAAACGACGAAGTCTCTTCTGAAAATTGGCCTGTTCCAGACGTTTTTACAATATGTCCTGTTTTATATCGGACTCAGTTATTCAACCGGAATCCAGGGTTCGATCATTGCCGGAACAACTTCATTTTTCCAGATCCTGCTTGCGCATTTCCTTTACCCCGATGACAGGATGAGCCGTTTGAAGGTAGCTGGACTGATGGTCGGATTCACCGGGGTCATCTTCGCGAACTGGCCTAATGGGGATTATGAAATCAGCTTTGGCATCGGAGAGGTCCTACTAATGGGAGCTATGATGGCCGGTGCCTACGGAAATATCCTTGCCAAACAGGGAAGCGGAAAGATGGAGGTCATTTATTTAACAGCTTACCAGATGATTTTGGGCTCCCTTGGTCTTATTGCAATCGGAGCTTTTTCAGTGGGGCTTGCTCCATTCGATTTCGACCTTAAGTCTGGTCTTATGCTCCTATATCTTGCGTTCCTATCAGCAGCAGGCTTTATTTTATGGAACAATGTCATGAAGTACAACCAGGTCGGCAAAGTGTCTTTGTACCTGTTCCTGGTCCCTGTATTCGGCGTCATTTTATCAGCGCTCCTGCTTGCTGAACCAATACATTATTTTGTCATTGCCGGATTAATATTTGTAGTCGTCGGTATCGTACTTGTCAACCGGCCGGCCCGAAAAAGAAACAGCCTCCCTGCGAAATAGGGAGGCTGTTTTGCATTGTTTACCAGGAACAAGATGTTTGCGCTTTTGGGTTTAAGATAAGAAAGTATAAATTTTCACTGCCACACGATGTGGCGTTTTAGGCGGGCAGCGCTCGTCGGGGCTAAACAAGGCGCTTGCGCTTTTCTAATTACACAGAGTTTGCCTGTTGTGTTGGACCATCATGCCGAACCGCCACAAGGGCGATGAAAATCAGCAGGAGCATTGTGCTGATCACATAAAAGAAACTGATGCCTTTCAGCCACTGTATCGCCAGTCCGCCAATGAACGGACCGCTTATGCTGCCAAAGCTGAAGAATATCCCGCACATTAAATTACCTGCCGGCAGCAGCTGTTTCGGCAGCAAATCTGCCATATAGCTGATGCCGAGAGAGAAAGTGGAACCTACCACCGTTCCCGCTAAAAAGAAACAAATAAGCAGGCCAATTGTTGAATTTTCAAGCAAGCCAGCGGTGGTAAAGCTGATGAAACCGGCTAGCGTGACGACGATCAACACATTCCTCCGGCCGAGTTTATCGCTCAATATGCCTAACGGAAGCTGGGAAAGGATTCCGCCGATTGCAAATGCCGGAAGCAGGAGTGCGACCGCATCGACGCCGATGCCAGATCTCATGGCGTAGACAGGGAAGTTGCCATTTAGGCTTGCTTCCAAAAATCCGTAGCCAAATGGAGGCAGGAATGCGACCCAGGCGTATTTAAATACTTTTCCAAACCTTTTCATGGTCCCGAAGAATGAACTGTTGTCAGTATCATGTTCGGGACGTTCATTATTCAGCAGCCAGACGGTCAGCCAGGCGGCAAGGCTTATGGCAGAAGAAATAATAAAAGGAAGGGTAGTGTTAATTTTCACGAAACCTGTCATCAATGGACCAGCAGCGAACCCCAGCCCGAAGAACAATCCGTATAGGGAAATATTCCTTCCAATCCGGTCTTTAGGTGAAAAAGAAGTAATCCAAGTCTGTGTCGCAAAATGAAGCATATGATCGCCAATCCCGATCGCCAGCCTCAGCAAAAACCAGAACCAGAATGATTTCCATAATGGAAACAGGGCAAGTGAGATGGCTACGGTAAAACCGCCGATGAGAATGATGGGCTTGTAACCAAATCGACGAAGCGGGGCCTCCATCAATGGCGAGGCAATCAATATTCCCAAATACAAGCCTGTGGCATGAAAGCCATTCATTGATGATGACACGCCATCCTGCTCAAAAATAATTGCAATCAATGGAAGCAGCATTCCCTGTGAAAAACCTGAAATCGCAACAATGCTGACCAAAATCCAGAAACGAAGCTTAATACTTATATTCATATCATAAAATCTCCCTGAGTACTTAATACTCTTTAGATGTTAACGATATAAAATTTTATGTGCAACGGTTTTTATTTTTAATTATGGAAAAAATAGTGTAATCTCATGGTAATAGTCAAATATAACTGGTGTATCAGAGGTTGTGGAAAGGGAGAGAGTAACATGGAATTCAAAATGAAACCGGATGTAGGTTTTTTTACAGAGACAGGTTTTGGCAGGCTTGATGTGGCCGGTGATGATCAGTATGGTTTCAGGCCCTACCAGCTGCTCGTTTCATCAGTTGCCGTGTGCAGCGGCGGTGTCCTTCGCAAGGTACTGGAAAAAATGAGGATGGACATCCAGGATATCCATATTCAGGCTGATGCAGAACGTGTAGAGGAGGAAGCGAACAGGGTAAGCAAGATTACTGTCCATTTCCGCATTGCCGGCAACGATCTCGATGAAAAGAAAATCGAAAAGGCGATGGCTCTTACGAGAAAAAATTGCTCAATGGTCCAATCTGTACTTGGCAGCATTGAGATTGAGGAAACGTTTGAAATCGTTCTATAAAACGACAAAAATGCGAGTTACACCATTAATGCAATATGCTATAATGAGTATTGGATTTTGTCTGTCTTAATATAATAGAAATAATGAACTCTGTTCCGGGAGGACAGGGTTCTTTTTTCGCTGTTCAGAAGGGATCAGCTTTTAATTGACATTTTAAGCTGGATCAGATGACGAAATGTCTAAGAAAAGGCACTTAATAGACATTTCAGGCCAGATAAGCTGACGAAATGTCTAAGAGGCACTTAATAGACATTTCAGGCCAAATAAGCTGATGAAATGTCTAAGAAAAGGCACTTAATAGACACTTCAGGCCAAATAAGCTGACGAAATGTCTAAGAAAAGGCACTTAATAGACATTTCAGGCCAAATAAGCTGATGAAATGTCTAAGAAAAGGCACTTAATAGACATTTCAGGCTGGATAAGTAGACGAAATGTCTAAAAAAAGGCACTTAATAGACATTTCAGGCTGGATCAGCTGACCAAATGTCTAAGAAAAGGCACTTAATAGCCATTTCAGGCTGGATAAGCCGAGGAAATGTCTAAAAAGAGGCCTTTCTGGAACAAAAGTATCCTAAGCTTCAATACATTAGAACGGTTTTACTAAGAAGGAGAATATGAAATATGGCTTTTGTTTATCGCACTCTTTTTTACATCATTGGGTTAATTATTCTATCTTTTGGAGTATCGATGACCATTAAAGCGGGATTGGGAACGGGCGCATGGGATGCGCTTAATGTCGGTTTATCGAAAACTGTGGGACTGACACCTGGCAGCTGGGTTGTAATCGTTGGTATCATCATGATCTTCATCAATGCAGCTTTAGTAAAAAGGCGTCCGGATTTGGCTGCGATTATCACGCTGCTGATCACAGGTGTGCTGATCGACTTCTGGCTTTTGCGTGTGTTTGAGGATCTGGTTGTAACCGGCTACGTAAAACAATTTGCAGTCTTTTTATTGGGAATGGTCGCGCTAAGCTTTGGACTGGCAGTTTATTTGCAGCCGAAGTTCCCATTGATTCCGATCGACAATTTTATGATGGCATTAAGGGAACGGTTTGGTCTCAACCTGATGGCAGCAAAAACGCTTGGTGAAGTATTTGCCTTGTCCGCTGCCTTCATTTTTAAAGGACCAATCGGAATTGGTACGTTGATTGTAACCTTCGCAATCGGACCGCTGATTCAATTGTTCTACCCTTACTGTGAAAAGCTTTATAATAAGCTGCTCACTTCTGCACGATAATTGTGAGGCTCTGTCTTGGGCAGGGCCTTTCATTATGCCTGTAAACCACAAACTTTCCGAAAGCAGCCTAAACTTTGGATAAAGTTAATGAACTCCGAAAACACTATAAACAAACTTATAAGTTTCCCGTAGTGAAAGGAGAAGACAACACCAAATGAAAAAAGCAGCTATCCTTGTTATGACGATTGTTTTCATGATGTCCATTTTAGCGCCTGGGTTTGCTGAGGAAGGAAAAGGTAAAAAGGCTCCACAGCCTAAGCAGTCGGAAAAGGCAAAGTATACAATTCCGAATTCAGTTATGAATATCACAAAGGATAACACCTATCCCAACCCGACGGAGGATTTGCCTTTCCTTCAGCCAAGTGAGCTGACGAAGAATCTGTTGAAAACGTCAAAAGTGAAGATTGAGAATCCTGATTTGATTCGTATGCTGAATGAAACTTCCATTAACAGCACTCCTTTTGCAATCGGCTATCGAGCGATTGTTTATCTTGGGGAATGGCCGTTGAATTATGTGTCGACTGAAACTTCGCCGAACTGGGAGTTCCAGAAAATCAATACGAACTACTTTGATAATCGCGGCGGGAATTCTATTTATCAAATCCATTATGTACAGGAACAGCAAAAGGTCGTGAAGGGCGGCTTGACCGCGAAAATCAAGAATGCCGAAGATGTGCAAAAGATGATGCTGTTAAAAGCAGCAAAGAATACAGGGCTGCCGCTAGCGTTTGAAACCATTGTCGGCGCTGGTACGAAAAAAGATCATATCTATAATATCCAGCCGAAACGCCTCGGTTACCTTTATGCTTATGCCCCGGCGATCAATGAAAAGGGAAAGGTGACATATGGAGAGGTCTATTTGATGCTAAAAGGGAGCAAGAAATTCATTGTCGTCAAAAATGTTGTTTCACAGGGGATTGGAGCATGGATCCCGGTGCAGGATCATGTCAGCTTTGGTTTTGTTTCCAGCGATAGACCCAGATAAATATCAAATAAGAGAACCTTATTCCTTTATTTAGGAGTAAGGTTCTTTTTTAATTTTCTAGTAATTTTTTCCTCTTGACAAAAGGTATATATATCCTGTTTAACGGTCGTCCAAGGCGGGAATTAGTTAGACATAACAAAATAAAACACCAAACATTAAAAGGAGGAAATATATTATGGCTGACAACACTTTTTCTAACCAAACAGGTAACACTTCAAATTATAATACGAACAACAACATGTACACTTCTTCAAGGGAAAATGCTTCATATGATACAACAACTGGAACAACAACATACGCAAGCACCACTTCAGGTGATTCGTATTCGAACAACAATTCAATGGGTGGCTACTCTAGCAGCTACGGAGTAAACAGCTCAAGTAACTCTAGCTCATCAAACGGCAAGCTTATGAAGGGTGTGCTAATCGGCGCAGCGATTGGCGGTGCAATGGCAATGCTTGATTCGAACACTCGTACAAAGGTGAAGGATAAGGCTGTCAGTGCAAAAGACACATCAATGAATGTAATCAGCGAAGTCAAAAACAATCCTTCTGAAGTAAAGGATCAAATGATGAGCAGCTTCAAGGAAGCATCCAGCATTCTAAAGGAAGCGATCAGCGATGCTCAAAACCTTTATCAGCGCCTGAATGATGATGTATTCAGCAAGATGGGTGATGCTAAATCCATCTCTGGAGATGCGGTCTTAACTGTGATGAACGCAAAGGATGACTTGAAGGAAGTCAGCTCAAAAGTGAAGGAGGCAGGTTCTGTTGCAATGGACAACCCAGTGGTTAATTCTGCATCTGAATCAAGCTCTTCAAACTCAGGTTCAGGTTCAAACGGCGCCGCTGACGGATACGCTACAGGCATGGAAAGCAAACCGTCTGATACAACAGGTTTAGGCAATACTTCAAATACCTTCACTGTATCGCCGGAAAACCAGAAGAACGATAACAACCGATAAACGTATATGAGAAACCAGTCCTGAACTCCAGGACTGGTTTTTTATTGTCTTTTCTCCCATATATTTGTTTGTTTTTATCCTCCATACGGGGGTATTTATAAGTACAAGCAGAAATTGGGAGGTCACAGCCAATGGATAAGGAATTTAAACCACGCTCAAACAGATGTGATTATGATAGAGAAACAGCGACAGGTAAAATTGCGATGGCAGCTTCAGCCCATCCAGTTGCAACGAATGCCGGGGAGAAAATCCTTCGTGAAGGAGGCAACGCGATTGATGCGGCAATTGCCATCCAATTTGGTTTAAATGTCGGAGAACCGATGATGACTGGAATCGGCGGCAGCGGCTTTTTTATGGTCTATCATGCCGAAAGCAAGACAACGAAAATTTTTGATGGTCATACAAGGGCCCCGAAAGCGGCACATACTGAACTTTTTTTAGATGAAAAGGGAGAAGTCATCCCATTTAAAAAAAGGTCGACACATGCCAGTGGAGTTGGTGTCCCTGGAATCCTGAAAGCAATGGAGGCGGCAAGGAAGGAATATGGGACAAAGCAGCTGGCTGAATTGATCGAACCCGCTGCCCAGGCCGCTGAAAAGGGCGTCGAGGTTAACTGGGTGATGGAGGAAATCCTGAACACCTTTGATTACCGTCTTGGAGATCATGCGAAGGAACTGTTTCAGCCTGGAGGCAAATCCCTTAAAGAAGGGGATGTCTACCAGAAGGAGCATCTTGCAAAAACCTTCCGCATCCTTCAGCGCGACGGCATCGAAGCTTTTTATGAAGGAGAGATCGGGGAAGCCCTTATCTCGACCCTAAAAGAACTTGGCGGCATCATGGAAATGTCAGATCTTAGAGATTATGAAATTTCGATTGATGAGCCTGTCTGGGGAACGTACCGAGACTACAAAATAGCTTCTTCCAATATGCCAAGTGCCGGCGGAACAACGATGCTGCAAATTTTAAAACTGCTTGAAGGCTTTGATCTCAGTAAGTATAACGTGAAATCATGGGAGAAATATTTTCTGTTTACAGAAGCAATGAGGATTGCTTTTTCAGATAAAATCGCTTTTTCCGGAGATCCTGATTTTGGGGGTATCCCGTTAGAAGGATTGCTTAGTGAAGAGTATCTTGCAGACCGCCGCAAGCTGATTAATTTCGAGCGGAGAAATGACGCAGTCGACTTCGGCAACCCGTGGGCTTATACGGATGGAAAAGAAATAAACGTGGTGCGCCAGCCGTTCGAGCCAGAAAAGGAGAGAAGCGAAACGACCCATTTCACTGTCATGGATAAATGGGGCAATATTGTTGCCTGCACATCAACGGTAGAGCATCCATTTGGTTCTGGAATTATGGTCAAGGACCATGGGTTTGTATTAAACAACGAATTGACTGATTTTGATGCGGTCCCTGGCGGCTTGAATGAAGTTCAGCCAGGCAAACGTCCGGTAAGCTGCAAGACGCCGACGATTGTATTCAAGGATAATGAACCTGTCTTAACGCTGGGGTCTCCAGGCGGACCGACAATCATTGGCTCGGTTTTCCAAACAATCGTCAATGTTCTTGATTTTAGGATGGACCTCAAAGATGCTATTGAGGAGCCGAGGATTTTCAATAGTAGCGGCCCGCTCGTTGGCTGGGAATCTGGAATCAGCATGGAGGCGAAAGGCGAAATGGAATCGAGGGGATTTGAGTTCGCCGATGGACCATTCCCACTCGGAAATGTACAGGCGATCAAGATTGATCGAGAAAAAGGCATCCTTTATGGAGCAGCCGATTCAAGCCGGGAAGGGAAGGCCACTGGGCTTGATGAATAAATCAAAACAAAGCAGGCTGTTAATTCAGCCTGCTTCTTCTATTTGTCAACATTATTCAGCGTGTTGGTCTCTGAATCTGATTTTTTTATGACAGAAATGCGGCCGTCTGTTTCTAGTACAACGGCTTCCACTTGTTCCATAGAATTGATGCCGCTGGAACGCGCAGCCTGGAGAATTTCAACCTCCAACACACGCTCTTTGACGATATTTTCTTTTAAATAATTGCCTTGATAATAAATCAGCTTCGGATCTGACTTAATTAGTTTCTTGAACAGGTCTGAACGGATGGAAAGCCATGCCACCGAGTACTGAAGTGCAATTAAGATGAAGAAGGCAGAGATTCCTTCAGCGAGGGCTACATTTTTATTCAACAAAATAGTTGCCAAAGTTGAACCAAGAGCCACGGTTACAATCAAGTCGAAAGCATTCATCTTGGATAACGTTCTTTTTCCCGATATCCGCAGTATAAATACGAGTGCGGCATAAGCAAGTATTCCGACAATCAAGGTTCGCCAAACCGCATCCCATGAATTAAAGAACATTTCATCACCTCCTATATGTTTTTTCCTAAATAAGCCGGGGCAAACATATATGAAAGGGGGAATACTATCCAATAGATATCAATGGTGTGTTAACTATTAGCTGTCATATTGCACATTCGCCCATTTTTAGGTAGGATGTTAGTGGTAGTGAAAGGAGAGAGAATTTTGGGTAATCCGATAAATGATAAAAATACGCAGGTGGTATTTTTGAAGCAGCGTTTGGATATGTTTGCTGAGTTGCTTGAAGCAATTGATCCAGTGGAAGCGGACTTGGAGGATATCGACCGCATGATCCAGATCGTTGAAGAAATGGACGCGAAATGCCGCGAGTTTAAGCATCGCGATTTGTAAGAGACCTTTTATGTGGTCTCTTATTTTATTTCATAAACTTTTCCGGTGTTCGCTCCAGCGCCTAGCCAGTTTTCATACCGAGTATCCTCTTCGAGTATTTTGTGAGAAGCGTTAGCTTTGAGCAGCTAGAGAGCTTGTCTAGCTGCGGCTTCTAATTGGGAGGCGCGGCGTTGTAGACGGGCAACGCTTGTCGGGGCTAACCAAGGCGCTTCCGCTTTTCGTATTTGTAAACGATTTCACTTTCTATCTTTAAATACATAGATGATAGGAGTATAATGATATCGGAGAAATTGTTATAAAATTTTCACATATAAAGAGACAGCAAACAAGGGGAGAGGGGAAGTCAGATGAATATTGAAAAGTTTCAGGAAAGCATGTACCAGCTGATTGTTGAAACATCCACGAACCTGCCTAGGGATGTGCGCAGGGCGATCAAGTCGGCAGCGGAGCGTGAAAACGAGGGTACCCGTTCGGCGATGAGCCTTGATACGATCACGAATAATATTAAAATGGCTGATGACAAGGTATCGCCTATATGCCAGGATACTGGGCTGCCAACCTTCAAGATCAAAACTCCGGTTGGCGCAAACCAGCTTGAAATGAAAAAAGCGATTTACAACGCGATTGCACAGGCAACGAAGGACGGGAAGCTTCGTCCGAACTCCGTTGATTCACTGACGGGGGATAACAGTGGTGACAACCTTGGCGGAGGCACTCCTGTCATCAAGTTTGAGCAATGGGAAAAGGACTATATTGATGCTCGTCTGATTTTAAAAGGCGGCGGCTGTGAAAATAAAAATATTCAATACAGCCTTCCTGCAGAATTGGAAGGACTAGGACGTGCTGGACGCGATCTAGATGGTATCCGCAAATGTATCTTGCATTCGGTTTATCAGGCACAGGGACAAGGCTGCAGCGCCGGCTTCATCGGCGTTGGTATCGGCGGCGACCGTTCTTCCGGGTATGACCTTGCGAAAGAGCAGCTGTTCCGTACGGTAGACGATGTGAACACGCATCCTGACCTTCGCGATCTTGAAGAATATGTAATGGAAAATGCGAACAAGCTTGGAATAGGTACGATGGGCTTTGGCGGCGAAACGACACTTCTGGGCTGCAAAATCGGTGTCATGAACCGAATTCCTGCAAGCTTCTACGTTTCCGTGGCCTATAACTGCTGGGCATACCGACGTCTTGGTGTTGCAGTAAATCCTGAAACAGGGGATATCCAGGAATGGATGTATCAGGAGGGTGAGAAGATCGATTTTGCCCAGCCTGCTGCCCAGGAAATTGCGGCAGCTGTTGAAGCACCGGCAGAAGAGAATGTTGTCACACTGACCGCTCCGATTACAGAGGAGCAAATCCGCGGGCTAAAGGTGGGAGATGTCGTGAAAATCAACGGCATGATGTACACCGGACGTGACGCGATCCATAAGTATCTGTCAGACCATGATTCGCCAGTGGATCTGAATGGCCAGATCATCTACCATTGCGGCCCGGTTATGCTGAAGGATGAAGAAGGTAACTGGCAGGTGAAGGCAGCAGGCCCGACAACAAGCATTCGTGAGGAGCCTTATCAGGGCGATATCATGAAAAAGTTCGGCATCCGCGCGGTCATCGGCAAAGGCGGAATGGGCGCGAAGACGCTTGCTGCCTTGAAGGAGCATGGCGGTATTTACCTGAATGCCATCGGTGGAGCTGCCCAGTATTATGCTGACTGCATTAAGTCAGTGGAGGGTGTTGACCTGATGAACTTTGGTATTCCTGAAGCAATGTGGCACCTAAACGTGGAAGGCTTTACTGCCGTTGTCACAATGGACTCACACGGGAACAGCCTGCACGAGGATGTTGAGAAATCTTCCCTTGAAAAATTGGCACAGTTCGCAGATCGAGTTTACAAATAATACTAACAAAAGGAGACTCGCTTTTTGAGAGTCTCCTTTTACATGCCTATCTGTGCTTATGACTCCTTGAGACGCTTGTAAGAGCTGGGCAATCCCTCCGCTTTTCTATTTCTTCTTTTTTGCGAGCTGGTCGCGGTCCACATTTCCCGGAGGCCTTTCCAGCCATTCATTTTCAATTTGGATATTCCCGCCATCTTCAGCAAAATTGGCTGTTTCCATCAGGAATCTTGTGTAGGTCGCCCCGAGATCATGTCGCGGGCTTACTGCCATTGAATCTCCGAAGTTACGTACCTTTGCGGAGGACAGGTTTGAAATATGGAATAGCATCAGCTTATCTGAGTAAGGAGCCTGAGTCGATTCTGTAATCATAAACTGGCTTGGAATTGTTACAGGCAAGTCCTCTTTGTACATGATCTGGGAAAGTGTATTGTGCTGCTTGATATTGATTTTTTTTCCACGTAAAAAATAATTCCTTACTTCTTCATTCTTAGCCACCTGGCTGAATCCCATTACAAGGATCGTTTTAACCGCATTGACCTGGATGTTCAGGAATAAATGGGTTATTTCCAAAGCTGAAAGAGGTCTTTTATCACCAAAATAACCATTAAAAAAGCTTTGTTTTTCAACAAAAGACGTCTCATTCGTTATCGGGATGTATGGCGGCCTGACATGCAATCCCTTCTTCAGCATCATTTCAGTTACCTTATTTGAAAGATTAAGGGTAGAAATATGGATATTCGTGATTGAATGGCGCAGGTCCATCTTCGAGAAACCAGGCAAAGCGACGCTGTAATAGAGCGCCCCATATTTGACCATCATATCTAGATAGTTCAGGTAAAAACTATCTGAAAACAGCCTTGGGGCCTGTTCGTTCACGTCCGCCCCTGAAAATCCATTTGGTATTGCCATTCCTTCGTTTGAAAATAGTTCTTCCAATTCCGAGAGAATCTTCTTGCTCAATTGATCCGCTGATATCAGGCAATCCTTAATCTCCTCGTCTTCCACATTCAATAGAAAATGCCTGAACATGCAGGCAGCCATTGAGTTAGCCATGTATATATTCCAAAGATTGCCCACTTCTCCAGATGTCCAATTAATTTTTTGTTCTTCTGACATAACTTTCTCCTTAGGGTTTTGTATGTTTTTACTATTCGCCATTAAAATTCGAGTTATACTTATAAGAATTTTTTTGACAAGCTGGCGAACACTAAGGAAAAACATCAATGGAGGAACATCATGAAAAAGATAGTTAAAGTTTTTCTTGCTTCAGCGATGCTGCTGTTGATTACCTTGCCAGCGACAACAGGTGCGGAGGTAAACTCCAACTCACCATTGCACTGGGGTTTCAAGAAGGGCCGCAACGGAAGGCAGGCGGATGCCGGCAGGATGTTTGAGGTCATCCTTGAAGACCACGGAGCAGTCTACAAAGGAGACAAGAATTCAAAGGATATTTATTTAACCTTCGATAACGGTTATGAAAATGGCTATACTGAGCAAATCCTTGATATTTTAAGGGAGGAGAAGGTGCCGGCTGCTTTTTTCGTGACTGGCCATTATCTCGAGAGTGCTCCAGAGCTGGTTGCCCGAATGGCCAATGAAGGCCATATCATCGGTAATCATTCATGGCACCATCCTGATATGACGAAAATCAGCGATGAGAAAATCAAAAAGGAACTGGAAATGGTCAGGGCTGAAACGGAAAGGATCACTGGAAACAAGCATATGGCGTATTTGCGTCCGCCGCGCGGGATTTTCAGCGAAAAGACGATGGCAGTTGCGAAGGAAGCTGGCTATACCCATGTGTTCTGGTCGCTCGCCTTCGTTGACTGGAATACCGACCAGCAAAAAGGCGCTCAATACTCTTATGATAAAATCATGACGCAGATCCACCCGGGCGCAGTCCTGCTGCTGCACACCGTATCAAAGGACAATGCCGACGCCCTCGGAAAAGTAATCAGGGATCTAAAGGAACAAGGCTACAATTTTAAAAGCCTGGATGATCTGATGCTAAGCAAAGGCGGAATGAAGGATCCGATGTTGTACTAGTATGTATTTTTCCCGGCATCTTTTCTGGTGCCGGGATTATTGGAATTGGAAAAAAGGGCTCATTTTTTCCAGTTCGCCAATAAAATCGGATTTTCGCCAATAAAATAAAATTATCGCCAATAAAGTTGTGAACTTCGCCAATAAAATGAGATTATCGCCAATAAAATTGTGAACTCCGCCAATAAAACATGAAAGGGCAAATTATCCCCCTGGTCTTCAACTCGATTTTGTGAAATAAGCGCCGGATTCTATACTATTTTCGTAAAAATCCTCTGAAAATGCTATAATACGGGGAAAATATTAAAGGGCGGTTTATATATGTGGGAAGAAAAGGTGTCATTTTCAGGACCCTATGATTTTGATTTAGCTTTAAGCAGGCTGGCGCTCGATCCTTTGCATTCTGTTGATATCGAAAAGCGGCATGTTAAGATTCCGCTTTCTTTTAACAATAAAAAAATCGTTGCAGAAGTCATCGGAACTGGGACTCTGGAAAAGCCCGAATTCCTGATTCGTGCGGACAACGAAAAAGAAAGTACGCTCGATCGACTGTCCGAAATTTTTCAGTGGGATGTGAAATTGATTCAGATTCATGAGCATTTTCAGACGACGGAATTAAAGGACTTGTTCATTGAACATTATGGCACTCCGCTCGTTCTTGAGTTTGATCCGTTTTCAAGTTTGGTCAAGAGCATTATCCATCAACAGGTCAACCTTAAATTCGCTTTTACTTTAACAGAACGGTTTGTGAAATCTTTCGGGGAGGAACTGGATGGTGTCTGGTATTATCCTAACCCGGAAAAAGTAGCACAGCTGACAGTTGAACAGCTGCGGGAGTTACAGTTCAGCGGGCGGAAGGCTGAATATGTGATTGGAATCGCAGAAATGACAGCATCTGGCCAGCTTGATTTTGAAAAAATGAAGACAATGCCTGATGCGGAAGTCACCAGAGAATTGATAAAGATTCGCGGTGTCGGTCCATGGACGGTTGAAAACTTTTTAATGTTCGCGCTCGGGCGGCCGAATTTGTTTCCGATGGGGGACATCGGCATCCAAAATGCGCTGAAAAAATATTTCAGTTTGGAGGAAAAACCGACTCCTGCCGAAATGGAAAAGTTTAAAGAACCCTGGAACCCTTATTTAAGCTATGCTTCGCTCTATTTATGGAGAAGCATTGAATAATTGGAGTGAAGTTTTATGAAAAAAGAGCAGCAAATAAAAGTAGATCAGCATACCAGAAAAGATCAGCACAACACCAATGGGGTGCAAAGCAAAGCCCAGCACAAGAAAAGTCCAGATAGCAAAGTCCAGCATAAAAAAGGTGTACAAAGTAAAGGCCAATATAAAAAAATGGGCCAGCAAACGAACAAAGACCAGCAGACAGCGAAGCTGGAGCTGAAACAAACCTTTCCGCTGACGATCAAGCGTCTTGGCATCAATGGAGAAGGCGTAGGCTATTTCAAGCGCCAGGTTGTGTTCGTGCCAGGTGCTCTGCCGGGTGAGGAGATTGTTGCGGAGGCGACAAAGGTCCACCCTAAGTTTGCTGAGGCAAAAATCAAGAAAATCCGCAAACAATCAGAGCATCGGATCAAGCCGCTATGTCCGGTTTATGATCAGTGCGGAGGCTGCCAGCTCCAGCATTTGCGCTATGACCAGCAGCTTAATGAAAAGCGCGATATTGTCATCCAGGCTTTGGAGCGCCACACAAAGCTGAAAATCGATGACCTGGATATCCGGCCAACGATTGGTATGGAGAATCCCTGGGGTTACCGGAACAAGAGCCAATTCCAGGTAGGTGAAAAGGATGGAAAAGTGCTTGCCGGCCTGTATGGCCTGAACTCCCATAATCTGATCAATATCGAGCAATGCGCGGTACAGCATCCGGCAACGACGAAAGCTACAGAAGTTGTAAAAGGCATTCTTCAGGATTTGAAGATCCCGATTTACAATGAGAAAAAGCACAAAGGGCTCGTGCGCACAATTGTTGCGAGAACGGGAGTCCAGACCGGGGAGCTCCAAATTGTCCTGATCACGACCAAAAAAGAGCTGCCGAAGAAGGATATCGTTATCCAGGAAATCAAGAAGCGCCTTCCTGAGGTGAATTCTATTGTCCAAAACGTCAACGGAGAAAAAACTTCTGTCATTTTTGGAAGCGAAACCGCAACGTTAGAAGGCAGCGATTTTATCCAGGAGACACTGGGAGACCTGCAGTTCGAATTGTCGGCTCGTACATTCTTCCAGCTGAATCCAGAACAGACCGTCAAACTCTATAATGAAGCGAAGGCAGCCGCGAAGCTGACAGGCAAGGAAAAGCTTGTGGATGCTTATTGCGGAGTCGGAACGATTGGGTTGTGGATGGCCGGTCAGGCAGGCGATGTCCGTGGAATGGATGTCATTCCAGACTCTGTCGAGGATGCCAAAAAGAATGCCGAGAAGCACAAAGTCAAGCATGCAAGATTCTATATGGGGAAAGCGGAAGAACTGCTTCCAAAATGGCTGAAGGAAGGATGGCGTCCGGATGTGATTGTCGTCGATCCTCCGCGGACAGGCTGCGACGAGCAATTCCTCCAGACCGTCCTGAAAATCAAGCCAAAAACCTTTGTGTATGTATCCTGCAATCCTTCAACACTTGCAAAGGATATCACGACACTCGGCTCAAAATATAAAGTTGAATACATTCAGCCAGTCGACATGTTCCCGCACACTTCTCAGATTGAGAGCGTCACGAGACTGGTGTTGAAATAATGAAAGCGCCGGCCCAAATCAGGGGCCGGCGCTTTATCGTATATTTGATAATCCTCTATTTATGAAGTTATAGATGATTTCTGCCATCTCTCTCGGTGTTTTATCCATCCCGTTCTCCACCCAGTTTTTAATCACATAAATACTTCCGCTGACAACAAAGATATTAATATATTCAAATGTTTCGCGGTCATGCTGGCTGTCGGAAATCCAGTTTTTGAAGATGAATTCCTGGGTGATCATCATTCCTTTTTTCTGGAAGTGAATGTCGCTATTTTCGCTCAGAAGTGTCTGGCATACATCGCTATTCTTGGCAATATATTCGAGGATCTTCTCGGTCATCTTTAAAGCTTCTTCTTCTTTGGAAAAATTATATTGGTTAAGCGTTGATACCATGTCTACAATAAATTCCTCTTCAATTGCATTAAGCAGGTCATATTGACTGGAATAATGAGAATAGAATGTGGAGCGGTTGATGTCTGCCAGCTCACAGATTTCCTTAATGGTGATGTTGGAAATTGGCTTGTTTTTTAATAAGTCCATCAGGCTTTCCTTTAAAACCATCCTTGTATATCTTTTACGTCTGTCCATTTCCTTAAACCCTTCCTTTATTTTCAAAACATAGAGTTAAACAACAGATATTGACTTTATGTTGTTTATTGCACGTTATATGCCCAACTGTTTGTTGAATAGACAACACGGTGTTTATATAATGATAAAGTGAAATGGCAAAAGACTCAAGTGAGGTTGAAGAATGATAAGCATTGCAGAAAAAATCATCAAACATAAGAAAGCTGTTGTGATCGCGTTTGTTGTATTTGCGTTAATTTCAACAGTGGCGCAATTTTTTGTTTCGGTCAATTATAATATGGTCGATTATTTGCCTGAAGATGCCCAGTCAACAAGGGCAATGGAAATCATGGAAAAGGAGTTCACTGCTGAGGTACCAGATACAAGGGTGATGGTAAGGGATATATCCTTGCAGGAAGCGCTCAGTCTTAAAGAGAGATTGTCAGCCATTGATGGTGTTGGCGACGTCATTTGGCTTGATGATGTGGTGGATTTGAAGAAACCCCTCGAAATGGCAGACAAAGAGACAGTCGAAAACTACTACAAAGATGGTAATGCGCTGTTCTCGATCAGTGTCCGCTCTGGTGATGAGGTTCCGATCACCGATGCGATATATAACTTGATTGGTGAAGACGGAGCGATTGCGGGCGAAGCCATCAATACGGCATCATCACAAAAAATGGCTGGAACAGAATCGATGTATGCTGCTGTTTTGCTCGTTCCGATCATAATTTTCATTCTTGTCGTCTCAACTACGTCGTGGATCGAGCCTTTATTCTTCCTGCTGGCAATCGGAGTCTCGGTCCTGATCAACCTGGGCACGAACATTTTTATCGGCGAGGTTTCCTTCGTTACTCAGTCGGTCGCTCCGATCCTGCAGCTGGCCGTTTCACTCGATTATGCCGTATTCCTGCTTCACAGTTTTTCTGATTATCGAAAGCAGACTAATAATCCTGAAGAAGCCATGCGTCTGGCGATGAAAAAGTCATTCCCTGCGATTACCGCCAGTGCGGCGACAACATTTTTTGGATTCATCGCGCTGACATTCATGAAATTTGAAATTGGCTCAGATCTTGGAATCAATCTGGTTAAAGGAATTGTACTGAGCTTTATCAGCGTCATGGTGTTTTTACCGGCGCTCACTTTACTGTTCTATAAATGGATGGACAAAACGCAGCACAGAAGTTTTGTTCCAAGCTTTACTGGAATCGGTAATATTGTGGTCAAACTTAAGATACCAAGCCTGCTGCTTGTTTTTGCGATTCTCATTCCAAGCTTTTTGGCGCAAAGCAATACGGCATTTACGTATGGGCTTGGCGAACAGCCGGAAACAACACGTGCCGGCAGAGATTTTATCGAGATAAAAGAAGCGTTTGGAGAAACGACTCCGATTGTCCTTTTGGTTCCTAAAGGAGATACAGCAAAGGAAGCGGAGCTAGTCCAGGATCTGGAGGATCTCGATTACGTAACGAGCGTGATTGCCTATGTGAATATGGTAGGCTCGGTCATTCCGCCTGAATACCTGGATGACTCAATCACAAACGAATTCTATTCGGAAAATTACAGCCGGATCATCATCAATACGAATCAGGGGACAGAAGGAGATATTCCTTTTTCAATTGTCCAGAAGGTAGAAGCGGAGGCTGAAGGATATTATGGTGATCAGGCAATGAGCATGGGAGAGAGTGTGACACTGTATGATATCAAGAATGTCGTCAACAAGGATAATATCGTCGTGAACGTGTTGACAGTCGTAACGATTGCCATTGTCCTGCTGGCAACCTTTAAGTCGATTTCGATTCCACTCGCATTGCTGATCACGATCCAGTCTGCCGTCTGGATCAATCTGTCGATTCCGTATTTTACAAGTTCATCGCTGGTGTTTGTCGGATATTTGATCATTAGTACGGTACAGCTGGCGGCAACGGTGGACTATGCAATTTTGCTGACGGAAGCATACCAGCATAACCGTCAGGAAATGTCCGCGAAAAAAGCAATCGTGAAAACATTGGATGAAAAAACGTTCTCCATCTCCATATCTGCAGCTATTTTATCGAGTGTCGGGTTTATTTTATGGATGACGTCTTCCAACCCGATTGTTGGATCCATCGGCCTGTTATTAGGAAGGGGCGCATTGCTTGCGTTCGTGATGGTCGTATTCTTCTTGCCGGCTATGCTGCTGGTGTTCGATAAATTCATTAAAAAGACGACCTATAAAGCAAACTTTTACGAGGAGAAATGATGATGAGAACAAACAAATTACTTCCTGCTGCCCTCGCATCGATGATTATCTTGCCTTCATTTCTTAGTTATGGAGCGGCGGCAGAAACTGAAGGGAAAATCGCCGCCAAGGACGAAGTCGTATACGCAACATTAAAATCCAATGGAGACCTTGATGATATTTATGTTGTCAATACTTTGGAGGTAGCGAAGGCTGGAGAAATTCTCGATTATGGGAACTACAGCAGTGTCAAAAACCTGACTGACCTTTCCGAACTTGCTCACAATGGGCAGGCCGTCCAGATTGATGCCCCTGAAGGAAAGTTTTATTATCAGGGCAATATGGAAGACAACACTGAGCTGCCATGGGATATTGAGATTTCCTATTTACTCGATGGGCGTGAGGTTGAAGCATCCGAACTTGCTGGAAAAGAAGGCAGTTTAGAAATAAAGATCAATACTGCTGCCAATGAAAAAGCAGACGGTATTTACTTTGACAATTACTTATTGCAAGTTTCCCTGCAACTCTCAAATAATTATCAAAATATAGAAGCAGATGGCGGCATGGTTGCAAATGCCGGAAAGAACAAGCAAATTACTTTCACAGTAATGCCTGGACAGGAGGAAGAGTTCATTGTCGAAGCAGATGTGGAGGATTTTGAATTCACCGGTGTCGATATTGCAGCTGTTCCGTCGACCCTGCCGATTAATACTTCTGAAATGGAGAGTATGACCGATGATATGTCGGCATTATCGGATGCAATCAGGGAATTGAATGATGGAGTTGCCGACCTGAAGAGTGGTGTTTCGCAATTGAACAATGGCGCAGCAAGCCTGCGTGATGGTTCGGCAAAATATAAAAACGGCATGACTGAGCTGAACGGTTCATCCTCACAAATCGTCGGTGCATCCAGTTCGATTGGCGATGCATTGAAACAAATGAGCACCTCTCTTTCCGGGGATTCTGCCCAAATGGATGTGTCGAGTTTGAGTGAACTGCCTGCGGTCCTGACTAAATTAGCCAGCGGGATGAACCAGGCAGCAGATGGGCTGACCACTTTGCGCCAAAATTACGCTTTGGCGTACGGTGCACTTGATGGTGCAATTAAAGAAATTCCGGCCCATCAGATTTCAGATGAAGAGATAAAAGCATTATACAGCAGCGGCGCGGATGCGAATGTTGTCAACAAACTAGTTGAGTCCTATGCAGCTGCCCAGAAAGTTAAAGGTACTTATTCACAAGTACAGGAAGCCTATGCAGCCGTTGATCCTACACTCATGCAGGTAAGCGGATCGGTAACGGAGATGAGCGCAGGACTAACAGCGATTGCCGGTGACCTGTCTGTTTCTCTTAAGGATATGGATATGAGCGGTCTGGAACAGCTTCAGAAAGGGCTCGCGGAATTGTCCTCTCAATACGGAGAATTCCACTCCGGTCTTGTTGGTTATACAGGAGGAGTGAGCAAGCTGGCAGCTTCCTATAACAAGCTGCATTCAGGAGTTGCCGGTCTGGCAGATGGCACAGGTGAATTGAATAAAGGAGTCGGCGAACTCCACAACGGAACAAGCGAATTGCATAAGGAAACGAAAGACCTGCCTGAGCAAATGCAGCAGGAAATCAATGAAATGATCAAGGAGTATGACAAATCAGACTTCGAGCCAGTTTCTTTTGTGTCCCCGAAGAACGAGAACATCACTTCCGTACAATTCGTCATCAAAACAGAAGCGATTGAAAAAGAAGAACAAGAAGAGAAACAAGCAAAGCCTGAGAAAAAGAAAGGGTTTTGGGATCTTTTAATGGATTTATTTTAATGACGCTCTTTTCGTAAACTTTGTTGCTCTCAACCAAAAGTAAAAACCGGCACCTGGGTTTTTACGAGTTTTAGGGCCATCCATATTCAGAAGTCTTCTCGAAAGAGCTTTGATGCGGTTACCAAAACCTAGACGAATAGCAATAATCAATGAGCAAACAGCCTTTAATGTTTCAAGGACAGTTCAGGAGGTATGGCATAAGCGTTTGCATCCGTGCTGTCCTTTTTTATTGCCGACCTTTGGATAAACATGGTTTTAAGAAGCGCAAAAGGGTAAAATTCAATTGTTAAGGCAAAATAATTATGTTAGCGTAAAAAGAAAAGAGCTGCATGAATTGAGGAGGAATCACAATGATCAGCGATAAGTTGGTTAATGGTTTGGTCGAACAAATGAATTATGAGTTTTATTCTGCCCATGCGTACATGGCAATGGCTTCGTATTGTTCAGCGGAAAACCTGGATGGTTTTGCGAATTTCTTTTTGGTACAAGCTGAAGAAGAACGCTTCCATGCGATGAAATTTTACAATTTCATCAATGATATGGGTGAGCGCGTGACATTCGATGGCTTCAATGCCCCATCAAACGAGTTCGAATCTGTTCTTGATGTTTTTAAGAAAGGCATGGCACATGAGAAGGAAGTCACGCGCCGAATTTACAATCTCGCGGATATCGCCCTTGATGAGCGCGAACACGCGACGATGACATTCCTGAAATGGTTCATTGAAGAACAGGTTGAAGAAGAAGCCCTGTTCGACAGCCTGATTCAGAAGCTGCGCCGGATCGACCAGGACAGCAACGCATTCTTCATGCTAGAAAACGAACTCGCACAGCGTTCATTCACTGCACCAGAGTGAAAATAAAGTAGTAAAGCAGGATTCCAGGGTCGGAATCCTGTTTTTTTGTGTATATTGCTGAAAAAGAGTCCTTTTTAGCAAGGATGTTTGAAAATTCGCTTGTTTTAGCCTGATGAGGAATGCATTTCAACAATTCTTGCTTAGTTATTACCAGTTATAGAATTTTATTTAACAGTTTATAAGTGATTATTAACGGTTGGAAGGAATTTATCGACGGTTAGAAGAAATATATTAACGGTTGAGTAGAATTGATGAAGATTTGCAGAGTTTGAACATCAGTTTTGCAGCCATAATACCAGTTTCATCACATATAATCCTGGTATCGGTGTTTTTAATCCCAGTTTTAACAAACGAAAGAGTTATAATCCCATTTGTAACAAATTTAATACCATTTGATAGATTTCAACTTAACTAGTTAAGTATTTCTACACTGACTTTTCCAATTCCATCCAAATAGTCACGAATACTTTTTCTGCCTGGTATTTAGGGTAAAAGGATGATAAGAGAATCTTACAAGAAGGAGGATCTTATGAAGAAAATACTTATATCTTTAGCAGCGGCTGGGATCCTTGCTGGATGCAGCGCTGATGATAGTGAAATTGGGCAGGAGGGACCGCCGGAAACGGAAGTGAAGACTGAGGAGGATCCGGTGACCACGGATTACCTGCAGGAAAGGTTCTATGAAGGAATGGATTATGATGCTTATGCTGTTGAGGTTCAATCCTGGGTTGATAAGGGGCAGGCCACAATCGCTGATACCGTGGAACCAGAGGGACAGAAGAATGTTTCTGCAGATATTATTCAGGTAGCGGATGGATTCCTGGCAGTTGCCAACGACGGCAAAGAAGTTACCTTTATAAAACCATTCGCCTCTCCTGAGGAAGCGAAGGAATACTTGAATGAAAACTTATAAAAAGCAAGCCCGCTGACTAATCGTTTAGCGGGCTTTCGCTTGTGGTATACGACCATTAAAGCAACATTTCGTTCGTTTATGATAGGTTCTCTTATTATTACCTTCCAAATTAGTCAGGAAGAATGAATGTAGATAAGACTGTGTTACTTTTTCAAGACGAATCAAAAGGGGAAAAGAGAAACGGTTAATCTGTTTCTCTTTTTTACAAAGGAGGGAATGTAATGAAGGTAATCGTGATTGGTGCGCATAGCAGTGTCGGGGAGTTTGTTGTCAGTAAGCTGATGGAAAATGGATATACATCCTGCGCAGTCGTCAGCGATGAAAATCAAATCGAGCTGCTGAAAAAGAGAGGAGCTACAGAAGTAGTTCTATATGAAGAAAGAATCCTGCCGAACTTATTCCACGGATATGATGCTGCCATTTATCTTACTGGTATCAATCCTAAGGCTAAAACTGGGAGAACAGTAATGGTAGATCATGAGTCGGTCATTGAGACTGTAAAGGAAGCAGAGAAGCAGGGCGTCAAGCGTTTTGTGATGATGAGCGCAATCATGGCCAATGAAGAGGCAGGAGATGACAGCCGGGAAATTGGCGCGAAAGAGATGCCCGATGAGTTGCTGCGGCAATCAAATTTGACATATACCATCGTGCAGCCGGGAGCATTTACAGACAAACCTGGTAATGGAAAAATATCTGCAGGTGAAACACTGGATTCGAATGAGCTTGAAATTTCACAAGAGGATATCGCGGAGGTGCTGGTCATGTCGCTCGAAAACGAGGCCGCTTTTAACAAGACTTTCGAGGTGGCAGAAGGAGATACAGTCATAACAAAAGCTTTATCTTCATTATAAAGGAGGATTTCAATGGGTTTGACGGACTATCTAGTGATCGGCTTGTTTATTTTCATAGCTTTGATTATCCTGGTGCCGGTCCTTCTATTTATCTATTTATACATTAAAGACGATAACCAGCAGCAGCATTCAATTTTAAGGAATTTCCCCGTGCTCGGAAAGGTTCGTTATTTTACCGAGCATATTGGTCCAGAGCTAAGACAATATTTATTCAATGGAGATAATGAGGGGAAGCCTTTTTCACGCAAGGAATATCAGGATGTCGTCAAGGCAGGCAAGTATAAGGATAGATTAATCGGTTTCGGTTCATTAAAGGATTTCGACGCTGAAGGCTTTTACATCAGAAATACACTTTTTCCTAAATTGACTAATGAAATGAAGGTCGATAACGCGGAAAAAATTAAAACAAGAGTTTACAAGATTGATGGGGAGGGCCTTTTTACAAGAAAAGAACATAGCGAGGAAAAACTGGCTGACCCTTATTATTTGCAGGATGATGACGCTGTAGTGCTTGGCGGGCACACTTGCCGCTATCCATTCCGTGTAAAAGGCCAGGTAGGCCAGTCTGCGATGAGCTATGGGGCACTTGGGGAAAAAGCAATCCAGGCGATGTCCAAAGGCCTGGGACTTGCAGGCGGAACGTGGATGAATTCAGGTGAAGGCGGATTGTCTGAACATCATCTCGCCGGAAATCCGGATATCATGATGCAAATCGGGCCAGATTTATTTGGAGTCCGCAAGCCGAACGGCGAGTTTTCGTGGGAAGAGTTCAAGAAGAAGAGTGAAATGCCCCAGGTTAAAGCTTTTGAAATCAAGCTTGCCCAGGGAGCGAAAACACGCGGAGGCCATGTTGAAGGGGAAAAGGTAACCGAAGAAATCGCAAAAATACGCCTTGTTGAAGTGGGTAAGACAATTAACAGTCCGAACAGATTTTATGAGTTCAGCGACGTCCCTTCCATGTTTGATTGGATTGAGGAATTGCGTTCGGTTGGCGGAAAGCCGGTTGGAATCAAGATTGTCGTTGGTGATATGGATGCGCTAGAAAACATGATTTCCTACATGAAAGAAAGCGGGAAAGGCCCTGACTTCATTACGGTTGACGGCGGGGAAGGCGGCACGGGTGCAACCTATCAAGAGCTGGCGGACACGGTTGGCCTTCCTATCAACTCAGCGCTTCCTGTTGTGGACGAAATGCTTCGCCAATATGGAATCAGAGACAGAGTCAAGCTGATTGCATCAGGAAAACTGATCACTCCTGATAAAATCGCCATCGCCCTGGCTATGGGAGCAGATCTTGTGAATATAGCCCGTGGGATGATGATCAGCGTCGGCTGCATCATGGCACAGGTATGCCACTCGAATACATGCCCGGCAGGTGTAGCTACTACAGATAAAAAGCTGCAGGATGGGCTGGTTGTAGAAGAAAAAATGTACCGGGTTGCCAACTATATCATTTCCCTGCGTGAAGGACTTTACAATTTGGCAGCGGCTGCTGGAATTGACAGCCCGACACAATTCGAAAGGAAGCACATTGTTCATAAAGACGAACTCGGACGTGTATCTCCGGTAGAAGATTTGATCATCGCTGCAAGAAGGACTCAGTTGCAAAAGGAAAGTAAGGTAAACTAGAATCATGGCAGCCAGTCCAATTGCGGGCTGGCTTTCTTGCTTTTAAATTTTCTTCTCAGCCAAATTGTGAAATAATAGAGTATCATGCTTTCTATTAGGGGGTTACTTGCTTGGCGGGTAAAACAGCTTTGATTGCCGGTGCGACCGGTTTGATTGGAAAAGAACTTTTGCAGTTTTTATTAAATGCGAATGAATACGATAAAGTTGTTGCGATTGTGAGAAGGCCGATTGGGATAGAGCATCCTAAGCTGGATGAAAGAATCGTGGAATTTGATCACCTGGAACAATACAAAGAGTTTTTTTCTGTTGAAGATGTCTTCTGCGCCCTGGGGACGACGATCAAGAAGGCGAAGACGAAGGAAGCGATGTGGAAAATTGATGTCGATTATCCAGTAGCGATTGCCAGATTGGCCAGTTCACAGGGTGCGAAGAAATTTTTGCTTGTCAGCTCGATGAATGCCGATCCTGGATCCCCTATTTTTTATCCAAAAATGAAAGGGAAGCTTGAAGAAGAAGTTAAACAAATCCCATTTGAAACAACTGCAATCTTCCGTCCATCATTGTTATTGGGAGAGCGTAATGAATTTAGGCTTGGTGAGAAGGCGGCAGCCGCTATTTTCACAAAAGTGCCTTTTCTCTTTAGGGGGCCATTCAAGAAATATAAAGCGATTGAAGGCAGGACAGTTGCGTCGGCCATGTATCAAGTTGCCCAGAAGGATGCGCCGGGACTGACCGTATATCCTTCTGAAAGAATCCAGGAAATAGGCCGATGATCAATCAGAACTAATGAGGTAGAAATCATGTTAAATATACTAATAATCCTGGCTGTGATTGTATTTGCAGCCTATGCAGTCCTGAATTACTATCCGGCATTTGGCGGTAAGCATACGAAAAAAAGAAGATCTATATACGCGAGGTCTCCGCAATATCGGAACGGTAAGTTTGCCAACCAGGTTGAAACTTCCTGGGATACGAGCTTCAGCTCGATGATATCCATGATGAAGGATTTTTTAAAAGGCAGTCCGGAGAGAAGGCCGGAAGCACCACTTCCGATGGCAAGTTATGCACGTGGGCCAAAAAGAGATGCAGCAGCGAGTGTAACCTGGTTTGGCCACTCCGCCTTCCTGCTGGAGATAGAAGGCAAAACTCTTTTATTCGATCCGATGTTCGGGAAAGCGCCAACTCCTTTCCCGGTAAGAAATCAGCGGTACAGCAGGGAGCTGCCTTTTAAGATAGAAGAACTTCCGGTTGTAGATGCAGTTGTGCTTTCACACGACCATTATGACCATCTCGATTATGGTTCGATCATGAAGCTAAAGGACAAGGTGAAGAACTTTATCGCTCCACTCGGAGTAGGGGCGCATTTACAGCGATGGGGAATCGCTCCTGAAACCATCCAGGAGCATGACTGGTGGGATGAAGTAACCTTCGAAGGACTCCAGCTTGCCTGTACTCCTGCCCGCCATTTTTCAGGCCGAAGTCTTAACGACAGGGATGCCACCCTCTGGTCGTCTTGGGCAATCATTGGCCAGGAGACAAAAATCTTTTTCAGCGGAGATGGTGGATATGGTCCGCATTTTAAAGAAATCGGCGAAAAATACGGCCCATTTGATTTAACCCTGATGGAATGCGGCCAGTATGACGCTCGCTGGGCCGCGATCCATATGCTGCCCGAAGAAACAGTTCAGGCACATCAGGATGTAAAAGGGAAGCTGCTTGTTCCTGTACACTGGGGAGCTTTCACCTTGTCGCTGCATGCATGGCATGACCCGGTCGAGAGGGCGGTCAGGAAAGCGGAAGAAGCCGGAGTTGATATTGCAACGCCTAAGATAGGCGAGACTTTTACAGTGAGTGCTGGTGACCAGCCAAGATCAGACTGGTGGCGGTTGGACAAAGTTTGAATGTGATCTTTCCAAGCCAGGGTGTCTGTTCTCCTCCTACAGCAGTTTTATAAGTGCAAAGATTCCATATTCAGTGGAATCTTTTTTTTCTTCCCGGGAATGGAAACAGGATGGAAGGTTACTGGGTCATTAGTTTCTTTTGTGATTCATCACACAAATTTAAACTCCTCAATAGGAATCATTTTTCGGAAAATTTACAAATCCACCATATTTCGACAACTTTTTTACATTATGATTATCTTGGATTTATATTTGAGGAGGTAGTCAAAGTTGAAGAAAATGATTTCTGTTTTACCAGCAATGATCCTATTGTTTTCAACTCTTTACCCATCATTCATGACCAGTGCGCCAACCGTGAATGCTGCTGAGGCTGCGAATGTAGTCATCAGTGAAGTTGCCTGGATGGGTACGAACAACAGCTACAGCGATGAATGGATTGAGCTTTATAACAATTCCGGCTCAGATGTAGTGCTGGACGGCTGGAAGCTGAATGCCACCGATGGTGCACCTGCCATCACGCTAAGCGGCACTCTTCCGGCAAATGGCTATTTTTTACTTGAAAAGACAGATGACCTATCCGTTACAGGAATACAAGCTGACCTTGTTTATAGCGGCTCACTGGGGAATACTGTTGAACATCTTAAATTGATTGATGCATCCGGTACTGTAATCGACGAGGTTGACAGCTGGTATGCAGGAGATAATACGGCAAAAGCGACAATGGAACGAATCGACCCAGGTGTTTCCGGTCTGGATTCCACGAACTGGGCGACTGCGAATGAAAGCTATGCTGATGGTATTGGAACACCGAAGGCCTTCAATTCTACAGGCACGGATGGCAGCGGTTCTGGCGGCGATGCAGGTGGCGGTTCCACACCTCCTGAGGCACCGAGTGTATGTGATGACAGGACCCAGCGCCTGAATAATATTTCCGAAGCTGAGGGAGCAATGAATGTTTATTTTAATAAATGTGCATTTCCACAGTATGCTTCAGCAGGGAACGAAGCGAACTATAATGTGAACTTTGAGGATATTTTAATCAAGAGGCTGAACTTGGCAACAAAAAGTATTGATTTTGCTACATATGAAATTAACCTCCCGCGAGTGGTTGATACATTGATGGCAAAAGCAGCACAGGGTGTAGATGTACGGGTTATTGCAGATTCAAAGGACGCAGCAGACCCTCACTATGCGGAACGATTTGAAACGATGCGACTTTACCTGGAAAAAATGGTGCGAGGGGTGGATGCGAAAATCGGCACCGCAGATGACATTGTGGTTTTTTCAGACTCACCGATGTTTGCCGTGGAGGACAGTGTGAAAAGAACAGCTATAGGATTGCCGGCCAGTGTAAGTGATATAGCACAGGTAACTGTGACTGTCGGAAATAGTACAACGACTGGCAGACTGTTTGTTGATGCTGAGGCAAAAGCGGCAGGAAGCTACTATAGTCCTGGCAACCAGATGCACAATAAATTCGCGATTGTGGATAACCGCTGGGTATTCACAGGGACATGGAATTTTACCGTCACTGGCTTGTATGGTTCAGATGAAAACATGCAGCAGGGAATCCTTGACGGCAACCAGAACCAGATTGTCGAAATCAACTGGCCACAGCTGGCAGGTATTTATGAAACGGAATTCAATGAGATGTGGGGCAGCAATACAGTGAATCCAGATCCGGTCGCATCGAACTTCAGCACGCGTAAAACAGATAATACAACACATGTGATAGATATCAACGGAAAAAAAGTCGAAATCTATTTTTCAGCAGGGGACAATGCTGTTGGGAAAATGGCCGATTTGATTCGCAACGAAGCTGACTTCAATACATACTTTTCGATTTTTGCCTGGAGCGACCAGGCGTTAGCGGATGAATTGAAGAATAAGTGGGAAGGGTCCTACAATGATAGAGAAGGAACCTTGACTGGTTTTGATGTAAAAGGGTTGTTCGACTCAGATTTTTGGAACCAGTGGTGGTCTGCGAGTGTCGATATGACAGGGCGGACTGCTTCACAGACAAGCGTGAACAATCCAAACACGCGCTGGAATAACCCAGCACCTGTTTACGCGGATGCAGAGACACGCAAACTCCACAGCAAAACAATGCTGATTGATGCCGATACAGACAGTGACCCGACTGTCATCGTCGGATCAACCAACTGGAGCAACAACGGAAACAATGTGAATGATGAGAACATGCTGATCATCCATGACGCAGCCATCACCAACCAGTTCGTACAGGAGTTCAATGCACGCTACGTCCAGGCTGGCGGAATATTGCAGTAACAAAAAAGGTGTCTAACCAAGTGGTTAGGCACTTTAAATTTATAGCGATAGCACAAAATGCTCAATGAGAGATCGCGCATGAAAAAATCCAGGCTGTCCTGATACAGCCCTGAAAAAGCAAGAAGGCAAAACGATGAAAATAATCGTTTTGCCTCATATCGCTGTTTAGCTCAAAATCTCTGAAACAGGTGTGATGGAATCTTGTCTTTTCTTGGCTTTTCTGCTGAACCAGCTTCGCTTTTCAGCGCTTCTTGTGAAGATGCGGTAAACGGCCGGGATTAACAGCAAAGTGATTAGTGTTGCAAAGCTCAGGCCGGCAATGATGGCTGTTGCCATTGGTGCCTGGTAATTGCCTGATCCTCCGGTAGCCAATGCCAGTGGCAGCATGCCGCCAACTGTTGTCAGTGTCGTCATCAAAATAGGGCGGATACGGTTTTTGCCTGCTTCAACCAGTGCTTCCTGAACAGTGCAGCCTTCGTTTCTCAGCTGGTTTGTGCGGTCGATCAATAAAATCGCGTTATTCAAAACAATCCCGATCAGCATGATGATGCCCATTCCGGACATGATGCTTAATTCCTGCTGTGTCAGGGATAATCCAAGGATGACGCCGACGATGGTCATCGGAATGACCGACATGACGATCAGCGGGTGGCCCAGGTGGTTGAACTGGACGGCCATGACCAGGTAGACAAGGAAGATGGAAATCGCCAGGATCAGAACCATATCCTGAACCATTTCCTGCTGCTGCTCAAGATCTCCTGCAGGTGCAATGCTGTAGCCTTCTGGTACATCATATTTGTCCATTAGCTTTTGGACTTCACGGTTGATGGTGCCAAGGTCTTTACCTTCAATATCTGCCGAAATCGAGATATAACGTTCGCCATCCTTGTGCGAGATTTCATTTGGATTTTCGACACTCTTCAATGAGATGAATTCAGATAGCTTTTTTTCACCTGAAGGAGTTGGGACTATCAGGTCAAGCAAAGCGGATTTGGTCGTCATCTCTTCATCCCACTTCACTTTTAACGGAACGTTTTCCTCATTGATTTTCAGTTCACCTACAGGCATCTGTAAAAAGGCCTGTTCGATGAATTGCTTGATTTGCGGCTGGGACAATCCCGCTTTTTCCATTTCAGATTCATTCAGTTGTACGACTTGTTCAACAGAAGTCCTTTCAATGGAGTTTTCGACCGCGACAATTCCTTCGATAGACTTCAGCTCTCCTATAAATCCATCAGCAATTGTTTGGAGTTCATCAAAGCTTTCACCTGAGATATTGATTTGAACAGGGGACCCGCCCCCTCCAGACATGGCCGCTGCTGCGCTCTTCAAAGGAACCTTCTCATCAAGATCTCTTAATGACTTAAGAATTTCCTCATTTACATCTTTTTGTTCTCTTGTGATTTTATCGCCTTTTGTCATGTTGATGATGGTGTACATCATGTTGCCATTATCCATCACATAATTTGATTCAACATCTTTAATTCCGTCTAATGCTTTGTTCATTTCGGTTACGATTTCCTGTTTTTCTTCCAGGCTGAGCCCCGGTTCGACGGTTACCAAAAGTTCAGCATAACGGTTCATCATGTCCGGCATGATGGTCATTGGAATCTTTGTCACCAGCATCAGGGATCCGATGAGCATCAGGAAGAACAGTCCGATGATAGCAAAGCTGTGGCGCTTTTTCTTGATGGTCCAGGAAATCATTTTGCTGTACCCGCGTACACGCCGGCCTTCCTTCTTGGTATTTTCTTTCTTTTTCAGCTTCAGAAACTTCTCGGATAGAGAAGGAATCAAAGTGAACGAAACAATCACAGAGCTAATGAGAGTAATGGCGACGACAACAGAAAGGATGATCATGAACGAACCCATCTCACCGCCAAGCAGGCCGATTGGCAAAAAGACAACAATCGTCGTCAGCATCGAAGCCAGTACGGCTGTGGCTACTTCCTGGGTTCCTTGTATTACAGCCTCCATATTATTGGTTCCAAGCTCTTTCTTACGGTAAATGGATTCAAGAATAACGATGGATGAATCGACCATCATTCCGATCCCAAGTCCGAGACCAATCAGGGTCAGCATATTGAAGCTGTAACCAAAAACCCACATCGAAGCAAAAGTGAGCAGTACTGATGTTGGGATCGATAATCCGACGATCAGTGTAGCGCGGATATTTCTCAAGAACAGCATAAGGATTGCAACGGCAATAGCAGCTCCAATCAGGATGTTGCTTGTCACTCCATCTATTGAGTCCTTGACATAATCCGCCTGGGCGACCATTTCATTCAATTCTACGCCGCTGACCAAGCCATCTTCGCGGATTTGTTTGATTTCTTCTCGCACCGCTTCGGCCATCTCGATTTGAGTGGCATCGGCTACTCTGCCTACTTGGACAAAAATGAAATCCTTCGAGCCATTTTTCCAGACGAATGAGGAGCTTTCCAGTGGCTGTAATTTTACGTTTGCAATTTCGGATAATTTGATAAAACCGTTCGCTGCCGGAATCTGCAGGTTTTTAACATTCTCAACTGATTCTGGCTGTGTATTCCATCTAAGGGAAGGAGAGTTTGTTTCGTTATTCAACTGGCCCAGGGTTGCTTCATTGTTTGCCTGCTGGATGGCGCCAATCACCTGTGCTGCATCCAGCCCATTTTTTAATAGTTCCTCACGCTTAAGTTCTACAGTCACTTCTTTTTCCAGGCTGCCTGACAGCGAAACATCATGTACCTCAGGAAGAGCTTCCAGCCTCGGTTCCAGGATATTCTTAGCAAAGGCTGTCATCTTCTCCATGTCAGAGCCAGAAACATCCATGAAAAAGTCGTAAGCCTGGCTAGTGCCGAATTGTCCGGTCATCACGTCTTTGACACCGCTTATATCAGAAGTTGTGGAATTCACCACCGACTCGACTTCCTTGAACACTTCCTCTCCTCGCCCGCGTTCAATCGTGAGCTGCATGGAGCTTTTTCCGATATTGCTGCTCGAAAGGACTTCCTCTACGCCTTCAATGCCGAGGATCTTTTTTTCGAGCGGAGAAGTGATGGTTCTTTCGACTTCAATTGCCGCCATCTCCCCAGCATAGATTTCGACATAAGCACCGTCCATCTTGATCGATGGAAAGAGCTCCTTATCCAGCTTTAAAACTGAAAAGCTGCCAATCAATAAAACTAATACAACCATTAAACTGACCAAGATTTTTCTTTGAACAATAAATTTCAATAAACTCATAAGATCCTCCCCAATACTATCGCAAAATAGGAATGTAAAAAATTTCTATTTTATGCACCCGAGGACAGATTATACACAATTTTATAGGAAAATATAACTATTATTTTGTAAATTTATAATTACATTTCCATAAATGGAGCTGAGTGAAAAATAGAATTTTTTAGGTCCTTTAAGATATTTCCATTTTATCCCTTGAAGAAGAGTCGCATAATGAGCCTGAGACAGATTTTTATATAGGGCTGAAGACTGAGAAGGAATAGGCAGTAAAAAGGAGAATAGTTAATGTCCATAGAAAAATGAGAGGTGAGTTCAAATGTTCAGTCAGTCTCCTTATGAATGCAAACTGGAATGGGGGAGGCGCGGGGCGAGGGAAGCAGCGGAGCGTGGGGATATAGTCATCATTGTTGATGTACTAAGCTTTTCCTCAACAATTGTCGCTGCATTGAGTGCGGGGGCAATTATCTTTCCCTATCCTCCAAATCTCGATGGGAAAAAATATGCAAGCAGCATTAGGGCCAAGTATATACTTGGCAGGGCAGAAGCAGCAAGGACGGGTAATCCCAGCTTGTCGCCGGTGACATTTAATGAGGAGCATTGCAACGAGCGTTATGTTTTAACTTCTCATAATGGTGCATATTGTTCGTGGATTGCTTCCAGTGTGCCGGCGCTGTTGATCGGGTCATTCCTCAATGCTTCAGCAGCAGCTGTTCTAGCCGATAAGCTGCAGCAGAAAACAGGTGCAGACATCACAGTCGTGCCATGCGGGGAAATGTGGAATGATGCTCGTGAAAATGAAGATCGGCTAAGGCCGTCGATTGAGGACTATTTAGGTGCTGGTGCAATCCTTGCAGAGCTGGGCGGTAAAAAATCTCCGGAAGCAGAGGTTTGCTCAGGAGCTTTTAAAAGTTCAGAATCTCGCTTAAAAGAATTGATTTGGGATTCAGGCAGCGGACGTGAATTGCGTGAAAGAGGTTTTGAGGAAGATGTACACTATTGCAGCCAATTAAATCTTACGGACATCGTGCCCGTTTTAAAAGACGGAAGGTTTATCATATATAAATAGAAAGTGCCTGGCTAGGAGCCCTTGGCTTGGGGCCACTGGCTAGGAGCCCCTGCCTAGGAGCCCCTGGCTTTTAGCCTGGCACTTTCAAACAGGGATCTATGTCAATTTTTTTATATTGAAGTTTTCCTCCAGCAATGCCCAGTTTTGCGGGAATGGATAGCCAAGCACCCAGTAGCTGACGCCACGCAGGTTGTACTGCTTAATCAGGTCAAACTTAGCCTGGGCACTTCGAGCGTCTTCGAACCATACTTCGTGTTGCCGGCCCTGTTCATCGGTATAGCGGAAATAAGGCGAAGCGGCCACTGTATCATATTGGATTGCAGCTCCATATTTGATGGCACGGCTGACTGCTTCCTGCGGGCTGTATGTTTCAGCTTGCTGGCCCTGGACATGGGGGATGACCCAGTCTCTGGCATATAGCTGGAAGCCCATCAGGATTTTATTCCTTGGAATCGCCGTAACCGCATAATCAAGCACCCTGCGGATTTCATTCAATGGTGAAACAGCCTGAGGTGATCCATAACGGTATCCCCACTCATAGGTCATTAATACGACGAAATCTGCTATCCTGCCGTGTGCTGGATAATCATGCGCTTCGTATAATAATCCTTTCTGGTCTGCCCTGACTTTCGGCGCAAGGGAAGTTGAAACGAAATAGCCTTCTTTATGAAGAGTATCAACGGCTTCTTGAAGAAATGTATTATAAAGCTCTCGGTCTGCAGGAAGGACATTTTCAAAGTCAATGTTCAAGCCGCGGTAACCTTTTTCACGCATGACAGAAATTATATTGTTGAGCAGTGTATTACGATTTGCTTCACTGGCAAGAACTTCATGGGCAATATTCTCCCCAGCCTCAGTGGCTGTGAAGTTGGTGATCGACATCATTGGCAGTGCCCCTTTTGCCAGTCCTGTCTGGATAGCTTCGGTGTCGTCCTTCATATAAAGGACCAGAGACCCGTCAGGCTGGATGACATAAGCGAATGGAGCGATATAGGTCATCAGATCGGCAACTTCGCCGACCAGCTCAATGGCTTTTTCGTCGGAATGGTAAGTGAAGGCATTCGATTCAATCATTGGTTTCGGTTTTGGAATGACCAGGATCGTCCCTGGATAAAGCAGATTCGGGTTTTGAATTTGATTGGCCTTGATGATTGCCTGTACGGTTACACCATAACGCTGGGATATTTGCCATAGGGTTTCACCTCGTTGAATGGTGTGGCGGGCAGCGGGTATGCGGAGTACGGTTCCAGGGTAGATCAGAGAAGGGTTGGTGATGGCGTTCGCCCGAATGATGGCATCTACGGTCGTCCCGTAACGCTGGGCAATAGACCATAAGGCTTCACCATATTGAACTGAATGGAAAGCATCATAAGATGGAATAAGCAAAGCCTGGCCCACGGCCAATTGGTTTGGGTTTTCAAGGCCATTTATTTCGCTGATTTGTGTTACGCTCACCTGATACCTGTTTGAAATCTGCCACAGAGCTTCCCCTCTTTGCACAACATGAATGATCATAATGAACCCCCTCAGGAAAAAGTCCTACAATATGCTATGAGAAAAAAAGGCATTATATGTTGAAGGAGGAACGTTTATTAATCTCTAAATAGATTTGGAAAACATTTTTCGCGGAGGAAAGTGAAGAAACGAAAGAGAACATAGTAAGATATCTGGCTTGTATGGTGAAAGTCTTATTGGAAACTTAGATCTATGTTTACAGCGCGTTTCCAGGTTCAGCCCATAACAAAACGCATGGACCCCTTGTCCATGCGTTTTCATCTAACTTACACTAATTTTTCAAGGTTTACGCGCTTATGAATCGCAAGCATGACAGGAATACCTACAGCCATTACCGTAAATTCACCTGCAGCTGTTGTCAGCCATGTGAACCAGAATGGCAATTGGAATGCCAGGTTTAGTTCAATCGCAATCAGGAACATCGTGAACGTGAAGACTAATGTGTTCACCATCATACGGCCCATGATACTCTTAATATATTTTGCTGTGAAAATCGTGATCAGCAACGATATTACTGACTGCCCGACTCCAAAAACAAGGTCGTATGCGACCATTGGCGAGAAAAGCAGATTTGTTAAAAATACACCTAAAACTATTCCAAAGAAATATTTCTTATTGAAAACGATCAAGTGGTTGAACATTTCGGATACGCGGAACTGCACATTGGTGAAGCCAAATGGCTGGAAGACGGCAGAAACGGCAATGTATAAAGCAGCTAGGATTCCGTTCCGGACAATCGTTCTAGTATTCATTTATCATCTCTCCTAGTTTTTTTTCGTGGGATGGTTACGAACCACGTTATTTAAAAGCCAATTTAATATTATATAGGATAAAGGGCCTTCTCACAATACTATTTTTATAGAATACAGGTAGGTTTCCAAGACTAAAAATAAAAGGCGCCCAGTCAGTATCATTCGAAAGAAAGCTAATAAGGCTACCTCTTTGAAGTGACTTTCTTACTCTACTCTTATGACCACGCCACCTGCTTTTTGGGCACTGGATGGCCTTTATAACTCTTCTAAAGACCACGCCAATCATTTTTTCGGCACTGGCTGGTCTTTATAACTCCTCTAAAGACCACGCCACCCGCTTTTTGGGCTACCGATGGTCTTTATAACTCCTCTAAAGACCACGCCAATCACTATTTCGGCACTGGCTGGTCTTTATAACTCTTCTAAAGACCACGCCGCCGGCTTTTTGGGCTATCGATGGTCTTTATAACTCCTCTAAAGACCACGCCACCAGCTTTTTCGGCACTGTATGGTCTTTATAACTCCTCTAAAGGCCACGCCACCTGCTTTTTTGGGCTATCGATGGTCTTTATAACTCTTCTAAAGACCACGCCACCCGCTTTTTCGGCACTAGATGGTCTTTATAACTCCTCTAAAGACCACGCCACCCGCTTTTTCGGCACTAGATGGTCTTTATAACTCCTCTAAAGACCACGCCACCCGCTTTTTCGGCACTAGATGGTCTTTATAACTCCTCTAAAGACCACGCCACCAGCTTTTTCGGCACTGTATGGTCTTTATAACTCCTCTTATTACGATTATTGACGTATATTGTATTGGGAAGCATTTTCGAAAAGAGCCCGAAACCTTTAAGAGTGCGGATAACGGTACGTGTTCGTACAGTATCAAAACATTCGAAAGCAGTCTTATTTAAAATATATCGCGGGATTGTTATAATTTGGGGATAGTCACTACAGCTAGTATAAAGGGGTTATCAAAATGTTCAAAAGAGATGTCAAGAAACATTGGACAGTTCAATATGAGGAAAGAGGGATGCCGCATGTCCAGGCAGGACTTGTGCTGAATCCCCAAAACTGGAGGGAATTGGACCCCTTCATTTTAATGGCGGAAGACTGGTTTAAGCGTGGTACTTTTTCTGATCACCCGCATCGCGGCTTCCAGACAATCACCTATATCATAGACGGCAGGCTGGAGCACATTGACAACCATGGCGGCCACAGCATCATGGAGTCTGGGGACATTCAGTACATGAACGCTGGCAGCGGTGCGCGGCATGCTGAAGAGGCGGTTGATAACGATATTGCCCATACACTGCAGCTGTGGCTGAATCTGCCTAAGGAGTTGAAAGGCACAGCCACTTCTTATCAAAACGTGTATTCCGAACATGCACCCCTTGTCCAGTTTAAAGGCGGAACTTTAAAGGTGTATTCAGGTGAAACAGCGGGAGTGAAAGGCCCTCTCGAACCATTGGTACCTTTTACCCTGTCAGAAATTCAGCTGGCGGAGGGAGCGGAGTACGAATATGAATTGCCGGAAGGACATAACGCATTCCTTTATGTACTTTCAGGTGACGTCCAGGCAGGCTCAAGCCATACAAACCTTAAAAAGTCTTCCGCCGCAACATTGACCTTTAAAGACGGCGGCGAAGGCCTAAGTGAAATTTCACTAAAAGCAAATCAGCGTTCCCGCGTGCTGGTATACTCCGGTAAGCCAATCAAGGAGGAAGTGGTTGCCTACGGACCATTCGTGATGAATTCGATGGAGGAGATTCGCCAGGCTTACCGTGATTATCAGGAAGGGAAATTCGGCACTGCGGCTGAATAAACCAAACTTTTTTAAAGTTTCTATTTATTTTTCTCTGTCGAAAAAGTAAGATAAAAGTAGAATTAAAATCCGATAATGGCAAACCCAGGGAAATCTGGGGACGCAAAGCTACAGGGGCTAAAGTCATCGACCATGCCAGCCAGTTGCCGAAGATTCACATAGCTTATGCATGTGCTGTTCTTCGGACAGCACTTTTTTGTCGATTTTAATTCCAATATGGTAAAAGTGGAGGTATTGGAATGAAGAAGATTTTAGCATCAACATTTTTGACAGGAATGCTGGCTTTTGGAACAGGAGTCTCTGCAGATGAGATAGTCGAAACGGTAGATCCGGGTACGACTCCTGACGAGTTTTTATTTACCTTTGATCAATTGTTTGAGGAATTGAAGCTTCTGCTAACCTTCGATGATGAACAAGAAGCCCAGCTTCTGCTTGAATTTGCGAATGAGAGATTAGCTGAGGCCACAGCAATGTCAGCTGAAGAAAAAGAAGAGTTCGTTCAAGCAGCCTTTGAGGAATACTTAGCGGCACTTGAGGTAGCCCAGGAAAAGGTAACGGAAGTGATTGTAGAAGATGGGACCGATGCTGAAGGTGAAGAAAATCTGACAGATGGGCTTGAAGAAGCATCTGAAGTTGAAGATGAGTTGACTGAGGGCCTTGAGGATGAGCTGAAGGAAGAAGTGGAAGAGGCAACCGAGCAAGCAAAGATCGTTGCTAATGTTGTGAAAGACTTGGACCAGGAAATGGTTGCCCAGCTGCGTGAACAGGAGTTAGGATATGGCCAAATCGCCCAAATCTTCTGGCTTGCAGAAGCAGCTGGCAAAACAGTCGAGGAAATCACTGCCTTATATACAGAGGAAAAGATTGGGTTCGGACAGGCCGCCAAACAGCTAGGTGTCCATCCATCGCAAATGAAAGGTCTCGCATCAGGCAAAAAACAGGAATCTGAAAAAGAAATAGATGAAGATACAGAAACAGATGAAAACATCGAGGCGTCCGAAGAAGAGAGCAGTACAGAAGAAGCCGAACAGCAAGTGGATGAAACTGAAGTTGTAAATGAAAATGAAAGTGATGAGACAGCCACTGAACAATCCACTGTAGAGCAGGTGAGTGTTGCTTCGACACAAAGTATTGAAAAAGATGAAAAGAAGTCTGAAGAGAAACAGGCTATAGCATCAAAAAAAGCTGAAGAAAAACAACTTGAGACTGAAAAGAAAGCTGAAGCCAAGCAAAAAGAGGCAGCCGAAAAAGCAGAAAAGCAACAAAAGGAAGATGCAAAAAAAGCTGAAGAGCAACAAAGAGAAGCAGACAAAAAAGCTGAAGAAAAAAAGCGTGAAGAAGCCAAGAAAAATAAAGAAAAACAAGAAGATGAAGCCAACCAAGAAGATGATGAGCAGGACGATGACGGTGATGAAAAGGGAAACAAGGAAAAAGGGAAAAATAACGGTAAGTAAAAGTTAACATAAGTCAATGCCAGAAAACTACCTGGCAGTTAGATTCCAATCAATTGACGGAATGCGCCCAGTCATGTATCATAATCGTATACATTTGAATAGTTTCTCCTAAAGGGGAGTAGCTTTCACAACAGAGTCGTCATTACGGAGATCACTCCCGGCTTTGTTGGCAACGATCGTTGTTAGCAAGACCTTTGCCATATTTTTTGGTGAAGGTCTTTATTTGTTTTCGGACCTTCACCTGAGCGGGTGAAGGTCTTTTCATGGGTAACCATATACGAATGAGCCTTTATAAGATCATAAGAGAGAAATTATGGTCACAATAAGGCCGATAAAGTACCCTTTGCCACATTCAAGTAAAAATGAAAAGTGTAGAAAAGAGGGTTTCCCATAAGCACGCGCATGAGAAAGGAATGTAGAAACATTTTATAAATCTTCTATAGATATAAAGAGGCATTTTCCTAACGATAAACATAAATTTAAGTATTGGAGTGTGGATGTTGTGAAGAAATTAAGAATTAGTTTTAATGATCTTGTCAAAAAGAACAAGGAAGAATTGTTAGCAGACCAAAAGCGGATCGAGATAATTGAGAAGCGGCTTGATGACAAATACACCAACCCAAAATAGTTAATAGACGGAGGAACAGGATGTTATTACGGAAGTATATGTCTTTGCTGGGAGTAGGCTCCGCCCAGATTGACCTGATTTTGGTGAAGGATGTTTTAATTCCTGGGGAGTCAGTGAATGGAAAGTTCTTGATCAAGGGAGGTACGGTAGACCAGGACCTTCAGCTGATTGAGTGTGCCCTTGTCATGGTTAACTTAAAGACAGAAGCAGAAAAGGTACTGGATACTGCCACAATTGATGTGCCGTTAAGGATCCAGCCAGATGGGGATGATGAGGTGCCGTTCAGCTTCCTGCTGCCTGCGGATGTTCCTCCTTCAAACAAGGATATCTCTTATCATTTTAAAACCAAGCTGGTCTTTAAGCAGGGAACAGAAAGCTGGGATGAAGATATGATCAAGGTGGTAAAAGGGAATCAGTAAGTATAAAAAACCTTTTACATCTTTTATGGAAATAGAGAAAGGGGCAAGAGAATGAATCAATATGAACATCTGGCAAACAGTGTTGTTTATTCAATCCGAGGATCAAAAGCAGCTTTAGTTCATAAAGATTCATCACTAAAGCTGGTTGGAGAAGGGAGAAGTGCTTTTGCGTTCAGAATCAAAGGAACGGATCTTGTTCTAAAGGTTTTTTTTCCGCAGTTTGAGAAGGTTGCAGCAGAAGAAGCGGGTATTTATAAGGAGCTTGCTGGAAATCCATTTTTCCCTGCTCTTCATGAATCGGGAAGCAATTATTTGGTAATGGATTATGTCCAAGGAATGACACTCTATCAATGTTTGGTAAATGGCATGCCGATTGCCGCGGGCCACATTGAGGAAGTCGATCAAGCCCTTAAGCTTGCGAGAGAGAAGGGATTAAACCCATCCGACATACATTTGCGGAACATTATCATCACTCCAGATGATGAAGTCAAGCTTATAGATGTGGCTCGATTCAGGCAGACAAAGCGATGTTCCCAGTGGGAGGACTTAAAAACGGCCTTTTATAAATTTTACAGGCATGACCGCTTTCCAAAGAAAATGCCAGAACCTGCGATGAATATAATTGCTTTTATTTATAAAAAAGGACTGCTGCCATCTATTAATTAAAGCATGGCTGCCAGTCCTCTTTTTATTTTTCTCAATGAGATACCTACGAAGCAAGGAGGTATAAGAAACAGTCTTTATCCATTACATATTTCCCGTATGGAAGGCCGGAAAAGGCAAAAAAATGCTGCCTCACTTGTTTAGCAGAACAAGATGGGCAAGGCCTATAAGTGCAAAAACTTGTCCTGCATTCTGAACCTGCGGTATGATGGTTTATAACAGTGCATTTTGAAGATAAGCCGTAGAAGCATATATATAAAATTGTCATTGAACACATGGAGGAATCTAAATGACCACAGAACTGCAAGCATTAGGAGAAGCAATTGTCAGCAGGAAGCATGAAATCGCTAAATCTGTCCACAAAGATAGGTATTCTGAAGCAGTTTTAACGGAAGCACAGAAATATGACCTTGGAAAAATTGAACAGCAGATTCTTGAGATCCGGGCGAACTTCATTGAAATTTTCGGCCAGGCATTGATTGATCATGAAGACCAGGAAAAAGCATTTGATAAAATTACAGACTGGGGAAAAGAAACCGGAGAGTATATCTACAAACTCGGTGCATCACTCGATGAAGCACTTAAAGATACAAGCTATTACCGAGAGCATATCTGGAGAGCAATCAAAGAAGAAGCGAAGGATATGTCCGCTTCTGCCATCTTTGGTGTATTAGATATAATTGATCCATTAATGGACCATGCTATATACAGCTTCAGCCTTACGTTCGTCGACGCTCACCAAAAAAGCCTTGAAAATGCCAAAACAGCGTTGCTTGAGCTGTCAGTGCCAGTCGTTCCATTAATGCCTGGAGTCGGTGTATTGCCTCTTGTCGGAAACGTTGATACTGAAAGGGCCCAGCTATTGATGGAAGAAACATTGGACCAGGCTGTAAAACTCAAGCTTACTCACCTCATCTTTGATGTGTCCGGGGTAATGATTGTCGATACGATGGTTGCGGACCAGCTGTTCAAGGTCATTAACGCCCTGTCACTAGTAGGGGTAAAAACAATCATGACGGGTATCCGTCCTGAGGTTGCCCATACAATGGTGACGCTTGGTCTAAACCTTGAGGGCATAATGGTAAAATCAAATCTTCATCAGGCATTCAAAGAGATCCAGACTCTGTAAAATGCATAGATTCGAAAAAGCTGCTCAGGCAGCTTTTTTTTTTGCGATAAAAGGAGGAATTACCATATAAGAAGAGAATTTTTTTATTTAATCTAAGTCTGTTTTCGTAAAGATTGTTGTTAAAATCCCAAAGCCGATTTAAACGTAATTCAAGCTATTTAGTAGGTCGGTATTAAATTTGCATGTTCTTTTCTCATTATTAGAGTCAACTTTGCAAAGAAACATAGTTCATTCAATCCTATTTTGCGGTCAATAGCAGCAAAGTTTGAGAAAAGAGCCTAATCTAAAGACAAAGTGATGATGTTTTATGACTAAAATGAAACCTGATAAAATCCATATCATCGGGTCTGTTGCAAGCGGAAAGACGACCCTCGCCAGGAGCCTTTCAACCCGATACAACTTGCCTCATCATGAGCTTGACAATGTTGTCTGGCAAAGAACAGATACAGGGGATGTTAGACGCGGCGAAAAGGACCGAGATGACTATTTGCAGTCTATCATTAAAGAGGATGCGTGGATAATCGAGGGTGTCCATTATGAGTGGGTTTCGAAAAGCTTTGAAAACGCAGATATGATCATATTTTTGGACATTTCCTATAGAAAACGGATATACAGGATCATCAGAAGGTTCGTCTTGCAAAAGCTTGGACTCGAAAAGGCAAATTACGTTCCGACTTTTAAAATGTTCAGGAAGATGTTTATTTGGAATAGGTATTTTGAGGAGAAGAGCAAACAGGAAATCGTAGCCATTCTTGGCACCCATCAGAATAAGCTGTGCATTGTAAGAGAGCCTGCAGAGCTTGAGAAAAATTTATTTTCGGAGGAGAAGTCATGGAAGAACTGACTATCCGACCTGCTGAAGAACGGGACATTCTAAGGCTATACCACTTAATGACCCAGTATATAGTAGATTTTTATAAGAAACCCGAACCGAATGGAGCTGAACTGAAAAATTTGATTCAACACTTGCTTGATCATCCAGACTCGGGTTTGCAGTTCGTGGCAGAATTAGAAGGAGAAATCGTTGGATTTGCAACCTTGTATTATACTTTCAGCACCCTTCAGGTAAAAAGGGCAGCAATTCTGAATGATTTATTCGTTGCAGACGGCGCCAGAGGCAAGAGGGTAGGTGAACAGCTATTTGAAAAATGCCTCAATCATATCAGGGAGAATGAATTTGCCTATATGACATGGGAAACGGCCAAGGATAATTATATTGCCCAAAGCCTTTACAATAAAATGGGTGGAAGACAATCAGACTGGATTGTTTATGAAATAGAATAGAAGTCACTGTCTGGATTGGTAAGTCTGCACTCCCCGAGTCGAATCTCGTGTATTTTACAAGGTTAACACCTATACTATAATGTGAAATAACGAACTGGAGGGATCCATCATGCAGATTGAAATGTGGACTGACTTTGCTTGACCGTTCTGCTATATTGGCAAAAGGCGTCTGGATGACGCTATTAAACAGATAGATCACCCAATTGAAGTGACGTATCGATGCTTTGAACTCGATCCGAACATGAAACGGGATATCGATTATAATATGTATGAAGCACTTTCAAAAAAATATGGGATGAGCATTGACCAGGCGAAAGCGAGCACGCAAAATATGGTGCAGATGGCGAAGGAATCCGGGCTTGAGTATAATATTGACACACTCATCTTGACCAATACATTTGATGCTCACCGTTTGACGATGTTTGCGAAAAAGCATGGACTGATGGCAGAGATGACTGAAAGAATATTACGTGCTTACTTTACCGATTCGAAGCACATTGGAGACCATGGAACATTGACAGAATTGGCTGTTGAAGTTGGGCTTGACCGCGAAGCAGTAGAGAAAATGCTTGCCAGCGATGAAATGGCCGAGGAAGTCCGTGCAGATGAAAGTACTGGGCAACAGTACGGCATCACAGGTGTACCATTCTTTTTGATCAATAAAAAGTATGCGATTACCGGTGCACAGCCGACTGATGTGATTGTCCAGTCACTAAAGAAAGTCATTGCCGAAAATGAAATCACCGTTTTGAGCGGCGATGACGGAATGATCTGTGATGACGATGGCTGCGAAATTCCTAATAAAAAGAACTAGTCCGGGGACTAGTTCTTTTCTTTGTTCTTATATAAATTCCACGATTTCCTCGACCGGTATACGGGTCGTAGGATGTCCTGGTACAGCAGCCTTTCCGATAGGCAGGAGAAGGACTGGCATGTAGCGCTCAACAATGTTGAATTTTTCGATGAATTGCTGCTTGTTGAACCCGCCCATTGGAACAGTATCATAACCCCACGCTTTGGCAATCAGCATGATCTGCATGGAAATAAGGCCGGCATCGAAAGACGCGATGTTCTCCCTCATACCGACTGGTGCAGCAGGGTATAATTTATTTGTATTCTCAATCATTCTGTTCATTGTTGTTTCGTCCATATATCCAGCCTCAAATGAACTGCGGTATACTTTTTCGCCATTATGGTACATTTCTCTGTCTGCTAGAACTGCAATAACGGCTGAAGAAGTTTCGACCTGCTCCTGATTATTGGCGATCGCTCTCAGTTCTTTTTTTGTTTCCTCGTCCTGGATGACGATGAACTTCCATGGCTGAAGATTGCTTGAAGATGGGGCAAGGGCAGCTTCTTTTAAAATATCTAAAATCTCTTCCCGTGAAATCTTGAAGTCAGGATCATATTTTCTGACAGAACGTCGTTCACGTATGACACTGGACAGGCTTGTCTCAGGTGTGTTCATTATAAATTCCTCCAAAGTTGTAGTTACTTTTAGTAAGCAGTATACAGGTTACTATTAGTAAGTAATGAAGTCAAACAGTATGACCGGAATCTGTCATTCCAATAACTGGCTTTGGGAAGGTAGAGGGAGACAAAAAGCAAGGGTGCCCGTTTTCACGAAACACCCTCACTTAGTCTTTTCAGACAGTAATTCATACCATTCTACCGTTTCTTTAGAACTCTTGCTATTGATAAATATCTTGTCATGATCCGTTTCTATAAATAAATAAGGCTGGGAATCTTTGTGGATAAAGAGCAGGCTGCTCCCGTAATCCATTACTTTGAAATGTCCCTTTGCCAACGTTGCAAGGCCGAACCCATTTTCTTTCCATGTCACTTCGGGCATTTCCTCCAGAAGTTCTACATGACGAATTTCTGCATAGTCCCATTCTTTGCCATACATGCCTGTGATTTCAAAAGAATCATCATAGTCCTTAAGCTCAAAGTCATGATACCCCAAAAAGTAAAGACCCACCACAAACCCAATCGTTCCAATGGCGAGAAGGCTGCTGAAGATATAGCTTCGCTTTCGCTTCTCCCTAACTTCATATTTGGAAAGGTAAACCAGACCGCCGAGTAAGAATAGTATCAGGAAGCCAAACTGGACTTCCAGGGCATATTGAAAAGATGTGAAACTTAATGGCAGCAAAATGGCCATTCCCGCGCCCGTGGCGAGCATCAGCTTCCCGACCCTTTGTGGATAGCCATTCTTGATTAATTGCTGCTGCTCATCCTTTGGTTTGCCATTGAAATTGGATATCAGCCAGTACCACTCCTTTTTCACAATCGCCCAGCCGAAGAACAGGAACAGAAGGATCGTAAAAAGCTGGATGCCAATAAATAAAGTCATCAAAAACACCCCCACAACAATACCTTTTCTTATAATACGAATTGCCTGGAACATAAGTTTCGCTTACGGACAGAAATTAGGCAGTAGAGATGAAAAAGTGTCCGTCATGCCTCCGATGACGGACAGAAATTAGGCAATAAAGATGAAAAGTGTCCATCATGCCCCCGATGACGGACAGAAATTAGGCAATAAAGATGAAAAGTGTCCATCATGCCCCCGATGACGGACAGAAATTAGGCAATAGAGATGAAAAGTGTCCGTCACGCCCCCCGATGATGGACAGAAATTAGGCAATAGAGATGAAAAGTGTCCGTCACGCCCCCGATGACGGACAAAAATTGGGCAGTAGAGATGAAAAAGTGTCCGTCATGCCCCCGATGACGGACAGAAATTTGATATTTAAGAAGAGAAGTGTCCGTCATTAAATTAATACGCAGCATCTCCTATTTACTAACTCACTTAATGCCAAAAAGAAAAAGCTGCCAGTTTCAACCGGCAGCTTTTACAGTTATTTACGAGCTTATGCTTTGCTCGGTTTCTGCGGAGGCACTTAAATTGCGTGACCGCAGGAAAAAAATCGTGGTCATCGCGATCGACAATGCACCGAACATGACGCTCATATTCTGGAGGCCGACTGCGTCGAGCAGGAATCCGGTCATTAACAGGACAACCTGGAAGAAGACGCGGTCCATCATATTCCGGAACGAGAAGAAACGGCCATGAAAATCTTTTGGCACTCTGGTCTGGAAGATGGTAGCGGCTGTCGGGAAGAAGCAGCCTACAGAAAAGCCGAACAACAGAAAGGCGATGATCGTCAGGACTGACTGGTCAGCAAAATAGAGCATCAGCTGTGAGAAGCCGATCAGCATCGAGCTGGCAAACAGGATTTTATATGGTGAAAACTTATAACTGATTTTCTTGATCAAAAATGCGCCGCTCATGAAGGCGAGACCTTCTGCGGTATAGATCCACCCCTTGATGGCAGTACTGTCCTGGAGTTCACTGATATTGATGACAACCAGGTTGAAGCCTCCCAGGAAAATAAGCGGAATCAGGGTCAAAATCAAGGTCATCATCACAATCGGCAGCTTGACGATGACAGGAAACACATCTTTGAAGCCTTGTTTTTGCCCGCCTTCTGTGACATTAGTGGTTTTCTTGTTTTCATCAAATTGCAAAAACCAGGTCAGTCCGAACAGGACGATGTAGGCAGCCATAGAAAGGAGATACACTGCATTCAAAGGAATGGCAACAAGCAAGATTCCTGCAGCGGCAGTCCCGATTATACGGGACAAGGTTGACACATTCATATGGACTCCATTCAGCTGCAATAAGTCCTTCTCACTAACAACAAGCGGGATCGCTGCCTGGAGTGCCGGAAAGTAGAAAGCGGCAGATATTTGCAATAACACAAGGAACACAAGCATCCACCACACTGAACTGGTTTGAAGGGCAATCAGCATGAAAACGACACTGATTATTCGTAAGAAGCCTGATACCAACATGACAGACTTTTTGCTGTATTGGTCGGTCAACCTTCCCGCGAGTGGTCCAACAGCAATCCCGGCCAGTAATCCAGCAGCCAGCAGCAGCGATTTTAAAAAATCAGAAGGAATTTGTTCCTGCATAAACTCAAGATTTCCTATGATTCCAAGCCATAATCCTAACCCGGCAATAAACTCGCCGGTCAATAAAATCCAGACATTCTTATTTTTCCACATACTGATAGTGCCTCTCGGTTTCTAATGAATTTTTTCATATGTTCAATTATCTGATATTAGTGAAACTTCGTAAAGCTAAATATTTTTAATAATATATTCTCATAACGTTAACTTGATGAAAAAAGATACGGGACTGTGAAATTTATACCATTTAAAATAACTATTTCCATTCTTTTGTACGAGTTTTCCCTTTTCTGCAACAGGGAATGGTAAAGGGATATGAAAAGGGAGGTGTTTTTGCTTAGGACGCTGGAAATAATCATACATACAAGTTAAAGAGAAGTGGGAGTGGGAAATTTGAAAAAGTACATAAAGAGGATGGCAGCAGCAGGATTGATTGTTGCTGTACTTGGTTTTGGGCAGACAGGAGCTCAGGCAGCAAGCACAGGAATGGGGTCAGTTGGGTCAGATGTTACATATGTGCAATCTATTTTGAAAAAGCTTGGTTATTTTAATACGAGTACCACTGGCTACTATGGGCCAATCACTGCTGAAGCAGTGAAGCACCTTCAGAGGGACTTTGGCCTTGAACCGATTGGCGGCGTCGGCCCGCAGACGTCCAGGCTGATTCAGGAAATCGAGACGATGGCTCATGTGGTATATGGGGAATCCCGGGGTGAGAGTTACCAGGGACAAGTTGCAGTGGCTGCGGTGATTTTGAACAGAGTAGAGTCTAAAGATTTTCCTGATAGCGTTCATGATGTCGTTTTTCAAAGAAATGCTTTTACAGCGATAAATGACGGCCAGTACAATCTTAAGCCGAATGATACAGCTTACCATGCTGTAAAGGACGCAATGCTCGGATGGGATCCTTCTTATGGTTCCGTTTATTACTACAATCCAAATCTTGCGACTGATCAGTGGATTTTTACAAGGACAGTGACCAAACAGATAGGCAATCACCACTTTGCGTATTAAAGAGTACGGCCAGCACCGGTTTCTTAGAAACCGGTGCTTTTTATGCATTTCGCGGTAAAAAAGGAACAAACTATCTTTTAAACCAGGCACTTTTTACAGCGGAGGCCTTATAACTCGAAGCTGGGAAAAAGCTGCTTATGAATTTACGTTAAGCCTATTAATAAAGGGGTGTTAAGTTTGAATATAGATATAGACCAGCTTGCTGCAAGCCTGCCTGATTTCAGCACTCATGAGGAAGCAAGGGAATGGTTCAGTAACAGGTTTGGGACACAATTTATCCAAAAAGAAGAAGATTTCTCTGAAGGTAAGCGTGTCTATTATTACCACATAGTGAAAAATCGTGAGGATTATGATCGCTATATGGCCTCATTAATGGAAGATGGAAAGATGGAGCTTAAGAGCATGGAGCCTTTCGAAAGCTATTCAACAGTGGAAATCAGTGAGGATGGAGATGTAAGTATTTCGATTTAGGGAGGAACAGGAATGAAAAAGAAGGATAATCAATTCAAATTAAGCTATGAATCCGATGGGAAAATGGATAACAAGAAAAACGAAGAAAAGAAGAAGAACAAGAGTGCAAATTTTTTTAACGTAACGCCTGACAGCGAATAATAAAGCGCGGTGAAGGAGTAATATTATGGCTGAAGAACATATTGAACGGGCATCCGAAGAAGATTTGCCTGTCATCGGCCGCATGTTTGCGGAATGCAAAGAGTACCTTGAGTCGAGAGGCATTCTGCAATGGGATGAGCAATATCCCAACCATGAGTATTTCGAAAATGCGATGCAGGGTGAAGAGTTGTTCATATTGAAAAAAGGAGAAGCCGCAGCAGGCGTAATAGTCCTCGATGAGTGGCAGGCTCCTGAATGGGAGAATGCAAATTGGTCAGAAACAAAAGGTAAACCGTTGATTCTCCATTCGTTTTGTGTCGACCCGTCTGCACAGGGTGGCGGATATGGCAGCAAAATGCTGCAGTTTGCCGAGGACTTTGCGAAGGATCACAGCTATGGTGCACTTCGGCTAGATACGTATTCAGGAAACGAAGGTGCGGTCCGCTTTTATGAAAAAAGGGGCTATAAGATTACCGGAAAAGTAATGATGAATGGAATGCCTGAAGGACATGAGTTATATGTATGTTTCGAGAAATTATTCTTATAAAAAACAAAAACAAGCCTGCACTCTTTAAGGAGAGCAGGCTTACATACTTAATTGCGCGGATCGACATAATCCGGGTAATCCGTGATAATGCCATCCACCTTCATATCAATCAGGAATTGGGCGGCTTCAGGGCTTCGGACTGTCCAGGATTGGATTTCCATTCCAAGGCTGTGGACTTTATCCACAAGTTCCCTGGTAACAAGCCCATAACTTGGATTGAACAAGTCAGCGTATTTGGCGAACTCCTGAAGGGCGGCATCCGTCGTATGGAGACTTGAATAGGTTAAGACACCAATAGGTACATTTGGAAGCAGTGCATCTATCTTTTTCATCGATTCAAAGTTGAAAGATTGGATAATAATCTTGTCATTTTGCGGCTTATCCAGATTTCTTTCCTTTAATTCCTGCGTTACTTCTTCTTCGATTCCGGGATAAAGCTGAGGTGCTTTCAATTCTATTAATATGCCGATTTTGCCGTGATAGCGGTCAAGTATCTCTTCGAAGGTAGGGATCTTTTCACCGGCAAATTGCTCCCCTTTGAAGCTCCCGGCATCAAGGCTACGCAGTTCTTCCAGTGTCAGCTCGCCAACTTTGCCAGTACCATCTGTTGTCCGATCTACAGTAGTGTCATGAATGATAACCAGTTTGCCATCCTTGCTCCGCTGTACATCAATTTCAATGTAATCCGCCTTCATTTCCAGTCCCATATCAAATGCGGCGATTGTGTTTTCTGGTGCATAGCCGGCAGCCCCGCGGTGGGCGACAGTATCAAACTGCCTCAATTCTCCAATGGTGGTCTCAGCAGCAAAAACCTGCTGGAAAGGACTAAGCATAAGGGTTAAGGCAACTCCGGTTCCGATTAATGTTTTCTTCATTTCTCCATCTCCTCTGCATAAAGTATGTAACAATGATAGATTAACGGAGAAATGTTTAGAGCATGTGTCAGTTCTGTATTAAGAGAGTAATGCAATTATAAAATTATTCAGTTATATTTGCTTAGTTTCATTTACATTTGGATGAGTAATTTCTGCCTATATTTCAATCCTCATAAATTTGCTGACGTCTTTGAATCCCAGCTTTTCGTATAAACGAATTGCTTTTTCATTAAATGAAAAGACATTCAGACGGACATCATCATAGCCTAGGTGCTTGAATTCTGCCAGGCTTTGTTCTATCAAGGATTCTGCGACACCATTCTGCCTGTACTCTTTTTTTACATACACATCACTGATCCAGCCGATTTCCTTATGCGTGAACCAGTCCAGGCTTCGGTCCACCAGTACCCAGCCAATCAAGGATTCCTGAGTTCTCGCAACAAGGAAATAAGCCCCGTGTTTAAGCGAATCGGAATAAGATGATATCATCTCTTCTTTGTTATTATCAGCCTGGATCCCTGTAGCCTCTGCTCTATTAACACCCGCCATGCTGAAAATCTCCTGTAACTCGAGTTCGGTTGCTTTGCCGTATTCTATTTCCATTTAATCACCTATATTATTGGAATATTTAAACTAAACCTAATTTTACGAGTTTAAAAGGTATATATCCATAGTTAACTATAGTAAAATTTTTATACATCAATTTAAGTTTAAACCGTGAAATGAGGTCTGGTTATATGAAAGTGCTAATATCCGGATTTGAGCCATTTGGAAAAATGAAGATCAATCCTACAGAAGAATTGTTGCTGGAAGCAGAGATGTTCGAGATTGAGAATGTTGAAATCTCAACAATCCTGTTGCCGGTTAATTATGATGAGTGTGCAGAAGTCTTGATTAAAAAGATTGACGATACCCAGCCGGATGTTGTGATTTCCTGTGGACTGGCAGCAGGCAGGACAGCGATTACTCCGGAGCGGATCGGAATCAATGTGAAGGATACAGGTTCCGGGGACCCTTATCCGGATAATAAAGGCAGGATTCCAACGGATGAAATGATTGATGTGGAGGGGCCGGACGGCTTGTTCGCTACTCTGCCCAACCGTCAGATTGAGAAAAATCTTAAGGGATTAAATATTCCTGCGGCGGTGTCGAACAGTGCTGGCACATTTATTTGCAATAACACCTTATATTCTGTTTTAAACCATATCCGAAAAAATAATCTGCCAATCAAAGCTGGTTTTATTCATTTTCCTGCATCGACAAAAATGTCAGCCCTCAATCCAGCCCTGCCTTCATTGCCCCAGGAAACAATGACACAAGCACTGAAGGTCATTATTGTAACTTGTGCCAACGATGGTGTATGAAAAATACCATTAGAAAGTTAGGGGGAAAAGATGAGTTTTGAAATTTCACCGCTTGGAGACATGGCGGTACAGATATCGTTTGGAGTGACAATAGATGAAGCAACGAACAGTCGAATCCGCCGATTTACCAAAAATCTAGAAAACGAAAAAATTGAAGGCCTTATTGAATGGGTGCCTGCCTACACGACAGTAACGATTTATTATCTGCCGGATTTGATAGACTTCGAGACTCTCATATCGGAGTTGGAACGGGTCAATCAATCTCCATCAAAAATGGGGCGTGATCGTCCGATAGTCTTTGAAATCCCTGTATGCTATGAAGGGGAGCTAGGGCCGGACCTGGCTTTTGTCGCTGAGTATCATAGGGTGACTGAACAGGAGGTCATCAATCTCCACGCAAACAGGGAATATCTGATTTATATGATAGGATTTATGCCTGGCTTTCCGTATCTGGGAGGCTTGCCTGAAAAGCTGGCTGTCCCGAGGCTTGAAAAACCAAGGGGAAATGTGATGCCTGGTGCTGTCGGGATTGGGGGGAATCAGACAGGTATTTACCCTGCTGACGTTCCTTCAGGATGGAGGATTATCGGTACGACTCCTGTTACCCTGTTTTCACCTGAGAAGGAAGAACCGTTCCTGTTCAGTTCAGGTCATTATATTAAATTCGTGCCAATCAGTAAGGAGCAATTTTTAACCATAAAACAAATGGGCGATGAATACGAGGTAAACAGGTTTGAAAAGGGGTGAGGAAATTGTTTTATATTGATCTTAACTGTGATTTAGGTGAAAGCTACGGATTATTCAAAATTGGCAATGACAAGGAAGTGTTAAAGCATATCACTTCTGCCAATATCGCCTGTGGCTATCACGCAGGCGATCATAATGTCATGATGAAAACGGTAAAAATGGCAAAAGCATACAGTGTGAGGATTGGCGCGCATCCTGGCTTTCCAGACCTTCCTGGTTTCGGCAGGAGAGAAATGAAGTTGAGTGCTGAGGAAGTTTACAATCTTACTATTTACCAGATTGGGGCTCTTTCTGCGATTGCGAAGGCCTGTGGCACAAAAGTCGTTCATGTTAAGCCGCATGGAGCACTGTACAATATGGCCGCAAAAGATAAATCAATCGCGGATGCTGTTGCTGGTGCAGTGGCTGATGTTGATTCAACACATGTTTTATTCGGTCTCGCAGGCAGTTTCCTTGTGAAAGCAGGAAAGGAGCATGGCCTGCAGGTGGCTGAGGAAGTGTTTGCTGACCGAACCTATCAGCCTGATGGAACGTTGACACCCCGTACACAGTCAAATGCGATGATAGATGATGCTGATTTAGCGATCAGCAGAGTAATCCGGATGATACGAGCAGGAAAAGTAGAGGCAGTTGATGGGACGGACATTGACATCCAGGCTGATACGATCTGTATCCATGGCGATGAACCACAGGCACTACATTTTGCTTTAAAATTGAAGGAAGCTTTAATGGAAGAAGGAATCAAAGTCGGCAGAGGCTGGGATGCCAAATGACGGAACGACTGTTTAAAGTCCTGAAGCCCGGCCTGCAGACAACCGTCCAGGATTTAGGGAGGACAGGCTATCAGCAATATGGCATCAGTCCGGCAGGTGCAATGGATTCCTATTCCATGCAAATGGCCAATTTACTTGTCGGAAACCCGCTTGGTGAAGCCGTGCTGGAAGCTGCCGTGCTTGGTCCAAGCCTTGAAGCATTGACTGATGCATCCATCGCCATCTGCGGGGGTGACCTTGAGCCGATGGTGAATAGCAGCAAAGTGCCGATGTGGAAATGCTTTGCTTTAAAAAAAGGCGATATCCTTTCGTTTAAAACGGTGATAAATGGCGCAAGAGCGTACATAAGCTTTGCCGGTGGAATCGATGTTCCGCTCGTATTAGGCAGCAAGTCCACGTTTATCAATGGAAAGCTTGGCGGTTTTAAGGGCCGTGCATTGGAGTCGGGAGATCTAGTATACGGAAAACCATTTGTCAGGAAAAATCGCTTTGTACATAAGAGCTTGATTCCTGAGTACCCAAGGGAGATTGAAATTCGGGTGATCATCGGCCCTCATCAGGATAAATTTTCACAAACTGAAAAGGATCGATTTTTATCAAGTGAATATACCCTAACGTCACAATCAAACAGAATGGGATATCGTCTTGAAGGCCCCAAGCTGGAGACAATCGGCGGGTCTGACATCATATCCGATGCCATCCCGCTCGGAGGGATACAGGTTCCGGCTAACGGGCAGCCGATCATCCTGCTGTCAGACCGGCAAACAACCGGCGGATATGCCCAAATTGCTACTGTCATCTCTGTCGATATTCCGCTCCTTGCCCAGACGATGCCTGGAACAAAGATCCGCTTTAAAGAAGTCACGATAAGAGAAGCGCAAGAACAGTACCTGAAACAGAAAAAACTATTTAAGTTCCTGTCTTGTTAAGATCCCTGCGGCTAATGGCTGCAGGGGTCTTTTTGCTGCGCTGTTGAAAGCAACCACGTTACAGAAAGAGCCTTGTATAAAAAAGATTTTCCCGGTAATAACTGATAAAATCAGTATTTTTGGGGAGAGAGAAGATGTATCTACTATTAGTAATAGTTGTCTGGATTTTTTTCGCTTATAAATTTATTGATTGGTCGCAATGGAAAAAGCAGTACTCGACAATCTTGTTTTTTATGGTGGTCAACCTGCTCTACAACACTCTTTATTATAATCACACTCTATGGGCATTCCGCGGTATCACAGTTGACTGGCTGAACCATTCCCTCATCAATATCGCGTTCACTTTTTTTATTTGCCCGGTCGGACTGATCATTTACCTCCAGCGTTTTCCTGCAACAAGGAGGAACCAGCTGGTCTATGTCGGTGTATGGGTAGGCTTTTACACAATAATCGAAGCTCTATTCGCACACAGGGGAATGTTCGTTTACGATAATGGCTGGAACAGCTGGCTCAATATTTTGCTGAATTTAGTTTTGTTTGTGATTCTGTGGATTCACTATCGCAAACCGGTGATCGCCTGGATCATATCCATCCCAATCGCTGTTATGTTCTATTTATTATTTCCGTTTCCGCTGGACAGCCTAAAGTAAAGGCCTTTTTTGGCATTGATTGTTGCTTGTTGCTTTTCGTGCATGTTCGAAAATTGGGCTAAAAATGGTGTCGGGGCTCTTTTCGAAAGACTTCTGAATAAAATTTGCTTTAGTACTCGCAAAAACCCAGGTGCCGGCTTTTGCTTTTGATTGAGAAAGAAACGAAATTTACGAAAAATGCCTAAGTAAAAGAGGTGGCTTAACTTGTTGATACAGAATGTATTATCAGCACCGGTATTTCTGGTTCTGCTTTTCCTGACCTATATCGCCATGTGGATGTATATCACAAGGCATGAAGTCAGGCGAAGGAATAATAATCGACCATGAAAAACCCTAATTTTCTGGGAAATGGTACAATTATGATTGAGTTTCGTTCAATTAATTGAAGTTAAAGTGCAATTAGCTTAGAGTTTTGTGCAATTACCTACTTTGTTCAGGCGATTATCCCTCTTGATTAAGAGAATCAGTAATAACAAGTGCTGATGAAAAGACAAAAACACGGTGGAAAAGATTCCACCGTGTTTTTTAAGTTCGAATTTCCATTGATGTTTCAACAAAATAGATTCAACCAAGTACCTTTAATCAATAACTCTTGCGACTGCTTTGCCGCAGTTTTTACATTTTCCTTCGAGCACCACACTGTCCTGGAAGCTCTTAATTACATATTTCTCAATTTGCACGGTGTCCTTGCAATGTCCGCAAAAAACATTCCGGACGAGCATCTGACGGACTTCAGCAGGAATCATAAGCCATTTTTTATTGGCATCAATGGAACCTGTTTCAACCGGTTTTTGAGGGCTGTGGGAATTTGCCTGGTCAAGTCTCTGGATGACCTCGTGAATCCTTTCCGGGACTGGCTTGAAACTTTCATGCTCCAGCCATTCAATCAAGATGTCGATCAGTTCCTTGCTGTCTCTCTCTTCAATGAGATCAAGCAGATCCATTTTTACTTCTGGATGCTGGACAAGGATGAAATCCACATACTCATATCTCCCAAACTCTGCAGCCAGAGCGAACTCAGTGTAAATTCTTTCTGCCAGTTCATCCTTAATGAAGTCCCAGCCTTTGTCTGTATACATCAGAAGGGAAAGCTTATCGTCTGTTGTCAGGTAGCAATTAGCAAGCACCCATTCAACCTTCTCCATTACTTCCTTTTGTTTAATGCCTGCAAAAGCACCATACATAGAGGAATGATGAAGGTCAGCTGTATAGATTCTTCTGTCTTTTGAGCCTGCGAGAATCTTGCCAAGGAGGCCCTTCCCGCCGTACATAATGATTTCATTAGCAGCGAGCAATATTGTGGTAAGCTCATCTTCACTTAATGCACTCTTCATATTATTTTCCATATAAGAAACTCCCATCAGTTAGAACGTTAGATTGATTATTACACCATACTGCAAAATAGTCCATGCACAAGTAAAAATGAGGAATGCATCATTCTAAAAATTTATTGCATTCTAAAAAGTTAGAACGTAAAATATAATTAGTACATAGTAATATATTGGAAGGTGATACGTAGTGGATTATATAAAGAAAACGATGGATGTGAATCTAGAGCAGCAAAAATTGATTTCGAGTCCGTTGCGGGTAAAAATCATTTATCTGCTTGCAATGAAAGCGATGACGGCAAAGCAGGTTGCCGATGAACTGGGGAAGTCAGCCGGCAGCATTCATTACCATATTCAGCAGTTGTATAATGGCGGGATTTTGGAATTGGAGGAGACGAAGGAAAACAGGGGAATCATTGAAAAATATTATCGCTCAAAGGCGACCCATTTTAACTTGAAGACGGAAGAGGAGAAGCCGGTCACGGAGCGAGTTGTGAGTCAGGGGACATATATTAGTTTAACTGAAGAGGACAGGAAGGAATTGCAGGATGATATAGACAGATTGTTTTTGAAATACGTTAAAAAATCAGCAGAGAAGAGTGAAAAGGATAAAGTTTCATATGAGATTAATTTCTCCTTAAAAAGAGAAATTGAGGAGGAGAGTTAGAGTGGAAAGTGCCATTAAGAAAAACCTTGTCTTATTCCTGATTGGGAAGGTGACCTCTGTCCTCGGGTCTTCGATTTATGCATTTGCAATCGGACTGTATATCCTGGCGAAAACAGGTTCAAGCCTCAATTTTGCCCTCACGCTTGTTCTCAGCATGCTGCCGCGGATATTGCTTGCCCCGGTTGCCGGTACTTTGAGCGACCGGCTGGACCGCAAGAAAATCATCATCTTCTCGAACTTTGCGAGTGCTTTTTGGCTTTGTATCATTCTGGGGTCCTTCCTGTTTTTCACACAGGAGATTTGGATTTTATATGTCGCAACGACCGGACTGAGCATCATCAGCACTTTTTATTCCATCGCCGTTACCTCATCGATTTACAACATGGTCGGGCCGGATCATCTGCAGAGAGCAATGTCATTGAACCAGGCAGCCATTTCCCTTTCTGCGATTCTTGGTCCGGTTCTTGGCGGAGTCTTCTTTGGCATGATCCAAATACACCTCTTCATGGCGTTGAACATACTTACTTATCTCTTCGCAGCTTTTGCAAGCACCCTCATAGAATACAATTTATTTTCAAAGAAAAAACCAGACAAAAAAACATCTCGTATTACCGAAGACTTGAGGCAAGGCGTTTCGTATATAAAGAGACAGCCATTTCTCCTCCATCTTGTCATCTTGAGCGTCTGGCTGAACTTTTGGTTTGCAGTCTTTCCGGTGGCCATGCCGTATTTAGTTTTGACAGTCAGGGAAATGTCCTCCATTCAGCTGGGAGTCATTGAAGGAGCATTTTCCGTGGGGATGATGGTCATGGCACTCATCCTGTCAGCAAGGAAGGAGATGAGAAGGAAGGAGCTATCCATCACAGGGGGGATGGTGCTGCTTTCAGCTGCCTTGATGATGATTGGACTGCCAGCATTGCCTGGATTCATGCACCTGCCAAACGCAGTGGTATTCGGTTTCTTGATCAGCATAGTCCTGATTCTCTCTGCTTCAATCATATTCATTAACACACCTGTAAGTGTCCTTTTGCAAAAAAACACCCCTGACGAGTATCGAGGAAGGGTCATGGCCCTCCTTGAAACCGGTTCAAGCGCGATGACCCCTGCAGGGTTTATCCTGTTTGGTTTCCTGCTTGAAAAATTGCCTGTGTGGCTTTTGCTTGGCGTTTGTGGAACCAGCCTGTTCGCAGTCGTATTCTATCTTTACCGCGAGAAGATGTTCCTAACATTGCTGCGGGAAGAAGACCAGCCCAAAGCAGCATCAATCTAAATGTTCTATAACTGAATGTTGATTTCACAGTATTGGAAAATAGTCGGAAAAACTCCGCTTAAGTTGGAAACTCCCCAAATTTTTTAAAAAATAAGGGGAGTTTTTCCGGTTATTTCAGCCAAATCGTTTGATTTTGTCTAATTTATAGCAGTTAACCGGAATATCTCCGCTTATTTCTGCTTCATTAGCCTCCTCTATATACATTAGCCGGAAATTCTCCGCTTATGAATTCTCATACCTGCACGAAGAATGATAAAAGGCAAAAATAAAAGGATGAGCGGAGTCGCTCATCCTTTTACCATTCCTTTGGCTCGTAATTCAAGTCGCTGAAAAGCTGCCTTTTCTCTTTCTTATTCAAGTCACGCCATTGGCCAATTGGCAGGTTCCCGAGATGGATGTTCATGATTCGGATGCGCTGCAGCCTGACAACTTGATATCCAAGGGTTTCACACATGCGGCGGATCTGTCTGTTCAATCCTTGTGTAAGGATGATATTGAACTCGTATTTTGATAGTTGCACGACCTTTGCCGGAAGTGTTTTTGTTCCAAGGATCCTCACCCCTTCTGACATCGCCTTGACGAATTCTGGAGTGATGGGCTTGTCCACAGATACAATATATTCCTTTTCATGCTTGTTTTCTGCGCGGAGAATTTCATTGACGATGTCTCCGTCATTCGTGAGCAGGATCAGCCCTTCCGAATCCTTATCAAGCCGACCGATGTTGAAAATCCTTAGTGGGTGATTGACAAGGTCGATGATGTTGCCCTTCACATGCCTTTCCGTTGTGCTCGTGATGCCGACCGGTTTATTCAAAGCAATATATACATAGTTTTGCGCCATCCTGATTTCTTCGCCATTCAGGCGAACCACATCCCCAGGCTCAACCTGGCTGCCGATTTTCGCAACCTTCCCATTGATGGTCACGCGCCCTTCCTCAATGAGCCGGTCCGCGCCGCGCCTTGACGTTTTACCAGTTTCGCTGATGAATTTATTGATACGCAGGGTAATCCCATCCTTAAATATGAAGTATACATTTAAGAATATTCCACATCCGGTTTATTTTCAAGCTTTCCTGCTGTCTGCAATAATAAACTGCAGGCAGATAGACGGTTTCTGTAAGAATTATATTTTAATGTAAAAAAGTGATTGGACATGGAGGAATTATATTGGTAGACGTCCTGACAGAAATAGAAATTAAATCCCCGGTTGTTAGGGCTTCAGAATATGGGGACGTGATTACTCTTTGGCAAAAGGCTCAGGCTGGGACTGGTTCGGGCTCCAGCTTAGCGACGGCCGTGAGCTGCTGCTTAATCAAATGTCCTCCGGTCAGCCAATGGCAAATGTTATTGAAGAGGACGGAAGTATCCGTTTTACAAGATCCATAACTTTCAAGAAAATAAAGCGTTGGAAAAGGGTATGTAAAGTAACCGGCAGGAAAGGCTGGCTGATGGAAAGAGCAGATCACTCTCTGGAAAAGGTTTATGGAACTTGTTGGGTATGCAAACTGAAAAATGGGAACGTTGCTGCGAGTAGCAAGGTTTTTGTTTTACAAAATCAAGGAAAGTTCGTTAGGAAAAGTGTAATTTCATCGAAAATATAGCCATAAATCGCTCAGAAAGGACTATATAGGATTAAACCTGACCCAAATGGTCTAAATAAGTAAGGAAAGAGTTGGTAACTAAGGGGCTGGGAAGTTTGTTGAAGAAGATTGTTTTGCGAATACGGGAAAGTATATGGCTGAAGCCGGTTATTTACAGCGTACTGGCATTCCTGCTGGCATTGGCCGTGATTTATATCGATCATAACGAATTGGCTCAGGGAATAGTCCCTTCGTTTTTGCTGACAAATGTTGAGTTGGCGCAGACGATTTTAGGTTCGATTTCTGGAGCGCTGCTGACAATGACGACGATTACCTTTTCGACGATCATGGTCGTGCTGACTACATATTCATCTCAATTTTCTCCGAGGACACTAAGTAATTTTGTCGAGGATCCGGTGACGTTGCGCGTGCTGGGAATCTTCATGGGAGGCTTCGTCTACTCGATCCTGTCGCTATTGTTCATGAGTGAAACATGGTACGAGGGCCAGGTGATCTCAGCTACGGTCGGGGTCTTCATTGCGTTCATCTGTCTCGCATTCTTTGCCTATTTTATCCATAATGTCGCCACTTCCGTCCAGGTCAGCACGCTGATCAGGGAGATCACTGAGGGGGCTTTAAAGGTTATCAGAAGACAGGAGGATACACTAGAGAGTGAATACACAAATGTAATTGATGACAGGAAAGATGCGGGATTCACCTACGAATTTGTCCGGGATGTAAAATCCAGGGGGTACGGTTATGTTCAGCTTACAGACTATCAAGGGCTTTTGAAATATGCATCTGTAAACGGGCTCGGGGTCGAAGCTAATTTCCTGAACGGTGATTTTCTGACAGAAGACAGCATTGCCTTCAGAGTCCACCATAGTGGTGAAATCAATGAGGATATTGATGCTGTCTTGAATCAATACTTAAGGCTCGGAAAAGAGCGGTCTTCGATACAGGATCCTGAATTTGCGCTGCAGAAGATTGTGGAGGTAGCCTTGAGGGCCATCTCCCCGGGGATTAATGACCCGAATACCGCCAGAGTCTGTATTTCCTATCTAGGCATGGCCCTGTCCCATCTATGCCGAGTCCGTTCAAATGGAAGGTATATAGCTTATTATGATGAAGATTTGCAGCCGAGAATTATCGGGAAGCAAAAACGCACGATGGATATCCTGTATTTATCCTTTTATCAAATTGTCCATTATGGAAGCCAGGACTTTTCCATTCTTACTGCTTTGATCGACGCTTATTTGCTGATTGGAAAAACGGCTGACGATTCCTTGAAAAAAAGCATATGGGAGCTGTATATCTACAGCATGGAAAAATTTGATTCAAACGAGTTGAAGGAGCTCGACCAGATCTATTTGAATGAGAAAAAAAGAGAACTATCAACGGTACTGGGAATCGCTCTTTAATGGATTCCTGACTTTTCTAGACAAAAAATGACAAAATTCATCAATTTTATGGGTCAAATGTAATAATTCCATTGTGCGAAACCTAGTTTGTTTGTTATTTTAATAATGGAACTACTCCAGAATATTTAGAATTTCCAACAGACATTCATGCGGCGAGGCACAGGAGGATTTATTTTAATGGGCAATGAAGGGAAGATACAACGATACACCGGTTTATCTATAATTATTTTTCTTCTGTTCGCGGAGCTGATTGATTGGCTGACTTCATTTTATTTTTCCATAAGTAAAGCGGAAGGCTTTTTGATTGATTTAGCTGTGTCCTTTTTCTACATCACATTGGTCTTCCTTGTATTTAAAGGATTAAAAAATGCAGCAGAGGATCTGGAAGGGCACAAAAAAAGACTGAAAAACATATTTGATACCCTGGATGTCGCGATTTGGTCCCATGATCTGAAGTCGGGCACACTGCTGATCACAACTGGTATCGAAAAATTATACGGACATTCATCCGAAGAATTTTATCAAGACAACACGCTCTGGAAAAAGGTCATCCATCCTGAGGATTTGTCCATCTTAGCCGAGAGGGAAGCTGGATTTTCAAGAGGGGAAGCTGTCACCAGTATATATCGGATCATTCGTCCTGATGGAGAGGTGCGCTGGATTCAGGACAGAGGCATTCCAGTCATTGATGAAAATAGAAATTTTGTTGATTTTACCAGTGTTCTATTCGACATTACCGACCGTAAGGAAAGTGAAGGACGCTATCGCAGCCTTGTGGAAATGTCGCCTGATTTGATTGCTGTTTACAGCAGAGGAAAACTGGATTATATCAATGAAGCTGGCTGCAGGCTGTTCAAGGCGGAAAGTCCGGCAGAATTGGTCGGAAAGCCGATCTCCAAGCTGATTCCCTCTGAGGTACTCTCCCGGATAAAAAACCGTGAATTGACAATAGATGAAGATTTTGAGGAAAAACTGTGGTTCGAATTTAAGGCGACACAGTTGGACGGGCAAGAGATTGAGGTTGAAATGTCCGCGATGCCGATTTTATATGAGGGAAGAATGGCTGAACAAATTGTCGGCCGTGATTTGACGCAGCGTAAGAAGGCAGAAAAAACCATTAAATATATGGCCTATTTTGACGTGCTTACCGGGCTGCCGAATCGGAACATGGTAAGGAAGCACCTGAATGCAGCACTATCAAACGGCAACGAGATGCTCGCAGTACTCTTCCTTGACCTGGACCGTTTCAAGATTATCAATGATACGAAAGGCCATCGTTTTGGCGACTTGTTGTTAAAGGTTGTTGCCAGCAGGCTGAAGAATGCAGTCAAGGATCAGGGGCTGGTATCACGCCAGGGCGGTGATGAATTCATCATTGTGCTCAAAGCTGTCAGCAGGGAACAAGTCATTGAAGTTGCGGACAGAGTCCTAAATGAGTTTAATGAGGGGATCACCATCGATGGCCAGGAGTTTTTTGTGACCCCAAGTATCGGAATCAGCATGGCACCAGAGGATGGCCAGGATGAGGAAACGCTGATCAAGCATGCCGATACGGCGATGTACCTGGCGAAAGACAGTGGAAAAAACAATTACCAGTTTTACACGACTCAGCTGCACGGGCTTTCATCACGAAAAATGGAGCTGGAGAATGGTCTAAGGAAAGCATTGGAGCATAATCAGCTCATGCTTCACTATCAACCACAGTTTAATATGGAAACAGGGGAAATCATCGGAGTAGAGGCACTTGTACGCTGGATGCATCCAAAAAATGGTCTCATATCACCAGCAGAATTTATTCCCCTTGCCGAGGAAACAGGGTTGATCGTCCCGCTTGGCAAATGGGTGCTGGAAAAGGCGGCGGCGCAAAACAAAGAATGGCAGGAGAAAGGCTGCAGGCCGATACCGATGTCAGTGAACATTTCTGTGCGGCAGCTCCAGGAAGAGCGTTTCATTTATACGGTAAAACAGGTACTGACCGATACCCAGCTGGCACCGAATTATCTGGATTTTGAGATCACTGAGAGCGTCATGCAGAACAGCGAGAAGACAGCGAGGATCCTGGACCAGCTGAAGGAGCTTGGTATAACGCTTGCGATCGACGATTTTGGTACCGGATATTCATCGTTAAGTTTGCTGAAGCATTTTCCAATTGATAAAATCAAAATCGATAAGTCATTTGTTGATGATATCATCCATCATTCCAACCAGGGAGCTATGGTCAAAACGATCATTGACATGGGACACAATCTGCAATTCGACGTCATTGCTGAAGGCGTCGAGGAACCGGAGCAGGTTGCATTTTTGCTCGAAAACGGCTGCGTGATCGGACAAGGCTATCATTTCAGCAGGCCTTTGCCAGTAGAAGAAATGGAAGAGCTGCTTTTTAAAAATACGAAACATGAAGGCATTCTGCAGTAGCGGAATGCCTTTGTTTAATTTTTTAACACTGTATATTGAAGCTTGCATTTGGGATGCTAAGGTTAAAAAAAGGAGTGCCTGGGATGAAAAGATTATTAATGGTGTCAACATTGGTTTTTGCTCTCTTTTTAGCCGGAGCAGTGCAGGCTCAGGGAAATGCCAATTGTAAAAAACTAGAAAAAACATTCAATACAAATGTAGAAACCGAAAATGGTGTCTGCAAGGTGGAAATTGTCCGTGAAAATATCAACCCGACGCATATGGGGAAAAAGCTGTCTCCGGAAACGATGGAGCTGGTCTTCCATTTCGGATTTGAAAAGGTAGATGGACAGGTTGCTGTCATGGGAGAGCTGGCGCTTATGCAGGAAGAGGTAAATCCTGTTCTTGATGAATTGCGAAAAGGGAAGCTTGAAGTAACAGCAGTTCACAACCATATGATGCATGAGGAACCGAGAATCATGTATGTCCATTTCCAGGGGATCGGCGATATGGAACAGCAGGCAAAAACGATTAAAGCAGCGATTGATAAGACGAGTAAATAGGAAAGTTTCTTTTGAATCAAGAACTGTATCCAGCAGCAGCCAATCAATACGAAAAAGCAGCGGATTTTAATTTCGCTGTTTTTCTAAGAGATAAGATAAAATAAATTTTACTAAGAGAATTGTCCAGCTCCAGCTGACCAAGTCGCTTGCGGTTTACTAATGATGTTTAACAGAAGTGAGATTAGGCTATACACTTTCGTATACTAAAGGAGGAGGAACACATCAATGAATGAAAAATACAAACCATTATTTGAAACCTTTACGTTCCCTAATGGAATTAACCTGAAAAACAGACTTGTCATGGCACCGATGACCAACTTTTCGTCGAATGAGGATGGAACTGTAACGGACGCAGAGGCAGAATATTATGCCCGCCGTTCGCAAGGCGTAAGCATGGTGGTAACTGCGTGTACATATGTGACACGGAACGGGAAAGGGTTTCATGGAGAATTCGGTGCCGATACCGATGAAATGATCCCAAGCCTTAAGAGGCTGGCAGCAGCGATAAAAGCTGAAGGTGCAAAAGCGGTGCTGCAAATCTTCCATGGCGGCCGCGAGTGTCCTCCCGAGCTTGTGCCAAACGGTGATATTGTCAGTGCGAGCGAAATTCAATCAGAGCGCAATAGCGCGAAAGCACCACGTGCATTGTCGGGAGAGGAAGTGGAACAAATCATTGCCGCATTTGGGGAGACAACCCGCCGAGCGATTGAAGCAGGCTTTGATGGAGTCGAGATCCATGGGGCCAACGGGTATTTAATTCAGCAATTCTTTTCCCCTCATTCAAACAGACGCGATGATCAATGGGGCGGCTCCCTGGAAAGAAGGATGGCATTCCCATTGGCTGTTGTTGATGAGGTAAAAAGAGTGACCGCAAAGCATGCAAAGGAACCGTTTATTGTCGGATATAGGTTTTCACCGGAAGAGCCTGAGGAGCCGGGAATTACGATGGCTGATACTCTGGAGTTGATAGATGTCCTGGCAGATAAAGAGCTCGACTACTTGCATGTCTCATTGAACGATTTCTGGTCGAAGCCAAGAAGAGGTGTCAACGATGACCGATCAAGAATGGAAATCATCCAAGAACGAGTCGGCAGCAAAGTTCCTGTCATCGGTGTCGGTTCGCTATATAGCGCAGATGATGTAATCAAAGCATTTGGAACTGGAGTACCATTGCTTGCGTTAGGCCGCGAACTAATCATTGACCCAGATTGGGTCGAAAAGGTCCAAACAGGCCGTGAAAATGAAATTGAAACAAAGATCGATACTGGTGCGCAGGCTCGGCTAGTCGTTCCGGATCCATTATGGCAGGCAATCGTCAATACACCAGGCTGGTTTCCAGGCATTCAATAAAAAAATTGCATTTATAAGAACCAAAGCTGCTGTTTTGGTTCTTTTTTTCGTTCATTTTAATCGGATTTTCCTTAGCTGAGATTCTTATTGGCGAAGTTCACAGGTTTATTGGCGAACTGGAAATTACCCTCGTTTTTTTCCAGTTGTTTTGCCATAAAAGTGTAAGATATATCACCGTAAGCAGCAGGTGAAGTCTTTATAATGAAATTATGTAAGGGCTTACATTTATATGAGACCTGAATCCACCTAGACTGACGCAGCTTTGCCAGGAACGACAACGGGAGGGGATGTTTGTGTTGCTGACGGAAGAACAGAAAATGGTGCTGGATATTTTTGAGGAAATGAAAAACCATGGGCATGAACAGGTGATTTTCAATTATGACAAGGCAACTGGATTGAAGTCGATCGTCGCAATCCACGATACGACGCTCGGCCCTGCGCTTGGGGGATGCCGGATGTGGAATTACGAATCTACAGAAGATGCGTTGCGGGATGTTCTGCGCCTTTCCAAAGGAATGACCTATAAATGTGGTGTTTCGGGGGTGGCGTATGGAGGCGGGAAAGCGGTCATCATAGGTGATCCTAAGTCGGAAAAATCGGATGAGCTTTTCCAGGCTTTCGGCTCATTCATCGAAACATTAAAGGGACGCTTTTACACAGGAACGGATGTCGGTACTGTCGGGATGGATTTCGTTTCTGCATCAAAGCAAACAAAGTATCTGGTTGGGTTGCCTGAAGAATATGGCGGCAGCGGGAACTCTGCTGTTATTACGGCCTTTGGTGTGTGGAAGGCAATCAAGGCAACTACAAAAGAAATCTTTGGCACAGATTCACTTCTCGGTCGGAGAATAGCTGTCCAAGGCCTTGGTAAGGTCGGCCGCTTTCTCGTTGGCCACCTTCATGAAGAGGGAGCGAAGCTGATTGTCACTGATATTTTTGAAGAGAATGTAAAAGAAGTCCGGGAGCAATATCCGGATATCGAAACAATCGACCCTCTTGATATATACAGCGTAGAGTGCGATATATTTTCACCCAATGCATTGGGCGCCGTTATCAATGACATCACGATCCCAAAACTTAAGTGCCTGGCAATTGCCGGAGCAGCGAATAATGTACTGGCAGAAGAACGTCACGGCGACATGCTGCATCAGAAAGGAATCCTCTATGCTCCGGACTACGTGACAAATGCAGGCGGTTTGATTCAGGTTGCAGACGAACTTCACGAGTACAGCAAGGACAGGGCGTTCAGGAATGCAAGCATGATTTATGACATTCTGGAAAAAATCTACAAAATCTCCAAATCTCACGATATACCAACGTATAAAGCTGCAAATATATTAGTGGAAGAGAAGATTGAAAAAATCAGCCGGATTCAGAGCAAGTATACAGGCTGAACAACGGGAGATGTTAAGCATGCGCTATCGAAGCTTTACAGATGTCATTGATGCTGCACGGACAAGACCGCCTGTAAAAATGAGCGTCGCTGCCGCACACGACCGGGATGTGCTCGATGCTGTCAAAGCGGCTGTGGAGCTCGGAATCATCGAACCTTATCTAGTCGGCGACCCGAAAAAAATTTTTGAACTGGCGAAGGAAATCGACTTTTCTGTGGAGGAGTATCCTGTATATCCTGCCTATACTGAAAAGGAGAATGCTTTTAGTGCCGCTAAACTGGCAAGCGAGGGACATGTTCAGATTATCATGAAAGGGTTCGTGAATAGCACCCCATTTTTAAAAGGGGTTCTTCATAAGGAGCTTAATTTAAAAACTGGCAGTGTCATCAGCCATATCTCCGTTTTCGATATACCGGGGGCTGAACGGCTGATCAGTATGAGTGATGGCGGGATCAATATAGCTCCGGATTTTCAGCAGAAGAAGCAGATCATCCTGAATGCGGTCGAGTTCCTCGACAGAATTGGAGTCGACCGGCCGCGGGTAGCGATTCTGGCAGCCAATGAACGAGTCAGCGAAAAGATGCCTGTGACTGTGGAAGCCGATCATCTGGCCATGCTGATAAAAAATGAAGCGAGTCAGGAGCTGCTGATAGAAGGACCGCTTCCGCTCGACCTCGCCATCAGCAGGGAATCGCTCCTGCATAAAGGGCTGGAAAGCGAGCTTGAAGGCGAAGCGGACCTGCTCATTGTTCCAACGATTGAGGCAGGAAACTTCCTTGGCAAGGCGATTACCTATTTTGCACAGGGAACTATGGCGGGAATGGTGCTTGGTGCAAAAGTGCCGCTCGTATTGAACTCCCGGTCAGATACAGCGGAGGCTAAATTGGCCTCGATTGCACTAGCCGTCGTTGCGGCATCCAATACTACGGTCAGCGTTTAGATAGGAGAGGTATTATGAAAATCCTTGCGGTAAACCCAGGGTCTACTTCTACAAAGCTAGCAGTTTATGAAAATGAAAATTTGCGTTTTGAACAGACCATCCGCCATCCTGATGCTGAAATCATGAAGCTTCCGGAATTGGAAAACCAGCTTCCGTACAGGCTTAATTCCATCATGGAAGCTTTACGGCTGCAGGTGTTCAATCCTTCACAGCTGGATGCTGTCGTTGGCCGGGGTGGAATGCTGAAGCCAATGGACAGCGGGACCTACATGGTTGATGAAAATTTGCTGAATGATGCACGATCAGGGAGATATGGCAATCATGCTTCGAACCTGGGGTCGATGATTGCTGCCGAAATAGCTGGTGCTCACCACATCCCAGCCTATATAGTGGATCCTGTATGTGTGGATGAGCTGGCAGAGGAAGCAAGGATTTCCGGCCTGGCTGATATAGAAAGGAAAAGCCATGTTCATGCACTCAATATTAAGGCCGTTTCGCGTAAAATTGCAGCTGAACTCGGAAAGGATCTAGTTGAAACGAACTTTGTCGTGGTCCATCTTGGAGGCGGCATTTCAGTCGCTGCACTTCAAAATGGCAGAATCATAGATGTCAACAACGCCGAAAATGAGGGGCCATTCTCTCCCGAACGGGCAGGCGGGCTCCCTGCAAAACAGCTAGTCCAGCTTTGTTTTTCAGGGAGATATACCGAAAAGGAATTACTTCAGCGGATGACCAAGCAGGGGGGGGTGTATTCCTATCTCGGCACCAAGAATCTCATAGGTGTTGAGAAACGGGCCGCTGAGGGTGACACGGAGGCTGCCCTTATTTTAAAGGCGATGGTACATCAGATTGGAAAAGAAATTGGGGCTATGGCCACCGTAATGGAAGGGAAGCTTGACGGAATCATCCTGACCGGGGGAATCGCCCATTCAGATATGATAACAGGTTTAATCAAGAAGAAAATCAGTTTTCTGGGAAAAGTTTTCGTACTGCCTGGTGAAGCGGAAATGGAAGCATTGGCTGCCGGTGCTTTACGAGTGATGAACGGGCTGGAGGATGTGAAAATATATTGAAAATGGATCTGTTCATGCTAATTGTTATTTTTACAACCTGTTGATTGTAGTAGAAGGCGCGAAGACTCCTCCGAAAATGCTAACGCATTTCCATCGTGCGTGGGCAGTTTCGAGGAAGCAATTCAATGTCCTGCGGGATGAGGAAGTCATGGGGCGACCCCGCATGCGCTTAAAGCGACGAGGAGGCTCCCCCACTGTAAGGAAGAATTTGATCTTTGAAAAAGCCGGCAGTAGGGCTTTTTCATAATTCTTCCCAAGGAAAGCGAAGAACCTGGAACGAAAATCAACAGCCGTTTTTAACAGAGCTATGAAATAAAAGGCCTGAGCCACCGTGTATTACGAGAGGCTCAGACCTTTTTTTCGCTAGAAGAAAAAACTCTTAAACTGTAAATTACCGAAGACTTTTTTTAAGAAAGCAGGCTTTCATAGACTTTTATATTTGCATGAATAGCAGATAAAATTGGGGCATCCAAACCCAATTCCTGAGCCTTCTCCAGCAAATAGCCAAAGAGGTGATCAGCTTCTGTCGGGAGTGATTTTTCCATATCACGCTGCAGGGAGGATTTCATTCCATGGCCAATTTCATTCATTTTCCCTAGGGTGGCTTCCATTGAGCCTTGTGCAAGATTCGCGCCGATCCTCTCCATGATTGCCGCAGCTTCATGCACCAGTCTATCGATTGTATTCCAGCCATGCTCTTGATCGCGAATAGGGCCGATTGGTGACCTGAACAGGGAGGTGATGCCGCTTAGGGAGGTAATGAATAAGTACTTGTGCCACATTTCCTGCTGGATCTTTTCAGAAAGGCGGAAGCTTGCCTTCGTTCCGCTGAATGCTTTTTCCAGCAGTAAAATCCGTTCCGTTTTTTCGCCATTCCATTCACCGAATACGAAATCATGGATTGGGCTGGTTTGAACGATTTTACCATCATGATCCAGTGTTGTCTCAATAAAGCATAGGCCGCCAATTATTCTTTCAGCCCCGAATGCCTCTTTCAGCACATCTACATGGGCAATTCCGTTCAATAATGGCAGAACCATCGTCTCATCTCCTACATACGGCCGGATGTCCTCGATCGCGCCCTCCAAGTGGTAGGACTTCGTAGAGACAAGAATAACATCATATGGTTCCACATTTTCTCCTGCCAAAACCGTCGCTGGTTCCGGAATATGTATATTCCCGTGAATGCTTTCCACCAGCAAACCATTTGATTGAAGCTGCTGCTGGCGTTTTTGGCGCACCAAAAACGTTACATTTTCTCCTTTTTCCAAAAGGCGTCCGCCAAAGTAGCCGCCAATTGCACCTGCTCCTACGATCAATATCTTCATTTCCCTCAACCTCCTTGACGATGTAAAAGGGCACGCCTGGAATCAAGCGTGCACCATGGTTGTTTTAAAATTAGGCTCTTTTCTCAAACTTTGTTGCTATTGACTACAAAATAGGATTGTATTACCTAAGTTTCTTTACAAAATTAACGCTTATTATGAGAAAAGAGCTTGCAAACTTAATACCGACATACAAAATGACTTTACATCACGTTAAAATCGGCTTTAGGATTTTAACAACAAACTTTACGAAAACAGCCTAAAATTATCAAAAAGCTTTATTTGGTTCAACTTTGAGAATTGTTCAGCTCCAGCGCCTAGCCAGGTCTGGACAAGGCGCTGGAGCTTTTCTATTAATATGCAAGGAAGGCTGCTAGCAGCCCGCCTGCTGTAATAAGGACAAAAATGATTTTTGCAAAAAGGGGAAGCTGCTCTTTCCCTTTGTCATTAACCTGATTTTCTTTCTCGTTGACTGATTTGCGATATTCGGGGCTGCAGCATCCGCTCATCGTTACGCCACCTTGTTATACTTGGAAATATCCTCTTCAAGCGGAATGTTTTTAGCCCGCGCCTTCTTAGCAGCGTTGAAGAAAATAACCGTGATGACAGCTGTTATAATTAATGCGCCGATATTGGATACTGTCAGAGACTGGCCGAATCCAATTTGGGCATTAAGGATATAGGAAGTCGTAGCTGCTGTCATGAACATTCCAGGAATCACGGCGATCCAGTAATTCTTCTTGGCGATGAATAGGTACATGGCACCAACCCAAAGCGCGATGACAGCTGTTGACTGGTTAGCCCAGGAGAAGTATCTCCAAAGAAGTGTGAAATCCACCTTTGTCAGTGCGAAAGAGATAACGAACAACGGAACAGCAATCCAAAGACGGCTGGCAATTTTCTTCTGTGAAAAATTGAAGTAGTCAGCAATAATCATACGCGCGCTGCGGAAAGCCGTATCACCAGAAGTGATTGGCAGTACAATTACACCAAGTACAGCAAGCGTTCCGCCGATTGCTCCAAGCATCAATGTTGAAGCTTCGCTTACGATAGCAGCAGGTCCGCCGTTAGCCAGCATGTCGTTCAAGCCGTTATAGCCATCGAACAGGCTCATCGCAGCTGCTGCCCAGATCATCGCGATGACACCTTCAGCGATCATCATGCCGTAGAAAATCTTGCGGCCATTCTTTTCATTTTGCGTTGTACGAGAAATGATCGGTGTTTGTGTTGCATGGAAACCTGATAGCGCTCCGCAAGAAATCGTTAAGAACAATAGCGGGAAGATCGCTGCATTACCAGGATGGAAATTCGTTAAAGATAATTCAGGAATCGGTGCTCCAGTGATGACAAGCATTGCGCCAACTCCGACTGCACTGATCAACAGCAATGCGCCGAAGATCGGGTAGAAACGGCCGATGATTTTATCAACAGGAAGAAGCGTCGCCAAAATGTAGTAAATAAAGATTGCCCCGATAATCAGGCCCATCGTTACTTTTCCATCCATCAGATTATGCAGCAGGCCAGCTGGAGCTGTGACGAAAACGGTTCCAACTAGAAGTAAAAGAAGAATTGCGAATGCATTAACTACGTGCTTCATGACTTTTCCGAGGAATTTTCCTGCAAGTTCAGGAAGGTGTGCGCCTCGGTTACGGATAGAAATCATACCTGTTAAGTAATCATGGACAGCACCAGCGAAAATTGCGCCAAGAACGATCCAAAGGAAAGCAACCGGTCCGTAAAGCGCTCCCATGATCGGTCCGAAAATAGGACCTACACCAGCGATATTAAGGAGTTGGATCAAAGAGTTCTTCGCTGTGGACATTGGCACATAGTCAACGTCATCTTTATGGGTATAAGCCGGAGTATAACGGCCTTCGTTCACTCCGAATACCTTCTCTACAAATTTCCCATACGTAAAATAACCAATTATTAAAATTGCGATACCAGCTAGAAAGGTATACATATGAAACCTCCTCAAATTTGAATTGTATGCGTTTTCATTAAGTATAATAGAGAAGGTGGAATTATGGCTGTTTTGTGAACAAGATGCAGAAAAGTGAGCTTGAAGTGCAAAATTTGTCGATTGAAATGCAAAAAAGCATCCTTAAGATGCTTTAAATAATTTATAATTCTAGTTGGATTCTGAGCGATTTTACATAATTCCGGCTGACTGACAGCATTTCATCCCGGCCAGCGATTTCCAGTTGATAGGCTCCATTGAACCAGGGGGTAAGGCGGATAACATAATCCAGATTCACAATATAGCTTTTATGAATGCGGAAAAAAGAATACGCTGTCAATCTGGCTTCAAGGTCCTTTAAAGGAATTTTGTTTTCATATTCCCTTGTTTTTGTAACAATTTTTGAATACTTTTCTTCTCTCGATATGTACAGGATGTCATTTGGGTCGAGATAAAAGATTTCGCCATCACCTTCGACGGCGAGCTTTCCAGTCTGCTTGCCCGACTCTTGCTCGGCAGGCATCAGGAAATGCTTTTCAATTCTTAGGATCGTTTCCTTCAGCTGATTCTCGTCATAGGGTTTTAGCAGGTAATCAACTGCTTCGTATCTGAAAGCCTCGGCAGCAAATTGCGGATAGGCAGTTGCGAACACAATCAGCGGTGTTTTTTTAAGTTCCATCAGCGCTTTTGCTGCTTCCATCCCATTCATTTTCGGCATTTCAACATCAAGGAAGACAACATCAGGATGCAGCTGTAAGGCCTTCATGACTGCAGCTTCACCGGATTCAGCTTCCCCGACAACCTGGATGGAAGGGAAGGACTGCAATAAATGCTTCAGCTCATCCCTGCTGTATAATTCATCATCAACGATTAATGTACGTATCATCTTGTCCATCTGTTATTCCTCCGCTTGGGAAATCATAAAAGAAATCTTTGTCCCTTTTCCTGGCTCACTATCAATCCGCAGTGACGCTGATTCCCCAAAATTCATCGTTAGTCTTCTATTTACATTGAAAAGTGCAATCCCGCTCCCTGTTTCTGAATCAATTATTTGTTTACCCAACTGGTCGATCCGTTCCTTGCTCATTCCCTGTCCATTATCTCTCACCGTTACTAGTGTGCTTTTATCGACTTTATGGATCTCTATAAGAATTTGGCAGTCATGATCCATATTCTTGATCCCGTGTTTTACGGCGTTCTCTACAATTGGCTGAAGAGTGAGCGGCGGGATTTTTACAAGCAAAGCGTCATCATCAATATCATAGGTAACCATTAGTTTTTCTACAAATCTGGCCTCTTCAATTGCTAAATAGGCTTTCACATGGGCTAATTCCTGCTCAAGAGTTGTCAATGGCACCGTCGTCGCTGTCAGGTTCTGACGCAGGAAATGGGAAAGAGACACTAACAGCTTCCTTGCTTTTGATGGGTCAATCCTGATCAGCGAGGTAATGACGTTCAATGTATTGAAAAGGAAATGAGGGCTGATTTGTGCCTGCAGGGCCTTTACTTCAGCTTCCTTGGCAAGCTGATAGGCTTTTTCAGCTTCGGCGATTTCAAGCTGGTTGCTAAGCAGATTGCTGAGTCCGGATATCAACTCAATGACGACATTGGTGATTTCCTTTTCCGATTTAAAATAAAACTTGAGTGTGCCAATCGTCTCATCACGCAGTTTCAACGGAGCGATCACGGCTGCGCCAAGCGGGCAGCTTAGCTCGCGGCAGTGAATCGTTTCATCATTGGCGACGACAAGTTTGCCACTTTTCAGTACATCCCTCGTAATCTGAGTCTGGATAGGACTTGTTGAGCGATGATGGTCATCAGCAAGCCCGACATGTGCCAGGATTTCAGATTGGTTTGTGATTGCGACTGCGCTAGTCTGCACTTCGGTGTGTAAAATCTGGCAGACAGCCCGTGCTGATTCTGAATTGATGCCCTTGCGCAGGTAAGCAACCGTCTGGTCGGCAATCCGCAGTGTTTTTTGCGCAAGCATCGCCCCAGTCTTTTCTTCTTCAGAAACAACATTTTTGATAACCATCAAAAATAAAGCAGATCCAAGTCCATTTGCAATAATCATTGGAACCCCGATAATTTCGACGAGTGTTTGCGCTTGGTCATAAGGCTTGGCAATCAAAAGGATAATCAGCATTTGCACCGTTTCGGCAATCGCCCCGACCAGGAAGGCGGTCCTCAGATTGACATTATTTTTCTTCTTTTGAAAACGGCCGGCGATAATTCCGGCGACGATTGCTGCGAGTCCGCAGGCAAGAGCGGTGAAGCCTCCGAGCGTGAAACGATGGAGACCCGCGATTAGGCCTGCCCCAATACCGACCTTGTAGCCGCCCAGCAAACCGGCAATCACGATTCCGATGACCCGGGAATTGGCAATGGCTTCATCCGATGCCAGGTCAGCAGCCCAGGGGTTGAACTGCAGATTATCCGTTGAGAAACTCATGCCGGAATATGTGCCGATAATCCCGAAAAAACCAAAAAATAGTATGGCGAGATATTGCTGTCGCCTGTTCAGGGAATCATGGTAAATCAATCCCCGGAAGAAGCGGAATCTCGTTAAAATGAAGGCAATCGTCACAATGATGCCAAGCCTTTCCAGCATCGTAATGAGTAATTCGAACATAACCGTACTCCTCAGGAAGTATTTGCACTTATTTTAAATGAATGCTTAGGAAAAACAAAGATACACTGTCCGAATTTTTAATAAAAATAAGCCTGGCGTGCAGCTGCCAGGCTTTGTCCAGGGGGGAAATGAAATTTTGCTTGTGCAATTATGGTGGATTATAGGGGAATTTCCTTTTTTATAGAGAGAATATCCTTTTTATAGCGACTTTCTAATTTATATAGCGGGAATTTGATTTTTATAGCGACTTTCTCGTTTTTATAGCGACTTTTAAATTTTTATAGCGAAATGGAAATTTCACTGGATTTTTTCCAGTTCAATTGCTGGATTCAAATACGCGGGCTGCTGACTTATTGGCGAACTGGAGATTGCGCTTGGTCTTTGCCAGTTCGCCGCCACTTGGAAATCCTAATTTATATTAATATCGCCGCTTGATACATCGGCGTTAATTTCGTATTTGCCGCTTCCGTATTTGCCGCGAAGGCGGTTATCGGATTCTTCTTTGTTTTCAAGCGGGAAATCACTTGATATGTCGCCGCTGCTGACTTTCCCGTTCAATGTAAAGTCAGCATCATCTGGCAGATCCAGCTCGATATTGCCTGAACTTACATTTAAGTTAACGTCATCTCTCAAAGCATCCATCTGGATTTCGAGCTCACCAGAGGAAATATCAGCATCAAGCTTGCCAGAGTAGTTTTTGACATTGACACTGCCGGAACTGACTTCAAATGAACCAGAGCCAGCAGCTAATGAGTTGATTTCCACTTCGCCTGATGAGCTTTGGTGTTTGAATGTTTCAACATCCAGGTTTTCCAGTACCATTCTTCCTGATCCGATATCAACCGTAAGTTCCTTCAGTATCATTGGAGAATCAGCGGAATGTCCTTTGAATATTGCTTCGCCTGAGCCAAGCTCGATTGCCATATTCTTTTCATAGTCTTCGGGAATATAAACTGTCAAAGTAGTCTGATCCATTTCAAACCAGTTGAACCAGAAGAATCCTTTGCGTTTAACAGTAACCTCGATATCATCACCATGTCCAGCAACTTTTACTGTTCCTTTGCCCTTAAGCTCGGCGCGGACATCATCCCGGTCTTCTGGCACAATCATTGTCTCGACGCTTGAAATATCAATACTGATGTTTTTCGTTTGATTGGTCACCTTCACCGCGTCTTCCGCCTGTGCAAAGTTTACTCCGCTGCCATCGAACAAATAATTCCAACCAATATAAGCCCCGGTAATCAGCAGGAAAATAACTAAAATCCGTTTCATTTTTTAAAATCTCCTTTCACGTTTCATTCTATATCCAGAATAAGGGAAAACGAGCTTAATCCCAATGCACCTCCGATTTAAATCTCGATAAGACCTGAGGCGGATTTTGGGTTAGGTCGCTAAAATGTGGCTCCTTTCGAAAAGACTTTATCAGGTTGAGGAAGCAACAAAGTTTGCGAAAAGAGCCCAAAAAAAGAAGCCAGATTCCGTACGGCTTGGGAATCTGGCTTCTGGTTGGGTGTTAGTTAGGCCTTTGCTTCGAAAAGTTTAGCTATTTCTACAATTGTTTCAACTGATTTAATCATGTTATCAACCGAGATATATTCGAACCTTCCGTGGAAATTCTCTCCGCCTGTAAAAATATTCGGTGTCGGCAATCCCATATAGCTAAGCTGGGAACCGTCTGTGCCGCCGCGGATCGGTTTGACGATCGGCTTGATGCCGAGGTTTTCCATTGCTTCATAGGCGATATCAACGATTTCCTTCACCGGCTCGATTTTATCCTTCATATTATAATACTGATCGTTCATTTCAAGTTCAACGCGGGTTTCACCATAAGTCAGCCTTAATTGATTGGTGATTTTCTGCACCAAGTCCTTGCGTGCCTGAAAGCTGTCACGGTCAAAATCACGGATGATATAGTGAAGCGATGTTTCTTCCACATCACCGTTGATCGAGCTTAGATGGAAGAAGCCTTCATATCCTTCCGTATGCTCTGGCGCTTCTTCTGCCGGAAGCTGGCTGTTGAATTCCATCGCAATTTTTGCGGAGTTCACCATTTTTCCTTTTGCCGTTCCTGGGTGGACGTTCTTGCCTTTGAATGTCACCTTGGCGCTGGCTGCATTAAAGCTTTCATACTCCAGTTCGCCAAGCGGACCGCCATCGACGGTATAGGCGAATTTTGCATTGAAGGCCTCGACATCGAACTTATGAGGTCCTCGGCCGATTTCTTCATCTGGCGTGAAGGCGATACGAAGCCTGCCATGCTTGATTTCCGGGTGCTTGATCAAATATGCCATTGCTGTCATGATTTCGGCGATACCGGCTTTATTGTCGGCTCCAAGCAGCGTGGTTCCGTCAGTAGTAATGAGAGTATGTCCTTTATATTTAGGGAGCTCCGGAAAATCCGCAGGTGACAGGATGATATTCTGTTCCTCGTTCAGGATGATCTGGTTGCCATCGAAGTTTTCAACAATCTGCGGATTGACATTTTTGCCGGTAAAATCAGTTGCCGTATCGACATGGGCAAGGAAGCCGATCGTTGGCACTTCTTTATCTGTATTGGCAGGAAGGGTGGCCATCACATAACCATTGCCGTCAATCGTCACTTCTTCCATGCCGATGGATTTCAACTCCTCGACGAGCATATTGGCAAGAGTGAACTGGCCTTCCGTCGAAGGGGTGGTTTCACTGTTTTCATTTGATTGAGTATCTACTTTTACATAAGAGGTAAATCTTTCGATAATCTCGTTTTTCATTTGCTTTCAACTCCCATTCGTATGTATATTTTCATATTAGCACAGATTGTCTGTAACACCATTTGAAAAAGAGTGAAAATTCCATTTTTTGCATGTATAATATATAGAAAAGGAGGCTGGGGAATATGGGTTATGTGTTCACGGCTATTGTATTGTTTGTTGTGTTTTTTTCGATTTACAGAATCATCACTTCCGGGAAACTGCCAAGCAATAATTATACTCCTTTTGATGATCTTGCCGAGGGAAAAAAGAAAGATGATTGATATCGGCGTCATCATTGTCCTGATTGTGTCTCTCTGGTCTATCACGATCACATTGCAAAAATTGGCGGCAAGAATAATAGATGGGCAGGACCAGCAACTCAAGCTTCTGGAAGAGATCAAGGAAGAACTTCAAAAAAACAGAGGATGAACTTTTTCACTTTACATATATAAGAGTTAAGGCTAGGATAAAGATAATTGAATATTCGATGTACTACTAGGGGTGCCCTGCTTGCGGGCTGAGAGAAAGACGCTGAGTCTTTTAACCCTTCGGACCTGATCTGGGTAATACCAGCGTAGGAAAGTGGTGTGAGAGAATTTTTCTTACTTTGCTTTTAAGCCAGGTCCATTTTATGGATCTGGCTTTTTTATTTTTCCAAGGAGGTGTTTTCAATGGAACTGAAAGATCAAGTGGTTTTAGTGACTGGCGGGAGCCGTGGATTGGGGACTGAAACGGTCAAGGCTTTTGCAAGAGAAGGCGCGAAGGTCATCATCAACTATTTTCAGAATGAAGAAAAGGCTAAGAATTTGGAAGAACTGATTGGTGAGAAGGCACTTGCTGTCAGTGCGGATATAAGGGATCCAGCGCAGGTCCAAAGCATGTTCAGGCAGGCAAAAGAGCATTTCGGAGCACCGATAACGACCATCGTGAATAATGCGCTTGTCAATTTCAAATTCGACCCTGTGGCGAACAAGGATGCGTTCTCTGTTGGATGGGAGGATTTTCACCAACAGCTTGAAGGAGCTGTTCGAGGTGCATTGAATACCACCCAGGCTGGGCTTCCGGACATGAAAGAAATGAATTTTGGCAGAATCGTCAATATAGGCACGAATCTGTTCCAGAACCCGGTTGTCGCCTATCATGACTACACAACAAGCAAGGCTGCTTTATTGGGATTTACGAGGAATATGGCGAATGACCTTGGAAAGTATGGCATTACGGTCAATATGGTTTCTGGAGGACTGCTAAAAATGACCGACGCAAGCTCTGCTACTTCGGAGGAAGTGTTCCAGCTCATCCAATCATCCACACCGCTTCGAAAAGTAACCGAACCGGCAGAAGTGGCAGATGCGATCATGTTCTTTGCATCTCCATGGGGGCGCGCGGTTACCGGGCAGAATCTGGTCGTTGATGGCGGCCTTGTGATGGATTAAGGAGGAGGAATAGACATGGAAAAAAGAGAGATTGCTGGCTTGCTTGAAAAAGTCAGGAGGGAGAATCCGCTTGTCCATAATATTACCAATGTTGTGGTCACCAATTTTACCGCAAATGGACTGCTGGCTCTTGGGGCATCCCCTGTGATGGCTTATGCGCATGAGGAAGTCGCTGAAATGGCAGGCATTGCGGGAAGCCTTGTGCTGAATATCGGAACGTTGCGGCCGGAAGTTGTACAGTCGATGCTGATTGCCGGCAAAGCGGCAAATGAACAGGGAGTTCCGGTCATTCTTGATCCGGTTGGCGCCGGGGCGACTGCTTATCGTACAGAAACCGCAAGAAGGCTGATGGAAGAATTAGAGATTTCGATTATCAGGGGAAATGCTGCGGAAATAGCGAATGTAGCCGGTGAAACCTGGAGCATTCATGGCGTTGATGCAGGAGATTCAGATGGGGATGTAATCGAGCTGGCTGAATCCGCAGCACAAAAATTGAACACGATTGTAGCGCTGACAGGGAAAGAAGACGTTATTACTGACGGGAAATCTACGTTTGCAGTCAGTAATGGGCACCCAATCCTTACGAAGGTAACGGGTACCGGATGCCTGCTGACTTCAGTGATTGGGGCATTCACAGCAGTTGAAAAGGATTTTCTGAAAGCAGCAACTGTTGCAGTGATCATTTATGGAGTAGCAGCCGAAGTTGCCGCTGACAAAAGCGCCATGCATGGACCGGGAAGTTTTCAAGTGGAATTCCTGAATCAGCTGTATCATTTGGATGCTGAAGAAATCTACCATAAAAGTTCTTTTAATAAAAGGCTGTTTTCATAAAAATTGTTGTATGTAATATAAAGCTGATTAGTAGGTCGGTATTAAGTTTGCATGCTCGTTTCTCATTATTAGAGTCAATTTTGCAAAGAAACATGGTTCATTCAATCCTATTTTGCGATCAATAGCAACAAAGTTTGAGAAAAGAGCCTAATAAAAGGAGGTAATGATTATGAAAAAAGCACTGACAATCGCAGGCTCGGACAGCGGCGGCGGAGCCGGAATACAGGCAGACCTGAAAACGTTCCAGGAGCTGGGTGTATACGGAATGTCCGCGCTGACAGCAGTAACAGCGCAAAACACTCTTGGCGTGCAGGGAGTTTATCCGTTGACGGCAGAGGCTGTGGCAAGGCAAATCGAGTCGGTTGGTGAGGACATTGGGACCGATGCCGTGAAAACCGGGATGCTTTTTAACGCGGAAATCATCGAAGCGGTCGCGGAAAAAATAAAGGAGTTGTGCTGGGAAAGGGTCGTGATTGATCCTGTCATGATCGCGAAGGGAGGAGCTTCATTGCTTCAACAGCAAGCTGTTTCCGCCCTCAAAAAACATTTGCTTCCTCACTGTCTTATCATTACTCCGAACATTCCCGAGGCCGAGGTGCTGACAGGCATGTCCATCAGGACGATTGGTGACAAAAAGGAAGCAGCAAAACGCATCTATAAGCTTGGAGCGAAAAATATTGTTATAAAAGGGGGACATGATGAGGCAACGGATGAATCTGTTGATGTCCTTTTTGACGGGATGGAATTTACGCACTTCTCCGCTCCAAGAATTGGGACAAAGAACACCCATGGTACAGGCTGTACTTTTTCTGCAGCGATTACGGCACAGCTCGCGACAGGAGCTTCGGTGCATGAAGCGGTTTCTGTGGCGAGGGAGTTCATCCAAGCTGCTATTGCCAACCCGCTGCATATCGGGAATGGACATGGACCTACTAACCATTGGGCCTACAATATGAAAAAGGAAAGCAGGGTCAGCTCATGGCGAGAATCAGTCCTGAACAATTGAGAAGCTTGCTGAAGCTTTATTTTATCGCTGGCAGCGCGAATTGTTTTGCAGAACCCATCAGAGTGCTTGAAGACGCGATTCGCGGCGGGATCACGATTTTTCAGTATCGGGAAAAAGGGGAAGGGTGTCTCGGTGATCTTGAAAAGCTAAGGCTAGGCAAGAGGCTCCAAAAAGTTTGCAGGGAAAACGGCATTCCCTTCATTGTGAACGATGACATCGAACTGGCCCTGGAGCTTGATGCGGATGGTATTCATATTGGCCAAGAGGATGAGGACGCTGCCCAGGTTCGCGAAAAAATTGGCGATAAGATACTTGGAGTTTCTGTACACAATCTGGAAGAGGCTGAAAAAGCAAAGCTTGCAGGTGCAGATTATTTTGGAGTTGGGCCAATTTTTCCGACGGCAACAAAGAAGGATACAAGAGCAGTCCAGGGAACAGCATTGCTAGAGCAGTTAAAAGACTCTGGCATCCCGATTGTCGGAATCGGCGGTATCAATGCGGACAATGCAGGAGCAGTAATGAATGCCGGAGCGGATGGTGTTTCGGTAATCACAGCGATCAGCCAAGCTGAAGACGTGCAGGAAGCAGCAGCCACACTTAAAGAAATTTGTTTACGGAGGTAAAAAATGAGATACACACAAAAGCTTACCCTAACGGCCCTGATGATGGCGATTGGTACATTGACCAGCCATATGTTGTTCATCCCGCTCGGAATCGTCAAGGTGTTCCCTGTGCAGCATTTTATCAATGTTTTGTCAGCGGTGCTGCTTGGTCCCTATTACGCTGTTGCCCAGGCATTTGGCATTTCTTTGTTGAGGAATATAATGGGGACCGGTTCAGTTTTCGCTTTTCCTGGAAGCATGATCGGAGCTCTTCTGGCTGCCTATTTGTATAAAAAGACGAAGAGAATGGAGTTAGCTTTTGCGGGGGAAGTAGTTGGCACCGGAATCATCGGAGCGATTGCGAGCTATCCGATTGCTGCATTGTTCCTTGGCAAAGAAGCGGCGTTGTTTGGAATGGTACCGGCATTTTTGGCCAGTTCGTTTGCTGGTGCTGCAATCGGCTTCGTGCTTCTGAAGATCTTCATGAAGAATGCAGGAGTTAGATTGGAGATGTCCAACAGGCTGTAGTCTGGAAAAGATTTCATCCTATTGCCTTTAGCTGGAAAAGGGAGAAGTCCTGCTATATGATTATAAATAGATTCATATATACCAGCTGAAAAGGGTGACATTTTTGAACAAAGAGAACAAGCTTGGATTGGTAGTGGACGTCGAGACAACTGGATTGGGACCGGATTCGGATGAAATAATAGAATTGGCTGTGAAGCTATTTTCCTTTGACGAGGAATCAGGAGAAATTATCGATATTCTAGATGAAGATTCCTATTTAAGGGAGCCGCTGTCGACAACGGCACAAAGAAACTATGACAGGGCCTACCGGATTCATGGGATCCATTATGATATGGTGCGGGGAAAAACATTTTACGATGAGAAAGTTATCGAATACTTCAACCGCACTGACGCGGTTTTTGCCCATAATGCTTCCTTTGACAGAAGCTTTTTATTCAGGATGTATCCGGAAGTCAATGAGATGAAATGGTATTGCACGATGAAGAATGTCCAATGGAAGAACCATGGCTTCCCGAACAGCAAGCTGCTCACGTTATTGCAGGCGCATAACATTTCGAAATTCCAGACCCACAGAGCGATGGATGATATTACATATTTGACGGAACTCTTGAAGCAGCAAAACCCAAACGGCGATTATTATTTAAAAGAAGTACTGGACTATGGCCCGATGCGCAAGTACCAGCCTGCCCAGAAGCAAAGAAGAAGGATGTTCTATTAGTAAGGCTCTTTTCTCAAACTTTGTTGCTATTGCCTGCAAAATAGGATTGGATTACCTAAGTTTCTTCACAAAATCAACGCTTATTACGAGAAAAGAGCTTGCAAACTTGTACCGACATACAAAATAGATATTATCACGTTAAAATCGGCTTTAGGATTTTAACAACAATCATTACGAAACAGCCATTAGTTAAGGTGCCTGATTGCAGGCACCTTTTGTATTTTTACAAGACATATAGATAAACGCTCAGGAAATGGGCAGTGCTTCCGAGCATGATGAAGATATGGAAGATTTCATGGAATCCAAGGTGCTTGGAACGAAGGAAATCAGGCTTCAATGCATAAATGACGCCGCCGATCGTGTACATGATTCCCCCGGCTACAAGCCAGTAGATCCCAGCAGGACTCAGGACGGAGGAGAGGGGAGGCACAACGAAAATAACCATCCAGCCCATGACAATATAGATAGAGGTCGACAGCCATCTTGGACTCTTGAACCAAATCATCTTAAAAAGGATTCCGCACAATGCAGCGAATGTAATGATGCCGAATAATGTCCAGCCTGTCACTCCATTGAGACTGATCAGGCAAAACGGCGTATAGGTGCCGGCAATCAGAACAAAAATCATCGAATGGTCAATTTTCCTAAGGAAGGCGATCACGCTATCTTTGCTGATGACCATATGATAGGTAGCGGATGCCGTATACAGCAGGATCATGCTGATACCAAAAATTGCAACAGAAGTAATCGCGAGTGCAGAACCGGTAGTAATCGAAGCTTTGATGACGAGTGCAAGCAGTCCTGCAAACGATAGTAATGCACCGGCCAAATGGGTCAGGCCATTGATTGGTTCGCGGATGTAGGTATTCATTTTTAAACCTCCATATCACTTTATGTAGTATTAATAACTACTTATAATAATATATGTATAATGATATGTAGTCAATGTTTACGACTTCGATTTTTTGCATTATAATAAAATAAAAACATGAGGAGTTTAACGTGGATAATTTAGAACAACTGCTGGCTGAGCTCAATCTTGAAAATAATATCGCACTGGAAGAGATCCCGGAAATCGACCTGTACATGGACCAGGTAATCCAGCTGTTTGAAAAAAAATTCGGCAGTTCAACAAGGAATGAGGATGAAAAGGTCCTCACGAAAACAATGATCAATAATTACGCTAAGGGAAAGCTGTTCTTTCCTATTAAGAATAAAAAGTATTCGAAAGAACACCTGATCCTGATCAGCCTGATTTATCAGTTGAAGGGCGGTTTATCCATTCAGGATATCAAGCAGACTCTCAAAGGGATCAACGAGAAGACTGAAGCAGGGGAAATTCCACTTGGCCAGTTTTATCAAAGTTTCTTGAATCTTCATAATAAAAACATCGAGATTTTTAATGAGGATGTTCACAAAACTGAGCAAGAAGTGAAACGAGAAGTGGAGAGGCTTGGGGCAGATGAACCAGAGGAGCTTGAAACAATCCTTTTGATCGCATCTCTCATTAATATTAGCAATTCTTACAGAAGAACAGCGGAAAAGCTGGTTGACAGGCTTGCAGACGAAAAAAAGGAAAAGGACTGAACCAGGGTGTATTTGACAGTAAAAGAAGCAGCGGAATACTTATCGATTCCGGAAAAACAGGTGGAGAACATGATTTTTCAAAGAAAAATCAGAGCTATTCATGATGGCGAGCATTATTTGATTTACAAGGATCAATTCAACACGCATATGAAACAGGTTGAGAAATATAAAAAGCTTGTAGAGGAAATAATGAATGAGCCGGTGCCTGAGGATATCGACATTAAAGATGAAGATTAAAAAAACGCGAAGGGGTTCCTTTCGCGTTTTTGTTTCTCTATACTATTGTTTAACTCCAGTGTTTTCCGGGATGGCCAATACGCTTTCGCTTTTCCTGGCTTCGGGCCCTTTCACTTTGTCCGCATGCTTGATCGGCAACTGAACGATCACTTCTGTTCCTTTATCAGGCTCGCTTTTAAACTTGATTGTTCCATTATGGGATTGGACAATTTTGAAGCTGACCGTCATTCCGAGTCCGGTGCCTTTTTCCTTGGAAGAATAAAAAGGTTCACCGATTCTTTCGAGCAGCTCTTTTGATATGCCCACTCCCTGGTCCTTGACTACTACTGTTATATTGTTATCCGCACTCTGCAGAGTGATGTTGACGACATCCCCAGCAGAAGATGCTTCAATAGCATTCTTCACAATGTTGATGAACAACTGCTTAAGCTGATTTGGTTCACATTCGATCATGACAGGATGGCTTAAAACCTGGAATTCGATCTGGATATTATGCAGGCTCGCTTCTGTTTTTAAAAGTGAGATGACATCATGTAAAATACTCTGCAAATCTGCTTCCGTGTATTTAATTTGCTGCGGCTTGGCCAGTAATAGCAATTCGCTGACAATATGATTGATCCTGTTCAGCTCATCGATCATGATCTGGTAGTATAGTTGATGTTTTTCATCCTCCATCTGCAGCAGCTGGACAAGTCCCTTTAACGAAGTAAGCGGATTGCGGATTTCATGGGCAACGCTCGCGGATAACTCGCCGACTACCGAGAGCTTGTCCGTCCTCCGCAGACGCTCTTCCGTTTGGCGCAGCTCGGTAACATCCCTTGAATTGCAGATGATCCCGGCGATTTTGTCATTCACAATGATCGGAAGGGAAGTACTCTGGAAAATGATTGTCTTACCGCTCTTATGCATTAATTCTAATTCAAACATTTGTGGACGGAGATTTTCCACCACGTTGGCCACCTTATCCAAAACAATTTGCCTGTGGGAATCTGGAATCAAGTCTGACAGGTTTTTACCGATATACTCTTCCCTGGTAAAACCAGTGATTTTTTCAAACTGTGGATTAAGGTTTGTGATGGTCCCCTTCAAGTCGAGCATCGAAACAATATCAGGACTGTACTCAAACAATGACCGATATTGCTGCCTGCTCTCTTCAAGAAGAGTTTCAACGTGTTTTCGTTCGGTAATATCCCGGCCCATTATGACTAGGCCTTGCCGGCTTCCATCATCATTGAAAAGCGGCACTTTTATCGTATCAAACGTCTTTGTTGTCCCATCAGGCTGCGGAAGTACCTCCTCGACTCTGATGATTCCGCCTGCTTTCCATGCTTCTTCATCGGAAATCTCACAATATCTCAATGCATCACTGAAATAATTGCTGTACTCCGCAAGCTCCGAATCTTTCTTGCCTCTATAGTCAACATTTTCGATATCAAATAGTTTCAAACCAAAATCATTGACCTGAATCCATCGGCCCTCTCCGTCCTTGAAGTTTACGAAATCGACCATTGAATTGATGAGTGTGGATAGACGTTCTTCTTCTTCTTTTGTGGCACTCAATTCCTCCATCTTCGAGATGAAAAAATAGAAAAACCATCCTGCGAGCAATACATAAAGGACTTCCTTCGTATGTTCGATAATGGCAACAAATTCGGAAGGAGCATATAAATTCAGCAGATAGTTTGTTCCGAATATCCAGGCAATGCTCAGTATGAAAAAGATCAGGACATATTGCTTTTTTTTCATCTTTTGACTCCTAAAGTAAGCATTAGCTCACGCAATTTAAAATTAGTGTTACTGTTCTATAGTAGCACAATTTTGTCATTTAAAATTAGGATTATTTTAATATATCTTCTCTTCTATTTGGGAAATTATGCAAAGGACCGGATTGGATTCGGTCCGGAAAAGAATAAATCTATATAAGGTAGGGAGGTTTTACGCAGAGAGGATTAGCATTTGCCTGAAGAAGGAAAATACTGGCGGTCCGGCGAAAAGGTAAACAGGGGGTGAGGGCATTATGGGAATGTCGAATTACTATCAGGATCTTCGGGATAAAGTGGGAAGCGGCCTGATTTTTATGCCCAGCGTGGCAGGAATAGTAAGGAATGAATCTGGAGATATCTTATTCCAGAACAAAGGAAATGGAGAGAAGTGGAGCCTGCCGGCAGGAGCGGTCGAATTAGGCGAAGCACCGGCGGAAGCCGTTGTCCGCGAGGTGTGGGAAGAAACAGGGCTTCAAGTTGTACCGGAAAAATTACTGGGTGTATTTGGCGGGAAAGAGTTCCGGTATGAATATCCAAACGGCCACAAGGTTGAGTATGTAGTGTTTGTTTTTGATTGCAGACCTGTCGGGGGAGAGCATAATCCAATCGACTGTGAAACTGCAGAACTCCGTTACTTCAGTCCTGAAAGCAAGCCGGAATTGGCACTGCCTTATCCTGAAAGCATTTTTATCAAAACGGATGGTGAAACGGCTGAGTTCCAGTGGGATGATGAATGGGTGGGAAAGAGGAGATGAAGCTGTGGATTGCAAAGTAAGAAAGGGCAATATTCATTATGAAGTCAATGGGGAAGGGTTTCCTCTGCTGATCCTTCATGCTATGGGTACAGACCATCGTTCGATGAAAGGCTGGCTTGAACCTGTTTTAAATAAAGTTGAAGGTTTTCAAAGAATATACATTGATTTACCTGCCCATGGGCGGAGTACCATTGACGATAGTGTGGAATCAACGAATGACTTGCTCGGAAATCTGCTAGACTTTATTGATGATAATTTTGAGGGAAAAGAATTTTCGCTGATTGGTGCTTCCTTTGGCAGATATTTGGCACAAGGGATTTTTCATAATAGGAGAAGCCATGTAAAAGGTATTTGCCTTTTGGCCCCAGCATTGCATTTGAATGAGAGGAATGTACCTGAAAGAGTTGTTTTAGAGAAAGATGAAGAGCTGCTTTCAAGTCTTGAGCCTGATATCCGGGCCGCATTTGAAACTCTCTTCATCTATCAAACTGAAGCGTCATTAGCAGCTTTTATGAAAGAAATCCAGCCCGGCAGATTATTAGCCAATCGTGAATTCCTTGCTTCGGATTGGAAGGCCAAACGCTATTACCTGACTGATGAACCATTTCACAATGTGCAGACTCTGCCTAATCCGGCACTGTTGATTCTTGGGAAGCAGGATTATATTTGTGGTTACAAGGATCATTTTCCTTTGCTGGATAAGTTCCCGAATTCTGCAATGGCTGTACTGGATCGTGCAGGCCATATGCTGCATGTTGAGAAGCGTGAACTTGTCCAGGCTATATTTGAGGATTGGCTGACAAGCAGCCATTAAAAAAGAGAGCGCAAATCCGCGCTCTCAACCTTTCCTTAGTTGTTCCAATACAACCTGTGCTTCATAACCGGCGGCGAAGTCGATAATCGTCGCTTCTTCACCTTTGATCGCTTTTACAAGATGATCAACCAGTGAATCTTCGAGAGTGTTATCAGCTTCCAATGGCAGGATATCCTCGCCAAGTTTGCCTCCTGCCAGCTGGCCCCAGTTCAAGAGTGATAATGTACCTTCTTCTCCAAAGGCTGTGAACTCGATTTCTTCCTTGCCGGCAATCTGGCTCATGCCGTCAATCAGTACTGGTGTACCATCCTTTAGCTTCAAGATTGCTAGGATTGCATTTTCGCTGGCGTGCGGGTCTTCAGGGAATTGAATCTGGACATCCTTTACCTCTAATGATCCAAAAATCTTTTGTAGCTGCTGGATGAAATGGACGCCAACCTCCAGGACATAACCGCCCTGTTCCTTGCTCGCAACCCATGCATTCTGCTGCCACTGTCGCGGCCATTGGGGAAAGTGCATCTTCAAATAGACTCTTCTTAGCTTGCCAACATAGTTATTCCTAATCAACCGTTCAAATGTCTTGCTGCCAGCGCTATAGTTCAGCGGAAAATTCATCGCATGCACGACACCTGCATCCTGCGCCAGTTTTAACAGACTTTCAGCTTCCTCAACTGAGTTAGCCAGCGGTTTTTCACATAAAATATGTATCCCTTTTGCAAGAACATCAGCTGCTACTGTATGGTGGAATTTAGGGGGAACAGCGACATAAACCAGGTCTAACTCCGTATTCTCAAGCATTTCCTGATGGTCAAGATATGCTGGAACACCACCAAGCTCAGCTGCTGTTTCCATCGCTCTTTCTTTCATCGCGTCACATATGGCCGCAATTTCCATCTCCGGGTGTGTTTGAAATCCTTTTATCAAACGCTGGCCAATCGCGCCCAGGCCAATCACTCCAACTTTTAACATAGGGAGACCTCCAGTAATTCTTTTATACACTATTATACAGGTAATTTTAATAATAAAATAGTTTAGTATTCCGAAATAAATTAATATAAAACGAGTCTTTTGGACTATGGATATTTAAATTTTTAGATATTTTAGAACATTGAAACATCCCTGTATACTGAGTAAAATTATAGTGTAATAGACTAAATGACAGGAAGGGGTAAAACATTGAAAAAGAAATTGAGTCTTAAAGTCCTATCCAGCCTGACGATGACCGCAATGCTTGCAAGCACGCTATCATTTGCGTCTGCTGGACCAGCCAAGGTCGATGCGGTTGAAAAGACAAGCTTCGCGTCACAGGGGGGAGCACCAATTGATTTAGGCATCGCGAACGATGAAAGATTAATAGAAATGCTGAAGAAATCTGGGAAGATTGCCAGGGATGCCACACCTGGAGAAGCGGAGAAAGCACTACAAAAGTATTTGCAAAATAAGGCAGCTGGGGCTTCCAAAGAGCCTGGGGAGTTACATAAACATGAAAAGGAATTGAGCAGCACGCTGAATGAAAAGCTCGCTGGAACCGGACTGGTTAATGGCAAGGGAAATAAGGCAGGACAAACGAAGGGCACAACAGTTGAACCAGTAAAGGAAGAAGCTTGGAACGGAGGACAGAGACAGGATAATGTCCTTGTATTACTAATTGAATACCCTGACCATCCAGCTGCTCAAATTAAAGCAGAAGATACAGATATGTACTATGATGAATACCTTAAACAGCATTACACAGATATGATTTTTGGTGAAAATGGCTATGCTGGCCCTAATGGAGAAAAGCTTGTCTCTGTAAAGCAATACTATGAACAGCAATCTGGTGGAAGCTATACGATTAACGGACAGGTAGCAGGATGGTACAAAGCTTCTCAGCCAGCAGCATACTATGGAGGAAATAACGCAAGTGACAACGACAGTAATGCACGAGGACTTGTAAAAGAGGCGTTGATTGCTGCAGCTGCGGACACATCAGTAGATTTGAATCAGTTTGACCAGGAAGACCGTTATGACCTTGATGGCGACGGAAACTACCGCGAGCCGGATGGCCTTATCGATCACCTGATGGTTGTTCATTCTTCAGTCGGTGAAGAAGCGGGCGGCGGGCAATTGGGCGGAGATGCCATCTGGTCACACCGTTGGAATCTTGGCGGCGTTGCTGAGCTTCCAGGTACTGAAGCAGAGGTTCCTTATTGGGGTGGAATGATGGCTGCCTACGACTATACAATCGAACCTGCTGATGGTGCTGCAGGCGTATTCGCACATGAATATGGACATGACCTGGGCCTTCCTGATGAATACGATACAATCTACAGCGGAGCAGGAGAGGCGGTTGCATACTGGTCAATCATGTCGAGCGGCAGCTGGGCAGGTAAAGTTCCAGGTACTGAGCCAACGGGATTCAGCCCATATGCAAGAGAATTCCTGCAAGCAACAATGCCAGGAAGCAACTGGCTGACGGGTTCCACTATCCTTGCTAATAATGTGAAGAGTACGGGTGTGGAGGTTTTATTAGACCAGGCAAACTCTAAAGGGACGAATAACGATGCTGTAAAGGTTGACCTGCCAGACAAAGTTAACTTGATTAACACACCAGCCGCAGGCTCTTGGGAATTTTATGGCGGAAAAGGCGATGAAGCTGACCACAGCATGGTTGCTAAAGTGGATTTAACAAATGCATCAAGTGCAACTTTAGAATATGATGCATGGTATGATATCGAATCTAACTGGGATTATGCGATGGTACAGGTGTCAACAGATGGGGGTACTAGCTGGAAGTCATTATCGACGGCGAATACAAACTCAGATCTTGTATCAGACGGTTACCCTGCTATTAAAGAAAACCTTCCTGGTTACACAGGATCAAGCAATGGCTGGATTCATGAGTCTATTGATTTAAGTGAATATGCCGGACAAAGCATCCAGCTTCAATTCCGTTATATGACTGACTGGGGAACTGCACTGAACGGATTCTTCGTAGACAATGTAAAGGTGACTGCTGACGGTGCTGAGTTATTGAACGACGGTGCTGAAGGAGAATCAGCTTTTGAATTTCACGGTTTTGAAAAGCACGAAGGTAAAACGGCTACAAAACATTACTATCTGTTAGAGTGGAGATCACATAACGGGGTGGATGAAGGCCTTAAGAATATCCGCCGCGGTGCAAGCTTGATGACTTATGATTCCGGGCTTGTTGTATGGTATGTTGACAACGGTTATGACAACAACTGGACAGGAGTACACCCAGGTGACGGTTATCTGGGAGTTGTCGATGCAGACCAGACTATCAACAGATGGAGTGATGGAGCACTTGGCTCAACTCGCTACCAGATTCACGATGCAGCATTTAATCAAGGTAAGACTGAGGGCATGTTCCTTGATTATTCTAGTATCTTAGGAATCACTATGAAGGATAACGCTACTCAAAGAACACCAATTTTTGACGACAGTGCAAATTATATCTCGCCAGTATTGCCGGATGCCGGCCGCAACGTACCTAACTACGGCCTGAAGTTCCGTGTACTCGGGCAAAGCAGCGATGGAACTGTTGGCAAGGTGTTAATTTCTAAGTAAGAATAAAGAAACGCTGCCGGTTTTCCGGCAGCGTTTTTACTTGCTATTTAATCAACATCCGGCTGGAACCCAATCAACTTCGCTTTTTTATCAGCAGTTGGGTCTGCATCCGGGAAGGTAATCACAGAGGCGATATAATCCCAGCGCAGGAACATGTGAGTGATACAGGTTTCCTCCACCTGATTTTCGGCCGGAATGGCGGTTCCATCTGCCTTCTGTACGGGAGTACGCTTATAGCAAGGGTTTTCAACCCAAATCCCCATATTCTCAGCATGTACAATTTTTACAAGATACCACTCATCGGGCTGGTAGATTCCTGTGATATCGCCAATCATGCTTTCGGGGAAATTTTTCAGTTTAATTTGTACCTTTTGGTTAACATAAGCGTCTAAAAACATGAGTAAGCTCCTTTCCTAAAAAGACTCATCCCTTTACCTACTTCCTTTTTCAGCAAAAAATAAACATGAAAAAAAGGCCAATTCAGGCCTTCTCTAAAAATAACACCATCAAATCTTCATCATGATAGGTTCCATCAATCAGCATAGCTTTCCTATCCACGCCATATGTTTCAAAGCCAAGAGAAGCATACAGCTTCCTGGCTGGTTCATTGCTGGCGTTCACTGTCAGATAGATTTGCTTAACGCTCTTTAATTCCTCAGCCTGTTGAATGGCTTTCTTCATTAATAACCTTCCGATGCTCTGGCCTCGTTGTGCAGGAGTCACGTACATGGCAAATATGTTTGCCCGGTGCTTTAATTTAACTTTTCCTTCTGGAACAAGCGTGACCACACCTGCCAATTGAACGCCGTCAAAAGCGCCGAATGTATAGGTGGACTTACTATCTATTCTCTGGCTGTAATCTGAGGCCTTATAATTCTTCTCATCCTCATAGCTGGAGCTGAACGCTTCAGGATTCTTAAGTAAGGCTTCATGGCGGAGAAGCCGATAGCTCTCAGCATCCCCGCCGTTTAATCGTCGAATTTCCAATATGCTCACCTCTGTAAAAATCGTTGCTGTATAGAATTCGAGATTAATAAGCAGATTTCCTTTGAAAAAGAGTATCTGTTTCGGGCAGATCTGAAGAGAAGAGCGCAAAAGCTTTCAGCAAGGAGTTATTGATGATAGGTTTGGTGATCAATCTCCTGCCGTTATTGTGAAAGGTTAGGAGGAAGAGTGGCAAAGCTGTCAAGAAACCATGATTATTGTGACAGGTTAGGAGAGAAAGAGGGCAAAGCTGTCACGAGATGAGCGAACTTCAGACAGGTTCGGCGTCAAAAGGTGAAAAGCTGTCAAAAGATGAGCAAACTTCAGACAGGTTCAGCATCAAAAGGAGAAAAGCTGTCACAAGATGAGCGAACTTCAGACAGGTTCGGCGTCAAAATGCGAAAAGCTGTCAAAAGATGAGCAAACTTCAGACAGGTTTGGGAGCAAAAGGTGAAAAGTTGTCAAAAGATGAGCAAACTTCAGACAGGTTTGGGAGCAAATAGAGAACAGCTGTCAGAAGAAGCAAAAGGAAGTTCGGCCAGGTTCGGAAGCAAGAGGAGGTGTAAAAGCAGATGTGAATGATTGTACATGTTCAAAAGCCAACACTCAACTCGATTCAGCAACAAATAAAAACCTCCCCGAAATACTCACACCCGGGGAGGTCAAAGGTATCCAATTATTAAAGCTTGAACGAGCTCTTTAGCGATACAATCCGATTGAAGACTTTCTTGTCTTCTGTTGTGTGCTTCGGATCGACGTTGAAGTAGCCGTGGCGGAAGAACTGGAATTTGTCCTGCGGCTTGACGTCCTTCATGTTTGGTTCGATATAGCCGTTCACGATTTCAAGGGATTTTTCATTTACCTGATCCAGGAATGATTTGTTCTCAGCTTCATTTTCGGTCTCTTCCTCATCATCCAAAATCAATGGCTCATACAGGCGGAATTCTGCCGGCAGTGCATGTGTTGCATCTACCCAGTGAAGAGTTCCTTTTACCTTGCGGCCAGTAAAGCCAGTACCGCTCTTTGTTTCAGGGTCGTATGTGCAATGCAGCTCAGCCACTTCGCCATTTTCATCCTTAACGACATCATTACATTTAATGAAGTATGCATGCTTCAGACGTACTTCATTTCCAGGGAAGAGGCGGAAGTACTTCGCTGGCGGATTTTCCATGAAGTCGTCCTGCTCGACATAGATCTCACGTGAGAATGGGATTTTGCGTGTGCCCATTTCCGGATTTTCCGGATTGATATCGGCATCAAGCCATTCAACTTCGCCTTCCGGATAGTTGGTGATGACGACTTTCAATGGACGAAGAACGCCCATCGTACGCGGAGCCTTCAGCTTAAGGTCTTCACGTACAAAGTGCTCGAGCATCTGCGCGTCAACCGTGGAGTAACCTTTGGAAACTCCAGCTGCTTTTACAAATTCACGAATAGCTTCTGGCGTGAAGCCGCGTCTTCTCAAGCCGGAAATCGTCGGCAGGCGGGGGTCATCCCAGCCATCGACATATCCTTCTTCGACAAGCTGCTTGAGTTTACGCTTGCTCATGACCGTGTTTGTCAGGTTCAGGCGGCCGAATTCGATTTGCTGAGGTGTTGCTTTCATTTCACACTCACGGACAACCCAGTCGTACAGCGGACGCTGGTCTTCAAATTCAGTCGTGCACAAGCTGTGAGTAACACCTTCAAGCGCATCCTCAATCGGATGGGCAAAGGCGTACATTGGGTAGATGCACCATTTGTCGCCGGTATTATGGTGTGTTGCATGAGAAATTCGATAAATGACCGGGTCACGAAGATTGATGTTTGGTGAAGACATGTCAATCTTCGCACGCAATACCTTTTCACCATTACCGAATTCTCCGTTCTTCATGCGCTCGAATAAAGCAAGGTTTTCTTCCACTGAACGATCACGGTACGGACTATCCTTGCCTGGCTCGGAAAGTGTCCCGCGGTACTCACGGATTTCATCGGCCGACAAATCATCGACATATGCCAATCCCTTTTTAATCAACAGGACGGCTCGGTCGTACATTTCATCGAAGTAGTCGGATGCAAAGAACAGGTCTTCCCATTCATAGCCCAGCCATTCGACATCTTCCTTGATGGCATCCACGAATTCCTGGTCTTCCTTCAGCGGGTTTGTGTCATCGAATCGGAGGTTTGTTTTGCCGCCGAATTCATCAGCAAGTCCGAAGTTGATGACGATGGATTTTGCGTGACCGATATGTAGGTATCCATTTGGTTCTGGCGGGAATCGGGTCACGACTGTATCGCGCTTGCCGCTTTCCAGATCTTCCTTAATGATTGTTTTTATAAAATTAGAGTTTTCTTCCAATTAAATCAGCCTTTCCTTTGATCAGTCTCATTATCTTTATTTTAATGATTACTATAATATATTTCCACTGAACTATATAGTAATAAGAAAAAAGCGGAAAAACAAGTAGTGAAATATCAAAAAGGTGCCTTAAAATTAAGGCACCTGCTGATTATTCCGCTAAAAGATTCCGGATGAGTTCGTAAGTCAGATTCGGGACTATTTTAACAGAGTAGTCTATTTCCATCCGTTCGTACCGTTTATGGGCGTCAAGCCCGTACGGACCGATGTTGATGACTGGTACGTTCAACTCGCGGATTTCCTGGTAATCCACGAAAAACTTCGTTCCCCAGCTTGGATTGTTCCGGGATGCGAAGTCCAGAGCTTCGTCATCATCACTCAAAGCGACAAAGCTCATATCAGATATATAAGGAAAGAAATTGCGGACAACAATTGGTTCCTCATATTCAGGCTGAACCACTTTAACCGCAGCGTCCAAAGCTTCAATCAGATTTCGCTCATCCTCAGTTTCGCCAGCCACTTCAATCCTTGGTGAGTAGAGGGAGGAATAGAAGACGATGATGGCCGGACTCTGGTCGGGCATCCACTTCCAGGCTTCCTCGACGACTCTGGCTGCATACATCCTTAAGTCCAGGCTGGCATCGAGAAGAAGGGTATCCTTGAAATCCACCATATGGGCTGTGTATTCGGATCCATGAGCATTAATGAGTTCGGTTTCCATTTCTTCATACGTCATCACCCTCGGCTGCCATTGAAGCTCCCTGCATGGTTCACCGCTGATTTTACAAAATTGCTGATAGCGTTCCTCGTACAGCTTCAATGCTTTTACAAAAGCAATATGGGCCTGCTCTTTCAACTTCCATAGCACATCCTTTGGTGTCCAGGAGTGTATGAAAAAATTATAATATACATAAGCAGCGAGTGCGGTTTGAACGGTATAGTTTGGCTTTAGGTCCATTTGCTTCAGAGAAACAGGCGGCATCGTCGTCTCGCCGAATGCCTCATTGCACAGGTCAGGGTTATAGTCGATCTGTCTGGTCAGTTCAGCAGCGACCAAGTTCGGGTCAAGGCCTTCGAAAGCTGAACCGACATGGGTTTCAGACCCCGTAATGTAAAAAGAAGGGAGCAGCTTTCCGACAGTTCCTTTATAGATGTAGCGGTTCTTATCTCCCGAAAACCGGGGTGAGACAAAGTCACTGTTGACTGCAGCGACATATTCAAAACCATGCTCATCTTTCCAGCTCTTAAGGTCCTTGACTGCGGAGAGGATTCCATAAGAGCTGTCCTCTTCATCACATTCCGCTAAAAAAACAATGTTGCCATCGAGCTCCTCTGGGTGTTCAGAAAAGTATTTCAGAAGATATAGATTGGAAGCGACACCGCTCTTCATATCGAGCACTCCGCGGCCGAACATCCACTCACCTGAGTGCGCATGCTCGTTGACAAGTTGTGGCAGCTTCTCTTTTTTTAGCTCAACAATCAGCTGGTCCGGATCAAACGCCACATCAGCCAGCTGTGTAAAATCGTCAATCCCTACTGTATCAAGGTGGCCCATCAAAATGACAGTACGATTGCTATTCCCCTTTGTACCTTTTACAAAAGCCATGACATTATAGCGTTCGAGGACATCATTCTGGGTGTGCGGTCTGATAACATGTCCCGGATTTTCTATAAAATAAGGAAACGATGAAATCATCGTATAAAGTGCCTGGGCAATCTCGTTCTCTCCATTGGTGTTGACAATGCTCCCGATGTTCACAAGCTGCTTCGTATAGAATAAAACTTCATCCCTGCAATCAAGCATCCAAAGCATCCCCTTTCAGAAAATTCAGCTTTTAATATCAAGCTAACGCATATCAGTGTGAAATACAATAGTAAAAAGTGGGTGCGGTCTCTAACTGTTTTTGCAGAAAAAGAATTCCCTCTAACCAGGTTTGGGAATTCAATTTTTGTTAGCTACCCGAATGTCCGTTTCTTTACAAAGTTACGGAGTTGGGGTTTGCACCGGCTCTTTGAATCCGGCCATGGAGTTCCATGACAAGAATCTACATACTTTCATTGATAACGAAAATGTTTAATTTTAAATTGGCCTGAAGGTATAGTACTAAAGACTAGTTTTAATTAACGAGCAATTTTTTAATTTAATAATCTTAAGACTGAAAGTATAATAGAATTGTGCAAGCGTTTTCATTAAATTAATTTAAAGGGTGTGTGCTGAAGGTGAAAAAGGCAAAGTTTACTCTTGTTTTAAGTTTATCAATTATTCTTTTGCTGTCATCTATTGGAACTATTGAAAGAGCAGGAGCTGCAACACCAAACAATGGTACATTAATGCAGTATTTCGAATGGTATCTGCCCAATGACGGGGCCCATTGGAATCGCCTGCAAAATGATGCGGCAAACTTAGCAAGTAATGGTATAACGGCTGTATGGATTCCACCGGCATACAAGGGAACTTCACAAAACGATGTGGGTTACGGCGCCTATGATTTATATGATTTGGGTGAGTTTAACCAAAAGGGAACGGTCAGGACTAAGTACGGAACGAAGGCACAGCTGAAGTCAGCCATTTCCGCCTTGCATAGTCAGAATATTAATGTTTACGGTGATGTTGTAATGAACCATAAAGGGGGAGCGGATTATACTCAAGCAGTCACTGCTGTTGAGGTGGATCCAAATAATCGTAATAATGAGGTTTCAGGTGAATATCAGATTGATGCCTGGACCGGATTCAATTTTCCAGGAAGAGGTAATACATATTCCAGTTTTAAATGGCATTGGTACCATTTCGACGGAACGGACTGGGACGAAAGAAGAGATTTAAACCGTGTCTATAAATTCAGAGGAACCGGGAAGGCATGGGATTGGGAAGTGTCTGGCGAGCGAGGGAATTATGATTACCTGATGTACGCAGACTTGGATTTCAGCCACCCGGATGTCGCTAACGAAATGAAAAATTGGGGGACATGGTACGCAAGAGAGCTGAATCTTGATGGTTTCCGTCTGGATGCTGTTAAACATATAAAGCATGATTATCTAAGAGACTGGGTAAACCATGTTAGGTATCAGACCGGAAAACAAATGTTCACTGTTGCTGAATACTGGCAAAATGATCTCAACTCGTTGAATAATTACCTGGCAAAAACTAATTATAATCATTCTGTGTTTGATGCTCCACTCCATTATAATTTCCATTATGCTTCAAATAGTAATGGTAATTATGATATGAGAAATATTTTGAACGGCACAGTTGTTGCACAACACCCGTCGCTTGCAGTAACACTTGTAGAAAACCACGATTCACAGCCAGGGCAGTCCCTTGAATCCGTGGTCAGCACATGGTTCAAGCCGCTCGCTTATGCCCTTATTTTAACGAGGGAACAAGGCTATCCTTCTGTTTTCTATGGTGATTATTATGGAACCAAAGGGAATAGCGGCTACGAAATTCCTTCATTAAAGTCAAAAATCGATCCGATTTTAACCGCACGCAAAAATTATGCTTATGGAGTACAGCATGATTATTTTGACCACTGGGATATCATTGGCTGGACAAGAGAAGGGGATGGAACGCGGGTTAAGTCAGGCCTGGCAACATTGATTACCGATGGTCCCGGAGGATCAAAGTGGATGAATGTAGGGAAACAGAATGCCGGCGAGGTTTGGTATGACATAACAGGCAACCGGACGAATACCGTTACGATAAACAGTGACGGATGGGGCCAGTTTTATGTAAATGGCGGTTCAGTTTCAGTTTATGTTCAGAAATAGATAAACATATTTATAACGGCATTTCCCTGGTGGGGTGCCGTTTTTACACATATAAGCATTTGTAATAATAAAATAAAATAAAGATTAAACCCATTTTATCGGTGAATAACTGTAGTAAATCAACTTTGGCTGACATTTTGCGTGGTCAATTTTAGTAATTCCATCCTCATATAAACCCTTTTTTTTGGAGAAAGTATAAAAAGTATTTCCAGAGGAGGATGAAAAAATGGAATTTGATTTTATTTGGAAAGCGTTTGTTCTGATTGTATCCGGGGTTTTGCTGCTTAGAATAGCGGGGAGAAAGTCAATTTCACAAATGACCCTTGGTCAGACTATTGTTATGATCTCGATTGGTACGATTATCGTCCAGCCAATAGTGGAAAAAAGTGTGTGGAAGGCCATCGCTGGTGCTGGTATCTTCGTGGTAGCAATAGTTCTAATTGAATTTTTACAAATGAAAATCAATTTATTTGAAAAGTTTATCACTGGCAAATCTAAGATTGTAATCCAAAATGGTCAGTTAGAGACCAAGATGCTTAAGAAACTTCGGCTTACGGTAGACCAATTGGAGATGCGTTTGAGAGATAAGGGGATTTCCAGGATTGAGGATGTTAAAACAGCAACAATCGAGCCTAATGGGCAGCTTGGTTATGAGCTGAAGGATGAGGCCAAGCCGTTGACGGTAGGTGAGTTCAAGAAAGCTTTAAATGATTACCTCCCAGCAATGCTCATGAGTATGAAAGAAAAGACCGAAGGCAGTAAGCCCAATATATTCGAGGAGCTAAACAAATCCAAAAAGCAACATAATCCCAATTACTTACAATGAACAGTTTTTCCCTTTTATTTCTTTGCCCTGCTGTGCTATTATTTAGAAATGCGAAATATAATGATAAAATCTTCTGGTGCAGAAGATTTTTTCTTTTTTTAATCAACTGCATAAATTAAAGGGGAGAAACAATTTGCCACAAACAAAAGAGCCTCTATGGACCTCGTCATTCATAAAATTAATGGTAGGAAACCTATTCATATTCATGTCCTTCCAGATGCTGATTCCAACACTGCCTCCTTATATCAAATCAATTGGTGCGAGCGGGACTGAAATTGGGCTGGTTACGGCACTTTTTTCAATCGGGGCTGTTTTGAGCAGACCTTTCATTGGCTTTATGCTGGAGTACAGAGCGAGAAAACCACTTGTCTTAATAGGGGCGCTTATGCTCTTATTGATTACATTCCTTTATCCGCTGTCTCAAGTAGTTATAATTTTTCTGGCGTTCCGACTGCTTCATGGTCTTGCATGGGGCTGGTCAACTACGGTGAATGGAACCGCGGCAGTTGATGTAGTCCCTAACTCCAGACTTGGCGAGGGGATGGGGTATTATGGTCTTTCCATAACGATCGGGATGATCATCGCTCCAAGCCTGGGTATCTTCTTATTCCAGGTTACGTCTTTTGAAAATCTAGTCTATATATCGGGAGCGCTGGGTGTAATAGCGCTTGTACTCCTTGGAACAATAAGATATCAAACTCCTCAGGAAGTAATCGATACGAAGAAAGAGGATTTAAAATTCACCTATTTAGGTTCCCTGGTTGAAAAATCAGGTTGGTTCCCGGCATTTGTTACCCTGATGGTTTGTTTGGGATATGGAGCTATTGTCACCTTCATTGTCATCTTTGCTGAGGAGCGGCAAATCGATCAAATTTTCTTTTTTTACCTGTTTAATGCAATTCTTGCGTCCTTTTCACGACCGGTTGCCGGAAAGTGGTTTGACAGGAAAGGGCCAAGAGGACTTGTGATTGTAACGATAGCCATCACATTTACCGGGATGTGGGTACTATCCTTTGCCCATTCCAATTTCGCGATAGCCATTGCTGGAGTATTGTTCGGTATTGGGTTTGGCTCATTGATTCCGACACTCCAGTCTTGGACATTATCAATGACGCCGTCAAATCGCCGCGGAGTCGCGAACGGTATGTACTTTTCTTCGATTGACCTTGGCATAGGGATCAGTGGTTTTGTTTTCGGAGTGATGGCACAATACGTTTCAATCGGAGCTTTATTTCAGTTTTCAAGTCTCTTTTTGGTCATAGCTTTAATAATGACTATTATGGAGGGGCGCAAGTCCAAAGAAGTACGCCAGCCAAAAGAAGCAATCTCATAGTTAGGATATCAGAATGCCAGTCCCCCTTAAAAGGTGCTGGCTTTTATCTTGTTGCTAATATCCTCTCTTATGATTTAAACTGATAAAGAAATTTACTAGTACGGATTGGTATGTGAGGATCATTATGGAGAATCAGGATCAAACAATTGAAGTGATGCGTGCCTGCCTGCTGGCTGGTAAAATTATGCTCCAAAGCGGGGCTGAGACATATCGAGTGGAGGATACGATGTCTCGGATGGCCTCGGCGTTCGGCATTGATCAGACGCATAGCTATGTGACACCGACCGGCATTATTTTTTCAGTAGAAGGGGTAGGACCAGAACGGACGAAGCTTGTAAGGATTTCTGACCGGACAACTGATTTAAGGAAGGTGGCAATGGTCAACAGCGTTTCGCGCAGAATCAGCAGCGGCGAAGTTGGATTGAAGGAAGCTTGCGAGCTCTTGGGAGAGATTCAGGAGGCTAACCTGACGTACTCTTTTATGATACAAATCCTGGCGGCAGCGATTGCGAGCGGCTGTTTTACCATCATGTTCATGGGAAGCTGGCTAGACTTCCTGCCTTCGATGGTGGCGGGTGGAATAGGCTTCTTCCTTGTCGTTTATTTTCACAGGATTGTTCCGGTAAAATTTTTCGCGGAATTTCTGTCTTCCTTTTTTATTGGGATGATTTCGTTTTTCTTTGTAAAATTTGGGCTTGGCCAGGAGCTAGATAAAATCATCATCGGCTCGGTCATGCCGCTTGTACCAGGATTGCTGATCACAAATGCAGTCAGGGACCTGATGGCAGGCCATCTGGTTTCAGGGTTGTCCAAAGGAGCGGAAGCGCTGTTGACGGCGTTTGCGATTGGATCAGGCATAGCGGCAATTTTATCTTTCTTGTAGTCAGGAGAAGTGGCGATGATTTATATAGAACACCTTATTACAAGTTTTATTGCTTCGGCTGCGTTCGGAATCATTTTTAACGCACCGAGGGAATCCCTCATCAAATGCGGCATTTCCGGGATGGCTGGCTGGATCGTCTATTTTACACTTGATACCAATGGGTTCGGCACGATTTTTGCGACATTGATGGCATCGTTCTTAATTGCCGTTGTCAGCCAGGTGTTCGCGAAGGCGTATCGGACGCCAATCATCATTTTTAGTGTCGCCGGGATTATTCCTCTTGTCCCCGGAGGACTGGCGTATGATGCAATGAGGAACTTAGTGGAGAATGATTACAGTGTAGCTCTTTCTCTGGCAGCAAAAGCATCGATGATTTCGGGAGCAATAGCCGTCGGGCTTGTGTTTTCCGAAGTGATCAACCAGGTGATCCGAAGGTCAAGCCTTGGGCCGGTAAAATAGGGAGAAGCTTACAAGCAGTTCATAATGTAACAGACTGAAGAATATGTGAATTGGAAGGCAAGTTCATTTAAACAGATTAGTAACACAAATAAACAGAAGCTCAGAGTATTATGACTCTGAGCTTTTTAGTATGATGATGATCCAGGAAATGATATTTTTTATTTTTCATCAATTTTATGCCACTTATAATCTTCGCTCTTAAATACATTTGTATCTTGTGGGTATCCGTAATAATAAAGTTTTTTTCCATCTTTATTAAATGCTGTTGGGTAAAGGAAATCTAATTGTTCACTAAAAGGGAACAAGAATGAAATTCGCTCTCCCTTGCTTATTGCTTTTCTTTCTACATTAGGCTCCACACCAGCCTCTATATATGCAACATCTTCATCATACGAAATTACGCTCAATAAAGTGACTGCATCATTTTCTGTGGTGGCGCTAATACCTCCAACTGTTTGAACCTTATCCGAGCTATATGGAATATTGGTTGATACACTGCCGCGGAAGAACACACCTGACTTTTCAGATAGTACCGTTTGGTAGATCTGTTCTTCATTGTTCCTAAATAAAGAGATAACAGATGAATCCGTCTCATATTGTTCCATCAATTCTGCGTCTTTTGAAAGGAATGAATGACTTTTTGCCGCACTTAACGCTGTAAACCTATAGCCGCCTATAAAAACTATAAAAATGATTATAAATAAAAATGGTGTTATGAAAATCAATTTTTTCATTATAGACTCCCCCTGAAAATCCATCTTCCCCTAATTCATTAAGCATCCACATCTAGAATATTTTAGCATATATTTCCTATTTTCGTTTATCTTGTTTTTAAATTCCGTTTGAATGGGAGCATTTTTACTTTTACGGCAAAGGGTTTTTTCTTAAATATAGAGAATTAATCTAGGTAGATTTATATAAAAGAGGATGGGATTTAATGGAGATCTTATTGATCAGACATGGAGAGTCGGAGGGGGATATCCTCCAGGTCCATGAAGGCCGGGCGGATTTGCTTTTGACGGATCATGGCCGCAGGCAGGCAAGGGAAATGGCGAAAGTGGTAAAGGAGAAATACATGCCGGAGGTCATTTGGGCAAGTACATTGAAAAGGGCGCGTGAGACGGCGGAAATCCTCAGCGGCGAAACGGGTATTGCCGTGATTGAAGATGATGGATTAAGAGAATTCAATAATGGAGTTTTGGCAGGGCTGCCCTATGCGGAGGCCAAGCTGCGCTATCCCGAGCCAGAGGGCGGAAGGAAGCCTCATGTACCCATTGAGGAAGGAGAATCTGAACTGGAATTCCGATTCCGCGCTCAAACGGTATTTTCCAAGATTCTAACAGAAAGCGCAGGAAGGAAGAGAATTGCGATTGTCTCACACGGCGGGATGATCTCCAACCTGCTAAGGGCGTTTTTGAACCTGCCCGTTTTATCGGATACGTATTTCCCTACTGGAGATACCGGAATCCATTTGCTTAAACTGAATGGCAGCCAGAAGGTCGTGATGTTCATGAATGACTGCGGGCATCTGGAAAAAATAGATTCAGAGCAACCAGTCATGCAGGGTTCCTAGATTGATTTTACATAAAAACAGCCCGGCTCCTAAATGAGAAACCGGGCTGTTTGTCTTTTACATCTTTACGATGGTCCTGCCGCGGTTCTCGCCTTTTAAAATACTGGCAAGTGTACCAGGCAGTTCGCCTAATGTTATTTCATTTTGAATTGTTTCGAGTAAACCATCCGGCTTCAAATCAGATGCCATCCGCTGCCAGAGGAGCTTTCTTGTTTCCATCGGGCAATATACTGAGTCGATGCCTAGAAGGTTGATGCCTCTGAGAATGAACGGGAAGACTGTCGCAGGTACATCTGTTCCGCCGGTCAGGCCGCTGACGGCAACGGAACCGTTATACTCAAGCTTGCTAAGAATCGCAGTTAATGACTTGCCGCCAACCGGGTCAACGGCTGCCGCCCAAAGTTGCTTATCCAATGGTTTTATTTTTTCACCGGCAAGCTCTTCACGGCTGATGATTTCGGCTGCGCCAATTTCGCGAAGGTAGTTATGTTCTGATTCTTTTCCTGTGCTAGCTACAACATGATATCCCCGCTTAGCGAGCATCGCCACTGCCACACTGCCGACTCCGCCAGTTGCTCCGGTCACCAGGACTTTGCCTTTCTCCGGTTTCAAACCGTTTTCCTCCAGCCGATGTACGGACAAAGCAGCGGTGAACCCGGCAGTCCCGAAAACCATCGCTTCCTTCAATGTAAGACCTTCTGGCAATGGGACAATCCAATCTCCTGGAATCCTCGCATACTCGCTGTATCCGCCATAGTGGGAAACCCCTATTTCATAGCTTGTGGCAATGACTTCATCGCCTTCCTTATAGCGGCTGTCATCCGAACGGACCACGGTGCCGGCAAGGTCAATTCCCGGGATGAATGGATAGGACCTGACAATCTTGCCATTCGGGATGCTTGCAAGCCCGTCTTTAAAGTTGACGCTCGAGTAGGCCACCTTGATTACTACTTCACCAGCAGGCAAATCTTCCAATCCGATCGTTTTTACTTCTGCTGAAAAATCATCATCTGTCTTGTTCACGATAAAAGCTTTGAAATTGTCCATAACTCCCCAACCTTTCCTAGCTTGATAGTTTTAGTATAGGCCATAAGCATGCCAGACTTCTAATAACTTAACTTAATGAGGGCAAACCATTTTAACAACTATTAAAAAGCTCGGGTATGACTTTTGTTGCTGACAAAATACGAGGTCGGATATCACCTACGATTGAAGAATCACGGTACGGTGATACATCCATAGGGATAATGTGCGGATGAATCAAGGCGTCTATTAATTATCGTCACATAAGAGGAGATAATGTGCGGATGAATCAAGGTGTCCATAAATTATCGTCACATAAAAGGAGATAATGTGCGGATAAATCAAGTCGTCCATTAATTATCGTCACATAAAAGGCAACAATGTGTCCATAAACGAGAAAGAGGCTGCTAGTTTGTTAAGGTCATCACGAATTTATTACGATTTTGTGTCCACTCCTTATGGTGTGACGGACTTCACATATCTTTTATTCTGCCTCCCTTAAGATTTAGATAAGTAAGGAACACAGTGGAGGTTAGTGCTTCTAAACATTGTTAAAACAATTTTTCACTATTCACAAAGTGTTTACAATTTCACCCTAATTCGACTGTTTTTCCATGATAAGATGATTTTTGAAATCGGAAACGATTCACAGGGAGGTAGCAAAGTTGTACAAATTCGAGAAATCTTTTTACTCCAAAACAAGCATGTATTCCTTTGTCGTTGTGATGATACTGTTCTTCTCAATGTGGTATTCAACATCGAAGTTTGTCCATATCGATATGGCGCTTCTGGGATATGCAATATCTTCAGCGGTCTTTGCGATTGGCCTGACAATCCGGATGAGCTTCTGGATGTGGCGCAAAGCCACTAACAGAGTGGCAAAGCGGAGTGTTGATAACCTTTTTAATAAAGAAAGATTGAAAAGAAATTCAAAAGCATTAGTGAAAACTTTAATCGATAATATCATTTTGCAAAAATTCATTTTCCAGCGGGGTATCTACCGCGGAATCCAGCACTTCATGATTTCATGGGGCTGTATCATCTCATTCGCTATCACATTCGGGCTTACATTCGGATGGATGCGTTTTGATCTGATTGATCCGGAAACATACCAGATTGTCGTGTTCGATATGCCAACCATCACGATGGCAGCTCACGGGATTTTCGCCGAGATCGTCTATAACGGCTTGAATATCGGCGCAATCATGGTGCTGATCGGAGCGGGGATGGCCCTTTACCGACGCATCACTGACTACGATGTAAAAGTAACCCAGCGATTCGAGTTCGATATTCTGCCATTGATCATTCTTCTGGCAGTAACTGTTACAGGCTTGATCCTGACTATCCAATACACATTCCTTGATGGCTGGATGCATCATTATATGTCACTCATCCACCAGGTAACAGTCATTATCATGCTGATGTACTTCCCATTCGGAAAACTGTTCCACGTGCCGATCAGGCCGCTGGCTACAGCTGTACCAATGAGTTATCAAGAGGTGGTCAAAGTGGATACGAAATCATGTAAAAGCTGCGGACAGCCTTACAGCAATGATGACCAGATTGCGGATGTCCAGGCAATTCTAAAAAGCCAGAATTTCGACCTGCAGCTCGCGGACGGCTCATACCTTTCAGATTATTGCACAGGCTGCCGCCGCAGGATGAGAGCATTGAAGCAAATGAATCTTGAAGCGCCACAAGGCAATCCATACGGACCAGTAAGCACAAACAACGGAATTCACTTATCAGGCTTCAGCAAGAAGCGTTCAGAAGAGTTTTACGGACTTGACCAGGATTCAAAGGAGGAAAAAATCGATGAGCCAGTTTCTCGTTAAAGAAGGCGTAAAAAACCAAATCCGAAAAGGTGAAAAGCTAGTCACAACCCATTGCTGCTACTGCGGGATGCAGTGCGGGATGCACATTCGCGTCGATGAAAAGAATAACAAGGTTGTCGGTGTCGAACCGCGGTATGACTGGGTTTTAACAAAAGGAAAAATGTGCCCTAAAGGGGTTACTGCCTACCAGACGATCGATCATCCGGACCGCATCAAGACTCCTTTGATCAAAAAGAACGGCCAGTTCGTCGAAGCAACATGGGATGAAGCATTGGATTTGATAGAAATCCAATATAAAGGGATCCAGGAAAACTACGGAAAAGATGCAATCGGAGTATACGGCGGTGTGTCGATGACAAATGAAAAATGTTACCTTGTCGGCAAGTATGCCCGCGTAGGACTGGGAACTCGCTATATCGACTATAACGGACGTTACTGCATGAGCTCCGCTGCCGGCGGATTCAACAAGACGCTTGGAATGGACCGCGGCTCGACGCTTCCTTGGACTGAGCTTGAGCATACTGATACATTTTTCATGGCAGGTTCGAATACAGCGGAATGCCACCCGACAAGCATCCAGTGGTTCTGGAAGGCAAAGGACAAAGGCGCAAAGCTTATCGTAGCAGATCCGCGTGAAACCGCTACTGCACGTGTGGCTGACGTACACTTAGACTTGCTTCCAGGAACAGACGCTGCTTTAGCGAACGGCATCATGCATCTTTTGATCAAATATGATTACGTTGACAATGAATATGTACAGGAACGCTGCAATAACTTTGAAGAATTGAAGGAAATGACGGCGAAATTCACGCCAGAATATACATCCAAGCTTACAGGTGTTGCGGCTGAGAAAATCATCAAGGCAGCGCACATTTTCGGAAAATCACCACGCTCAGTCGTGATGTTCGCACGCGGTGCGGAACAACAGACATCAGGCGTTGATAATGTAAGTCTTTATACATCAATGGCCTTGTTAAGAGGCCAAATCGGCAAATTCGCATCAGGCGTTGCTACTTTTACAGGTCAGGGCAATGGCCAGGGCGGACGCGAACACGGGCAGAAAGCAGATGCTCTTCCAGGCTACCGTAAAATCGCAAACCCTAAAGATGTTGAGCATGTCGCTGGAGTCTGGGGCATCAAGCCAGAAGAAATGCCTAAGGAAGGTGTTTCTGCATACGAAATGTTCCACCTGATGCAGAACAAGACAATCCGCGCATTGCATGTCATCTGCTCGAATCCGGTTGTTTCTTCACCAAATATCAATTATGTCCAGGATTCATTAGAGAAGCTAGATTTCCTTGTCGTAAATGACTTCTTCATGTCAGAAACAGCTGAGCTTGCGGATGTCGTTCTTCCGGCAACGACTTGGGCTGAAGACGAAGGAACGACTACTAATATCGAAGGTCGTGTCATCCGAATCCGTAAGGTAGTCGAGCCAATTGGGGAATCGAAGCCTGACTGGGAGATTATGCAGCTGATTGCTGACCGTCTTGGAAAAGGTAAATACTTCGATTACAGCGAACCGAGAGAGATTTTTGACGAGCTTCGCCACGCTTCAAAGGGCGGCAAGGCTGATTACTACGGTGTAACTTACGAGAAAATCGACGAACAGGACGGCGTTTTCTGGCCAGCTCCAGCAGAAGACCACAAAGGAACTCCATCCATTTTCCAGGAGCGTTTTGCTACGGAAGATGGAAAAGCGAATCTCGCAGTCTGCGATTTCAGAGGACCTTCTGAAGTTCAATCAAACGAGTATCCTTTATGGCTGACTACAGGCCGCGTTGTCTTCCACTACTTGTCAGGCAACCAGACACGACGCGTTGACTTCCTCATGGAGCAATGCCCTGAGCCATTCGTTGAAATGCACCCAGAACTGGCCAGCAAGTACCAGATTGAAAACGGTGAAAGAGTGAAGCTTTCCACACCGCGTGGCGAGATGATCACACCGGTTAAAATAACTAAAGCAATCCGCAAAGACACAATGTTCGTCCCTTATCACTGGGGCAAGAAGCTGGCAGTCAACCAATTGACCAGCCCGGCACTGGATCCATTCTCTAGGATGCCTGAATTTAAAGTCTGTGCTGTAAAGCTTGAAAAACTGACTAAATAGGAGGAACGGCCACTATGAATAAAATAATGTATCTAGAATTTGAGCGCTGTATAGGATGCCGTGCCTGCCAGGCAGCCTGCCGTGAATGTGGGGACCATGATGCCAAGGAACGGAACTATGTAGAATATGTTGACTTCACTGAATCTCGCCAGACATTCCCGATGCTGTGCATGCAATGTAAAGACCCTGCATGTGCGCGTGTCTGCCCGGCAAATGCGATTCAGATCACGGATGAGGGCGTCGTGCTTTCAGCAATGGAGGAAAAATGTATCGGATGCCGCAACTGTACATTCGGCTGCCCATTCGGCATTCCTAAGTTCGATTTCGAAACGAACAAAATGTACAAATGCGATATGTGCTATGACAGAACGCGTCATGATATTGCGCCAATGTGTGCATCTGTCTGCCCGAGTGATGCGATCCGCTTCATCGACTTTGATGAAATGCAGCAGCTGCGCAGAAGACGTACCCAAATGAACCTGGTTGAAGGGAAAAAGCCGCAAGAGGGCAATAAATGGGATTACGTACCTGAATTCTTCGGAGTTTATACGGATTCACAGTCATAATTTAATGGAGCCGGCCGGAAAAGAGCGCTAAGTTCATTAGGGCCGGCTCTATTTTTGGACTGATTTTCACGATATTGGCGAAAATTTGATTTTATTGGCGGTTTTCACAAGTTTATTGGCGAAAATCTGATTTTATTGGCGATGTTCACATGTTTATTGGCGAAAATAAAAAAATATTGGCGAACTGGAAATTTCCGGCGGTTTTTTCCAGCAAAGGTTTCAACCAATTTTAGATAAGGTAGGGAATTATAACCCATCCAAAAAAGAGGTGCTTTCAAATGTTAAAAGGAAATGTGCTGGCAGTGACAAGCGGCAAGGGCGGAGTTGGCAAGTCTTCATTATCAGTGAATCTTGCGCTTGCGCTGCAAAATCTTGGCAAGTCAGTCGCGATCATCGACCTTGATATATACGGATTCAGTGTACCGAAAATACTTAATATAGATGCAAAACCAAAAACGTTCAACGGAAAAATCATTCCGGTTGAGGCGTACGGCATTAAAGTAATGTCCATGGGCTTCCTTGTGAAGGACAATGAACCGATTGTCTGGCGCGGCCCGATGCTTGGAAAAATGATTCAGCACTTTACAGAGGATGTGCTGTGGGGAGAAATGGATTATTTCATCCTTGATATGCCTCCTGGGACGGGCGATGTCGCCCTTGACATGCACCTGATGATTCCGCAGAGCAAGGAAATCGTCGTGACGATACCGCATAAGGCTGCTTCATTCGTAGCGGAACGTGCCGGATCAATGGCGATTAAGAGCAAGCATGAAGTGATCGGCGTGGTTGAAAATATGTCCTACTTCAAGCCTGAAGACAGTGACCAGAAGTACTATATTTTCGGAAAAGGCGGCGGCGAGGAACTGGCTTCACAGCTTGGCACGGATTTGCTCGGGCAGCTGCCAATCCAGGAAGCCGATGAGAACAGTGAAACGCCTGCTATCGCTGCAGAGAATACTGTGCTATTCAAGGAATATCTAAACCTGGCAGAAAAAATCGATGCAAAGTTTCAGCTCTAGGAACAGGAGGATTTGGTTATGAGTGATGATAAAAAAAAGACCCATCATGAAGATGATAAGGATATGATCAAGCTGATCGATAACCTGAACAGGAAAGACGATGTCCATTTGAATAGAAGGGCATTCCTGAAGGCATCTTTTGGCGCAACTGTTGCGATCGGACTGGCAACGACTCCATTCGGTATTTTCACCTTCCTGCGCGATGAAAATGGTGAAGTGAAGCGAGTGGAAATCACAGATATCGATGATCTGGCAGTCGGGGAATCAAGAAACTTTAACTATCCAACGAAGAACGAACCAGCAATTTTGGTCAGGACACCGGAGGACAAATTTGTTGCCTACAACAATAAATGCACACATCTTCAATGCCCGGTCTTTTACGAGCATAAGGAAAATGTCCTTCTTTGCCCATGCCATAAAGGATACTTTAACGTAGACAGCGGACATCCGATGGCAGGTCCGCCACAGCGCGAGCTTCCAAAAATCCTTCTTGAAATCAAAGATGGCAAGGTGTTCGCAGTAGGGAGGGAAGTAAGGCATGGATAAAAAACGAATTGCGTTTTTCTCGATTTTCCTGTTCCTTGCCATCAATGTATTCTCGCTTTCAAATGCAATCGAGGGCTATTATGGACACGAAGATGAGCGTGTATATGGCGCGGTTGCTGTTGCGCTGATTTCCACTATCCTGGCAACAACAGCCTTCTTCATCTGGAGGAAGGCAGAGTATAAAAAGTAAGCTGGTGGCGATGATAAAAAGAGAGCTCTTTTGAGATTGGAAACAAGTTCCGCAGTATTTGGAACTGGTTGCATAACCATTACGAAAAGAGTTTTAAAGGGAGGATTGAACATGGTTTCCCATTCTTTTTTTCATCACGACAGCAAAAAAGAATCAATTGAGGAAGTACTTGAAAGTTCCGTCGAAATTGAAGAAGATTTGATGCGTACTTACTTAATTACGGCTGAACGAGTCCATGACGATCCTGTGCTGAAGGAACGCCTTGAAAACTTCGCGGAAGGAAATGCGAAACGGACAAAGCAACTGCTTGATGAATTGAAAAAAGGCAAATAAAGAAGCAGCGGAATTTTCCGCTGCTTTTCTATATAATGTTTTCGCTCTGTTAGCTAAACTGGTTAGTGGGTATAATCTTAATATTTTCTCCTTCGAACTTCCTTTCACCAAAAAGGGTAATCAAGGTACAGCTTTTGATTCGGAACGGGCTTTCAGCGATTTCATACTCAGCAAGCAAGCCGGATCCCAGTTCTTCACCCTCTGGATTCATTGCCTGCACGTTCTGGCCTTCAAGTGTCCTTAGTTTGGCTTTCATCAGGAATACCTTCCACTCTTCCCAATTCTTGATCAAAAACGCCTTCTCACCATTCTCCAGATAGCCGAGCTGGCAGCCTCTTTCGTCGATGGCGGCTTCGTTTCCATAGCTGAGCTCCATGATCAAATCCCGTAAAAATTGAAATTCATCGAGGTCAAGATAGGGGTCAATCTGGAACTCGACTTCATTTCCTGTCTCTTTGATTGCAGCAAGTGTCTTATTATTTCTTATAACTGATGTGTTTTTGATATGTTCGGATTTAATATGTTCGAGGGGAGTGCCCATAAGTTTCAAAGTAAGCATAATAATCTCCTTTTTTGCGATCGTCTTGTTACCTTTATTATAATGATTTTGCCCTATCTGCGGTGTGTCAAACTTCATTTCTTACCCATAAATTGCGGGTATAGTTCGAAAGCTATAGGTAACAGGATTATTCGACAATAACTGGCAAATATTTGGATTTTTTATTAAAAAGGTTACAAATTTGGCGATGCTTGTAGCGAAACTGAAAGCTGGCTGAAATCTTGAATGAAAAATAGTTTGATAGAATACAATGATAAGGTTTGAGCGCAAGCCAGCAAAGGGAAAAAGAACAGTTAGCTAATACAAATTTTTATGTCTGAAGGAGTCTGAAGGCTTTTTTTGGATTGATATTTTGAAGAGGTCGGAGGAAAGTCATGACATTTGAAGAGCAATTAATCAAAAAGTCGTATTATGAAACTTTTATGGAATCTGGGAACAGGGCACACCCTGTCCGTGTACTCGGGGAGCTTTACCTTGAAGAGCAGAAGAATGATATGCCTGATTTGTCATACATCCGTTTTGCTCAGGGGGAGGTCTATTTTCATAACAAGGACTACGAAGCGGCGATTTTTAAGTGGGAGAATATTACGAATGAGCTGGAGCCGTGGGCGAAAAAGAACATGGGGGATGCCTTTCTGGAGATTGGTCTGCTCACATCTGCAGAGGACCTGTACCTGTCGATCGAAACGGAGAGCAATATTCTGAGGATTGAAAGCGGCCTGCAGCTATTGACGCTTTACCTAGAGCAGGGAGAGCTTGACAAAGCAGTTGCTGTTATCAAGAAATCAGTGACGCTTGATCCGGATTATCCGGGTGTAACGGAAATAGCCCGCGCTTTCTTTGAAGAGCACCAGGACTGGGAAAATGCTGTCGAATTGGCGGTCAATGAAGGTGTTCGAACCGGTTCGCCTAAATGGTTCGACGTCTTGAATCAGTATGTAGAACAGGGGCATACCATCCAATTCTCACCGGATTATTTTAGCGAGGCATTATCCGTCCTATTCCAGGTGGACCGAAGCCGGTTTGAACAGCTCGCTGTCTCATTGTGGGAAAGCTACAAAGACCAAAGCTCATACATGACATGGCTGAGGGAATTTAACCAATTGTTCAGCGGGATGGACGGCAATAGAAGAGACGGATGGACTCATCTTTCTGCTGCCTATCAGGACACCTATTTCGAGTTGATTAATGGGGATCGATTGATTAAGGAAATTTCACCGTTGATTCCGGAGTTGCTGACTAACTGGCTCAAAATAACAAGTCCTGTTAACAGCCTTGTGTCGGCATCATCGATTATAGCGTGGAATGAAGTATTTCCAGGGACCATTACCGCGTCGGCAATTCACGATGCCGAGAATCTTGTGCTGAATTCGCGCGAATACCATGATGGCTACGAGGATAGCATGCAGCTATTTGAAACAATCATTAAATGGGCAGAGAATCATGAGATAGAGGTAGGCAACAGGATTAAGTGGCTGGTTCAGGAGCTGCAGGAATCCAATGTCCATAATCTGCTGATCGCCGGTTTATCTGGCAATGGAAAGTCTTCCTTCGTCAATACCATTATTGGGGAAGAACTGATTACATCTCCTACTGCGGCGGTCATCCGGTTCACGAACGAGGAGAATCAGGAAATCCATGAAATCACCGATACGGACGTCCGCCAAATCACGGATATCGAGGACTTCAAGGAAAGTGCAGGAGTTCGCCGACAGAACCATAAAAATGAAACGATCATTGATTTCAGAGCTGAGTTTCCGTTCCTGCGCGACCATGGACTGGCGCTGATTGATACTCCTGGAGTCAATCGCAATAACTATGACAATCACCCGTTGTACAATTACCTGAGGTTTGCAGATAGCTTACTTTTTGTGCTCAATGCCAATGATCCTTTTACGGAAAAAGAAAGGGAAATCCTCTCGAAAATTTCAGAGTACTTCCCGCAGCTTCCAATACACTTCCTGTTGAATAAAATAGATTCAATATACAGTCAGCAGGAGGCAATAGAAGTTTTTGACCAAACATGGGCTGAAATCAGCCAATACTATCCTGACGCAAAAATGTTTGCTTTCTCAGCTAACTATGATCTAGGCAAGCAGCTGAAAGATTTCTCTGATTTTATTAAAACAAACAACAGGACATTCGACATCGAGCAGGAGCGCACAGCAAAACTGCAATTCTTTGTCAGAAGGGCCATTACGTATTTGCTTGATAAACGGATTGAAATTGAGAACAACCATATGGAAACAATTAACTGGAACGAAGAAATGGTGAGCAAGCTGAACGGTGCCATCAACCAGCTGGGAGACATTGAAGAAGAGAAATCGAAATCCATTCAGAAGTCATACCGTAAAATCAAGGATGAGACCCGTGCGGAAATCATTGAAAAAATCCCGGAGATCCTTCGCAGTTGTTCTGAATTGGTGACAGAGGATACCGATTTCGGAAAAATCCATACTGAAATGGATGAAGCAATGAACAAGAAGATTAGGGAATATCTTGATGAAACCGTTTTGCCGAAATTCCATGAAGATTTGCAGGGCTGGATTCAGCATTCGAAGGACGAATTCGAGCATAGCCAAAACTACTTGAATGAAATGGCCGAGGGCTTTAACTCGATGTATGGAGATGAACGGATCAGTCTTGACTGTGATTTCAGGGTGCTTGATGACTGGCGCCGCGATGCAAGCCGGATGACGAACGGTGTACACTATGAAAATGTCAACATCATGAACCGCCCGACGCCGCAGCAGTTCTTCCTGAAAAGCGCCGGCAAGCTGCTTGGCGTGCTGCCGCAAAATAATGCGATGCTTTATAACCGTTACAAAACCTATCTGGAGTCAGAAGACTATTATGATATCGGCGTAACCATCGCGAAAAGATTCCTGCAGCAATTCGAGATTTTTGAAAAATCGATTGAACGCGATGTGAACCTGTTCTTCAAAAACCCATTCAATGTACTGGAAGAAGCAGTAGAAGAAGCCAAATCGGAAATCGATTATGGCAAGGCGGAACTTGAAAAAATGAGGATCAACCCGGAACTGTACCGCGACCCATTGACACTGTACGAAGTAAAGCTCCGACAGTTTGAATGGATGACCGCGGCAGGCAGAGGTTAAGCGGAAAAGGAGGATTCCGATTTGGGGTCTTCCTTTTTGCTGCTTGAAGTAAAAAGAATAAAATTTAATTTTCATAATAATATTGACAATATGAGTATAGGAGTTTAAAGTAAAATTTATCGATTTGCAACATTAACTCAATAAAGAAATTCTCTTATCAAGAGTGGCAGAGGGACTGGCCCTGTGACGCCCAGCAACCGTTCCAGATGGAATTGGTGCTAAATCCTGCAAAACAATTTTTTGTTTTGAAAGATAAGAGAGGAATCCGACTTTGCATTTTATTGCGTTTGAAACCTCTCTTTTCTGGAGAGGTTTTTTTATTTGTTTTAAATAAGCAAATCAATCAAAGGGGGAGAATCAGATGAAAAAAGGAATTAAAAAAGTATTTTTAGGTGCAGTTGCTTCTGCTTTGCTGCTGACAGGCTGCGGCGGCGGAGAGACGAAGACGGCCAGCGGACCTGTAGAAGGTGTTCCTGATCGATTTGCCAAAGGGGAGGAAGTCAAAATCAAAGTCATCCGCAAGATTGGCGGAGATGACCATACAGCGCAATTTTTAGCCGGAGCGAAAGCAGAAGGGGAAGCGCTCGGCTTCAAGGTAGATGTCTTCACAGCGAATGGAGATACAGCCAAATTCCATGATGCAATCAACCAGGGGCTGCAGCAGGATTATGATGGATTCATCATTTCCCATGGAGATGACGCAGCTACTGTAGATGATGTGAAAAAATTAGTTGAAAAAGGCAAAAGCGTCGTAACTTTCGATTCAAATCCGGATTTGGCTCAGGTAGAGGGAGTCACACTTACATCCCAGGATGATGAGGCTCTCGCCACGCAGGCACTAGACCAGCTTGTGAAGGACCAAAATGGAGAAGCGAATATCGTTTACCTCTGGGTTGATGGCTTCCCGCCAATGGTCAGAAGAAATAAAGTTTACCAGGAAACCTTGAAGGCAAACCCAGGAATTAAAGAGGTTGAGAGATTCGGAGTGGCCGCTGCTGATACAAGTGTCCAAACGCAGAATGCTGTGGCCGCGATGCTCAATAAGCATCCAAAAGGAGAAATCGACGCAATTTTCGCGACGTGGGACGCTTTTGCGATCGGCGCAGCACGTGCCATTAAGGAAGCTGGCCGCGATGAAATCAAGATCTACGGAATTGATGTTTCCAATGCTGATCTGCAGGAAATTCAGGGAGAAGGCAGCCCATGGAAATATACAGCAGCTGTCGATCCGAAGCTGATCGGGGAAGTGAATATGAGATTGCTGGCGAAGAAGCTGGCTGGCGAGGAAACACCAGCAACCTATGACCTTGAAGCATCACTGATTTCACAGGAACAGCTGCAGCAGTCAAAAAATCCGGTGAACATGGTCAATCTTGCTGAAATCATCGAAGGCTGGGGCGAATCAGACGCATTTTTGGAAGATTGGATGGAGAAATTGAAGGATCACTATAAGAAATAACCAATAAAAAGGTTGGTTTAGAATTTTATAGCGAAAAAATTGGTTTTATAGCGACTTTTCCCATTTTATAGCGACTTTCCCAATTATATAGCGACTTTTCCGATTTTATAGCGGAAATCTCATTTTTATAGCGAATTGGAAATTTCACGCGATTTTTTCCAGTTCAGCGAACAAAGCAGACACTCTCAAAAAAAAGAGTGTCTGTTTTACAGATTGATAGGGAGGAGGAACCTGGATGAAACTTCAAATGAACAACATCAGTATTGATTTTCCGGGGGTGCGTGCGCTGAACGATGTTAATTTCAGCACGGAAACTGGCAGCATCCATGCGTTGATTGGCGCGAACGGCGCGGGTAAATCGACATTGATGAAGGTGCTTTCCGGTGCCCACAATCATTACACAGGGGAAATCCTGCTAGGTGGCGAGAGTGTGGAAATCAGAACGCCGGCTCATGCGCAGAAACTCGGGATTCAGACGGTCTACCAGGAGGTTGATACTGCCATCATCCCGTCGCTGACTGTTGGAGAAAATATCATGCTCAATCACACGGTGCAGGCAATGGAAAACAAGCACTGGGTGAATTGGAAGCAGCTTTTCAAACAAGCAGAGGATATTCTATCAGGCATGAACCTTCAGATTCCTGTGAAAAAGCTTGCCGGTGAGCTGACGCTTGCGGAGAAACAGCTGGTCCTGATTGCGCGTGCGATTTCAAGTGATTGCTCCTTCTTGATCCTTGATGAACCAACCGCTCCGCTCAGCCACACCGAAACATCGGAATTGTTCCGGATTGTCAGGAACCTGGCTAAAAGGAATGTGGGCATCATCTTCATCTCCCATCGAATGCCCGAGATCTTTGAGTTGTGTGATGAGCTGACCATTATGCGAAATGGCGAGCTGGTTGTGAAAAAAGGTATTCCTGAAGTCGACACTCACAAGGTGATTGAATACATGCTTGGGCGGAAGCTGGAAGACCAATTCCCCGCAAGGGTCAGCACGTTTGGAGATACCCTGCTGGAAGTCGAAGGTATAACTGATGAGGACAAGGTGAAAAATACTTCCCTCCATGTTAAAGCAGGGGAGATTGTCGGGCTGGCCGGCCTCGTAGGAGCGGGAAAGACAGAGCTGTGCAAAGTGCTGTTTGGCGCGGCACCGATAAAGAGCGGAACTGTAAAGCTAAAAGGAAAAACCCTAAAGCTTACGAGTCCTCATGCTGCTGTAAAAAGCGGGTTGGCACTGGTGCCTGAAGAGCGGCGCAAGGAAGGTGTCCTTGTCGCAGAATCCGTTGCCTCCAACCTGACAGCGGTCAACTTAAAAAAGTTCTCCCGAATCTTTAGTTTTATCGACAGGCGGGCTGAAAAGAAAACGGCTCAGGAATACATAAAGGCTCTAGGCATCAAAACTGCATCGGAAAATGCCAAAGTTGAAAATCTCTCAGGCGGGAACCAGCAGAAGGTAGCGATTGGCAGGTGGCTGATTGCCGATGCGGATGTGTATATCTTTGATGAGCCAACCAAGGGTGTTGATGTAGGTGCGAAGCGGGATATTTTTGAATTGATTGCCCAGCTTGCAGCTCAAGGGAAGGGTGTCATTTATGCATCCTCCGAGCTGTCAGAAATCGTCGGCATCACGAATCGGGTTTACGTGCTCTATGACGGTGAACCAGTCAAGGAGCTTGAAACAGCCGCAACAACAGAAGAGGAACTTTTATTTTATTCAACAGGAGGAAGATAGGATGGAAGCGAAACTCCCATTGAAGCAAAAACCAACACCGAAAAAGACATTCGAACTGTTCCAGTTCCTATATAAATATGGGACGATTTTGACAATCTTTGTCCTGGTTGCAATCTTCGCGGCAGTCAATCCTTCTTTTATCAACGGCGATAATGTCATCAATATCCTGCGTTCGATTTCAATCGTGACCATCATCGCGATCGGCATCACCATCTCCTTGACAGTTGATGGCTTTGATTTATCTGTCGGCTCTGTCGCATCCCTATCAAATGCCATTGTCATCTCGATGTTCGTCTGGTTCTCACAGAACACTCTGATTGCCGTACTATCGGCGATCGCAGCCGCCTTGATTGTAGGGGCACTCAATTCATTGATGATTGTGAAGCTGAAGATTCCGGATATGCTGATGACACTGGCAATGATGTTCATCATCCAGGGAACAGCGCTGACTTATACGAAAGGCGCTACGGTTTCAGAGAATATGATTCTGCCTGATGGAAGTTTTTCAACAGGAACGATCAGCCCGTTTTTCGCTAAAATAGGGCAGGTTCCGTGGATCATTTTGATCATGGCGATTGCTGTCATCATTGTCCATATATTCTTGACGTATACAAAGCACGGCCGCTACATGTATGTGATTGGCGGGAATAAAGAGGCGGCCAGGCTTTCGGGTATCCCGGTCAACCGCTATAAAACAGCTGCCTACCTGCTGTCTGCTTTATTTGCAGCAATTGGCGGCATTGTCCTTGCTTCACGTGTCATGACTGCGGAAATCAATGCTGGTTCACCGTATTTAATGGATTCGGTTGCTGCTGCCTTCATTGGCTTTTCCGTTCTGGGAGCAGGCAAGCCGAACGCATTCGGAACCTTTGTCGGAGCCGTGCTCATCGGCATTTTGCAAAACGGCCTCGTTATGATGTCAGTCCCATATTATGCGATGGATATCGTGAAAGGGACTGTGCTGGCCTTTGCCCTGGGGATCACTTACTATAAGCAAAAACATTGATGAGCAAATAAAGCCGGATTTATCAGCGACCAAAATCCGGCTTTCATTTTGTCGTATCCCTATTCTTCAAAAAACGGTCGATTCGCATAGTAATACATCCAGCCCATCATGATACCTCCGCCTATGAGATTGCCGATCGTCACTGGAATCAAATTATGAATAACGCCTGCAAAGGTAACAGACTGAGGGTCGTCCAAAACCATGCTGATGGCAAAGGTACACATATTGGCGATGCTGTGCTCATAACCGGAAATGAAAAAACAGTAGACAAAAAACACCATCGCAAACATTTTTGCTCCGTCGCCCTTCATCGACATTGGCAGGAAGAACGCCAGGCAGACGAGCCAGTTACAGAGAATCCCCCTGAAAAAAAGCTCTGAAGTTGGCGCAAGTGTCTTTTTTTCAGCGACACTTAACAAGAAACCATTTACCGAATGATCATCAAACAATCCTGTTGTATAGATTAAAAAGGCAAACGCAGCTGCGCCAATGATATTGCCGATATAGCTGTAAATCCACATCCTGGCCACCTGCAGCCAGGCCATTTTCTTCCTCAAAGCTGTAAATGTATAGTAAAACGTGTTTCCTGTGAACAGGTCTCCTCCGCCATAGGCAATCAGGATAATGGCGGCACCAAAGGTGATTGCAGCAATTGGGTAGGCAAAGGGGGAATGCTCGACATAAAAAGGATTCCCCGTCTTGAATGCGACAATTACGCCAAAGCCTATGAACATTGAAGCTAGGGCAGCCCTTGCAAGATAACGTATTTTGCTTTGCTTAAAAATCTTCTGTTTTTTTAAGGCGAGTTTTTCAACTTCCTCCAATGCTTGTACTTCCAATTCAAAATCACCACATCTGTCGTTAATATGAACATATTCTGTCCTAAACCTTCTGGCCATATGTAATTGTTCCCCAGGCTGACCATCTAAAATTGAATAGATGGAAAAAAGACTGAATCTGTGAAGATCCAGTCTTTTTTGCCTGCTAAAATGTATCTCTAACGAACTGGGGATTGCGCTGCATCGAGGCAAACAGGACAATGCCGCTTACGAGCAGCAGGCCGCTTGTCAGGACGAATACCGAGGTGAAGCCGAAGTAACCCGCAAGAAAACCGCCAAGTATTGGACCTACAATGTTCCCGAAGAAACGGAGACTCGTGTTGTAGCCGAGTACCTCTCCCTGCATGGCCACCGGTGCTTCCTGTCGGATGTAGGCAACCCTGACTGGGATGATTCCGCCGATGGTGATTCCGAGCAGGAACCGGATCAGGACCAGCTGCCAGATGTTACCCACAAAACCCCCTGGCAGATAGATGATCGCTGATAAAAACAGGAGCACAACAAGTATTTTTATATAGCCGACCCGGTCGGCAATTTGCCCCCATTTCCGTGCCATTAACAAATTGCCGAGCCCTGCTGCTGAAAAGGCGATTCCTGAAAAGAAGGCGAGGTTTTCAGGCCCGTGCAGCTCACCCACATATAGCGACAGTATTGGCTGGATACTGAAATGGGCAATCTGGACAAGCATCGACATGAGCAAGACATTCACCATGATTGGGTTTTTGAAGATATGCTGAAGAACTTCTTTGCGGCTGTAATTTGTTTTGGTTCCTTTTGTGATATCGACTCTGTATTCCATGACAAAGAATACGAGCAGACCCGAAAGGACGATAAAGGCCGAGGTTGATTGGAAGGTTACCGCGTAGCCTAGAGAATCGGCAAGGACCCCGCCGATCATCGGTCCTAGAAGGGCGCCGGTTATACTGCCTGTCTGGAGAGTACCTAATACCTTGCCGGCCTGTTCCTTTGATGTCTGTGTTGAAATCAGAGCCTGTGACACAGGAATGAAGCCTGAGAATAATCCCATAAACATCCTAAGTAAAAATAATTCCCATACAGAATTGGCTAATCCTAACAGGAAAACCGAAAAACCCATCCCGAAAGCCATGAATATCAGGATCATTTTTCGGCCGAACCGGTCTCCCAGCCTTCCGATTGCCGGAGAGAATAGAAATGCAGTAACGAATGTAATCCCGAACGTCAATCCCGACCAGTTCTGAACATACCTTTCTGAAAAATCACCGAACGTCTCAATGTACAAAGAGAGAAAAGGCATTACCATTGTCATGCTGCCGGCGATAAAGAAATTCGCGAACCACATAATCATCAAGTTGCGTTTCGCCTTTTGCTGCTGGGTCATTCCATCAACACTTCTTTCTCAGCACGAATATTTCGCTTTTCTAAATATGATACCAAATTTTTGCTCGCATGAAAACCAATCGAGCAAGCAGCGCCTTTTTAGGATACGCAGATTCCGAAAATTGTCTAGCTCTGACGCCGGTCGGAGCTAAGTAAGCTTTTTACGCATATTTTTCTTAGTACGAGATCCATTCGAGCAATTCAATTCGATTGCCAAATGGATCGTGGACATAAATCCTGTTCGCACCTGGCAGATTTTCGTCTTTAATATAATCGACTCCTGATGAAGTCAAATGTTCTTTCAATCCTTCGATATTTTCGATTTCAAACGCTGGATGTGCTTTGCGTGCAGGTACAAATGGCTCCTCAATGCCTACATGGATTTGGCAATGGCCATACTTAAACCATGCGCCGCCACGCTTTTTCAGCACTGCCGGCTTTTCAATTTCCTCAAACCCCAATATTTCCCTGAAAAACTTCCGGGCCTGATCTTCTGAACCCTTAGGTGCTGCAAGCTGTACATGATCAATCGTTTTGAATTTGAATGGCATATTGATCCCTCCCTGATAAAATCTTAATCCAAAAGGAAACATAAGGAAATAACAAGGTATGAATCTATAAATATAAGTTTTTCTTATCACCATAAAAAGTAATACAGGCCTATCTGATTACATATAAATTATTAAAGTTCTGTACGTTTTTTAAAAGAGGGGGCTATCAGAATGAAAAAAAGATTTCTTGCCATTGTAATGATGGCAATCATGGCACTTGTAGTTTCGGCATGCGGAACAAGCTCAGGCGGAGGGGGATCCGAGGCTGAGAAGAAGGAATTAAGGGTGGTCACGGACGCAGCATATGCACCATTTGAGTACATGGAAGGTGACAAGATTGTTGGTTTCGACATTGATTTCCTGAAGGCTGCTGCAAAAGAAGCAGGGTATGAACTGAAATTTGAGAATGTCGGATGGGATCCGATTTTTGTTGAGATCAAGAGCAAGCGAGCTGATCTGGCAGTATCCTCGATCTCTATCAATGATGAGCGCAAACAGACATATAACTTTTCATTGCCATATTTCTTATCCACCAATAAAATCCTTGTCCGCGAAGACAGCGATATTAAAAGCGCTGCAGATCTGAAGGGCAAGGTCGTGGCTGTTCAAAACGGCACAACCGGACAGGAAGCAATGGATAAGCTCCTTGGCAAGAACAACAAGGATATCAAGAAATTCGATAACAACAACCTGGCAATCATGGAAATGCTCTCTGGAGGAGCAGATGCAGTCGTTGCCGATAACGGCGTAGTCGAAGTATATGCAAAAAATAACCCGAATGAAAAGCTGAAGGTGATTGAAGACAGCGGCAGCTTCGAGGCTGAATATTATGGAATCCTGTTCCCTAAAGGCACAAATCTGAAGGCGGACTTTGATAAAGCAATCAAGACAATCGTCGAGAATGGCACATATGAAAAAATCTATCTAGAATGGTTCGGCCAGGAGCCTAACCTGGAAATGCTGAAAGCGGAACAGGAAGCATCAGAGTAATTTCTCATAAACTATGAATCTTCGATGATGCGTAACTCTTGAAAACAGCGTTATGCATTTTTTTGTAGAGCTCTTTTCGCAAACTTAGCTGCTTTTACAGCCCAAGTGATTAAAAATAAAGTTCCGGTTCAGAAGTCACATCGAAAAGAGCCCGATACCTTTCAGAAATGCAAGATATGTCCAAAAGGCAACAGTCAATGCAATTGTAAACTTCATCAAAATCTAGTCCCAGGCCTGGGGGCTTTGGAGGGCAAGCTATGGATTTTCGTTTTGATATTATCATTGAATATACTCCTTATCTAATAAAAGGGACGCTGCTGACGATCGGGCTATCATTGGCAGGGATCTTAATTGGGACAATCCTCGGCCTATTCATCGGGCTCGGCAAGATTCAGCGCCGAAAACTGCTGACATGGCCGTTTGTCTGGTATATCACTTTTTTTCGCGGGACCCCGCTATTTGTACAAATATTGCTGATTCATTTTGGCGTGGTTCCAATGCTCATTGGGGAAACGAACGGAATTGTGGCAACAATCATCGCACTGTCCCTGAATGCGGCAGCCTATATTGCCGAGATTTTCAGGGCAGGAATCCAGTCGATCGACCGCGGCCAGATGGAGGCTGCCCGGTCGTTGGGAATGACCCATGTCCAGGCGATGAGGTATGTGATTTTGCCACAGGCCTTCAAGCGGATGATTCCTCCTCTGGGTAACGAATTCATCGTGCTTATAAAAGAATCATCCCTCGCGGCGATTGTCGCGACTCCTGAAATCATGTACTGGGGCCGGGCAATGGCAGGACAGTATTACCGCGTCTGGGAACCGTACCTGACCGCCGCAGTCATATATCTCATCCTGACACTCTCGCTTAGCTTTTTACTAAATCTCCTTGAAAGAAGGCTGAAAACAGAATGATCAAAGTCGCTAATCTGCAGAAGTCATTTGGCAGCCACAAGGTTTTGAATGGAATAGATGTTGAGGTCCAGCCCCAGGAGGTTGTGGTGGTGATTGGTCCATCAGGTTCCGGTAAATCCACCTTCCTTCGCTGCATAAACCTGCTGGAAACGATTACGGATGGACATGTGCTTATTGAAGATATCGATATAACTGATAAGGATTCGGATATCAACAAAGTGCGTGAAGAGGTCGGAATGGTTTTCCAGCACTTCAACCTGTTTCCGCATAAAACAGTGATTCAAAATATCATGATGGCTCCGCTGAAGGTACGAGGTATTCCTGAACAGCAAGCAAGGGAGAAAGGAATGGAGCTGCTGAAAAAGGTAGGACTCGAGGACAAAGCAGAGACCTACCCAGACTCACTATCCGGCGGGCAAAAGCAGCGGGTGGCCATCGCCCGCGCCCTGGCGATGGAGCCAAAAATCATGCTGTTCGACGAACCAACCTCAGCGCTTGATCCAGAAATGGTCGGTGAGGTTTTAGAGGTCATCAAACAGCTAGCCCGTGAAGGAATGACAATGGTTGTCGTCACCCATGAAATGGGCTTTGCCCGCGAAGTCGGCGACCGCGTCATTTTCATGGACGGGGGATTGATCGTGGAAGAAAACAAGCCGAATGAGATTTTTGAAAATCCGCAGCATGAGCGGACGAAAGCGTTTTTGAGTAAGATATTGTAATTTGAAAAAGGAAGCCCGATTTTTATAGTCGCGGCTTCTTTTTTACGGTTAACCGTTAATAAATCGGCCACAACCGTTAATAAAAGTTGTGAAACCGTCGATAAATTGATGGCAACCGATAATAAAACTCTTGCAACCCTCAATAAATTTCATTCATCCCGAAATGACCATCAGTAAAACTGAAAAGTCCACTGCCAATCAACTGGAAACCTGATATCAAAACGGTTTAATATCGCCATTAAAGTACTATTAGTGAGGAAACCTGGCCATTTAAATAAATTTATCCAATTTACGATTGCTAAAACTAATATCATTAGTTAAAATAAAACTAATGATATTAGTTTTATGGAGGTCGAATAAAATGAGAGTGATCAAAGAGGAGTATTTATATCAGCTGACGTTCATGCCAAGGTTTTTTCCTGTGAATTGTTATTTTATCGAGGAGGAGGATGGGCTGACTTTAATTGATGCTGCTCTTCCATATAGCGTGAAGCCGATTTTGCAGGCTGCTGAAAAAATCGGAAAACCAATCAAGCGGATTGTTTTGACCCATGCTCATGGCGACCACATTGGGGCGCTTGATGAACTGAAAGCCAAACTCGATGTTCCGGTTTATATTTCTAACCGCGATTCGCGCCTATTAGCTGGTGATACCTCTCTTGACTCAAATGAGCCTCAGACACAGATTCGCGGCGGTGTGCCAAAGAACATTAAAACAACGCCGGATATGCTCCTGAAGGAAGGGAATGAAATTGGTTCTTTGCTGGCGATCTCAACTCCAGGACACACACCTGGATCGATGTCATTCCTTGATCGGAGAACCAATTTGTTGATTGCGGGCGACGCCTTCCAGACCAGGGGCGGGACTGCTGTCTCAGGGGTGACAATCCCGTGGTTTCCTTTTCCGGCAATGGCGACATGGAACCAGGAAGCTGCCCTTCAAAGTGCCCGGAAAATCAGGGAGCTAAGACCAAACCTTCTCGCGGTTGGGCACGGAGACCTGCTTGGGAATCCTTCAGCACCTATCGAAAAAGCCATTCAAAAAGCGGAAGCAGCTTTTACAAAATAAAGGAGTTCGAAAACATGTCACCAAGACCGAAAATTGCACTTGATAAAAATACAATTATGATTGCAGCTGCTGAGCTTGCGAATGAGCATGGAAGTGAGTATATCACTCTTGCACTGCTTGCCAAGAAGCTAAATATTAAACCGCCTTCTCTATACAATCACTTTGACGGTCTGCCAGGTATCAAAAAAGAACTGACTATTTTTTCTCTTGAAAAACTCTTCAACAGCCTGGCAGAAGAAGCGGAAGGCAAGTCTCATGGGGACGAAGCAGTAATGGCATTAAGCCAGGCCTATTTAACCTTCGCCAGGAGAAATCCAGGATTGTACGAGTTCGCCTTATCAGCCCCTGATCCAGCGGATGAGCATGTTCATGACGCCGGCAAAAAAATCGTGGAACTCGTCGTGTCTGCTATCGAGCCTTTTGAACTTTTAGAAGAAGAAGCGATCCATGCTGTCCGCGGGTTAAGAAGCCTGATGCATGGGTTTGCATCGCTGGAGCAAAGAGGTGGTTTCGGGATGCCGCTTGATTTGGATGAAAGTTACCAGCTGGCAGTCACTGCTTTTATCAGGGGCTTGAAAAAATAAAGCGAATTTTCATCTTCTGAAATAGATTCCAAAGCTACTCATATACATATCTATAGATGCAACTTTGAAAGAACAGGAGGCACACTATGGATATATATGTGAGAAGAGGAGACTCCTTTTGGTATTTCAGCAATATTTTCAACATCCCTCTCCAGTTGATTATAGATTCCAACCGTGATATCGACCCAAATGCCCTGGATGTGGGACAGACGGTGAGGGTTCCTGGTTTTGCAGCGGTGGATTATCGGATCCGTGCAGGGGATACCCTTTGGAAAATTGCCCAAAGCAGAAACCTGCAGGTGGATGCGCTGCTGCTGGCCAACCGAAATATTAATCCGAATGGACTGTACATCGGACAGATGGTCAAGGTTCCGCTAAGAATCACCTGGCGAATTGTCCAGGGTAAGAAGAACTATGATTATGCCTCATTGATAAGTGATTTAAGACGTTTGGAAAATGTCTATCCGTTCATGAGGGTGCCATCGATTGGCAACTCTGTTTTAGGTAAAAGTATCCCGGAAACCTTGATCGGTAATGGAAATAAACGGGTTCACTATAATGGGTCTTTCCATGCGAATGAGTGGATTACCACTCCCATCATCATGACTTTCCTGAACGACTATCTGCTGGCTTTGACAAATAAGTCATCCATTCGCGGCCTGTCCATGCAGAACTTCTATGGACAGACAACATTATCGATTGTGCCGATGGTGAATCCTGATGGTGTCGATCTTGTGCTCAATGGGCCGCCTGAAGCAGAGCCATGGAATGAAAGAGTAGTAGAATTGAATCGAGGAAGCCTCGATTTCAGCGGATGGAAGGCGAACATCAGAGGGGTGGATCTCAACGACCAGTTCCCGGCAAAATGGGAGCTTGAAAAAGAACGCAACCCAAGTCAGCCGGGCCCAAGGGACTATGTTGGGCCAAATCCATTATCCGAGCCGGAAGCGATTGCGATGGCAGAGATGACAAGAAGGCGTGATTTTGCCCGGGTTCTGGCTTTCCATACCCAGGGAGAGGTCATTTACTGGGGCTTTGAAAACCTTGAGCCGCCTGAATCAGAGACAATGGTCAATGAATTTGCCCGGGTGAGCGGCTATCAGCCGGTAAAAACGATTGAGAGTTATGCCGGCTATAAAGACTGGTTCATCCAGGATTGGCGCCGGCCAGGTTTTACTGTGGAACTTGGTTTCGGCATAAATCCGCTGCCGCTGTCCCAATTCGATGAGATATATGAAGAAGCCCTGGGAATCTTCCTTGCAGGACTTTATCTATGAAAAAGCAGATCACCTGAAAAGGTGGTCTTTTTCTATACAAGTATTTGGATGTATCTGGTAAAATAAAAAGGTTAGGGGTGGATTAGTTGACTTATTCAGGAAATATATCAAAAAATATTTTATGGGGAATCATTTTAATAAGCGTGTTCATCCTTCCCAATTTAAGCTGGATGTTCCGGTTTTCAATCACTCTTGCCTGGCTAGTAGTTACTTTGCATCAAGTCCAATTAACGATTACCTCAGAGCAACTTGAATATAAAATCAAACTCTTTAAATTCACGATTTACCGTAGGATTCTGACGCCAGAGAAAATCAATAAAATAAAATTCTGCCGGATTGGCTGGTCGATGAAGAATGCGGTGGTGAAGGTAAGGGGAGGATTCAACTTCAGTGTTGCCTATTTTAACAGCGAACAACTGAAAGCTGAGCTTGAAGAATTTGCTTTAGCGAAGAATGTTGAGATCCAAAAAACGAAGGATTATCTGCTGCTGGAAAAATACTATTCTAATAACTAACAAAAGCATCGGGCAAGGGCCCGATGCTTTATCGCTTATTTTTCAAAAATGCTGTTGGAAAGAAGCCGGAACAGATAATCGGTATGGTCACGAAAACCAGCTTCAAGGCCAATCATCGTAACATCCTTATCCTGTTCTTTCACGATGACTGCCTTGCCCTGTGCTTCACTGTTGTTTTTCCAGTGGCCAGCTACAAAGAAGTCGGCGTTGTCATCGAATGTTGCGGATACTTCATCATTATCGGTGTTTTCATACCAGACAGGACGGTAAACAAAACCGAGATCATCCTCGCCATATCCTCCACTCACACCTTCGCCGCTGTAATCAACCTTTGCGATACCATTGCTGCTGTAGCCAGCCACGACAATATCATCATCAGTAAGTCCCAATGTCTTTGTCGCGAGGGAGGCACCAGCCCCAACAGCGATATATTTTCCGCCATTATTTAAAAATTCTTCTACATTAGCTTTGAAACTATCAAACTGAGCTGGATTTTTGAACCCGAACTCTTTATTGCCTGGTCGTGATTGAGTTTTGGCAATCAAACCTTCAGTCCCGCTGTAAACAAATACATCAAAGCCGGAAAGACCTTTTTCTGCAACGTCTGCAGGGGCTACTTCAGTAACAGCGAAGCCAAGACGTTTCAGAGCGAGTTTTGTACCCGAATGAGACTGGGCCTTGTTCATGCCGCCATCCTTCAAGATCGCAACCTTCATGTCGTTGACCTCAACCACATCAGCCGGAACCTTTGCTGATTCAATGTGTAAACCAGATTCTTTTACGGCTGTTGAAATCACATTCGCCGCTGCTTCTGTGTAAAAATTGCCTTCAGAATCGCGTTTTACAGAAACGCCTTGCTGAAGAAGCGTATTCACCAGGTTAACAGCTTTTACTGAACTGTTCGGGATCAAGAATGGCCCTTTGCCGCTGACAGAACCCTGTTCTTGTAAATGGTTCACATTAGCCGCTGTTAGATCAAAATCGCTTTGGACCGCAATTGCGTCGAAGCCCCAGAGCTCTGGCAGGCTCCATGCTGAAATATCGTACATGGCATCCACATCTTCAGTGATGTCCTCGCCATCCCATAGCATCGTATTGGCAAGGCCGGCTTTTGCCTGATCCATTTTAACGATATATGTCCCTTTTGGGTAAAGCTGTCCGTCCGCTGTAAAAGCTTTGGACGCCTGGACAACTTCAATGTCATTTTTCAACAGGTGATTGACTGCTTTTTGAGTTACAGTTGGATCTTCGGAATCAACTGGGAGTACATAGGCTGTCGGAAAGAAGCCTTCTTCATGGAATGGGTGGTCAAAGTTGATGCCTCGCTCGAACATTTCGATTTGGTCCTTGATCATTTCCTGCTTGTTATCCGTAGCATTTTTCAGGGCACCCATGATGGCGTCATACATCCAGCGAACGCCATCTTCATCATTTGTTGGCGCTTCAAGTGTGTGGCCGTAAGCACCATGGTACATTGCGTACATCGGAGTGAAGATTGGCGGATAATCATCCCAGCCTTCCGCGTCGTCACGCTGAGGAATGTAGGTTCCTTCCATTGACTGATAGAGACTGCCTGAGAAGCTTTCCTTGTCGGACATGATTTCAGTTTCCATTGCTTCAGCCAGACCCATAGCCCATTTTTGATATAGATCATATTCATAATTAGGATTATGCGGAACAGTACATGGTTCAATAAGACCCTGCTTGTTCGGTGCATAATTTTTAACATAACCGTGAGTATCTAGGAAGACCATTGGATTCCATTCCTTGATCAGGGCTACAGTTTCCTGGGTTTCCGGCTGTGACTGGGTGATGAAGTCACGGTTCAAATCGATACCTTCTCCGTTGAAACGTGTAGCATCAATCCGTCCATCAGGATTCTGGACAACATTGAAAATCAAGATGTTATTTTCCAGGATTTCTTTCGTGGTGTCGTCATTCTCAAGTGCAAAGCGCTCGATCAGCTGCATGACCGCATCACTGCCGATAAACTCGGTACCATGGATGGAGCCATTGATCATGATGGGCACTTTGAAGTCTGGGTTATTGTCAATCCAGTCCTGAGCTTTTTGAGGGTTTTTGAACATTTGTTTTCTTAAAGCCTGGATCTTGCCGAACTTGCCCTGTGAGTCCGGGGAAGCGATGGTCACGACATAAAGAGGCTGTCCTGTTGATGACTGACCTTTTACTTCGACTTTCACTCGGTTGGATTGCTTCTCGATTTGGGCAAGCTTATCGCCGATTTCCGAGAATTTCATAAAATCATAGTTTTCGCTGTTGAATAGGCTGCCGTCCTTTTCTTCGTATGCATTTACATAACTCCAGCTTAAAGACTCAGCAAGCGCCGGCGTCCATGGTGAGGATGCTAGCAAACTTGCAGCTACCACACCAGAAATAATTTTTTTATTCTTCATTTATGTATCCTCCGAATGTAGTTTTTTTGTATATTTATACATATTAAATATTAATTATTATTTCGGCAATCGTACGAATTTCCTAATTTTTATTCTCGGGAATATAAATGTTGATACTCCTTGGGTCCAGCGATATTGGGAAATAAATCGAAAGGGAGATGTAGGAAGATAGTCACCAGGCAGAGACAAATAAAAAACAGGGCGAGTTGCCCTGTTTTATTGTGGCTGCATTGTTCGGTTGCGACGCTTGCGGTTCCACTGTCTTGCTTTATACTTCTGTTCAAGTTCAGCGACAGGTTTTGCAACAAGTGCGTTCTTGAATTCTACCGGTGTCTGTTTTACTGAAAAAACAACGGTTTTGACAGCTTTCTTTTTCTTTTCAAAATCAGTCATCAGCTTTTGCTGTTTAAACTTTAGTGAATCAGTTTCTTCTTTGATTGCATTCGTTTTATTTTGGACCCGTGTGGCTGTCTCCTGAAGACTATCAATCGTTGGCTTGGCGTCTTTAAATGTTTTATATGCAACATATCCCAGGTAACCGAGGGCAGCCACGATGACAGCGATACTTATATATACAATGATCATAAATAAGCCTCCTTTCCAGCTTGCGAATAAATATCATTTACATATTGATTACCCTATTTCAGCCGAAGAATAACTGATTTTTACATACAGCCTAAAATTGTTAATTTTGAAGTATTTGTGAAATAGTGAACATGCATTATCTGAAGTGTGACGAACTTCACAAACAGGAACCTCAAATCACAATACAATGTATACATAGAGGAAATATCATTAATGAAAACTCCGGAACAGAAGCTTTAACTATGGGAGGACAAACGAGATGAAAAAGAAACTAGTCATGATAGGAAACGGAATGGCAGGAGTAAGGACGATTGAAGAATTGCTTAAACTTCAGCCAGATGGATATGAGATCACTATCTTTGGGAATGAGCCACATCCTAACTACAATAGAATTATGTTGTCCACTGTCCTTCAGGGAGATAAGTCAATCGAGGACATCATCATGAATGACTGGAATTGGTACAAGAGTAACAGCATCCAGCTTCATACAGGGGAAGCAGTAGTCGGGATAGACAAGCGGAAGAAGCAGGTCCTATCTGATCAGGGACGCCTGGTAGATTATGATGAGTTGATCATCGCTACAGGCTCCAGCTCGTTTATTCTTCCTGTGCCCGGATCTGAAAAAAAGGGAGTAGTCGGGTTTCGTGACATCCATGATTGTGAAATGATGATCAAAGATTCCAAACAGTATAAAAAGGCTGCTGTAATTGGCGGCGGGCTGCTAGGCCTGGAAGCGGCTAGAGGGTTGCTGAATTTGGGCATGGAAGTCGATGTTGTCCATTTGATGCCGCATCTGATGGAAAGACAGCTTGATGAAACAGCTTCTGGAATGCTGAAAAAAGAACTTGAAAACCAGGGCATGAATTTCATGCTTGAAAAGCAGACCGCGGAAATTCTAGGAGACGAGAGAGTAGCCGGACTCAGATTCTCTGATGGTTCCGAAATACAGGCGGATCTTGTCGTCATGGCTGTCGGCATCCGCCCTAATGTCCAGCTGGCCAAAGACAGCGGCATTTATGTTAACAGAGGGATTGTCGTCAATGATTATATGGAGACAGATGTGCCGAATATATATGCCGTCGGGGAATGTGCTGAACATAGAGAAATCGTTTATGGCCTTGTGGCACCGCTGTATGAACAGGGAAAAGTACTTGCAGCTAACCTTGCGGGGATTCCGGCTAACCCTTATGAAGGAACGATTTGCGGCACCCAGCTGAAGGTATCTGGCTGTGATTTGTTCTCAGCAGGTGAAATCGGTGATGACGAAGGAACTAAATCAATCAAGGTCCACAATGAGTTTGATGGAATCTATAAGAAAATTGTCATTCGGGATAACCGGATTGCCGGGATTGTACTTTATGGGGACACAAAGGACAGCAACCGACTGTTCAGGATGCTGACGAAAAGAGAAGACATCAGCGGAATGACTAGTGTTTCAATTCTAGAAGCAAACGGCTGCTGTGGCGGTGGAGAAGCAGGCGATGCAGCGGCGATGGCTGATGACGAGCTTGTCTGCGGCTGTAATGGTGTCACAAAAGGAACGATTGTCGACGCAATCCGTACTAATGAGTTGACTACTGTTGAAGAAGTGGGCGGCTGCACAAATGCAGGCCGTTCATGCGGAAGATGTAAATCGCTCATATCTGACATCCTCGCATACACGCTTGGCGACCAATATGATACTTCGGTGAAAAAAGCAGGGATTTGCGGGTGCACAACTTTAAGCAAAGACGAAATAGTCGCCGAAATCAGGGCAAAAGGCCTGACGAATGTCAGGGAAGTCATGAATGTTCTGGGCTGGTCCCAGGAAGAAGGATGTTCGAAATGCCGTCCGGCGATCAACTATTACCTTGGTATGGTCAATTTTGACGGCTATAAGGATGAACGGGATTCAAGGCTGGTTAATGAGAAAATGCATGCCAACATCCAGAAGGATGGGACATATTCAGTTGTTCCAAGAATGTATGGCGGTGTAACGACTGCTGCAGACCTGAAGAAAATTGCAGAAGTTGCCGAGAAGTACGACGTACCTTTGGTAAAACTGACGGGCGGACAGAGGATTGGCCTATTCGGTGTCAACAAAGAGGATCTTCCTGCAATGTGGGAAGACTTGGGGATGCCATCAGGCTATGCGTACGGAAAAACATTGCGTACCGTAAAAACCTGTGTTGGCGAAAAGTTCTGCCGTTTTGGAACTCAGGATTCAATGGGACTTGGAATTGAGCTCGAGAAAAAGTTTGAGCGCCTTGATACACCGCATAAGGTCAAGATGGGAGTTTCTGCTTGCCCAAGGAACTGTGCGGAATCCGGAATCAAGGATATTGGCTTTGTCGGAGTCGATGGCGGCTGGGAAATATATATCGGCGGAAATGGCGGAACAGACCTGCGTGCTGCCGATCTGCTTGAGACCGTTAAGACAAAAGAAGAGGCATTGGAAATAACAGGAGCATATCTCCAATACTACCGTGAAACAGCTGCATATCTTGAAAGGACAGCACCTTGGCTTGAAAGGATGGGATTTGAACATATCAAGGAAGTCCTCGCCGATGAGAACATGAGAAAGCAGTTGAATGAAAGACTGGATAAGACATTGGAGCGATATAACGAGCCATGGCAAGAAGCCATCGCTGATAAAGGTATAAAAGAAAAGTACTATCAAGTACGCAACGTAACGGTTGAATAGGAGGATGGATGATGATGCAGGAAACAATGTTGAGAATCAAGCTGGCGGATTATGATTCCCTTCCTGTAGGCGTAGGGCAGGCGGTTACAGTAAATGGCGAGAACATCGTCTTGTTCAGGATATCCAATGGAGATGTCAAAGCGGTTGAGAACCGCAGTCCCCACAGAAAAGGCGGGACCCTTGCCGATGCACTCGTAAGCGGGAAGTATATCTACTGTCCAGTCTACGACCTGAAGATTTCCCTGGAAGACGGAAAAGTTCAGGCTCCGGATACAGGCGAAGTAAAAACGTATCATGTTGAAGTAATCGAAAATGAAGTGTATATAACAATATGACCTAAGTGGGGGAACCTTCCCTCTCAATGAAAGGCAGAAGCGCTTCGAGGGGCTAGGCGCTGGAGCTGGAGCTGGACACTAATCTAATTGTGAAAAGTTTATACTTTATACAGCATTGAAAGGGCGGGAACACAATGAAAAAAGGAAGAGCATTTTTAGTCGGAGCCGGGCCGGGAGACGTACAGCTGATCACAGTTAAGGGGATGGAAGCCATCAAAAAGGCTCAGGTCATTCTATATGACCGCCTTGCCAATCCGAAACTGCTGGATTATGCTCCTGCAGATTGCGAGCTGATTTACTGCGGCAAGCTTCCGGATCGGCACGTCCTTCGCCAGGAAATGATCAACGACCTTCTGGTTGAAAAAGTGCTTGAAGGAAAAATCGTTGTCCGTCTCAAGGGCGGCGATCCTGGCGTATTTGGGCGCGTAGGCGAGGAAGCAGCTGCTTTGGCCAAAAATGGCCTTTCCTTTGACATTGTACCGGGAATCACTTCAGGAATATCTGCACCGCTATATGCAGGAATTCCCGTCACACACCGTGAATTTGGCGAATCCTTCGCGGTGGTGACTGCCCATGATAAATCTGAAAATGGCCAGCCGAAACTGGATTGGAAAGGGCTTGCCACGGGCATTGACACCATTGCCTTTTACATGGGGATTTCAAATCTTCCGTATATCAGCGAAAATTTGATCAAGCATGGAAAAGCGGAGGACACCCCGGTGATCCTCATCCAATGGGGAACCTTCTCCCGGCAGCAGACTTTGGAGGGAACTCTGTCCAATATTGCCTCCAAAGCGAAGGAAGTGAATTTTACCAACCCTGCCATCACTCTTGTTGGTGACATTGTATCGCTTCGAAAGAAGTTGAACTGGTTTGAAAAGAAACCTTTGTTTGGTAAACAAATATTACTTGCCCGAACAGGAACGGATGAGAGTGAACTGGCGAAGGAATTGATGGAGCAGGGAGCAGATGTGATTGAATTCCCGAAATGGAAAAAGATTTCACTGCCAGCGGATCAGGCGGTGATCGACAGAATTCCAGAATACGAAAAAATCCTTTTTACCTCTCCTGAAAGTGTCGGAGAATTCTTCGAAATCTTATTTTCAGAAGGCATCGATATCAGAAGGGTGAAAGCAGACTTTTACGGCTGTTCAACAAAGTCTGTCAAGGCATTGAATGAAAAGGGCTTTTTGGCAGAAGTGGATGTGAAGATGTCTCAATATGGAAAGCTGTTAATCGTAGGTGACAGTGATACAGCCTACAAGTATCCTCATGCTGAAAGGTTCGTAACATCCAAAAAGGTCATTGACGAGCAATTCACGCCAATTTTTAAAAGAGTATTTGATGAAGCTTCTGTCAACACAGTTATTTTGCCAAGCAGCAGATCTGTCAAAACAATGATTGAAGAAGGGGTCCTCAAGGAGCTCATTCCGCAGCAGCTGTTGAAAACAGCAAACATTGTTTGCATGGGAGTTAAGACGGCAGAGACTGCAGGGGAATATGGCATTGCAGCTGGTAATGTGTTGGAGGCGCCGGATAAAACCGCTGTGGTCGATTGTTTGGCCAATAAAGAATCTGAGCTGGCATTCGTGTAATGGATTTGTTTTAAAGGAGAGAAAGATATGGAAGCAACAGTATACATCAGCCATGGCAGCAGAAGTGAGCAAGGAAACAAGGTGTTTGTTTCATTCATCGAGAAGGTAATATCCACAGGGAAGAGTACGAATACAGCCTATGGATTCCTTGAAAATGCTCGGCCAACCATTTTCGAAGCGGTGGAAGCATGTATTTTAAAGGGAGCATCATCAATAATCGTAGTTCCGGTATTGCTGCTTCCGGGAATCCATGCAAATGTAGACATTCCGGCTGAATTGGATAGGGTAAAACAAAAGTATCCAGAAATAAAGATATTCTATGGCGAGCCGCTTGGAGTAAATGAAACAATACTGGAAATCGTTCTGGACCGATTAAATAAACAAGGGTTTTCAGATATAAACTCAGAGACCGTCCTGCTCGTCGGACATGGCAGCAGGGATCCCCTGGCTGCGGTGGAATTCGAGAAGCTGGCAGACAGGGTGCAGGAGAAAGTCTCGGCCAGAGTTGATACTGGCTATATAACAACACAGCCATTTTATGAAGAAAAGCTCTTGGGAAGCGACTCGTCATCAAAGATTTATATTTTGCCATTTTTGCTGTATACAGGCGGTTTTACCGCTAAAATAGAGGAAACAGTAAACAATGTGTTGGTTCAATATTCGGAAAAAGAAATTGTCCTGTGCGAACCAGTAGGCTTTGATGAACGTCTGGGTGAACTGCTTCTGCAAAGAGTTGATGAAGCAAGAGTAAGGTAAACTTAGAAATACGGTTTTGGCTAATAGAATTGTGAACATCGCCAATAAATTTGTGAACATCACAAATAAATTATTATTTTCGCCAATAAAGTTGTGAAAACCGCCAATAAAATTATATTTTCGCCAATAAAGTTGTGAACTCCGCTAATAAAATATAATTCGCAGGCAACAACGTCAATAAATGGAGAGTGAAAGCATGATATACCCTATAAATGTACGGATACGGGATCGGAATGTCGTTGTGATTGGCGGGGGCAGAGTCGCTCAACGTAAAATCTATGGATTACTGGATGCTGGAGCGAAAGTGAAGGTGGTGAGCCCGGAATTAACAAGTGAATTGCTGCGGCTATCCGAAACAGGCGAAATTTCCTGGCGGCCTAAGTGCTATGCAAAGGAAGATCTTGAAGGAGCTTTGCTCATCGTTGCCGCCACTAATGACCGAGAGACGAATCTGGCAGTTAAAAGGGATGCAGCACCATATCAATTGGTTAATCTTGCAGATCATCCTGAAGAATCGGACTTCCAGGTCCCATCCGTCATGAAAAGAGGCAAATTGACCATTGCCGTCTCTACATCGGGAGCAAGTCCGGTACTGGCAAAAAAGATTTGCCGCCAGCTGGAGCAGATGTTTGATGAACAATATGAGAGCTACCTGGAGTTCCTGGCATCCAGCCGTAAAGAAATCAAGGCGGCTGTCAAAGATGAAACAGTAAGAAGGAAGCTTCTGAGAACAATAGCAGACGAGAGTTTCCTAAAGGAGCCCTATCGAGAAGAAAGGTTTGCCAGGTTGCTTGAAGAAGCGATACGTGAGGAGGGGAGGTAAAGCGCGAATGCGCACAATTACTTCCCTTTTTTTTGTTTAAAAGTCCATTTTATTAAGGTAAAAGATAAAAGGAAAGGCAAAATGGAACCAAGCCTGTTGACAAGGCATATTGAACACCTTAGAAATTTAAACCAGGAAGGGAAACTGATGGTTGGCGGACCGTTTAAAAATAACGAGCAAGCAATGATCATCCTGAATTGAGATGATATTGATGAAGCACTCAAACTCATGGAAAGTGAACCGTTCATAAAGGCTCTTTTCTCAAACTTTGTTGCTTTTGACTACAAAATAAAATTAAATGACCCATTTTTCTTCGCAAAATTGACTCCTTTGTAAGAAAAGAGCATGCCAACTTAATACCGACCTGCAAAATGGCCTTATAATACGTTAAAATCAGCTTTAGGATTTTAACAACAATCTTTACGAAAACAGCCTTCATAAAAGAGAAATATTACAATACATATGATATCAACGAACTGATCGTTGCCAACGAAGAAAATAACTGGCTGATAGACAGTCCGCAGACGACAAGGAATCTGGTTCATTAGGAATAAAAAGGACTTCCAGCAAGTGCGGAAGTCCTTTCCAGGATACTATATCCTATTATTTTTTTTCTGCTTCGACGATAACTTCTTCAGGAGTTTCTTCAGGTGCTTTTTCAAATACTGCAAAGACAGCAGAAATCAATGCAGCAAATTTCTTCGCGATTTCACTTGCATATTCACTCGCTTTAGACGCAGCTTTATTAGCAGCAGAAGGGTTAACTTTAGCTTCTTCAGTCACTTCTTCAGCAGCAGTTTCATCAGTAACGACTTCTTCTGTAACTTCAACAGACAAAGCAACAGCAGAGTTTTCGTTAGCTTTCTCTTTAGCGATATCGCTTGCATTGAAGGCTTTAGACTTCATTTTGTTAGCAATAGAAGGAGATACTACTGTTTCTTCTTCAGTAACGTCTTCTTCAGTAACGTCTTCTTCAGTAACGTCTTCTTCAGTAACGTCTTCTTCAGTAACGTCTTCTTCAGTAACGTCTCCTTCAGTAACGTCTTCTTCAGTGACATCTTCTTCAGTAACGTCTTCTTCAGTGACGTCTTCATCAGTGACATCTTCTTCAGTGACATCTTCTTCGGTCACATCTTCTTCAGTAACGTCTTCTTCAGTGACGTCTTCTTCAGTGACACCTTCTTCAGCAACTTCTTCTTCACTGACTTCAACAGACAAAGCAACAGCAGAGTTTTCGTTAGCTTTCTCTTTAGCAACATCGCTTGCATTGAAAGCACTTGACTTCATTTTGTTAGCGATAGAAGGAGAAACTTCTGTTTCTTCTTCAGTGACGTCTTCTTCAGTAACGTCTTCTTCAGTAACGTCTTCTTCAGTGACGTCTTCTTC
>NZ_JAGGQQ010000010.1 GCF_018613195.1 Bacillus sp. ISL-45
GCGTTTTCTTGACAGCTTTGAAGCTTGCCACACAAAAGCTGTCACGATTCTGGCTTTCTCATGACAGCTTAATGGGTTCCTCTTGAAAGCTGTCACGATTCCGGCTTTGCATTGAGAAGTTCTATGTAGTAGCTGTCTAATACCTGCCAGTAAATAAAGGGAATTCCCTCCAGTTTGTGTGACTCCTGATAAAAACGGGAATTATAAAGCATATGCCTAATTATAGACAGGAGGGATTCATATGAGTTTTAACAATGGAGCAGGAAACAGCGGCAGTGGTGTTGGCGGAGGAGTTTTCCCGGCGTACGCCATGAACAACGCAAATGGTGAAAACCAGGTGAAATTGAATGAGGATCAGTATGATATATATGTGAATGATGATTTTGTCGGTCAAAAAAGCCTTAAGAATCAGGGGGAACATCTTTCTGACATCGATGACTTCTTAAAACAGCAGGGAATCACTGATTTTACAGCTTCCCTTGACGGTGACCACTACAAGATCCAGACCGATGGATTGAATGCGGAAATCACGGATGCTTTAAAGGTTTATTTTAATAATAGATAATGTTCAATAAGCAAGGTGCGCTTCAGTATTGAAACGCACCTTTTTTGTGGATCTCTATTCCTCACATGCTTTGATTAAGTCTCCAAGAACCCGGTCGACATCATCCCATGAATAAATGGATGCACCTGCAGCCAGCGGATGGCCTCCGCCATTGTAATTTCTGGCGATTGTATTGATTACAGGCCCTTTGGAACGAAGGCGAACCCTGATTTGATCTTCTTCCTCAATGAAAAATACCCAGGCCTTAATTCCCCTGACATTCCCCAGCTCACTTACAAGTAATGATGCTTCAGATGGCTTGACGGAATACTGATCAAGCAGCTCCCGTTTCATCACTACCTTGGCCGCACCATTTTCCAGCAGTTCAAAGTTCTGGAGGATGTATCCGTTCAACTTCACCACATTCGGCGCCAGCTCATACATTCTGTCATAAAGCTCTGTACGCGAGAAGTTATAGTGGATCAATTCTCCTGCATATGCAAAAGTTTTGTTAGTGGTGCTCGGATACAGGAATCGGCCAGTGTCGCCAACAATTCCGGCATACAGCAATCTGGCTGCCTCATCTGACATCCTCAGGCCCTTATCCTTGAAAGTAAGGTAAAACTCATAAATCATTTCACTTGTAGAGCTTGCTGAAGTCTCCACCCATAGAAGATCGCCGTACGGATCTTCATTCGGATGATGGTCAATTTTCACAAGTTGCTCCCCTAAACGGTAACGTTCATCACAAATTCGCTCGGCATTCGCTGTATCACAGACAATCACTAGCGCGCCTTTAAAAGTATCGTCCGAGATAGAATCAAGCCTTCTCAAATAGTTAAGCGATGGCTCCTCTGTGCCTACAGTGTAAATATTCTTTTCAGGGTACGAAGCCTTCAGGATTTCAGCAAGCCCTCCCTGCGAACCGTATGCATCAGGATCCGGCCTTACATGACGATGGATAATGATCGTTTCATAGTTTTCAATAGTCTCAAGTATTTGCTCTTTCATCAAAATGCTCCTCCATCTTTTTCATATCTTAATTATGAACATATTTTTTGGAAAAGAAAAGCAGGAACCTTAACTGGCAGGGTACCGGCATTCTCTCCCAGTCTTCAACCTTTGCTTGGCAATCTCCATGGATAAGCTGTAAAATAGAGTAGATTATGAATTTGGAGGAATTGCAATGCCTATTCTCGTTTTATTGATCATTCTTTCACTTGTCTTCTATATCTTTTACAAGATTAAATATGTCCGCAGCAAAAGGCCTGCAGAGCGAAGCTGGCTTTCTGCAAAATCAAGCATCGCCCTGGGTTTGTTCGTCGCCCTTTTCGGGATCAACCAATTGTTCCTTTTCCAGACTGCTGTCACATACATCGTAGGTGCTATTTTCATTGTCATTGGTTCATTGAGCGTCTGGGGCGGGATCAAAGCATATAAGTTCTACCTTCCACACGCTGCCAAGGAAGCCCAGGAAAATTAGAGTACAACAAAGCCGACCCTGTTATTAAGGATCGGCTTCTTTCAACTGTTAATGTCTGTCGATCAGCTGACACATCATCATAGCCTTACCGACGAGAACGCCGTCATTGAAGGCTTCGATATCGACCTTACCGAACTTCCTTCCCACCTCTAGAACCTTCGGGTAGATCTCTATGACACTGTCAATCTGCACTGGCTTGATAAAATAAATCGTCATATTCTCGACAACCAGGTCACCTTTTTTATACCCTCGCAGCACACGGTTCGCGGCTTCTGTGACGATTGTTGTAAACACGCCATATGAAATCGTCCCAAGGTGGTTTGTCATCTGCGGAGTCACCTGGCAGCGGAAAATGTCTTCATCCTTTGTTTTTCCTTTTGCCAGAACAAGCTGGTTCGTAACCGTATCATCAAGTGTTTCCCCTACTTGCGGCTGTCGCTGGATCATTTGCAGAGCCTTCAACACATCCTGTCTGCTGACAATGCCCTGAATCCTGTTGGCATCGTCCACAACTGGCAAGACTTCAATGCCCTCCCACACCATCATGTGAGCGGAGGATGCTACACTCGTCGAACCGCTTACGGTCATCGGTTGTTTTGTCATGATCTTCTCAATCACTGTATCCTGTTCATGCCCCATGACATCCTTCGATGTGATCATCCCGATTACTTTCATATTCTGGTCCACAACCGGAAAACGGCTGTGAAGCGTTTCATCCTTGTGCCGATACCAATCTGATACCCGGTCATTAGCCTTAAGGAAGATCGTTTCCGTAACCGGGGTCAGGATATCCTCGACAAGGATAATTTCCTTTTTGATCAACTGATCGTAAATCGCACGGTTGATCATCGTCGCTACTGTAAAAGTATCATAGCTGCTGGAGATGATCGGCAGCTGCAATTCATCGGCAAGTTTCTTTACATGGTCTTCAGTATCAAAACCACCGGTCACTAAAACAGCTGCTCCTGCCCGCAGCGCCTGCTCATGTGCTTTGTCGCGGTTCCCGACGATCAGCAGGTTGCCTGCACCCGTATAGCGCATCATCGCCTCAAGCTTCATCGCCCCGATGACGAACTTGTTCAATGTTTTATGAAGCCCGGCACGGCCGCCCAGCACTTGCCCATCAACGATATTGACAACTTCGGCAAAAGTAAGTTTTTCAATGTTCTCTTTCTTTTTCCGCTCAATCCTGATGGTGCCGACACGTTCAATCGTGCTGACATACCCTTTATTTTCAGCATCCTTAATTGCTCTATATGCAGTTCCTTCGCTTACGTTCAGCGCCTTGGCGATTTGGCGTACCGAGATTTTTTCTCCTATTGGCAATTCATCTATATATTGAAGTATTTGTTCATGCTTAGTTGCCAAGACTTTCACCCTTTTTAATAATTTTCCGTACAAAGTAGTTCTATCCATTATTATTATAAGGTTTAAAAGGGTTGGATTCAATTTAATTAGGATGGAAGTCCTTTATATAGAAAAAACTGGCTGATTCTCAGCCAGTGTAAACACGTGATTTCCTTTTCAAACTGCTTTCCATCTTCCTGCTGCCTGCCCTGGAACGTTTTTTCGGCGTGTATAAAAAGGCTGCCAGATTTCCCGCGAAGACCAGCAAGGCCAGGAACAGCCACGAACCGGCAAATAAAGCCTCTTTTCCTCCCATCTGGAAGTTGAGCTCCGGCATTCCTATGTAAAGCATCATGCCGCACAACAGCAAGTATAACAAGTAACGGTTCTTCTTCATCTTCCCCCTCCTACAGGTTGTCTTGGTTTATATCTATGCTTCCAGGACAAAAATTAGCATGGCCAAATAGAAAAAGCTGCACAACTTTTTGTGCAGCTCTTGACTTCTATAATTCAATTGCCTCTCCTGCTTCAAGAACAGTGCCTTTATTTTTCTTAAGCATTTTAACAAAAGCATGCGGATCCTGCTTGATTGGCGGGAATGTGTTGAAATGAATCGGAACAACTTCCTTCGCATCCAGGAATTCCGCTGCCAATGCCGCATCTTCCGGGCCCATTGTAAAATTGTCGCCAATCGGCAGAAATGCCAGGTCAATCGGATGTCTCTCCCCAATAAGCTTCATGTCTGAAAACAGACCCGTGTCACCTGCATGGAACACGGTCTTCCCTTCTGCCATGAACAGAATCCCAGCAGGCATGCCGCCATAAATGATTTCATTGTTCTCAGTTACCATTCCTGTTCCATGGAAGGCAGGAGTCATTTTGACCTTGCCAAAATCAAATTCATACGCACCGCCAATCGACATGCCATGCGTGTTCAAGCCCTTCCAGCTTAAATATGTAGCCACTTCGAAATTGGCGATTACAAGCGCATCATGCTTCTTCGCCAGTTCGACCGTATCCCCAAGATGGTCGCCATGGGCATGAGTAAGGATGATGACGTCAGGCTTTACATCTTCCACCTTCAGATCGGTCAGGTCATTGCCTGTAATGAATGGATCAATCAGGATTGTCTTCCCATTTGTTTCGATTTTTACAACCGAATGTCCGTGATAAGATACTTTCATATTATCGCTCCTTTCATTCAAGGCTTTTTTTGGGCAATAAACCGCTGCAGTTTTAGGCATCATGCCGCCGCTGACCTGCAGCCTCTGCAAAAAGCCATCCTAATAATTTATTTCAACACTCTTTGCCTATCTCCTTCTTCCATTTTCTTTTTACCCAACAACCTCTCTCGTTAAAAGTTTTACTTTTCACCTGCGAATTGCTACTCTCATAGTGTGATGTACATATCAGAGGAGGAATTTCTATGACGGAAAGATTGGCTGCGTTATCAGGCTGGATGAAGGACAATGGTGTCGACGTCACTTTTGTTACATCTCCTGATAATGTATTTTACCTAAGCGGATTTTTAAGCAATCCTCACGAAAGACTGCTGGCAGTTGCTGTATTCCAGGATGCCGAGCCGTTCATGATTTGCCCGGCAATGGATAAAGAAAATGCTAAAAATGCCGGATGGGAACTTGAAATCATCGGCTACAGTGATACGGATGATTCCATGGAGCTTGCTTACAATGCGATTAAGAACCGCGTTCCTTCAATCAAGAAAACCGCGATTGAGAAGGAACAATTGAATGTAGAGCGTTATGAAAAAATGGCTGGCCTGTTTGGCGGCTCTGAATTTGTTTCAGCAGAGGAAAAACTGCGCCAGATGCGAATGATCAAAACAGAAGCTGAATTGCAGAAACTGAGAAAAGCGTGTGAGCTGGCCGACTTTGCCATAGAGACAGGGGTAAATGAAATCCAGGAAGGCAAAACCGAGCTAGATGTCCTTGCAGCAATTGAATTTGAATTGAAGAAAAAGGGCGTAACGGAAATGTCGTTTTCAACGATGGTCCTTACTGGTAAAAATGCAGCAGCACCGCACGGGACACCTGGGCTGACGAAGATCAAGAAAGGTGACCTCGTCCTGTTCGACCTTGGCGTTGTGATGGATGGCTACTGCTCTGATATCACACGGACCGTTGCGTACGGTGAGATCAATAAACAGCAGGAAGAAATTTATAACACCGTTTTAAAAGCACAGCTTAAAGCCCTGGATACTGCACGGGCTGGTGTTGCCTGCTCAGAGGTCGACCTTGCTGCACGCAATGTGATAGAAGAAGCTGGATACGGCGACTACTTCCCTCACCGCCTTGGGCACGGACTCGGAGTCAGCGTCCACGAATATCCATCATTGACCAGCACGAATCCTTTATTAATGGAAAAAGGAATGGTGTTCACCGCTGAGCCTGGTATATATGTACCTGGCGTTGCGGGAGTGAGAATTGAAGATGATGTCGTTATCACCGAGGATGGAATCGAAATCCTAACGAAATTCCCTAAAGAATTGGTCTTTGTATCGTAAAAAGAATCAAAACCGCCTGCGATCCCGGATCCAGGCGGTTTGTTTTAGTGAAAAAGCTAGTTTCCAAAGGCGTAAACAATCCGCTTCAGCTTTCTTATAGCAGTAATTTCTTTTTTATAGCGAGTTTTAATTTTTTATAGCGAGTTTCAGTTTTTTATAGCGAAAAAATCATTTTTATAGCGAATTGGAAAAAATCCATCTTTTTTTCCAGTTAAAAAAGAGCAGCACAAGCAGCTGCTCTTCCTCTAATTAGCGATTATCCACTTTTTCCGGATACATATCATGGTTCATCATCCGGTAGTTTGCCATTTCTTCATACTTCGTTCCGGGCTTGCCGTAGTTAGTATACGGATCAATTGAGATGCCGCCTCTTGGAGTGAATTTGCCCCAAACCTCAATATACCTTGGATCCATCAGTTTGATCAGGTCATTCATGATGATGTTCATGCAGTCTTCGTGAAAATCACCGTGGTTCCTGAAGCTGAACAAATATAATTTCAGCGCTTTGCTTTCAACCATCAATTTGTCAGGAATGTAGCTGATATAAATCGATGCAAAATCAGGCTGGCCTGTGATCGGGCAAAGACTCGTGAATTCGGGGGTATTGAATTTAACAAAATAATCTCGATATGGGTGCTTATTTTCAAACGTTTCAAGGATTTCAGGAGAGTACTCAAACAAGTATTTTGTTCCCTGATTGCCTAGCAGTGTCAAATCTTTCATTTCTTCATCTTTTCTTCCAGCCATTTTAAAGCCTCCTATTTGATCTGCAAACGCTTTTGAGGCCCATGAACTCTGCTTATCAAATAAAAAACCATATCCTCTGGGATATGGTTGAAATTCTTCAAAGCCATAGTTTTTTATAGAGGGTGTCCGCTATGAACCTCTCCCGCGATTGCAGGATGATTTATTCATTTTTATATAGCAACTATAAAGAAATGCCCTTCCAAAGTCAAAAGAAAATTTTTGTTATAAGATATGACAAATTCATGTATTTCCATTTTTTATTTTTACATTTGTTCATTAGGTTATTTACATATGTTCACCTACCTGATATATTATTCATGTAAGTGACACATAATAAATTTGGGTTATATATTTTTTATTCTGAATGAAAGCGTTTCAACTATTTTTATACGGAAAGGGTTTGAACTTAATGACAAACGATTTAGCAAGAATGATCGACCACACATTACTTAAAGCAAATGCAACCGAAGCAGAGATTGTAAAGCTGGCTGAGGAAGCAAAAGAATATAAATTTGCTTCTGTTTGCGTTAACCCGACGTGGGTACAGAAGGCTGCTGAAATTCTTAAGGATGCTGAAGAAGTAAAAGTTTGCACAGTAATCGGCTTCCCTCTGGGCGCTACAACTTCAGAAACAAAAGCATTCGAAACAAAGAATGCAATCGAAAACGGCGCGACTGAAGTCGATATGGTCATCAATATCGGTGCATTGAAAGACAAGCAATATGATCTAGTTGAAAAGGATATTAAAGCGGTAGTTGACGCTGCAAAAGGCAAAGCACTGACAAAGGTCATCATCGAATCTTGCCTTCTTAACGACGAGGAAAAAGAAATCGCATGCAAGCTTTCTGTTAAAGCTGGAGCAGATTTCGTAAAGACTTCAACTGGTTTCTCAACAGGCGGAGCGACTGTAGAAGATATCGCTCTAATGAGAAAAACCGTCGGCCCTGATGTTGGGGTTAAAGCTTCCGGCGGAGTCAGAAGCCTTGAGGATGCACAGAACATGATCGAAGCTGGCGCAACAAGAATTGGCGCAAGTTCTGGAGTGGCAATTATCAATGGCCTGACTTCGGAATCTTCATACTAAATTATTCATACGGGCTCAAATAATATCATTGGGAATGGGGAATGGACGATGGATAAACACACGCTTGTGGAAAAAGCAATAGAAGCAAGAAGCACAGCATACGTTCCATATTCTAAATTTCAGGTTGGCGCTGCAATCATAACTAGTAACGATAATCTATTCCTGGGCTGCAATATCGAAAACGCATCTTACGGATTGACAAACTGTGCTGAAAGAACAGCCATTTTCAAGGCAGTCTCTGAAGGGGATACCGAAATCAAGGCGATTGCAGTAGTCGCTGACACTGAAGGTCCTGTTTCACCTTGCGGTGCCTGCCGCCAGGTGATTGCGGAGTTCGCAACTGACGATACAAAAATTTACCTTGCCAATCTGAATGGCGATGTAAAGGAAACGACAATCAGCGAAATCCTTCCTGGATACTTCACATCCAAAGACATGGAGAAAGTAGACATGTCCAAGAAAATGGTCTAAATTGATTATTTAAGTTAACAAGGGGCAACTCCTAAAGAGTTGCTCTTTCTTATTTGAACGTTTAAGGAGGACAGAGCTGCCCCAATTATTGGGCGGCATACATCATGGGAGACGCAGGTTTATTACTATCAGGTGCAGCACTCTTCCTGAACAGCTTAATGCTTTTAGGAAAGGCAAACGCTAAAAGTGTGGCAGTATTCAATTTATTCATCGGGGCATTACAAGTGATCGTGCCCTTTTACTTGATTGCCGTATCCGACCAGAGCAATTGGACGGTCTACAGTCTGGCAAGCATCTTTCTCTTTGGTTTTACCTATTTATATGTCGGGTTGACCTTGTGGAACAACCTTGATGGCACCGGGCTTGGATGGTATTCCCTCTGGGTTGCTGTTCTCGCCATCATTTATGCAGCGGTTGCCTTTGTCCATTTTGATGATATTGTCAACGCGCTTACATGGCTGATGTGGGCCTACCTTTGGTTCCTGTTCTTCTTATCAATGGGATTGAACAAGAAAATAGATGCATATGTCGGGAAAGTTGCCATGGTCCAGTCATGGCTGACATTGACCTTCCCGGCACTCCTGTCAATGACTGGCTTATGGAAAACAGACCAGGTAGTCAATGCCTGGATTTACTTCTCAATTGCTGCTTTTGTCTACTTTGCTTATATTACATTAAAGCTGAAAAGATCTTCTGCCCGAACAGAGAAATTCGCGTAAAATCAAAAAACCTTCCTGCCCAAATGGCCAGGAAGGTTCTTTATTAGGATTTATTTCGCAAGTACATTCGTCAGTACTGGAACGACCTGTTTTTTACGGGAAACAACGCCCTTAAGTGTCGCAGTATTATCTTCGAGAGTTACATTGAACGCTTCCTCAACAGCTGCAGCCTTTTTACCAATCGCAAGCGCTGCAGAATCATTCGTCAATATATCAGTGATGACCAGCAAGAACAGATCCAGGTTCTTTTCAGTTATCTTATTGATCAATGCTTCTTCAAGCTCTACCTTACGCAAAAGAACATCGTTGATATCCACTGTGTTTACCTGTGCGATTTCAACCTTGGATTCTCCCATCTGGAATTCCTTCGCGTCAAGGGAAATAAGCTCTTCGATTGTTTTGCTGCTGAGATCCGCACCAGCCTTCAGCATTTCAAGACCGTATTCCTCAGCATCCACTCCTGCGATTTCAGCCAATTCACGTGCAGCTGCAACATCCTGGTCTGTGCAAGTCGGGGACTTGAACAATAAAGAATCAGAGATGATCGCCGACAGCATTAGTCCAGCGATATTCTTTTCGATTTCCACATTGTTTTCTTTGTACATCTTATTTAGGATTGTGGCTGTGCAGCCTACTGGCTCAACACGGAAATAAAGCGGATCACTCGTCTCGAAATTCGCCACACGGTGGTGGTCAATGACTTCCACGATTTGAACATCTGTAATGTCATCAGCGCTCTGCTGGCGTTCGTTGTGGTCAACAAGGATAACCTTGTCCACTTCTTCTGAAACTCTACCTGCAAGGCGTGGCGCTTCAGCTTTGAAGTAATCAAGAGCATACTGAGTTTCTCCATTAACCTGGCCCAAACGTACCGCTTCCGCATCGACACCAAGCTTTTGCTTCAAATTAGCATAGGCAATAGCAGAGCAGATTGTATCCGTATCAGGATTTTTATGTCCAAAAACAAGTACTTTTTCCATCATGACACTCCTCAATAACAAATTAACACGGACATTCTAGCAACTAGAACCCGTATATCCCATAAATAATATACGCTAAAATTGAAAGATTTTAAACTGCTTTGTGTTAATTAGAGTTGCTTTACCTATCTCAACAATAAAAGATCCGGAATATTTCATCCGGATCTAGAAAAATTAAATTTGCTCTAATAATGTTTTTGTTTCAGAGTATACAAGGTTATGCGCTTCTGCTACTGCCTGGTAAGTCACATAGCCATTAAGCGTGTTGATTCCCTTGAGCAATGCTTCATTGTCCAGGCAAGCCTGCTTGTAGCCTTTGTTCGCAATCTGGACAGCGTACGGCACTGTCACGTTCGTCAAGGCGATTGTTGATGTTCTAGGAACTGCACCTGGCATGTTGGCAACTGCGTAGTGAACAACGCCGTGCTTTTCATAAGTAGGGTTGTCATGTGTTGTGATTCTGTCTGTTGTTTCGAAGATGCCACCCTGGTCGATTGCGATATCGACAACGACTGAACCTGGGTTCATCGACTGGATCATTTCTTCTGTCACAAGCTTTGGCGCCTTCGCGCCTGGAATCAATACAGCGCCGATAACCAGGTCAGATGCTTTGACTGCTTCAGCAATGTTCAAAGGATTGGACATTAGCGTTGTAATGTCAGAACCGAAGATATCATCCAGCTGACGAAGACGGTCTGGGTTCAAGTCGATCATTGTGACCTGAGCACCAAGGCCGACAGCCATTTTAGCTGCGTTCGTGCCAGCTACACCGCCGCCGATGATTGTTACTTTTCCTCTTTGTACACCTGGAACGCCTCCAAGCAGGATTCCTTTTCCTCCGTGAACTTTTTCAAGGAATTGCGCACCGATTTGTGTAGACATACGGCCAGCAACCTCACTCATAGGAGTAAGCAATGGAAGCGAACCGTTAGCCAGCTGTACTGTTTCATAGGCAATTCCAACAACCTTATTCTCGATCAATGCCTTAGTCAGTTCCGGTTCTGGTGCAAGATGCAAATATGTAAATAAAATTAAGCCTTCACGGAAATACCCGTATTCTTCTGCGAGAGGTTCTTTAACCTTCATGACCATATCCTGTGCCCATGCTTCTTCTGCACTTCCAACGATCAGAGCACCGGCAGCCTTGTAGTCTTCATCTGTAAAACTTGAGCCAATTCCAGCTCCAGTCTCAATGAAAACTTCATGCCCGAAATTTACTAGATTAACTACTCCTGCAGGCGTCATAGCCACACGATTTTCGTTATTTTTTATCTCTTTAGGTACACCGATACGCATTTTTGCATACCTCCTATATAATAATTGCCCTACCATTTCAGCCCTGCCATCACTATATCATTTTTTCAATGAGTAAAGAAATATTGCGGCAAGATGAAAACACTTTCATTTTAGTAGAAAAAAATGCTTTTGGCAAAACAATTCGTACAAATTTCCCTAAAATATACTATTCTGTATATTTTTAATTTTACAGGAAGTAGGAATGGAAAATAAAAAGGCTTGCCGAGCAATGGTTCTCAGCAAGCCACCCTATCCATTAAGCCAGATTATTTTTCATTTTTAATAGAGAAGTTAGCAGGCATTATTATAGCCTGTAACGATGCGAATACAGCTTTATCTATGTTCCTCATTGTTTTCTGCTGCTGCTTTCATCTGATCCTGCGGGACTACTCCGCTGTTGTATGAATCCATGATTTGCTGGCTTACCTGCATGACACCCTGATCATCGTAATCATAAAATGACTGGCCGCGCTGTTCCTTTTTATCCATGTGAAATCCTCCTTCAATATGATGCTTGCATCTATAGTTTTCGTTGGATTGTCACAGCTATACCAATGAAACTGTTGTATAATATAGGTAAAGGAGGCGAGAACTATGGCACTTTATTATAAGAACATTTTAGTTGCCGTTGATGGTTCTAAACAAGCAGCATGGGCTTTTAAAAAAGCCATTGAAATCGCAAAAAGAAACGACGCGAGTCTGGTCATGACCCACATAATCGATTTACGCACCTTTGCTACTGTAGAGGCATATGACCGCACCATCTCAGAGCGGGCGACACAGTTTGCTACAGAGCTGATGGAAAGCTACAAACAGCAGGCAATCGAAGCTGGTATCAAAGACGTGGAATATGACATCGATTATGGTTCACCAAAGGTCAAGATTGCGAAAGATGTTGCAAAAAAATATAACGCCGACCTGATTATTTGCGGAGCAACAGGAATGAACGCAGTGGAACGCTTCTTCATCGGAAGTGTCTCCGAGCATATCACCCGCTATGCATCTTGTGATGTCCTGGTTGTCCGGACTGACAAAGAGAATTAATCTAATGACACACCATACAAAAAGCACGAAGTATCTTTTTATTGATACTTCGTGCTTTTTTCCATTTATAAGGCTCTTTTCTTAAATTTTGTTGCTTTCTCAACCATACTAAAGCAATCTTTATTCAGAAGTCTCCTCGAAAAGACCCTCTTTTTTAGCGCGATTTTAGAACAATAGCAACAATCCATGCCAAAACAGCCTTTTATAATGTTATTTTTGCTTTCTCGATCTGAAATTTCACTTGTGAGAAGCCGGTGCCTCCAGCACTGTTTCGTCTTTTCACGGCATTATAAGGATTCAATGCCTCGAAAATATCATCTTCGAACAACGGGTTCATGGACTTGTAGGCTTCTAATGACAGGTCTGCAAGGTAGCAGCCTTTTTGGATGCAATCAAGGACAAGCTTGCCGACGATTTCATGTGCTTCACGGAAAGGTACGCCTTTTGCCGCCAGATAATCAGCCAGCTCAGTTGCATTCGAAAAATCCTTCTTGACTGATTCTGCCATTTCCTCCGTTCTCACCTTCATCGAACTGACCATGCCAGCGAAAATTTTCAGGGAGCCCTTCACTGTTTTGACCGTATCAAACATGCCTTCTTTATCTTCCTGCATATCCTTGTTATACGCCAGAGGCAAGCCTTTCAATACCGTCAAGAGTCCCATCAGGCTTCCATAGACACGGCCTGTTTTACCGCGGATCAGTTCAGCCATATCCGGATTCTTCTTTTGCGGCATGATGCTGCTGCCTGTCGTGAATGCATCTGAAAGCTCAATGAACTGGAATTCCTCGCTCGACCAGAGGATAAGTTCTTCGCACAATCGTGACAGATGCATCATTAAAATCGAGCTGTCTGAGAGGAACTCGAGAATAAAATCACGGTCACTCACAGCATCCAGACTGTTTTCATAGATGCCCTCAAACCCCAGAATTTCTGCTGTCATATGGCGGTCAATCGGAAAAGTAGTTCCCGCAAGCGCTCCCGCCCCAAGGGGAGAAAGATTGATTCTTTTCATGCTATCCATAAAACGCTGTTTATCGCGGTCAAGCATCCAATAATATGCCATGAGATGATGGGCAAAAGAAATTGGCTGTGCCCTCTGCAAGTGAGTATACCCGGGCATCAATGTCTCAATATTTTGTTCTGCCTGTTCAACCAGAGCTTTTTGGAACTCAGAAATCAGCTCGATGATTTCAGATACCTGATCTTTCAGGTATAAATGCATATCGGTCGCCACCTGGTCGTTCCTGCTCCGTGCCGTGTGAAGTTTGCCGCCTGCTGGACCAATCAATTCTGTCAGGTGATGTTCAAGGTTCAGATGGATATCCTCGAGTTTGGCTGAGTATTTGAGTTCGCCATTACTTGCTTGCTGCTCCAGTTTCCTTAGTCCTTGAATAATATTATCTGCTTCAGCTTCTGTTACGATTCCGCACTTCGCAAGCATAGTTGCATGGGCGATACTGCCCTCGATATCCTGCTTCGCCAGTTCCTGGTCAAAACCGATCGATGCCCCAAATTCATCGACCCAATCCTCAGCAGAGCCGGTGAATCTGCCTCCCCATAATTTCTTCACACTGTCACCTTCTTGCCCTGGACCATGCTGTGGACAACTGTTGGCAGTCCCCATAGATTGATGAATCCAACAGCAGCATTATGGTCGAACTCATCGTCAGCAGTGTAAGTCGCCAGTTTTTCATTGTATAAAGAATATGGAGATTTTCTGCCTTCAATGATTGCATGCCCTTTGAAAAGCTTGACACGGACAGTACCCGTCACATGCTTCTGTGTTGATTTCAAGAACGCTGCCAGCGCATCCTGAAGCGGTGAAAACCAGAGCCCTTCGTAAATTAATTCGGTCAGCTTTTTCTCAATAACCGGCTTGAAATGGGCTACCTCTTTAACAAGCGTGATATCCTCCAGTTCCTTATGAGCCTTGATCAAAGTCATCGCAGCAGGAGCTTCGTATACCTCGCGTGATTTGATGCCGACCAGACGGTTTTCCACATGGTCAATCCTTCCGACACCATGCTTGCCTGCAATACTGTTAAGCTCAAGAATCAATTCTGAAAGAGGATAAGTTTTGCCATCAATCGCTGTTGGAACACCCTCAACAAATTCAATCTCGATGATATCCGGTGAATCCGGTGTGTCTTCAAGCTCTGCTGTCAGTTCATAAGCCTCTACTGGAGGTGCCTGCCAGGGATCCTCAAGAATTCCGCATTCATTGCTTCTTCCCCAAAGGTTCTGGTCAATGGAGAACGGGCTGTCTAGATTGATTGGAATCGGAATGCCATTGTTGGCTGCATAAGCAATTTCTTCCTCACGCGACCATTTCCACTCACGGACAGGAGCAATGACCTTCAGATCGGGATTCAATGCTTTGATTGATACCTCAAATCGCACCTGGTCATTTCCTTTTCCTGTGCAGCCATGCGCAACAGCTGTTGCACCCTCCATTTCTGCTACTTCCACTAGTTTCTTAGAAATCAAGGGACGCGATAATGCTGATACCAGCGGATATTTTCCCTCGTATAATGCATGGGCCTGCAGGGCGAACAGTGCATAATCATTGGCGAATTCTTCTTTGACATCCAAAACATATGATTTGATTGCGCCGACCTTCAACGCTTTTTCTTTTATGAATTGAAGATCCTTTCCTTCACCAACATCAAGACAACAAGCAATTACCGCGTAACCCTGGTCCTTCAGCCATTTGATCGCAACAGATGTATCAAGCCCGCCAGAATAGGCAAGCACCACTTTATTTTCAGCCATTTTTTCATGCTCCTTTTAGTCGAATATTTATTCATACTTATAAATTTTTATTCACGTTTATAAAGGTAACAGGTTTTTGAGCACATTTCAAGATAAAATATGTTTTTTTTAATTGATCCCGTGAATCTGCTCATGTATCAGACTGGTATGGAAGCAGGATTAAAAGTATAGTAGAATGTAAGCAAGATTACCGGAATGGGGGCACCATCAGAAATGGAACAATTTTTTCTTTTTAACAGCCGACTGGGCATTCCCCTGCCAGACCTGCAAGGAAACTGGGAAGATTACGACCTTGATACACGGCACGCGATTCTCCTCCATTGGGAAAAAATTCGCGGCAGCATACCTGACCGGATCGCAGAGCTTGAAAAAACAATCAACCTGAAGCAAGCCCAGCTTTCCGATGAAAGCGACTTCATCCGCTCCTGTAAACTGAACAGCGAAATTTCCGAGCTTGCGTCCATCATCAACGATCTCTGGCTCTGGTATCGCACCCAGCAGGACATTTCATCAGAGAAGATCCATCGATAATACTTTCATTTGCATAAAAAATAGCCTGGAGCTGCTCCGGGCTATTTTTTGTTTGTCTGCTTTATGATTAAATTTATTCCGGCCATTCCTGGTTAAGCTCCACTGGTATTTTGACAGCTTTTCCTGTGTTTACCAAATCTGTCACGATTCCGTTGTTTTCTTGACAACTTTTCCTTGTTTCCCACTCAAACCTGTCTGAACTTGATGCTGCTACTAAAAAACCAATACATCTTATTCGAGCAATCACCCCAGATTCTTTTAAAAAACAAAAAAAGATGAAATCTGTTAAGATTCCATCCACAATTCGTTATAAATCCTTCGTCAATTCTCTTACCACATGCCCAATCTCTGGAATGATCAGCTTTTCCATTGCCAGGCGTACAGCACCTGTTGATCCTGGTGTTGAGAAGACAGCGCGATCATTCACGACTCCGGCTGCGGCACGCGATAGCAGGGTAGCCGAACCAATATCCTCGGTATAGCTGAGCATGCGGAAAATCTCGCCAAATCCAGGTATTTCTTTTTCGAAGAGGGCCTGGACTGTTTCGATTGTGACGTCACGTTTGGCGATCCCTGTGCCTCCATTGGTAAGCACGACATCCACATCAGATTGGCTACAGCCCTTCAGCACTTCAGACTTAATCGGTTCTGCCTCATCTTTAACAATCACATAATCGACGATCTTATGACCTGCGGCCTCGAGCATTTCCATCATCAGCTTGCCGCTTTTATCTGTTTCCGGCGTTCTTGTATCGCTTACTGTTATGACTTTGCAGCGGACCTGGCTCGGTGCAGCCTGCTTGTGTTCCTGAGTACTCATACCCCTACAGAGCTCCTTTTTCTTTGAAATATCTCATTTGGTAAAATTTATGGGCGAAGTCAGTGACCCTTCTCGTCAATTGATAGTTTGCTCCTGCTCCAATCGCCATGCTGATCACCGGCATGCCCTGGACATGCTTTTTGCGGAACATCAGGATCGCCATACCCTTGAAAATCTGTTTGATTGGCTGTTCCAGCCATGTTACGTCTGTCAGGTCATCATTGCCTTCATAGAAATAATAGTCGTCTGCCTGTTCGAGGTCATTTTTCAACTCTTCCCAGCCAGCGCTCTGCATCCTTGAAGGCATTGTCGCCGTATGGAAAACCTTCAAAGCGACCATCATTTCAAATGGAGTATTTACTTCAAATCCATACGTCATCGCAACCAGCTGGACAATCCGCAAATTTATGACAGCCATCGCCGGGATATCTGCCCCTAGTACAAGGTTTCCACCGCTTCCCGACATGCCGCCCTGGACGAAGGAATAGAGTCTGTGGCGGGCAATTTGCTGTCTGGCAATGAATTCAAGCTGTTCAATCGGCAGCTCCCTTAAATCCTCAATCGTTTCAAGGTCAGGCTGGAAAACCCGCCCGGCAGAAAGAATACGTTCCTTGGCATCCATCTGCAGCTGTGAACCCTGAATTAGAGAGTGGAGATGGAAAAGCCAGCCGTCGAATAAAGTGAAAAAGCGTTCCTGCACCTCTTCTGGCAAAAGCGAAAAAGACCGTTCAAGATATCGGTCATACGCCAATTCAAAATCATTCGGTTCATAATCGTAGAGATTGTTTTCCCAAGCACTTAATTCGTCCAGCACCTTTTGTTCCCGTTGAGTCAAAGGCATTGAAAAACCTCCAGCATATCTGAATTTTCTTCCAGTATAGCACAAGAAAAGCGGAAGCGCCTCGGTCAGCCCCGACAAGCGCTGTCCGCTTAAAACGCCACATCGTGCGGCTGGCGGATTTGCACGTCCTGTGCCTTAGAGGGCGTCGTTCTTTGACTTCATTGGGAGGAGCGAAGCGACTAGCTGGACACGATCAAAACTCCCACTATACAAAAAGGCAGAAGCATCTTCGCTTCTGCCTTAAAAAGTATGATTTATTGAGCCAAACGCACGACATCACGGGCGATCATGACTTCTTCATCTGTCGGGATAACCATTACTTTTACAGGAGAGTGCGGGTAGCTGATGAAAGCTTCTTCGCCGCGCACTTTGTTCAAAGCTGGATCCCAGTAGATGCCCATGAATTCAAGGCCCTGCAGGACGCGGGCACGGATTGCTGAACTGTTTTCCCCGATGCCTGCCGTAAAGATGATAGCGTCGACACCGCACATGCGTGCTGCATATGAACCGATGTATTTATGGATTCTGTCCGCAAAAACTTTCAAAGCAAGCTCAGCTCGGTCATTCCCTTTTTCTGCTTCGTCTTCGATGTCACGAAGGTCGCTGGAGAAACCAGATACACCAAGCATACCGCTCTCTTTATTGAGGACATCTAAAACTTCATCAGCGTTCTTATCTGTTTTTTCCATGATATATGGAATCAAGGCCGGATCAATGTTACCTGAACGAGTCCCCATCGTCACACCCGCAAGTGGAGTGAAGCCCATGGATGTATCTATTGATTTTCCGCCTTCGATAGCCGCGATACTTGCACCGTTTCCAAGGTGACATGAAATCAAGCGGAGGTGCTCAACCGGGCGGCCAAGCATTTCAGCTGCACGCTGGGAAACATACTTATGTGAAGTACCATGGAAGCCATATTTACGGATTCCGTACTTCTTGTAGTAGTCGTATGGAAGGCTGTAAAGGAAAGAGTTCTCTGGCATTGTCTGGTGGAAAGCTGTATCAAATACAGCAACCGCAGGAACATTTGGAAGCACCTGCTGGAATGCGCGGATACCAGTTAAGTTAGCTGGATTGTGCAGTGGCGCAAGCTCAGAAAGTTCCTCGATTTTTTCTAAAACCGCATCGGTGATCAATACGGAATCACTGAATTCTTCACCGCCGTGAACGACACGGTGGCCGATTCCTTCGATTTCATCAAGTGACTGAATGATTCCCAATGAAGTAAGTTTATCAAGAAGGATTTTTACCGCAACGTCATGATTCGGGATATCAGTAACTTCCTTATTCTTTTCTCCATTTACTGAGATAGTGAAAATAGAATCTTTAAGGCCGATTCTTTCCACGATTCCTTTAGTGATCACTTCTTCGCTGGGCATTTCGAACAATTGAAACTTTAGTGACGAACTGCCGGCATTGATTGCAATTATTTTAGACATTTGTACCGCTCCTTTTATATAACAACCTGGTTAAAAATACAGTGAAATAGTACACATTTATTGTGTGCCACAGGCCGCAATTATATCTCTCATTTTCTCATTTAAACACTGTCTTTTTCACATTTCAAGCAAAGCTTTTCCAAAGGAGAAATGAGTTTTTATTCAGACACTTCTAAGGATTAGAAAAAAACATTGCCATGTTTTATATACCACAAACAAATGAAAAAAGAACCGGGTATTGATCCGGTTCTATTGCTGTTCCGTTTTATTATCTTTAAACCATTGATCGATTTTATTCAGCATCCTGTTCACCGCTGGGCCGTCGGATAGCTTTGGAAGCTCGGCAAGGAGTGCCTGCTTTGGCGCTTTCACTTCTTCACCATTCTTTTGCAGAATAAGGATACTTTTAGCTGCCTGCTTGTTTTTAAACAGAGAAGCCGGAAGCTGTAAAATACCCTGGACAATCAGATTGTTTTTAATGAACTCATGCAGCATTGGGGCTTGTTCACTTTCGAAAAGGCCATTGGGTATCATGAAGAACAAATATCCGCCTTCTTTTACATGCTTCGTACTTTGCTCAATGAACATGTGATGAGAGTATGTATGGCCATCTTTTGCTTTTACCTCATATTGCTCCGCTCGAAGGTCATTCGGGTAGTAACCGACTGGAAGGTCACAAATGACTGCATCCGCCGGATCAACAAACAATGGTTCAAGGCTGTCCTGATTGAAAAACTCGACCGGATGCTTTTGGAGATTAGCATTTACAAAAGCCAGCCGGATCAGCAGGTCATCAATTTCAACACCGACAGACTCGATTTCCTTATCCGTCTGCTGGTTCAATACCGTCGCCAGCAAGTTCCCAGTTCCGACCGCAGGGTCAAGCAGCCTAAATGACTTCTTGTCGACAAACTTATTGACCAGGTAGCCAATGAACATGCCGACAGAATCAGGTGTCATTTGATGATTCGGCTGAACATGCTCCTTCATTCCTTTCAAAATCGCAAGCTGGAAGCCTTTGCGGATTTCTTCTTTGCTAAAAGAATCAAGGTTAGTCTCCTTATATACTTTTTCAAGCCGTTTTGTTGTGACTTCATTCAGTTCGTCCTGGAGCACTGTGCCCTGGAACATGTTTTCCCCGCTTTCCGCAAGCGCCTCTAAATATGTACAAGATAACTCTTCTTTTAAAATATCTGCTGTTGTATTGAATGCAGTAAATAATTGTTCGACCGGAGTCATACTCACTTTTCTTCCTCCTGATTTGAATAGATATTTATATATTTTAGCCGTGTTTCGCATTGGGTACAAGGCATATGACTGGAAAGCAATTGGGCAACCTTGCGATCCATGCATGTGAACAGAAATTTTATCGGACACTTTTCCCGTTCTCCGCCTTCTGTTTGTCCGATAAAGCTCTCCTATCGGGCACTTTCTCGCTTTCCGCTTCCCGTTTGTCCGATAGGAAGCGAAGCGGGGCATAAAAGAAACCTGTATTCAAAGTAAAACAAGCCGCAGTTCCTTTCTGCGGCTTGTCCTAATGTTGTGTGTTTTAGTTTGCTTGCTTTGCAGCTTCCACTGCTGCTTCGTAATTCGGGTGGTCAGTTGCTTCGCTTACATACTCGACGTATGTTACTTTGTCGTTTGAATCAACAACAAATACTGCACGAGCGAGCAGGCGTAGTTCCTTGATTGCTACTCCGTAAGCTTCTCCGAATGAAAGCTCGCGGTGGTCAGATAGAGTCTGGACATTCTCGATTCCAGCCGCTCCGCACCAGCGCTTTTGAGCGAATGGAAGGTCAACGCTGACTGTCAGAATTTTAACGTTATCAAGGTTGGCAGCTTCCTCATTGAAACGGCGAGTCTGCGCGTCACAAACTCCTGTGTCCAGTGAAGGAACAACACTGATCAAACGTACTTGTCCCTTTGAATCCTGAAGTGTCACTTCTGAAAGGTCGTTTGCAAGCACTTTAAAATCTGGTGCCTGGTCTCCAACCTTTACTTCATTTCCTAGCAATGTAACTGGGTTCCCCTTAAATGTAACAGATGCCATACCTGCTCATCCTCCTTGTCCATTATATGTACAGTGTAAATATATCTTTTAAAGAATCTTTTTGCAATTATTTTACTAAAGGACAGCGTACCAAACTTACATAGATAAGCTGCCTTTCCGTTCGAAAAGACAGCTTCCCACTGATCATTGGTGATGGAAATTTTCGTGAAATGAAACTGTGACATCGATCTGCTTAAAATTCAAGATCTGTTTTTGGACCGTTGTATTCAGACTGTGACTGAGATTGGCCCTGGTTTTTGTTCTGGCTGCTATCCTGGCTGTTCTGGTCTTTCTTTGACATCATTTGCTGGATTTTTTCCACTGCCTGAGGGGCAAGGTCCAGTATCTTCTCATACAAATGTGTATTTTCGTCAAGATGAAGCATTTTAACACCCTTTGAGTTGACGATCAAGAAAGCAATTGGTGTGATCGACACACCGCCGCCGCTTCCTCCTCCGAACGGGTGCTGTGCTCCTCCGGATTGTCCCCCAGAGCCGCCAGATCCGCCAGATCCTCCCTTTGAGCTTTCCAGAACAAATTCACTTCCACCGGCAGCAAAACCGAAACCTACCTTTGAAACTGTCAGGATTACACTTCCATCCGGTGTTTCTACGGGGTCCCCAATGATTGTGTTGACATCAATCATTTCTTTCAAGCTTTCCATGGCAGTTGTCATTAGTCCTTGAATTGGATGGTCGGACATTCCTGTTTCCTCCTTATTTTAGACAGAATTAGAATTATCACCGGAAAGAGCGGATAATGGCTTTGATTTAAATTCAGGCCAGCCGCCTCTCCAATATTTAACCAGCTTTATTCCTGCTAAAATAGCATGCCCGACTCGGACTTGTATCATACATTTAAAACTAGTAATTGATACGGTTTGCTGAAAGCTCGGTGTGATTGTCATGACAGGCATCTCTTTCATTTTCATATTGTTGCTCAGAAGCCCGATCACTCCGCCTTTGACTGCCCAAAAGGCACCTGTAATGACTCCTGTGGCTGCTGCATCCGATACTCCAACCATTGTGTGCCACTCAATATTACGTATCGTTACCTTCTTTAAAAAATTCCGTACGATATTATGGAGACCGGCGATATGGGTGATCAGCTGCTTAAAATCATGCAGGCTATCAAGTAAATCCTTTTTATCAACCTGAGTGGTTTTTTGTTGTTTCATATTTTCATCGGGACCTGCTTTGACTTTTTGCTCAGCAACGATAGTGGGAGAATTATCATCGATTTTTACAACCGGCACCTCTATCTTGAACTTGATTAAGCCGCCCCACGATTTAATTGTTACCTTAAAATGATCATTATCATTGCCGTGGAAATAATCTAAAAAAATCTTAACTTTTGTAAAAAGGATTATAAGTACAAGCACCGTGAGAAGCAGTATGGCAAGCAGCACCCATTTCATCGTCCTCCACAACCTTTCAGCTTATTATTATCAACAAAAAGGCAAAAAAATAAACCTGCCGCAGCAGGTTCACTCTAACGTGGTTCATATATGACAGTTGTATCTGCGAACAGGTCATGCAGCCCCTGTTTCTTTTTCGTAAAAGCAACGACCACATACAAAATCATGATAGTCGCTGAAATGAAGCGGCCGACCCACTCGCGGAAAATAACGGTTCCCCATGTAAGGCCCTTTCCATCCAGCTCGACTACTTTCAAACCAAAGACCATTTTTCCAAGAGTTTGGCCGAAGAATTTTGTCATTAACACAAAATACAAATAGAATACGACTGCAGTCGCGATGGCCATTGGCGAAAAAATTCCATCCTCAATCAACGATAAATCCAATGCCCGGAATACAGGATTGATGATCATCCGGTTGACGCTTCCGATTACAATCAAATCAAGCAAATACGCCCAAAAACGTGTCCAGAAACCGGCATAGAGACCGGCATATATATGATTCTCCGGTTCAATCCTGCCTTTTTCATAAGTGTCAGCTTCGGGATTTCCCTGACCAGGTAAATTGCCCGGATCAGACTGTAGTATTGGACGGGCGGTCTCTTTTTGATAACCCGACCTGTTATCAGAGGGTTCAGAACTATCCATGATATCGTTACCATCTTCCGTTTGAGATGGTACATTTTCCTGATCTTTAAAGTCATCAGAATTCATTTTTCTCCCTCCTTATACTGCATATAAATACATGAGGCGTGGAGAATTAGGCTGGGACAATATCTTCATTAAGCCGGCCATTTCTGCATCTTTCCCCATGATCTTTTGAGCACCCATGCTGAAAAATGAACCAAAGCCCATGCTTTCTGTGTATTTAACGACAGTAGCATCGCCAAGTTTTTTGTCTTTCCTGACACTTTCGATGACATCCTCAAGATAACCAAATCCGTCGATCAAATTCAGCTGCTTTGCCTGGCGTCCATCATAAATCCGGCCATCGGCAATTTCCTTGACCCGTGCCACAGACATATCGCGTCCTTCCGAAATGACTTTTACGAATCCCTCATAGGAGTTGTCGATCATCGATTGGAGGATTTCACGCTCCTCCTCTGTCATCGGTCTAGACGGGCTCATGATATCCTTGTATGGCCCGCTTTTAATTGTTGTGAATTCGACTCCATACTTTTCTGCAAGACCGGCATAATTCACTCCCTGCATGATGACACCCAGCGATCCAGTAAGTGTTTCAGGGCTGGCAAAAATTTTATCTGCAGGCGCAGAAACATAATAACCTCCAGAAGCGGCCATTGACCCCATCGACACATAAACTGGCTTTTTCGTTTCCTTCTGGATTTCTTTGATTTTATCATGGATTTGAGCACTTTCCACGACGCCGCCGCCAGGAGAGTTCACTTGCAGGATGATTGCCTTAACATCATCTGCTTCTTTGACATAATCAAGCTGCTCCATGAACGCCCTGTGATTATAGAGCGGACTTTCAAAAAATGATTCAGCATCCCCGGTATCCTGGATCACTCCATTGATCGACAATACTGCTATTTTAGAGAGCATGTCACCTTCTTCGATAATTTCTTCCGCAAACATTTCCTCCGATACTGCAAACATATCCGTAAAAGCACTTTCTGCGTCACTGAAAGCGAATGTAGACAGAAGATTGATAACTGTTGATGCAATGAATAATCCGACGGCAATCCCTAAAGCCGCCCACCTTTTACCATTCATGTTGAAGCCCCCTTGTAAGTTTCTGCACTTTCAAAACCTTATGAAAAAATGATAAACTGATGTCAATAACATTTATTTTAGCAAAAGTTTTTAAAAGTGGGTAAAAATATGGAAGAATTACATAATGTTTGGAGGAATTTATATGCCAGATCGCCGTAATATTTATTTTCACCACACACCAGACACAACCATGCTGGAAAAAGTTGAGCCTTTATATGAGCTGGCTCGCCGCTATGAATTCAATATCGTGACTGACCATCGTACCGCAAATATCATCGTAAGCATTGGGGATGACGGTACATTCCTTCAGGCTGTCAGAAAGACAGGCTTCCGTGATGATTGTCTTTATGCCGGCATTTCGGTTACCGGCTCCCTGAATATGTACTGCGATTTCCATCTTGAAGACACAGATAAAATGATTGAAGCCATCACAACTGCACAAATCGAGGTCAGGCGTTACCCGACCATCGAGGTAACAATCGATGAGGAAACAACATTTGGCTGCCTGAATGAGTTCAGTGTCCGGTCAGCGATCATCAAAGCTTTTGTGATGGATGTATTCATCGACGACAAGCATTTTGAAACATTCCGCGGGGACGGGATGATCGTCGCTACTCCTACGGGAAGTACAGCTTATAACAAGTCGGTCAATGGAGCGGTAGTCGATCCGCTGCTTCCTTGCATGCAGGTGAGCGAGCTCGCTTCAGTCAACAACAATCATTACCGTACACTCGGCTCATCTTTCATCCTAGGCGGTGACCGCAAGCTTACCTTCAAGGTTGCCCAGGACGGCAATGATTATCCAATCATGGGAATAGACAACGAAGCGGTGAGCATCCAGCATGTCGAAAAATTCGATGTGCAGCTGAGCAACAAAATCATCAAGACTGTCAAACTCAAGGACAACTCTTTCTGGGAAAAAGTGAAGAGGACCTTTTTATAAGCGGCAAGCCGCAGAGACCAAGAAAGCCCAGAGTGAACTCTGGGCTTTTTGTTAAACATTAGCGACAAACTATTGATCCGCTTTACTGAGATTCATTCTTTTCTGAGCCTGCCAGGTATTGACCAGGCTTGGAACTCCGGCTAATAAACTCACCATAAAACTCCACATTACATATCTCCATTCTCCTGTGAAAACAGAGACACCAAGAAAGAAAACAAGCTGTCCAACAAGCGCAAACCAAGTAGCAATCCAGGCAAACCTTAAATTCTCCTTCATTCCATCACTCCTGACTCAGCAATCTATCCTGTAAATATTTTAACATATTTTACCTTAATTTGAATATGCCGTCTTTTACAATGAGAAAAGAGCTGCAGAATTTTCCGCAGCTCTCTTTTTTACATAGGCATTCCTTTTTCTTTTTTCCACTTAACCGTCAATGCTGCGGCCATCTTAGTCCTTGATAAGGAGTAGAGAATCAATGCCGACCAGATAAAGGTAAAGGCCAGCAGGTGGACAGACGAGAAAGTTTCGTGATAGACGAAAACTCCGAGAATGAGCGTCAATGTTGGAGCAATATACTGCAAAATCCCCAGTGTTGCGAGTGGAATCCTTTGCGCTCCTTTCGAGAAAAACAGCAAAGGAACTGCCGTAGCCGCCCCTGCACCTGCAAGCAGCAGGGTAGTCGGCAATGAACCCGCAAACAGGGAGTTCGTTCCCTGGGTAATAAGGTAGCCAATGTAGATAGCTGCGAGCGGCATAACGACCAGTGTTTCGAGAGCGAGACCGACAGCAGAATCCACCTTTATCAGCTTCTTAGCCAATCCGTACAGGCCAAAGGAGATTGCAAGTGTTAAAGCGATCCATGGGAATTGTCCGTAGGAAATTGTCATGATCAGCACACCGATTCCTGCAAGCGCAAATGATATATATTGCAGCATAGAAAGACGTTCCTTCAGGAATACCATTCCCAGTAGGACGCTTACGAGCGGATTGATATAATAACCAAGGCTTGCTTCGATCATCTGGTCTGTATTGACTGCCCAGATATACATGAACCAGTTAATACTAATTAGCATCGATGCCACAGCCAGGGCGGCAAGCTGCTTCTTATTTTGGGCCAACCCAAGCAATGTCCCAGTGAAAAGTCCCCATTTCTTGTTAAGGATTAAAATGACAGCAATGAAGAAAAACGACCAAAACACACGGTTAGCCAGGATTTCATCAGCATTTACATGATTCAACAGCTTCCAATAAACAGGAAGGACACCCCATAATATATAAGAAAAAGCTGCGTACAAAACTCCAGCTTGTTGTTCGGTCCTTTTATCCATCCGAACAGCCCCCTAATCTTTCTAGACTCGAAATAATATCATTATAAAGGCGGAAGCCAGGACTGACAATCATTTTTTGGGTTTAATTGCAGACAAAATTTGCGGACATAGCTTCTTTTTGTGTCTCCATAAGGGTAATGAATGACGCTTTCTTCTGATCCTGCGCCTCCATAATTCCAATGGATGACGCTTTTTCTGGTTTCGCTTCTTATTCTGTCTCCATTAGGGCGATGGTTTCTGATCTGTTATGACATAAAAAAAATAACCCTAAATGACTGGGTTATTTTTCGTTTCGCGGCTTCAGCTTGAAGTTATAGCCAAATGTCTCTTCAGCAGAGGAAATTTTATAGCCAAACCCTGGCTTAAAATCCAGGAATATTTTATCTGGGAGGGACTCCAGTGATTTTTCCGGCACGAAAAAGTTTATGCCGCTTTCTGTCATCACTTCATCACTAGCCTTCTTTTCCTCTATTTGCAGTTGGATGTCCGTCGCGATCGAACATGTTCCAACAAATTCTGCCAGAATTCTTATTCCTTCACCATTGCCGAATTGGACCTTACGTAACTCTTCCAATGCAGCCTCCCTGATTTCAATTTTCATTATGAACCACCCTTTCTAAAATAAATATACCCAAATTTTCATTTCCAACGCATACTTGATTTTTATGCGCACGGAATAAACACATAATGAATTACAAAAAGCAGACCATATCGGCCTGCCCTTTGTTTTCACTCTTTATTTTGCGCCTTCCAATTCCTTCTTGCGTAATTCTATGCGGCGAATTTTACCGGAAGTTGTCTTAGGGAGCTCTTCAAGGAACTCAATCTTCCGAGGATACTTATATGGTGCGGTCAATTCCTTCACGTGCTGCTGCAGCTCAGCAACAAGGTTCTCCTGTTCAGGACTGACGCCGTCACGCAGGACAACAAAGGCTTTGACGATATGGCCGCGAATCTCATCAGGTGATGCGACTACAGCACATTCTTTTACATAAGGGTGTTTTACAAGTGCATCCTCAACTTCGAATGGCCCGATCGTATAACCAGAGCTGATGATGATGTCATCGCCGCGTCCCTCAAACCAGAAATAGCCTTCTTCATCTTTGCTCGCTTTGTCCCCTGTTACATAGTAATCGCCGCGGAACTGCATTGCCGTTCGCTCTGGATCCTTGTAATAGTTCTTGAATAACGCTGGTGTTTCAACATGGACAGCGATATCCCCTACTTCTCCTGGAGGACAAGGCTCACCGTTTTCATTGATAATTTCGACTCGGTTTCCAGGCGTTGGCTTGCCCATCGAACCCGGTCTTAGTTCCATGCCTTTAGTTACGCCGACAAGCAGAGTGTTCTCCGTCTGTCCATATCCATCGCGAACATCGACATTGAAATGTTTTTTAAATGTATCAATTACTTCACGGTTAAGTGGTTCTCCTGCAGAAACCGCACTGTGGAGCCCTGGCAGATTAAAGTCACTTAAGTTTTCTACCTTCGCCATCAGACGGTATTCCGTCGGTGTACAGCAGAGGACATTCACATTGTATTTTTGTAGAAGTGATAAGTATTTTTGGGGCTCGAACTTGCCCTGGTAAACCAGGCCGGTTGCTCCTGTCCCCATAACGGATAAAAACGGGCTCCAGATCCACTTTTGCCAGCCAGGACCCGCAGTGGCCCAGACCGTGTCACCATCCTGGATACCGAGCCAGTTTGTTGCTGCTGTGCGAAGATGCGCATATGCCCATCCATGTGTATGGACGACTCCCTTTGGATTGCCGGTTGTTCCGGAGGTGTAACTGAGGAATGCCATGTCATCTCGTTCTGTATTTGCCAGTTGAAGCTCTTCGGATTCTGTTTTCATTTCTCCATCGAGATGGATCCAGCCTTCTTTCTCGTCTCCAATCACGAACTTTGGCAGGCTATCGGCTTCCTCGATTCCAGCGAATTCATTTGTAAAAGGTGCATAGCTGACAATTGCTTTTACATCACCATGGTTGATTCGATATTGAAAATCTTTCGTTCTTAGCATTTCCGAACTAGGAATGACGACCAATCCCATTTTCAACGACGCAATATATACCTGGTAGGCCTCAATCAATCTTGGCACTACAACCAGCACGACATCCCCCTGATGCAAACCATGTTTCAAGAAAACGTTTCCAATTCTATTCGCATTATTAAGAAGTTCACGGTATGTAATCTCTTTTGTACTGCCTTCCTCATTTTCCCAGAGAATCGCTTTTCTTTCCTGATCCTGTGCGTAACGCTCCATTTCAGATACCAGATTATACTTTTGCGGTGCAATCAATTGTTCCCTGTTCATACTCTTCCCCCTAATCATGTTTTTTAGGCTGTTCCGCATAGCGAATCATTGCCTGTCTATCCCCACTTTTCATTATACAAAATTATTTAAAAATTTTAAATTATATGATAACACTTTTTTAATATAATGATTTCGCACACAAAAAAGAGCAGGGCATCTGCCCTACTCTTTGTAGCCATATTATTCATTTTTAATTAGCGAGAGAATCCGCCACCAAGTTGCTGTTCAGCCATTTGAACCAAACGCTTAGTGATCTCTCCTCCTACAGAACCATTAGCGCGAGAAGTAGTTTCTCCGCCTAGCTGTACACCAAATTCAGAAGCGATTTCGTACTTCATTTGGTCAAGAGCTTGTGATACTCCAGGTACTAGAAGTTGATTTGAGCTGTTGTTGTTTGCCATGTGTTTCACCTCCTTGTGAGTATAGAGTGTGTAGAAACACATGGCTTAATTCAAAACTTTAATTGGTAATTGTTCACAAATTTATCATAATCTAAAATAGGTCATCCATTGCATCATCCACTCGTTCCGAAGCGGGTTTGAGAACCATACGCTCAGTTCCTTCAACTGCTCTCTGGATCATTTCCTCGAAGTCGAAAAAGCTTTCAAAGTTCTGGACTTTATCAAGCTTCGGCTTTGTTTTAGGCGATGAAGGAACAAAGACCGTACAGCAATCCTCATACGGGCGGATTGAAATGTCGTGGGTATCGATTTCATGGGCGATATCCATGATCTGCAGCTTGTCCATTGTTATTAATGGCCGGATGATTGGCGTAGTTGTCACTTCATTGATGGCATACATGCTTTCAAGCGTCTGGCTGGCAACCTGGCCTAGACTTTCACCAGTGATGATCGCAAGGCCGCCCTGCTTTTCACGGATGGCATCCGTGATTCGCAACATCAATCTTCTTGTAGTAGTCATCGTATAGTTTTCCGGTATTTGCTTATGGATGGCCTGTTGGATTTCAGTGAATGGCACAATATGAAGCGCAAAGTGGCCATTAACCTCGGCAAGCTTCTCAGAAAGGTCGATCACCTTCTGCTTGGCGCGTTCACTTGTAAAAGGCGGGCTGAAAAAATGGACACCTTCCACTTCGAGTCCTCTTTTCATCGTCAGATAGCCTGCAACAGGGCTGTCAATCCCGCCGGAAAGCATCAGCATACCTTTCCCGCCCGATGCAGCAGGAAGACCCCCGGCACCCTTGATCGTTTCGGCAGAGATATAGGCAGCTTCTTTCCTGATTTCGATTTGGAGATTTATATCAGGCTTTCGTACGTCCACCTTCAAGTCTTCAACATTCCTTAAGATATGACCTCCAAATTCAAAGTTGATCCCGTTTGTGTCCAATTCGAATGTCTTGTCCGACCGTTTAGCGGTTATTTTAAAAGTCATGCCAGGCTTATGGATTTTTCTGAAAAGTCCCAGCGCCGCATCTTTCATTTTTTCGAGATCTTTTTCAACTTTAATTGCCGGGCTGAAGGATTGGATTCCGAATATCCCTTTCAGTTTCTCGCCAATCCCATCGCTATCTTCACCGTGCAGAAGGATGAACATGCGGTCGCGTTCTGCCTTGATGGCTGCATTCGGATAGTCACTTAAAGCTCTCTTGACATTTTTTCTGAGACGATCGATGAATTTATTCCTGTTTCTTCCTTTTGTCGATATTTCTCCATACCGAACTAAAATACGGTCATACATCATTTCTTTACTACCTCGCTTAAATGTTTTACTGTATCAGCAATTGCCTTTGCGGCTATTTCTGCTTCTTCCACTGTATTGCTGTATGTCAGGCTGACCCTGATCGCGCTCTCCGCTTCCGCCAGAGGCACCCCCATTGCCAGCAAAGTCTTGCTTGCAGCTTTCTTCTTAGAAGAGCAAGCGCTTGTTGTCGATACATAAATATTCTTTTCTTCCAGCGCATGCACAAATGTTTCTGCCTTCAATCCATGGATTGAAAAGTTAAGGATATGGGGCGCGCTATTTTCTTTTGGAGTGTGAATGGTTATTTCCTTGATCTGGCTGATGCCACTTCTTAATGTTTCCATTGCGGCAACCATTTGATTCAGATTTTCTTTTCTATGTTCAAATGTCATTCTTAGTGCCTTTGACATCGCAACAATGCCAGCTACATTTTCTGTGCCGCTCCGCTGCTTCCATTCCTGATTCCCGCCGGAAAATAGTGGGGAGAGGGTGACCCCTTCTTTGATGAACAAAGCGCCTGTCCCTTTCAGGCCATGGAATTTATGGCCAGAGATGGTGGACAAATGGATCCCGGCTTCGTAAAAGTTTAATGGCACCTTCCCTGCTCCCTGAACATAGTCAACATGGAAAAATGCTTTTGGATACTTTTTAAGCAAGCTTCCAATTTCCTCTATAGGCTGAATTGTGCCGACTTCATTATTGACATGGATCACGGAAACGAGGATGGTATCATCACGAATTTCTCTCTCGATGGAATCCGCGCTGATAAAGCCATTGCCATCGGGTTTCACATACGTGATCTCAAAGCCGAGCGATTCTAGCTGTCCCATGGCATTTTGGATTGAAGCATGTTCAATGCTTGTGGTAATGATATGCCTTCCTCTTTCGCGGTGGGCCATAGCGATTCCTTTTACCGCTAGATTATTGCTTTCCGTTCCTCCGGATGTGAACAGGATTTCTGCTTCTTTTACATTCAGCAGCCTGGCGACCTGGGAACGTGCCTGCTGCAGCAGCTTTTCCGACTGGCCGCCGATTTTATGGAGTGATGAAGGATTCCCAAAAAATTCCTCTGAGACCTTTACAAATGAGTCCAATACTTCTTTATAGGGTTTCGTTGTGGCACTATTGTCTAAGTAAATCATCGTATCCCCCCCCTTGTCGTTCATGCTAACTAAAAATCTTATCATAAGAAGTAATCATTGAAAAACGCTCTTTTCTCAAACTTTGTTGCTAGTGACTACAAAATAGGATTGAATGACCAATGTTTCTCTATAAAATTAAAGCTTATTATAAGAAAAGAGCTTGCAAACTTCTACAAATTGGCTTTTTGTCACGTACAACAATCTATACGAAAACAGCCTTGAAAAATAAATGGAATGGACATTTTGATTAGTATGCCCTGAAGCAGTTGTCACCCAAAAAAACAGGCCTCCATCCGGAGACCCATCACTCTTTTTCAGATATCATTTGTTCAATTCTATTCAAGGCACCAGGATCCACTTCTTCGATTGAAGTGGCCGCCTGTTCAAGGGCTTCACGATAATCGTAATTGCGGAAATGTTCTTCTGCTTCCCGAAGTCCGCGGTCAACCGAAGGATATCGGCTTCGGTATCTGTTGCCATATTGGATGACCCGCTCGGCCAGCATGACGGTCTCAACGATTTCTTCAGTCGATGCTTCCAGCTTTTCAACTGTCAGCACAGAGATTTCAAGATACTGTTGGACAACAGGAATATCAAGCGGCTTTTGCTCAAGCTTTTCATTGACTTGTTTGATGCTCTCATTGGCATCTTCAAGAAGGTATTTATATTCCTGTGATAGACCAGGCATATTGCTTTTTGAGACGGTGCGGATCAGCTCAGAAATCTTTTTGGAAAGGTCCCTGACTTTTTCCCTTGCCGCCATTTCGTCCTTCCTGAGGGCACTCAGCTTCTCCATCAATACTTTTTGCTCTTCGACCAGCTTATCAAGCTGCTCTTTCGCTTCTTCAAGCTCCTGTTTAATCAGGCTTTGCGCTGTATCGTTTTCGGTGATTCTGTGATCGATCAGCTCGAACCGCTTTAACAGGCCCTTGAGCTGCTGCTCTACATTCGTTTGTGCTGAGAGCTCTTTATCATTAAGGTGGTAGCTCTCCTGTATATGCTTTGTCTCTTCTTTTAACGTCTTGCTTTCTGTTATTGCTTTTACGAGGATTTCCTTCGCTTCATGTTCCGTCTTCGTAATGTATTGTTTAGCCATGACTTCCTCTTCAAGGATATCGAATAGGTTCTCGACACGTTCCTTCAACCCCTGGATACCCTGTTCAGCGGCTTCAACATCGCCTTTTTCCAGATAAGCTATATATTCAGTCAATTCTTTGCTGATTTCCTCAACCTCTTTATCAGCGTTCAGATGGTCAAGAACATATCCTTGTACAGTCATTTCTCTGACTCCGTCCTTCAGCTCGCTGACCTGGGAAGGTATGACTGATTGACAGTCATGCAGCAGCACGGGAATCGATTCCATTTTACTGGATACCTGTTCAAGCATTGCCTGGATGGACAGCACAATTTCCCTTGCTTCAAGGTAGTTGCCATTCTCTGTTTTTTCATCAAACTCAACGAACTTTACCTGGATGTTTTCAAGCATCGCCTCAAGACTTGCCTCAGCGCTTCCGAAGCTGTGACGGTGCGAAAGAAGGTTTTTCTTGTTATCCCTGTATTGCTCCTTGAGGCCATCGATTTCCTCACGGTTCTTTTCTTCACTTCCAACAAGTTCATTTAATTCGCCGAGGATCTTTTTAATCTTATCCTCTGTCTCCGTAAGCCTTCGCTCAATGACTGCCAGAGATTCCTTCGCCTTCTTGAACCGGTACTTATCGATATACTCTTCAGCGTCAAATAAATAATCTTCGATGCCGGGCAGCTTGGATGTCACAAGTTCATCCCACTCCTGCCGCCAGCGCTCGAAAAGCTCCTCTGTCTGGCCAGTCATGTTCAACTGTTTCACCTTTGACATTTCATCAAGTACAGGACGGTTCATGATATCAATTTTCCATGATTCATACCTGTCGACCTCACTGTAATACTTGCGTTTCATAAAATATCCGCTTAAAAAAAGAATTATTAATAAAGCTATTCCGCCAATTATGTACTCCATTGTTATCCCCCTGGCCTCACAATTTCCAAGTTCTGAATCCTTCTATTTAAAATGAATTTATAAATGCGTGTATAATGTATTTATATTACCATGTAACCGACAATTTTTGACTAATAAATTCATATTTTTTGTTGAAATTATCCGAAATAAGCCGATTTAACTTGAAATTTTGCCTTAGATATTACTTTAGGAGGTCGGGAATCATGAGGGATGGCCACGTCCACACATCTTTTTGCCCGCATGGAACGAAAGATTCGTTAGATGACTACGTCCAGAGAGCACTTGAGCTTGGCTGCAAGGAAATCACCTTTGCCGAGCACGCCCCTTTACCAGAAGGATTCACAGATCCTACACCATTACAGGATAGCGCAATGCGTTTTGAGGATTTGGAAGCATATTTTCAGAGTATCGAAGAAGCAAAGGAAAGATATCGCGGAAAAATAAAAATCAATACTGGTTTCGAGATTGATTTTATCGAAGGATACGAGGTTCAAACGGCCAATTTCCTCAGTGAATTCGGACCTCGGCTAGACGATGCCGTTCTATCGGTGCATTTTTTGAAAAGTCCTGCCGGGGAATATGATTGTCTTGATTACAGCCCAGATAACTTCGGGAAGATGGTTAAAGAGTATGGTTCTGCGGAACTGATCCATCGACACTACTATCAGACCGTCTTAAAATCCATTCATGCTGATCTGGGGCCATATAAGCCTAAACGAATCGGGCATATTACCCTTGCGAATAAATTCCGCTTAAAATATCCAATTGCGCAGGAATGTGCTGACGAAATCATTGAAATACTGGAGACCGTTTCGAAGCATGGCTATGAGCTGGATTATAACGGGGCGGGAACCGCAAAGCCTTTATGCCGTGAGCCATATCCGCCGGATTGGGTAGTCAGCGAAGCCAAAAAGCTCGGGATCAGGCTTGTGTACGGCTCTGATGCGCATCAGGCGAAGGAATTGGGACAGGGACTTGATTTGATGATGGTGACAAAATAAGGAAACCGGCAGTTTGACCGGTTTCCTATATATTAATCAACATTTTTTCATGCATTTGATGGCCTTTACCAAGGGTTCCCTTGATCCATTGTGAGATCTCATGGTTGTACTTGTCAGCAAAGTATTTTTCATGCGGCTGTACATGCAGAACCTCTGTCACATAATGGGTATTCAGAAACGGCATCGACAGCAGCCCTTTTAACTGTAAAATGCTGAACTGGATGGAATGCTTTTTGAATTCCCCATTCTCCATCCCAGCCTCAAGCACCTTTTTAAACATATAGCGTTCTTTTACATGATAGGTGGACATAATCTCCCTGACAACCTGAGAATCGATCGTCATTTCTCTTAAAATGAACCTTGTCAATTGGATGTTCTGGCATTGGTATCTCAATACATTGTCAACCATTGCGTTCAGGCATAATTCTGCACCGTATTCCAGCAATGAAAAGCCTTTTTCCAATTCTTCCATATAGCTTTCGAAAAAAACGGTAAAACAATTTTCGAGGAGTCCATTTTTGTTCCGGAAGTAGTATGAGATATTCGCTGCATTTACGTCTGCCTTTGCTGCAATATCCCTTACTGATGTCCCATTGAACCCCTTCGTATTGAATAAGTAGATGGCCGCATCAATAATCGCAGCTTTTGAATTTTTTCTCATTGCTCCGCCCCTCACTTTCCGCAATTAACCTTACTGTTTACCTTTCTGGAAATCATTTAAATTTCCTTTAAAAAAAGCTCGACAAAGTCTCCATTGTTTCGCCGATTTTTGATACAATGTAGATTAAAACTTCAAGAATGAGGGGGAAAAACTGTGTTTAAAGTCGAAACATACAGCGACAACCGTGAAAAAGATTATGATTTGTTGATAAAGCAGCTTAAAGCATTGGTGGAGGATGAAAAAAATGCGATAGCAAATTTCAGCAACGCATCAGCTTTATTGAACCAATTTCTCGATCGCGTCAACTGGGTCGGCTTTTATCTGATGGAGGATGGAGAGCTTGTCCTCGGACCATTCCAGGGCCTTCCAGCCTGTGTGAGAATCCCGCTTGGCAAAGGCGTCTGCGGTACAGCCGCATCGAGCCAGGAAACATTAAGAGTTGAAGATGTCCATGCCTTCCCGGGCCACATCGCATGTGATGCCGCGTCACAATCAGAAATCGTCGTTCCGATGGTCAAAGACGGTCAAGTCATCGGCGTTCTTGATATTGATTCACCGGAAAAAAATCGCTTTGATGAATTGGACCAGCAAAAACTCGAGGAATTCGTTGACATGCTGTTACAGTATATAAGCTGACATTGAAAAACCCTCCCATTCACGGGAGGGTTTTTGTAATGAATCTCTTAAATCAATCCAGTCTCCATGGTACTTTCTTTCCTTACAGCTTCGAATGCTGCTTCAAGGTCATCTCTGATATCCTGCCATGCTTCCAATCCGACTGAAAGCCTTAGCATATTGTCTTTGATGCCCATTTTTTCTCTTGCTTCTTTTGGCACTACGGCATGAGTCATTGTCGCCGGGTGCTGGATCAATGTTTCTGCATCTCCAAGGCTAACCGCAATTTTAATGAGCTTTAACTTGTTGATGAATGCCTGAGCTTCCTTTTGGCCTCCCTTTATATTGAAGGAAATAAGACCGCCCGGCTTGCGCATTTGCTTTTTCGCAATTGCGTAATCAGGATGTTTTGGGTCGCCTGGGAAAATGACTTCTTCGACTGCGGGATGATCAGAAAGATAGGCTGCCAGTTTTTCGGCATTGTCACAATGGCGGTCCATCCTGACCGGCAGTGTTTTCAACCCGCGAAGCAATAACCACGCATCAAATGGCGATATTACGCCGCCAATGTCCTTTTGCGTTGTCATGGCGATTTTAGACATAATTTCCTTCGGGCCGACTGCTACACCCGCTATGACATCACCATGTCCGCAAATATACTTCGTTGCGCTGTGGATGACGAAATCACAGCCAAGCTCGATTGGATTCTGAAGATAAGGTGAGCTGAATGTGTTATCAACAACTACCGGAATTCCCTTTTCCCTGGCGACGTCCGCGACCATCTCCAGGTCAACCAGTCTCATTGTTGGATTAATCGGCGTCTCGATATAGATGACTCTTGTCTCTGGGGTAATGGCAGCCAATACTTCTTCTCTCGTCGACATCATCGAAAAATCATGGTTGATCTTATATTTTTCTTTCATGAGCTGGAGAAGTCCAAACGTACACCCATACACTCCCTGTGAGCAGAGAATATGGTCCCCTGTGCGTGTCAGCGATACCAGTATCGCAGAGACAGCAGCCATCCCTGAAGCGAACGCAAGGGCTTTTTCCCCTTTTTCAATCGTCGCCATCCTTTCTTCAAGCATCGCAACCGTAGGGTTTCCAAGACGTGAATAGATGAATCCTTCCTCTTCCCCGGCAAAGCGCCTTTCTCCCTGTTCAGCAGTATCGAAAGTGAAGGTACTAGTCTGAAATAATGGAGGCGCAAGGCTGCCCCTGAATTCGTCCGATTTATATCCGGAATGGATCACTTCTGTTTCGAATCTTTTCTCTCCCATTATGATTCCTCCTATATATTCTGTAAACGCTTACAATTTACCCCCATTATCAGGATATGACATTTACCCCTTTATTGAAAGTAATTTCTCTCACACATCGACAAAAAGTCCTGTGGTTCATTAAAGAACAAAAAGCGCTGGAGCTGGATTAAGAAAACTTCATAGAGTTGTCAACAACTTAGTAATTTTATAAATGCCTTAACCACGAAAAAAGCACTCATTCCTGAGTGCTGTTAAAAGTAAATTGTTCTTCATTCTGGACGACTACTTTATTTTTACCTGATCCCTTTGCCAGATATAAAGCCTGGTCGGCCCTTTTGAACACTGTCTTGGTAGTGTCATCCTGTCCCTTGATCCATGTGGAGACACCGCATGAAACAGTTACATTTGGGCTCGTATTTTTTTCAACTTTATCTACCAGCCTATTCGCGATTTTGACACCAGTCTCGAGAGGGGTACCTGGCAAATAAATCGCCAGCTCCTCACCGCCCCATCTTGCACCTATGTCTGTTCCGCGGATATTTTTGGCAATCTGGCGAGCCAGCTGGATTAGTACTTCGTCTCCAACCTGGTGGCCATATTGATCATTAACACTTTTAAAATTATCGACATCAATCAAAATAAAGGTTCCCTGTTGATCTTCAAGCATGGAAAGATTCATCTTTTCATCCAAATACCCTCGGGAATACAGCTTCGTCAAATGATCCGTCACAACCATTTTCTCCAGCTCTTCTCGAAGCATCGAATTGGTAAAAGCCAAAGTTGAATGGTGAATAAGAGACTGGAGCAGCTTGAATGTATCAAACGCAAAGTGATAAGGCTCTTCATGCATGACAAGCGCAAATCCCTTTAGTTCACCGCTTTGGATCATCGGAACACCCATTATCGAGTGGAAATGCAAGGGAGCGTCCTCACGCTCTGAAGAAATATCTCCCAGGAACAATGGCTCCATATCCTGTCGGATTCGATGGGCAACGTTCAATATATAGTTGGAAGCATCCTTTGAAAAGAAAAAGCTTGTGCTGCCCTGAAGGACGGAGTAATCATCATGTTCCTCGTCAAGCATAATGAAACCGACTTCCTGGGCATTAAAGGACTTGATGATTTGCCCGCAGATAAATTTCATTGTATCTGTCAGGCGCAAACTCGTATTCAACTGATGGGAAGTTTCATTGATCAACTGCAAATCAGCGATTAATTTCCTGGATTGCTCATAAAGCTTGGCATTTTCCAGCGCACTACCTGCAGTATAGGCGAGCAGCTTGATGAACTCTACTTCATTTTGCGGAAAAACCAGTGAGTTTGGAGCTATGACCTGCAAAACACCGTAAACACCCTGTTTTCCTTTCAAAGGAGCGTACATGATTGAATTCTTCTCTAAAACAGAGTCCTCAAACTGAATCTGCCCGCTTACATACGACTGCATCGCAGTCAGGTTATCGCTATCGTATTCAAGGTCTCTAACCGGTAACCCTCCATATCCCTTGTGGTCATGAGACAACAGCAGATAATAGGTGAAGGAAGGATAAACTTCCCTCAGGGTGGAAATGATTTCACCGAGCACTGCATCCATGTCCATAGTTGAGTGAAATTTCTTCGTCACCCGGAATAATTGCTTATACCTTTTTTCTTCTTCCATTGTTTCCGCCAGGCTGCGCACTTTCTCAACGAACACATTGCATTCATAAGATAGTTTGTTGAAGAAGCGGTCTGATAATCGGTTTAGAAAGTCACTGTTCATTTGGAATCCAAACAGGCCCTTTGGTTTTTCATTCGCTGTCAAAACCAGCAACAGTTCATGCTGAGGCATGGACTCTGGATATCTAATGAAGGCATAGGGTTTCGCTGCCAGTTCATTCACCAGACAATTAGGAATAGTCTTCAACTCACCGTCATTAGTCGAGAGACGGGTTGTAGCCTCCAGGAACATCCTTTGCTTCCATTCCTGGCAGGTGTAAAAGTCGACCACATCCGCTTGCAGGAGTTCTTTTAAAATAGACGTCATTTGCGAGAGAACATCTGAGGAAGAAAAAGATAATCTGCCTGTGCTGATCAAATCGAAAAATTTGCTTTTCAGTTCTAATATAATTTCCCGTTCTAATAATTCTTCCATATATATCACCTGTTTTAAAATCACTTAACAGCGATTTGTAAGTAGCTGTTTTGACAGGCAGCAGCCTGAATAAACTAAAATGATTCATCACGTGGCAAGGTAATATCCAAAATAAAACAATTACTATTCATTATACCATAGGCCTAGTAAAATAGTATGATATAAAAGACAATCTTTTCAGAGGAAAAGATCGATAATAAGAGGCTTTATTTTCAATATAGACTTGACTTCAATACAAAATAAATTATATAATACTCTTTGTGTAAAATATCGCAGCCTATGTGGTCTACATTATGTATGTATTTTGTTCCTCAAACAAGGTTTGATGGTGTATCTCGTAACCCGCTGCTGCTAGGGCGAAGGTACATGAAAACAAAATACCCATAAATGTTTAATCACAATCTGTTTTTATTTTACAAAATAAAAACTAAGGAGGAGTCATTCATGGCTCGTTATACCGGCCCAAGCTGGAAACTATCCCGCCGTCTTGGAATTTCACTAAGCGGTACAGGTAAAGAATTAGAAAAACGCCCTTACGCACCAGGTCCTCATGGTCCTAACCAGCGTAAAAAGCTTTCCGAATACGGATTGCAACTTCAAGAGAAGCAAAAGCTTCGCCACATGTACGGAGTTACTGAGCGCCAGTTCCGTAACTTGTTCGACAAAGCAGGCAAAATGCCTGGTAAGCACGGCGAAAACTTCATGATTCTTCTTGAAGCACGCCTTGACAACGTTGTTTACCGTCTTGGTCTTGCTCGCACTCGTCGTGCAGCTCGCCAGTTAGTAAACCACGGCCACATCATGGTTGATGGCGCACGTGTAGATATCCCATCTTACCGCGTAGCTCCTGGCCAGACAATCACACTTCGTGAAAAGTCTCGCAACCTTGATGTAGTTAAAGAAGCAATCGAAGTAAACAACTTCGTACCTGACTTCTTGACTTTCGACGCAGACAAGCTAGAAGGAACTTTCACTCGCATGCCTGAGCGTTCTGAACTTCCAGCTGAAATCAACGAAGCTCTTATCGTTGAATTCTACTCTCGTTAATAAAGTGCTTAAAGAACCCCAGCCGACTTGGCTGGGGTTTTTGTTTTATAAATATTCTTTTTCTGATCTCGCATTCTTCATAACTTAACTAAAATACGGCCCCCTGTTTTACCAGGAAGGCCGTTTTATTAATCTTATATCCGGTGGTAAGCCTGATGACGGACAATTTTTCCGTTTCATCATCGATTTTTGTCCGTCATAACCTGGATGACGGACAGTTTTTCTCGTTCCACCCGCAATTTTTGTCCGTCATAACCTGGATGACGGACAGTTTTTCTCGTTTCACCAGTGATTTTTGTCCGTCATACCCTGATGACGGACAGTTTTCTCGTTCCACCAGCGATTTTTGTCCGTCATACCTGGAATAGCCCTAACTTCGGTCCATTCTAGTACTTAATCATAAAGTACTTCTTTTTGCCGCGGCGGACGATCGTGAACTGGCCTTCGATTTTGTCTGCATCGCTTAGTACGTAAGCAGTGTCCGTGACGCGTTCTCCGTTCAGGGAGACAGCGCCGTTTGCAACATCTTCACGTGCCTGGCGCTTAGAAGGCGAGATTTTTGCTGCAACCAGCAAGTCGACTAACCCTTGTTCTTCTCCCCCCTCTACTGTAAAAGAAGGAACGTCCTTGAAGCCTTGCTTGATTTCGTCAGCGCTAAGATTTTTGATATCGCCGCTGAAAAGTGCCGCTGAGATCCTGATTGCCTGCTGAAGGGATTCTTCGCCGTGGATCATTCGTGTCATTTCTTCAGCAAGGGCTTTTTGTGCTTTGCGTAGATGCGGCTCTTCCTCAACCGCCTTTTCCAACGCTTCGATTTCTTCTTTAACTAGGAAAGTGAAGAATTTCAAGTACTTCACTACATCGGCATCAGCAGTGTTGATCCAAAACTGGTAGAACTCGTATGGTGACGTTTTTTCTGGATCAAGCCATACAGCTCCGCTTTCTGACTTTCCGAATTTAGTTCCGTCTGCTTTTGTGACAAGCGGAATTGTCAGTCCAAAAGCCTTGGACCCTTCTGCAGACATTTTACGGATCAATTCGAGACCTGTCGTAATATTGCCCCACTGGTCACTTCCGCCAATCTGGAGCTTGCAGTCGTGCTTTTCGTATAAATGGAAGAAATCCATCGCTTGCAGGATTGTGTAAGTGAATTCTGTGAACGAGATACCTGTTTCAAGTCTTGAAGCGATTGTATCCTTTGCCAGCATGTAATTCACGCCAACATGCTTTCCGAAGTCACGCAGGAATGTAACGACATCCATGGAACCGGCCCAGTCGTAGTTGTTGACCATCATCGCTCCGTTTTCACCTTCTACGCTGAAAATTTGCTCCAGCTGCTTTCTGATTCCGTCTACATTTACCTGTACTTGTTCAAGCGTCTGCAGTTTACGCTCCTCACTCTTGCCGCTTGGATCGCCAATTAAGCCAGTCGCTCCTCCAACAAGAACAATCGGACGATGCCCCGCATTCTGGAAACGGCGCAGCGTCAGGAACGGAAGAAGGTGTCCGATATGCATGCTGTCCGCGGTTGGATCGACACCACAGTAGAGAGAGATTTTCTCCTTTGAAAGCAAATCCTTCATTCCCTCTTCATCTGTCTGCTGGTAAATAATCCCGCGCCATTCGAGATCTTTTAGTAATTCCATTTCTTCTTCCTCCATTCAAAAATATATTTCGCAACCGGATTTGAACCAATAAAAAACGCCCCTGCAATAAATGCAGGGGCGCTGTATGCGCGGTACCACCCGGCTTGAAAACAAAACAAAAAAATGTCTTCCACTCAATAAAATAACGGTTAAACCGTCCGCGGCTACTATGTATACAGTTCACTGCGGCGCTCGGGGAGGTAATTCATCCTTCTGTTTGTACCGGCTCACAGCAGCCGCCGGCTTTCTGGAACAGTGACAGAAGCACTACTCATTCCCTTCACAGCTTTTTGCTATAAAGTTAATAAAGCATTTTTACCATAAAGCGTTACTTGTTGTCAAATTCGACAGTAATTTTCAGAAAAATTAACATTAGCATCTATTCGACAGCCTGTTTATGCTATAATGTATGTGATTTTAGGGGGAATGATATGAATGCATGAAGGAAAACAGGCTTGGAAAGAGAAGCTTAAATCCTTTGGTGCTTTTTTTACGAATAAAAAAACCGTAAAAGGAGCCCGGATTACTTATTCGGTTGTCTGGAACATGCTGTTGTTATTGATCATTGTATTAGTTCTCGGCGGTGGCTTCGCCGCAGGCACAGGTGCCGGGTACTTCGCATCCCTTGTCAAAGATGAACAAATCCGACCTTATGAAAATATGAGGAAAGATATATACAACTATGAAGAAACCTCGGATTTATATTTTGATAACGATGTTTATCTTGGCAAGCTCCGAACGGACCTTTACCGTGAGGAAGTGAAGCTTGACGATATGTCGAAGCATTTGGTAAATGCAGTAGTCGCAACCGAAGATGAGTACTTTTACGAGCATGACGGCGTGGTTCCAAAAGCAATCATGCGTGCACTTTTCCAGGAGGTCACAAATTCAGCGACATCCTCAGGGGGAAGTACACTAACACAGCAGCTCATCAAGAACCAGATCCTGACCAATGAAATTTCGTTCGAGCGGAAAGCGAAAGAAATCCTTCTCGCCCTTCGTCTCGAAAAATTCTTTGATAAAAAGGAAATTCTTGAAGCCTATTTAAATGTAGCTACCTTCGGACGTAACGCTAACGGCAGCAACATTGCCGGTGTCCAGGCCGCAGCAAAAGGAATCTTTGGGAAGGAAGCGAAAGACCTGACATTGCCACAGGCCGCTTTTATCGCCGGACTTCCGCAAAGCCCGTTCGGCTATACTCCATTCAGCAGCGACCGCGGCAAGCTGAAGGATCCGAAAGGACTTGAGCCTGGCCTGTCCAGATACAAGACAGTCATCACAAGGATGCATGGAGCTGGTTTCATTTCTGATGAAGAGTTCAAGGAAGCGATTAGCTACGATATTACAAAGGACTTTGTAAAAGAAGTTCCAAGTGACAATACTGTTGAGGAATATCCATTCTTAACGTTTGAAATAGAGAAACGTTCGGTTAACATCCTGGCGGAAATTCTTGCTCAGCGTGATGGCTATGAACCTGAAGATCTGAAAAAAGATAAGAAACTTATGGATGAGTATCACGCGCTGGCCGACCGCGACATCCGCCAGAATGGCTATAAGATTTACACGACCATCAATAAAGAGATTTATGAAAAACACCAGGAAACAGCGAATAAGTACCCTTATTATGGAAGGAACAAACCACAGGAAGTTCCTGACCCGGATGATCCAAGCAAAACAATCACAATCTCCGAGCAGGTTGAAATTGGTGCTGTGTTGATCGAAAACAAAACTGGTAAAATTATCAGTTTTGTTGGCGGACGTGACTTTGACATCCAACAAAGAAACCACGCCACCGATTCACCAAGACAGAATGGTTCCACTATGAAACCATTACTCGCCTATGCACCAGCGATCGACATGGGGAAATTGCACCCTGGTTCAGTGTTGCCAGACGTAGAGGTTCGTTTAAACCCAGCAAGCCCGGGAAAACCTTGGCCGACCAACTATGATAAAGAGTACAGGGGCTTAACCTCAGTTAGGCATGCGTTAACCAAGTCATATAACGTTCCCGCTGTTTTGGCATACAAAAACGTATTGGGTCAAAGACCCGCTTCTTATTTAGATAAAATGGGATTCTCTTCCCTTGTTAAAAGTGACTATGGTATTCTGGCAGCTTCAATTGGCTCTATCGATGGTGGTGTTACCGTTGAGGAAAACACCAATGCATTTGCAACTTTCGGCAATATGGGGAAATTCGTTGATGCCTATTTAATCGATAAAATTGTCGATAAAAATGGAAATGTCATTTTCCAGCATAAAGCCGAGCCTGTAGATGTATTTAGTCCTCAAGCTTCATATTTGACTATCGATATGATGCGTGATGTTATCAACCGAGGAACGGCTACTGCCTTAAAAGGCCGGTTGAAATTCGGCTCTGACTGGGCCGGCAAAACAGGTACAGGTCATGATTATTATGATTCATGGTTTGTAGCCACCAACCCTAATGTATCTTTCGGGGTGTGGCTCGGTTATGACCATAACAAATCACTAGAGAGAAGTTACAAGGGGCTATCTTATGGAGTCCGGACCCAATATATCTGGGCTGACCTAATGAATGATGCTTATGATGTCGCTCCTCAGCTAGTCGATCCTGAAGAACGCTTCAAGATGCCTGGCGGAATCGTCAAGAGATCTTATTGTGCAGTATCCGGCTTGCTGCCTTCAAGCGCTTGCTCGAAAGCAGGACTTGTTGAATCGGATTACTTCATTGCGAAGTATGCACCAACCAAGGTAGATGACAGTCTCGTAGAAAACAAATTCGTTACTGTTGGCGATAAGCGCTATATAGCACTTGATTCAACTCCGGCTGAATTTACGGATACTGGAGTAATATTGAATCCAGAGTATATGGAAAGCATCATCGGGCATAAAATCAGAGATCCGCAGCAGCTGATCCCTAAAAATGATGCCTGGAATAATATTCTCGTTGCGGATGATAAGCTGAGTGAAAACGGAAAGACCCCAGCAGCTTTGGGTATCAAGCTTTCCGGAAAAACGATCACCTGGAGCAAGCACCCTGAAAATGATATTGTCGGCTACCGAATCTATAACAACAAGAAAAAGGTCGGCAGCATTAAAGCAGGAGAAGCCTCGAGCTTCAACGCAGGGGACGGTTCATTCTATGTTACGGCAGTCGATATTGCCGGGAAAGAATCAGCTCCATCCAATATCATTGAAATCGGACAGAAGCCAGAGCCTAAGGATCCTCCGGAAGACAAACCAAAGGATCCAAAACCGAAAGACCCTCCTCCAACCGATCCTGAACCGGATGACCCTCCTGAGCCGCCACCTGGAGATGGTGACGGCGACGGTGATGGAAATGGAAATGGGAATGGTAACGGGAATGGGAATGGAAACTAGCAAATGAATATAAGTAGAAACACCGCATCTTGTCGGATGCGGTGTTTCTTTTTTCTGTGAATACTAAAGAGCGTGAAGCCCAGCTTCACGCTCTTTAGTATGATTCTATTAGTCTTCCATTGTGGACAAATCGCCAGTTGGGAGATCAAGTTCCCAGGCTTTCAATACACGGCGCATGATTTTACCGCTTCGTGTCTTAGGAAGCTTGTCGCGGAATTCAATTTCTCTTGGTGCAGCATGTGCAGCAAGGCCCTTTTTAACGAATTGGCGAATCTCTTCGATCAATTCATCAGATTGCTCATAACCGTCACGCAAGGCGATGAACGCCTTGATGATTTCACCGCGGACCGGGTCTGGCTTGCCAATGACACCCGCTTCAGCAACTGCTGGGTGTTCCACAAGTTTGCTTTCTACTTCAAATGGCCCTACACGCTCACCGGAAGTCATGATGACATCATCAATTCGTCCCTGGAACCAGAAGTAGCCATCTTCATCCATATAGGCTGAATCACCGGAAACGTACCAGTCACCAGGCATGAAGTAGGACTCATACTTCTGAGGATTGTTCCAGATTGTATGCATCATCGATGGCCAGCCCTTCTTAATCGCTAAATTGCCCATTCTGTATGGCGGCAATTCATTCCCCTGGTCATCGACAATTGCGGCTTTTACGCCTGGGATTGGCTTACCCATTGATCCAGGCTTGATTTCCATGCTTGGATAGTTACAGATCAATTGAGCCCCCGTCTCCGTCATCCACCATGTATCATGGATGCGCAGGCTGAACACCTTCATTCCCCATCTTACTACCTCAGGGTTCAGCGGTTCGCCGACACTCAGGATATGGCGAAGTGAGCCAAGGTCGAACTTCTTTACAACCTCATCACCCGCACCCATCAGCATCCTGAAAGCTGTTGGGGCACTGTACCAGACTGACACTCCGTACTCTTCGATCATCTTATACCATGTCTCTGGATTGAAACGTCCGCCAATGATGACATTGGACGTTCCTGCAAGCCATGGACCGAAAATTCCGTACGATGTTCCTGTTACCCAGCCTGGATCTGCTGTGCACCAGTAGACATCTTCTTCTTTAAGGTCAAGTACCCATTTAGCAGTCTGATAATGCTGGATCATCGCATTATGGACATGGAGGACGCCTTTAGGTTTTCCAGTCGAACCGGAAGTATAATGCAAAATCAGCCCATCTGTACGGTCAACCCACTCGATTTCAAGCTTTTTGCTGGCTTCAGCTAGTTTTTGCTTGAAATCAACGCACTTGTCATTCTCCTCAATATTATCGCCGACAAGAAGAATGTGCTTCAGGTCAGGAAGTTCATCAACAGGAACACGCTCAAGCAGCTCAGGTGTTGTCACCAATACCTTTGCCCCGCTGTCCTGCAGTCTGTCACGGACAGCACCTTCCATGAATGCTTCGAAAAGCGGGCCAACAATCGCGCCCAGCTTGACCGCCCCGAGAACTGCGAAATACAGTTCTGGAGAACGAGGCATGAAGATAAACACGCGGTCCCCCTTTTCTACATCACCATAAGTTTTAAAGACATTGCCTGCTTTATTTGAAAGCTCCTTCATTTCTTTAAAAGTATATTTTTCCTTGCGCACCCCATCCTGATAATAAAGCGCAATTTTATTTTTCCTGAATCCTTCAGCATGGCGGTCGATCGCTTCATAAGCCATATTGACCCTGCCTGTCTCAGACCAGGAAAACTCTTTCTCCGCTTCAGTCCAATCAAACTGGCCATGAAGCTCTTGATAATTTTTCAGGTTATGATCCCCTTGTGTAACTGGTAGCGCTTCCACTTTCATGTATCCATCCCCCTTGGCTTTATATTTAAAATCCATTATAGTATAAAAATTCGATTTTCTCAATTTTTAAAATATTAATAGAATATAAAAACATTCCTCTTTGAAGTGCGATTCCGTCAAGGAAAGTCTTAAACTAAATACAGAAAATTTTGTGAAAGCGCTTTTATATGTTAGATTTTATGTATAATAGAATTATCGTTTGAATTGTTGACTGGTGGTGACTGAATGGAACATAAAAAGACTTATAACGCAACAGAATTAAAAACTCCTCATGGCCGTTTGATCATTGAAGGCCCGATTTCTCCGGAAAAACTTGCAAGCTATGAATTCCATGAAGATTTAGTGGCTTTTCGTCCACCTGCCCAGCAGCACAAGGCATTGGTTGAGATTGCCGGTCTGCCGGAGGGACGTATCATCGTAGCCCGCTCAGGCCATATGATTGTCGGCTATGTTACTTATCTCTATCCTGACCCTCTTGAAAGATGGTCTGAAGGAAAAATGGAAGATTTAATAGAACTTGGTGCAATCGAGGTCATTCCTGAATTCCGCGGCAGCCGAGTCGGCAAGAATTTGCTGATGGTTTCCATGATGGATGACGCGATGGAAGATTATATCATTATCACAACTGAATACTACTGGCATTGGGACCTGAAAGGAACCGGCTTGAATGTTTGGGAATACCGCAAAGTCATGGAAAAAATGATGAATGCCGGCGGCCTGACCTGGTACGCGACAGATGATCCGGAAATCAGCTCCCATCCAGCAAACTGTTTGATGGCGCGAATCGGCAAGAGGATTGGGCCGGAATCGATCCAGAAATTTGACCAGCTGCGGTTCATGAACCGTTTTATGTATTGATGATTAATAAGAAGCCTCATCATGCAAGGAGGAAGGAACCATGATCGTCGAGGAAATTATGAAAAGGGATGTCACGACACTTTTTCCTGAAAATACAATTGCCGAAGCAATTAAGCTAATGGCGGATAAAAAAATCCGCCACATCCCGATCGTGAATAAGGACCAAGGTGTGATCGGCCTGGTATCCGACAGGGATATCAAAGATGCAGCTCCGTCCGTTTTTCATTGGGATGAGCACAAGGGTGAACTTGACAATCCTGTCAAATCAATTATGACGACTAATGTGATCACTGGACATCCCCTCGATTTTGTCGAGGAAATTTCTGCAATCTTTTATGAACATAATATCAGCTGCCTGCCGATCACCAAGGATAAAAAACTGGTAGGTATCGTCACTGAAACGGACTTGCTCCATACACTTGTTGAGCTTACAGGTGCCCATCAGCCAGGATCGCAAATTGAAGTGAAAGTACCAAACAAAGCGGGCATGCTTTGTGAAATTGCATCTGTTATCAGCTTGAGGAAAGCCAATATCCAGAGCGTGCTAGTATACCCTGACCCAAAGGATGAAGGTTATAAAATCCTTGTTGTAAGAATACAGACGATGAATCCGATCGCAGTGATCGAGGACTTGAAAAAGGCCGGACATCACGTACTCTGGCCAAACCTGCCGGGTGTTTCATCATGAGCGATCGCTCTGTATTCGTCTTTTCAGAGGAGCTGCTGAACTATCGCTTCAGCAGCCACCATCCTTTCAACCAGATTAGGTTGAAGCTTACGCTGGATTTGCTGCGTAAAGTGGGCGCCATTGATGAAGAACATATAGTTGCGCCCCGGATGGCAACGGATGAGGAACTTCACCTCGTTCATGATCCCAATTTTGTAAACGCTGTTAAGCTTGCTGGCCAGGGAAAGCTTAAGGGTGAATCCGCGGAAGGATATGGACTGGGAACGGAGGACACACCGATTTTTGAAAATATGCATGAAGCGAGTGCTCTGCTTGTTGGGGGCACCCTGACAGCTGTGGATTATGTCATGAACGGCAAAGCCAGCCACGCACTGAATCTTGGCGGCGGCCTTCATCATGGCTTCCGTGGGAAAGCATCCGGCTTCTGTATTTACAACGACAGTTCTGTAGCGATAAAATACCTGCAGAAAAAATACAATGCCCGCGTGTTATATGTCGATACTGATGCCCACCATGGTGATGGCGTACAATGGTCATTTTACGATGATCCTGATGTATGCACTCTATCGATCCATGAAACGGGACGCTACCTATTCCCAGGTACAGGAAATGTGAATGAACGCGGCCAGGGCAAAGGCTATGGATATTCTTTCAATATCCCTGTCGATGCCTTCACAGAAGACGACTCTTGGCTTGATGCCTATAGACATGCTCTGATGGAAGTGGCCGAGTTTTTTAAACCGGATGTCATTCTTACCCAAAATGGTGCAGATGCGCATTATCTTGACCCATTGACTCATTTATCCGCTACGATGAAAATCTACCGGGAAATCCCAAAGCTTGCGCATGAAGTCGCCCATAAATATTGCGGAGGCAAATGGATTGCTGTAGGCGGCGGAGGCTACGATATTTGGCGCGTGGTACCAAGAGCCTGGTCACTGATCTGGCTTGAAATGATTGAAAACTCAAACTCTTATGGCAGTTTGCCGCAGGAATGGATAGAAGAATGGAAGGATTCAGCCCCTGTGAAATTGCCACAAGAGTGGGACGATCCTGAAGATTTATATCCGCCAATTCCGCGAAAGCCGGAAATCACGGAAAAAAATGCCCAAACAGTGGAGAAGGCCTTGTATCCAATCAGGTCCAACAAAAAATCTGAAACTGTATAAGTACGGTAACCGGGAGATTTGTGTTCCCGGTTTTTTTTGTTTGTTTTTAAAAAGGTCAGTAAATTAGTACAGGTTCAGACAAAGTTGCGGCTTCCCCTCCTGACTTTGTCTAAAGTGACCTCAGGTTCAGACAAAATTACGGCTTCCACTCCTGACTTTGTCTGAAGTGACCCCAGGTTCAGACAAAATTACGGCTTCCACTCCCGATTTTGTCTGAAGTGACCTCAGGTTCAGACAAAGTTGCGGCTTCCCCTCCCGATTTTGTCTGAAGTGACCTCAGGTTCAGACAAAATTGCGGCTTCCCCTCCCGATTTTGTCTGAAGTGACCTCAAGTTCAGACAAAATTACGGCTTCCACTCGGGATTTTGTCTGAAAAGAGCCCCTCGCATCAACTGCAAGGGGCTCTTCTGTTATTTCGTTGATTTCCTGTTCTCAATCCGGTGCGGAAGGACGACGATATTCTCATCTACGTTTTCTTTGTTCATATACTTCGTCAGTAAGCGCATGGCAACTGCTCCAATATCGTATAAAGGCTGGACAATTGTTGTAAGCTGCGGACGTACCATAAGAGTTAGCCTTGTGTTATCCGAACTGATGACTTCGAAATCATCAGGGACGCTGTAGCCGCGGTCAAATGCCCCATGGATAACCCCAAGGGCCATTTCATCCGAGCCGACAAGGATTGCTGTTGGTTTCTGATTAAGCTCGAGGATTCTTTCAATTGCCTCGAGGCCTGAATCATACGTATAATCCCCTTCGACAACAAGCTCTTCGTTATACTGAATTCCTGCATCTTTTAAAGCTCGCTTATATCCTTCAAGCTTCTTATCCTTATTGATTGGCTCAATCTGAGGCCCAATGACGAATGCGATTTCTTTGTGGCCTTTTTCAACAAAAGTTGATACAGCATCGAAAGTTGCCTGCTCATAATCAATATTGACTGATGGAATTTCACCCGTTTCCTCAATTGAGCCTGCAAGGACAATCGGGACCGGGGATTTCTTGAATTCTTCAACATGCTCGGCCTTAATATTGCCGCCCATGAAAACAATTCCGTCTACTTGTTTGCCGAGCATTGTGTTTAACAGATGCAGTTCTTTTTCAATATTCTGGTCTGAGTTGCTCAAGATAATGTTGTATTTGTACATCGTGGCAATATCTTCGATTCCCCTTGCCAGCTCAGCAAAAAACGGGCTTGCAATATCAGGGATGATGACACCGACAGTCGTCGTCTTTTTGCTTGCCAGTCCCCTGGCAACAGCATTCGGTCGGTAGCCCAGACGGTCAATGACCTCCATGACTTTCTTCCTTGTTGCTGGCTTTACATTCGGGTTTCCATTGACAACACGTGAAACCGTTGCCATTGAAACGTTCGCTTCCCGTGCAACATCATATATTGTAATATTCATCTATTTCACTCCTTAAGGTAATAAACGGCGCTTTTCAGTTAGTTTACAGCAAAAATTGCCACAATAATCATATTTTAAGTTTGTGATTATATGTACAAGCATAATTATGTTATTAATCATACGACATCCTTATCAATCCCGCAATGTGAACAACTTAATTTAATGCATTTTTAACACTATTTCTGTTAAAATCGCTTCTTTTTACGTTACCCTAAAACCTACAATAAAAAAACCTTCCTAAAAAAAGGAAGGTTTCAAGAACTCTATACTCTCACGAACGGAGTGGATTTTAATCCTTCTAAAAACTCATCAAACTGCTTCAGATCCATTTGCTGGGCATTGTCGGATAATGCTACTGCTGGATCTGGGTGAACTTCTGCCATTACTCCATCTGCCCCGATTGCAAGTGCAGCTTTGGCTGCCGGCAGCAGCAGGTCTCTCCTGCCTGTAGAGTGGGTAACATCAACCATGACTGGTAAATGTGTTTCTTTTTTCAAAATTGGCACTGCTGAGATATCAAGTGTGTTCCTTGTAGCTCTTTCGTACGTCCGGATCCCCCGCTCACACAGGATGATTTGGCCATTGCCCTGTGCCATGATATATTCCGCCGCATTGATAAATTCTTCAATGGTCGCGGCCAGTCCACGCTTTAGTAATATAGGTTTATTCACTGCACCTGCAGCCTTTAGAAGCTCAAAGTTTTGCATATTCCGTGCGCCGATTTGGATAACATCAAGGTAGTCGACAGCGATTTCGATATCCGCAGGTGTGACGATTTCACTAATGACTGCCAGATCATATTCATCTGCGACTCTCTTCAAGATCTTCAGACCTTCTACTCCTAAACCCTGGAAGTCATAAGGTGAGGTCCTAGGCTTGAAAGCCCCGCCGCGCAGCATTTTAAAGCCTTTCGCTTTGACTGCTTCAGCAACGGTTGCCACTTGTTCATATGATTCAACTGAACAAGGACCAAAAACAAAGTCTGGTGTTCCATCACCGATTTTTAAACCCTTAATATCAATGATGGTATCCTCCGGCTTTTTCTTCCTGGAAACGAGAAGTGCTTTGCGGTGATCATCAGATTGAAGCTCCAGTCCTGCCTTGAAAACTTCTTTGAAAATATGTTCAATTGTGGAGTTTTCAAAAGGGCCGTTATTTTGCTCTTTGATCAAATCAAGCATTTCCCTCTCACGCACAGGGTCATAACGGTACACACCCTGAGTTTCTTTTGCACGGCCAATTTCCTGGACGAGCAGGGCTCTTTCATTAATTAATGATAGAAGCTCTAAATTCAATTCATCCACACGATTTCTTAGCTGGTCAAGATTTTTACTCATTTTCTGTCCCGTCCTTTCGGAATACATTTTAGCCCTGACACCAAGACTTTTCAAACAAAGAGGCACCAAATTCTTTAACTGCTGCTGTGTATAACCTGATCTCTTTACTGCACCAGGAAGTATAAAATCAGGTTTCTGCGGCTCCCAGCCTAAAGCAATGACATGATAAAGCCGATATTAGTATAGGAGCCCGTGGTGCAACAACGCAGTTAAAGTACTATGGATCAAGCTGTATAATGTGATAATGGTAATTATATCTGAAATAATTTGGATTGTCACGCAAAATTCTTTAATAATTAAACGCTTTTAAGTGATAAAGCATCGTATGAGAACTTAAGTTAGAGGGTGCATGGTGTGCATGTAAATAATAAATTGTTTGCGCTAGATATAGGAACCAGGTCTGTAGTAGGAATAATCCTGGAGGAAACGGATGGTCATTATGAAGCGGTCGACATCATGATCCGGGAACACAAGGATAGGTCGATGCTGGACGGCCAAATCCATGATGTCCTGTCAGTTTCCGAAATCATCACTGAAATTAAAGAAGCACTGGAAGTTTCACATGGCCCCTTGACCAAGGTCTGTGTCGCTGCAGCTGGCCGCGCGCTGAAAACAGAACAATCAAAAGCGGCAATTGATATTTCCGGCAAGCCGATGTTTTCAAAGCAGGATATCCTCCACCTTGAATTAAGTGCAGTCCAACAGGCACAAGCAGCTGTTGCTGGTGAAAAAAACAATGAGCATCACTATTATTGTGTCGGATACTCCGTTCTTTATTACCAGCTTGATGGAGAAGGAATCGGCAGCCTGATTGACCAGCGGGGAAATGAAGCCTCTGTGGAAATCATTGCAACCTTCCTGCCAAAAGTTGTCGTTGAATCTTTGCTTGCTGCACTGGACAGGGCAGGACTTGAAATGGACGCACTTACTTTGGAACCGATTGCCGCGATCAACGTGCTGATTCCTGCCTCAATGAGGAGATTGAATGTCGCTCTTGTTGATATAGGCGCAGGGACTTCCGACATCGCGCTCACTGACTCAGGGACAGTAATTGCCTATGGAATGGTCCCAGTGGCAGGAGATGAAATTACGGAAGCTGTTAGTGATGAATTTCTGCTTGATTTCCCTCTTGCTGAAAAAGCAAAGCGGGACTTGCTTGTAAATCAAGCAATCTCGATCACAGACATACTTGGCTTTGAAACAGAGGTCAGCAAGGATGAAGCCGTTGAACGAATTGGTCCTGCGATTGACCGTTTGGCAGGAACGATCGGGGAGGAAATCCTGAAGTTGAATGGCAATAAATCGCCAAAAGCAGTCATGCTTGTTGGCGGTGGAAGTCTTACGCCCGATTTACCCAGAAGGCTCGCCGCTATTTTAAACCTCCCGGAAAACAGGGTTGCCATCCGTGGTCTCGATGCCATCAACTCTGTTTCCTTTGCAGCACATATTACGAAAGGCCCAGAACTTGTCACACCAATTGGAATCGCCATTGCTGCCAAGCAATCTCCTGTCCAATATCATACTGTTTATGTGAATGGACAGCCGGTAAGGCTTTTCGAAGTGAACAAATTGACAGTGGGCGACTGTCTGCTGGCTGCCGGGATAAAGATGAATAAGCTTTACGGCAGGCCGGGCCTCGCCATGATTGTCAGCCTGAACGGCAAAAATGTGACGATACCAGGTAAGCATGGGCAGCAGCCTGTGTTACTGAAAAATGGGATTTCCTGCTCGTTCGATGATCAAGTGGATGGAGGAGATCAACTCATTATCCAAAAGGGAGAGGATGGAGTCAGACCAGAATTGAGTCTTGGCGACTTAATCGGCGAGCTCCCATCCAAGATAGTTATAATGAATGGCCAAAGGTATGAAGTCAGCGCGAAGATGACCTGCAATAATCTCCCCGCATCGATGTCCAACCCAGTTGAGGACAGGGATGAGATCATTTTTGAAATGCCAGATACGATCGAAAGTATACTAAAGGAACTTAACCTTGCAGAATTGCTTAATGACACTCGCCCATTTTTGATAAAGATTGACGGAATCGAGCACAAGGTCACAGAGTTCATGGGAAAAATGTATGTTAATGGACTGGAAGCAAAATTACAAACTAAAATTGACCATCTAGATGATATCCGTTTTGAAAAAGGGAAGGAACCTTCCCTGGGAAGACTAGTAGAAAAATTGGGGCTCCCTGCTTCTGAATCCATGCCGATTTTTTTCAACGGCCAACAGGTCCAGCTCAAGCAGGAATTAATCGAATTCTTCCGCGGGGAAAATAAACTGGGAATGGACGAACGCATACATAGCGGAGACCTTTTAACCACTAAGCAAAAGGATGTGCAGCACTTCATCTTCCAGGATTTATTCAACTTTATACAGTTTGAAATCCCAAAGGACAGCCGAGGATTCACCTTATTAAAAAATGGGGAAAAAGCGGCGTTTGACGATCGTCTGGCACCTGGTGATGAGCTGAAAATAACCTTTGAGACCCCTATAGCAGCAAAGTAAAAAAACATCCAGCACGGATGTTTTTTACTTTGTATTTTCTTCTTTAGCGCCAGCCAATGATTTCGCAGTAATTTTAAAATGGGAAGCATGCCAGGCAACATCTGAATTCACAAATAGGATAGCTTGCGGTGATTCATGTTTAACATGAAATTTCTCAGCTATATGGTTGGACAGATCACGAGATTCCTGGACTGTCAGATAATATAAGTTATCGCTGCCATTGTTTTCGAACTTCGCGAATTCATCGTAACCAGCCGCGCTAATCGGGCAAGTCGTGCTGTGCTTCAGCATGAAGAATGTTTCTCCAGAATCGACAAGTTTGTCAAATTGTTCAATTGAATCAAGCTTTTTCATCCTACTCTCTCCTTTTATTAGCTTTTTACGATACCATTGTCGCAATTTCTGCGAAAAGGCTTTTTATAAAAAATAAAACGGTGAAGTTATCTTACCACTTCACCGTTTCATTGACAATTTTACTGATTCAGCTTGTTTTCTGTATCATCGAAAGCTTTTTGTGTTTCTTCAAGCTTCTTTTGGATTTCTTCTCCAGTGGCAGTATGCGTGTTTTCCATTGAGCTTGTCTCTGCCATTGAAGTAGGCACTTCTTGAAGTTCTCCCTCGTAGCCATCTGTATTCTGTGATGGATCTTCGCCCTTGTTCTTCATATCCTTCACCTTGTTCACAATGGTTGAAGACTGCTGCGAAACCGTTTCTTTCAAGCCGCTTGCCTTCTCCTTCGCTGCAGTTGCAAGATCAGCACTCTTGTTCTTCAGGGAAGAAGTTTGCTCATTTAGAGAGCCTCTTAACTCTTTTCCTGATTTAGGAGCAAGCAATAGTGCCGCCAGTGCCCCGGCAAGCCCCCCAACAATAGCTCCAGTCACAAAATCTCTGGAATTGCTGTCTGTCTCCCTCATTGATCCGTTTACCTCATACTGGCTTTGTTCCCTGTTCATTCTATCTCCACCTTTCATTAATACCGAACACGTTCACGCTGCTTCGTTACCATCTCTTCGCTCTCAAGCCGATGGTCAATCTTGGCTGTTTTTTTTGATTGCCACTTGTCCTTCAGTTCAAGGAATACATTACTCCACTGAACAACCTGTGAAATCTTGTCCTTATTCTTGTCAATCTGAAGATCAACCATGGACTGAACATTGTGAATAGATTGATTGAATCTCTGAACAGAATTTCCTACATCCCTCACAGCATTAACAACACCGTTCAAGCTCTCAGACTTTCTGGAAATATCGTCTGCCAAATTGTTTGTTTTGTGCAGAAGCTCCGTCGTTTCACGAGTCACTCCATCCAACTGCTTCTCCAGGCCATCAAGTGTGCCTGATACACTGTCTAAAGTTGATTGTAATGATTTAAGTGTCTTGGATAAAGAGACTACCAAAACCAAAAACGCGATTGCTATAACAGCAACACTTAGATACAAAATAATTTCCACTGTTGAACACCTCCGTTAGCATATGTACATTTTACCCCGCAGAATACGACATAAACCACCTTGTCTAATATGTATTTCAATAAAAGCATACCCTTTTCCTTCCTGATTAAGAATATCTTTCTGCAATTTAAAAATCCAGCATTCCATAGAATGAGCACAAAGTTCTGCGTTTCGGTTACAATATGATTATGTGTTTTATTTTTATACATAGGAGTGATTTCGGTGAAAGACCCTCGTATTCAAAAACTGGCAAAGAACCTGATCAATTATTCGGTCAAGCTTCAAAAAGGGGAAAAAGTCCTGATTGAGAACTTCGGGCTTCAGCGGGAGCTTGTTACGGCTCTCGTGAAAGAAGCATACGAAGCTGGAGGTTATCCATTTGTATCATTGAAGGACCACCAGGTGGATCGTTCATTGCTCATGGGTGCCCAGCAGGAGCAATTCGACATGATTGCTGAGTTTGAAGCTAATGTGATGAGTAAAATGGATGCATACATCGGCCTTCGTTCTGGAGATAACATCAATGAACATGCTGATGTTCCAGCAGACAAAATGAAGATTCATGGCAATACGGTTGGCAAGAAAGTTCATAGGGACATTCGCGTTCCAAAAACGAGATGGGTTGTTCTTCGTTACCCTAACTCGGCTATGGCACAGCTGGCGAAGATGAGTACTGAAGCCTTCGAAGATTTCTACTTCGACGTCTGTAACCTCGATTACGGAAAAATGGATAAGGCAATGGACAGCCTGGCAGACTTGATGAACCGTACAGATAAGGTACGAATCACCGGAGACGGAACCGACTTGACCTTCTCCATCAAAGATATCCCTGCTGTAAAATGTGCGGGTGAGCTGAATATACCTGATGGCGAAGTTTATACTGCTCCTGTTCGTGATTCAGTCAATGGCGTGATCACCTACAATACGCCGTCACCTTACCAGGGATTCACTTTCGAAAATGTTAAGCTGACTTTTAAGGATGGAAAAATCGTTGAAGCATCTGCAAATGATTCAGAGCGCATCAACAAGATTTTTGACACAGATGAAGGAGCTCGTTATGTCGGAGAATTTGCGATTGGCGTGAATCCATATATCCTCCATCCAATGCAGGATATCCTGTTCGATGAAAAAATCGACGGAAGCTTCCATTTCACACCTGGACAGTGCTATGACAATGCATTCAATGGCAACCATTCGAATATTCACTGGGATATGGTCAACATCCAGCGCCCAGAATATGGCGGCGGCGAGATTTATTTCGATGACGTTCTGATTCGTAAAGATGGACGATTTGTCATCCCTGAGCTCGAAGGCTTGAACCCTGAGAATTTAAAATAACGATAGAACTCAAGGGCATAAAATACGAAAAGGATGCGGACCAATTGGCCGCACCCTTTTTATTTATTCCTGTAATTGTTTCTCATATGCTTCCTGGAACTTCTGAATATCACCAGCGCCCATGAACAGGATGACGCCTTTGCTATGCTCTTTCAGAAGCGAGGTATCTTCCTCAGCGATGATTTCCGCGTCGTCGATTTTTTCTTTTAGATCAGTAATCGATAGCTTCCCATGATTTTCACGGGCTGAACCAAAGATTTCGCATAAATACACCTTATCCGCTTTATTCAAGCTTTCTGCAAATTCATTCAGGAAGGCTTGGGTCCTTGTAAAGGTGTGCGGCTGGAAAACCGCGACGATTTCACGATCAGGGTACTTCTGCTTTGCAGCTTCAATTGTTACTTTGATTTCTGTAGGATGATGTGCGTAGTCATCAATAATTACCTGGTCTGCAATTTTCTTTTCGGAAAATCTCCTTTTCACGCCTTCGAATGTCTCAAGCTGGGCCTGGATCACTTTGGATTCGATATTTTCGTAATGGCATAAAGCGATGACAGCCAGCGAGTTCAGGACATTATGGTCACCATAGGCCGGGATCGAAAACGTTTCATAGAAATTATTTCGGACAAAAACATCGAACGTCGTGCCCTCAGTGGACTTGACGATATTGCGAGCCTGGAAGTCATTTTCCTCGCCAAAACCATAAAATACGACAGGTACCTTGGCCTGGATTTTTTGCAGCTGCTCATCGTCACCACATGCGAAAATACCCTTTTTGACTTGCCATGACATCTCCTGGAATGCAGAGAAGACATCCTCGATATTGGCAAAGTAATCCGGGTGGTCAAAGTCGATATTCGTCATGATGGCGTAATCCGGGAAATAGGAAAGGAAATGACGGCGATACTCACAAGCTTCAAACACAAAGTATTGAGCATCCTTGTCACCCTTACCAGTGCCATCACCGATCAGGAATGATGTAGGTTTTGCACCTCTCATCACGTGCGCCAGCAATCCCGTAGTCGAAGTTTTTCCATGAGCCCCTGTAATCGCAACACTTGTAAAGTTTTGCATGAAATCACCAAGGAATCGGTGATATCTGATGATTGGAAGGCCAAGCTCCATTGCCTCCTGAATCTCCTCGTGAGTATCCGGATAGGCATTACCGGCGATAACCGTCATTCCAGGCTGTATATTTTCCTTATTAAACGGAAGGATCTTTATTCCAGATTTCTCAAGGGCTACCTGGGTAAAAAAGTGCTTATCATAATCGGAGCCCTGTACCTGATAATCCATATCATGGAGAACTTGAGCTAACGCACTCATTCCAGACCCCTTTATACCTACAAAATGGTAAATAGTCATATAAAGAACCTCCAACAACGTCTGTATGTAACACAGTATATGACAGATATCCCGATTTGCTCATTTCGCCTGTACACTGTATCACACAGTGCAAAATGCAAGACGGATGTGTCTGTCTTTCATGTATTGAATCATTATAACATCATTACGGTAAATAACACAGTTTCATTAGGACCGCTTCCAAGAGGATTGGCTTTTTCGCCAAAACCCATATCCAAAAGGCAGTGCCTGCCCAATGATTCTCTCTGTTAAAAATGCCATCATGAATAAAAGTACATATTCCCTTAGTTAGTTGCTTTCAAACTTGTTAAAATTCGACTCTTTCAAGACGGGGATTCGGCCTGAACCTTCTGCCTGACTTTGCCTGATGCTTTCCATTCAACATGACATTGTCGCCAGTAAAACCTATTTGCAATTTTAACAGGCTGCCGCCTACGCCATACATATCGACGGGCACATCATGCTTTTCAAACTCCAGTATCCTTTTTTCGCTGAAGCCTCCGCTGACAACAATTTTAACATGGTCAAAGCCTTCATCATCAAGTGCTTTTCTTAATGCGAAAATCAATTCAGCGTTCACTCCGCGTGGGTCGAATGTTCCCAGCAAGTGCTGATTGCGCAGGAAGTACTGGTCGATTAGTGTTCGGGAAGTATCTACCCTGACACCCTTCAGCTTTTCCCCAAATTCTCTTGCGACCTTCAAAGAGTCAGTAATCGCATCATTATTATAATCAACAAGAGCGATCAAATCATCATTCGGAAAGGTTTCGTGGTAAGCCCGGGTTGCTGCGACGATATCTCCGTTGAACATTTGGATCAATGCATGCGGCATCGTTCCAATACCATGCTTTCCCCACCATTCATTCATCGCATGGGTGGCCTGGGCCGTGGCGCCTCCAATATAGGCAGCATAACCATCACCAGCCTGTGTTGTATAATGGTCATCACGGTCTCCCATGAAAATGACCGGCTTTTGCTTACCTGAATAACTCGCTGCCTTCACAACATTGTAAACATTCGTCGAGACAGAAGTTCTTCTCGCCAGGATGCCATCGATAATTCCCTCAAGATAACCAAAACTCTGGTAAGGACCTGTAATGGTCAAGACCGTTTCAAACGGAGAGATTTTATCCCCATCCTTAAGTGAATGGATCTCCAGTTCCTCAGGGTGGTCCGCAAATGTTTTTACCAGGGCGATCACTTCATCCGTACCACACAAAACAGCTTCGTCCTTCTGGAAAAACTGCATGGTGATGATATTGTCTTCTTGGTATTTCTTTACGAGCTCCCGAGTCTTAAGGAAATACACAGCTGAAAACCAGCCGTCCCGGATCCTTTCATCAAATTTAAATGTATGATTGGTCAGGCGGCGGATTTTCCCCTGCATTTTCAATTCTATTTCTTTCATCCAAAAAGCTCCTTCAATAACAACCCAACGTCTATAGGCATTTATCCTTATTATAATTACATGCAGATAAAGAATACCACTTATTAATTGAATGCACTAGTTTCCTGGAAGGCCTCAAGGTCAGCGGCAGTAATCAGGACATCCCTTGGCTTGCTGCCCTTTCCCTCAGAAATGAACCCATGCTGCTCCATCATTTCAATAAGTCGGGCCGCACGGTTATAGCCGATTTTAAAACGGCGCTGGACGCTTGATGTGGAAGCGCCGCCCTGATCGATGACAAATTCACAGGCTTCATAGAAAAGCTCGTCTTCGTCTTCCGTCACCTGAGCCTTCTTGAGAAGTTCCTCCTGTTCAAACAAATATTGTGGATTCCTCTGCTCCCTGACAAATGCAACGATGTCATCAATCTCATTGTCTGTCACGTAGGTTCCCTGCAGACGGAATGGCTTTGATGATCCATTTTCCAGGAACAGCATATCCCCGCGGCCCAGCAGCTTCTCCGCTCCACTGATATCAATGATTGTCCTGGAATCCACTTGCGAGGAAACAGAGAAGGCAATTCTTGTAGGAACATTTGCTTTAATCAAGCCTGTAATAACATCCACAGAAGGACGCTGCGTCGCGATTATCAAATGGATTCCGCAGGCACGGGCCTTTTGCGCAATCCGGCAAATAGCCTCCTCAACATCCCCCGGTGCCATCATCATCAGATCTGCCAGCTCATCGATCACAATGACGATATATGGTAGCTTTTCAGAAAACCTGCGGTGTTTCTCGGCAAGCTCATTGAACCTTCCAATATCCCGGACACCAGTATGAGCGAACAACTCATATCGGCGCTCCATTTCCTCTACTGCCCACTTGAGCGAGGCTGTCGCTGCCTTTACATCTGTGATGACCGGGCTGACAAGGTGCGGAATGCGGTTATAAGGTGCCAATTCAACCATTTTCGGGTCAATCAGCAGCAGCTTCACCTCATCTGGATGTGCTTTATAAAGCAGGCTCACCAGCATCGTATTGATGCAGACACTCTTCCCCGATCCAGTGGCACCAGCAATCAATCCGTGAGGCATCTTTTTCAGATCAGTCACAATTGGATTTCCGGCGATATCAAGACCCAGAGCCACCGATAATGGTGATTCAAGATCCATAAAACCTGCTGACTGTAAAATTTCACTTAATAATACGGGCCTGCTCGAGTGGTTCGGCACTTCAATGCCGATTGTGTGCTTTCCTGGTATTGGAGCCTCGATTCGAATATCCTTCGCCGCAAGGCTTAGTTTTATGTCATCTGATAGATTGGTAATTTTATTGACTTTAACACCAGGTTCTGGCTGTACCTCAAAACGGGTAACAGATGGCCCCTGTGTCACATTGACTACTCTCGCACCTACATTAAAATTCCTCAGGGTATCGTTGAGCATTTGTTCCTGTTCTGAAAGCCATTCAGGATCAGGTGCTTTGAACACAGGAGGGCTCAACAATTCCAGCGGCGGGAAATCGTATACCGCTGCTGGATGGACATCGTGCTGCAGGGTGGATTCATGTTCAGGTGATCCGATTCCCCCTCGCTCGGACTGGCCGTTCACTTGTATAGAAGAGGAATATGCTGCAGCGGGCTCGGCTTGTGACTTTTCTTCACTTAATGTCGATGGAGCTTCTTCAAGATTAACTCCTGATAAAGTGACCGCCTTTGTTCCATCCTCTTCAGAACCAGCTATAATAGTTAATGCTTCTTGCTGTTTTTGAGTCTCAACAACTGTTAAAATTTCATGCTCGCCAGCTGATTGCTCCTTCTCCTGTACTGGATGAACATCTGGAAGGCGATCCGTGGACAGCTCTTCTTCGGCCGCTTTGTTTTTCTGAGCAGACGAGGATCCTTCAAAATCGGTATGAATTTCCTTCGACTCGGACTTTTCCGAACCACCAGTCTTTCTTTCTTCAGTCATAAAAGAGGGATATTTAGACGTGTTGCGCGCTTCCCACTTCCTCTTGTCCTGCTTAAGCATAAGAACATTAAATGGAAGCTGCCTTTTGTGTTCTGAAGGCTTATTCTCTATTTTTGGTTCAGCATCATGACTCGGTTCAGCATCTGATTCCTCATTAGTATCTACAGTCTCCGTGATTTGTTCACTATGAACAGTGACAGGCTGGCCATAATTATCTTCAGCTTTCGGTTGATAGTCTGTTGTTTCTGACTCTTCCTCGCTTTGCTGATAGCCGATTGTTTCTGACTCTTTCTCGCTTTGCTGATAGCCGATTGTTTCTGACTCTTTCTCGCTTTGCTGATAGCCGATTGTTTCTGACTCTTCCTCGATCTGTTGATATCCGATTGTTTCTGACTCTTCCACGCTTTGTTGATATCCGGTTTCAGATTCTTCCTGGCTTTGTAGGGAGTCAGTTTCTTCCGAATCTCCTAGACTATGTTGTAAGCCGGTCTGTCCTGATACTTCAGGAATAGGCACAAGACTGGTCTCTTTTGTTTCTTCCTGGCTTTGCTGAGAACCGGCCTCTGCTGATTCTACATGACTTTCTTGATAGACGGTCTCTGTCAGGTCAAGGTGGGAATCAATCACTTCTATCTCTTCCGGTACTTGGTTCGAATCAATCAATTCTATCTTTTCCTGATCAGGTTCATAGCGTAATGCTTGTGGCTCTTTGACCACAAGCTCATTTCCGGCCTCAGTCAGCGTTTCAATTTGTGGATCTGCATGACTAAACTCAGGCTCATTATCGAGAATGATATCAATTGCCTCAGATTCCAGGTCCCACTGTTCTACTCGTTCCTCGATTTCAGTGACCTCAAAATCCTGGGTTTCAGCAAGATCATCTTCTATGTATATTTCTTGTGTCAGTTCCTCATTATGAACTTTTGTTGAATCAGGAAATGCCTCTACAGCAGGTGCTTGCGGCATCCTGTTTGTATCGGTTTGACTGGATTGTTCAACCAGGCCCGCTTGACTCCTCTCAAAACCAGTCAGTTCAAATTCAACATCCTCAAGATTTGTTTGGGTCTGCCTTTTACTAGGAGGCCTGTTAAACGCATAAATCGGTGACGGTATTTCTGTTGGCCTGAATGGCTGCCGGAATTTAGGTCCGCTGTCCTTCCGTGTTTCATAATGGAACTTCGTTGCAGGTTCCTCGGGTTTTTTTGGCCTGGATGCTTCATTTGGTTTCCTCTTAGGTTCACGTCTGAAAGTGCTTCGAGCATCCACGACGGAATCCTGGTGCGGATCGTGAAAAGAATCACTTTCAGATTGACGTTCATTCATCCTCAACGAACCGTGCTCTTTAATGAAAGGCTTTATTTCATCAATTTGGCTGGCCCTTTCCTGCCGCCCCTTTCTCGGCTTTGTTTTTTCAGGGGCTGGGTTCTCATCCGGGATCAGCGGGAAACGAAACTGACCTTTTGGATATTGATATAATACTTTTGCTTCTATATCCCTTTTTTCACTCTTCTCACTTTTTAATGGCTTTGAGACAGGCTGATCCTGATCCATACCAGTAAATTCATCATCGTTATCGTTTTGGAACTTGGTAAAAATCTTTTTAATCCAACTCAATTTAAATCACTCTTTCTTTCGCATTTCATTATTATTTTAACAGTAAATCCATATTTTTCGAGATAAATTGAAAGAATGAGCATTTTTTACGAGAAGAAATCTTCTGGAACAATCAACTTTAGGCTCAGTTATTTACAAAACATGGCACCGGATGTACATAAAGGAAAGTGCAAGCACCTTGGTCAGCCCCGACAAGCGCTGCCCGCCTATAACGCCACGTCCTCCCAAAAGCTAACGCTTTCGGTCGTGCGATGCATCGCTTCGAAGTATTTCTTATCCTGTGGCTGGCGGGTCTAGCACAACGTGTGCCTCGGAGGGCCGACCGGTGAAGTCGTTCTTTGACTTCATTGGGCGGACTGAAACCGGAAAGTATAGCCGACTGTCCAGAAACGCAGAAACTGGAGACTCCGACCCTTCCGGCGGAGTTGAAGTTTCGGAGTTTCTAGGAGGCGACACTAGACAAACGTCTCGAGGAGTTAGGAGCCGCAGCTAGACAAGCGACTCGAGCTGCTCAAAGCTAACGCTTCTCGCAAGATACTCGAGGAAACACTCTCAGGGATGAAAACTGGCTAGGCGCTGGAACTAGACAATGGAAAAAAGCCCGATAATTCCGGGCTTTCGCTTCTTTCCTTACTAGTCCTTTTTTGTTTTTCCTAAAATAAAGATTGGTTCAAGTTCTCCATCTTCATACAGGAAACTCAGAGCAGTGATTGGCACTCTTCCACTCGCAAAAAAGCTCATTGTCATCTGGGCCAAAATATCATAGCCTGTGTTATTTTCCACATCGGCGATAATCAAGACATCTTGATGGGGAACCGCCACAGTCATGGTTCCCTTCATCCTTTTCTTCATTTCATTCAAAAAGCTCGTATTCAAAATCCTGCTCGCATCATAACCGTCATTCGTATTGAGGAAATAAAAGGTGTTCTCGGCCACACGATCCTCTTTTATTTTTACGGAGAGGGAACGGACATTGAACAAAGCGGTCTCGCGGACCTGACCCGCTGACCATCCTTCTTTTTTCAAAAGCTTCGAATCAATCAGCCTGTATGTTGTGCCTAAATCCAAAGCATAATAGATCCTTGTTTCGGCGGTATGATCATCATAAAGAAAGGGAACCCCTTCCTCGGCTTCAGATGGGAAGGACGTCGAACGGATGACAGGAAAAATATTCTTTTCCTTTCCTGACAGTTCGAGCTGGCTTTCCATGGCATTGAGGCCTTCCGTTACATAATAGACCACCTCATCAATCGCTTTTTCCTTCTGATCCTGCCACTTGGCGACAATCCCAGGCAAGGCAATGGTGATGCCGCGTCCAGTCGTTTTATTTTCAATTCTCAACTGATCCTTTTCCCTGTCATAGGAAAAAGTCCGATCGGGATGTTGAAGACGATTCTCCAGCTCTTTACGCATTTTTCTGCTATCCATAGTACTACCCTCCATTTCTTCAGGAGTTTCTGCAACTCATTTTACATGAAATTTCCCTCCACCTCAAAAGATGGAGGGAAAGATTTAAGCAAGACCTTCAATGAAATTTTCGATTTCAGTCTGTGTCTTTCTGTTCTTGCTGACAAAACGGCCAAGCTCTTTGCCATTTTCAAAAGCGACGAAGCTAGGAATGCCGAAAACATCCAGCTGGATGCAAAGATCGATAAAATCATCACGATCGACCGAAACAAATTCGTAATCGCTGTATTTGCTTTCAATTTCAGGCAACACTGGCTCGATTACACGGCAATCCGGGCACCAGCCCGCTGTAAATAAAAATATATGCTTGCCATCGTTTTTCAACGCTTCAAACTGTTCCATTGATTCCAAGTTTTTCATAACATATCCTCCCGGAAAAATCTCATTGTACTTCCCTTATTTTACCCATGCATGTTTAAAAAAGAAACTAATCTGATTTAAGCTTTTTTGGCAAAAGCTGGAGCCAGACAATCCGCTGGCTGCATTAATCTGCACTCTAAATACAGGCTCTTTTCGCAAACATTGTTGCTTTCACAAAATGAGGGTGCAGGATCGGTACGAAAAGCAACAATTCCGGAAGTGCCCAATTAAAAAAAAACGCCATCAAATTGAATGGCGTCAGTTCATTTTAACCGAGTTGGCAATTTGCATCATCGCTTCTGCGTCTTCTTTTACGTTCTCAGTTTCGGTAGTCAATTTGACGCCGCCAATCCCGACAATCAGCTGATAATGGTTTTCTTTCAGCTTTTTAACAAGTAAATAGCCAAATTTCCCATCCTTACTGAAGGTCTCATTAGCATCCCATTCCTTCTGCTGCTTCACAGTAGAATCATAGACGACTTTACTATCTTCAAGTTCATGCTGGTTGTAAAAAAGGATATATGTTTTTTCTCCATCTTTGAGCAGTACATTATTAGGTGTTTCTTTATCTACCTTGACACTGGTCGGCAAATAATAATCTATGTCTTTTGTACTATTGTTTGTTTTTTCAGGTTGGCTTTCGAAGGTGGCCGCTACTTCCTCTTTTATGTCAGCCTTTTGTTCGGAAAATGAGGCAGAACAGGCGCTCAGCAGAAATACCCCTGCTACAACAAGCCCAAATGCCCTTCTGAACTTTATCATACTTTCTTCCCCCTTGCTAAGGACTTATCCACTTCTTTTCTATCATACCTTTCTTAAATGATGGGTGACAAGGCTTCGTTTACACTTTTTGGTGAAATTTATGGTATTTTTCAGAAATTTGTCGAGAAATATTAGTTTACAGGCGATTGCGGAATAAACCTTTAGTTGCTAGCCCGGAAGTTATTAGGGGTTTCTTCTTCCTTTTATTAGGATCTCTCTCTGGCAACAATCTTCACCAAATGAATTTTATATATTTGACCTAATCAGCTTTTCAGGACACCAATATGGATATATGCTTTTTCCCAAGAGTCTGAATGAATTGAAAGAAGGAGTAAAGAAAAAAACAGCCTTTTAGACTGTCTTTTTATCTTGCCCTATTTGATATTCATATTGTCCGGCAAGCAGTTTCATGACATGTGTGAACATTTCACTTCTGTTGATTTGTCCATTCGTGAAAATCCCGACTGCTCCTTCGTTTTTGCGGACGTTTTGTTTTTTTGCATATTCGTCCATCACTGGGCCTAGTTCAGCACCCTTCAATAACTGCCCGGCAATCTCTTCGGGAAGCGGAATCCTTGCGCCGCCGGCAATGATTGGCTCCATTCCTTTTACAGCCAAAGCCCCCCAGTTGCATAGCATCAGTCCAAATGGAGTCTGCTGGACGCCGCCTTCCAGTCCAATCCCGATATCAGCTTCAGTTCTTTCGGCCGCCTGTATGGCCCTGTTGACTGCCCCTTTGATGGTTTCCTCGTCAGACATCGGCTGCTCGCTCACACCTGATTCAGCATCAACAGAAACGATTTTGTATGGACCCTCCATGAACGCGCCCTTAACCGCGTTTATTTTAGCCGGATTCTTTGAACCAATAGCAACTCGCATAATTTATGCCACCTTTCTTGCATGAAAAAGGAGCAGTTTTTACCTGCCCCCTTCATTTCCTTTTTATTAGCTATTATTCTTGATTGTTTCCACAGTTGTTTTATCTGCTGCTTTTACAAGCTTGACTAGAAGTTCTTTTGCAGCCGCATAGTCATCGACATGGATCATAGATGCTGCGGTATGGATGTAGCGTGAGCAGATGCCGATTACGGCACTCGGAATCCCCTGATTGGAAGTATGCACTCTTCCTGCATCCGTTCCGCCCTGGGACACGAAGTACTGGTAAGGAATATCATGAGTTTCAGCCATATCAAGGATGAACTCTCTCATGCCTCTGTGCGTGACCATTGAGCGGTCAAGGATTCTTAACAGAGTTCCCTTGCCAAGCTGGCCGAACTCATTCTTATCACCTGACATATCATTAGCCGGGCTTGCATCCAATGCGAAGAAGATGTCCGGGTCGATCATGTTCGCAGCAGTCTGCGCGCCTCTTAAGCCGACCTCTTCCTGGACCGTAGCACCTGAGTAAAGCGTGTTCGGCAGCTGAATGTCCTTTGTTTCCTTTAACAGCTCAATAGCCAGGCCGCAGCCATAGCGATTATCCCAAGCTTTAGCAAGAATCTTCTTGTCGTTTGCCATTGGAGTGAACGGACAGATCGGTACGATTTGCTGACCTGGTTTGATGCCGATGTTGATGGCATCTTCTTTATCGTCTGCACCGATATCAATCAGCATGTTCTTGATTTCCATCGGCTTGTTGCGCTTCGACTCATCCAGCAGATGAGGAGGAATCGAGCCAATTACGCCTGTTACCGGTCCATTTTTCGTGATGATCTGGACGCGCTGTGCTAGCAGTACCTGGCTCCACCAGCCGCCAAGGGTCTGGAATCGGATCATCCCGTTTTTCGTGATCGATGTGACCATGAATCCAACTTCATCCATATGTCCGGCAACCATGATTTTCGGGCCGTTCGTATCACCTTTTTTAACGCCGAAAACACTGCCCAGTTTATCCTGGATCAGTTCATCCGAATACTGCTCCAATTGCTCGCGCATGAATTTGCGGACTGCATGCTCGTTGCCTGGTGCTCCAGGAAGTTCTGTCAATGTCTTAAACAGACTCAATGTTTGCTCGTTCATATAACTTCTCCTTCTCACGATAAATTTAGATTTACTAAAGATTATGTATTTATACATTCCATTTTACAGAACATTCATTATGCTTGCCAGTCTAAATCGTCCCATACGTGTTTTTTGCGGGCATTATTTCTTTGCTCCGTATGTTTGATTTGTTATGATGAAGGTAACTTGAAATTCCATATATAACCTTGGAGGTCCTTGACTATGAACTGGAAAGCCTTTTTCATTGGCGTTGGCGCCGGACTGGCCGGTGCGTATGCCGTAAAGGAACTTGCGTCACAAAAAGAAACCGTATCAGCTGATAAAGTACTGAATCATGCGAAGGCAGCATTTAAGAAATCAGGGCCAATCAGCGGCTCATGGATCAATATGACGGCTGAACCATATTCAAAACCACCTGTTGATTACCAGGTATATAAAGGTGGTATTTCCCGCAATGTCGACGGCAGGGTGGAACAATATGAATTCATCGCCGACGCAGCAACAGGTGCAATTCTCGATGCATACCCGCTGGATTAATATCTATTGAAATGAAGACCTGCTTAGCGCAGGTCTATTTTTTTCTCTCAATTGTCTGAGTTATTTTACCATCCTGATCAAATTTTACTGCACGATAGACTGCATCATGATAAAAAGTGAACCAGGCGTCCTTGCTGATCCCAAATTCAAGCCATTTCTGCTTGGCGAAAATCGAATCCATTGGAAAATCGTCGTATGCCATTACCCATAGAGGGTTTTGATGAGCGTGAGTAGGCATGATATCAGCCATATGCACAACAGTCACATCTTCATCCTCAATGATGAGGATTGAATGTCCGTCACTATGGCCGCCGGTGTGGATCATTTTAATCGGACCAAATGACCATTCCGCCTCAAATGTCTCAACCTGCTGCTCAATTCCTTGCCAGTTCTCTTTCCAGTATGTACTCTTGGACCTGATATTCGGATTGCGCATTTCATCCCATTCGACCTGGGAAGTGATGATTTTCGCGTTCGGGAAAACTGAGACAAGTTCCCCGCCTGAATCCTTCGTCAACCCGCAGGCATGGTCAAAATGCATATGAGTCATCAATACGTAATCGACATTTTCAGGCTTCAAGCCCCGCTTTTCCAGCTCTAACATCAGGCTTGATTCCTCTAGAACTCCAAAATTGCGTTTTTGCTTCTCGTTCAGTTTTCCATTACCCATGCCGCTTTCAACAAGGAAATTCTTTCCCACTGCCTGGATCAAAATCGGATCTGTTCGCAGCTCAATCTGATTTTTTTCATTCACAGCATATTTTCGCGACCATAATGGTTTCGGGACGACTCCGAACATTGCCCCGCCATCAAGATGAGTGACCCCGCCGTTCAGCCACTCCAGTTTTACGTTCCGAAGCTCAAGCTTTTCCATCGCACACATCCCCCTTTTTTACTTGATTGTAACACTCGGATTTTAAATTTTTAAATAATTCTGCTCTTTTTTTATTTCGGTGACTGAGATATGATCATATTTTTAGCTCCATTCAATAGGAATTCTATTTTATTGGCGGAGTTCACAATTTTATTGGCGATATTTTATTTTTATTGGCGATTTTCACATATTTATTAGCGAACTGGAAAATAACGAGCTTTTTTACCAAATAAAAAAACCGGCCGATGCAAAATCGCCGGTTTGTCCGTCTTTATTATTCAGAAATAAATTGTACCTCACAACGGTAAATGCGGCTGCCCCGGGAGGAGAATTTCTCTTCGTATTCAGTCATGATGTTGCCCTCGTACTCACTGTTGTGAAGATCGAGGCTTACATAATTAAGCTTCATGCCATAATGCGAAAAGCTGACAAGGGAGTATTCAAACAAACCCTGGTTGTCTGTCTTGAAGTGAATTTCACCATTTTTCACCAGGATGGATTCGTATACTTCAAGGAATGACTTGAATGTCAATCTTCTCTTTTCATGGCGTGTTTTTGGCCATGGATCGGAGAAATTCAAATAGACTCGGCTCACGTCGCCGCTTTCAAAGTACTTGCTAAGCTCTGCTCCATTCACGTTCATCAGCTTGCAGTTTGGCAAATCCTCTTCAATCAGCTTGTCCAGCGCGCTGACGATGACGCTCTCCTGCAATTCAATGCCAATATAGTTAATGTCCGGATTGGCTTTTGCCATACCCGTGATGAACTGGCCTTTTCCTGTACCAATCTCAATGTGGAGGGGTTGATCCTTCTCAAACACTTTTCCCCAGTTTCCACGGTGCTGTTCAGGTTCATGTATCACAAAATTCGAATACTCAAGTAATTTATCTTTAGCCCAAGGCTTGTTTCTTAGTCTCATATTGACACCTCTGTACTATTTTCATTCGTTTCAAACAATATCATGCAACCCATATGTTTTCAAGGTGAAATTTGTCGCGGCTGCATAAACACAAAAAGGAATCCACAATCTATAGGTGAATTCCTTTTAAAAGAAAGGGTGATCATTGTGCCTTTAAGCCACCATGACCAGGTAAATTTATTAAAAGATATATTAAGCAACCAGCAGACTGACTGCTGCGGTTCGGTTGCTGAGTATCAGCAATTGGAACGCCTGATCAAATCGTTGATGGTCAACACGAATGTTGACGGCAACATCAAATCGATTCTGCAGGATGTTTATCAGTATAGCCAGAACGGTGTCAATGCCTCTGACCTGGAACAGCATATCCAGACAAATCGGGGACAGTTAACCCAATGGGTGGATGACATCGGACAATTCTCATGAGAGAAATTAAATAAGTGCCTTTAAAAAATCAATCCATTTTTCCATTTCTGGAATGCGATTCTGGCTTTTATGCCATTGAATCGCTGACAGTGACTGAGCAAGTGCGTACCATTTCATCCGTTGCTTAAGACTTTCGGTCAGGATGATGCCGTATTTATTCAGCCAGTCCTCCCATTCCTCAACTGGAATATAGGAATACAAGAGAAGTCCAAGGTCGATGGCAGGGTCGGCGATCATTGCGCCATCCCAGTCGATTAAATACAACTGGTTGTCTTCGGTAAGCAGCCAGTTGTTATGATTTACATCACAATGGCAGACAACCTTTTCGTCAACATCGATATGGCCAACGTTTGCAGTTAAAAACTTAAACGAATCTATGACAGCCTGCTTCGTACGAAGCTCCTCATCCAATTCCTCATTCAGGGCATGAAGGAACATCTCGGGTTTCAGCGGGCTTTTTCCCAGCCTGGTAAGCATCCCAAGAAGCGGTTCTGACGCATGGATTTTCTTCAACAGCTTGGCCACACAGTCATTGTTCATATCCCCGGGCTTCAGCTCTCGTCCATTCATCCATTGCTGTGCCGTAATAACATCTCCGTTTTCTAACCTTTTCGTCCAAACAAGCTTGGGTACAATTCCTTCTGCGGAGAGAACAGCAAGAAAAGGGGATGAATTACGTTTAAGAAACAGCCTTTGTTCTTCATGCTGCGCAAAATAAGCGGCACCGGTTGCACCGCCTGCAGGAACGATCTCCCAATCCTGTCCAAATAAATGTTCCAAAGTTAGTCACCTTCATTTATCACTATTTCCCTTATGCTAAAAAACCGGAAATGGATTCTATAAAATCAAAATTCACTGTTGTACTTATTATCGGAAATAAAAAGACAGCTATTGATAGAAAAATCCACACACAATAGCTATCCTATAAATTTTATCCCCTAGAGGCTGAGTACGTCAACCCCATGGATCTTAAATTAATATTGTGAAAAAGTTATCAAAAGAAAAGCAAAAGCTCTTTTATTAGCAGGAGAGGGCACTCGACTGCGGAGTATTAGTGAGTCTCACTATTTTGCCAGAACAAACAACGAACATGGCTCCAGCAGGACTTTATCTCCATCTATATGGCGAAATGGCTGTGCTGAAGCCTTTTCATGGTCGGCGAGGACACTCCATTTTGTATCTTCCGTAAGTTCCACAAGATGCTGATCCATTGTTGGGTTAATGAACACAATTATTTTTTCCCAATGTCCTCTATCTTCTATTTCCGTCAGCGCATAGCCAATCAACGGAACTGGCAATTGTAAGAACCCCATCCGCCTGCGGATCTGTTCATTGTCCGGAAGACGGAAAACTTCGTTCGATCTGCGAATGTCGATAATTCCTTTGATGTATTCGACATTATCCATGTTTGCATCACGCAGGTCCCAATCGAGCCAGTTTATTTCATCAGGAGACCGGTAGCTGTTGCCAATCCCTTTTTTCGACCTGAAAAATTCCTGGCCGCTGTGCAAAAATGGAATCCCCTGTGCCAGCAAGACCATCGAAGTCGCCAGTCTGTGCTGCTTTTTTAAAATAGCTTCATCCTGGTCAGGATCACTTATTTTCAGCTTATCCCACAATGTATGGTTATCATGCGATTCAATGTAATTCACGGATTGTCCCGGCTGCAAAAACAGGCCATGTTTCCGCTTTCCGATGCCTACGCTACCAGCCATCACCTGTTTGGCTGCTTCCAGATAGCGATCATTGCCTAAAGCGTAGCCTTTATCATAAATATTAAAGGTACTGCCTTTAATGGAATCCCGGAACCAATCATTGAACTGGCCTATTCCAGGCAGTTTTGACTGATTCGAAATATTGGCTTTCCGATCAGGCGGGAGCGGAGTATTCAGGTCCCAGCCTTCCCCTATGATCAATATATCGGGACTCACGGTATTTACCGCATTCCTGACAGCTGTCATTGTATCCGTATCCAAAATGCCCATTAAATCAAAGCGGAAGCCGTCAACATGATATTCATTCAGCCAATACATAACAGAATCAACAATGTATTTTCTCGCCATCAGCCTTTCGGAGGCAATATCGTTCCCCACTCCGGTCCCATTTGAAGGAAGGCCGTGTGCATCGTGGCGGAAATAATAGCCGGGAACGATTTTTTCAAAAGGTGACTCCTCGCGGATGTAGACGTGATTATAGACCACGTCCATAATGACGCCCACCCCCTGGAAATGTATGGCATTAATCAACTGTTTCAGCTCGGTGATCCTGTTATAGGGATCTTCGGGGTCAGACGCATAGCTCCCATCTGGTACATTATAATGAACCGGGTTATATCCCCAGTTATAGTCCCTGGCGCGGTCCAGTTCGTCTACTCCCTCAAAATCGTGAAAAGGCAGCAGTTCTATATGCGTGACTCCCAGGTTTTTAATGTAAGAAAGTCCAGTCTCCATTCCGTTAGCACTTTTTGTGTCTGCTTCCGCTGCACCCAGGTATGTCCCTTTCCTGATAGCTCCACTGTGCGGATGCATCGTCAGGTCCCTGATATGGACTTCATAGATGATGGCGTCAACTGGCTGGATTAATTTCGCGACGTCAATATGGGCTGCCTTGGCATTTTCCGTGTCGATGACCACGCCATATTCACCATTGACAGTTAAAGCAGTTGCATATGGGTCAACAGCTTCTCTCCATTCAAGGTTGATACAGACCATGAACGAGTACTTGTAAAGCTCCAGGTTCCGGTCTACCTCAATATGCCATACGCCCTTATCGGCCCGGTTCATATCAAAAAGCTCAGGGGTCTCGTCATCTTCCTTGAAAAGCCTCAGCTTTACTTTTGTAGCGGTCGGAGCCCATAGCTTGAAAATGGTCCTTTCAGCTGTATGGCTGACACCAAGGTCATCCCCGCCGTAAAAAAATAATGAATCAAATTCCTCCGTTCGGATGACTGCTCCGATTTGCAGATCCGTTTGTCCGCCATGCTCATCTAAAATCACATAAGTTTTACCTAACTCAGGCCTGATACTGCATAAGCAAATGTATTTTACTGCATCCTCCAGCAATACCTTCTCCTGGATTGCCAATGGCAAATCAACGCCTTCTCCTTTTAGGCGGAACTCATTGGAGGTTCCTTCAAAATATGAATAAGGAAGCAATACGGTAATAACATCCACTTGATCAAGATAGGCGTTAAATTCCCTTTCAATGGCAATCATTCATTTTCAACTCCTCGGTATGCCCTGGAATGCTTTTTCCAGATAGAATTTTCAAGGCTTTTGGACATGCCTGGATTTTCAGCGGTGTATGTCCGATTGTTTCACCATCTGCATGAGCTAAAACTTTGGCAGTGGATTCAATGGTGATCGATTTACCGGTAAACTGCTCGACCTCCCGGAATTTTGTATGCTTTCCCCAGAAGACACTGATGAAAACCATTAACAGCTTCAATCTCGAGATCTGATGCACGACCGTTACGTCGAGAATCCCGTCATCCGGGAGAGCAGCTGGAGCGATCTTCATGCCCCCTCCGTAGTATGGCTGGTTCGAAACGGTGACAAACCAGGCTTTGCTATATTTATACACTTTGCCATCAACCGTCACTTCAACTGGAATCGTCCTGAAAGTGAGCAGTTTTTTAACAAGGATATAAACATAGACCAGCCTTCCTAATGAAAAACGGTTCAGGAGACCTTTCATCCGGGAGTCATTTGAATCCTTTGCGACAGCAGCATCAAAGCCTACTCCCATATTATTCATGAAATAGGTTTCCTGTAATTCATTATGCTGAATTTTTCCGATATCGATTTCCAAGGTGTGGCCATTACTTTTATCAACGATCAAATTGAAGGCATGTACTGACTTTTTCGGTATTTCAAAGCCTCTTGAAAAATCATTCCCTGAACCGCCTGGGATGAACCCGACAGTAATGTTCGAATAGGACGCCGCTCCGTTCACCACTTCATGCAATGTTCCGTCCCCTCCGACTGCCGCAATTACTGCGGGTGTGCCGTCAGTTTTTCGGGCTAAAGACTCTGCCAGCTCCTGCGCATGTCCCGGGTATTCAGTAAAAAAAGCAAGATACGGAATGTCCAGGTCCTCCAGCTCTATCTCTATGTTTCTCCAAATCTCCCGGCAGCTCCCATTTTTCGCATTGGGATTGACGATAAAATAGATCTTCTCCATACGATCAACCTTTATCTAATTAATAGGTCTTTTTATTGTTCGCTCTTCGAATTGTTTTCCCACTCAAGCCTTCTGACTGATGTTGTCTGGCCATATTGCAAAAGAACCTGTGCTGCTTTTAATTGCATATGCTTCAATGGAGATTTCATGCCTCTTAGGGCCATGAACCAGTCCTCGAAGTTTCGTTTTTCAATGAATTGTACGCCATAAGGCGGCAGTGGATAGTCGATGAACCCATTCCTGCTGATCAGCAGCTTTTGCACCGGAAGCTCAACACCGTACATATCGAAAAGAGTCTTGACGATTTTCTCTGTCCGGTTTAGTGCAATCAGCGGATTCAGGATTTTTTTTTCCTTATTCCTCGTTTTCTTGATCCAGAAGCGGTCCTTGGACCCGACATAAGCAGCATTCTCTTCGGCTTCGATGAACGCAATGCACATGGCTGCAGCTGGAGTGATGATGATCAGCTCTGCCTCGACCGGCGCTTTTTTTAATAAAAATATAGGCTTATATAAAATGAGAAAGGTATCAGGAAATCGCTGCAGTAAAAATTTCAGGGTCGGATCGCTGACGAATTCTTTTGCAATGAATGACCTTTCCGTCAATGTCGAGCTGGCCCATTTCAGCTGGAATGGAAGCAATCCGTCGAGGAAATGCTGTTTTAATTCCTCAATTGACTGTAAGTTGCTGATTGAATTCAACATACCGTCATCCATCAGCTGATCCTGATCTTCCCGGAAGCTCTCCTCCTTCATAGGCTCTGGCTGGCGCACCATGCTTTTGAGCTTATGAAGGAAATTATTTGGCTCCTCCTCCTGATGGATATCAAAGTGATTTCCAATAGTTTGTTCAGGACTGTTTTCCCATTTCTCCCTTATGCCCTCCCATTGTTTTTTCTTCAGACGGACATATCTTGAAGGATAAAGGTAAATGTCCTGGGCATATCGTGATACGTAGTCCTGGAGCTTGATTAATTGTGCCATTATTCGACCTGCCTTTAATCCGGCTTCCCATCGCATCAAGAACGGGAAGCAAGCGGGAATAGTGTAATTGGTTCATATTTTGGACTTTTCCCCAAATGAGTCTTGTACAAAACGACCCTCTCAGCTTGAAAAGTTAGTTCTTTCTTAAAAGGGTTGACTGCATCCAGCTGGTCAGCTTTAAAGGCTTCCTCGCCTGCCCACTTCCTTGCCATGGTGATATGTGGGCTGAATGGGCGTGTTTCAAGGGTAAAACCAGCGGCACTGCATGCAGAAAAAACCATTTCTCTTATTTGATTTAATTCGGTGGATTTTTCAAGACCTGCCCAAAAAATCCTTGGAGAATCCTTTCGTCCGAAGGTGCCTAAATGATTGATCTCCAGTTTAAAAGCTGGTGTATTATTCAAATCAAGCACTTCATTCGCTGCCTTTATCATTGCTTCAGGTGCATTTCCGAGGAAAGCAAGCGTAATGTGTAAATCCTGTGGATGAACCCAGGTTTTAAAAGGCATTTTTTCCTTCATGCTGTGGATTGTTTCCTCCAGTATTCCTTTTGTCTCCCCAGGAAGTTCGAGAGCATAGAAATAATGCGTATGCAATCAAATACACCCTTTCTTGTCCACTTGAATTTATTGTAGCAAATGGCATGTAATATTGGCAGAATTTCCTTATAAACATTTCTAATCCATACAAGTTGATAGGAATAGTCTTTTTTTATATGATAAAAAGAAGCTATAATTATTTTTCAGTTGATTATCATCAATTATTCACTTAATTGGAATACTAAAGCAGTCCATCACGATAAAGGAGGCTATCATATGAGAGTCGTTAATAATATCGCGTCATTAATTGGCGAAACGCCGCTTGTAAAATTGAATAAGTTGGCACCCGAGGGTGGAGCATCGGTTTACCTCAAGCTTGAAAACTTCAATCCTAGCAAAAGCGTAAAAGACAGGGCTGCATTCAACATGATTGTTTCAGCTGAAAATGAAGGAAAGCTGAAGCCCGGTTCTACAATCATTGAGCCCACAAGCGGCAACACAGGCATCGGCCTGGCAATGAATGCAGCGGCAAGAGGCTATAAAGCGATCCTGGTCATGCCGGACACGATGACCGAAGAGAGAATCAATTTGTTAAAAGCATATGGAGCAGAAGTCGTGTTAACGCCAGGCGACGACAAAATGCCAGGAGCAATCAAAAAGGCGGAAGAGTTGGTAAAGGAAATTCCCGATAGCTTCATGCCAATGCAGTTTGAAAATGGAGCGAATCCAGACGCCCACAGGCAAACAACAGCAAGAGAAATCGTCGAGGCGATGGAAGAACTGAAAAAGCCTCTCAGCGCGTTCGTCGCTACCGCTGGAACTGGCGGAACGATCACTGGAACTGGCGAAGCCCTGAAAGAAGAATTCCCTGGACTGGCAGTACACGTTGTTGAACCTGCTGGGTCCCCAGTGCTATCAGGCGGCAAGCCCGGCAAGCACAAACTGGTCGGCACAAGCCCAGGTTTCATCCCTAAAATCCTCAATCAGGATGTTTATGAAAAAATCCATAAAATCGAGGATGAGGACGCCTATGAAACAGCTCGAAGACTGGCCAAAGAAGAAGGCATCCTTGTCGGTCCATCATCCGGAGCCGCCTGCTTTGCAGCCATCAATGTCGCTAAGGACCTAAATCCCGATGAAGTCGTCATCTGTATTGCCTGTGATACAGGAGAAAGGTACCTATCCAGTGACTTATTCAGGTTTGAGGAATAAACTTTAAGAGGACTCGCCATGTGATGGCGAGTTTTTTTATTATATAAGGGATTGGTGCCTTTTTGGAGGTTTCGTACCCTTATAATGCCGATTCCTTTTGCATAAGGGTACCGTTCCGACGCTTTCGTACCCTTATGACGTCGGTTCCTCTCGCATAAAGGTACCTTTCTGGCCATCTCCATTCTTTTCTCAAACTATAAAAGACTGCAGACAAACCATGGGCCGTCTGCAGTCTTTGACTTTGAAGTCACACACCTTATTCGTGTTATTCTTCTGTTTCCTCGTCTTCATCTTCAAAGATCGTTCCCGAATGGAGCGTTACTCCGGAAACGATTTCTTCCATTTCTGCCTGGATTCTTTCCGTGATTTCTTCTCGTTCTTCTGGTGAAAGTGATTCCTTTGTATACCCGAAAAGATAATTATCCAAATCGAATTCTCTTAGCTTGCATTTTGTATGGAAGAGGTTTTCCTGATAGACATTGACGTCGACCATATCAAATTGATTTTTGATATTTTCAGGGATATAGTTTTGGATCGAACTGATGTCATGGTCAATGAACAGCTTGTTGCCATCTTTATCCCTCGTAAAGCCCCTGACCTTATAATCCATCGTCATGACATCTGTTTCGAAAGAATGGATCAGATAATTCAATGCTTTCAAAGGTGTAATCTCGCCGCAGGTTGAGACATCGATATCGGCACGGAACGTACTGATTCCTTCATCAGGATGGAACTCCGGGTACGTATGGACGGTGATATGGCTTTTATCTAGCTGCAAAACGACATTGTCAGGCAGCGGTCCCGGCGACTCATCATACGCTTCATCAGGCACCTCGACGACCGGGCCTTCGGAGACCAGGATGGTCACGCTGGCCCCCTGCGGCACATAGTCCTGCTTGGCCACATTCAAGACATGCGCCCCAATGATATCTGAAACATGAGTAAGTATTTTAGTCAGCCGGTCAGCATTATACTGTTCATCAATATAATCAAGATAAGCTTCACGCTCTTCTTTGGTTTTCGTATAACAGATGTCATACATATTAAAACTTAATGATTTCGTAAGATTATTGAATCCATGCAATTCAATATGCTGTTCAGAAGTGAATTTCATTACTGTTCCCCCTGTTCGGTACTCTGCTGTACTGTGTTTGCAATTGAACAAAAGCAGGTATACGGATGATTTAAATATTTTTATGATACCCATTCCCTGCCGAGAAAAAACAAAGCAAGTACGAACCTGGTTATACCTTGGGACAACTTTTCCTTCTCGAGGCTCCATTTTGTCCAAACCTTGCACAACTTTTCTTACTTTGTCCAAATCTGACAGCTCCTCAACTTTGCCCGCCTTTTTGTCCGAACCTGCCTCCTTCAGACTACAATAAGTGTCTTCACAACGAAAAAACCTGCAGCTTTGATAAAAGCTGCAGGTCGAGTATTAAAGCGTGCCGCACTGGCTTTCAATTTCTGCTTTAAAAAGGTTTTGCAGATTCTTTGTAACAGGTCCTGGCTCTCCGTTTCCAACAGGCTTACCATCAACTTCAACAATTGGCATGACTTCGACTGTCGTGCCAGATGAGAAGACTTCGTCGGCAGAGGACAACTCATCAAGCGTATATGCCCGCTCCTCAAAAGCAATGTTCTCATTTCTGCAAATCTCAAGAACCTTTTGTCTTGTGATTCCATTGAGAATCAAATTGTCTGCCTGATGCGTGATGATCACGCCGTCTTTTACGATTGAGATGTTGGAGTGGCTTCCCTCGGTGACTGTTTCTCCCCGATGGAGAATGGCCTCAAAACAGCCGGCCTCTGCTGCCTTTTGCTTCGACAGCAGATTCCCAAGCAAATTCAGGCTTTTGATGTCACAGCGAAGCCATCGGATGTCTTCATCAAGGATGGTACGAACACCTTTTTCCATTGGATCGACAGGGCGTGGAACCTTGCGTGTATAAGCGACGAAGGTTGGTGCCACATCTTTTCCTGGGAAAATATGGTTACGTGGTGAAGTTCCTCTTGTGAACTGCATATACACGATCCCAGTGTCCAATTCGTTTTTTGATATCAGCTCTTCCATTTTTGACTCAAGCTCCTCTGGGCCGTACGGAAGCTTCATCCTGATTTTTTCTGCACTTTCTACTAACCTGTTCAAATGCTCTTTTCCAGTGAACATTTTGCTGTTATAAACCCGGATCACCTCATATACACCATCACCAAATTGATACCCTCTGTCCTCGATGTCTACCTTGGCGACCGCTCTGTCAAGAATCTCGCCGTTAACAATTACATATTCCATTCACTTTTCCCTCCCTAATTTCTTCCTTTATTTTGCCAATTCATAAATTGCCTGCGCATAAATCGCTGTTGCTCTCAGGAGGTCCTCAATTATCATATATTCATCCTTCTGGTGAGCAATGTCAGGCCTTCCTGGGAAAAGCGGTCCAAATGCCACACCAGATTTCAATGACCTTGCATAGGTTCCTCCGCCAATAGAAATAAGTTCGGCTTTTTCACCAACCTGCTCTTCGTATACCTTTTTCAAGGTCTGTACGAGGAAATCTTTCTCATCGACATGATGCGGATTCGAATTTGAGAATTTCTCGATGGTTAGCCCTTCAGCCTCTAACACTTGATTTAAAATTCCCTTTGTCTTCTCAAGGTCGGTCGTTACTGGATAGCGCATGTTTAAACCAGCACGGCCTCCCTTAGCCTTTGAGTAAGATAGCTTGCCGACATTGATCGTCAAGTCTCCGGTAATGTCATCCGCAAAAGCGATGCCCAGCTCTCGGCCGCGTGAATCTTTGCCCAGGTACTTAGAGACGAATTGAAAGAACTTTTCACTGCTTCCATCCAGATTCAATTCAGACAGGAAGCTTGCCATGAGCAGACCTGCGTTCTTGCCATTGTCAGGCTCCATGCCGTGTGCTGATATACCTTCAAGCTCAAGGATTAACTTGCCGCTTTCTACGACAGCTCTGCCATCCAATTCATTGTTCCTTTTGAATTCCTCAAAGCGCTGGACAACATCTGTTTGCCCTTGCTGAACGGCCAGTTCTACCTTCGCAAAATCAGGTACCATATTATAGCGGCGTCCGGAAGAAAACTCGATTATCTCTGCATCAAAATCTTCCTTTGCAAGACCGTCTCCTTTTGATACCAAGTCATAATCGGCAATCCCTTTTTCAGCGTAAATGATCGGAAAATCGGCATCCGGCGCAAAGCCCATCGCTGGCATTTCCTCATGTTCAAAATAATGGTCTACACAGCGCCAGTCGCTTTCCTCATCTGTACCAATGATCATCCTGACACGCTTATTAAGGGGCAAACCCAATTCTTTAACGATTTTCATCGCATAATATGCTGCCATCGTTGGCCCTTTGTCGTCAATCGCTCCGCGGGCAAAGATTTTTCCGTCCCGGATTTCTGCACCGTAAGGATCACTTGTCCAGCCGTCTCCTTCTGGCACTACATCAACATGGCAGAGGACTCCGACGATTTCATCTCCTTGCCCGAATTCAAGGTGACCGGCCAGATTGCCGACATTTTTAGCTGTAAAGCCGTCCTTTTCTCCCAGCTGAAGCATGAAATCCAATGCTTCTCTGACACCCTCGCCAAGCGGTGCTTCAGGTGTGGCATTTTCCTCGTCCAGGACACTCTTGATTTTAAGCAGGTCCTGAGCATCCTTAATTAAATCTGTTTCTCTTTTTTCTACTTCCTTCGTCCAATTGATTGAAGTCATTTTTCCAAACCTCCATATCTAGTTCTATATGTATTTCCCTTAAGGTGTACACTTAAGCAAGCAATGTCATTATTGTACCTCAAAAGTTATGTTGAAAACTTGAATTTTATTTTACTCCTGTTAACCCCAATCCGTAAACAGCGTCATACTTCAGATTTATTCTTAATTTTCAAACATCTGTCATATTTAACCTGTTTAAGACCATATCGTTAAGTATATAAACGATTTGAAGGGAGGCAGTTATCTAATTAATTATTAATTTTTTATAAAAAACAGTGAATAATCTGGAATTTTACATTATTAAAGTGTAAAATAGTCCAAAAGGTAAGACATCTTATGATTGCCTTTTAAAATGGACTCAAAAGGAGCTGTCTGGAAAGAAGAAAACTACATACTTGGGGATTCGTCTTCAATCAATAGTCGGTTGCAGGAATATGACAAAGGGGTTTAAAAAAGGATAGGGAGTGGTTGTTTGAAACCTTCGACTAACCGGATGATAAACCGCATCAAATCCATCTACATGTATATATGTCAGAATGGTACTGTCACAACTCAAGATCTTGTAGAGGAATTCGGAATTACTCCTCGAACCATCCAGAGGGATTTGAATGTCCTGGCTTATAACGACTTAGTGAAAAGTCCGAGCCGAGGTAAATGGACAACGACCCAGAAAAAGGTAAAGATGTCGTCTTAATACGAAAAGCGCAAGCGCCTTGGTCAGCCCCGACATGCGCTGGAGGTCCGGACAGTGAAGTCGTTCTTTGACTTCATTGGCAGGACCGAAGCGTCTCGAGGGGCTAGGCGCTGGAGCTGGACAAGTCTCGAAGTAAATATATGCTTACTAATAATAAAAAAAAAGAAATCGCCTGAGGAGGATCCTCGGCGATTTTTTTATACCTCATAGGTTTGCAGCATTTCCACTTCTTCATCGGTAAGTTCCCTGTATTCGCCGAGCTCCAGCGTTTCATCAAGCTTCAGCGGACCCATCGATAAACGTTTCAGATAAATGACCCTTTTTCCGACAGCTTCGAACATCCGCTTCACCTGATGGAATTTCCCTTCGGTGATCGTCAGCTCAATATCAGACGTTAAGCCAGATTTTAAGATAACAAGTTCACCTGGTTTGGTTTCATAGCCATCATCGAGTGTGACGCCTTTTTTAAAAGCTGTGATATCTTCTTCCGTCACCTCACCCTCAATTACCGCGAAATATGTCTTGGGGACATGTTTTTTTGGCGATAAGAGCCTGTGGGAAAGCTGTCCATCATTTGTGATCAGCAAAAGGCCCTCCGTATCCTTATCAAGCCTCCCTACCGGAAATGGCTCAAATACCTGGTCTTCGATCTCAAGCAGGTCGATGACTGTCTCATCATGGTTGTCCTCTGTCGCTGAAATGACACCAGGCGGCTTGTTCATCATTAAATAAATAAATTCTCTATAATGAATTTCTTCACCGTTTAATGTTATCGAATCGTTTTCAGGATCCACATGATGCTTTGCATCTTTGACAATTGCATTATTTACTTTTACAGCACCGTCTTTTAAAAGTTTCTTCACGTCTTTCCTGCTTCCGTATCCAAGGTTGGAAAGCACTTTATCGATTCTCATTGCTGAACCTCCTTTATTCATATGGGCAGGTGCCCATTCCCTTTCTTGCTGCCTTACATAGACTAATATCATACTTTAACATGATTATGAGGAGATGACCTGAATGAACCATAGACAACAAGGACAAGGCTTGTACATCCCTATTCCCGGCCTGCCAGGCGGAGGCTTCCCGGGTGGTGGTTACCCTGGTGGAGGATATCCTGGTGGAGGATATCCTGGTGGAGGATATCCCGGCGGCGGAGGCGGATTTGACCAAAGACTCGACCGGCTGGAAAGGCAGGTTCAAAGACTGAGCAACCAGATTGACCGGCTGGACCGCAGGGTTGACAGGATTGAACGCCGCCTCAATATCCGCGATAACGACCAGCAGTTCTATTAGGTTGCAGAACAAAAAGCGCAAGCGCCTCGTTAAGCCCCGACAAGCGCTGCCCGCCTATGACGCCACGTCCTCCCAAAAGCTACCGCTTTCGGTCGTGCGATGATTCGCTTCGAAGCTTTCCTTATCCTGTGGCTGGCGGGTCTAGCACATCGTGTGCCTCGGAGGGCCTGACAGTGAAGTTGTTCTTTGACTTCATTGGCAGGAACCGAACTCGAAAAGTATAGCCGACTGCTTAGAAACGCAGAAACTGGAGACTCCGACAAAGAAGCGCTTTTTGCTTCTGCCGGCGGAGTTGAAGTTTCGGAGTTTCTAGGAGGCGACACTAGACAATTCGAAAGGAGGAGGCGACTGCCCAACTCCGACAAGCGCTGGAGGGCCTGACAGTGAAGTCGTTCTTTGACTTCATTGGCAGGAACGAAGCGTCTCGAGGAGTTAGGAGCCGCAGCTAGACAAGCGACTCGAGGGGCTAGGCGCTAGAGCTGGATTAAGAAAACTTCAGAGAGTTATCCACAACTCAATAACTTTTATAAATTCCTTAACCATTAAAAATGGCCTTCATAACCGAAGGCCATTTTCCTATTAAACCGGCAGCCTTAATTTGCGCTTGAATTTGGTGACTCGGTCTCCGAATAGCCTGTCTACCAACTTGGTCCGGAATCCAAGGTAAAAATAAACTGCAGCGCCTACCAGTGCTGAGATTCCGATAAGCACAATCGACTGGAACTTTGCAGCCGGTGAAAGAAATTGGACAAGCATTTCATAGAATGCCATCGTTACTCCAGCCATCAAACCGGAGAAAATCAATATCAAACTAATTCTTCTTGCCACAAAGCCCATTGGATATTTGGCATATTTTTTAATGACAATTATGTTAATGATAATTGCCGCTGTATACCCTAACGCTGTCGAAAGGACAGCTCCTTGTGTCTCGAGCAGCTTGATCAACGGGATGTTCAAGGATAGCTTCACCAATAATCCCGTCAGCAAACTCAAAATCGTGAATCGCTGCTCATTGATCCCCTGGAGGATGGCAGCGGTGACGGAGAAGAGTGCGAATAGAATGGCTACTGGAGCGTAAGTTCTTAACACTTCAGTTCCTAAAGGGTCATTTTCAAAGAATACGGTGAACATTGGCTGTGCAAGCAAAGAAATACCTAACGCTGCTGGAACAGTCAGATACATAAGTACCTGGAATGTTTGGTCCAGCTGGCGCCGCATTCCCTTTCGGTCATTATCAGTAAAGGCTTTTGTAATGCTTGGAACCAATGTTAAAGAAAATGCAGTAGCCAATGAAACTGGGATAATCACCAATTTATGCGTCTGGAAATTCAGTACACCAAAAGCTGCCTGGGCTTCTTTATGTACTACGCCAGCAGCACGCATTGCCCTTTCAAATGTCAGCATATCGACGAACTGGAATAATGGATTGGCGATTCCAACAAAAACAAACGGTGCTGCATAAATTAATATTTCCTTATATATTTCTTTCAAGGAAATATCCATTGTCCCCTTGTCTTCTTTAAGCAACTCATCAAGATGAGGTTTACGTTTGAACCAGTACCAGCCAAGTACACCTAAACTTCCAAGTGCCCCAATGAAAGCAGCAAAGGTCGCAACGCTGACAGCTGAAACCATGCTTCCTTTCATGATATAAAGGACAATATATGCACCCGACAGCAAAAAAACAATCCTGACGATCTGCTCAACAACCTGCGATACAGCAGATGGCCCCATCGATTGATGCCCCTGGAAGAAACCTCTGATCAAGCTCATGAATGGAACAACAATCAAGGCAAAACTGACAGCACGTATAACGGTTGTAGCATCCTGCGCACTGATGACAACATCTTCATCATCACCGCTGGAAATAACTATGTCCGCAAGGCCTGGTGCTGTAAAATACATAATCAAGAAGGAAACAAATCCTGTAGCAAGCATGACTATTACACCAGACTTAAATAGTTTCCTGCCGACAGCATATTCCCCTAGCGCGTTATACTTAGCAATGAATTTAGAGACTGCAAGTGGCACGCCCGCTGTTGCCACGCTAATAAAAATCGTATAAGGAATATAAGAATATGAATAAAGTACCGTCCCGTATTTATCGATAATTGCATAAAAAGGGATAATATAAAACAGTCCCAGCACTTTAGATAAAATCGTGCCAAGCGTCAGTATGAACGTCCCTCTTAAAAGCTTTGATGACATAAAATCCCTACTTTTCAATCTATAAGTTAAAAACAGATTACAAACTTGTATTTTACCATAAACACAATCAGACACTATGATATTTATCAATGGATGCAGATATTTCCTGCATCCACGCTGCAGATATTTCCTGCATCCCTGCCGATTCCCTGCATTCCCTAGTTTACTCCTTCTCCAGCCCGACTGCCAGTTTTCCGCCAGGGAATTCGTTTGAAGGACATCTTTCAAGGAAATGTTTTTACTGAAGAGTTGCATTATAATAATAAAGGTGTTGAAATGATTAAAAAAAGTGAAACGAAAAGTTGGTGAAGCAATGAACTATGATGTAATCGTCCTTGGCGGCGGTCCGTCTGGCTTGATGGCCGCGATTGCTGCTGGTGAGAAAGGCGCAAAGGTGCTGCTGATTGACAAAGGAGACAAGCTTGGCCGAAAGCTGGCGATATCTGGCGGGGGCCGCTGCAATGTGACCAATCGGCTGCCAGTGGATGAAATCATTAAACATATACCCGGAAATGGGCGCTTTTTATACAGCGCGCTCTCCATTTTTAGCAATGAAGATATCATTTCGTTTTTCGAAGGGCTTGGCATCCAGCTGAAAGAAGAGGATCACGGCCGGATGTTCCCGGTAACGGATAAAGCTCAATCTGTTGTTGATGCCCTTTTATCAAAGCTAAAAGAATTAAAGGTAGAAATCAAGACGAACACTCCTGTTGCCGATGTGCACTACAAGGATGGCAAGGCTGAGTCTGTTGAATTGAAAAATGGTGAAGTGTTTTATGCAGGCAGCGTCATCATTGCTGTCGGCGGAAAATCAGTTCCCCACACCGGATCCACTGGTGATGGGTATGCGTGGGCGGAAAAAGCGGGCCATACAATCACGCAACTATTCCCTACTGAAGTGCCACTTACGTCTGCTGAACCTTTTATAAAAGAAAAGGTCCTCCAGGGGCTTTCGCTGAGGGGAGTCGCACTCAGCGTCCTTAATCCAAAAGGGAAAGCACTGATCACTCACAAAATGGATATGATTTTTACCCATTTTGGCATCAGCGGTCCTGCGGTTCTGCGCTGCAGCCAGTTCGTCGTCAAAGCGATGCAAAAATGGAGTCTTCAAGAAGTCGCCATGTCCCTGGATGCCCTTCCTGATATGAAAGAGGAAGAATTGTTCCAGGAGATCAATAAACTGATCAAAGCCGAGCCGAAAAAAGCGGTGAAGAATTTATTGAAGGGTCTCCTGCCAGAACGGTATCTACTGTTCCTGCTTGAGCTGAATGAGATTGACCCGGCGATGCAGGGCGGACAGCTGGGCCATGAAAAAATCAGGAGTTTTGCCAAGTCAGTCAAACAGTTCGAATTCAAAGTCAACGGCACGCTGCCGCTTGATAAGGCTTTCGTTACTGGCGGAGGAGTGTCCGTCAAAGAAGTCGAACCGCAAACAATGGCGTCAAAAAAAGCAGAAGGCCTGTATTTTTGTGGAGAAATCCTCGATATCCATGGATATACGGGTGGCTACAATATTACCTCCGCTCTTGTGACTGGACGTCTCGCCGGGACAAATGCCGCAGGGTTTGCTCTGCAATAATAGTGTGGATGAATCAATGTCCGTCATAATTTTATGACGGACACTTTTGCGTTTTTTCCGCTGGTTTTTGTCCGTCATGCCTTTGATGACGGACACTTTTGCTCTTTTCATGACAGTTTCTGTCCGTCATCGCCCTGATGATGGACATTTTCTCTCGTTTTCCATCTATTTCTGTCCGTCATGCCTTTGATGACGGACACTTTTGCTCTTTTCACGGCAGTTTCTGTCCGTCATCGCCCTGATGATGGACATTTTCTCTCGTTTTCCATCTATTTCTGTCCATCATGCCTTTGATGCCCGCCACTTTTGCTCATCTTCCACCTGTTTCTGACCCTTACCCTAAACAAAACAGAGCCTGAGTGAAGTGACTCAGGCTCTGTACACAACCATGGCTGAAAAACAGTAGATCTGTTCTTCGTCCTCTTCTTCTGGTATGACCGCGACATTGTATTTAATGTCCAGGAGCTTTTTCTCATCAAGCTTCTCCAGAAAGCGGTTCATATCCTGTTCTAAATCTTTTTCATGTTCATGATCAAATACTCTGACCTGGATCAAGGTAAGTCGTCCTTCCTTTTTAACATCCATTCTGGCCAGATTTTCAGAATTTTATAATTATGGACGCTTAGTTTCTCCGCCCCAGCTCATCATGCCGCCAACCATGTTGCGGACTTTGAAGCCTTGTTCGTTCATGTAGTGGCAGACGTTGCCGCTGCGTGCGCTTGAACGGCAGATGAAGATGTATTCCTTGTCCTTGTCAAATTCGTTCAGTCTTTCAGGGATTTCGCCCATTGGCACGTGCTTAGCTCCCGGGATCATGCCAGATTCAACTTCATCTTGTTCGCGTACATCAACCATTTCCAGCTTTTCTCCAGCTTCCAGTTTCTTTTGAAGTTCTTCAGGAGTAATGTTTTCAACTTTATTCATCATCGTTTCCTCCATTTTTTCAGTAAGATTATCCTAAAAAAAGGATTACATACCTTAATGTATTTTCCCCTATTTATTATATAAAAACTCTTTTAATAATACAAAGAAAAAACCACAGGGGGTATGTTCATATTAAAACAAAGGACCGCCATTGCGATCCTTTGCGTGTGCATATTAATTTGCAACAATATTGACAAGCTTTCCTGGTACAGCAATCACTTTACGAACTGTTTTACCGTCGATTTGTTCTTTCACGGTATCGTCGCCCATCGCGATCTGCTCTAGTGTTTCTCTGTTCGCGTCTGCCGGTACCATCATTTTCGCTTTGATTTTACCGTTTACCTGGACAACGATTTCTACTTCGTCGTCGACTAGCTTGGCTTCATCATATGCTGGCCATGCTGCATATGTGATTGACTCACTGTGGCCAAGCTTAGCCCAAAGCTCTTCTGCGATATGCGGTGTAATCGGCGCCAGCATTTTTACAAAGCCTTCAACGTATGCTTTTGGAAGTTCTTCGGCTTTATATGCTTCATTGATGAAGACCATCATTTGAGAAATCGCTGTATTGAAACGAAGCCCCTCATAATCTTCCGTCACCTTTTTAACAGTCTGATGGTAGACCTTCTCAAGGTTCGTGTTTTCAACATCCTTGATTTTCTCACTCAAGCTGCCGTTTTCATTGACAAACAGGCGCCAGATGCGGTCAAGGAAGCGTCGTGATCCATCCAGTCCATTTGTAGACCAGGCGATGGATGCTTCAAGCGGCCCCATGAACATTTCATAAAGACGAAGCGTATCCGCACCGTGGCTTTCAACAATTTCATCCGGGTTGACGACATTTCCTTTTGATTTGCTCATCTTTTCATTATTTTCACCAAGAATCATTCCCTGGTTGAAAAGCTTTTGGAAAGGCTCCTTCGTGTGGACAACTCCCACATCGTAAAGGACCTTGTGCCAGAAACGAGCGTAAAGCAGGTGCAATACGGCGTGCTCCGCTCCACCGATATAGATATCAACCGGAAGCCACTGCTTTAATTTTTCCTCATCGGCAAGTGCCTGGTTGTTCTTCGGATCGATATAGCGCAGATAGTACCAGCAGCTGCCAGCCCATTGCGGCATTGTGTTCGTTTCCCTGCGGCCTTTTTTGCCTGTTTCAGGGTCAACAACGTTCACCCAGTCATCAATATTGGCAAGTGGGGATTCACCTGTGCCTGATGGTTTGATTTCAGTTGTTTTTGGCAAGATCAGCGGCAGTTGGTCTTCAGGTACAGCGGACATCGTTCCATCTTCCCAGTGGATGATTGGAATCGGCTCGCCCCAGTAGCGCTGGCGGCTGAACAGCCAGTCACGAAGGCGGTAAGTGACCTTTTTCGTACCAATGCCTTTTTCCTCAAGCCATTCAATCATCTTGCTGATGCCCTCTTCTTTGTTCAAGCCGTTAAGGAATTCAGAGTTGATGTGCTCGCCATCGCCAGTGTAAGCTTCTTTTTCGATATTTCCGCCGGCAACGACTTCCTTGATTTCCAAATCGAATTTTTTGGCAAACTCATAGTCGCGCTCATCATGCCCTGGTACTGCCATGATTGCCCCTGTACCATATGAAGCAAGAACATAGTCAGCGATCCAGATTGGCATTTTTTCGCCGTTCGCTGGGTTGATTGCGTAAGCGCCAGTGAAGACGCCCGTTTTGTCCTTCGCAAGGTCCGTACGCTCAAGGTCGCTTTTGCTCTTGATTTCATCGATATATTTTTCGACTGCAGCCTTCTGGTCAGCTGTCGTGATTTTATCAACAAGCTGATGTTCTGGTGCAAGGACCGCATAAGTTGCGCCGAAAAGTGTATCAGGACGAGTTGTGAACACAGTGAAAGTTCCTTCATGTCCTTCGATGTTGAAAGTGACTTCTGCACCTTCTGAACGGCCGATCCAGTTGCGCTGCATATCCTTCAGGCTTTCGGGCCAATCAAGCAAATCCAGATCCTCAAGCAGGCGGTCCGCATAAGCAGTGATTTTAAGCATCCACTGCCTCATCGGACGGCGCTCTACCGGGTGGCCTCCGCGCTCACTTTTTCCGTCGATTACTTCTTCGTTCGCTAAAACAGTTCCTAGCGCAGGGCACCAGTTAACTGCTACTTCATCAATGTAGGCAAGGCCTTTTTCATAAAGCTTAAGGAAAATCCATTGCGTCCATTTGTAGTATTCAGGATCCGTCGTGTTGACTTCGCGATCCCAATCGTATGAAAAACCTAATGCCTTGATCTGGCGGCGGAACGTATTGATATTCTGCTCCGTGAATTCAGCCGGGTCATTTCCCGTATCAAGCGCATACTGTTCTGCAGGAAGGCCAAACGCATCCCAGCCCATTGGATGAAGGACGTTGAAGCCCTGCATCCTTTTCAAGCGTGAAAGGATGTCAGTCGCTGTGTAACCTTCCGGGTGTCCAACGTGAAGGCCGGCACCAGATGGATACGGGAACATATCAAGCGCGTAGAACTTCTCTTTCCCTTTATCTTCGGTTGTTTTGAACGTTTTGTTCTGTTCCCAATGCGATTGCCATTTTTTTTCGATTTCCTGATGGTTAAAACTCATCGTTTTTGTCCTCCTGTTTAGGTTCTATTTATTTTACGGATGGGATTTTCTTTAAAAAAATAAAAAACTCCCGTCCCTGTAAAAGGGACGAGAGGCTATGTATAATCTCCCGCGGTACCACCCAAATTAGTGTGCAACACTCGCTTCATTCAATCCTTAACGCGGAAAACGGCAAACGCTACTTATGTTCACGTCTGCGACTCAAAGGCGAGTTCATGATGGACCCGTCTGGCTTGCACCAACCGCCAGTTCTCTAGTACAGGTTTTACACCACTACTACTCCTTGTCGAAGTCTTTCGTTATGAATATAGAGATATTGTAATAAAATTCCCTCCCATATGCAAGCGGGGATGGAATATTTGATGGTAGTGAGTAGTATATGCTTGTTTTACCTGCTGGTGCAGGCTTTTACATAACCCAGCATGGACAGATAAGAAGCCCATCTGTAAATTCAGATGGGCCATCGATCTTTACTGATCCGTTAGTGCCGCTTCCATTAGGAGGTCGACAATATGCACGCCTCTTATTTTGCCAGAAAGTCCTTCCCGCTCAATCCCGAGCTTCATTTGAAGAAGACAGCCTGGATTAGCCGTTACAATCGTCGTTGCATGGGTGACCTTTGCCTCAACCATTTTGGAATCAAGGAGTTGCATGGACATCTCACTCTCAACTATATTGTAGATTCCTGCTGAACCACAGCAACGGTCAGCATTTTGCATTTCACGATATTCGCTTCCTTTGATCGACTGCAGCAACGTCCTCGGTGCTGAAGCTGTTTTCATTACATTGCGCAGATGGCATGAATCCTGATACGTAATGATTTGATGCGGCAGCTCCAGGTTCACTTTTTCATGAAAGCCCACTTCGACCAAAATTTGTGAGATATCCTTGATTTTACCGGCAAATCCCTGGGCCCTGAGCCTCCATTCTGGATCGTCCTTAAGCAAGTGGTCATAATCAACCAGGAAGGCACCACATCCCCCTGCATTGGTGATGATATAATTGACCCCGGTCTCTTCGAAGGCTTTAATATTGCGGCGAGCAAGTGATTTGGCATCTTCTTTTTCACCACTATGACCATGAAGAGCTCCGCAGCAGGCCTGCTCCTTCGGGATGACTATTTCACAGCCAGCGAGCTGCAAAAGCTTCATCGTCGCATTGTTAGTTTCCAGGAACATGGTATCCATCAGGCAGCCGCTGAAGAATGCAACCTTATGAGTCTTTGTCCCGATTGGTTCAAGATGCACAGGCCGATTTTTCAGCTCCTTCATTGTCGGTACCTTTGGAAGGACTTTCTCCATAGTGGCGAGCGATTCAGGGAACAGCTTCATCACACCTGTGCCGCGCGCCATTTTTTGCAGGCCAGAACGTTGATAGAATCCAATAAGTCCTGTCAGCCCCCTCATGCGTTCCTGATGCGGAAAAAGCCCTTTGAAGACTGCATTCCTGACCACTTTTACGGGCATTGAAAACTTCTTGTTTTGATTGACAATATCACGGGCATCTTCGAGAAGGTGTCCATAATTCACCCCGGATGGGCAGACAGGCTCACATGCACGGCAGCCAAGGCAAAGGTCCAGTGATCGTTCAAAATCCTCATCCGGTTCAATAATCCCATCGACGACCGCCTTCATTAAAGCAATCCGCCCGCGTGGTGAATGTGATTCCTGATAGCCCGATTCGATATAGGTAGGACAGGTAGGCAGGCAGAAACCGCAGCGCATGCAGTTCAATAGTTCGTCCTGGTCCATCTTTTCCTGGAATTCTGTCTGGATTCTCTGCTGTTCCTGGATCGTTGTCATTTTGAAACCACCACCCGTTTCCTGCTGTCCTTCGCGAAAACCTTACCAGGATTCATGATGTTGTTGGGATCAAGGGCCATTTTCACAGCTTTCATAGCCGCAACTCCTTCTTTGCCCAATTTCAACTCTAGGTACGGTGCTTTCATGACACCGACGCCGTGCTCACCCGTAATCGTTCCGCCGAATTCAATAGCCTTTTCAAAGATTTCAGCAAATGCCTTTTCGACTTTTTCCATTTCATCATGATTCCGTGAATCTGTCGGACAAGTAGGATGAAGGTTTCCATCTCCTGCATGGCCAAAGGTACAGATATTCAAGCCATACTTTTCCGCAATTTCATTGATTGCATTGACCATTCTCGCAATCTCCGACCTTGGAACAGTAGCATCCTCCAATATTGTCGTCGGCGCTAACCTCGCCAATGCAGACAATGCACTTCTGCGCGCAGTCCTCAGTGCTTCAGCTTCAGCTTCTGTTTGGGCCAGTTGCACAGATACAGCTTTTTCCTCTTTACAAACCTCGGCAATCCTCGCCATATCACGCTCGACCACTTCAACAGGACCGTCCTGTTCAATCAATAGCACAGCTTTAACATCTGTTGGCAGCCCGATTTTAGCAAAATCCTCCACAACCTTCAGGGTCGGCTGATCCAGGAATTCCAGCGTAGCCGGAATGATTTTGCTAGAGATAATCTTGGAAACTGATTTAGCTGCTGCTTCAAGATCTTGATATAAAGCCAGCATTGTTTGTTTTGTCTCTGGCATAGGTATCAGCTTTAGGGTTGCTTCGGTAATGATGGCCAATGTCCCCTCCGAGCCAACCAGCAGCCTGGTAAAATCATATCCGGCAACATCCTTAGCCAATTTCCCTCCTGTGCGGATGATATCCCCGTTTGGGAGCACAGCCTCAAGCCCGATCACGTAATCCCTTGTCACTCCATACTTCAATCCGCGGAGACCGCCAGAGTTTTCATTAATATTGCCGCCGATGGTTGATATTTTCATAGAGCTTGGATCCGGCGGATAAAACAGGCCTTTTGGCTCGACCGCTTGGATTAAATCAAGAGTCACAACACCAGGCTGTACAGTAACGGTTAAATTCTCTTCGTCCACCTCAAGGATCTTGTTCATGTGCTTAAAAAGAAGCACGATCCCTCCTTCTGTCGGACAAGTGCCTGCACACAGATTCGTGCCTGATCCGCGGGGGACAATAGGAACTTTATATTCATTGCACAACTTAACAATTTGCGATACTTCTTCTTTATTCCGCGGACTTACAACCGCATCCGGCATTGATTGAAAGTTAGGTGTTGCATCATATGAATAGACAAGCCTGCCCGTTTTTGAGTCATCAAAATCAGCGGCAGTTACGATGGAGATCAATTTATCTTTGACTATATTTGGAAGCATAATAGTTCCCCCTTCATTGGTAAAATAGAATCATTCATTTAGACCTGCAGTTTTTAATGTTTTTTGTAGACTTTGCAGTTCTCGCTGTTTAAAAAGTAAAGTCCAGTTTCTGGTTTTTCACGAGAGTATTAAGCAGATAGAAGAGTTCTCCGAAGCCAAAACTCAAATGGGAAATCGCTTTCAAAAGTGGTGATATGGTCATCAGATGACCATACCTTAAATTATAGGATGTTCATTAGGAAAATTTCAATATATATTTACATTTAGTAAAATATTGTTACGGTTGAGTATCGTTTTTTTATATGAAATTTCCCGCTTCTAAATGACGAGGATTATAATAGAGCTGAGATAAAACTGTATAATGAGAGTCTAGAGAACGAATTTTGGAGGTTTTACCTTGCAATATAATAAAATAAAACCTAAAAAGATATATGAAGAAGTGGCGGAAGCAATCCATGCCATGATCAGTTCTGGCCAATTGCAGCCAGGGGATAAACTGGATTCTGTCCAGCAGCTGGCGGAGAATTTTCAGGTGGGCCGCTCTGCGATCAGGGAAGCATTGACTGCATTGAGAGCAATAGGGCTCATTGAAATCAGGCAAGGCGAAGGAACATATGTGAAGCAGTTCGAGTCCGAGCAAATCAGCTTTCCGTTATCGACAGCCATCCTGATGAATGCTCAGGATACAGCACACCTGTTGGAAGTCAGGAAGATCCTTGAGGCAGGGACTGTTTTTTCCGCTGCAAATAAACGGACCGAACACCAGCTGCAGACAATAAAAGAGGCGCTCGAGGAAATGAAACGTGCGAGTGGTAATGAGGAGCTTGGTGAAAAAGCTGATTTACAGTTCCATCTGGCCATTGCGGAAAGCTCGCATAATCCATTATTGATCAGCTTGATGAACCATGTTTCCGGCCTGATGGGAGAAACAATGAAAGAAACCCGGCGGCTGTGGCTTTACTCAAAACAAACTACAACAGATCGCCTCTATGAAGAACACCATGCTATTTACGAGGCGATAAAAGAACAGAATGCTGAAAAAGCAAGAAGTATGATGCTCAGCCATATCGAGAATGTGGAAATTATTCTCCATAAATATATGAACCAGGCTAAAATTTAGTTTATATCAAAGGCTGTTTTCGTAACGATTGTTGTTAAAATCCTAAAGCCGATTTTAACGTGATAAAAAGCCGTTTTGTAGTTCGGTATTAAGTGTGCAGCTCTTTTCTCATAATAAGCTTTAATTTTGTGAAGAAACATAGATCATCCAATCCTATTTTGTAGTCAATAGCAACAAAGTTTGAGAAAAGAGCCATATCCTATAAATCAAGATAAGCTGGCTTCCCAAAGGGAGCCAGCTTATCTTGATTATTGTATCGTATACCCTCCGTCGATGACCGCCGCCTGGCCAGTGATTCCTTTCGCAGCATCACTGGCTAGGAACATAACATAGCTGGCGATTTCCTCGACAGCCAGCAGCCGCTTTTGCGGTATGAGCGGAAAGATGACTTCTTCAAGCACTTTTTCAAGCGGAACATTCCTTGTTTCAGCAAGGGGTGAAAGCTGGTTGCGCACAAGCGGTGTGTCGACATATCCCGGGCAGACAGCGTTCACTGTGATGCCATGCTCAGCCGCTTCGAGTGCAGCCACCTTTGTCAATCCAATGACCCCGTGCTTGGCACTGTTGTATGCTGCTTTACCGGCAAACCCGACAAGCCCATTGATGGATGCCATGTTGATCACCCGTCCCGAACCTTGCTTTTTCATGACTGGCAGCACATGCTTCAAGGCTATGAATGGAGCAGTCAACATCACTTTTATCAACAGTTCAAATTTTTCCGTCGGGAAGTCTTCGATCATGGATACAAATTGCAAGCCAGCATTGTTGATGAGAACATCGACACGACCAAAGTGCTCAATGCATTTTGCGACTGCCTCCTCAATTTCATTTTCGCTGGTTACATCACATTTCAAACCAGCGGCTTCAAGCCCTAATTCACGCAGACTGACAGCCGCCTTCTCCACAGCTTCTTCCTGTAAATCCGTCAGAAATACCTTTCCCCCCTGCTCAGCAAAGCTCTTGGCGATCTCGTACCCGATTCCCTGGGCGGCACCGGTAATCATCACAACTTTATCTTTTACCATTGGGAATCTCCTTTCGTTAGGGCTGTTTTCGTGAAGATTGTTGTTAAAATCCTAAAGCCGATTTTAACGTGATAAAAAGTCCTTTTATATGTCGGTACTAAGTTTGCAAGCTCTTTTCTCATAATAAGCGTTAATTTTTGTAAAGAAACTTAGGTAATACGATCCTATTTTGTAGTCAATAGCAACAAAGTTTGAGAAAAGAGCCTTCATTAAATACCTAATCCTAGAGAGAATAGAACAATCGCAATTGCTACACCAATCAACGGCACAATGACAGTAACAGCCGCCACTGGATTGTATGCATCCTGATGGGACTCGCCACAGATCGCCCGGACAGTCGTAACCACGTACCCGTTATGCGGCAGTGAATCAAGCGCTCCAGAGGAAATAGCCGCTACCCTGTGCAGTGCTTCAGTATTGACGCCCATATCCATGTAGTGAGGTGCAAGCAATGGAAGCGCAATTGCCTGGCCCCCGGATGCAGAACCAGTCATCCCGGCAATGACACTGACAGCAATCGCCGCACCAATCAACGGGCTGCCTGGAATATTCGTCATCGCATCAACCGCCGTCTGGAAAGCCGGCACTGCTTTTGCGACACCGCCAAAACCGACTACAGCAGCTGTGTTACCAATCGCAATCAAGGCACCCATCGTCCCTTCTGAAAGAGCTTCCCAGAAATTTTTAAAGTACTTGCGATTTAATAGATAGGCAGATACAACCCCGCCAAGCAGGGCGATGATCAAAGCTGACTGTTTTAATGAATCATGGAAAATGAATGAAATAACCAGTACCACGACCAAAGGAATAAGACCCATCAAAGGATGAGGCAGCTCCCGTTTTTCCAACATTGGATCTGCCTTCCTGGCTTCGAACTTCTCGCCTCTTGCAACCGCTTTTGTAATCATTCGTTTCAGCCACCAGTAGCCAAAAATCATCATGAAGACGGCAACGATGGCACTGACCTCCCAGCCTGCCCAAGGGGTAGTATCCAGGAATTGGATTGGGATCCAGTTCTGGATTTCCGGAGAACCGGCAGAAGTCATTGTAAAAGTGACCGACCCGAAGGCCAATGCAGCCGGAATGAATCTCCTAGGCAAATTTGCCTGCCTGAACAAACTCAATGCCATTGGATAAACAGAAAATGCGACAACAAACAAGCTGACGCCGCCATATGTCAACACGGCACAGGCAGCGATAATTGCAAGCACTGCATATTTCATCCCTAATGTATTAACAATTAACTCAGATACACTGTCAGCCGCGCCGCTATCCTCCATTACCTTTCCAAAAATCGCTCCCAGCAGGAACATCATGTACCAGGCAGTAACAAATCCAGAAAACCCAGACATATAGTTACCGACAAAGTTGGCTGCCCCTTCTTCAACCAGTTGCGGAAACAGCGGCATTCCGCTGAACACAGCAACAAACAACGCAGAAATCGGCCCGACAATCAGCAGGTTCATGCCCCTCATCGTCAGATAAATCAACAAAGCCAGACCGCCAATCAACCCAATCATACTCAGCATTCTTTTTCCCCCTTGTAATTTAAAGTGAAAACCAACGCACCCTGCCCTCCTTGCTCAAAATATGATAACGCTTACAAAAAATATTGAATAAAATTGCTGTATTATCTTATTGCAACTATCGTGCCAACTTTGCAGGGTACAATAATCAATGTTTATTCTTAATTTTCAGTTAGTTAATTCCGGATTTTCGGACTCTATCATGCTTCCATTGTTTTTATTTGATAGAATAAAAGTTATTCAAGCTGTCCTGTTCCCCGAAATTAATACCATTCATACAGTGAAAAACCTTTAAAATATTACTAGAAATAAAAGAAGTCCGGAAACTCGGACAGCATTCCGAATTCCCGGACTACAAGAGGCCGTATTTATTTAGCTTTTCATAAAGTGTCGACCTGCTGATCCCCAGTTCCCTCCCCACCCTTGCTTTATCGTCTTTATTCCTTTCCAGACTTTGCTTCAACACCCATTGTTCTGTTTCTTCAACAATATCCTTAAGCTTTTTGTTCTTGAATCGGTAAATGGCTGTTTGTGATTGCAGGTAATCCGGCAATGACTCCAGCGTAATCTGTTCTCCTTTTGTCAAATGAACCGCAGCTTCAATGACATTTTCAAGTTCTCGGATGTTTCCAGGCCAGCTGTATGATTTAAGAATTTCCATTACGTTACTATCAATTCCTGCAATCCGCTTGCCTAATCGATTCGTGACCTTGGCAATAAAATAGGCAATCAGCAGCGTTAAGTCCTCAGCGCGTTCTCTTAATGGAGGAACACTGAAAGGAACGACATTGATCCGATAAAATAAATCCTCCCTGAATCGTTTCTCCTCAATCATGTTCTCAAGAGGCCTGTTTGTGGCAGCAATAATCCGGACATTAACCGAAATCGATTTTGTTGAACCAATCGGTTCTATCTCCCCATCCTGTAAGGCACGCAAAAGTTTTACCTGCATGCTTAGCGGCATGTCTCCAATTTCATCCAGGAAAAGGGTCCCGCCATCAGCCAATTGGAACTTTCCCTTTTTGCCTCCTTTTTTCGCACCTGTAAACGCTCCTTCTTCATAACCAAACAACTCTGATTCAAGCAGGTTTTCAGGGATTGCTCCGCAGTTCACCTTAATGAACGGCTTCCGGCTTCTGCCGCTTAACTGGTGAATGCTGTGGGCGAACAATTCCTTGCCCGTTCCGCTCTCTCCCCTGATCAGAATGGAAATATCGCTGTTGGATACCATTTTTACTTTTTCTTTTAAACTGATAATCTGCTGGGACTCGCCAAGGATGTCATCAAGAGTATACTTCACGCCAGAATCAATCTTCTGGATGTATGGCTGCATCCTGGTCAGCAGGCTTTTTACATGGCTGTCCATTTTCATCCATTCTTGTGTATCCCTGAAAAACACCGTTCCAAATGCTGCAATTACTTCGCCATTTTTAATGATGGGCACCCGGTTGGCAATCATATAGTTGCCCTTGATGAATTGCAGGTCAGCCAGCTCCTCTTTTCCAGTCTGGGCCACAATATGCATCCTTGTATTCTCGATCACTTCAGTCACATGCCTGCCTATCGTCTCTTCACGATTGACTTCAAGGAATTCACAGTAATTATGATTGATATAGATAATCCTTCCTTCTCGATCAACCACAACAAGCCATTCAAACGCATTCTCGACAATGGTTTCAATAATATCTGCCGGGATATGTAAAAGATTCGTTTTCATAATCCGCCACCTGGTTTTTCTTTCGATTTTATCATATTTTTCTGAAAACTATAGATAACATAAAAAAAGCACCTGAAAATAGGTGCTTTAGTCTACATAAGCTGCATTGTGGTAATGCAAGTGGCGTCATTCTGAAAAGTGGATATTTCTGATTCAACCGTTTTGCCGTTATATCCAATCTTTGTATTGAACTTTTTATCACGCGGGAGCCACAAATCGATGAAACCATTCTGATGGGACGTCATTTTCTCATCAACGACCACGTTACCGTCTTCATCCTCAATATATACATCAAACTCTTTTTCTGCCAGTTCACCTTGACAACCTGTCAAGCTATGATTCGCTCAAGGATGGGTTTGATTTTCGTAAGGCGCGATTGAGACGAAGAAGTCTTCGTCTGATATGTCATAGACTTGCTTGTCCCCTTCACTGTCATCAATTGTCACTTCTTGTGAGGTGATGGAAGCTTTATGGCCCTTAATTTCGCCCGTGCTGTAATCACTCACCAATTCCTTGATGTTCTCTTGTTGTTTTTCAGGTTGAGCAGATTTTTCTTCTTCACCACTACAGCCAGTTAATATACCGGCAGCCAAAAACGCAATTCCGAGGAGTTTAAACTTCAACCCATTCACCCCCTTGTCTTTCAAAAATGATTATATCATAAACTCACAGTCCTATATTAGAAGTAAAATATGCATTTTCTATCGAGAAAAAATGCATATTTTGTGACTGATTGCAAAGGGGTACAGGCGTCTTGTTCAATCCAGAAAACTCTGGTACCGGACAATCTCCAAAGTTTAAAAAAAGAGCCGGGCACCCTGGCCCAGCTCTTTGCTGATTTTCTATGCTTGTGCAGCAACGTTATGTGATTCCCTTATTTTCCGGTCGTAGATGACAGTAGTGAAAATACCGACAAACATGAGCGCAATCAGGATTGCGAATAACATTGGCATACCGTATAGGTCGACAAGAATCCCGCCCATAAGCGGGCCGATCATCCTGCCGCCAGTTGCGGTGCTGTTGACAATCCCCTGGTAAAAGCCTTCCCGGCCTTTTGGCGCCAGGTCATTTGCGATTGTCGGTACAGCCGGCCAGATTAGCATTTCCCCAATCGTCAGGATCACCATACCGGCCACGAAGCCTGAGAATGCATTGGCTCCTGCAGCAACTGCATAGGAAACCATGAAGATAACCATGCCGATGATGATTTGGAGCTTCAATTTATTCTGGAACGGCTTGATCAGCCTGTTCACAATTGGCTGGCCAAGAACGATCAAAGCACCGTTGATTGTCCAGAGGATGCTGTATTGATTCAGGGAAATGTTCAATTCCTGAGTATAAGCGGCAATCGTTGTTTGCCATTGGACGTAACCAACCCAGCAAAGCAAGTAGCCAACAGCAAGGATAAGAAGTGCATACAGCTTTGTATGGCTTTTGACCGCACCATTCTCCTGGAGTACATTCGTCTGCTTCGCTGCCCGGGTGTCGATGCTGCGATAGCCAAAAATAGCGATCATCATAAATATCAGGTACATGGCTGCGTTGGCCATGAAAATCAGCTGGAATGAATAAGATGCGACAAGCCCGCCAAGCGCGGCTCCCACTGCAACTCCGAGGTTCTGTGCCACATAAATGGCGTTGAACGCTTTACGGCCGCCTTCCTTCCACACCGAACCCGCCATTGCATACATAGCCGGAAAGACGATTCCAGATCCAAAACCAACCACTGTCAAAAAGAAAATATATTGCGGCCAGCCTGGCCATAGGGTTAGGCCAAGCAGCGCCAGGATGGTAATGCTGATTCCAAGAATGATAGACTTATATCCGCCAATTTTATCAAAAAGACTGCCGCCAAAAAGATTGCCAATAACGCTTGCTGCAGAATTAAGCATCAATACGATGCCGGCAACAGACAAGGATTTGCCAAGGTGCTCATGTATATAGATAGTGTTCAAAGGCCATAAAAAAGAGGAACCAGTAACATTGACTGCCATCCCGATAATTAAAAGCCATAAGGCTCTAGGCATCATTCAACGCCTTCTTTCACAAATAAATTTCGAATACCAAAGTAATTTTAGAGGTTTTCACAATTGGTTGCAATAGGAATTTAAGCAGGGATATGAAGTTGAAATTTTCTATTTTTTTCGGGGAGGTTTTTTAGGTTTAAATGGAAAAATTCCGCTGTTTTTCCTGTTGGCAAATTACCTTCGTTTCCGCGAATATAATTGTGATTGTTGAGCAAACATGTGCCCGAAGTCAATCTTTCTAACGAGGCACGGTCACAAGTCGTGGCAACATATGGCCTAAAACAATCTTCCTGGAACGCTATGATGATTTCTCCATCTCCCTCCTTGACACTTACAGAAATTTCTGCAAAACTAAAGAAAACACCGTACAAACTACCATTTGCACAGTGTTTTCGTATTTATCTTTTCTCTAAATTTACTATTCTCTATTTTTTTGGAGCTGGCTGTTGTGCCGGGAAGTAACTGTTCACTGCTTTCTCTTTCTTCTTGAAGTTATCTTTTTCGTCGAAAACAGCCTTCTTCACTTTTTCAATCTCTTCTTTGACCTCTTCCAGATTTACACCCTTCTTGATCAACTCTTCGATGGCAAGATTGATTGCCTCATTCGATTCTTCTATCGATACTCTCAGTGAATCCATTGCTCCCTGCGGATTATGGAATCCTGCAGCACTTTCAGCTGCAACAATATCCCAGAACCATTGACCTTTCCTGATATGCTCCTGAGCCTGCTTGATTTTCTCCTCGCTTACTCCAGAAGTGATCATCTTATTCACGTAATAGTGTGAGGTGATCGAAATATCCTCAGCTTTATGAAGTGCTTCCATATGTTTATCCTGGATACCGATTACTCGGTCCTTCAGCTCATCCATATCCCTGTTGGTATGGCAGGTTGCACATGACTGATCCATTGTCTTAAGCGGTGATGTCCACCAGTGTGAGCTGATTTTCTTTTTGCCGTCAACCCTGTCATATGGCATGTGGCAGTCTGAACATGTAACCCCTGCTTCACCATGCGGACCTTCGATATGAGTCTCAAAGTCAGGGTGCTGCGCTTTTAGCATTGGCGTTCCTGAGACATTGTGGACCCAGTCCTTCTCAAAACCTTGCTCCTTAGCAGTAGTTTCGTAGTATTCGTACATATCTTCCGGCTCAAAGCCGTTTGCCCAAGGGTAAGTTACTTCTCCATTGTCTGCGGCAAAATAGTACTCTACGTGGCACTGTCCGCAAACATAGTTTCTCATGTCATTCTTCGTTGGGTTGGACATGTCGATTCCCTGTGACTCCATTGCCTTAATGAAGCTAGGACGTGTTACGCGCAAATCCATTGTCTGCGGGTCATGGCAGTCCGAGCAGCCGATCGGTGAATGGCCCATTGCTTCTGCCTTTGGCCAAATGTCTTCGTTAAAATTGCCGCCCCAGTAATCGTCGCCCATTTCCTCAATCATGTGAGGAACAGCAGTCGACTTACAGGTTAAGCATGATCCGATTGATTTGTCAGTGATACGCGCAATCGCCCGAACATCCTCATTTGCATAGATATGGCCGCGGTCCTCATTATACTCAGTCGCAAAGCCATAGCCGTTAAAAAGGACTGGCAGATAAGGTTCCTTATCATGGTCGAACTTGCTTCGTTTGACGGAACCGCTGTACTTCGTATCCTCCATTTTTTCATTTTGCTTGTAGCTGTCATATTGCAGCGGGAAAAGGTCCTTGAAGGCCTCATTGCTGATTTCGTCTTTGCTCAGCCCCGTTTTCAGCTCGCTTGCGGAAGTTGCTTCTTCTTCCGAGCTGGAGCAGCCTGTTATGATGAGCATGACAGCCGCAAGGAGCAAAAATGCCCAGCGGAAATTTCTAGCCATTGTTCATCGTACCTCCTTTATTTTCTAAAAGCTCGCCTGGTTTCGGCGGTTTAAAATAATCCTCTGTTTTGAAGCCTTTGCCGTGCGGCACTGCCTGGTGGCAGCTTGAACAGCTGTCTTTCGCATCATGTGAAACGTTGTCCAGTGTATTCTCATGGCAACTGATGCAGTTCTCATTTATGACTTCTTCAGAACCTTCCGTTGCATGCAGTACCTTCGGGATTTTTGCCTCGCCCAGTGTATTGAAATACACATGCGTCATCCCGGCCTTTGCCTTATAGGTGTATTTATTAACCATACTATCGTGCGGTAAATGGCAGTCGCCGCAGGACAGACCGGCGTGGTTGGAATCAGAGAACGAGTCATGGACCTCTGTCATGATATGGCAGCTCGAGCAAAATTCAGGTGAATCCGTATAAGCAAGCGTTTTGACAGTGACGACAGAAACAATGATTCCAGCAAATACGCCAATGAATAACAGCATCTTTTTGTCTATTCCCAGTAGCTTTTTCAGCATCTTTTTCACCTCCCTTAAAGCGGATTCTTGCTATCTACTAAAAGCTGTATTCGCATGGTTCAACCGAAAACAGCTTTATTAAAACACGGATGTGCTTTAACCAAGGTTATGGTGAAACTTTTTCCTGGATCATTTTGATTAAATCGTCTTTCGTTGTCGGGCCGGAGAAACGTTCAACAATGACGCCGTTTCCGTCGATGATGATGGTTTCAGGCTGGCCGATGACATTGTAATCCTTTGATATGTCTTCTTTTGTGTCTAAAAGATACGTAAGCTCAGAGCCGCTTTTCGAGATGTATTTTTCCATCCGTTTCTTCGATTCGCCTTTAGCAAGGATCAGCAGCTTTGCATCCTTATACTCTTTGCCGAACGCTTCCAGTTCAGGAGCTTCGTCAATGCACGGTGCGCACCAGGTTGCGAAAAAGTTAAGGACCACTGGCTGGCCTTTAAAATCCGATAATTTATAAGTGTTGCCTTCGATATCCTGCAGCTCAAACTCGATGGACTGGTCTCCAGGCTGGGCCGATGCTTTCCCTCCCAGTCCGCTGACCAAAAAGCCGAGAACTCCGATGACGGCAGCGATGACAATGACCGGAACTATCTTTTTGCCCATTATATTCACCCGCTTTTAAAAATCTGAGTTCCATTCTTCAAGTAGTTCGAGCTCTTTCTTCAGCTGCTTCTGGCGGCGCCCAAGCACTAATACATAACCAGCGATCAACGTCCAAATAACTGAGTAAGCCATGAATAAGTAAGTCATTTTAAACTCCTCCTTAGTGATTATCCTGCAAGCTTTTCAATTGCTTTTGACTTTGCCTTTTTGACGATATGCCGCATTTTTTCAATTTCGATTCCTTTGCGCATCAAGAACGCGTAAAGCACGGTAATCGTAAAGATCGAGAATAGCAGTGCGACCAGCATATCTGGTTCGATTCCGCCGCCCGACTGGTTTTTGCCTTCACCGAAGACAACTGGATGAAGCTTCGTGTTCCACCAGCGGATGGCCATGAAGACGATCGGGACATTGATGACGCCAATAATGCCAAAAACAGCTGACAGCCTTGCGATTTTGTCCATCGACCCATCCATCTTGCGGACGAACAGATAAGCAACATAGATGAACCATAGAATAAGGGTTGTCGCGAGGCGCGGCTCCCATGTCCACCATGTATTCCAGCTTGATTTTCCCCAGATCATCCCGGTGATCAGTGTGATTGTTGTAAAAAGAACGCCAATTTCTGCGGAGATTCCCGCATTGATATGATGCTGGAGTCTCGGCTTGATCAGCACTCTCACGCTGTAATAACCCACGACACCGAATGCGAGGAAGGCGACCCAGGCACTGCCAACATGGAAGTAGAATATTTTTTGTGCAGCGCCCATCACCTTTTCAACCGGAGACCAAATAAAAATAAGATATAGTGCTATGAAAAATGATGGAATTAACGTGAATAGCAACAACCGGTCGATAATGCCAGTATTCTTTCTCATCATGACCCCTCCATAATAAATTCGAATAAGAAAAAGCATGCAGCCAGGAACAATAAATCGTAAGCAGCCATCAATCTGATCCAGGAAGATGCATCCGCAATCATTTCATTTTCAAGAATGATTCTTGTCGCCTGGACCCCGGCGATCAGCAGCGGGCTTAGAAGCGGCAGCAGCAACACCGGCAAAAGCATCTCGCTGTTCTTTGCGTTCGCCGATAGCGCAGCCAGGAAGGTCCCGACTATGATGAAACCGAGCGTACCAATGATGACCACAAGGATGAACCAGCTTACTTTTCCAAAAAAGCGATAGTCGAACAGCAGAAACAAAACAGGGATGCTGACAAGCTGTACTGCCGTTACGAGGATGAAGTTCGCCAGCACCTTGCCAAGATAGATGCTCGAAGGATCGATTGGTGCCGAACGCAAACCTGTCAGTGCATCGTTTTCGTGCTCAGAAAGAAAGGAACGATTTAGTCCCAGAATTCCGGAAAACACGGTGATCAGCCAGACAAGCCCTGGAATGACCGCTTTGACCATATTATTTGTCGGATCGAACGCAAAGCTGAAGATCAGGACGACGAGACTCGAGAAAATGACCATCATCCCGATTGTCTGCTTAGTTTTGATCTCATTGCTCAGGTCTTTGCTGGCAATAGTCCACGCATCTTTAAGGATTGAAATCATGAGCTCTTCACCTCTGCTTCGTACCAGGTTTTCATCTCTGCCAGAGTTACTTCCTCTCCAAGATGCTTTGTTGAGACAATCTTTCCTTTTTTCAATACGGCCGCCCTGTCAGTTAGTGCATGAACCTGCTCAAAATCATGCGAGATGATCAGGATTGACGTCCCGCTGTCCCGTTTCTGTTTAATGATTTGATTCAAAAGCCCAACAGCCTCCTGATCAAGGCCGGTGTGCGGCTCATCGAGCATCAGGATATCAGGGTTCGGGAGCAGTACCCTGGCAATCGCGAGTCTTTGCATCATCCCTCTTGAAAAAGACCGGATCGGCATATTCCTGAAAAGGTAAAGCCCTACTTCCTTTAAAAGTTCATTTGCTTTCCTGTCAAGTTCCGTCACCTTGTAAAGCTTTCCGTAAAATTTGAGATTTTCGAGCGGGGACAGATTATTGTACAAAAAGGATTCATGACCTAAAAAGCCAATCCGCTGCTTAATCTCAGCCGTATTTTTTTTAACAAGCTTTCCATCCAGGAGAATCTCTCCGCTCGTTGGCTGCAGGAGTCCGACTGTGCATTTAAAGAAGGTGCTCTTCCCTGCTCCATTCGGGCCAATCACCGCTAAGATCTCCCCTTTTTCCAATGAAAGGGTGATGTTCCTTAATACGAGCTTATCTCCCAGCATTTTGGTCATTTTCCTCAGTTCCAGCATGGTCCCCAACTCTTTCGTTAAGTGTATTGTTCCAGTTCCTTGTTTACCTCAGCGAGATGGCTCTGGTAATCAAACTTCATCTTGTTAAAATTCTCCTCGGTGATTTCCGCTGCCGACAGCCTTGCTTCAAGGCCAGCCAGCTCAGCTTCAATCACTTTTTTTCTTGCCAACAGGTGTTTGAACAACTGATCTTCCTCATTCCCGATGTCTTCAGCAGCCTTTCTCCGCTTTCGCCGAAACCAGACAACAGCCATGACAGCAGCTAAAACAATCAGTAAATAGTGTGGGTTCACCATGTTCAACCCCGGTGTTGTCAGCCAGAAGTTCACAAGCCATTCAGGATGGTAGGCTGGCGCCATACTGATCACCCCTTCTGCTGGCGAAGCTTCTTAAGCTCTCTAAGAATATCTGCTTCTGCTTCGGCATCCTTTTTCTTCTTTTTGCTCTCTGGAAGTTGTTTTGACTTTCCTTGCTTGAGTCCCTCTGTTTCTTCCTTTAACATTTCAGCCGCGAGTAAATGATAATTCTCTTTCAATTTCTCGAAATCCTCACGGGTGATTTTCTTCATTAAAAAGTCCATTTCCAGTTCATTCACAGCGCTGTAGACCTGCTCAAGAGTAAGCTTTTCACTTTCTGTCTCCACTCCCGAGGCAGGCACCTCGCCAGCCGAGAAGAAAGGAGAGATGATGAAGTAAAAGCAAGTAATGATCACGAGTGTGCCTATTATTAAGAATACATAATCCATTTTGATCAGCTCCTAGAAAAGCTTCCGGCGCTCTTCGTCAAATGTTTTTGCCGCAATTTCTTTTTCCACTTCCGAATTCCATGCAGCCTTCGTCTCAAGCTTTGATTCTGCCTTTTTGACCGTTAACTTCCTTAGCCAGACACCGACAATCACACTGCCGATTCCGACTCCGGCAGCTGGCATTCCCCAGGCAATCCAGCCACTTGTGCCCCCGCCCGGAGTTCTCAAAGCCGCCTGCCCGTATTCATCAACATAGGACTGGATGATTTCCGGTTCTGTTTTGCCGCCGTTCAGCATTTCAACCACTTCATCGTAATAAATCTTCTTTACTGAACAGGTGGACAATTCATGATCCGCATGGCCCTGCATATCAAGCTGTCCGATGATTTGCTTGAATTCCTTTGAGTTGTAAGTGAAAGCTGTTGTCATGCCAGGTATCAGGATAAGCAAAAGGAGTGTTGTTAAAAGAATTTTCCTGTTCAATTTTTTCACCCTCCCACTCTCGAAATGCCTTTATTGATCTGGTAGCGGAATGTTGCCGGCCTGCCGCCTATGAGGGCGAATGCTGTGCCGATCACCATGATGATGCCGCCCATCCAAATCCAGCTTACGAATGGATTCACTTTTACCATGAATGTCACTTTGTCTTTGTTCTCCCAGGAGCTTAATACTACGTACAAATCCTGGCTCCAGTTCGTCTTGATCGCTACCTCTGTTGACGGTTCAGGCCAGGTTTCGTAAAAGATCTTTTCCGGCTTGATTTTGCCGATATCCTTGCCCTTATATGTCACATCAATATCAGCCACCACTATTCCATTGCCGTTTTTCGTATGTTCAGTCAGTTCATTGAATTTAAGGCTGTAATCACCGGCCTTGATGCTGTTGCCTGCATCTACCGTTTTAAGCACTTCGGTTGAGTAAGTGTGCGAAGAAATGACACCTACCGCGATGACCGCAATCCCGATATGGACGATATAACCGCCATAGCGCCGCTGGTTTTTTACCGTCAGCTTGAACGCCGCCTTCAGTAAATTTTCTTTCGTCGCTTTCTGTCGGGCCCTGATGCCTCTGGCGAATTCCTGCAAGTGCGTTCCAAACATGAAGCTTGTTGCCGATAAGCCGATAATCGCGTAAATTCCCTTGACGCCAAAAGCGAGCAGGATGATGGCTGTGGCGACACCCATTGCCAGCGGCCAAAGCATGTTCTTCATGAACTTTTCAAACACCGCTTTTTGCCAGGCGATCAGCGGACAGATGCCCATCAATACAATCAGCACCAACAGGATCGGAGCCATCACTTTATTGAAATACGGTGCGCCGACATTGACCTTTGTACCTGTAAAAGTTTCCGAAATCAGCGGATACATCGTCCCCCAGAAAACGGCGAAAGCAGCAGCCACGAGAATCAGGTTGTTCAGCAGGAAGCTGCTTTCTTTTGAAAAATAAGCCTCTATTGGACTGCTGTCCTTTTTTATCAGTCCGTACCTTGTCATGACGATATAAAGAGAAAACACCATCATGAACGCCATGAAAACAAGGAAGTAGGTGCCTAAATTGCTGTCCCCGAACGCATGGACACTCGTCAGGATTCCGCTCCTGACAAGGAAGGTTCCAAACAGTGTCAGGATGTAAGAAAGAATAATCAAGCTTACATTCCACGTCTTCAGCATGTTTTTCCGTTCCTGGATCATCACAGAGTGCAGGAATGCCGATACGGTCAGCCATGGCAGAAACGAGGCATTTTCAACCGGGTCCCATGCCCAGTAGCCGCCCCAGCCTAACTCCAGGTAGGCCCACCAGCCGCCAATCACATTGCCGAGTGTCAGGAACAGCCATGCAAGCAAGGTCCATCTTCTCGTCAGCTTGATCCACTCTGAATCCAGTCTCTTCAGGATCAGAGCCGCAATTCCGAACGCGAATGGGACTGCCAGCCCGACATAACCCATATAGAGTGTGACAGGGTGCAGGATCATTCCCGGATTTTGCAGCATCGGGTTAAGCCCTTTTCCGTCTGCGGGAATTTTATCGGTCATTTCAAACGGGTTGGCATTGAGAGCCATCACTGTGAAAAAGAACAGGATGTTGACCATCAGAATGCTGGATACATACGGCATCATCGGGTTCTTTTTTTCTTTTGAAAAAACGACCATTGCTGCATATAGCGCTAAAAGGAAAGCCCACAGCAAAAGGGATCCTGCATTACCCGCCCAAAAGGCTGTAAGCTTATAGGCCATGGGCAGGCTTTCATTTGTATAGGAAGCCACATATTTATATTGGAACTGGCTTGTGCCGAGCAAGTAGAGCAGCATGAAGGATGCAATGCTCGCTACGAAAGCAAGTGAAAGAACTGCCCCCCTTGCGCTTTCAATCCACTTGCTGCTTTTCTTCTTTATCCCGACGATATTGGCAATGATTCCATAAAGTGAAATCACGATTCCAAGGTAGATTGAGATGTTCCCAATTAGATACATACAGATAACCACCCATCTGTTTTATTCCTGCTTGTCATTTTTGTACATTTCCTTATGCATTTCAGTATCATAGTTCTCCATGTCTTCGCCTTCATATTTGGTCGGGCATTTCGTCTGGACTTTTTCCGCTTCGAACACTCCGTCTTTTTGGATAAAACCTTCTACGAGGACGATGACATCCTCTGAGAAGTTATCCGGCTTAATGCCTTTATGGAATACCTGAAGCGTTCCCTGGCCTTCCTCGTAAAGTTCAAAACGAAGCTCCAGCTTGTCGGCATCCCATTTCACCGATTCTTTATTGAGCAATCCCTGCGTCATAATATAATCGCCTTCATATTTCGAACCATTTTTGCTGAGGTCGGCAATCGTAATTTCCTTGCTCCCTGCGCTCGGCATTGTTGAAAACATCATAATCACGAATGCCACTGCTGCCAGGCTCAGCCCCACTGCGATTTTTTTATTTTTGGACATTACTTTCTACCTCCCAGCTTTTTGATCAATTCGTTGTATTCTGCTTCCGTTATACTTTCTTCCACAAGCATTGCGCGGAGCCTTGCCTTTTTCGCATCAAATTCATTTGACGCACCGCTTTTTACCGGCTGAACTTTCCTTTTCCTCATGATGAAAATTAAAAGGATCGCTGCCAATACTGTCATACTGCCAACGACTGTAATGACAAGCCACAGAGGCATTTTTTCATCATTTTGTTTTACAGTGCCGGCCTTCTTTGCATCCCCGGCCATCGCTTCCATGATTTCTGCTGTAGTCCTCTCATCAGTCCGTTTGTATTCAAGTGAGATATTCTTTTTATCACCAGGCTTCATTCCCTGGCTTTGATACAAGAACATGTTCATGTTGTAAGAGTTTTTCTGGTGCTGCTCGGAAGCTGGCTCCAGCTTGAAACTTTCCGTATTGAGCGGCTCGACGAAAATAAGGTTAAATAATCCGATATCAGCGAAGTTTTTAAAATCATAGGTCATCGACTTCTTCCCGTCTTTTTCCTTGATGCTGTCGGTATAATACTCAACCACAAACTTGTAGATCTCCTGCGGCTGGATTTCTTCGCTCGTTTCCCAGGAAATCGTTCCTTTTTCTTTATCCAGCTCATATTCAATTTCATTCATTTCTGTAAGGTCCCGGGAATAATCGGCCACAAAGCCAATTCTGAAGTTCTTCTCATCCATTGGCAGCGGAATGACTACCTGGCCTTTTTGGGCCTCTTCGGCATTGTTTTTCAAGGCCCCATGATAGCCCACCAAAAGCGGGGCATTCTTCTTCTTATCTTTTGGGTGATAAGAATATTCCGGCATCACCTGGATTGTAAGCTCCTCCATATTCAGGACATTGGATTTTGCCTCAGCGTTACCCTTATCCGGAAGCTGGAAAATGAATAATAAAATGATGGCCGATACTAACTTCATAATTTTCATTTGATTGACTCCTTTCTATATGTGACAAATTCGTGAATGTTTTCACAAGACAACTTAGATGAAAAAAACGATTTATTTTCTAATAGGATTTTAAAACTTAATCATTTTCCTGACCCTTTTGGTCTACCTTATTTAAACCATTTCTAAATGGCCCCAATCTGTGATTTACATCACGGAATTTTCATCAGTTTTATCCGATTTGTGAACGGGGGGTATAGGTTGAATAAACAAGGCTGTTGATTTTCGTTCCAGGCGCTTCGCTTTCCACGGGTGGCCCGGGAAGCCTCCTCGTCGTTTAACCCCCTGCGGGGGTCTCCCCTGCTCCATGCTCCCGTAGGAGTCTTCGCGCCTTCCATTACAATCAACAGGTGCAAAAACAAAATTGACTTTTCCAATACCAATAAAAAAACCTCACTTCCCTTTTGGAAGTGAGGGTGTTACAAATTTATGAAGATTGCTCTGGTTCAGGATGGAATTTGGATTTTACAGGCTGCCCGCCGCTTTTTTCATATTTTTTCTTCGCTTCTTTTACCGGATCATGATCCATTCCAAGCTCGAGATCCTGGTTATTAATACCGTTCCTTGTTTTTTGTTCAGGATTATTCTGCTTTGAGCGCTTTTTCAAGATGCTTTCCCTCCTGTATTTAGTGATCAAGCAAAATCATGTTGTTTTGGACTTGCTGCAGTTGAAGCCTCATTCTGTGCAATTGCTCGCGCTGCTGGGAATTAGCGCTGAAGGAAAGCTTGGCAAGATCATTGTATGCGTCTTCAAGCGCTTGCAGAGCATTAGTAAAATTGCCATCATTATAATGCTGCTGTGTGGCAGCATCCTTGTATTGATCCTGGGCAAGATTGATTGCATCCTCACATTGCTGAAGTAACTGGTCAACCGATTGACGTGTTGCCAATAGTAGCCCCTCCTTTACTTGATGCTGAAGCAAAGTCTGCTTCTTCTTTATTTTGTTCACAATACATTTTCCTATCACGATTTTGCGAATGTTTAATGATGGCAATTGCGTTGGGGACATATTGTAATCTTTTTGCAATTGGATTCACGTTCTCTAAATGGTACAATTTTTATTATTCATTTTTTTGACAGACAGGCTATTAGGAGGTTTCTGGCATGATTCAGATCAACCCTTTTCACTACGCAACAGACGATAAACGATACCATACATGGAATTACCATTTACGTAACCATTTTGGCCATAAGGTTTTTAAAGTGGCGCTTGATGGCGGATTTGATTGTCCGAACCGTGACGGCACGGTAGCCCACGGCGGCTGCACTTTTTGCAGCGCAGCTGGTTCAGGAGATTTTGCCGGAGACAGAGTAGAGGATCTCGGTACACAGTTCACGAAGATAAAAGAAAAAATGCATTCAAAATGGAAAGATGGCAAGTACATGGCCTATTTCCAGGCTTTCACGAATACCCATGCACCGGTTGAAGTACTGAGGGAAAAATACGAAACGGTACTGAAAGAGGAAGGTGTCGTAGGGCTATCAATCGCAACAAGGCCAGATTGCCTGCCTGATGACGTTGTTGAATATCTGGCTGAACTCAATGAGCGAACGTATTTATGGGTTGAGCTTGGACTTCAGACGGTTCACGAAAAAACAGCCAATCTGATCAACCGTGCTCATGATTATGAAACGTACAAAGAAGGTGTGGACAAGCTCCGGAAGCACGGCATCAGAGTTTGCTCACATATTATTAACGGGCTGCCTCAGGAAACACCCGAAATGATGATGGAAACTGCACAAGAAGTCGCGAAGCTCGATGTGCAGGGAATCAAGATCCACCTTCTCCACTTGCTGAAAGGAACTCCGATGGTCAAGCAATATGAAAAAGGGCTGCTGGAATTCCTTAGCTTTGAGGACTATGTAAAATTGGTCTGCGACCAGCTCGAAATCCTCCCCCCTGAAATGATCATCCACCGAATTACCGGGGATGGACCGATTGAGCTGATGGTCGGACCGATGTGGAGCGTCAATAAATGGGAAGTGCTTAATGCGATTGACAAAGAGATGAAGCGCCGCGACAGCTGGCAGGGAAAATTTTATACTGGGAACAAAGTGGTGATTGAAAATGAAGCTTGAACGGATTCTCCCTTTTGCCAGGAACCTTCTTGAACTGGCAGTGAAACCCGGTGACATCGCAGTTGATGCCACCGTCGGCAACGGGCATGATACCATATTTTTAGCCAACCTGGTTGGCCCTGCCGGCAGGATTTACGGCTTTGATATTCAGGATGAAGCATTAATGTCATGCAAAACGAAGCTTCGTGAACATGAACTGCAGGATCAGGTGACCCTGTTTCATACTGGACATGAAAACATCACAGAGTGCATTCCCCCGCTGCATTTTGGAAAAATAACCGGCGCCGTTTTCAACCTCGGCTATCTGCCAGGCGGCAATAAGGACATTGTCACAGTTCCGGAAACGACCATCCAGGCCATCGACCAGCTCCTGGAAATCATGGTGCCAGAGGGTATCATTGTGATTGTGATATACCATGGACACCCCGAAGGCAAGGTTGAACGAGAATATTTATTGCGTTATGTAAAATCACTGGATCAAAATATAGCACATGTATTGGAATATAAATTCTTGAACCAGAAAAATAATCCGCCATTTATTATTGCGATTGAGAAGAGATAGGAAGCCTTCCCGGAATCGGGAGGCTTTTTTCTTTGGACAAGAAGGGAGATCCTTGCCCATGTCGGCCATACATTTCGCTTTTATGTTCCCGGTTTCTCCCTCTTGGACAAAAACCGGGCACATATTTATTATCCAAACCCTAAAAAGCAGCCAGGGAATCTAACTCCTGGCTGTACTTTACTTTATAAACGCCTTCACCACTCCTGCAGGAATCCACCTCTGCAATGATCGATATGCTCGTCCATTTATATAAAAGAAGTAGCTGACGGGGCCGGCTGTTTTGATCATTTCCCTGGCCAGCTTCCTGATTCTCTCCTGGCGCCTTACTTTTTCATCGGACAGGTAAACGCCGAGCAGTCCGCGATTAATTAGTTTGTGGAAGTTCCGATGCGGCAATCGTGCCGTGTGATGATCGGCATTTTCCACGAAATGCCGGAGCCGCTCGAATAATGCTTCTTCATTTTCATAATAGAAGCAGAAGTTCAAATCCCCGCCTTCAAGGTCCTCTTCCTGGTCAATGAAATAATCGAGCAGGATGTGCAGCCCTTGTATGTATGGAAAATAGCCATTCCGGATGCTGTCAGCATACTCCGGTTTGAAATCCTCGCGAAGCGCGTAGCTCACCAGGCAAAAGATTCCGAGCGTCGAGCCGGTACAGGCAGAGAATTCGTACCACTCCATGTCCGGAATATTTTCACGGTGACCGTCGAACCATGTTTGCAGTCTCGGGACTCGCTCTTTGACCTCAACGTGCTTGTGAATCTGCAAATCACAGTAATAGTCACATAGCTCCTGCAAATGCTGCTGGATCTCATGATAATGATCCAGTTCTCCAAGGACTTCTCGGCAAACGGTCACCAGCTCGATCAGATATCCGCCATCATTCTGGTCTTCCCGTTCGCGATAGTAATTTTTCAGCTGGCTGTTAAGAGTAAGGGCATCTGACATTGATTCATGCAGCGCTGAGAAGTCCTTGGGATCCATTGACGTGCTGCGATCACAGAGATTATCAAGATAATCGCTGATTGTCTGGTATGCGACAATGAACCGGATCGCCTGCTTATATTGTTTTTTCGCAGTCAGGCTTAATATCGAGCCACCCTCACAATGAAATGTCTTATGCTTGATACTGGCCAGCGCCTGTTTCCTTAATTCCGGATTGGGAATCTCCTCTGCCCTGCTTTTCCAGTATGCAAGCTCACGGTGTACCTGAGGCAGGACTTGCCTGTACACACGATACATCAAACTGATGGGCATTGATGGGATCATCATGCTGCAGCTTCATCCTCTCCATAGCTAATACACATAACCAATCGCCTTCAGCTGACTGATGGCAAAATCATGTGCATAATCAAAAACCTCTTCTCGTTCAGGTTCGTTGAAAACTTCATGATAGCACTTCGGCCATTCTTTATATCTTTTTTCCGACAATGGCGCATTATTGAACCATTCCTTGACAGAACGTTTATCTACAATATGATCATCGCCGCCTTGAATTAGCAAAGTCGGGACGTCCTGTACTTTATCTATATTTTCAAACGCCTGCTCCATTGCTGCCACCAGCTCACGGTACCAGCGCACCGACACCTTGGTGATATAGAGTGAATCATTTGCGTCGACTGCCCTGACATCCTCATTCCTGGTGGCCATCTCGACTGACAGGCCAGGAGAAATCCTGAAAGTCGGCACAGTGACATTCAAGCCGTGCGACAGCATATCCAGCATTTTCGAAGGATAATTCACCAATCCGAGGCAAGGCGATGACAAAATCAGGCCGGCAATTTCGACCCGCTCCTCCTGCAGCATACGGATGGCAACGAGCCCGCCCATGCTGTGGCCCAGTAAAAATACTGGGAGATCAAAGTCATACGCAGCTTCAACCCATTCTTTCACTTCCATGATATATTCGTCAAATGAATCAATATGGCCACGGTTCGCCCTTGTCGTCATGCCCTGCCCAGGCAAATCACCCATTATGACATGAAATCCGGATGAGCGCCAGGCTTCAATCAGCCAGCCATACCGGCGATGATGCTCCAACGCACCATGAATCATCACGATTACAGCCTTAGCATCCCCATCAGCTTCCCATTTCCACATGACCATTCCCCCACTCAAATACTTTTTCTTTCTTTAAAAGAACTATAATATATAATTAGTGAATTAGAAAAGCGGAAGCGCCTCGGTCAGCCCCGAAAAGCGCTGGAGGGCCGAACAGTGAAGTCGCTCTTTGACTTCATTGGGCGGACCGAAACCGAAAAGTATAGCCGACTGCCCAGAAACGCAGAAACTGGAGACTCCGACAAAGAAGCGCTTTTTGCTTCTGCCGGCGGAGTTGAAGTTTCGGAGTTTCTAGGAGGCGGCACTAGACAAACGACTCGAGGGGCTAGGCGCTGGAGCTGGACAATTCTCAAAGTTAATTTTATACTTTCTAATTCTAAATTAAAAACGAAAGCATCAATAAATTACAGGAGTGTGCGCAATGATTTACCCTTACAAAGGAAAAACACCTAAAATAGCGGATTCTGCTTTTATTGCGGATTATGTAACAATTACCGGAGACGTCGAAATCGGCGAGGAATCGAGTGTCTGGTTCAATACCTCGATCCGCGGCGATGTAGCTCCGACGGTCATTGGCAATAAAGTCAATATCCAGGATAACTCAGTCCTGCACCAGAGTCCGAACAATCCATTAATCCTCGAAGATGAAGTGACGGTCGGACATCAGGTCATCCTTCACAGCTGCATCATCAGGAAAAAAGCCTTGATCGGGATGGGCTCGATTATCCTTGACCAGGCTGAAATCGGAGAAGGTGCGTTTATCGGTGCCGGCAGCCTTGTTCCGCAGGGAAAGAAAATCCCGCCCAACACACTGGCTTTTGGTCGCCCGGCAAAGGTCATCCGTGAATTGAATGAAGACGATATCCGCGACATGGAACGGATCTCCAGAGAATACGCTGAAAAAGGACAATACTATAAAAGTTTGCAACAAAGGTGAATGATCCGCTAAAAAAACTCCCTCACCAGTCCGATACTAAATAATATAATATACCCTTTTATTTTTGAAATATGCGGACGTGGTGATGGATGTGGACAAACTGTATTTACCGCTTGCGGCGATTATCCCGCTGGTGTTCTTGTTTTTTCTGTTGATCCGAAAACAAAATAGCATGATGAAATCTATCCTGATGTTCCTGTTTGTTTTTACATCGATCCTCGGGGCTTTCCTGATGGAAAATGTGCAGGCTTCCCATGTTGCCAAGGCCGTACAATCGGTGAAAAACTGGCTTGAAGAGCCTGAACCGGCTTCCGAAAGGGCACCTGTGATCATAGAAAATTATGAACCTGATATCATCCCGATTAAAAAACAGGTACTCCTGGACGCGCCGATCATCTGGCAAATGCCTGAGCTCCCAAGAGGATGTGAGGTCACAAGCCTGGCCATGCTTCTGCAGCATCAAGGGGTGGAGGCTGACAAGCTGACACTCGCAAGAGAAGTGAAGAAAAACCCTGCCGAATATCGTCTTAGTGATGGCAAAATCTATTTTGGCGATCCGAATAAAGGGTTTGTCGGCAATATGTACACCTACACAGAACCAGGACTTGGAGTCTATCACAAGCCGATTGCCGAACTGGCAGAACAGTATCTTCCCGGCAAAATAAAAGATTTGACGGGCGCAGAATTACAGGAGCTGAAAATCCACCTGTCAGATGGCCGGCCGGTTTGGATCATCACGAACACCGAATACAGAAAACTGGACGATAGCTTTTTCCAGACATGGTATACGCCTGATGGACCCGTGAAAGTAACCATGAAGGAGCATTCAGTCCTGATTACAGGCTATGATGAACACTTCATTTACTTCAATGACCCATTAACGGGCGAAAAAAATAAAAAAGCACCCATGAAGGACTTCGTGGAAGCCTGGGTGCAAATGGGAAGGCAGGCCATTACCTACCTTCCCTGATTATTAAGACTGCAATACTTTTTGAGCCTCATACTCCTTTTGGTAGGAGTATTTTTTTTCGACATACACATCATGCCACATCATGAACATCAATACCGTCCAGATTTTGCGGCTGTTATCCGCCTTGTTCTGGCAGTGGTCATCCAGCAGCTTCAAAAGGTATGACTTATTGATGAGATGCTCTGTGTTGCTTTCCTTGATGATATTCTTTGCCCATTCATTCATTTCATTCTTCAGCCAGTGGCGGATCGGCACCGGGAAGCCCAGCTTCTTGCGGGTTAACACATGCTCAGGAACCACACCTTCAGCCGCTTTACGTAAGATATACTTCGTTGTATTATTAGCCGTCTTCAGGCTTGTAGGAATCTTCGAAGCTGTTTCGAAAACAATCTTATCCAGGAACGGAACACGAAGCTCCAGTGAATGAGCCATCGTCATTTTATCAGCTTTTAATAAAATGTCGCCGCGCATCCATGTATGAATGTCGATATATTGCATCGTATCAACCGGGTCATATCCTCTGCTCTCCCTGTAAAGAGGTTTCGTGATATCCCTGTAATCGTACTGGCCGTTATATACGTGCAGCAGCTCGCTCTTCTCTTTTTCAGTGAACATCTTCGCATTTCCGATATAACGTTCTTCCATTGGCGTCACGCCGCGTTCAATGAAGCTTTTCCCCTTCATTCCCTCTGGCATCATTTTCGCGATGCCTTTTAGCATGACCTTCCCTGCCTGTGGGATTTTTTTGAACATCTCAAGATCCTGCGGTTCACGGTAGATATTGTATCCGCCGAACAGTTCATCCGCTCCTTCACCTGAAAGGACAACCGTTACATGCTTCCGTGCTTCACGGGCAACAAAATACAAAGGGATCGCTGCCGGGTCGGCAAGCGGGTCATCCATATGCCACATGATTTTCGGCAGTTCATCCATGTATTCCTGAGGACTGATTACATAGCTGATGTTTTCGACACCGAGTCGATCGGCTGTTTCCTTCGCGACGTCAATTTCGCTGAAGCCATTCTGTTCAAAACCAACAGAGAATGTCTTGATTCCAGGATGGTACTGCTTCGCAATCGACGCGATGATCGAAGAATCAATTCCGCCAGAAAGGAATGATCCAACCGGCACATCACTGCGCATGTGGATTTTTACGGATTCAAACAGGACGTCCCTGATCTCCTTCGTGAATTCATCCTCCGTTTTGTGGATTGGCGAAAAGCTCGCTTTCCAGTAACGCTTGATTTCCATCGGTGAACCGATTTTCTTTGTAAAATAATGCCCCGGTTCAAGCTTGTAAATGCCTTCGGACATTGTATTCGGCTCTGGTACGAACTGATATGTCAAATAATGCTGGAGAGCCTTGTAATCAAGGACATCGTTTTCCAGTGCAAGCAGGATACTCTTTTTCTCAGAACCAAAGAACGTGCGGTCGCCATCTTCAAAGTAGAAAAATGGCTTGATGCCAAAATGGTCACGGGCACCGTAAAGAACCTGCTCCTGCTTATCCCAGATGACAAACGCGAACATTCCGCGCAGCTTGTCGACAGCCTGCTCTTTAAGATGGCTGTATAGAGCAATGATGACTTCAGTATCCGAGTGAGTTTCGAAGCTAAGCCCTTCTTCAATCAACTCTTCACGAAGCTCAAGATAGTTGTAGATTTCCCCGTTGAAAATGATCCAGTAACGCTCATTTTCATAGGTCAAGGGCTGATGGCCAGCCTCAAGGTCGATGATGCTCAGACGGCGGAAGCCGAATTGGATATGCTCATCATAGAAATATCCATCATCATCAGGCCCGCGATGGGTAATGATATTATTCATATTTTTAAACAGCTGCTTATTATATCCGCTGAATTCCTGTGCATTCTCATGTACACAACCGATAAAACCACACATTATGTACTTCACCTTCTCCATTTCAGAAAAAATTTAGTTTTTCATTTCAGAAAAAATTTAGTTTTGCGCTGATTTCCGCTCAAGGCGCGATTTTTATAACAAAGAACCTAAAGAAATGCATCTTTCTAAAAACATACCATCTAATACTATCATTAAACGCAAAATTTTTGCAGTAAAATCTAAGGGAAATTTAAGGTAATACTCTATTTTACACCTTTTGAACCAGGTGCAAACCAGGTGAGTTTTTGAGTGTTCCCTGATTAGACGGCAAATAATAAAGGGAGTTACATATTCCTATGCAACTCCCTTTGTACTTTTTTATTTATCTAGTGCTTGGGTGCGAAGCGTCTCTGCCTTGTCTGTACGTTCCCATGGAAGGTCAACGTCAGAACGGCCAAAGTGTCCATAAGCAGCTGTCTGCTTGTAGATTGGCTTGCGCAGGTCAAGCATATTGATGATTCCAGCAGGACGAAGGTCGAAGTTGCTTTCTACAACGTCGATCAATACATCTTCGCTTACTTTGCCTGTTCCGAAAGTATCGATTGAGATGGATACCGGACGAGCAACACCGATTGCGTATGCAAGCTGAACTTCAACTTTTTCAGCAAGGCCGGCAGCTACGATGTTCTTCGCAACGTAACGTGCAGCGTATGCAGCTGAACGGTCAACTTTTGTAGGATCCTTACCAGAGAATGCGCCTCCGCCATGGCGAGCGTATCCGCCGTAAGTATCTACGATGATCTTGCGGCCAGTAAGACCTGCATCACCCTGTGGTCCGCCGATTACGAAACGGCCAGTTGGATTGATGAAGTATTTTGTGTTTTCGTCGATCAATTCCGCTGGTACAACAGGCTTGATGACATGTTCTTTAAGGTTGCGCTGGATTTGCTCGAGCGAAACTTCCGGGTGGTGCTGAGTGGAGATAACAATTGTATCGATGCGGACTGGCTTGTCGTTCTCATCGTACTCTACTGTTACCTGAGTTTTTCCGTCTGGACGAAGGTATGGAAGGATTTCTTCCTTGCGCACTTCAGTCAGGCGGCGGGAAATCTTATGTGCCAATGAAATCGGAAGCGGCATTAGCTCTTTCGTTTCGTTGCAGGCAAACCCGAACATTAAGCCCTGGTCTCCTGCTCCGATTGCTTCGATTTCTGCATCGGACATTTGGCCTTCACGTGCTTCAAGCGCCTGGTCAACACCCATTGCGATGTCAGCAGACTGCTCGTCAATTGAAGTCAATACAGCGCATGTTTCAGAGTCGAAACCGTACTTCGCGCGAGTATAGCCAATTTCCTTGACTGTTTCACGAACGATTTTCGGAATGTCTACGTATGTAGATGTAGTGATTTCCCCTGCAACAAGTACAAGTCCTGTTGTAACTGATGTTTCAGCAGCAACACGTGCATTAGCATCTTTTGCAAGGATCGCATCCAAAATCGCGTCAGAAATCTGGTCGCAGATTTTATCCGGATGGCCTTCTGTTACTGATTCAGAAGTGAACAAACGGCGTTTGTTTGACATCTGAGTTCCTCCCTTATTTATAAAAATTGATCGAGGCTGTCCCAATACAGACCCCGGGTTGATACGGTACTCATTCCCTATGTAGTATGAAATAAACGCTGAGTTTTTATTAGAAAAATTTGTTTAGGATTCATGGTGAATGTCTTTTTTTCCTAATTTCACCCACGGGAGCAATGACACCTAAGAAGGCAGTCCAGCAGCATTTCCATGCATCGGACAGAAAAAAGCAATATAAAAAACCTCTCCATTTACGAGGAAAGGTTTTTGCTTAAATCCGCGCCTTTCGCTCTTATCGTTCAAGGGCAGTTCCCTTGCGTCAGGTTAGCACCTTTGCCCGGAAAAAGATCAGCATTCCAAAGGCTGTTTTTTCACGTTTGCAGGTTGCTGGGTTTCATTGGGCCTGTCCCTCCACCAGCTCGGGATAAGAGAGTATCCGTTCAAGGACAAATCATATCGAAACTATAATTGCATGTCAATGATTTTCTCGGTAATTTTGTCGATTGTTGTTGAAAGTTTTTTTGTATAATAAAAAGGTACTTAAATGAACCCTTTTTGCTTGACTATATAAAGAAAGAATTATATAACGCAAGTGAGGTACAAGGTAATTTTCCGAATCATTAGTATAGATTAATTGAACCAATGTGTTATACTAATAACGAGATGTAAACACTTACAAATTATTAATCTTTTAAAAAAGGAAGGTATTCTCCGATGAATGTTGTAGGAATATCAAATGAACTTTCAGCATTATTAAAAGGAAGCAATGTACAGGTGCAGTTATCCGTTCCCCAGCTTGTTGAAAAGGTCCTGAACCGGAACGAAGGGCTCCTGACTTCAACTGGTGCAGTCAGAGCGACTACTGGTAAATATACTGGCCGTTCACCTAAAGATAAATTCATTGTCGAAGAAGAGTCAGTGAAGGATAAAATTGACTGGGGTTCTGTCAACCAGCCGATTTCCGAGGAATCTTTTACAAAGCTATATAATAAGGTATTGAATTTCCTTAAAGAAAAAGAAGAAGTTTTTGTATTCAAAGGATTCGCTGGCGCTGACAAGAAATACCGCCTTCCGATCCAGGTCATCAACGAATACGCCTGGCACAACCTTTTCGCACATCAATTGTTCATCCGTCCAACTGAGGAAGAGCTTGCAGACCATGAATCTGAATTCACGGTCATATCTGCACCGACTTTCAAAGCGGATCCAGAGGTTGATGGAACGAATTCCGAGACATTCATCATCGTTTCCTTTGAACAGCGCGTCGTGTTGATCGGCGGAACAGAATATGCGGGCGAAATGAAGAAATCGATTTTCTCCGTGATGAACTACCTGCTTCCTGAAAACGGCATCCTTTCCATGCACTGCTCTGCAAATGTGGGACGCGAAGGAGATGTTGCATTGTTCTTCGGCTTGTCCGGAACCGGAAAAACAACTCTGTCAGCTGATAACAATCGCCGCCTGATTGGTGATGATGAGCATGGCTGGTCAGCTAACGGTGTCTTCAACATCGAAGGCGGCTGCTACGCGAAGTGCATCAACTTATCGAAGGAAAAAGAACCGCAGATTTATGATGCAATCCGCTTCGGATCTGTTCTTGAAAATGTCGTGGTCGATGATGAGACCCGAGTTGCGGATTATGATGACGGCAGCCTGACTGAAAACACTCGTGCAGCTTATCCGATCCAGGCAATCGATAACATCGTAGACCCTAGCATTGCCGGTCATCCGAACGCGATCGTCTTCCTGACTGCTGATGCTTTCGGAGTCTTGCCTCCAATCGCCAGGCTGACGAAGGAACAGGCAATGTACCATTTCTTGAGCGGATATACATCAAAGCTCGCTGGAACTGAGCGCGGGATCACTTCACCGCAGGCAACGTTCTCGACTTGCTTTGGTTCACCTTTCCTTCCGCTTGCAGCAACAAGATATGCGGAAATGCTCGGTGAAAAAATTGACGAGCACAATGCGAAGGTCTTCCTCGTGAACACAGGCTGGACAGGCGGGGAGTATGGCACAGGAAGCCGCATGAAGCTGGCCTACACACGCGCAATGGTCCAGGCAGCACTTGAGGGCGAACTGAACAATGTCGAAACCGTCAAAGACGAAATCTTCGGCCTGGATATTCCGGCACATGTACCTGGTGTACCTGACGATGTCCTCCAGCCCGTCAAAACATGGAGCGACAAAGAATCATACTACGCAAAAGCAAACGAACTCGCAGGCAAGTTCCGTGAAAACTTCAAAAAGTTCACAAACGTACCATCCGTGATCGAAGAAAAAGGCGGACCTACAGCGAAATAGACATAAAGGCCATTTCCAAACGGAAATGGTCTTTTCTTTTCTCCAATCTATTGGTTAACGTGAAAAAACAAAGCTAACTATGGCAATTCATACTAATTACTTCTGTTTCTTAATGCTTCCCTATCGACATTTTGCGGAGGCTGTTCCATCCATCTGTTATTAATCATTATTTTAATCCCGTCATTTGCATATTGAAGGATTTCAGTCACAAGTCTTGTGTAATCTCCGCCTAAATCTTTTCTTAGGCTTGCTCCCATTGCTGTTCCGTAACCACCAACACTGATAGCATTCAAACTGTTGGTTTGAAACATCATCAGCTTATCGGAAAAAGGCGGAACAATTGATTGTGAAATCGCTGAATCCCAGGTACTTGGAAGCGGGACCCCATCTTGTATTAGAATTTCTCTAAATACCGATTCATGCTTAGCAGCTATTTCAGAACCTCTTTCCATAAACGTTCGAACCTCTGGTGATTTGGCTGTCTGAGAAAAACCTGCTAAAAAGGTTCTGCCAATGGAATTTGTCTCTGTATTTTTAGATATATGAGCCAGTTCCACAGCGGTAAGCGGACGGTGTCTTCCAATTAAACTCGATAAAAATGATTCATCCTGAAGATATTCCGCTTTCTCCATTGGAGGTATTGTTGGTGAGCGTACGAATGTACCTTTTTTTAGAAGCAAGTCACAGGAATCATTATAAAGTTTCATAAATGTCTCAGAAGTCTTCGAAAATAATTGTCTTACATCATTCCTGGCCAATACTTCCAGAAAAGCTGCTGATGCAACTGTTCCAGCCGAAGCCATATATTTAATATATCGCAATGCAAAAAGGTCTGAATACACTCGGCTTGCCTCTAGATTGACGTCCTCCTGAGTGAAACCGATAGGCAGTGCATGTTGATCTTTTTCGAAAATCGATTTGACTTGATCCACTACAAATTTGCAGTTTGATAATGCAGTATTGATGATTTCCGTCATTGAGGTATCTTCATTTACCTTTGCAAAATGCTGAACAATACAGTGAGCCATTGAATTCTGCATATACGCTCCCCACATTGCGGCAACCTCTGATGAAGTCAATTGAGGGTTATGTTCCATTGTCATTCATAACTCCTTTTTTTCTTATTTTTCGCCAAAAAAGAGATAATATTCGTTCTTTAATGTTGTCAAGAGATAATCAAAAACATAAATTTAAAATTTATATACAAAAAAACAGAGCACAATATGTGCCCTGCCTTAGTTCGTAGAATTTAAGGAAACTAATTGGTAAGTAATTGTTGTCTCATTTTCGGTCCACTCGACTTTTGAAATGACGCCTGTTCCTGTGAGGTCACCTTCGATTGTTTTCTTGACTTCTAGTGGAATGTCAATTGGATAAAGCCTGTAGCCTTCCTTTTTCAGAGAGAAGAAATTGTCTTCGAGCCTCTTTTCCCGGCCCTTTGTTACGATCATTGTATTCAACTCTAATGGCATCCCCATCGTACTCGCTCCTCTGTTGTTCATCATTGATTTCATATTCATTTTATCATTGTTATTCGTGTGATTTCATCCAATTCGTTAAATCGGTGACCACTTTCCGGTTCATCACCGGGGGAAAGTAGTGCGTATACTCATCAAAGTACCAGCTTTCCACAGGCTTGTCCAACTCTTTTAACCGCTTTTCTAGCCGGTATGAATGCTCAGCTGATACATTGCGGTCATTGCGGCCGTGGATGAGCAGCACTGGTGCCTGCAGGTTTTCAATTTCGTACAAAGGTGTCCTGAATTTATATCTGCTTGGCACTTTTTTCGGTGACCCGCCGATTACCCTTTTCATCATCCTGCGCAAATCCTTTCTTTCCACATACGTTAAAACCATATCCGTAACCCCGCCCCAGGTAACGACGGAGGCTGTTTCGGGAAACTGAATGGCCGTCAGCAAGGCCATCAGACCTCCGCGGGAAAACCCGAAGATATGAACCCTCTCCACCCCTGGCAAGGATCGAAGAAACTGGAAACCGGCGAATGCATCAACCCGATCGTCACCGCCGAAATCTTCATCCCCTTCACCCCCCTGGTTCCCCCGGTAAAAAGGAGCGAAAACCGTGAATCCTTCGGACGCAAATTGTGCAATCCGGGCAGGACGTACCTTGCCTACATTTTTGATTCCGCCGCGCAGATACAAAAATCCTTCTGTACCACTTCCATCAGCAGGCCTGGCCAGAAGACCCTTGACCCGCAATCCGCCTGCATAATAAGTGATCATTTCGAGCTCGATGGCAGGATTAGGGGAAGGAAATTTATAAGCTGAGATTATTTGCCCGTCATTTTCCAAAGTAAACACTCCTCTTATATGAATTTTTTCAATTTTGGTTCCTAGGCTTTCACACATTTTTAGGTGATTCATACGATACTGTAAGCCCAAATTAAGACAGATTTTTAGGAGGCATCATGATGAAAAAATGGTTCAAAGCTGGTTTTGCTTTATTTTTGGTTGCTGTACTTATTATACCTCTAGCTGCCTGCGGTCAAGACAAGGTACAGACTGTCAAAGTTGCAGAGGTAACCCGTTCCATCTTCTATGCTCCTCAATATGTTGCCCTTGAAAAAGGATTTTTTGAGGAAGAGGGATTGAAAGTTGAATTAACGACAACATGGGGCGGCGACAAGACCATGACAGCCGTACTCTCGAATGCAGCAGATATCGGCCTCGTCGGTTCTGAGACATCCATCTATGTTTATGCCCAGGGATCAAATGATCCGGTCATCAACTTTGCCCAGCTGACGCAAACCGATGGCACCTTCCTCGTTTCCCGAGAAAAAATCGATGATTTTTCATGGGATCAGTTAAAAGGAGCTACCTATCTTGGCCAGCGTACAGGCGGGATGCCGCAAATGGTCGGTGAATTCGTCCTCAAGAAACACGGCATCGATCCAAAGGCAGATTTAGAGATGATCCAAAATATTGATTACGCGAACATACCTAATGCCTTCGCTTCAGGAACTGGTGACTTCGTCCAGCTTTTCGAGCCGCAGGCCAGCATGTTTGAATTAGAAGGCATAGGCCATATCGTCGCTTCTTTCGGAACTGAGTCCGGTCATGTACCATATACCACATTTATGGCCAAACAAAGCTACATGAAGAAAAACCCGGAGACAATCGAAAAATTCACCCGCGCAGTCCATAAGGCACAGAAGTGGGTGGAATCACACAGTGCCAAAGAAACAGCGGAGGTTATCCAGCCCTTCTTTAAAGATACAGATTTGTCGCTGATCGAAACAGTTGTTGATCGTTACAAGAGTCAGGGTTCATTCGCAACTGACCCGATTCTCGATGAAGAAGAATGGAAAAACCTGCAGGACATTATGGATGAGGCAGGGGAACTTCCTGAGGAAGTCAGCCATGACACATTAGTCAATACTGAGGTGGCAGAAGAAATCATGAAATAACAGGAGGTTGCAGCCAATGGACTTTTTGACATTAACAGGGATCCATCACACTTATTTCACAAAAACATCCGCTGTCACTGCTCTGAATGATATTTCACTCGATGTCCGGGAAGGAGAATTCGTTTCCTTCCTGGGTCCGAGCGGCTGCGGCAAAACAACACTGCTTTCGATTATAGCAGGGCTGATTGAGCCCACCGATGGACAGGTAAAACTGGAAGGAAAGTCTGTCAAGGATGCTGCGAACCAAACCGGATACATGCTGCAGCAGGATTATTTGTTTCCCTGGAAAACGATTGAGGAAAATATCTTCCTAGGCTTGAAGATTAGCGGAACTTTGCAAGCATCAAAAAAGGATGAAGTTTTATCGCTGCTAAGGCAAATGGGATTGGAGAATGTTGAAAAGCTTTACCCAAAACAGCTGTCCGGCGGAATGCGCCAGCGAGTCGCACTCGTTCGGACACTGGCAACAGAACCGAAGCTGCTCATGCTTGACGAACCTTTTTCCGCATTGGACTATCAAACGAAATTGAAACTCGAAGACCTGGTTTCTAATACCTTCAAGACTTTCGGAAAAACCGCGATTCTCGTCACTCATGATATCGGAGAAGCAATCGCAATGAGCGACCGGATCTTCCTGTTTTCGCCAAGACCTGGCCGTTTGCATAGAACTTTCACTATTCCGGAGGAGCTGAGGAACCTGAGTCCCTTCGAGGCAAGAAACCACCCTTTGTACAATGAACTGTTCCAGAAGATATGGAAGGAGTTGGAATCCATTGAACCAGAAGAACACTGAACTCCTCCATCAACAATACCTGAAGAAGCTAAGCCGCGAGCGGAAAATTGTCCGTATCTATCAATTGCTGATTTTCATTGTTTTTTTTGCCCTTTGGGAAATCTCAAGCCATCAAAAATGGATTGACCCGCTGCTATTCAGTTCACCATCAAAAATCTGGAATATGTTAATTGAAAAAACGATGGATGGGTCTTTAGCAGTTAACCTTGGAGTGACGCTGGCGGAAACCGTAATGGGATTTATACTCGGTACACTGGCCGGCACGATATTGGCCGCACTTTTATGGTGGTCACCGATACTGTCAAAAATCCTGGACCCATATCTTGTCATCCTGAATTCAATGCCAAAAGTTGCGCTGGGCCCGATCCTGATTGTAGCCCTTGGTACCAATATGACGTCAATCATAGCAATGGGCGCAATCATCTCCGTGATCATCACGACGATCGTGGTGTACACGGCATTTAAAGAGGTTGATCCCAACTACCTGAAAGTGCTGCAGACATTCGGAGCAACAAGGACCCAGTGTTTTCGGGAGGCCATCCTTCCAGCCTCCTTCCCGACCATTATTTCTACGTTGAAAGTGAATGTAGGACTGAGCTGGGTAGGTGTTATTGTCGGAGAATTCCTCGTTTCGGCACGTGGCCTTGGATATATGATCATCTATGGATTCCAGGTTTTCAACTTCACGCTCGTCTTTTTGTCACTGCTCGTCATCGCCGTGTTTGCCACCGTGATGTATCAGCTCGTCGAACTGCTTGAAAAGAAACTGATCAAAAGCAATCAATAAAGCTTTTTTCGCAACTTTATTGCCTTTTCACCATTCAAAGCACTTCGAAAAGAACCACGAAACCCTGGATAATGCGGATACCATAGGTGTTCTGATAGCAACTACCATTGCCAAAGCAGCGATTAGGAAAGAAGCCGGGATGATTTGATATCCGGCTTCTTTTCATTTCTTCAAAAAGCGCTTATTTAGAATAAGTAGCGGCTGCGCCAATAAATCTGAATTTTCGCCAGTAAAATTGTGAACTCCGCGAATAAAACGAGATTTTCGCCAATAAAGTTGTGAACTTCGCCAATAAAAGCGGATAATCGCCAATATCCAGTTTCAGGGACTAAACCTACAGTTGTTTCCTATGCAAATTTACTACACTAAACCAAAAAAAGGCGGCAAATCCGCCACTTTTACAGCTTTTTCTCCAAAAACTCCAGACTATGCTTGATCACATCGTCCTGCATGATAAAACTGTACTCGTCCTTCATTCTTTCCACCAGCATATCGCCACTTACAAGCAGCGGGCCGGCAGTTTCCAGGTAATCATCTTTTGACTCGAGTTTTTCAACTTCACCGTAAAAAATTCTTTTAACAAACGAACCCTCTTTGCCATTCACCTGATATTCCCCGATGCTCACAAGTTTGCCTAAAATTGCGCCAGTCTCCTCCATGGCCTCACGGCGAGCTGCGTCCTCCAGAGTTTCGCCTTTCTCCACCTTGCCGCCGGGAAACTCAAGACCTCTGACACTATGTTTGGTCAAAAGCCATTGGCCTTGATATTTACAGATAACCAGCACGTGGCGCGCACTTTTTTCAAAGGCATTTTCCTGAAAGGATAAGGTCACTTCAACGCCGTTCATATCTTTAAACTTCATAATGAAAACTCCCTGCCTAATTCATAACCTAATTATATAGAAAACCAGAAAAGAACAAAAAGCGCAAGCGCCTCGTTAAGCCCCGACAAGCGCTGCCCGCCTATGACGCCACGACCTGTGGCTGGCGGGTCTAGCACATCGTGTGCCTCGGAGGGCCTGACAGTGAAGTCGTTCTTTGACTTCATTGGCAGGACCGAACTCGAAAAGTATAGCCGACTGCTTAGAAACGCAGAAACTGGAGACTCCGACAAAGAAGCGCTTTTTGCTTCTGCCGGCGGAGTTGAAGTTTCGGAGATTCTAGGAGGCGACACTAGACAATTCGAAAAGAGGAGGCGACTGCCCAACTCCGACAAGCGCTGGAGGGCCTGACAGTGAAGTCGTTCTTTGACTTCATTGGCAGGAACGAAGCGTCTCGAGGAGTTAGGAGCCGCAGCTAGACAAGCGACTCGAGGGGCTAGGCGCTGGAGCTGGATTAAGAAAACTTCAGAGAGTTACCCACAACTCAATAACTTTTATAAATTCCTTAACCATGAATAAACCGCAAACATTTGTCTGCGGCTGCTCTATTTTTCAGGAAGGATTCCCATGCTTTCAATATGGTTCCTGGCTTCTTCATCGCCGAGTTTATAGATCATTTCATATGTCTGGACCAGCTGTCTGTCGAGGGCATCATTTTCACGGTCATAATGATACTGGACATACGGAACGTGCGCCCTCATGAAATTCTGCCAGCCTGTGGAATGCCTCTGGTCGAATATTTCCCTTAACGCGGTGATTTCCTCGTCATTTGCCTCAATTTTAAAATTCCAGGGAGATGCAGTTGAAACGCTTTGAATCTCGCCATCACTGATGTTGATATAATATGTTTTTTTGCCTTCTGGCATGTGCCTCACCTCATGGATATCGTTCCCTGCGTCTATATTCGTTTATACTGAATATCTTTAAAATAAATAATTTTTTCTGCCCTCCAAATTACTCTTAAAGTTGCCAGTATGTTAAAATTAGACCAAATATAGAGATAAGCAAATCAGCGAACCCAACAGGAAAATCCTTCAATTACAAGGCATATTTTTTCCAATGGAGGGTATTTAATAAGTATAAGGAATTATGGACGATCAAGAAGGAGAGGTGAAATTTTATGAAACTGATTGATGAGCTATACGAATTGTACCGCAATAAATTGACCGGTGATGAAGAAGATATCGATATGCTCGCTTTTGCCTTCCTTGAAGAAATGAGCCATGAAGACTTATTGAAGATCATCCAGGACCTAGATAAGCAGGAGCTTTATGATTTAATGGGGCTTTATTTGATTGAGAGCCTTAAAGGAAAGTTTGCCCAGGACGATTTTGGCGCACGCTCTGTTAATTCATATTCTTCTCGAAATGTACACTAAACTTAAAAATAACTATACATACAAACCGGCCTTGGCCGGTTTTTTCTTTTTGTCTCAACATAAATAATGGACAGCCCAGATCGTTTTTTTTCTTTTGGCTCAATATAAATAATGCCAATTACAGGCCGGTTCTTCTTTTTGTCTCAACCATGAAAAAAGCTGGCCAAATCTATGGCCAGCATTTCCTCATTATCCAAGATAAGCTTTGAACATCCACATATGCTTGCGAAGGCTCATTTTTACTTCTGTCAGCATATCGGCTGTAGCTGTGTCCTCTGCGTTTTCTGCAAGTTCAATTGCCCTATGGAGCTCGTCCACGATTGTGGCGAAGTCATCGTGCAACTGTTTGACCATTTCTTCTTCAGTTTCAGAACCTGTTGCTTCTTTAATTGAAGATAGTTCAAGGTATTCCTTAAGCGTTGCAACGGGCTTTCCTTCTAATGCGAGAATTCTTTCGGCGAATTCATCAATGATTGTCGCTGCTTCGTTATAAAGCTCTTCAAATTTCGTGTGAAGCGTGAAGAAGTGGCGTCCTGTTACATACCAGTGATAGTTGTGAAGCTTTGTGTAAAGTACCGTCCAGTTTGCAACCTGCTTATTCACTGCTTGGATCAAATCTGTTTGTGCCATTTTAATTTCATCCTCCCTTTCAGTCATAATATATATTCCCCTTCCATCTTTATAAAAAACATGCTGGCAGCAACTTTTTACCTATCATGGAAAAGAACATGCTACAATAATTTTGAAGCAAAGGAGGCCTTTTTATGTATACCGTTTTGATTATCTCAGTTATTATCGTTATCATTGTTTTAATATTAAGCGTAGTCACTACTTCGAAGGCTTATCAATATAAACATACTGTCGATCCGATTGATAGCAGTAACAACCATAAGGATGCTATTGATGCATCTGAGGAAAATAAATAAAGGAGCTGCTGTCAGCTCCTTTTTAGGATTATAGAAGGGATGAACCACCTTGCTAAAAAAAGCATTCATCGGCATCATACGTTTTTATCAGGTTGTCATGTCGCCATTAAAGCCGCCTACATGCCGATTTTACCCGACATGTTCCCATTACGGGCTTGAAGCGATCAAAAGGTTTGGTCCCATCAAAGGCGGATGGCTGACGATTGTACGCATCCTGAAGTGCCAGCCATTTCATCCAGGAGGCATGGACCCGGTACCGGAAGAGTGGCCGTCAAAGAAAAACGCTAAAGCTCATAATCATTAAATTCACTTTTGGTATCCATCAATGACCTGATCAAGCCTACCCGTTGAAGGATCGATCACAAGTCCATGGACCGGAACATCCTTAGGCATCAAGGGATGGTTTCTTACGATTTCGACACTGTGGGCAACGCTGTCCTTGACATTTTCGAAACCGTGAAGCCATTCCTTCACGTCTATTCCTGAGTAATTCAATGTATTCAGCATGTCATCGCTGACACCGCGCCGTTTCATTTCCTTAATCATGCCATCTGGCTTCATCCCGCTCATCCCGCAGTCATAATGGCCAATGACCGCCACTTCCTCTGCCTGCAGCTGGTAAACCGCGACAAGCAGGCTTCTCATGATACTTCCAAACGGGTGCATAATCAGGGCACCGGCATTCTTGACAATTTTTACATCACCATTGCGAATATTCAAAGCCCTCGGCAACAGTTCAACAAGCCTTGTATCCATACACGTTAAAATGACCATCTTTTTATTTGGAAACTTAGTCGTGGTGAATTCTTCATATTTCTTTTCTGCTACGAACTTTTCATTGAAATCAAGAATTTCATCAAGCATTCTCATCGTTTCATTCTCCTTTTTAACATTCTCTTTCTAATAGAATACCGTAAATTGAATATTAACCAAAATGTTTTACTTGATTTTGCCGCCATCCTTTTGTATGATACTTAAGGTAAATCGTAACCATTACGAATTAATATTTTTTCCTTATGACTAGAAACTAACAAAATAAACTTCACTTTCTAAATCGTAATGAGTCCGTTTTGACTAACAGGAGGCACATATGAAAAAAACTGCATTTATTTTATCATTATTTATGGTTATCGCTGCTTTTCTAAGCGGCTGTGGGCAGGATGCTGCTGATCAAGAGAAAAACGATGAATTGCTTCAAGTCTATACCACTGTTTATCCACTCCAGTTTTTCGCCCAGCAAATTGGCGGTGATTATGTCAATGTTGAAACCATCTACCCACCGGGAGCGGATGAGCATACATTCGAGCCTTCCCAGAAAGATATGATGGCACTGGCAGACGCAGACTTATTTTTCTATATCGGCCTGGGCCTTGAGGGATTTGTTGATAAAGCCAGCAAAACACTTAAAAACGAAGATGTAAACATGGTTCCGGTTGGCGAAGCAATTCACCTGGATGAAGCTGCTCACGAGGATGAAGCCGCTCACGAGGATGAAGCCGCTCACGAGGATGAAGCTGCTCACGAGGATGAAGCTGCCCACGAAGATGAAGCTGCCCACGAGGATGAAGCTGCTCATGATGATGAAGCCGCTCACGAGGATGAAGATAGTCATAACCACGGAGATATCGACCCTCACGTCTGGCTTGACCCTATTTACGCAAACGAGCTGGCTCTTGCAATCAAAGAACAGTTAGCAGAACAGATGCCTGAGCATAAAGATACTTTCGAACAAAACTATACCGAGCTATCTGCTCAACTTAAGGGTCTTGACAAGGAGTTTTCAGAGGTCATTGGCTCAGCCAAGCGGAATGAAATCCTTGTATCACACTCTGCCTTCAGTTATTGGGAGGAGCGTTACGGGATCCAGCAGATCAGTATTTCTGGCCAATCCACTACAAACGAGCCGTCTCAAAAAGAGCTTCAAAAGTTGATTTCACATGCAAAAGATGAAAAAATCAAGTATGTTTTGAACGAACAGAACTTTAATTCCAAGCTGGCAAAAATGGTCCAGGATGAGCTAGGCGCAAAATCGCTGACCCTCCACAATCTGTCCGTATTGACCGACGAAGATATTGAAAATAATGAAACCTATTTCACGGTGATGGAAAAAAATATCGCTACCCTTGGAAAAGCTTTGAATGAATAATGGATTTGCCTCCCTCAGATGGGAGGCTTTTTTTTGTCCAAGAAAAAGCACATATTTTCCATCAAAGTGAAAATAATATTGGAAGTTATATTACGGAAGGGAAGTAAAATAATGGATGATGTCTTAATTGCCCGCTCACTTTTCGGAACAACAATGGGTTTCCATATTATCAATGCAACAATTGGGGTTGGCCTGCCTTTGATGATACTCGCAGCAGAACTGCTATATCAGAAAACACAGGACATCGATTATGCCGTCATGGCTAAAAGATGGACAAAAGCCTTTGCGGTGACACTTGGTGTCGGCATCCCAACCGGTACGATTGCTGGAGTCCAGCTCTCTCTCCTCTGGCCAGGCTTTATGGAGGTCGTCGGCAGAGTAATGGCTCTTCCATTCCAAATTGAGATCTATGCTTTTTTTATCGAGGCTTTGTTCATGTCTATTTATGTTTATGCGGCCGACAGGATCTCACCATGGATGAGAATCGCCAGCCTTACACTTGTGGCTCTCGGCGCTCTTGCTTCAGCTGTGCTGATCACGAACGTCCACGCTTTCCAGGGTACACCAAGAGGATTCCGTGTTGAAAACGGTGAACTGGTGGATATCAACCCCTGGGCTGCCTTTTTTAATCCAAGCTTTGCCGTAACAGCCGGACATGTTGTCGTCACAGCCTATATGACCGGCGCGTTTATTATTGCCACGGTTGCTGCCTATAAAATGCTGAGAAGTGACTTTGGTTCAAAGATTTATAAGTTCCACCAAAAAGCCTTAATGGCCAGTTTGATCATTGGGGGGATATTCTCCATCCTGACGGCCGTCAATGGTCATTCAGCGGCACAATACCTTCATGAATACCAGCCAGAGAAACTGGCAGGTGCTGAAGGCCTTTTTGAGACGCAGAAATATGCACCTCTGGCAATTGGAGGGTTTACCGACAGGGAAACAGAAACGGTTAAATGGGGGATTGAAATTCCATGGGCCTTAAGTTTTCTTGCCGGCAATTCTTTTGACACTGAAGTAAAAGGTCTGAATGATTTTCCAGAGGAACATTGGCCTCCACTGTTTATTCATACCTTATTTAATGCAATGGTCGGTGTCGGGATGCTGTTGATCACTCTCTCAATGATTGCCTTTGTCTGGAACAAAATTTTAAAGAAGGACCGGTTTCCAAAATTCCTCATGTGGCTGTTTGTAGCTACTGGCCCGCTTGCCATGCTGGGTATAGAATTTGGCTGGATTTTTGCCTGCACAGGCAGACAGCCGTGGGTAATCTACCATGTTCTATCAACAGAAGATGCAGCGACAACCGCCTCTAACCTGGGTATTTTGTTCATCCTGTTTGCTGGAGTTTACGTTTTACTGGGTGTTATGGAAATCATCGTCCTTCGCTACTTTTTCAAGAGAAATACGGTCCTGGATGATTTAAACAGGGCACAGCAAAAAGAAATCCCTTTGTATGGTTCCAATACGTGAAAGGATGATCCGTTTTGACTGACGCGCTAACTGCCATAACCGTGCTCTGGGGATTCGTTTTTATCTATGCTGTTATGGCAACGATGGATTTCGGAGCTGGTTTCTGGTCAATGGTCTATATCAATAAAACAAAAACGAAAGCAACAAATATTGCCAACCGCTATCTGTCACCGACATGGGAGGTGACGAATACATTTATCGTTGCGCTGGTCGTCGCTGTTTACAGCATGTTCCCCAGAGCTGCTTATACTTTGGGAACTGTGTTACTGATCCCTGGCAGTATGATTCTGCTGCTATTGTCATTGCGAAGTGCTTTCCTTGTCTTTTCGAATATTGCGGAGGATTATCGGAAGATACTTACTTATATTTCGGGCATCAGCGGAATTCTGATTCCTGGCTTACTTATTAGCGTTCTGCCAATCACACATGGCGGTTTTGTCGATATTTCTGATGGAGCTCAAAACCTGGATCTGGGCCGATTGTTTACAAGCCCGAATGTGTACGCTTTTATTGGTTTTGCGGTAGCCAGTACACTTTTCCTTTCATCCCTGCTTCTTGCCGATTACTCAAAAGCTTCAGATGAAATTCAGGCTTACAATGTATATAGACGTGATGCATTAATTATGGGCCCTATTTCAATTGCCATGGCTTTTGCCGTCATGCTTACTTTAAAAAACGAGGCAGCCTGGATTTACAATAACATGATGGAGAATCTCTATATCCTGATAATATCAGTTATATTTTTCCTGATTGGCGGCCTTGCTCTCGTCCTTCCGTCCATTGGTAATAAATCGCTCAGAGGGATTCCTCGTCTCGCGGTTATCATGATTACGCTGCAATACCTGGCAGCCAGTTATGTTTACGGGAATGCACATTTACCTTACATCGTTTATCCAGAAGTAACCATACAGTCCGCTTTTACAGACCCAAATTCATTCCGGGCGGTATTCACCACCTATATTGTTGGGTTCCTGATTCTGTTTCCAGGATTCATCTATTTCTGGAGCCTGTTCATGCAGGATAAACGATATTTACGCCAGAAAAAAACAAAAGAACAAACTTAGCTTTCCTGATTTTAGCCAGAATAGGGACTCCTGGTTCGCTGCATCCTAAGATTGTATCAACCAAAAAGGAGTGGTACAACGATGGCAAAAGATGTATTGTGTGAAGTCAATAACTGTCATTATTGGAAGGACGGAAACCTCTGCAGCGCCGACAAAATCTATGTAGTCAGCCATTCCGGCGAGCAAGCCGACAACAGCCGCGAAACTGATTGCAAGACATTTGAAGCGTTGAGTTAATAAGAAGACCGGGTGATAGCCCGGTCTTTTAAAATCACCTGATCAAAAACCAATATACAAAGATGATTCCCAAGTCACTCAGTACATGCCCGAAGATTGCGGCTGTTATCATCCCTGTTTTCTCTCTGATATAACCCCAGAATATACCTGCAATGAAGACAGGCACAACTGCAATAATGCCGTAAAAACCTTCGAAAATTGGAATCACCGAAAGTAAATGGTACAGAGTATAAAAAGTTGCTGTTATCAGAATGGCATACTTCGATGACCCTTGCATTCTCAACTTCTCATAGATATACCCTCTCCAGTAGACTTCTTCCAGAATTGGATTAGCCACGAGCAGGACCAGCACGAGCCAAATCTCACCACGTCCGGAAAAACCCCACCCCAAAAGCAGCACCCTCAGCTGATCAATATCCAGAAGATAAATATTCAGCCAGTATAACCCTCCATAAATGAACAGGAAAAAGAGCAGCCCGCTCCCGACACCCAACATCACAGCCTTGCCTGTCACTTTGAATCTTTCTCTTTGAATTCCACGGCCAAGCAACGGGACAGCAAGAAGCCAGCTATAAAAGAGTATAAAGGTAGCTATGACATTCCCCAGCACTTGGAGTCCAATAAAAATCATAAGCGTTGGTCCAACCAACAGTAAAACTTTCTTCATATCCACCTACCCAGTCCTGCTTCTTTCTTTTGGTACTCATTGAGTGGCCGTAAAAAAGTGTCTACAATTGTATTGAATTCCTGATAAGACCTGGGCGGCAGCTGATGGGTTCCATTCTTTATATACACCACTTGTGTCTGCGGAGCTTTTTTCAGAAAAGGAATGCGGTAACGATGCATTGGCTTTTCTAATGAACCGTATATCAGAAGGATAGGCATATCCAGTTTATGAAGCTGGCTGCTGGAATCATATTGAAGCCCTGATTTAATATACTCATACGAACGATGAGCATCAGAGAGACGCGCTAACTCATATATTTCTTTTTCATCCTCCTGATCACATTGGTGAAACTTTGCCTGCCATTTCGCAGCAAGAGACACTTGACCGAATTGAACCATTACCTGCACTAACTTGATAATAAGCTTCGGGATAAAAGTATCAATTTTTGAAAAACCGCCGGACAAGATTAACGCTTCTGACCGTTCAGGATACTTCAGTGCAAATTCCTGGGCAACCAATCCGCCATGAGAATAGCCGCAGAGCACCGCTTTCTTGATACCTAGCTCGTCAAGCATCTTCTTCACATCATCTGCTAGTCCCGCAATGCTTACAGATTTGTTTCCCTTCGTGCTTCGTCCATGCCCCGCCAAGTCAAAAAAGATCGTCTTGTAGCGTTCGGCGAGTGCTTCCTGATGCTTAAAAACATTGTGCCCCATCACAAACGGATGAATAAAAACAACAGGCAGCCCGTCTCCTTTTATATGATAGTAAAGCGATAGAGAGTCATCGATTTTGGCAAACGGCATAAAAGATTCACCCCTTTATGCTGCATTTACCCGAATCTTAGATACGCAAAAACAGTACAAAATTTTATATAATTTTGTGCCTTCATGAAAAACGTGGTTATATCAAATTCTTTCACACTTCTTCAACTCTTCCAGCTCTTTGCTGATCCTATCCGGGTCAATACGTTCGAATAATGGCTCTACCTTCGTCAATTTCTGAGGACTCACCAATAACGGTCCCCAGCTTTGTTCCGTTATTTGCAGCATACCCTTAACCTTTTCACTTGAAAAAGGAAGGAACGGCGCCAGGATATTAGCCAGATTTCCGAGGATATATACACAGTCTGCGAGAGTCTGTTTACATGCTTCAGTATCTTCATGAACCTGCTTCCATGGCTGTTGTTCATCAAAGTACTTGTTTGAATATCTCACTAGTTCGAACACTTTTTCCAGAGCCTTTTTAAAATTGGCTTTTTCAATATTTTGTCCTGTTTCTTCGTATAGAAGAGTAACCCTGTCTGCTATTTCTTTGTTAATCACCTTTTCCGGAAGAATACCATCAAATGTTTTCTGTATGAATTTCAAGGTCCGATTCACCAAGTTTCCATAAGCCCCCAGCAATTCACTATTGTGACTGTAAATGAACTCCTTCCATGAAAAATCCGCATCCCTGCTTTCCGGTGCATTGATGGTCAGAAAGTAGCGGATTGAATCAGGGTCGTACTTTTCAATGATATCCGGCACAATTTTTTCTTTTCCAATGTGAGATATTCATTAGAAATGATATGGGTTGGCAGTGCTTCGATTCCAAGGCCTTCGAGAATCCCGGGCCAAATGATAGAATGGAACGGGATATTATCTTTCCCGTGAACATAATAAGACTTAGCGGCGGAATTCCAAAAAGGTGCGTCATCCAGTCCGGTTTCTTCAGCCCAGTACTTGCTTGCTGTGTAATAGCCTGAAACTGCCTCGATCCACACATAAATTTTTTTATCCTCATAACCTTTTACCGGCACACTTACCCCATTAAGCAAATCCCTGGAAACCGCCCGATCCTGCAGCCCTTCATGTAAGTACCTCTTGGTCAATGATATGGCGTTCTCTCTCCAAAGCAGTTTTTGTTCAGCATTCTTTGTATAATTCTCCAATGCATTTTGGAGTGAGCTTAATGCAAAGTAAAAATGCTCGGTTGCTCTCGTTGTTGGCGTATTGCCGCATAATTTACACTTTTTCTCCAGCAAATCAAGAGGTTCAAGCACGCTTGAGCAGTAATCGCATTGATCTCCTCGAGCGTTCGCCCCGCACTTCGGACAAATTCCCTCAACATACCGATCAGGCAAAAATTGCTCGTCCTGTTCACAATACGTCTGTTCGATCTCTTTCTTGTAAATAAACCCTTTATCAAGCAGCTTCAGAAAGATTTCCTGAACGACCTTATGGTGATGCACTGTATCGGTTCTTGTGTAGATATCATACGAGAAACCCAGTTTCGTAAAACTTTCTTTGAACTCGTGGTGGTACTTGTCTGCAATTTCTTTTGATGACACGCCTTCTTGCTTTGCCCTGATTGCAATGGGAGTTCCATTGCAATCACTCCCTGAAACATATAAAACCGGTTCTCCTTTTAAGCGATAATATCTCGCTAAAATATCCCCCGGCAGCAGGCTCGAAATATGCCCTAGATGCAGCGACCCATTTGCATAGGCCCATGCCCCTCCAATAAAAATACTCATTTGAATGACCTCCTTACGAAATTAGAAAAAGAGCAAAAAAACAAAAAACCTCGCCCTTAACTGCAATAGTTAAGGACGAGGTTTGGAATCCCACGTGTTACCACCTTTTTTCGCAAACGGTTCACACCATTTGCCTCATCAAGTACGGAGCAGAGAATGCGTGCTCTTATACTGTGACATTGATAACGAGTGCCAATTCTCGCCGTATCCTACTTATGCCAAAAAGCATGTTCAGGACGGAGCTCAGAGACCATTTTTCAAGTGTCTGTCTTTGCTTCTTTTCAGCTGCCGAAGCTCTCTGTAAAAAACAGGGGCACTCTACTTTTTCTCTTCATCGCTTTTAAAAGATATTAATCAGTATTTTATTCAGAATTTTCCATGAAGTCAATATCCTTTTTTTAAAAAACCCTTCACAAAACATCAAATTGGCGGTTTAAATTACAGTTATTATTCCAGGTAACAATCAAGGTCAATTTCATATAAGATCTAACGGTCACCATCTAATGTAACAGGCATCGGTCAACTTCTACTAAGCTCTCCTAAAATAGGAGAGATTTTTTATTTTGGCTGTTTTCGTAAAGATTGTTGTTAAAATCCTAAAGCCGATTTTAACGTATTATAAGGCCATTTTGCAGGTCGGTATTAAGTTGGCATGCTCTTTTCTTACAAAGGAGTCAATTTTGCGAAGAAAAGTGGGTCATTTAATTTTATTTTGTAGTCAAAAGCAACAAAGTTTGAGAAAAGAGCCTTTATTTTTAAGCGTTGAGCAACTACTTCTTTTCCAAAATAGATTTTATTTTGGATAAGTATTGCACCGAAAACAACACAATGTTATGTTTGGTGTAAAATTACACCAAACAGGAGAGGTTTATTTTGGAATACATATCTTCATTTTTCAATTTTATAGCAACAGAGGCAGACCCCTTTTTAATGACGTTAGTAATCGTTCCTATAATTGTCATCGGTTTAGGTGTATTAGCAGCAATTGAATAGAACTATTCAACTAACAAGAGTGTTAATCCAGGAAGGATTGACGCCTTTTTTGTTGAATTCCTTATTGATCAAACGAAGGAGAAATGTTGAAGAAGGATTGACATTGTAAGGAGTCGAATATTATCGGTATCCTTATGATAAGGGAATGATATAAATGGATCAAACCATTTCTATAGAGGTAGAAGTAGATTCACTAGAGTTCAACCAAAATATTATTGGGAACATTTCTTTTGTTGTTGATTACCATCGTTATTTTCCCGATGAAGGATGGTCTGATTTTGTAGTAATTATTTTATCTTGGTGGATTAAATCATTTAAAGGATTGTTAGTTTCTTCTGTAGGCCAATCATTCAAGTTTGACTTCATGGATGGAACTCCTGTTATTCTTGGGAAAAAAGTATGTCCATCTCGTATTGAATTGTCGTTCGAATTTGATAAGGAAAAAAGGGTAATGGAATTCACCGCAATTTGCAAATTAGAGGAGCTGGGGAACAGTCTGCTTACAGCTTCAAAAAAGGTTCTAAGAGCTGTTGAAAGAAATAAGTGGATCAGCGAAGAGATAGCTGAACTTAAAGACTTAACATTGTCACTCGAACGTTATTTTCAAAGTAATTAAACTATCAATAAAGTTATATTTAAGAAGGAGTTGCTATGCCAGCTCCTTCTTTTTGCTATAGGAGCCGATAAAAATATAATGAAAAATAATAAAACAAACCAAAACCTTTTTCGAACCCACACGTCTAAGAATTAAGTGAATTAACAAGGAGAGAAATTAGATGGCTGACTACAGGGAAGAGGATATTCATGAGTGGTACAATCTGTATCATCAAACAATCTTTAAATTTATTTTTATCCTTACAAAAGATTATCAGCAAGCTGAGGATTTAACTCAGGAAACATTTTTTAAGGCCTATAAATACCATCATACTTTCAAAGGTGATTCTAGCGAAAAAACATGGTTGTTCAGTATCGCTCATAATGTGACTGTTGACCACATGAGAAAACAAAAGCCAATTCGCTTTTTTAAAGAGTTATTCCAACCTCAAATTGACATTAAACTATTGCCAGAAAATGTTGTTCAGCTTAAAGAAAGTTCAAAGGAAATTCACGAAGCATTAAGTGCACTTAAACAATCGCACCGGGAAGTTATCATCCTTAGAAAGATCAAGGGTTTTTCAATTACCGAAACAGCGGAAATATTGAATTGTTCGGAAAGTAAAGTAAAGTCCACATTGCATCGTGGGATGTTAGCTTTGGAAAAAAGATTGATTAAGGAGTCGGAGTTAAATGAACATACAAAGTGAATTGAACACTTATAATCGTGCTCTTCAGAAAGTAGAATATGATTTGGAATGGAATCAGAAACAAGCCGATTTAGTCAGGAGAAAACTGGAAAGGCAAATCTATAAGGAAAAGGTTAAATCTCGAGTTTTCAAAATTATCGGTTACGCATCAACTATAAGTATCACTTTTTCTCTTCTTTTTTTGCTCATTATTCAATTGGGCAATGAAGATTCATTTGTTTCAGGAATGCTATCAAAAGAAGAAAAGCTGTATACAATGGAAGTGGTCAACGGGAAAGAGACACCGGTTTTAACCGGAAAAGGAATGGAATATGTCGTTTATCCAATGGATGCCTACAAGGAGATTAATACAATCTCAGGAGAACCACTCCTTGCAGTATCTGTTGAAAATATAGGTAGTAAAGAACAAATATTTACACAGGCCTTTTACCCGACTTCAGAAGGAAGGTTTATTTCAGTACATTATACAAAGAATGAAACGGGATCAGTTGAAGAAATGAGTAGGTATTTCTTTCCCGAACATCCCCTCTACGGAACAAAAGTCACGGAAATAAGTGTTTCAGGTCAACGGGCATTCCTACATGAACCTACTACAACAGAATATGGAACAGCTGCGTTATATATCGTTACCAAAAATTATGTATACTATATGACTAATAAGGGGTTGTTGAATAAAAAGCAGGGTGATTCTGAGGAGTTAGTCAGACTTGCCAACTTGTTTAACTTTGAGGTTGAAAGATAAAGGATACATTTTAGAATTGATTATATGCTTAAATAATTGCCGATGCATTACTTGGAGTATAAATTAATTCTGTGAGTTAACAGGACTTAAAAGGTTTGTGAACCATTATAATTTAAGGTAAGGGTGCTTTAATCCAAGAAGGATTAAGGCAGTTGTTTCTTATTGAGCTAACGAGGCAGTTATGTTGTGCGAAATGTTTCTGGCTTAAATTGAGATTGGTCACAATCATCAGGTAAAGGTCAGGCAGTTCCTTACAGAGCTGAAGGGTTATATCGAAGAATCAAATGATGGGGTAACGCCCTGAAGGGTTCTCTCTTAGTCGAGTAGCACTGGATTTAATAAGAATGATAGTTATAAACTCGGTGAAAAGGCGTGAGAATTTACCGTAATAGGTTAAGCTGACGAAAGCCTACCCGATGGGGTGGTGTAAATCATGATGCTTGAGTTGAATGAATATGGTGAGAATGCGAATAAACCTAAAAGAAAAGGTTAAGCTGGCGAACTTCTGAATGTACGGGTCTAGAACTGCGATACATAGAAATGTGTATATCACCAAATTGTGAGGTAGCTGTGGGTGAGTAAGAATAACTAATATGAAAATCCATGATACGTTCTAGGCGTATGAATGCTAACAGGCTTACAGGAAGCACCTAAGTTCATTCTATAATAGATATAATTCAACGTTGTAAGCTGATAACGTGGAGGGCTTACTCCCGAAGAAGCGGTGGCAGGGAAAGCAGTAATGACATTAGTTGCTGTATAACTTGTCTTTATGTCAGTGAAAGTGGTGGCACAGTACCAACGAAAGGTCTAATCAGCCTGGAGGGATAGCCACTAGACTAATGAAGAATCATTTAATCATGTAGGGCAAGTCTTTATCGGTTAATAAGGTTCTTGTGAGACTAATAGAGGTTTACCTCGTACTGGAGGCACCGACTTGTTAAAACGGAAGAATTGAGACATGAAGGGCTAAGGTTTCTGAAGTGTTGGTGATTAAATTGAATTGGATTAGTTGGAACGCCGTATGCGGTGAAAGTCGCATGTACGGTGTGAACAGGGGGAAAAGGGAGCGATAACTTCAAACCCTTACCTATCTGTATGAATAAGGATTAGTTTATCTTGAATAAAAAAAGAACAAATATAGTCTCAAATAATAAATCCCACTCTCATTTAATTAGATTCTAAAAGGGATTATTGCCTGTTTTATAGAAATTAAGCCTAAATGGAGAACATGAAAAGGGTGAGTTTGTATCATGTCTGCTGATTTCATCACTTACTATACTAAGAATAAAAAAACTGTCACAGTTCGAGAAGTAACCATATTGGATGCAGAAAGGATGTTATTAGCTGGAACAAAAGCATTAAAGGATGCCCCGTATATGCTAAGTACTGCTGAGGAACTGCAGAAGCTTACTGTTGAAGATATGAAGAAGTTGTTAAAGACTTATGATCAAAATCAGAATAATGTCCAATTTGTTGCTGAAGTTGACGGTGAACTGGTAGGTGCTATTGAATTTAAAAGCGGTGATAAAGAGAAAATTAGCCATCAAGGTTCTTTTGCAATGACAGTGCTCCCTGAGTTTCGTAATTACGGTATTGGAAGAGCATTATTAGCAACATTAATCAATTGGGCCAAAAATAATAGTGGAGTTGAAAAAGTTTGTCTAGAAGTAATGGAAGGTAACATTGGGGCTATAAATTTATATAAAACGATGGGATTTGTTGAAGAAGGGAGAAAAATAAAAGGTGTAAAATTTGAAGACTGTTATCAAGATTTAATTTTAATGGCTATATTTGTTTAATCTATACATTGTTGAATTTCCAGTCTTGTGATTCAGAAAGGATTAACGCCTTTTTTGTTGAATTCCTTATTGAGCTAAAGAAGCAGAAGAGTGAAACAACGAATATGGATGAAATGATGTATTGGAAACATTGAAGGGGGTGAAAAAATTAGTATGTTCTTAAAATGGTTTTTGCTAATCATAGGTTTAGCAGTCATAGTAGGTACTCTGATTTTGGGTATCTCTACGGAACAGTCAGTTCCAGCGGGTGTAGATTTAGGGTTAGAAATTTATTACTTCATTGCCGTTTTAATTGGAGGCTTATTTATTTACTTGAGTACCAGATTTTCTGGAATTCAAAACAAATAGGTCATCATCAACAAACTTCAACTAACTGGTGCTTATGTTTAATACGAACCATTATATTTTAAATCCAAAAATGCAATTAAACTAGAAAAATGGCGTGTCAAAACTGTTGTCAGTTTACACGCCATTTTCATTGTCATTTAAAAGATATGCACCCTAAAACGGAACGGTTTAATAGAAGGGAGCAAACTGTTAATTAAGCCTCAAGACTTGCCATTGGACCAAAGAATTCGAAGTGAATTCTATCTTCTGTAACGTCAAGATCTTTTAATGCTGCGTTGATTGCTTTCATGAATGGTACCGGACCGCAGAAATAGAAATCAGATTGAGCAAGATCCACATTTTCTTTTAGCCATTCTTTCGTAATATAACCTTCAACGTCAAAGCTTTTATTCTCGCGGTCTTCTTCAGTTGGCTGGTCGTAGAATACCACTGAATTCACCTTTGCCTTTGCAGCAGTTGCAGCAACTTCATCTTTCAGTGCATGGACTTTGCCGTTCTGGGCTGCGTGGATGAAAGTCACTTCTTTTTCCGGCTGCAAATCAGCTACTGTGTTCAGCATGCTGACCATTGGAGTCAGGCCAACGCCGCCGCTTAGCAGGACAACTGGTGTATCTTTTTCAGTATCGAGGAAGAAGTCGCCTGCCGGTGCGCTGATTTGGAGGACTTCTCCTTCTTCTACTGTATTGTGAAGGTAATTCGATACCTTGCCATCCGGAGTTTCCATGCCAGCTTCCTTTTTAACGCTGATGCGGTAATAGTCTTTCCCTGGAGCATCCGACAAGCTGTACTGGCGGATATGAGTGAAATCTTCTCCTTCGATTTCAAGCTTGATGCTGATATACTGTCCTGGCTTAAATGAAGCAATTTCCTTTCCATCAACCGGCTTCAGGTAAAAAGAAGTGATAACTTCACTTTCCTCGACCTTTTTCGCAACAATGAATGGACGGAAGTCCTTCCAGCCGCCTTTCTGGGTTGCAGCCTCATCATACATTTCCGCTTCAACAGAGATGAACGCGTCAGCAATTACTCCATATGCAGCTGCCCAGGCATTGATGATCTCATCTGTAGCCGCATCGCCAAGCACTTCCTTAATCGCCATCAGCAAGTGCTTTCCTACGATCGGGTAATGCTCAGGCAAAATGCCAAGACTGCGGTGCTTATGAGCAATCTGGTTCACAACCGGCAGGATTGCTTCAAGGTTGTCGATGTATTTTGCAGCTGCATAGACAGTTCCAGCCAAAGCTCTCTGCTGTCTGCCCTGCTTCTGGTTCGCATGGTTAAAAATATTCAAAAGCTCCGGATGATTTTCAAACATCGTTTTATAAAATACTGTCGTGATTTGTTCACCGTGAACTTCAAGTACTGGTACTGTAGATTTGATGATCTCAATTGTTTTTTGATCTAGCATAATATACACTCCCCTATGTCTATATCTTCTCGTCGAGGTTTGTTTACCTCATTCCCATAGTGATTATAATAAATTATTTCAGCAGACTAAGTGATTCAAATCACACTATTGTAAAATAGTGCTTTCGAATCGGATTATTGTTTAGTACTTTCTATATTCCAAGCCCGTTTCATGATAAAAATGAACCAGATTTGGAGATATGACTGTTTAGACCAATCATAATTGTATGAAAAAAGGGCTAACAATAGTTTTTAAAGCGATACTTTCACTTTTTATAGTGACTTTTTCATTTTTATAGCGATATTTTCACCTTTTATAGCGACTTTTTCATTTTTATAGCGAGAAGCAAACTTTTATAGCGACTTTTTAACTTTTATAGCGAAAATCAACTTTTTATAGCGAATTGGAAATTATCGCTGATTTTTTCCAGTTATAAAATAATAAAAGCACTGCCTCAGCAGTGCTCTCCGCATTCTAAAACTCAAAACGTTCTTCAAAAACAGTTACTTCCTTCATTCTCTTCCTGTTCAGTTCAAAGCCAATACCCGGACTGTCTGGCACCTTGATCATTCCGTTTTCTACTTTGATTTCCGGCATGATGATATCTTGCTCCCAATAACGGTCTGAACCGGAGATATCACCTGGTATCGTAAAGCCTGGGAGCGATGCAAGAGCGATATTTTGCGCTCTGGAAATGCCAAACTCGATCATCCCGCCTGCCCAGACTGGAATTCCTTTGGAATGACAGTAATCGTGAATCCGTTTCGCTTCCCCTAGGCCGCCCACTCGGCCGATTTTAATATTGATGATCTTGCAGCTGCCGAGCTCGATTGCTTTCCTAGCGTCATCAAATGTCACGATGCTTTCATCAAGGCAAATAGGTGTATCAATTTGCTTCTGCAGCGTGGCATGATTAACGATGTCATCAAAACCAAGCGGCTGCTCAATCATCAGCAGCCCGAACTCATCCAGGGCTTTTAAGCGGTCAACATCCTTCAAGGAGTATGCCGAGTTGGCATCAGCCATTAACGGCAAATTAGGATACTGCTTACGAATTTCTGATATAAAGTGAAAATCATCTTCCGGACTGATTTTTACTTTTACCCTCTTGAATCCCTGTTTAAGATAGCCTTCAATTTGTTTAAGTGCTTCCGTTAAACTCGGGTTACCTACCACCACACCTGCAGGGATGGCTTCCGTAGTTCCCCCAATCAGCGCGGATAATGGGACACCCTCTTTCTTAGCTTGCAGATCCCAAAGCGCTGTTTCCAACGCTGCCTTCGCCATATGATTTCTGCGCACGGAACTGAACAGTGCGAAAGCTTCAACAGGGTGGCTGATCCCCTTCTCTTTCAAAATAGGAATTAAATAATCCTTTAGCATATGGTATGAAGTCTGGACGGTTTCCTCGGTGTACCATGGAGATGAAAAGGCCACGCCTTCCCCACAACCAATAAAACCATTTCCGTCTTCAACCTCGACGATGATCGCTTCTCTCTCAGTAACTGAACCCAGATGGGTAGTAAAAGGGGACTTCAACGGCATTTTGATGATGGCTAATTTAACGGCTTTAATATCCAATGCCATCACCTTCCGCTGCGAGCCACTCGCGGAGTTTGCGCCTTAATAATTTCTTCGCGGCATTCCTTGGCAGGCTGTCAACAAAGTAAAATTTTTTCGGGAGCTTGTATTTTGCGAGTTTACGTTCACACAAGTCCTGCAAGTCTTCTTCTGAGGCCCCCGGTTCACTTTTTACAATAAAAGCCACTGGCACCTGTCCCCATTGTTCATCTGGCGCTCCAATCACACCGGCCTCAGCAACACCAGGATAGGAAAGCAGAATGCCTTCGATTTCAGCAGGATAGATATTTTCACCGCCTGAAATGATTAAATCAGAACGGCGGTCAAGGACATATAAAAAACCATCGCAGTCGATATAGCCAATATCACCGGTATGAAGCCATCTTTCGCGGATTTTATCAGCAGTTTCATCGGGGCGGTTCAGGTACCCGATCGTCACATTCGGCCCTTTGACTACAATCTCTCCCTCAGCACCTGAAGGAACCTCCTGGCCATCACCATCAACAATCCGGATTTGGTTAGGAAATAGCGCTTTACCCGCAGATCCAAGTCGTTCAATGCTGTATTCCGGAGATAAGGTCGCAAACTGTGATGAAGTTTCGGTCATGCCATAGGTCTGGAATACAGGGATTTCTTTTTCGAGACAGGACTCCAGCAAAGGAAGCGGTGCTGGCCCTCCCCCAAGCAGCATGCAACGAAAGGATTTCAGCAATCTTCCTGTTCCCAGTTCTTCAAGAATTCGTCTCAACATCGTGCTGACAACGGACATGATGGTTATCTTGTATCGTTCGATATCCTCGATTACCTTTTTTTCGTCAAAAGATGAATGTAAAACAACTGGCATGCCATAAATCTGACTCCTCATCAAAATAGAGTAGCCGCTGATATGGAAGATAGGGACCGTGCAAAGCCACTTATCATGTTCATAAAGACCGAGATTGAGTGCAGACGCATTCGCGCTCCACCAATGGTTGCCATATGTTTGCATGACCCCCTTCGGATTGCCGGTCGTGCCTGAGGTATACATGATTGTCGTGATCTCGTTCAAATCGTATTCTTCAACAACTAAGGAATCACCAACCTCTAGCCGCTTCAGTTTATCAGTACTGACGAATTTGATTCCTGAGTTAATCGAAGTTACTTTATCATCAAAACAGGATTCATATACCAGCACTTCAGCGTCACAATCATCCAACTGCCATGTGAGCTCCTCCGATGTCAGTCGATTGTTCAAAATCACAGCCTTGATCCCGGTCATCTGTAAAGCGTATAAAATGAACACAGATTCCGCTTGATTAGAAAACAGAACCGCTGCCGTAGATCCTTTATGTAAACCCAGTGTTCCAAGCTTGCCAGTATAAGCTTTCGCTTCTTCAAAAACTTCCGAAAACGTATATGTGCGCCCCTCAAAGACCAGTGCTTCTCGATGGGGAGACAGTTCTGCCCGCTTTTTCAGCCAGTTTGGCATGGTTTCAGTCATCGATGTCACCTCTTCTCTACATACTAAAACAGCTTGATGGAGGTCCATCAAGCTGTTGCAGTTTTAAAATCGTATTGCTTATCGTACCATGTTTGCCGTCCTCATTATTAGGCCCTTTTTGTGAGTTTCCAGAACGAAAAGAGCTATACATGAGGGAGCAAGCAACAAGTAACGAAAAGAGCTTAATCAAGGGAATCTTGGGAACTGGCCGAAGTCTGGCTTGCGCTTTTCTTTGAACGCATCGCGTCCTTCTTTTGCTTCTTCTGTTGTGTAGTAAAGCAATGTTGCGTCCCCTGCCATCTGCTGAAGTCCAGCAAGACCATCAGTATCAGCGTTCATCGCAGCTTTCAAGAAACGAAGTGCTGTCGGGCTCTTCTCAAGGATTTCCTCACACCACTTGAGTGTTTCTTCTTCAACCTGATCAAGAGGTACAACTGTGTTGACAAGACCCATGTCCATAGCTTCCTGGGCATTGTACTGACGGCATAAGAACCAGATTTCGCGAGCCTTTTTGTGGCCGACGATTCTTGCAAGGTAGCCTGAACCGTAACCAGCATCAAAGCTACCTACTTTAGGGCCTGTCTGGCCGAAGATTGCATTATCAGCCGCTATTGTCAGGTCACATACGACATGAAGCACATGTCCGCCGCCGATTGCGTAACCTTTAACCTGAGCAATTACCGGTTTAGGGATCACACGGATCAAACGCTGAAGGTCAAGGACATTCAAGCGAGGAATCTCATCTTCACCAACGTAACCGCCATGTCCGCGGACTTTCTGGTCTCCGCCTGAGCAGAATGCATCGTCTCCAGCACCAGTAAGCACGATTACGCCAACGCTTGAATCATCACGTGCATAAGCAAATGCATCGATCATTTCCATAACCGTTTTAGGACGGAAAGCGTTGCGCACTTCCGGGCGGTTAATGGTAATTCTAGCAATGCCATTATATGTTTCATACAGAATATCTTCATACTTGCGTTCAGAAACCCATTCAACTGTCATTTAGACAACCTCCTATTATGTATTCGACAAAAACTCACTTACTATTGTACCAAATTTTTCACGTTCTTCCACATGAATTGCATGGCCGCAGCTATTTATAGTCAAATGTGTCGGATTTGGGAGTATGGAAGCCATTTCTGCGGCTATTTTACAGAACTTTTCATCAAGCTCCCCTGTAATCAGAAGGGTCTCGAAATCGAAGTTCTCCAGATGGTCCCACCATGAAGGCTGGGCTCCTGTCCCCATTCCCCTAAGACTGTTAGCCAGTCCAACAGGATCATTCCTCAGTCTTTGACTTCTTATTTGTTCCCTTACTTCAGCCGTAAGATTCAGCTGCGACTGAAATAGCGGGATCGATTCCCAAAAAGTGATGAATGGTTCCAGACCTTCATGCTCGATTTTACCTGCCAATTTGTAGTCCTGCTGAATTCTCGCATCACGCTCCTCTAAGTTGACCAACCCTGGTGTCGTGCTTTCAAGAACCAGCTTCCTTACTCTCTCTGGATACAGACTCGCAAACGTGATCGCCGTCCTGCCACCCATTGAGTACCCAAGGAAATCCGCTTTTTCAATGCCCAGCTGGTCTAAAAGCACTTTTAAATCATTTGCGGCATTCTGGATGTCATATCGCTCCGTATCGCCTGGCGATTCAGTCTCGCCATGTCCAATAAGGTCAACCATCAAAAGCTTTGAATGCTTCCCCCACATAGGACAAAACGGCTTCCAAGTAGAAGCCGCGCCAGTAAATCCATGAAGCAACACAAGGGGAAAACCATCGCCGCACTGCTCGACATGATATCGTACGCCGTTGATCAAGGTCTTCATTTTGTGTCACCTTTTAGCATGGAAGTTATTTCCCGGGAAACAGAATTCCACAAATCTCGATGTTCCTTCAGGTTGGAATCCCTCATTGTCCTGATTTCCATCACTTTTAAGCCGCTAATCTCTTGGTTTTTGGCAAAGGTCCCTGAAAAGTGCTCCCAATCTTTGATTAAATCATATTTCCCGTTGTACATTTCGACAACATGGCTGAAATCCAGGTCCAATGGTGTACCGAAAAGCTTTTCAAAATGCTTCGGTTCCTTTGCCTGAGGCAGGAACGAGAAGATTCCTCCGCCATTATTGTTGATCAGCAAAATATTGATATTGATATTATATAATTTTGAAGCCAGTAAGCCATTTAAATCATGATAGAATGTCAGATCGCCCAATACAAGGTAGCATGGCTGCGATACACTTGCTACACCAAGTGCGGTGGAGACAATACCGTCGATTCCATTCGCCCCTCTGTTTGCCATTACCTTGATATTCTTTTTATTTAATAGGAAGAACGAATCAAGGTCCCTGATAGGCATGCTGTTTCCAACAAATAATGTTGAGCCTTCTGGAAGCATTTCAGTAAGCTGCTGGAATAGCTTGCCTTCACTTAACTCCTCAACTTGAGAGATAGCCGATAATTGTTCTTTGGCGAGTTCATTTAGAGAGCGCCATTTTTCGAGATAGTCAGACTTGCCTGCTGGTGAAGCAGCCTCGCTAAGTTTTGTACAGAACAAAGCCTCGTCGCAGTACAGCATATCAGAGGCTGACATCGTAGGCTCACGCCAGCCTGCACCGCTGTCGACAACGAATTGGCGTGCATTACGGTTTTCCTTTATAAAAATAGTCAGAGCTTTAGAAATTGGCATTGCTCCAAATCGGATGATGACATCAGGCTTCAGCGATTCCTTGGCATCTTCATTTCTTAAAAAAGCATCATAGGCATCAATGATGTGTTGTCCATCATGCTCTCCGCTGCGCAATTGTGACAGGGGATCCGCGATGATCGGAAACTGTAATCTGTCTGCAAGAGCAATGACTTCCTCAGTAAATTCACTGTTGTCGAGCTGCCCGCAAACAATAATCCCTTTCTGATAGCAAGAGATATCCTCACTGATCGCAGCAAACGTTTGATCTGATAGACTGAGGTGGCCGGTCTCGATTTCCACATAACCGCCAACGCGCTCAGGCAGCTCGAACAAGTTACCATCCATTAGCGGAATCAATGGCTCCCTGAATGGGAAATTCAGATGGACTGGTCCTTGCGGATAACTTGCTGCAGTAGCCGCTGCCCTTCCGCAAACAGTTCTCGCATAGCGAATCATATCCTCCGTTTTTTCAGGCGGTGCCATTTCGACAAACCATTTTACATTTTTGCCGTACAGATGAATCTGGTCAATCGCCTGCGGCGCACCGACATCACGCAATTCATGCGGCCGGTCTGCTGTCAGGACAATCAGCGGTATCCTTGAAATACTGGCTTCAATCACCGCTGGATAATAGTTCGCCGCAGCAGTACCCGAGGTACAAAGCAAGGCGACAGGCTTTTGGGTAGCCTTTGCAATTCCAAGTGCAAAAAAGGAAGCAGATCGCTCATCGACCTGGATATGGATACGCAAGTCTGGGTGCTCAGCCATAACCAATGCCATTGGCGTTGACCTCGAACCAGGACTGATGACAACATCCTTTACACCCGTTTTCGATAATTCTGCAACAAATGCTGCGATATAAGCTGTTAAACCTTCCTGGTGGCTCATGTGATCTTTCCTCCAAGTGCTGTAAGCATCGGCCGGAACTTGATGCTAGTCTCTTTATATTCACTATCGGCATTTGAATCTGCCACGATGCCGCAGCCGGCAAATAGTGACACTTCATTTCCCTGAATCAGGCCTGAGCGGATCGCTACGGCAAATTCACCATTTCCCTGATAATCCATCCAGCCAACAGGTGCAGCATAAAGGCCTCTGTCCAGCTGTTCGATTTCCCTGATCTTCTCGATCGCTGCCTGCTTCGGCAACCCGCCCAATGCAGGAGTCGGGTGAAGTCTGTCCACTAAATGAAGAAGTGATGTCCCTTCCCGATTTTTACCGATGACAGGTGTATACAAATGCTGAATATATTTCATTTTCATCAAAACAGGCTTTTCAGGAAGAATCACCTGATCACAGGTTTCTTCCATTGCACCCCTGATCATATCCACCACATATTGGTGTTCAATCAGGTTTTTCTGGTCTGTTAAGAGTTCCTCACCAAGCTTTTCATCTTCTTCAGGAGTATTCCCCCTGGCGATCGAACCTGCCAGGCAGGCTGAGAACAGACTAGCCCCATCCTTTTTGACCAATCTTTCGGGAGAAGCTCCGATAAAGCAGTCACCATTGGATTCAAAAGCAAATGCAAAACTTTCTTGTTGATTCTCCAAAAGGTTCGCCAGAACACTTTCTGCCTGGACTTCATCTGTAAAATGAAGACGAAGCTCCCTCGCAAGCACGACTTTCTTCAATTCGCTATTTTCAAAACCGTCTACAACATCAGTTACTGTCTGCTTCCACGCCTCAGGATCGATTTCGATAATATCCTTAAAATCAAGTCTGGCTAGCGCTGGTTTCTGTCCAGCCTTCGAAAGAACCTCTTCCCTCTCCCGTGTGACTTTATCAAATAGTGACATATCATCATGCTGGGTGCAGACTACATTGGTTGTAAAATAAGCCTCTCCCTTTACAATCGTCAGCATATATTTTGGAATGTGGAAAAGAGCTTCCGAAAATTTGGACCATAAGCCTGTTTTCTTCTTCAGAGGATCAAAGGTAAATCCACCAAGCATCGATGGCCCCGTTCCATTTACATTATATTTATTAAAAACCAATGCCGTATCCATGAAGCGCTTCCACTCTTTTTCAACATGAAGAAAGCGGTCAGCTCCCTGATCCGACTGTATTTGTCCGCATATACCCAATCCAGTAAGGAAGTGTTCCCCTTCAGGATCCTTCCAGAAAAAGCGTTCTCCAAAAAACTTTTCCCTGCCTGAAGCAAAAAAATAAAAAGGATCTATAGTATTTATTCTATGGACTTCGCTGACCAAAACCGACTGAGATTGTCCTTTGGCCCGCTCAATCGCCTCAAGAATTCCCTGTCTAAGTTCTGTTTCCTGAATGGCAACCAAAATTATCCCCCCAATAACAGCCTCTCATCTGTTATCACACGTTTTAAAGCTTATTTTAAGATACACCTCATACACCACGATGTCAACGATGGCGGGCTTTTCTAACCTTTTATCATCCTTATTATATATATTGCACGCAGACAGCTGAGGCAATCTGGAAAAACCATCCTCATTATACGTGAAAATACTAATTGACAGTGTATATGTGAATATCTACACTAATAATTGTAAGGTAATTTAGCCTAGATATGAAAGGTCTTTTTGACAATTTTGGTTCTTTTAGATAAAATATTAAGGTTTGATAGATTGATATAATAAGGGAGAGAATTAGTTATGCAACCACAGCTACAGCCTAGTTCTTCACCAGCAGTCAATGGCGCAGACTGGAGAGTCTGGTGGCAGCTTACACGGCCGCACACTTTGACAGCCGCATTTGCACCTGTCCTTCTGGGGACTGCTTTAGCGATAGAATACAGCGGTGGAATCCATTGGGGAATGTTCCTCGCAATGTTAATAGCCAGTCTGTTGATTCAGGCAGCAACGAATATGTTCAATGAGTATTATGATTTTAAACGCGGACTTGATAATGAAAACTCTGTTGGAATCGGCGGGGCAATCGTCCGTCACGGCATAAAACCTAAAACGGTACTGAATCTAGCCTTTGGCTTGTATGGTATCTCAGTCCTTCTTGGCATATATATTTGCATGAGCACCAGCTGGTGGGTCGCTGCTGTCGGAGTCGTTTCCCTTGCAGCCGGTTACCTTTATACTGGCGGTCCATTGCCGATTGCCTACACACCTTTTGGCGAGCTAGTGGCAGGATTTTTCATGGGTGTACTGATCATCCTTATTTCCTTCTACATCCAGACAGGCACGGTAACTCCTACTAGTGTACTTGTTTCTTTTCCTAGCTTTTTGCTTGTTGGCGCAATCCTGCTTGCGAATAATATTCGTGACCTTGATGGCGACAAGGAATTTGGCCGGAAGACACTGGCGATCCTGCTAGGACGAAAAGGCGCAATCAGGCTGCTAGCAGGAATGTTCATTGTATCCTACGCCTGGGTAATCGGCCTGATTATTGCAGGTGTGGTATCACCTTGGCTCGCGATTGTCGCCCTCAGCATTCCTAAAGCTGTAAAAGCAACGAAGGGATTCATCGGAAAATCGAATCCGTTGCAAATGATGCCGGCTATGGCTAACACAGCAAAGACCAACACCATTTTCGGCTTACTTCTATCAGTAGGCATTTTCATCAGTTGGATATAGTCACCTTCGAGAAGCTTCTGCCTTTGGCGGAAGCTTTTTCTATGTTTCTTACCATCACGAGCGGGTATTTAGTACGTATGACACGAATCAAAACTAAGGATGTGTAATCATGCTGACAAATGACCAGCTTACCCAATTGAAGCAAACCCTTATAGATGAAAAAGAAACACTTATTTCGCAAATAGATAACAATGAAGAGGAAGGTTATCTGGAAGGCAGCCAAAGGGAGGCAACCGGAGAGCTTTCTTCATACGATAATCACCCTGCTGACAGCGGAACAGAACTGTTTGAGCGAAGCAAAAATCTCGCTTTGGACGAGCATTTTGATGGCCAGATGGAAAAAGTGGAAAATGCGCTGAAGGCTATTGAAGATGGTACGTACGGTAAATGCGCAGAGTGCGGTAAGGAAATTCCTTTTGAACGACTGGAAGCAGTTCCGTATACTTTATATTGTGTTGAGCATTCCACAGAACAAACTCTTTCAAATGACCGCCCAGTTGAAGAGGAAGTTCTGGAATATACTCACGAAGCAGATTTCGACCGCAGACAAAACGAAGAAATGGCCGATAACAGGAACAGCTTTAATGATGTAGCTGAATTCGGTACATCTGAAACACCATCTGACCTTACCGGTGATCATGAAGATTATAATAAGCTCTATATTGATAATGAAAAAGAACGAGGGTTCACAGAAGACTTCGAGTCTTTCAGCGCCACAGATATCGAAGGTGATGACCGCCATGTTTTCCAGAGTGACAGCGAAGAGGAATACGAAGAAATGCTCGACGAAGCCGACATGGAGTCCGAGTTGGGTGATATCCCTTATAAAGAGGGAGATAGTTATATCAATGATGATAAGAAAAAAAATAACGAATAGACAACGGCCTCAGTTCGATTTTATGGACTGAGGCTTCGTTTTGCAGTCGATTTAAACTCATTTGGAAAATAAGCGCAACATTAAAAACCATTGAAGACCTGAAATTTTATTTTTTAAGAAAACATGGCATCAATAACCTCTATTGGATACCTAAATTTCTATTTTTTTGAAAATCAGGGCACCAATAAGCCCGCCTGGCAAAATTAATTGAATCTCTCTGCTAAGTGGATGGGATTCTTCAATTCACTTTCCGTTTTCCACAACGACACTGCTGCTAATTGGCATCCCTCTATAAGCCAATGCCCCGTGATTGTTTGAAATGAGTGTAACCATAATTTCGTTGTCACCTTTTTTCAAAGTGTCCAAATTATAAAAATGTCCGTACAGCCGATTGATTTTTTTGCCGTTCACATAAATATGGGCATGGCCCTCGTTAAAACTAGGATCATCGCTCCCTACCTTTTCTGGAGCGAACCTAAAATGAGTAGTATCAACACTTAATAACCATGTGCCTGACATGTCCTGGGTGACGTTTAAATTCACTGATGGTACTTGGTAACCCTCTGGAATTTCAACATAGTCATGCTGCATATGGTTCGCTGAATAGGGATTGTGCTCATTATTACTTGTAAAATAAAGAAAGAACACAATGAACGGTATAAAAAAAACTAAAAAACTCTTCCACCTTTCCAATTCTGCATCCCACCTTTACGCATCTTGTTCCAGCCGCTTAATCATCAATCCGATGACCACTAACAGAGCACCAATCGCCAAAAATGCCAGGTCGTACATCAGAGGGTTATCTGCCAATGGCTTGACTCGATGCACTTGCAGAATATGATGATCAATAATTCCTTCAACGAGATTGAACGCTCCCCCGCCGATGAATATCCCTCCCAGGAATATTCTCCAACTGGAGCCAAGCTGATTTTTCCGAGCATCCTGAAAGATTTTCACACCGCCCCAGAGGAGCTTCGCAGAAAACAATGCGGTAAATAAGCCGTCTGTAAAAATCTCCAGCTGAATATTGTCGCTAAGAACCATATGGTGCCACTGGAGCAGCTGGTGGAACACAATTCCATCTATCGCGCCCAGTAATCCTAAGCCCAGGATCAATCCGGCAATGAATAAATTCTTATTTTCTTTTTTCAAAAAAACACCCTCTTAGAGAATTTCATACTATCTCGATTAGTGCCCAAAAATTCGCGATATTATACGGCAAAACAAAAAAAGATTGGAGAGCATTCTCCAATCCTATTGGAGAGCATCCACCAATCCTATTGGAGAGCACTCTCCAACCTCGTTACCACTATTTACTCCGCTTCCATCGCATCTGCTTTTGTTTCGTGGACAGTTCCGAATGGATGCTCAGGCGGTGCATAGATTACATATACTTTTAGCTTTGTATCGCCGATATTTGTCACGTTATGCCATTTTCCCTCAGGAATCAAAATGGCAAAGTCATCAGAGACCCTCGCTTCAAAATCGAGGTTATCTTTGCTGTCCCCCATTTGTACGAATGCTTCTCCTTCTTCTACTCGGATGAATTGGTCACCGGTTTCATGAATCTCCAGTCCAATATCATCACCGATATCAATATTCATAACAGTCACTTGCAGGTTCTTCCCCGTCCAAATGGCAGTCCGGAATGTTTCGTTTTGCAGGCTTGCTTCTTCGATATTTATAGTAAATGGCTCATTCCCAATATCTGTTAATTGTATGCTTCCTTCTTGCCTTAAACAGCCAAATCTTGTTGCATGCTCGATTTCATCTGCAAATGCCCTAAAGAAGACATTACCTACCGGAAGATATTGAGTCAGCAAGTAACTATTACGATATTCATGATAATCTTCGACTTCTGCTTCATATGCCTTTTGCAAACCTTCCTGATAAGACCGGAAATCCACTTGTTCAATCTGATACTGCGGCGATTGTCCCGTTAGTGTGACAAACAGGTCGGTAAATTGCTTTAAGTGAACTTGCTTATCCTCCAAAGCCTGCTGTATCGCTTTCTTATGCCTTTGATTTGGGGCAAATTCCGCCAGGCGACCGTAAAAATCAACTGCTGAAGCTTCTCCTTTTATTCCAGCAAGCAGCGCTTCAAGAACTTGCTGATGGCTATTTTGGCTCGATCTTGCCATAAAGTCTGGGCTATATACACTTGAGTAGGCATTTGGATAGGAATAGGATGGAACGTTATACAAATTGCTCATTCCCTTCACAGGTTTTATCAACCCATCCTATGCCCAATGCCCAGGAAACGTACATTGTTCGAATTATGGACAAGAATATTCCTGCTGCAGAATCCCAAACTAAGAGTACTTTTTAGAAATGGAGTTAAACGATGAGTATTATTCTAGCCTTACTGGCCGCGTTATTTGCTTCCTTTACTGCCATTCTCGCTAAAATCGGAATCGAGGATGTCGATTCAAATCTGGCAACTGCCGTCAGAACGATTGTAGTCGTCATCATGGCCTACGTTATGGTCTTGATAACCGGTCAAACGGAAAACATAATGGAAGTATCAACAAAATCATTCATTTTCCTTGTGCTCTCTGGATTGACGACGGGTCTTTCCTGGCTTGCGTTTTTCAAAGCAATCCAGATCGGGGATGTTTCCAAAGTAGTACCGATCGATAAGGCCAGTGTCGTATTGACGATCCTGTTATCATTCATCGTATTAAGGGAGCCTGCAACAATGCCAGTTGTGGCTGGTGGGGTCATTATATCTATTGGAACCTTTGTACTGATCGGAAAAGACAAAAAGAAGAAGAAGCAGAGGAAGAAGGTTTTCAATACCAAATCATATATTTTTCTCGCCATCATATCAGCAGTCTTCGCCGCCCTGACCAATATCCTCGCTAAAATAGGAATTGAAGATGTTGATTCGAATGTGGCCACGTTTATCAGAACAGTGGTGATCATTATTTTTGCCTGGGGAATTGTGTTTTTCCAGGGGACTGTGAAGCAGCTCAAGAGAATCTCCAGGAAATCCTACATATTCCTAATCCTGTCTGGCGCAGCAACTGGCTTCTCATGGTTATGTTATTTCGCAGCACTGGCAATCGGCAAAGTAAGCATCGTCAATCCAATTGATAAATTCAGCGTCGTATTGACGATGATCCTGAGTTTCATCATTTTAAAAGAAAAACCAACCAAATCCACCATTGCAGGTGCTGTACTGATCACGATAGGAACTGCGTTGTTGATTTTATAGAGGGGATGAATAGTGATTGATGCTATTATAGTGCTTTTCTGGTTCGCGCTGACCTCTTTTTTAGCTTATAGAATCTTTCTATGTGCCCTTTTGGCGTTAACACGACTTCATTTGGCCTAAAGAACTTTTCTATGTGCCCTTTTGGCATTCCCCAACCTTAATTGGGCCTATAGAATTCCCGTTAAGCTTTCAATCCATAGAAATTAGCAAAAAGGGCCAAATCGTCCAACGATCTGACCCAATGCTGCTTAAACTTTTAAAGCTGATTGTACCTTCCAGATTTGCTCGGCATACTCCATAATGGTCCTGTCACTGGAAAAATAACCTGACTTAGCTATATTAACAAGGCTCTTCTGCAGCCAAGCGTTTCGGTCCAAATAACTCCGGCTGACATCCTGGTGTGCCTCTGCATATGAAGCAAAGTCCCGTAAAACAAAATACTGGTCGTTATGGCCGAGCAGCGTGTCAAAGATTTCATTAAAATGGTTTTCTGTATCCGGGAAGAATCCATTGACCAGCTGATCGACCACTCCCCGGATCCTCTCATCATGGTGATAATATTCGAGTGAATGGTAGCCGCCATTGTTCTGGTAATCCAGAACTTCCTCTGCGGTCAACCCGAATAGGAAGATATTCTCCCTGCCGACCAAGTCGGTGATTTCGACATTGGCGCCATCAAGTGTTCCAAGTGTCAAAGCACCGTTCATCATGAATTTCATATTCCCTGTCCCGGAAGCTTCTTTGCTTGCGGTTGAGATTTGTTCACTGATATCCGCTGCCGGAAAAATTTCCTCTGCCAGAGATACCCGGTAATTTTCAAGGAAAACAACCTTAAGCTTGCCATTCGTTGCCGGGTCATTGTTCACCTTGTCAGCAACACTGTTAATGAGTTTAATCACCTTTTTGGCAAAATAGTAACCAGGTGAAGCCTTTGCCCCGAAAATAAAGGTACGCGGATACAGGAGTGCTTCAGGATCCTTTTTCAAAGCATTATAAAGATGCATGATGTGCAGGACATTCAGCAGCTGCCGCTTATAAGCGTGAAGCCTTTTTACCTGGACGTCAAAAATTGATTCCGTATCAACCTGAATCCCTGTCTTATCCAAAATCCTCTTCGCCAGACGGGCCTTGTTTGCCTGCTTAATTCCGTGCAGCTTTTCAAGAAAAGCAGAGTCATCCCTAAACCGCATTAACTCCTCCAAATTTTGAGGTGAAGAGACCCAGTCACTACCAATGGCCTCTGTAATCAATCCGGACAAGCCAGGATTCGCTTTCAGCAGCCAGCGGCGGTGGGTGATTCCATTTGTCTTATTATTGAAGCGGTCAGGATAAAACTGATAAAACAGGTTCATCTCACGGTTTTTCAGGATATCGGTGTGAAGCTGTGCAACCCCATTGACACTATGGCTCCCGACAATGGCGAGCGGCGCCATCCGCACCTCGTCATGAGCGATGATCGCCATGCCCTCAACCCTGGCCCAATCTCCTGGATACTGATCCCAAACCTGCTTGCAGAAGCGCTCATTGATTTCCTCGACAATCATGAAAATGCGCGGAAGCAGCGGCTTGAAGATTCGGATCGGCCATCTCTCCAGTGCCTCAGCCAGTGTCGTATGGTTCGTATAGGAGAGCGTCTGGACGGTGATATCCCACGCATCGTCCCAGCCAAGGCCTTCCTCATCCATCAAGATCCTCATCAGCTCTGGAACGGCAATCGCCGGGTGAGTGTCATTAATATGGATACTTACATAATCGTGGAACTCTAGCAAACTCTTATTCTTCTTTTTAAAAGATTTCACGATCGCCTTTAGACTGGCGGCGACAAGGAAATATTGCTGCTTGAGGCGAAGGATTTTCCCCTCATCATGCGTGTCATCCGGATACAAAAATTCAGAAACTGACTCAGTATCCTTCTTGTATTTAAAAATATCCGCGTTTGCCGGGAACCTTGATGGCTCTGCATTCCAAAGCCTCAATGTATTTACAGTCTGCGTCTCATAGCCGATGACAGGCAGGTCATATGGTACTGCCATGATTGTCTCAGCGTTCAGATGCCTGAAAACAAGCCGGCCATTCTCCATCCTGCTTTCGATTTCACCCCAGAACGGGACCTCGACTGCATCATCCGTTTTGCGTATTTCCCAGACATGACCATGCCTTAGCCATTGCTCAGGAAGCTCCACTTGATAGCCATCCACTATTTTCTGCTCGAATAGACCGTGTTTATAGCGGATTCCACAGCCATGTCCTGGCAGGTCGAGAGAAGCAAGGGAATCAAGGAAGCAGGCAGCCAGGCGGCCGAGACCGCCATTGCCAAGCCCGGCATCCGCCTCGATTTCCTCCAGTTGATCCAGCTCAATGCCCAGCTCCCCGAGCCCTTCGCAGACCACTTTTTCCACTCCTAAATTAATGAGGTTATGCCTCAGAAGCCGGCCCAGCAGGAACTCGATCGATAAGTAATAAACCTGCTTTTTCGCGCCGGTACGATATAGTTCATTTGTCTTAATCCAATCAGAACTTACATGCTCCCTGATCATATGCCCGAGAGTCTGGAACTGCTCCCGGCTCGTGCTTTCTTCAAAGCTTGTTCCAAACATCATCTCGAGTTTTTTCAAGAAAGAATTTTTGAATTGGGGAACACTAGAAAACATGCGATTCACTCCTTGAGATGAGATCGGAATATAATTCTTCGTACTGTCTGGCAGACTGTGCCCAACTGTAGTCTGTCTCCATAGCATTTTTCGCCAGCTTAAGCCATTTTTCGCGCTCATGGTAAAAAGACAGCGCCCTTTCAAGCGTAAACAGCATGTCATGGGCGTTAAAGTTTGCAAAGGTAAATCCATTGCCTTCATCGTTAAATTCATTGTAAGGCTGGACAGTATCGTTCAGGCCCCCAGTTTCTCTTACAACAGGAATGGACCCATAACGCATCGCGAGCATCTGGCTTAGCCCGCAAGGTTCAAACTTGGAAGGCATCAGGAACAAATCGGAGCCTGCGTAGACTTGATGGGCCAATTTCTCATCAAAACCAATGTATACTCCGCATTGCTCAGGGTATTGCGCTGACATTTCCCTGAAAAATTGCTCAAACTCAGGGTCACCAGTTCCCAGCACGACGAGCTGCATTCCAGTCGCCATGATTTCATGGAATACTCCCCTGACCAAATCGAGACCCTTCTGCTTCGTCAGCCTTGTGATCATCGCCACAACAGGGATCTCCTCGTTTTCCGGCAAACCGAACTCCCGCTGAACTTGAAGCTTATTTTCGACTCTTCTTTCGAGTGAGTCCACTCCGAAATTGGCGAGCAATCCAGGGTATGTTTCAGGGTCGTATAAATCGTGATCAATCCCATTTAAAATCCCGGATAAGTCCTCGCTTCTTTTCCGCAGAATGCCATCCAGCCTTTCACCATAAAAATCGGTCTGGATTTCCACCTTGTAGGTAGGACTGACAGTAGTGATATGGTCTGCAGCAATTAAGGCTGCTTTCATGAAGTTGGTGTTCCCGAAAAATTCCAACTGCTCTTCATTGAAATAACGGTTGTCAATCTGCAGCAGGTCCCCCAATACCTCTGGAGGGAAAATTCCCTGGAACTGCAGATTATGAATCGTGAACACGGACCTGATCAATCCGTATCCGGGCCGCTTATAGTACTCAGTCCTCAGTAAAAATGGAATCATCCCTGTATGCCAATCATGGCAATGGATCACATCAGGGTAAAATTCGGTTTCTGCGATAAATTCAAGCACAGCCCTGTTAAAAAACGCAAACCGTTCCCCATCATCATAATGCCCGTAAAGACTATCGCGCTTAAAATAATACTCATTATCTACAAAATAGAAAGTAACACCATCGTGCTCAAGAGTTTCAATGCCGCAATATTGTGAGCGCCAGCCTAGCTGCACATTATACTCTTTCACTTTCTTCATGTCAGAGCGGAATTGCTCGGGAATCAACCCATATTTCGGCAAAATCACCCGGACATCCGTCCCCAGCTTTTTCAATTCCTTGGGAAGTGATCCCGCTACATCCGCCAGTCCGCCTGACTTGATGAACGGAACACATTCCGATACGGCAAATAAAACCTTCACGAGCTGCTCCCCACTCCCTGGACTGTACCCTTGCGGATGACAGCCGGTGACTCTGCTGGCGCTGTTATCACTGTCCCTTCTTCGATTCTTGCATCCTTATCAACAATCACTGAATCCAATAGACAATTCTCCTTAATTTGTGTCTTCTGCATGATGATGCAATTGCGGATCACGGTACCTTTGCCGATTTTTACCCCGCGGGCAATAATGCTGTTTTCCACCGTCCCCTCGATCATTCCGCCATTGGCAACCATTGAATTCCGTACGGAGGCGTCCACATCATAACGGGTCGGCGGCTCATCCTTTACCTTGGTCAGGATTGGCCTTTCTTTCGGGAATAACTCTTTCCAAACATCAGGCTTCAGCAGATCCATGCTGGTCTTGAAATAATTTTCAATCGTATCAACCATTGAAGCATAGCCTTCAAAATTGTAATAACAGAGATGGAACTGGCTATCGAGATCAGTCACTACATCCCTCATATTCGAATAGCCAGTTTCATTGCGCGTCAAGACCAAATCCATCAACAATGTCTTTTTTACGAGGTATATGCCCAGCGATTTCCCATCCTTCTGCACCTCGGCGATGTCGCAGCCAGATTTAATATGCCAATCAAGCAGCGGCTGGAAATCCATATTGAATACCGTATAGGAATTCGAAATCAAAGCATACTCCTGGGTACTCCGTTCAAAGAAGTCTATGTTGTCAGCAAAGTGGTCAAGCGTGCCGATTCCTGTATAATGTTTATCCAGGTTAGGGGCAGGGAAGAAAAATAGTCCATCCCTTTTCCGGTTAAGATCCCAGTTCCTGCCTGACCCTAAATGGTCCATCAGCGACCTGTATTGAAATTTAGGAAAAATAGCCACACTCTGGATTCCTGAGTTGACCATATTGGAAAGGATAAAATCAATCAGCCTGTATCGCCCGCCGAATGGGATGGCTGCCACTGACCGATGAACGGACAGTTCCTGGAGATCATCGTGGACAGTTGTCGCATCTATTACTCCTAATAATTGTTTGTTCATTTCTTTTTCCTCCCGAATCGGTTCAATTGGATTGCAATTCTCCGATTGTTTCTTCAGATACTAGTGTAATGTCATTTACGCTCTCGCCCGGCCTGATGATTGTTCCATCCGGAACATAGACTCCTGGGGATACAATCGCCTTTTCAATCACACAGTTGTGTCCGATAACAGCATCCGGCATGATTACGGTTTCCTTTACAACCGCTCCCTTTTTTACGGTCACTCCCTGGAAAACTACCGTCCTGGAAACTTCCCCTTCGATTTTGCACCCCTCATTGACCAGCGACTCTGACACTCCGCCTTCTGGACAAATATATTGAGGCGGCTGGTTAGGGTTCACAGAGTAAATACGCCATGAATGATCAAAAAGATTCAATTCGCAGTCCTTATCCAATAAATCCATATTCGCTTCCCAAAGACTTTGAACAGTCCCTACATCTTTCCAGTAGCCTTTAAAAGGATAGGCAAATAATTTAATATTTTCTTCGATTAACAGAGGAATGATATCCTTGCCGAAATCATGGCTGGATTCAGGATTCTGGTCATCTCTTATCAGATATTCCCTTAATACGCTCCATTTAAAAATATAAATCCCCATCGAAGCCAGATTATTTTTCGCCACATCAGGCTTTTCCTCAAATTCAGTAATCCGCAGGTCAGAATCCGTGTTCATGATCCCGAAACGATTCGTCTCTTCCCATGGCACTTCAATGACGGAAATCGTCACATCGGCCCCTTTTTCAATATGATGTTCGAGCATCAATTCATAATTCATTTTGTAAATATGGTCACCGGAGAGAATCAACACATATTCCGGATCATACTGGTCAAGATAATTCAGGTTCTGGAAAATCGCGCTTGCCGTGCCTGAATACCACTTTACTTCGGAACTTTCAGCATAAGGCGGCAGAACCGTCACACCGCCATCCTTCCTGTCGAGGTCCCATGCGCTCCCAATGCCAATATAAGAATTGAGCAGGAGCGGCTGGTACTGCGTCAATACACCCACTGTATGGATTCCAGAGTTCGTGCAATTGCTTAAAGGAAAATCAATGATCCGGTATTTGCCTCCAAAAGGGACAGCTGGCTTAGCGAGATTCTTCGTCAGCGAGTGCAGCCGGCTTCCTTTTCCTCCTGCCAACAGCATTGCTACGCATTTCTTCTTTTGCATGATTGTTTCTCCCCTTTCTTTTTATAACAGGACGTAAAACTGAGATTCCGAATGGAGAAATACTCATCTCTATAGAATATGGCCTTCCATGGAAGGCTATTTCTTCCGCTTTCAAAACTTTTTTGTTTATTACACCTGACCCGCCAAAGCCTGCAGCATCACTGTTCAAGATCTCACGATATTCGCCATTCTTTGGGACACCAATTCGATAGTTGCTATATACTTTCTCAGTAAAGTTGCATACGATGACTAGAATTTCTTCAGGATTCTTTCCTTTTCTGATAAAAGAAAAAATTGACTGTTCCCGGTTATCAGCATCGACCCATTCAAAGCCTTCATAGCTTTGATCAACCTCATACAACGGTTTTGACCGCTTATACAATTTGATAAGTTCCTTATTGAAATGATTCAGCTTCTCATGCATTTCATAATCGAGCAGATTCCAGTCAAGCTGTTCCCTGTCCTTCCATTCCGAAAACTGCCCAAATTCAGTCCCCATGAATGTCAGCTTCTTTCCGGGATGCGCAACCATGAACCCGAGCAATAGTCTAAGCTGTGCGAACTTTTGCCAGTAATCGCCCGGCATCTTATCAAGAAGCGATTTCTTCCCGTGAACAACCTCATCATGTGAGAATGGCAGGACAAAGCTCTCTGAAAAAGCATAAAGCAGCGAGAAGGTAACTTTATCATGTATATGCTTCCTGTTATGGGATTCTTCCTCCATATACTTCAAAGTGTCATTCATCCATCCCATGTTCCACTTGTATGTAAAACCCAGGCCGCCATACTCCACGGGAGCCGTCACCTGCGGCCAGTCAGTCGAGTCTTCGGCAATCATCAATGCCCCTGGCTCAAAATCTTTTACCGCTTTGTTCAGCTTCTTTAAAAACTCCACTCCATACTGGTTCGCTGCCTGGATTGAATTAGGCCAGTAGATGATATTGGCCACCGCATCAACCCTGAAGCCATCGATATGATACTTTTCGAGCCAGAAAAGCGCACTCGAAATCAAAAAGCTCTGGACCTCCGTTTTTCCAAGGTCGAAATTGGCTGTTCCCCACACCTGGTTCTCACGATCATTCTCCCGCTCATATTCAAACACATAGCTGCCATCAAATTGGTACAGGCCGTGCGCATCTTTGCAAAAATGGCCCGGAATCCAATCAAGGATGACTCCAATGTTGTTTTGATGGCACATATCAACAAAATACATGAAATCATGAGGCATTCCATATCGGCTCGTAACTGAAAAATAACCTGTGGATTGATAGCCCCAGGAGATGTCGAGCGGATGCTCAGTTAGTGGCAATAATTCAATATGTGTGTATCCATGCGCAACAATATAAGGGATCAATTCATCAACAAGCTCACGGTATGTAAGGAACGAACCATTATCATGCTTCTTCCAGGAACCCACATGAAGCTCATATATAAACATCGGCTCGTCGAGGGTAGTCCGCTTTTCACGCTTTTGCAGCCACTTCTGGTCATCCCATTTGTAGCCATCCAATGAGTAGACGATCGAAGCCGTATTCGGCCTTACTTCCGAGAATAATGCATAAGGGTCAGACTTTAGTCTTTGCTCACCTGATGCTGTCACAATCTCATATTTATAAATGGCACCGGTCAAATCACCATCTAGAGCGAGCTGCCAGACCCCCTCCTGATTGACTTTATGAAACTCATATCCATTCCCATCCCAATTATTAAAATCCCCTGCAAGCCTTACCTGCATCGCCTTAGGAGCCCACACACAAAATCGAGTATATGTTCCAGTTCCAGTTTTAATGACATGTGCCCCAAATAAATTGTAGCTCTGGAACAGGTTGCCTTCATGGAACAAATGCAATTCAAACTCATTAGGATTAATCACCATTGCCCTCCACCTGCCTTTGTAAAACTTAAAAAACTCCCTATTTCAGTAGTATTCTAGTTACCAGAAGGAATTCCTTGTAAATATTTTTTTAATATTTCGACAATAGTTCTCAAGAACTCTCCCCATTCGACAAATGCACGTAAATGACAGCGCTTTAATGTACTAAATCTTCCAATTACGCGAAATTTGGAGAACGAAAGTTGAAATTGAATAATGATTCATTATTAAGATTAGTTGAATTTATTAGGTTTGATAGAGGAAATAGGAGAAAAATTGTTATTGATTAATAACGTTTTCAACCTGCGTTCCCTTTCATGCTGGGGTATCGCTCGTTGGGGAATTGATACACGGTTAGCCTAACGCTTGACGGGCACATACTCCTTAAATGAGCGTAGTACGCTTTCAAAAAGTTTTAAGGAACCATATTCACTTTTATCTAATCATAATCTGATTCTCATACACATTACGCGAATATCCACTAGTCTATTATTTGAAAACTAGCTAGATATAGGAGAGGTGCATTTTCTTATTCTAAAATAAAAAAAAGCCGTTAGCATAAATGCTAACAGCTTCCCTTATGACCCCTACGGGATTCGAACCCGTGTTACCGCCGTGAAAGGGCGGTGTCTTAACCGCTTGACCAAGGGGCCTTATGGCGGAGAAGGAGGGATTTGAACCCTCGCGCCGGTTACCCGACCTACACCCTTAGCAGGGGCGCCTCTTCAGCCTCTTGAGTACTTCCCCATAAAAATGGCTCCGCAGGTAGGATTCGAACCTACGACCGCTCGGTTAACAGCCGAGTGCTCTACCACTGAGCTACTGCGGAATAATATAAAAAATGGGCCTAAGTGGACTCGAACCACCGACCTCACGCTTATCAGGCGTGCGCTCTAACCAGCTGAGCTATAGGCCCTTATGGAGCGGGTGAAGAGAATCGAACTCTCATCATCAGCTTGGAAGGCTGAGGTTTTACCACTAAACTACACCCGCAAAAAATGGGGCGACTGATGGGAATCGAACCCACGAATGCCTGAACCACAATCAGGTGCGTTAACCACTTCGCCACAATCGCCATATTTATAATTAAATTTTAATTGAAATTAAATAAGGTGGCTCAGGACGGAATCGAACCGCCGACACAAGGATTTTCAGTCCTTTGCTCTACCGACTGAGCTACTGAGCCACTATAATATTGCATCCTAAACTTTTACTGGTTTAGGTCCTTTGCTCGAATGACCTTCGGTCTTTCTCGCAAGTTGCCGCAGAAGCTTATTCGATGATGTGAGCAACTTGCTCTACCGACTGAGCTACTGAACCACTAAAATAAAAATGGCGGTCCCGACCGGGATCGAACCGGCGATCTCCTGCGTGACAGGCAGGCATGTTAACCGCTACACCACGGGACCAGGATCTTTTCAAGTGCAGTACTTGAAAAGAACTTAATTTGATTGCGGGGGCAGGATTTGAACCTGCGACCTTCGGGTTATGAGCCCGACGAGCTACCGGACTGCTCCACCCCGCGACGATAATATTTAATAAGATAATGGAGGAGGTAGAGGGATTCGAACCCCCGCGCGGTGTTACCCGCCTGTCGGTTTTCAAGACCGATCCCTTCAGCCAGACTTGGGTATACCTCCGTATGAACATCAAGTAAAATGGTGGACCTTGTAGGACTCGAACCTACGACCGGACGGTTATGAGCCGTCTGCTCTAACCAGCTGAGCTAAAGGTCCAGGATATCCTAGATTGAATAGGTTCAACCAGATTAAAATTGGTAGCGGCGGAGGGGATCGAACCCCCGACCTTACGGGTATGAACCGTACGCTCTAGCCAGCTGAGCTACACCGCCAAAGTATTTTGTTAAGATTATATGGTGGAGCCTAGCGGGATCGAACCGCTGACCTCCTGCGTGCAAGGCAGGCGCTCTCCCAGCTGAGCTAAGGCCCCATATTTAGAAAGCATGGTCGGGAAGACAGGATTCGAACCTGCGACCCCTTGGTCCCAAACCAAGTGCTCTACCAAGCTGAGCTACTCCCCGATAAAGAGAAAATATAGTGGCGCGCCCGAAAGGAGTCGAACCCATAACCTTCTGATCCGTAGTCAGACGCTCTATCCAATTGAGCTACGGGCGCATATTTAGTACATTAGCTAACTTGGTGGTGCCGAGGACCGGAATCGAACCGGTACGGTAGTCACCTACCGCAGGATTTTAAGTCCTGTGCGTCTGCCAGTTCCGCCACCCCGGCTTAAGAACTATGGAGCGGAAGACGGGATTCGAACCCGCGACCCCAACCTTGGCAAGGTTGTATTCTACCACTGAACTACTTCCGCATTATATAGAAAGTTATTTTACTGGCGTAAAAAAATTTGGTGCGGGTGAAGGGAGTCGAACCCCCACGCCTTGCGGCGCCAGATCCTAAGTCTGGTGCGTCTGCCAATTCCGCCACACCCGCATATTAGATAATGAATTTTCACTGTTGTGAAAAAAACTTGGTGAGCCATGAAGGACTCGAACCTTCGACCCTCTGATTAAAAGTCAGATGCTCTACCGACTGAGCTAATGGCTCGTACAAATGGTGCCGGCAAGAGGACTTGAACCCCCAACCTACTGATTACAAGTCAGTTGCTCTACCAATTGAGCTACACCGGCATGGTTAATGTAGATTACTTTTACTATGTGAAAAATTTATGGTGGAGGATGACGGGATCGAACCGCCGACCCTCTGCTTGTAAGGCAGATGCTCTCCCAGCTGAGCTAATCCTCCATTTGAAACTGCCCGGCGACGTCCTACTCTCACAGGGGGAAACCCCCAACTACCATCGGCGCTGAGAAGCTTAACTTCCGTGTTCGGTATGGGAACGGGTGTGACCTTCTCGCCATCGTCACCAGACATTTTTTAAAGACAATATCTATTATACTGGCTTTAAGTTATTTTGCAAGAGAAATTTTAAAAGAATTTTACTTTGAAAATATCTTTATTCCCTCAAAACTAGATAATGTTGTAAGAAGAATTCAAGAAGAACGAGTAATCAATTTGGTTAAGTCCTCGAACGATTAGTATCAGTCAGCTCCACACGTC
>NZ_JAGGQQ010000011.1 GCF_018613195.1 Bacillus sp. ISL-45
TAAGGGTACGAAAAGCTCAGACTAGTACCCTTATAGAAGTCGAAAGGGGCGCATAAGGGTACGATTAATGGAAGAGCCCCCCATTTTTTACCCTGACCCTGACCCTGACCAACTTCGGAGGCTATAACAGAAGTTGAAACCCGAATGCGTCACACCCCACCAAACGATTCGAAAACTACTTTTAATCATGATATTATAGAATGGTGTAAATAAAGGGTCCTAGAAAGCCTTTCTTTACGACTAAGCCTAATAGAATGATGGAGTTGGTATTATGAAATGGGTGGCAGCAGATGTAGAAATGTATCAGAAAGCTGCTGAGTATGTAGACACAGTAATCGTCCCGCTCTTGCCAGTTTCTTTTGGTGAGGATATGAAACAAAATGCTTCAATGGCGGAATTCACTGGAATCCTTACATCACAGTTGGAGAAGCAGTTTCGGGGCCGAATCTTCCTTTTGCCTGATTTTGTATACATAAAGGAAAATGAGGGAAGCTTGGACGCTTTGAAGGAGTGGGAGAACACTCTATTGGACAAGCAATTCAAACATATATTTTATGTGACGTCGGACAGCCGCTGGAGGCAGCAGGAAAAAGAGCTGAGTGGAAATGTTTTATGGCTTCCGTCCTTGTCTTTGGAGCATATGCAGGAGCAGCAGAAAATTGCCATAGTGGATGACCAGGTAAAGCAATTATTATCTTTGTTCACAGAGAAATGGGAAGAAGAATAATTCAGTGTTATTTTTATCACTGCAAAAAATGTTTTCAACATAGTATTATATTGATTTTGTAATGAGATTGATATATCATGGTTATGTCCTAGTTTTAAAATGTGTTTAAATTATGTCCGTTGGGGACTTAACTTGGGAATAGAGGGGGGAATAGCGTGAGTAAGCATCGTGTTTCAAGACGTCAATTCTTAAACTATACTCTAACAGGTGTAGGCGGTTTCATGGCTGCAGGGATGCTGATGCCAATGGTTCGATTTGCCGTTGATCCTGTACTAAAGGGTGAAGATGCGGGAGATTTTATCGCGACTCCATTGAAGGTCGCAGACATCACAAATGAACCGCAAAAAGTCAACTTTACTTTCACACAAAAAGATGCATGGTATGAATCTGAAGAAACTGGAACTGCCTGGGTATTCCAGAACGAAGGCGGGGAGATTGTTGCCCTGTCGCCAGTATGTAAACACCTCGGTTGTGTAGTAGACTGGAATACGGATAAGAAAAATCCGAATATGTTCTTCTGTCCTTGCCACTACGGCCTTTATGAAAAGGACGGTACAAATGTGCCGGGAACACCGCCGTTGGCACCATTGGATGTATATCCAACAAAAGAAAAAGACGGGTTCCTTTATGTAGGAAAAGCCGAACCACGAAAGGGGGCGTAATCTTTGTTAAACAAAATTTACGATTGGGTAGATGAGCGTTTAGATATTACGCCTTTGTGGCGCGATATTGCAGACCATGAGGTACCCGAGCACGTTAACCCGGCGCACCACTTTTCTGCGTTCGTGTATTGCTTTGGCGGTCTGACGTTTTTCATCACTGTCATTCAGATTCTTTCTGGAATGTTCCTGACAATGTATTATGTGCCGGACATCAAGAATGCATGGGAATCTGTTTATTATCTTCAAAATCAGGTAGCGTTCGGACAAATTGTCCGTGGTATGCATCACTGGGGAGCGAGCCTTGTCATCGTAATGATGTTCTTACATACGCTCCGCGTGTTCTTCCAGGGCGCTTATAAGAAACCTCGTGAATTGAACTGGGTAGTCGGAGTTTTAATTTTCTTCGTAATGCTGGCTCTTGGCTTGACAGGATACTTGCTTCCATGGGATATGAAAGCTTTATTCGCAACTAAGGTTACATTGCAGATTGCAGAAGCTGTTCCGTTGATTGGGCCATACATTAAAACATTGCTTTCCGGTCATTCAACGATCGTTGGTGCTCAAACTTTGACTCGTTTCTTCGCGATTCACGTATTCTTCCTGCCTGCTGCACTACTAGGCTTGATGGGAGCGCACTTCCTGATGATTCGTAAGCAAGGTATTTCTGGTCCATTGTAAAATTCGAATGAAAAGATTGTGCGAATTGAGTTTCGCTCAATGATACGGAAAAAGGAGGGGATTGCTCGATGCATCGTGGTAAAGGTATGAAGTTCGTGGGTGACTCACGTGTCCCTGCAGAACGTAAGCCTAATATTCCGAAAGATTACTCGGAATACCCTGGCAAAACGGAAGCGTTTTGGCCTAACTTCCTGTTGAAGGAATGGATGGTTGGTGCTGTTTTCCTAATCGGATACTTGAGCTTGACTATTGCTCATCCGTCTCCGCTTGAGAGGATTGCCGATCCGACTGATACAGCGTATATTCCATTGCCAGACTGGTATTTCTTATTCTTATATCAATTGCTTAAATATTCATATGCTTCTGGTCCTTATACAGTTATTGGAGCTATTGTCATCCCGGGTCTTGCATTTGGTGCGCTTTTGCTTGCTCCATTTATTGACCGTGGACCTGAGCGTCGCCCGTCAAAGCGTCCGCTTGCGACAGGCTTTATGCTATTATCAATCGCTGCAGTTTTCTTCCTAACTTGGGAATCTGTTGCGCACCATGACTGGGAAGCAGCCAAGAAACAGGGGCAGATTGTGGATGTCGAAATCGACAAGAACTCTGATGGATACAAGATTGCACAAGCGCAAACTTGTACTTCATGCCATGGCGGCGAACTGGCGGGTGGTGCTGCAGCGCCAAGTTTGTTAGATACAAAAATGAATGCTGAAGAAATTGCTGATGTTGCCAAGAATGGTAAAGGAAGCATGCCTGCGGTCTTTAAAGGAACCGACGAGGAACTTCAGACACTTGCTGAATTCATCGACGGACTGAGCAAGTAATATGTCAAAGAACCTGTAAGGTAACTTGCAGGTTCTTTTTTATGCGGAAAGTATTCGTGTTGTCATATGGAATTTGTCCTTTGGGTAATTCAAGAACAAAAATGAATTAAATACGTATACGCAAGGAAGCCCTGAATGGAAAGGAAGACTTGGTTTATTTTCTATAAACTGTAATAATAGTAATAGATAACTTGGGAATGGAGATAGTCAAAATGATCAAAAGAATATACCCTTTGCTAGGGGATAGATCCGTATTATGGCTGTTATTTTGGGTGAATGTTTTAGGGACAGCTTACGGGTACTATTGGTACAAATGGCAGCTTATCGATACGCCGCCAGAATTCCTTCTATTTGTACCAGATAGTCCGACTGCCAGTTTGTTTTTTGTTTTCGTTCTAGGGGCATTCCTGATGGGGAAAAACTGGCCGCTTATGGAAGCATTGGCTATCGTTAGCCTAGTCAAATATGGCCTTTGGGCGGTAGTCATGAATTTAATGGTGTTCTTCGTTTCAGGACAGCTCGATTGGATTGGGCTTATGCTGATGGCATCTCATTTTGCTATGGCAGTGGAAGGGGTCTTATATGCCCCTTTTTATCGAATGAAACCATGGCATTTGATTACAGCTGCGGTTGTACTTCTTCATAATGAAATCATTGATTATGTTTTTGAAATGATGCCAAGGTACCATACGCTAGATTTATACATGGACCAGATCGGGTATTTTACATTTTGGCTGAGCATCTTCTCAATCGCTGTTGGATATTACTTCGGGCTGCGGCCGGGGCGATTCTCCCTTTCATTAAAAAGATCAAGATAGCCCCCGAATGTTGGTCTAACCTTGTCCACCCTCTCATACATTTTAATAGTATTTAGAGGGGGGACAGGAATGAGGGCAAAATACCTTTTATTCATTTCGGTGCTATTATTATTGATTGCGCCGTTCGCAGCATACGCAGAACCACAGTCGCCTGTTGAAGAACTGGACAATATATCAGACCAAGCGCTGCAAATGGTTAAACTCCACCGTTATGAAGATGCAAACAGGTTGTTGAATCATTTTTCAGAAGAATTCTTGCTAGTCACAGGAGATGGACGGCCTTTTACTATGGATGAACTGCGGATTATCACTGTGGCACATGATGAAGCAATTGAAGCTGTAGCAAACGCGGACCTGGGACATGCCGAAAGGATGAACAGGGTTACAAAATTCAGGCTGGTCATTGATGCGATTGCCTCCACGCACCAGCCATTATGGACAGAGATGGAAGGGCCCATCATGACGGTTTTCAATGATATGAAGACAGCTGCATATGAGGGTGACAATGACCAATTCCATTCGAACCTTAATTCGTTCCTGTCTTTATACAATGTAATTTATCCAAGTATGAAGATTGACATCAATCCGGAAAGGATCCAAAAAGTTGATGCCAAAGTAAGTTTTATTGACCAGTATCGGCCCCAAGTATTACAAGAGGCTTCCAGCAAGGAGGAACTTGAAATGCTTGAATCGGATTTGCAAAACATCTTTGATGATATGACAGAGGATGAAGCAGACCCTTCACTATGGTGGGTAATGATTTCCACTGGAAGTGTCATTATTCTTACATTGTCCTATGTGGGTTGGAGAAAATATAGAGGCGACAATGACAAAAAAAGAAATGTGCAAAAAGAACATAAGAATTGACACCGTATTCTAGTATTTATAAAATAGTGATAACATCAAGAGATGTAAGGGGAGGTACTAGATGTCCACGTTAATCTATTTTGCGCTTATTATTTTGATCCCATTATGGGCTCAATTCAAGGTAAAAGGAGCATACAAGAAATATTCACAGGTCGCTTCTTCGTCCCAAATGACGGGCGCAGAGGTGGCTCGTAAAATTCTCGATGATAATGGTTTATACAATGTTGGCGTCGAGGAAACCAGAGGTTATTTAAGTGACCACTATGACCCTCGTTCGAAGGTTGTCCGTCTATCTTCAAATAACTTTTTTGGGCATTCAGTTGCAGCAGCTGCAATTGCTGCTCACGAAGTAGGCCATGCGATGCAGGATGCGGAGGATTACTCATTCCTTCGCTTCCGCCATGCACTTGTCCCAGTGGCAAGCCTAGGTTCAAACTTTTCCTGGATACTGATCCTGATTGGGATTTTTGCTCAATTAAGCGGATTGCTTTTACTAGGTATTCTTTTCATGGCCGCTGCTGTTGTTTTCCAAGTGGTAACTTTGCCGGTTGAATTCAATGCATCCAACCGTGCAATGGAACAGGTGGTTTCAGCAGGGATCATCAGGAATGATGAAGAAAGAGAAACAAAGAAAGTATTGAATGCTGCTGCATTGACATATGTAGCTGCGGCCGCTGTTGCGGTACTGGAACTTGTTCGTTTAGTAATGATTTACACAGGGATGACTAGCGAAGAATAAAAAAAATCCGGACATAGATCCGGATTTTTTTTGTGTCTGGGAAGATAAACTCCACTTTGAGAATGCCCCCTGGCCCCAGGTCCTGTACGTTTTTATCTTTCTAAAGGAAGCTTATTTTCATCCAGCGTAAATCCTTCACCCAGGACATCATGGACAACGGTAACCGATACAAATGCGTGGGGATCCACAGAATTAATGACACTTTTCAGTCGGACGATTTCATTCTTGGCGACAACGCAGTAAAGAACATCTCTTTCCGCTTTGGTATAAGAGCCTACAGCTTTGAGGCTGGTGACTCCGCGGTCCATTTCTTTCATGATTTTCGCTGCAATATCCTCATTCTTCTCCGAGATGATCATAGCTCCTCTGGCAGCATACGAACCTTCCTGCATAAAGTCAATCACCCTGGCCCCTACAAAAACGACGACAAGCGTATACATGGCTTCCCTGTAGTTCAAGTATGTAATAAGTGAAAGTGTAATGACACCAAAGTCGAACATGAACATTGTCCTGCCCATTGTCCATCCAAAATACTTTTGCGCCAGCCTTGCGATAATGTCGACTCCGCCCGTAGTCCCTCCGTAACGGAAGATAATACCAAGGCCGATGCCGATGAACACGCCCGCAAATAAGGCCGCTAAAAACAAATCCTCATATAATGGCATCTCGATTTGATATTTTTGGAATATGCCCAGGAAAATGGAGACACCCACTGTGCCAATGATGGTGTAAATAAATACATTCCGGCCAAGCAGCTTCCAGCCTATGAAAAAAAGCGGCAAGTTCAATAACAAGTTCGTGATTGAAGGAGACCAGCCAAATACGAAATAAAGCAAAAGTGTAATACCAGTAAAGCCACCCTCTGCCAGGTTATTTTGCATATTGAAATGAACAAGACCGAATGAAAAAATAGCCGCACCAAGCAAAATGAAGAAGATGTTTTTGAATTTTAAGCCGTTTAGCACGAATTATTCCTCCTAATAGTACGACTGAAGTTTTACCTTATAAAGCGCTTATATTATATAAAATATAACCAACAAGGGCAATCTTTTACAGGGGAGGATGGAAGAGTCGGAATCTTCTATGTTCCATGCCGCGTAATGAGGCAGGCTTAATTGGTGGTATAAAGCTTTTTCGCCGGTATGTTCAGGATTAGTTTGAAATAAAAATATTTGTCAAAGCACCTCCATTAAGCTAACATCGATATAGATATACATACAAATAAAGGTTAGGTGAGTTTCTTGAGTGAAAATAAAACGATAAAAGAACTCCAGCAGGAAGTGGATACTTATATAAGCCAATTTAAAGAAGGTTACTTCAGTCCGCTTGCATTGACTGCACGCATGACCGAGGAGCTCGGGGAGCTGGCTCGTGAGGTTAACCATTATTATGGCGAAAAGCCAAAGAAAAACGATGAAAAAGAAAAGACAATTGAAGAAGAGCTGGGAGATATGCTGTTTGTTATGATTTGTTTTGCCAACTCTTTAAATATAGACCTTGAAGAAGCACATAACATAGTCATGGAAAAGTTCAATACAAGGGACAAAGACCGCTGGACGAGAAAAGACAGCTAAAGGAGACTAAATATATGGAAAAAGTAAAAATTGTTATTGCAGGACCAAGAGGAAGAATGGGTAAAGAGGCTGTCAATTTGGTGCTCGGGACGGATACATATGAACTTGTTGGCGTTGTCGACAGAAAATATGAAGGAATGAAACTTGGCGAGCTCGAGGGGTTTCTGGATAGTGATGCCCTCATTTATACGGATTTCGAGAAATGTCTTCAAGAAGTAAAGCCAGACGTCTTGATTGATCTGACGACACCTGAAGTAGGCATGTTCCACACAAGGACTGCTTTGAAATATAAAGTTCGCCCCGTAGTAGGGACAACAGGGTTCAGCAAGGAGAACCTTGAAGAACTTGAACAGCTTTGTGCTGAACAGGAAACAGGCTGTATCATCGCTCCAAACTTTGCAGTCGGGGCGATTTTGATGATGAAATTCTCACAAATGGCAGCCAAATACTTCAGTGACGTCGAAATCATTGAACTTCATCATGACCAGAAGCTGGATGCACCATCTGGCACAGCAGTCAAAACGGCCCAAATGATCTCTGATGTACGTGAACCGAAAAAACAGGGCCATGCTGACGAGAAGGAAACGATTCAAGGTGCCCGCGGTGCGGATTATGAAGGCATGCACATCCACTCTGTAAGGCTTCCTGGACTGATTGCCCATCAGCAAGTATTATTCGGTGCTGACGGACAAACCTTGACGATACGCCATGATTCATACAATCGAAGTTCCTTTATGTCTGGAGTCAAACTTGCGGTGGACACAGTTATGAAAGTGGACGCTTTTGTTTACGGATTAGAGAATATCATTGAATAGGGGAGAAACCATGAACATTGCCTTAATTGCCCATGATAAAAAGAAAGACGATTTAGTGGGGTTCGCAGTCGCTTATAAGGAGATTTTCGAAAAGCATACATTATTCGCAACCGGTACTACAGGGTTGCGAATCATTGAAGCAACTGGTTTGGAAGTGGCGAGATTTCAATCTGGCCCGCTTGGCGGCGACCAGGAAATCGGCGCACGAATAGCCAACAATCTAATGGACGCAGTGTTTTTCTTCAGGGATCCATTAACTGCCCAGCCGCATGAACCTGATGTGACTGCCCTGGTTCGGTTATGTGACGTATATTCTGTTCCGCTTGCGACCAATATGGGAACAGCGGAAATTCTTGTCAAAGGAATTGAAAGAGGAGACCTGGATTGGCGAAATATAGTGAAAGAAGAAACTGGTGATGAAAATGGAAGCAATGAAGCTTGATATTCTGGCATTTGGTGCCCATGCCGATGATGTGGAAATCGGCATGGGCGGTACAATCGCAAAATATGCTGCTGAAGATAAATGGATTGGGATTTGTGATTTGACCAAAGCCGAAATGTCTTCGAATGGAACAGTAGAGATCAGGAGCCGCGAAGCGAATGAAGCAGCCGGCATTCTCGGAGTGAAGATGAGGGAAGCACTTGACTTGCCGGACAGAGGCTTGTTTTTAAAGGAAGAATACATAAGAAAAATTGTTAGAGTGATCAGGCGAAACACACCGGACATAGTTTTTGCACCTTATCTTGACGACCGTCATCCTGACCATGGCAGCTGTGCCCGCCTTGTTGAGGAGGCGGTCTTTTCGGCGGCAGTAAGAAAATATGATGAAGATCATGGGCTGACACCACATAGGACAAAAGCTTTATATTTTTATATGATCAATGGATTCCATAAACCTGATTTTGTTGTTGATGTTTCGGATTTTATCAATTTAAAAATCAGTGCACTGAATGCTTACGAAAGCCAATTCGTGAAAGGCGCAGCCACTTTTGACACCCCGCTGGTGAACGGCTATATCGAAACAGTCGAGGCGCGTGAAAAATTATTCGGCAAGGAAGTCGGCGTCGCATATGCCGAAGGCTTTATGTCCAAAAAACCATTGTTAATCCATAAGGATTTGTTAGGGGAAGGAAAATGAAGAAATTAAAAATAGGCATCACCTGTTACCCGACGGTGGGGGGATCTGGTGTTGTCGCAACAGAACTTGGAAAGCTTCTGGCAGAGAAGGGTCATGAGATCCATTTCATTTCATCGAGCCTCCCCTTCAGGCTAAAGAAAATGTACCGAAATATTTATTCTCATGAGGTAGAGGTCAATCAATACTCAGTATTTCAATATCCACCATACGACATTGCGCTGGCCAGCAAGATTGCAGAGGTCGCCGTCATGGAAAATTTAGATGTCCTCCACGTCCATTATGCGATTCCCCATGCTGTGTGTGCCATTTTAGCCCGCCAGATGAGCGGACGTGATCTGAAGATTGTCACTACGCTTCACGGTACCGATATTACCGTACTTGGATATGATCCATCTCTAACTGATGCCATTCGCTTTGGTATTGAAAAATCGGATGTTGTTACAGCAGTATCTAATTCGCTTATCCAGCAAACCTATGATTTGATCAAACCGGAAAAGGAAATTAACTGTGTGTACAACTTCATCGACACTCGTGTCAACAAACGCAGCGATTCCACAGATCTTAGAAAAGAATATGGAATCCTTCCTGAAGAGAAAGTGGTCATCCATGTATCCAACTTCCGGCCAGTTAAAAGAGTTCCAGATGTCATTAAAACATTCGCAGGAATCGCAGAAAAAATGCCGGCCAAGCTTTTGCTTGTAGGAGATGGACCGGAAATGAAGGCTGTCTGCAATCTTGCAAGTGAGCTGGGGATTCGCGACAAAGTACTGCTTCTTGGAAAGCAGGAAAGAGTTGAAGAGCTTTATTCATTAAGTGATTTGATGCTTCTTCTTTCAGAAAAAGAAAGTTTCGGACTGGTTGCTTTAGAAGCTATGGCTTGTGGCGTACCATGTATCGGGACGAATGTAGGAGGTATTCCAGAAGTGATCGTGGACGGAAAGACCGGATACATTTGCGAATTAGGAAATATCGAAGAGATAACAGAAAAAGCTGTCAATATACTCTCAAGTGCGGAAATCCACAAGCGTTTTGCTGAGAATTCGATTGAACGGGCAGAAAAGAGCTTCAGCGCAGAACAAATCGTATCTCAATATGAAGGAATCTATTATAATATCGTTGGGCAGGATGTACAATGATTGGCGAACCATTCATACAGGCTGCACCTGTCCTCCAGTTAATTGAGAATGCTGGTTTTGAAGCGTATTTTGTCGGCGGTTCGGTAAGGGATCATATCCTCGGCCGCGAAATATCCGATGTTGATATTGCTACCTCAGCGTTACCTGAGGAATTAAAACGGATCTTTCCTAAAACCAATGATGTGGGAATTGAACATGGAACGATTCTGGTCCATTATAAAGGCGGTCACTATGAAATCACGACCTTCCGTTCCGAACAAAATTACTCTGATTTCCGAAGACCGGATAAGGTTTCTTTTATTCGGTCTTTACAAGAGGATTTACAGCGTCGCGATTTCACGATGAATGCAATTGCGATGGATAAAGAAGGGAAGATTATTGACCCTTTTGCGGGCAAGGAAGCAATAAATAAAAAGGTGATTGTGACTGTAGGCAACCCTGATGAACGCTTCGGTGAAGATGCATTAAGGATGCTGAGGGCTGTAAGATTCCAGTCACAATTATCTTTTTCGATTGAAAAGTATACTTTAGAATCCCTTGCAGCTCACTGTCATCTGCTTGAGAATATTGCGGTTGAACGTAAAACTGTTGAGTTTGAAAAATTGCTTATGGGGCCTGGCAGGAGCGAAGCGGTTCAATTGCTGGCGAATAGCGGGATGATTCAATTTTTGCCGGGATTGAAAAATCATAGTGATGAAGTAAAACGCTTTTCGAGCCGAATAAGGAAGAACTTCCGACTGACAGAGTCCTGGGTCCTGTTAGTATTTGAATTAGGGCTGAAGGACAAGGAAATAGATGATTTCCTGAGAGAATGGAAGCTTCCAGTGAATAAAATTAAAAGGATCAACAAAATTCATTCATTGTTATTACATCGCCTTGAAAATGACTGGAGTCTGGGACTGGTTTATAAGGCAGGTCTCGAAGATGCGATAAGTGCTGAAATAGTGCATGCGTCCCTCCATAACAATAGTGGCAGCGACGAAGAAATCAGGGGTTTGTATGAGCGGCTTCCGATTAAGCACCGTAAGGAATTGGAGGTAACGGGAAATGATGTCATGGCATGGCTGGATAAACACCCGGGTCCGTGGCTGCGAGACATTCTTGAAGAAATCGAACGTTCTGTAATCTATGGCGTCGTGCCAAATGAGAAGGAGAAAATAAAGGAATGGCTGAGCGCGTTCAATCAGAAATCAGAAAAAAATTAATAGATGCATTTACGAAAAACGAAACTGAATACCTATCCGGACAACATCTCGCTGACATTGCTGGCTGTACACGCACAGCCGTCTGGAAGCACATCGAGGAACTTCGCAAGGAAGGCTTTCAGTTTGAAGCGGTTAGAAGAAAAGGATATAAGATCATCTCTATCCCGGACAATATGTCTGCAGATAAAATAAACCTTGGTTTGAACACTGAATTCTTAGGCAGGAATCTTCATTACCATGACAGCGTGGAATCGACTCAGAAGATAGCGTATAAGATGGCTTATGAGCAAGCTGAAGAGGGAACTGTTGTGATTGCCGAAGAGCAAACTGCAGGCAGAGGCAGAATGGATCGCAAATGGCATTCTCCTAAATATTCAGGGATATGGATGAGTCTCATCCTAAGACCGAAAATCCCCATCCCGAAAGCACCGCAGCTGACATTGATTACGGCAGTTGGAGTGGTGCAGGCCATAGAGGAAGTAACAGGCTTACTGCCCGAAATTAAATGGCCCAATGATATTCTCATCAACGGCAAGAAAATAACCGGGATCCTTACCGAGCTACAGGCGGAATCCGATCAGATCAATTCTATCATCATTGGAATCGGCATCAATGTAAATACAGGAATAGAAGATTTTCCTGAAGATATTCGATCAATTGCTTCGTCGCTAGCGATAGAGTCTGGCAAAATAATCGACAGGGAGAAATTGATCCGAACGATTTTAGAAAAACTGGAGAAATTGTATTTGCTTTATCTGGAGAAGGGCTTTTTTCCAATAAAGCTGATGTGGGAAAGCTACGCGATAAGCATCGGTAAACAGATCACTGCAAGGACACTAACAGGTGAAATCAAGGGGAAAGCCATCGGAATCACTGAAGATGGAGTTCTTTTGATTGAGGATTCAGCAGGGGAGGTTCATAATATTTACTCGGCTGATATCCAAATCGAAGGTTAAAATCGTTGTGTAGCCAAAAAAGCGGTCATTTGCTATAATCAATCTGGGCGGTATCGAAAGAACTGCACCTTGTTGACTTTTTTATAAAAAAAATAGTTCTGCCTGGATCCGGTAGCGGACTGGGACAGAGGGATGAAACAAGTACAGGCTTCAAAGGGTCCTTCTGGCATAGATGGGTCCTTTTTTAGTGTCTGGCATTGATGGATTGTTTTATCTCCTCTTCAGAAAAAGGGAGGAATGAAAATGAAACAAACAACTGATTTCTTAAAAATGAAGCAAACAGGCAACAAGATTGTCATGGTGACGGCCTATGATTATCCTTCAGCGAAGCATGCCGAACAGGCTGAAGCAGATATGATCCTCGTAGGTGATTCCCTTGGTATGGTCGTGCTGGGCTATGATTCGACTGTACCGGTGACAATGGATGATATGGTCCACCATTCGAAGGCTGTCAGGCGAGGAGCGGGCAATACGTTCATTGTTGTCGATTTGCCATTTATGAGCTATCATCTGTCAATCAAAGACACGCTTATAAACGGTGCGAGAATCATGCAGGAAACTGGGGCAAATGCTGTTAAATTAGAAGGTGCCGATGAGGTCATTGATCATATAAACGCACTGACCAGGGCAGGAGTGCCTGTTGTAGCGCATCTTGGCCTCACTCCGCAATCTGTAGGTGTACTTGGCGGATATAAAGTGCAGGGGAAGAGCGCGGATGCGGCAAAGAAATTAATTGCTGACGCAAAAAAATGCGAAGAGGCAGGTGCCTTTGCAGTTGTGCTGGAATGCGTTCCTAAACAGCTTGCTGAACAAGTCAGCCGGGCCCTTACAATCCCGACGATTGGGATCGGGGCTGGAGCAGAGGTTGACGGCCAGGTGCTTGTATACCACGATATCATTACCTATGGCGTAGACCGTGTCCCGAAGTTCGTGAAACAGTATACGAATGTAAATGAATTGATCTCTTCAGGGCTCAATGCCTATGTATCCGAAGTCAGACACAAGGCATTCCCGGAAGATAAACATAGCTTTACCATGAAAGAAGAAGAATTGCAGGCATTGTACGGGGGAAAAGAATGAAAATCATTAGAACAATCACCGAGATGCAGGAACAGATGAAAAGATTGAAATCTGAAGGGAAAACCATTGGTTATGTACCAACCATGGGTTTCCTGCATGAAGGCCATAGATCACTGATGAACAGGGCACGTCCGGAAAATGATGTGGCTGTCCTGAGCATTTTCGTGAACCCTCTCCAATTCGGCCCTGCGGAGGATTTGGATGCCTATCCGCGGGATTTTGAGCGCGACCATAAAATTGCGGAAGCTGAGGGAGTGGATTTTATTTTCTATCCATCTGCGGAAGAAATGTATCCTGGGAATGCTTCAATCAAGGTTTCTGTTGTTGAGCGGACAAATGTACTTTGCGGCAGGTCAAGGCCAGGGCATTTTGACGGAGTAGCAACAGTTCTTTTCAAACTGTTCAATATCATACAGCCAACAAGGGCATATTTTGGCCTGAAGGATGCTCAGCAGGTCGCAGTGGTCGATGGCCTGATCAAGGATTTTAATTTTCCGATCGAATTGATTCCGGTTGAAACAGTTCGTGAAGAGGATGGTCTTGCAAAAAGTTCAAGGAATGTCTATTTAAATGACGAGGAAAGAATACAGGCAGTGGAACTTAGCAAAAGCCTGAAGATGGCTAAACTCGCCATTGACAATGGTGAAAGAAATGCTGATGAACTCGTTAGATTGATGAAAAATCATATAAATGAGAATACGACCGGCACAGTAGATTATATTGAAATCTATACCTATCCTGAGCTGCAGGAGTTGGAGACATTGAAGGGGAAAGTCATCATTGCCCTTGCTGTGAAGTTCTCAAAAGCCAGATTGATCGATAATACTATTTTAGAAGTAGAATAACTTAAATAGGGGGATATATTCCATGTTCCGCACCATGATGAATGCTAAAATACATCGAGCAAGAGTAACTGAGGCCAATCTGAACTATGTAGGCAGCATCACCATTGACAGCGATATTTTGGACGCAGTCGGTATGGTTGCTAATGAAAAGGTTCAAATTGTAAATAATAATAATGGCGCGCGTTTTGAAACGTATATTATTCCGGGGGAAAGAGGGAGCGGCGTTGTGTGCCTAAATGGAGCAGCAGCTCGTCTGGTTCACGAGGGTGACGTTGTGATTATCATTTCTTACGCGCTTGTTGCGGAAGAGAAGGTTCCGTCTCATCAGCCAAAAGTAGCATTGATGGATGAGAATAACCGTATAGTTGAGATGCTTCATGCTGAACCTGAGAAAACGGTATTCCTATAAACAAGAAAACTCCCGTGCCATCGGGAGTTTTTTCATACCGTTAGTCTGTATACTCTTTGGCATGGCCTTAGAGGACTTGGGTGAGGGGCTTCCGGAAAAGAATTACATACAGAAGGATGACCAGATATTTTGCCTGATACGGCTAAAAGAATAATCCAATTGCATTTATAATGGTCATAATAAGACTAAGCCTGTTACATAGGGATTTCGAAGGTGGATTATTCCATGTCCCAATGAGGGCGATTGGAACATGAAATGGAATGTCCGGATGGAAAAAGTGTCCCAATGAAGGCGATTGGAACATGAAATCAAATTTCTGAATTTAAAAAGTGTCCCAATGGGGGCTATTGTAACAGCGTTAAAGATACTGTCACGCTTTCACTTTCGTATTTTTTGTGATACGGTTTTGTTTGACTGAATGTTAGAGGTGTATTGTAGAATGAGCCAAAAATTTGTGGTTGTAGATTTAGAAACAACGGGTAATTCCCCGAAAAAGGGTGACCGTATTATACAATTTGGAGCCGTGATCATTGAGGATGGGAAGATTACTGGACGATTCTCCTCGCTTGTCAATCCATTGCAGGAAATTCCTGCTTTCATTGAGGAGTTGACCGGAATTTCGGATTCAATGGTGAAGGATGCTCCATTATTTGAGGAAATCGCTCCACAGATTTCTGATATGCTTGAAGATGCGTATTTTGTGGCTCATAATGTTTTATTTGATCTTTCGTTTTTACAAGATGAATTATTAAGCTCTGGCCAGGAAGGTTTTTATGGCCCGGTTATAGATACAGTGGAAATGGCAAGAATCCTTTATCCGTCTGCTGACAGTTATAAATTGACAGATTTGGCCGCAAGGGAGAAATTGCATCATGACCGCCCTCACCAGGCTGATAGTGATGCACAAGTGACGGCAGAGCTGCTCCTGATTATGCTCGACGCTGTAAAATCCTTGCCGCTGGTCACAGTCAAGGAGCTGGCAAAGCTTTCGGAGGGACTGAAGAGCGATCTTCACTTAATTTTTGATGATGTATTGACTGTGAAGGAGAGCAGGCTGGAAGAACTGCCTGATCATCTTGAGGTCTACCGGGGGATTGCTTTGAAAAAGAGGAACAAAATCCGAAAGGTTGTTCAAAGTACTATTGAGTATCCTGAATCTTTGGTAGAAAAAAAGATCTTACTTCAAAAAGCTTTTTCTGGCTATGAAATCAGGCATGGGCAGTTCGAGATGATGGACTGCGTGCGTGAAGCATTCTCCAAGAATGGCCATGCTTTGATTGAAGCAGGAACGGGAGTAGGAAAGTCTCTTGGTTATTTAATCCCAGCGGCAATATTTGCGTTGGAAAGCAATAAACCAGTTGTAGTCAGTACTTACACTACACAGCTTCAAGAGCAGCTCCTGTTCAATGACGTTCCGAAACTCGCTCAGGTAATGGGAACATCCATAAATGCAACGCTGATTAAAGGCAGGAACAACTATATCAGCATGGCCCGGTTTGAGCAATCCCTAAGGGAAGTAGAGGAAAATTATGATACAGCCCTTACTAAAATGCAAATCCTTGTATGGCTTACGCAAACAGAAACTGGAGATTTTGATGAACTCAACTTGTCTAGCGGGGGCATGCTCTTCTGGGGTAAAGTGAAAAATGAACGTGCACTATTCCTCAAGACAAAGCACTGGGAAGGCCATGATTTTTATCAAAGGGCGGTTGAAAAAGCACAGCATGCGGATATTCTGATCACGAACCATTCCATGATGCTTGCCGACCTTGTTTCAGACAAAGGTCCGTTACCGAATTATGACTATGCCGTACTCGATGAAGGTCACCAGTTCGAAAAAGCGGCAGGAAAGTACTTTGGGAAATCACTGGATTATCTCGCTGTCAGACTAGTACTTAATCAGCTTGGGCTATATGATCAAAACCAGCTGTTCTATAAATTGGAGACTCTGCTGAACCATAATAACGGCGATTTTAATTCCGGCAGACTTCATTCGTTTGAAATCAATCAGTTGATTTCCGACCTGGTATACGAAACAGAGGAACTATTCAAGCTTGCGGGAACCTATGCAAGAAAAACGCTGAAGAATAAAACTCATGGCAGCAAAATACATGCAAGCATGGTTCCGGACAGGGATAATCGAATATGGAATGCATTGAAGACAACCGCCGAAAGGTTTTATTTTCACTTAAAGGATTTAATCTCGGCTTTGGAGGAAAGGCTGCTTGAGGCTGGGAAAAGCTCTCAGCAATATACAGGCGTTCAGCAATCAATCCTTGAAGAGGTTGTACAAGTTAAAGAAGACTTGGAACAAATTTGCATTACGGCCAGGACTCTTTTTATGGATGATAGCGGCTATGTGAGATGGATCGAGGCAGATATGAGGGCTTTACAAAATTCAACGACCATTTTTTCACGCCCTGTTTATGTATCTGATTATTTGGCAGAACAATTCTTTGCGAAAAAAAGAAGTGTAGTTGTTACCTCTGCAACCCTGTCTGTTAATAATTCCTTTACTTTTATCAAAAAGGAATTGGGAATCCGGAATACGCTTATGGAAAAGCAAATACCATCGCCGTTTTCTTACGGTTCCCAGGTCAAGCTTGTTGTCCCTGATGACTTGCCGGATATAAAGTCTGTTTCCAATGATGATTATGTTGCAGCCGTTACCGAACATATCATATCGATTGCAGAAGCAACTAAAGGCAGGATGCTGATTTTATTTACTTCCCATGAGATGCTGAAAAAGGCTTATGAATTGATCAAGGAAAGCGGCCTCCTGGAAGAATATATTTTGATTGCCCAGGGTATTACTGCAGGCAGCAGGACAAGACTGACCAGGAATTTCAAGCGATTTGAGAAAGCGATTCTATTTGGGACCAGCAGTTTCTGGGAGGGTGTCGATATTCCGGGTGAGGACCTGTCCTGCTTGATCATTGTGAGGCTTCCATTTACACCTCCTGATGAACCAATTACAGCAGCGAAATGTTCCTTGATCAAGGAAAAGGGGGGCAGTCCTTTTTCTGAACTATCCTTGCCTGAAGCCGTCTTGAGATTTAAACAAGGATTCGGAAGGCTAATCCGTACATCAAATGATAGAGGTTTGATTTTTGTCTTCGACCGAAGGCTTGTTACAACTTCTTATGGAAGAGCCTTTTTACATTCCGTACCTGATGTTCCAGTTGAAAAAAGGTCTATAACAGAAATAGTCGAAATGATTCATGATTGGCTGTAGGACCGCTGCGTATATTCTGCGTAGGTGAAAACTGCCTTTTTTAAAAAGCTTTTTATAATTTCAGCTAAATGACGCACTCTAAAGCTAGAAGTAATTGGAGGAGTATACATGAAGCTGATATTAGCAATCCTGGCATTTATGAATTGGTATTATTTCCCGTATGAATCTCCTTCTTCTCCTGTAGAGGTTGAAGGAGTGGATGTCAACCTGAAAAGAAACGAATTGGCCTTTACTTTTTTAGCAATCAGCGATGGAGAGGCTGCGCTAATCCAGCACGCCAATGGGGATAATATACTGGTCAACACGGGTGGAAAGGGTACTTTAAAAGAGCTTGAAAGGCTGCTCGCTCTTTTTCATGTTAAGGATTTATCGACGATTATTTTAACAGCGAATACAGCGCAGGAAAACCTCGGACAAATTATCGAGAAATATAATGTTCGCCGGATATTTACCGGGAAAGCTGGTAATCAGGTCCTTACAGAAGTTTCAATTCCGACGGAAGTGAAGGTTCAAAGCTGGAAGCAGGGAGAATTGTTAAAGCTAATGCCAGGATTGACTGCTGAGGTCATTTTTGATGGCAGTGAAGAAAATGAAGGGACGGATATTTCTTTTCAATTTTTCCATCATCAGATTTTTTATATTAGTTCGGCTAGCCATGCTTCAGAGCAAGCTTTTCTTGCCGAACCATTGAAGAATGTCAATATAGTGAAATTGCCTTTCTTTGCTGCAAAAGGATCGTTTTCTGATTTGCTGATCGAGCATTTAGACCCACAACTCGCAGTAATCTTTAAATCCAATTCGATTAAACCCGACCCGGATTTAGTGGAAATGCTCCATGAAGCCTGGATTGATGTTTATTTCACAAAGCAGCATGGTACTGTTACAATTAAGCTTACCGATTCAACCTATGATGTCATAACGATTTTGAGCGAAGAATAAAAGCTGCACCTTCCTAGCTGAAAAAATCACTTCTGAAATGACCAAATGGCTAAAGAAAAACTGCGCATAAAATGCGCAGCCATTTTTAATGTTTTGGACTAGAAAAGTTTTTTGTGTGGCAGTAATACTCTTACCAGTGAGGGCCATCTCCTGATATAATAAGTGGTATTAATTCTATTGTTGCCAGTTGAACGCTCATATATAAATGACAAAAATTGTGTTAGAGGAGAGGGAACAGTCGTGGAAAGCAAAATTGAAGTAGTCTCAACCGTGAAAGTCCAGAATAGTCCTGATTTATATAAAATAGTAGATGCCCTTAACAGGACATTGAAGCGTGATGATCTTATGTTCGGTCTTGCACTGGATCAGGATGATAAAGAAATAGCAGTTTTCACCATTTACCGAACATGATATTAAGAGTAATTGGCATGACCTGCTGTTTTGTTAAGCAGAAAAGAGCATACATAAAGAAGGGATACATGTGAAGAAATGGATATTTTTCAGCATTCTCATTATTGCTACAATAACGGGGATTCTGATCAATGTATACTTAAACGCTGTTGAGCCAGTCAAGGCAGCAGAAAAAGAGGCTGTACAAATTGCGTTAAAGGAAACAAACCTTACCGATTTCACAAACTTCAGTTTGTACAGCGGAGAAGAAACGTATTATGTGATGACCGGAAAAAATGCCAAAGAAGAAGCTGTTTATGTATGGATCAATGAAAAAAACAGCGAAGTTATCACAAGAAATGCTAAAAATGGTATCACGAAAAAAGAGGCTTTAAATAAACTATATCAGGAAAAAAATCCGAATGAAATCATTGAAGTAAGGCTCGGTATGGCCAGAATACAAAAGACGGACAGGCCCGCATGGGAAATCTTTTACCGAAACAACAGCGACACAATCAATTATTATTATGTCGATTTTGATACGGGGGAAAAACTCAGGGCTATTGATAATTTGTAAGTCCTGTGGAAAATTTTGGAGTTTACAGGACGTCATACATGTAAAAAAACATAGGAGGTAAAGGGATGGAGATCCAGTTAGCCAGCAGAGTGGGAGCGCTCACTCCTTCATCAACTTTGGCAATTACCGCAAAAGCAAAAGAATTGAAAGCGCAAGGGAAAGACGTGATTGGACTCGGAGCAGGAGAACCAGACTTCAACACGCCGCAGCATATTATCGATGCTGCTGTAAAGTCAATGAATGAGGGCTTCACAAAGTATACACCATCTGGCGGACTTCCAGATTTGAAAAAGGAAATCGCAGCTAAGTTAAAAAAAGATCAAGGACTTGACTATCAGCAGAATGAAATCATTGTGACTAGTGGAGCTAAGCATGGTTTGTACACACTTTTTCAGGTATTGCTCAATGAGGGAGATGAAGTCATCATTCCGATTCCTTACTGGGTCAGTTACCCAGAGCAGGTCAAGCTTGCAGGCGGGAATCCGGTTTACGTCGAGGGACTGGAGCAGAACAATTTCAAGATTACTCCGGATCAATTGAAGGAGAAGGTCACAGAAAAGACAAAGGCAGTGATCATCAATTCTCCTAGCAACCCTACCGGGATGGTTTATTCTCAAGAGGAATTGCAGGCCCTTGGAGAAGTCTGCCTGGAAAAGGGCATCCTGATCATTTCGGATGAAATCTATGAAAAATTAATTTATGGAGATGCTGAACATTTCTCGATTGCCCAGCTTTCAGCAGATCTGAAAAAGCAGACCGTCATCATTAATGGTGTTTCCAAATCCCATTCAATGACAGGATGGAGAATTGGCTACGCAGCAGGTGACAGCGGAATCATCAAGGCAATGACCGACCTGGCAAGCCACAGCACGTCAAATCCGACTACTCCGGCACAGTATGCAACCATAGCTGCATATGCAGGAGAACAGGATGCCGTGGAAACAATGCGTTCAGCGTTTGAAGATAGGCTGGAAATCATCCATGGAAAACTGAACGACATTCCAGGGATCAACTGCATTAAGCCACAGGGAGCGTTTTACCTGTTCCCGAATGCAAAAGAAGCAGCACTGATGTCAGGCTGCAAGGATGTAGATGAGTTTGCAGAAGTGTTGCTTACAGAAGCCAATGTTGCGGTTGTTCCTGGCTCTGGATTTGGAGCTCCAGACTATATGCGACTATCATATGCAACCTCCCTTGACCAGCTGGAGGAAGCTGTCAGCAGGATCCATAAGTTCATTGAAAGCCGGGTTTAAATCAGGCAGCGTGGATCAGCGGGTTAGAACATGAACGTGAATCGAATTCTATTCCCTAGGTTGCTGAACCGTCCTAATCAATAATAATATCTGTTTCAGAGGTGTATTTAAAAAACAAAAGGCCCGTATATTGAAAGGCCTTTTGTTTTGTTTTTTAGAAGGAATTTGTTACTTTCCATAGGATTCATATTCCAGCTCCAGACGTGGCGCTTTTTGGCGGACAGCGCTTGTCGGGGCTGAACGAGGCGCTTGCGCTTTTTTTCTTTTCGCTATTTTTCGACTAATTTCCCTTTTTAATCTTTTTCTATTTTATTACCAGCCGGGCTTGTTCATGCTATACTATGAAAAGAGGTGTCCGGAATGAAAAAAGCAGATTTGTTAGATTGGCTGAAAGAGGGGAATGTTACAATTCCAGCTGTATTGCTTACGCAGTACAAAGAAATGAGATTGAACGAACAAGAATTGGCACTACTACTTCATGTATTCTATTTTTCTGAAAAAGGAAATGAATTTCCTACGCCTACGGAACTTGCAGCCCGCATGACGATATCGGCTTTCGAATGTACCGATTTGCTCCGAGCACTGATTCAAAGAGGGTTTATATCGATAAGCGACGGGAACTCCACGGACGGAATCAGATATGAAAAATATTCACTGGAACCGCTATGGGAAAAGCTGTTCGATCAGTTTATGCTCAAGCGGAAACAGGAAAAAGAGGTTCTGGACCAAAAGCAAGAGACGGATTTATATACAACGTTTGAAAGGGAATTCGGCCGGCCGTTATCACCATTTGAATGTGAGTCACTGGCAATGTGGATGGACGATGATCACCATGATCCAATCATCATTAAAGCTGCGTTAAGAGAAGCTGTCATCTCTGGCAAATTGAATTTTCGGTACATAGACCGGATTCTTTTTGAATGGAAGAAGAATGGAATCAAGACAATTGAACAAGCAAAAAGTTATGGAAGGAAATTCAGGCAGCATCAGAGTACGCAAAAGACAGGGAAGGAAGAACCTAAAGTTTCTGCGAATCCTGTTCCGTTTTATAACTGGCTTGAACAATAATTGTAACGAGAGAATTCATCCATTCTCTCTTTTTTTAATTGGCTCTTTTCTCAAACTTTGTTGCTAATGACTGCAAAATAGGATTGAATGGCCTATGTTTAAAATTAAAGCTAATTATGAGGAAAGAGCTTGCACACTTATTTGAACTACAAGATGGCTTTTAATCACGTTAAAATCGGCTTTAGGATTTTAACAACATCTTTACGATAATAGCCTTTTAATTTAAATGGCTCGATTCAGCAGAGTGCACTTAAGGGACATTTAAATTTCGGAAGGTTAAATATAGAAAAGTGGTGATAGACATGCTAAATAAACAACAGATTAGGTTTTCTCTTGATGAAATGGGGAGGATGTTCCCTCATGCGCACTGTGAGCTTGTTCACTCGAATCCCTTTGAGCTGGTGATTGCTGTCGCCCTATCTGCGCAGTGCACTGATGCACTTGTGAACAAGGTGACAAAAAACTTATTCCAAAAATACAAAACTCCTGAGGATTTTTTGAGTGTTTCATTGGAAGAACTTCAGCAGGACATCCGCTCAATTGGATTATATCGAAATAAGTCGATGAATATCCAGAAGCTTTGCAGGATGATTATAGATGAGTATGGCGGAGAAGTACCGCGGGACAGGGATGAATTGACAAAGCTTCCTGGTGTTGGGCGTAAAACAGCAAACGTTGTTGTTTCAGTAGCATTTGGAGTACCAGCCATTGCAGTTGATACACATGTAGAGCGGGTGAGCAAGCGTCTGGCTTTTTGCCGCTGGAAGGATTCAGTTCTTGAGGTTGAAAAGACTCTGATGAAAAAGGTTCCTGAGGATGAGTGGTCAATCACGCATCACAGGATGATTTTTTTTGGACGGTACCATTGTAAAGCGCAAAACCCCAAGTGTGAAACATGTCCTTTGCTGGAGATATGCAGAGAGGGCAAGAAAAGGATGAGAGCAAAAGCGTAATGGATAGAATAGATACTTTCTCGCAGGATCGCGACATGGCAGTGGAAAGACTTCTCAGTGAGTGGAATCAGTGTAAGGCCAAGTTAGCCGCTCACTTCAGGAACAGGGAAAGCGATTTGGCAGAGCCTTTGATGCAGAGGGCGATCCTGCTATTTGAACAGTTCCTTATTCTTTCAAACAGCCTGAATCAGGATGTGCATTCGATTAAGGATTGTAAAATCAAACCGGTGAATGCAAAAGAAAGGCTTGATTTCATTGTAGCTAGACCAAAACTTTTTCATTCTTATAAACAGCTTGCTGAATTGTTCGCAGAACAGGAAAAGCAGTTTGCTAAACAAGCAATATTAAACAAATCAAAAAACAAACGTCCTGACTGATTCAGGACGTTTGTTTTTTTTAGTAAGGTTTATGTTCCAGGGGGATTATTCCCATCCCCACCGTCGTCATTATTTTCATCGCCGTTTCCAGCACTATCACCATCGCCAGTATCATCACCATCACCAGTGCCATCAGCGTTTCCATTTCCATTTCCATTTCCATTTCCATTTCCATTTCCATTTCCATTTCCATTGCCGTTTCCATTTCCATTTCCATTGCCGTTTCCATTTCCATTTCCTTCATCATTCTCTTCTTCTTCATTCTCGCCATCTTCCTGTTCTGGCAGGAGTGGTTTTGGAACTTCGACTTTCAGAGTGGCTGGATCAGATCGCTGTTCGCCACGTATCGCTGTGACTTTGAATGAATAGATTCCGCCCGGAACCGCATTGGCGATTTTCAAGCCTGTCTCAGCTGTCGTGGTCAATTTTTGTTCAGGACCTTCATCAAGGGATGCGGTAACCTCGAATTGAATATCTCCTTTATTCTCCTGTTCAAATTCCCAGCTTAGGATGATTTCATTTTTCGCTTCATCGTATTTTGCTTCAAGCTTTGAAGGAGTTTCAAGCTTTTCGAATTTCTTTGAAGTTTCCTTTGGCACGTTGCCCTTAACAGCCCACTCATAAAGGATTTCATCCTTCGGAGTATATTCACTCGCTAGCTTTGCAGGCATCGTGCCTTTTTCGATCTTAACTCTTTCTACACTTTTTGGCACGGTAAAGTCCGGAGTATCTGCATCTTTAGATACATATGACATTAGATCCTTGAAAAGCATTTGTGAGATTTTCTGTTCTGTACCGTAAAGTGCAGTTTTTCTGTCTTTGTAGCCGGTCCATACGGAAGCAGTATACCTTGTTGTATAGCCTACAAACCAGGAATCAGGGACACCGCCTTTTTTAATTCCCCAATCATTGATTTCATCTTGCGTGTAGTTTGTTGTACCTGTTTTTCCCGCAACATGAAGGTTGGAGATATTTGCATAAGTTGCACCGGTACCTTGCTTGATTGCAGTTTTAAGCATATCCGAAATCATAAAAGCAGTATAATCTTTCATGACGACTTCAGTCTCTGGAGTCAAATCGATTTCAGTCTTGTCACGCAGGACTACCTTTTTAACCGAGTATGGCTCTGTAAAGAAACCGTTGTTTCCAAAAGCCGCATACGCGCCTGCCATTTCGATCGGTGCAATATCATGGGCCCCGATTGAAGCAGATTCATAGATAGGGTCTTTTAAAGTCAACCCAAGATTGACTCCAAACTCTCTGGCTTTTTGAGCACCTACAGCCTGGAATGCCTGCAGGGCAGGGATGTTAATTGATTTTGCCAGGGCATTTCTCATTGTCATGATGCCATTATACTTGTCATTCCAGTTGCCGATTGGCTGGCCATTTGAATAGGTCATAGGCTTATCTTCAAGCATATGATAGGTACCCCATTGCAAATGCTCTATTGCAGGGCCGTAGTCCAGGATTGGCTTAATCGTTGACCCGGGCTGTCTTTTAACATCAATTGCGTAATTCAAGCCTCGCTTGACTTGTTGGTTTCGGCCGCCGCCAATTGCGCGTATTTCCCCTGTTTTTGTATCAAGCAGTGTGATACCAGCCTGCATTTCCTCATTAGGGAATTGTACAGCAGTATCTGTATTCAGGATATTTTCCACATGTTTCTGTGCATTTTGATCAAGGGTTGTATAAATTTCAAGTCCATCGGAAAAGATATCAAAATCGGTTTTTTCCGTAACCTCTTCGATCACCATGTCAACAAAGGCATCGAATGGTTCTTCATTCTTATTCTTCCTGTTTTCTTCCTTAACGAGGCTGGATTCAACTGGAATCTTTTGTGCGTTTTCTTTCTCTTCCTTTGAAATGAAGCCATGCTGATGCATCAGCAATAATACAGTGTTCCTTCGCTGCTCCGCTTTTTCAGGATTCGTAAAAGGATTGTAATTATTAGGGCTCTGAGGCATACCTGCAAGCAGGGCTGCTTCATGAAGCTCAAGCTCACTTAAATCATCTTTGCCAAAGTATGTCTTTGATGCAGTCAGGACACCGTGCATATTTTCTGACATATAAATTTTATTTACATACATTTCAAAGATTTGTTCTTTCGTATATTTCTGTTCCAACTGGTATGCAAGCCATGCTTCCTGCGCCTTCCTTGAAATCGTTTTTTCAAAGCCGAGGAAGTAGTTTTTGACAACCTGCTGAGTGATGGTAGAAGCACCTTCGGAACCAAAGCCCTCAGTTATATTTGCTATAACAGCTCCTCCAAGGCGGATGACGTCTATACCATTATGTTTATAGAATCTGACATCCTCTGTTGCTAAAAAGGCATTTTCAACTAGTTTTGGTATATCTTCATAAGCAACATAATCCCTGTTCTGGGAGCCTACTTCTGTTACGAGCTTCTTGTCTTTATCATAAATCTTAGAAGATATCGGATCTTTTAGCAGGGATTCATCAAGTTTCGGCGTATCCTGTATCATGAATGCAAAGGTGGCGATTCCAGTCAGCATGCCAATGATGCCAAGGGCGATCAGCGTCAGGAAAATTTTCTTGAACAATCCTTTATTCGCTTTCTTGCCTTGGGGTTTTTTATTCTTGGCCGCCTGCTGTCTTCGTCGCTCCTCTCTAGTTTGAGGTTTTTGTGCCATATATAGTTCATTCCTTTCTCGCAATAAAAAACTAACTAAGTTTATAAAGATAATCGATAATCTTTATATAGTCAATCCTTGGATGAAGGCCAAGGGGGATCTGATGGCCCACTTTCATGACCTCTTCCTTTGTGATTGACTTCCTGCCGCCAGCTATCATTCGTTCCCAAAAATTAAGTAAATGGCTGGCTTCGAGCAGATAGATCTCTTCTTCGGTGGAGAAGCGGAGAATCACAAAACATATGCCTTCTTGATCAAGTACGGCTTTCATATGGACTATCTGGTGTCCGTGAAAGTTTTTCAAAGGAAAAGATGTTGAAAACTTCGTCTCTTTCGCTTCAAAATCAATGTATTTCCCCTTGTAAACCCCATTATAGTCTGTAGTAGAAGCTTGTTTAAAGTATGCCTCTTTTATAACTGCTGCACTCCTGCGCGGATAATCCACATTAACGATTTGAACGGGTGTCGGTTTTTTATGGATTACCGCTATGCCACGATCAAGATAGTAGGAGTTCGTTTCATTCAGGTCCTCCTCCAATGTCATCCCTCTGTTGCTATAGGCTGAGTTTTTTTGCACCCGGGCTTTCTTTGCTGGCTCATTACTTGTGTTTGGAGTATATTTCTTTCCATTTGGATAATTGAATATCAAGCTTACCACCTCGCAGACTACTCTATATCATACCAAATATCAACGGACTTTGGTTGAATAAAAAGCCTCATTTCAATTCACCCTATAAAGAACCTATTGAAAAGGAAGAGAAAAGGTGTGTCAATAACCCAAAATCCTCAATTTGACCAACCGACTGACGATGAAGCAGAAGTTCTACAAAAAATCAGACAGGAAACACATGACAGGAATTTAGATAATATCTCAAGAACAAGAGCATATCTGGATTTCTATCTGGAATATCCAGAAATGATCTGGTCATTCCTGGCCAGCATGGTTTCAAGAAATGGCGGATATAATATGTGCGACCTGGAGGGAGACTGGTTCCCCAAGTTTCTGGATCCTCCAATCCGCCAGCGTTTGTTCCTAACATATGAAAGGGCGAATTGGCTGATCTTTCGCGATGCCTATTCTCAGCTCCTTTTATACTCCTATTCGACGAAAAAAAGCTCACCAATGTTTCACTTGCTGAAATTCCTGGATGTTTCGTCTTTTATGGAAAGGGAATGGCAGATATTTTGGGAGCATGGAGATAAGAAGAGGCTATTGACTGCTTTGATCATAAATGAACAAAACGTGATTCATAATCCTGTTATAAGGCATCCACTATATAAAAAGCGAGTATTCAATACCTTGATGTTTTCCTTCGAAGATTATCTTCATTTCAGCACAGTCCTTTTTCCGACGTGCGAGGGAGAACTTTACGGGGCAAGTGTGAATGGATTCAAATCTGTCAGCAAAAGAATTAACCTTGGAAAGCGGCTTGCATCAATATTGTTTGACAACCGTTACTATCCTTTATTTTTGGAATTTGCTGTGAATACGGAACATACTGCTTCAAGGCATGATTATGAACAGTACTTTCCTTGTGTTAAAAAAAGAGACACTCCATTCCTTCGCTGTACATACCCAATTATTCAGCATCATTTCCACGAGCAAGGTGATTGGTATAAAGAGAGGGGATATCACCAAAAATGGTTCAGCCAGGAAATCAATCACAGGCATCCTGTCCACTTGACCGGATGGTACAAAAAAAAACAAAAACAATTACATGCTTTGATTTCGCTGAAGGAGTTATTCACACCGGAATGAACAAAACAAAAAAGCAAGGGAGCTCCTTGCTTTTTGTTTCTTAATCCAGCTCCAGCGCCCAGCCGGTTTTCATTCCCAAGTCGGCATCCTTGAGTCTCTTGTCGGGGCTGAACGAGTCGCTTACGCTTTTTGGTTCATTCTGCTGGACGGTTAGGTCCTTCTAATTTTTTGTCGCCATATCCTGTTTTCTTCTCAGCGGTTTTACCAGGCTGCTGTGCAGTTTTCTGTTGTTTTTTATTCATTTGAACACCTCCCGAGATTAGTTTGTTCATTTGCTGGTTTTTCATTCGGCAATTGCATGTCGAAGGCTGGATAGATTGTTGCTGAAAAGCACTTTGTTTGGCGAATTCCTTCTAGTTTTGTCAACGTGGAAGGAGGTTTCAGCCAAAAATAGAATTTACAAGTAAAGTTCCTTTATTTCCGTATCAGATTCTTTGACATGCAGTGAGATCGGTTCTGCCAGCCCAAAAAGTTACTATAGTAAGGAGAGATGTCCGATGAGACCAGGAATTGAAAAAGATGAGATTTTAGGGATGTTGACTGACATGGCCCATAGCCTTGAAGTGACAGATATTAACCTGCATGATTCATTGACGGAAATCCGAAAGACAATGTATGGGACCCATTCCATGCATTTAGCAGAAACCAGCATTCTTTTAGAAAAAATGGAAGCTAAACTGCCCCAGCCGATGACCCCAGCCTTGCATGCCAAGCCTGAACATACATCTTTAAAACTTGAATTGAGTTTTTAATTTATAATAGAATAGATTCAACTAAGTAGCTTTTTAAAAGAAGGCTACTTTTTTGTATTACTGAATCAACGAGACACAATAGCGAAACTAAAATAGATTTTAAGAAAGTGTGATGAACATGGAATTGGAAAATAGTATTCTTACATTGTCCCGGAAATTGCTGGTAAATGTGGATACAGCCCATAAAAAATTTCAATATTCTAAGGAAAAGGGAATCAGGGGCGACTTTTATTCGGAAGTAAAGCCATTTGCTGATGAGGTAAAAATAGCAGCGGATGCCTGGAGAGAATCTGCCGCTAAATGGGTAAGGGATAACAGACCAAAGAACCTCCACGCTAATCAAATCGAAACAGCGGCTGATTATTTGGAAGTCATCTCTGTTCAGGCTTTTTTTCCTGAAACAAGCAAGAAGAGGTTCCTCGATCAATTACAGTCGGTCGAATTCATTTTAAACAGCATGATTATTGCCATTGAAGAAGATTCCGGTCAGCCAGGCAGCTGAAAATAAAGAAGCACCAGTTCTGAACTGGTGCTTCGATCTGTTTAGATGGATATTTCTTTCTGTTCCTCAGGAATGACGGCTCCTTGCAACTCCAGCTCACGAACCAGGTTCCGGTATTCTAAAATGGTAATTTCATTTTGAATGTACGATTTTTTAGTGAAATCAAGCAATTCATTTACATGTTCAGGAGTATATGCTTTTGTCTCGGCAAAAAGATTTTTCAGTTCGTGAACGTTCATATTCATCCTCCTCCATCATTTGAAATAATCGTATCACGAAAATCCAATTGTCATTTATTTTTCAAAAATTGAAACTTCCGACAACATATTTCATCATTAGACAAAACCGGAAGCACCTTCCAGCATTATCACCAACTGGGCGGCCATAACATATAATATCGTAATGAAAACCTGGAGGAGGATGTTCGCCATGTTTGGCCGCAGAAATAAGACGAATGCCAGTCATCCACAATGGTGGGAAAACCAATATAATTTAGATCCGAACTTTGTAAACGTGAATAATCAAGGTTTGAACCGGCAGCAGCCATACCCTCAACAATATAACGCTCTACATTGGAATGCGTCGCCAGGAAACTGGCCTAACCAATATATACAGCAGGAAAACCCGGTGAACCCATATATGCAGCAGGGATATCCAATGAACCCGTATATGCAGGGAAATGGCTCTTGGAATCAGCCTATTCAAATGGCCGGGAACAAGAATGACTATTCCAAAATGCTTTTCCAGAATCCCCTTGAGCCTGAGGGTGACCCGATTTACGGTTACTATAATCCACAAAACGATTATCAGAATTTCAATCCCTATCCGCAATATGCATTCATGCCTAAGCAGCCATCCGGCCTGCAATCGATTATGAACTCCTTTAAGAGCCAGGATGGGAACTTGGATGTCAACAAAATGGTGGATACGGCTGGACAGATGATGAATGCAGTGACACAGGTTTCTTCACTGGTCAAAGGACTTGGCGGGATGTTCAAGGTTTAAGTAAGATGGAGATTTCCTTAATACCTGAACTACTATGAGGGGAATCGAAAGCTATAGGAACAAAAAAACAAGCAGGCCATTTAATTAGCCTGCTTGTTTGTTGACCGTATCCTTATGCGAGGGTTTCATCTGCTATAAGGGTACGATAAAGAGGGAATCGTATCCTTATGCGAGGTTTTCATCTGCTATAAGGGTACGATAAAGAGGGAATCGTATCCTTATACGAGGTTTTCATCTGCTATAAGGGTACGATAAAGAGGGAATCGTTACCTTATGCAAGGTTTATATCTGTTATAAGGGTACGATAAAGAGGGAATCGTATCCTTATGCGAGGGTTTCTTCTGCTATATGGGTACGATAAAGAGGGAATCGTATCCTTATGCGAGGTTTTCGTTTGCTATAAGGGTACGATAAAGAGGGAATCGTATCCTTATGCGAGGTTTCCGTCTGCTAAAAGGGTACGATAAAGAAGGAATCGTACCCTTATGCGAGGTAATCGTCTGCTATATAAGGGTTCAATAAGGATTTTTATCATTTCATTCATCCTGCTCAGACAAAATATCAATCTTCTTGCCTTGCTTTTTAGAAACCTTGACTTCAAGCAGCCCGTCACGATAGGCAGCTCGGGTCTTTCTTTCATTGACAGGAACAGAAAAGGGAATCGTCCTGCTCAATCGCCGGGTCGAAGCCATGTGCTTCTCCGTTTTGGTGATATCATTGATCTCTGAAGTGACGTCAGTCTGATTGATCAATATGGTAAGCGAGTTATTAATAATATTGATAGATATTTGGTCTCTCTTAACCCCTGGCAATTCTGCTTTTACTATATACTCCTTTTCTGTTTCATGCAGTACCACATTGAAGGGTGAATGTGGAAAGGGCTGTCTGAAAAAATCATCAATGCTTTGCAGTATGCCTTTAACCGGCTTCTCTTGTATCAGTTGATTCATAGATTTTAACCATTGTTCCAGAGCCTCATGTTTTTTTGGGCGGTCAGGATGGTTGGTTGCCATTGGGAACATCCTCCTCTGCAGGAATTCTTATAATAGGATATGTTAACAGGAATGTCCCTGTTCAATATTGGTATTTTTTTTACCTTGGAAGGCTTCATCACTTCGCCCTTAATTTTTGAACACTTTGTGAAAAATGCATTTAGTGTGATTTAGGTCACTTAACAGGATTTTCATCCTCTGTATGCTGAAAAAGTAAATAACGCAGAAGAGGGGAATGCACATATGTTTTGTTACCAATGTGAACAAACGCCAACAGGGGGATGTAAAGTTGTTGGTGTATGCGGAAAAGATGAGACTATCGCTAGTCTTCAGGATACAATGATTTTTGCTTTGAAGGGGATTGCAGCATATAGAACACATGCGAACCAGCTTGGCTTCACAGATCCCTTTGTGGACGCTACAACCCATGAAGCATTATATATGACATTAACCAACTCAAACTTTAATGTTCAAGAACATATCGATATGGCAATGAAGGTTGGCCAGTCAGCTGTACGTGTGATGGAAATGCTTGATGAGGCACACACCAGCCGTCTTGGAATTCCGCAGCCTGTCAAGGTCAGCCAGAATAAGATTGAAGGAAAAGCAATCGTTGTAACAGGTCACAACCTTTTCGCGCTTGAAGAATTATTGAAGCAAACAGAAGGAAAAGGAATCAACATCTATACTCACTCCGAGATGCTTCCTGCCCATGGCTATCCAGCATTGAAGAAGTATCCGCATCTAAAAGGGAACATCGGGAAAGCCTGGTTCGACCAGCGCCGCCTGTTTGAAAAATTCCCAGGAGCGATTCTGGCCACGACAAATTGTGTAATGCCAATTAAAGGTTCATATGCAGACCGTATGTTTACATATGAAGTTGCGGGCCTTGAGAATGTGAGCAAAATTGAAAATGATGATTTCTCCATGCTGATCGAAAGAGCATTGGAGCTTCCGGAAGCCAATATGGAATCCGAAGAAACATTAGTGACAGGCTTCCACCATGAAACAGTGATCGGACTGGCGCCTGAGGTCATTGATGCAGTAAAAGCCGGTAAAATCAAGCGCTTCTTCGTTATTGCAGGCTGTGACGCACCAGGTAAAGGCGGAGAATACTACCGTGAGCTTGCGACATCACTCCCTCCAGAAGCTGTGATCCTGACAACTTCTTGCGGAAAATTCCGTTTCAATGATGTAGATTATGGAGTGGTTCCTGGAACAAACATTCCAAGATACTTGGACCTTGGCCAGTGCAATAACTCTGTATCCACTGTAAAAATTGCGAAGGCACTTGCTGATGCGTTTGAATGTGACGTTAATGAGCTGCCTGTCAGTATCGTCCTTTCATGGTTCGAGCAAAAGGCTGTAGCGATCCTGCTTGGATTGTTCAGTCTTGGAATTCAGGATATCCGCATTGGACCTAAGCCGCCTGAATTCATTTCTGGTGGAGTGATGGAAGTACTTCAGGATACATTCAACCTGAAGTTGATCACAACCGCACAGGAAGATATGGAAACGATGATGGGATTAAGCAAAACTGAATAAAAAGAATAGGCTCTTTTCTCAACTTTGTTGCTATTGACTACAAAATAGGATTGAAGGGCCTATTTTTATTCGAAAAGTTTCCTCGTTTGTGAGAAAAGAGCATGCAAACTAAATACCGACCTGCAAAATGGCTTACATTACGTTAAAATCGGCTTTAGGATTTTAACAACAATCTTTACGAAAACAGCCAAAGAATAAGAACGCCCGAAGCATATGCTTCGGGCGTTTAATTAAGTTTGCTATCAAATGGTTCACTACTTGTTAAACCGATTTTCTTATTAGCTATGGTGCTTTTTCCGGAAGGCTTTAGAACTTGATAAGTAGTAAATAGTTTGCGGAATTAAACAAGCTCATCCATCAGAACGTCATGGTTCAATATTATGTTCCCATTTGAATCAGTAGTAATCAGTTCGTCTTTTTTTAATTTAGTCAGCGTCCTGCTTACCGTTTCTCTAGTCGTTCCAATCATATTGGCGAGGTCTTTGTTTGTGAAATCAGCCTTTAGCAAAACCGTGCCATTCTCCAGTTTTTCTCCGTGAAGTTCACCGAGCCTGATCAAAAGCTTAATGATCTGTTCGTATGTGTTGTTCAGGATTTGTGCTTCAAGCCTTTCTTGAAGGTCAACGATTTTTTCTCCAAGTACCTTGAATACCTTGATGCTTAAGTGAGGGTTATCAACCAAAACTTTCTCGAACTGCGAAATCGGCACGACAACGAGACTTGCCTGCTCCAATACCTCGGAATAACCTGGATATCCGCCTTTCCTGAAAAAACCTACGTGCGGGAACATTTCTCCTTTTTTCAAAATGGCCACTATTTGCTCCCGGCCATTGGCATCGCTTTTATAGATCTTCACTTTTCCTTCATTAATAAAATACACATTTTCAAGCGGATCGCCCTGCATGAAAATATGGCTGTTTTTCTTCCATTCTCGTGAAATTGATATATCGACAATCTTCTCAAGTTCATGGTCATCAAGATCCCTGAACAAAGAAAATTTAGCCAGGATTCTTTTTATCTCATTTTTATTCAAAAAAAACACCTCTATCAGCTGTTTGTCCACTCTATTTTAACAAAAGGCTGATTTAAAAGACATAACAGATTGTTCCGAGAGAGGGGTAAATAGATATTATTGGAGATGGAAGAGTATGTATTCCAAAAAATAGCAGTTTGATTTATTAAACTTTTATCTTTTGCAACGAACGTTTATTCGGTAAAATAGGAATAACGAGGTGAACGCTATGAAGGTCCGGAAAAGCATAAAAGAGATTTTGCAAGAACTAAAGGTTAGTGAATCGGTAAAGAAAAACATCGTCCACTGGCATACGATTGAAGAGAAAGAAGCCAAAACGGAAGAAATGCCAGAAGATTTAAGCGGGATTTTAAAAGCAGCATTAGAAAGACGGGGAATTTCCCGTCTGTACACGCATCAGAAGTCCTCTTATGATCAAATCATGCAGGGGCGGAGCATTGTGGCTGTCACGCCGACTGCTTCTGGGAAAACATTGTGTTATAACCTGCCAGTATTACAATCGATCATTAATGATCCGAATGCCAGGGCGCTGTATATGTTCCCGACAAAAGCTCTGGCGCAGGACCAGAAGAGTGAGATCAATGAACTGATTCAGGAGGCGGAGCTGGCAATCAATAGTTATACATATGACGGAGACACTCCGTCTAATATTCGCCAGAAGGTCAGGAGGGCAGGGCATATCGTTATCACAAATCCGGACATGCTCCATTCTGCGATCCTGCCGCATCATACAAAATGGGTTTCCCTTTTTGAAAATCTGAAGTATGTCGTCATTGATGAATTGCATATTTACAGGGGAGTCTTCGGCAGCCATGTGGCAAATGTCATTAGAAGATTAAAGAGAATCTGCAATTACTATGGAAGCGATCCTGTTTTCATCTGTACTTCTGCTACGATTGCGAATCCGCTTGAACTGGCTGAGGGTTTGACTGAAAAGGATATGATCCTGATTGACAATAATGGAGCTCCTTCAGGAAGGAAGCACTTTTTATTTTATAATCCTCCAGTCGTCAATATTCCGCTGAATGTCCGCAGAAGTGCAACGCTTGAAACCAGGAGGCTCGCAGGTGAATTTCTGAAAAATAAAATCCAGACAATCGTGTTTGCTAGAAGCAGGGTGAGGGTCGAAATCCTGCTTACTTATCTTCAGGAGCTGGTCAAACACAAGCTGGGTCCAAAGGCAATCAGAGGATATCGGGGCGGCTATCTTCCGACAGAAAGGCGCGAAATTGAAAAGGGCCTCCGTTCAGGTGACATATATGGAGTAGTCAGCACCAATGCGCTTGAACTTGGTGTCGATATTGGACAGCTACAGGTATGTATCATGAACGGTTATCCGGGAACGATCGCGAGTGCCTGGCAGCAGGCAGGACGGGCAGGGCGCCGGCACGGGGAATCGGTTGTCATCATGGTGGCCAGCTCCAGCCCGCTGGATCAATACGTTATCCAGCATCCTGCTTACTTTTTTAATCGCAGTCCGGAAACGGCGAGAATCAACCCGGACAATTTGATTATCCTGATCGATCACATCAAGTGTGCTTCCTATGAATTGCCTTTCAAAAAGGGCGACACTTTTGGTGCTGCTGAAATTGAGGAAATACTTGAATATTTGACGGAAGAGCGTATCCTTCACCAGAACGGAGACAAGTGGTTCTGGATGAATGACGCTTTCCCGGCACACAATATCAGCCTGCGTTCAGCATCACAGGAAAATGTCGTGATCATCGACCAGTCAGATGTAGCAAATGTAAGGGTGATTGGTGAAATGGATACTTTTTCAGCGATGACATTGCTGCATGAAGAAGCCATTTATCTCCACCAGGGAATACAATTTCAGGTGGAAAAGCTTGATTGGGAGGAAAAGAAGGCGTTTGTCCGTGAAGTGGATGTCGATTATTTTACCGATGCCAATCTTGCTGTCCAGCTTAGCGTCCTTGAAGAAGATAAAATCAGGGGCAATGAAGAAACAGAAATCGGCTATGGAGATGTCAGTGTCAGAGCAATGGCAACGATTTTCAAGAAGATCCGGTTTGAAACACATGAGAATATTGGTTCAGGACCGATTTTCCTTCCGGAAGAGGAGCTCCATACAAGCTCAGCATGGATATCACTGAACAAAGAGCTTTCGGAGTTCGGCCATGACCGGCTAGAGGAAGGGCTTATTGGGACATCTCAGGCACTAAAACATATCGCCCCATTATTCGTAATGTGCGATCCCTCTGACGTTCATGTAGTTCCGCAGGTCAAGGCGGCCCATAATGAAAAGCCAACTATCTTCTTTTATGACCGCTACCCTGGTGGAATCGGGTTAAGCGAAAAAATATATACCGGAATCGAAGAAATTTTGAACCAAACTAAAAAAATGGTCCTGAATTGCCAGTGTTCAGACGGTTGCCCATCCTGCATCGGAACGGATACATCTTCTATTCATTCAAAAAATGATGTTGTAAAATTACTGAATTTATTCCTTAAAGCAGCTGTGTAGCGAAGGAGGGGGAATATGAGTCTCAAGAATAAATTGAACAGGCTGAAGCCGCATATAAAAAGCGGAGCTGAAAAGCCCAAGACCGAACCGGTTAAAGCGGAAGAAACGCCGGAAATCCCATTTCTTGATGTCTGGCAGCAGGAGCAGGTATCCCCCTTCTATTTTGACGGACAATATTGCCTTGTCAGGGAAGTGAGTTATCCACTAGACCAACAGCACGGCCATTACCAATTCGGCGATTTACTGGAGGCTGTTTCACTGTGGAACAAGGAGCAGACAAAGCATCCGCTTTCTGCATTCGGGCACAGCCCAGCCGACATGGTATTTTTTGATACCGAAACAACAGGGCTTGGGGGAGGGACAGGCAATACCATCTTCCTGCTTGGCCATGCGTCCATTTCAGGGAATTCACTAAAATTGAAACAGCATATCCTGCCAAATCCGGGAGCAGAAGTAGCTCTTTACCAGAGCTTTTTAATGAATGCCGATTACACGACATTGGTTACGTACAATGGCAAGGCTTTCGATTGGCCACAGGTCAAAACGAGGCACACCCTTGTCCGTGACCATGTGCCAAAGCTGCCTTCCTTTGGCCATTTTGATTTATATCATGCAGCGAGAAGATTATGGAAGCATAAAATTGAGCGGATGAAATTAAGCATTGTGGAACAAGAAGTATTAGGTCTTGAAAGAAAGGATGACATTCCTGGCTTTTTGGCACCAATGATCTATTTTGACTTTCTGGAGAGAAAAAACCCTGAAGGCTTGCTGGGAGTCATTAGGCACAATGAAACGGATATCCTGTCACTATTGACTCTCTATACACATTTAACTTTCCAGATTCTCGGAAGGGACCGTACACAAACACCGCGGGAAACTTACGAGGTGGGACGCTGGTTTTCCTATCTTGGCGAATCAGATAAAGCGAAGCAAGCGTTCAGCGGGCTTCTAGATGATGGAAATGAGGAAGCGATTTCAGCTAAGCATGCACTGGCTTTTGAGTTTAAAAAGCATAAAGAATGGCAAGAAGCAGTTGCGCTATGGAAAGAAAGTGCAGCCCAAGGAACGAAAAAGCAGCAGAAAGAAGCGTGCATCGAGCTGGCCAAACATTTCGAGCATCGCGAGAAAAACCTTGAAATGGCCATGAAGTATTGCCGGCTTGCTGAAGAAATACACCGCGAAGAAAAAGGTACAACAAAAAAAGACATGATTTTTACCGGCGAGCTCGAAAAAAGAATCCTGAGGATTTCCCGAAAAGAATTTCCCGGGCAAGCGCAGAATTCGCCAAAATAAATTGGTTTTATGCCAGGTTTCGTCACGGAATCCTGAATTGTAACAAAATTTTAACATTTATCCTTTAAAACCTGTAATATCCTGTTGTATGTATGGTTTAGACGTTGTAAAATGTAAAATTGTATGGTGTTAAAAAAACAATATAATTTTACGGGGCTGGTTTGATGTATAAAGCGGTATTAGTTCTATATTTTGTTGTGATTACTCTCATCGCTGTGATCTTCAGCGGGTTGAAGGACAACTTTTACACATTCCTCTAAGAATTTCACTAAGTGCTTGCACGGGAATTTCTTTTGAAAAATAGGTGTTTTCATTAGTACAAGGCGCATCACTTCTACATAGGCTGATAATGTAAACAATAAGTCTAATTGAAAGGAGTTATGCACTATGCACTGCAAGCCAACAAATGTATTGCCAACAGTAGTTCATCCTACTCAGTGCTGTGTGAACAATAGTTTTACCAATAATGTGGTACCACATGTTCATCCAACACATACTACAAACGTAAACCACATCAATTATGATCACGTCCATTATTTCCCGCAAACACAGTCTACGGTTAATCAGGTGACACATCAGAACCACTATGGTGGACTTGGTCCGGTGCCAGGCGGAGTGGCTCCAGTTGGTCCGAGACCTCGCCCGGGATTCGGCGGACCAGGATTCGGCGGCCCAGGATTTGGTGGACCAGGATTTGGCGGTCCAGGATTTGGCCGATAAAATGACTTCAACAAGGGCTCTTGCAGCTCTTGTTTTTTTAGCTCTTTTCGAAGACAGTTACTTGGTCAATCAAGAGTAAAGTATTTCATTACATGTGTAGAAGTCTCCTTGAAAAGAGCCCTGACGCTTATAAGACTGTGGAAGCAAAAATATGTTCAGAAAGTACAATCGGTTTGTAAATAGCTATTTTTGAAAATTTCAGGTGTAATATTTACTGCTAAAAGGGAATACCTTCAATATGGATTTATTTATAATCAATGTTTCAAAGGAGATTATATGGTAAAAGTAGCTGCGATATCTGGTTATAAACCTTTTGAACTTGGCGTATTCCAGCATGATCATCCGTCAGCTGAATACATAAAAATGGCGATAAAGAAGAGCTTGATCCCTTTAATTGAGGAAGGACTTGAATGGGTGATGATAAGTGGACAGCTCGGTGTTGAATTATGGGCTGGTGAGGCTGTATTCGAGCTCCAGGAAGAATATCCCGAACTTAAACTTTCTGTATTCACTCCTTTTCTGAATCAGGAGGAAACTTGGAAAGAGGCCAATAAGGAGTGGTATGAATCAGTGATTGCTGGCGCTGACCATGTTGATTCCATCACTAAAAAGCCATACGAAAAACCGTGGCAATTCAGGTTGAAGAATCAATTTTTTATAGAGAAAAGCGACTTGTTGGTCTTGCTATATGATCCTGAAAAAGAAGGCAGTCCAAAATTTATATATGAAACAGCAAAAAAATTCCAAGAAGCAAACGATTATGATATAAGATTAATCACATTGTACGATCTACAAATGGCGGTTGAAGAGGAACAATTGAAACAGCAGGGTTTTTAACCATAAATATTTCCTGCAGAACCACATAAATAAGTTTATTAAAAGAAAAATTGACAAATCCCCTTGTTTTTGAAAAAATAAATGTGACGATTGGGGTATATTGAGGTGAATGGAATGCTATCCGATAAAATACAGTTAACTGCTAAAGATATTTTAGAAAAAGAATTCAAAACAGCAATGCGTGGTTACAAACCAGAAGATGTCGATAAGTTTCTTGATATGATTATCAAGGACTATGAAGTTATGCAGCAGGAGATCGAGGAGCTCCAACAGGACAATCTTCGCCTGAAAAAGCAACTTGATGAAGCTTCACGCCGACCAAGCACACAGGCGGCCGGCACAACGAATTTCGATATCCTTAAAAGGCTTTCGAATCTGGAAAAGCATGTTTTTGGGGATAAACTTTACGATTAATCCAGCATTTGCTAGTTTTTGAAATGTATTACCATTGCTTTTCAAACCTATATTTCATATAATGTTTCTTGTAGCTGTTAATAACGTTCGGGTAATCGCTGCAGTTCTGCTGCAGAGGAAAGTCCATGCTCGCACAGGCTGAGATGCCTGTAGTGTTCGTGCCTGGCCAATTCATAAGCCAGGGCAGTCGGGCTCACGCTCGGCTGACGGCCGGGAAAATGCCTAAGTCGGCAACGATATGGCATGAATACCTATAAAAGTGCCACAGTGACGGAGCCTTTCGAGAAATCGGAAGGGTGGAACGAGGTAAACCCCACGAGCGAGAAACCCAAACGATGGTAGGGGCATCTTCCTGGAGGAACTGAACAAAGGGAAGGACAGATGAGTTCTCATCTGTAGATAGATGATTACCGCCGGAGTACGAGACTTTTGGTCGTTTGCAGTACAAAGGTACAAAACATGGCTTACAGAACGTTATTAATGGATTTGTATGAGTGTTTACTAAAGCTCTCCTTTTGCCAGGAGTGCTTTTTTTATGTATATTAAGTCTATTGGGCAAACTTAATAATGGAGTACATAAGATATTGGATATAAAGGGTGAAACGATGAAGAATTTTGATATAATCGCAACCTCTGCTATGGGTCTTGAAGCAATTGTCGCAAAGGAAGTCCGTGACTTAGGGTACGAATGTCAGGTGGAAAACGGTAAGATCATTTATAAAGGGGACGCCAGGGCGATAGCCAGAAGCAATATGTGGCTCCGGACCGCTGACCGAATTAAGATCAAAATCGGCGAATTCAAGGCTTATACTTTTGACGAATTATTTGAAAAAACGAAGGCTCTCCCATGGGAGGATTTTTTACCGGAGAATGCTGAATTTCCTGTTTCGGGCAAGTCAGTGAAATCCAAGCTTTTCAGTGTATCGGATTGCCAGGCAATCGTTAAGAAAGCTATTGTTGAGCGAATGAGAAAGTCATACAAAACAACAACATGGTTTGAAGAGAACGGGCCATTGTTCAAAATAGAAGTTGCCCTCCTGAAGGATGTCGTAACACTGACAATAGACACCAGCGGAAGCGGCCTTCATAAGCGCGGTTACAGGACTGGCCAGGGGGAGGCTCCATTGAAGGAGACTCTTGCAGCTGCCCTGATCATGCTGACCAATTGGAATCCGGACAAGCCCTTTGTCGATCCGTTCTGCGGGTCTGGAACGATTCCGATTGAAGCTGCATTAATTGGTCAAAATATTGCACCAGGCTTTAACAGAGAATTTGTATCAGAAGGCTGGCCAATTCTTCCTGATTCCGTTTGGGACGAGGTAAGGATGGAATCAGAGGATCTTGCAAAATACGATCAGCCTCTGGACATCAGCGGCATGGACATCGACCATCGTATGGTAAAAATCGCCGAAGAGAATGCTTTTGAAGCGGGGCTTGGCGATTTGATTTCCTTCAAGCAAATGCGTGTCCAGGACTTTACGACAAAGAAAGACTATGGCGTCATTGTTGGCAACCCGCCATACGGGGAGCGACTGGGTGAAAAGAAAGCAGTTGAAGAAATGTACAGCCAGATGGGCAAGGCTTTTGACCCGCTTGACACATGGTCCATTTACATCCTGACTTCCAATGAGGACTTTGAACAAGTGTACGGAAAGCCGGCAACTAAGAAACGGAAGTTGTTCAATGGGTTCATCCGGACAGATTACTATCAGTACTGGGGTAAACGCCCTCCAAGAGTTGATAAATAAGACACAGCCTCCTGTATACCAGGAGGCTTTATTTTTTCTGGAAAAATTGAAATATGCAAGATGAAACAGCCTCTAAAAAAACACTAGGCTGACTAACAGGAATAAATATGGGGAGAACATCATAAAATACATTTATATCTGTATTTCGTAAAGGATAAGAAAGTACCAACTGTTTACACTTAGATTAGTGTCCAGCTTCAGCGCCTTTTTCATCCCCGAGTGGGCTTCTTCGAGAATCTTGCTCAAAGCGTTAGCTTTGAGCAGCTCGAGACGTTTGTCTAGCTGCGGCTCCTAACTCCTCGAGACTCTTCGGTCCTGCCAATGAAGTCAAAGAGCGACTTCACTGTCAGGCCCTCCAGAGCTTGTCGGAGTTGGGCAGTCGCAAACGCTTTTCGAGTTCGGTCCGCCCAATGAAGTCAAAAAGCGACTTCAGTGGTCGGCCCTCCAACGCTTGTCGGGGCTGAACAAGGCGCTTGCGCATTTCTTATGAAACGGAGGGATGGCAATGAATTATACATTTATCGACTTCCAAAGGATCTTAAAAGCTCTTTCAACTAGTACAGAGGCTTTGCGTAATGAATTCCAGGCTGATGAACTCCAGCTGGCAGAATTGCAGGAAGCAGAAAATAACTTTCGGCAGGCATTGTCATTTGGCCTTTCAAATCTTAAATAAGCCAATGCAAAGATGCAAAGAACGCTTGAAGCCCAAGCGTTTCTTTGCATCTTTGCTGTTTGATTATGAAACCATCATTTCCCCTGATTAAAAACCCTGAAGCAGTCTTTTTCCATCCTCGGTCATCCGTTCTGGTGTCCAGGCTGGCTCCCATGTCAATTGGACGTCTGCATGGTCAATTTCCTCCATGCCTTGTACGCAATATTTAATGCCGCTGGCGATGCTGTCATGAAGTGGGCAGCCCGGAGTTGTCAGTGTCATTAAAATCTTTGCTTTGCGGGGTTCTGGAACATCTATTTCATATATCAAACCTAGATCCACAACATTAATATTCAATTCTGGATCGATCACAGTTTTTAAATTTCCCCTGATTTTTTCCAATAATTCATTCATTTCTAACTCCTCCTTAAATAGTGACCACTTTGGCGATAATATAGCTGAATAGGACAGTCCCGATAACAATCAATCCCTGACCGATGTAAAAGACCGGCATCAGCCTGGCAATGAATGAAAGTAATAGAAGGATCGTCCCGGCAGTAAACAAGATGAAAAGCGGCAGTGCCAGCTTCTCATCCATCATGTCCTTTAACGCAGGCACCTTCTTTTTACCGATTTCCTTGCTGTATTTATGAGTCCACCACAGGAATGGGACGATCTTATATAGATAACCAATGATACTGAAAGCAATCCAGGCGACTAAATATAGTAAAATAATCGGCCCTGCCATTTTTGAAAGGAGATTTGCGGCACTTCCTGCAAAAGCGGCAAAGTGGATTAAAGCACCGCAGCCAATCGCAAATAAGGCGAACATGAATGGGCGGTCAAGCTTCTTCTTCACACGCTTATCAATGATTATTTTGACATGCCAGGTGAAAATCATGAATCCGGCAAATAGCATGAAAGTTCCCAACACTTCAAATAAATGGCTGCCCGTTAAGAAGGAAAAGATCAAAATGATAATTCCAACAACATAAACACCGAATACAAATGGTGCCGGTTTCATGGAATACCCATGTGAAAGTGAGAACATCGGAACCATTTTATAAGAAAAACCAAAGATCAATAATGAGAACCAGCTCACTGTACCCAGCAGGATATGAGTTTTAAAAATAGCTTGATAATACTCTGATGCAAAACCTGACTTCATGCTCAGAACCAATGTGATACCAAGTGTAATTGTTGCCAGGAGAGAAAACAGTGCAGTACCGACGAACAAAGTTAAGATATTTGGTTTTGCCTGGCTTTTAAGCGTCATGAACATCTGAAATATGAACATCAAAATTCCGAGCAATGTCAGGATTCCTGGAACCAAGGCATCCTGTGGGCGAAGGTATAATGCTGCAGCGAAAGATACGATTCCTGCAGTCGTTACAGCCAATTGCCAAAATCCAAATTTTTCGTTCCAAATCGGTGTCAGGAATGCGACAGGGACCAGCTGGTACATGGCACCCATAGCTACCATCAGGGCCCAGCCGAGTACGAACAGATGTGCAGCTGACCAGATTGCCGGCAATCGGAATACGCCGGAAACAAGAAGGTCACCGTTCAGCAGGATTAGCAGCTGTGAAAGAATTAACGCGAGCATGCTGAAGCCGATGAATGAAAAAGGAAGCTTTATATTTGTTTCGTTACCACTTTTTTGCTGAAACATTTGATTCACCCCGCTTTGCGGGAAATAGTCACGCGATAGCTTCCATCTTCTTGCTGTTCAGTCAAATAAAGATATCCTAGTTCATCAAGCTGCTCGAACAGAAACATCGGACGTCGGTCATTGATAATGATAAGCGTCTGTCCTTCCTCAAGCTCCTCCAGCTTTGCCAGTGTCCGCATCATCGGCTGTGGCGGTTCAAGCCCTCTGTTATCCAGGATCATCTTATTTCCCTCCCTTTTTTGTAAAAGTAATTTTATAATGTTTTGCCTCGATTTTTTCGACTACGTGTTCAAATCCCTTTGCTTTTAAAACCCCATACAAGGGGACAGGCTTGAAAGGTGCATGGAGGACCAGTCTGTCATTCAATTCCAAATCGCCAATGGCTTCCATGATTTTTTGGAAAGGCTCCAGCTTGTTATTTATATCCTCACGCACATCCAATTCTATCGTTCTGTGTTCCATATCATTCAGCTCCTCGATACTTTAGTTGGTATGATTAAATGATAATCATTTTCACTCTTTTCTGCCGTGATACGCATCACTTAACCGCAGAAAAATTGCTCTTCCTGCTAAAACAATTCCTGATGCAATTTTTCATGGTCGATCAGATAGTAGCCGTCAGGATCCAAACTTAAGTAATCTTTTTTCTTTAAATGGTTGATGGTTCTGCTGACAGTTTCCCTGGAAGTACCGATCATGTTGGCAAATTCCTTATTGGTAAAATGGGTGGTCAATTTAAATCCATGTTCCTTCTTTTCTCCATTTGTCTTGCAAAGGCGGAGTAACAGCATAATGATCTGTTCGTATGTATTGTGAAGAATCTGTTCCTCGAGCCTGGCCTGCAAATCGATGATCTTCTCTCCAAGGACACGGAATAACTTAATAGATAGTTCAGGATAGGCAACCAGGATCTCTTCAAATTTAGAGATTGGTACGATGATCATCTGTGTGTCTTCCATTATTTCCGCGTGGGCAGGGTATTGGCCTTTCCTGAAGAAGCCAGCGTGAGGAAACATTTCACCGGATTCAAGGACAGAAACGATTTGTTCTCTTCCTGATGAGTCGGTTTTATAAATTTTCACCTTCCCTGAATGAATGAAGAAAACGCGGTCTAGCGGATCTCCCTGCATGAAAGCATACATTTTATTTTTAAAGAATCTTGGCTGGGCGATTTCTATGATCGGATCCAGCTCCTCTGTCGATAATTCTTTGAAAATAGGAACTTCTTTCAATTGCTGTCTGATTTGTGATATATGCATCTCAATCTGCTCCTCTATGATTTGATTAAGTATCTGCCGTAAATTTTATCAAGGGAAAGAGGAGGGCTAAGTGACCTGAATCATATTTTGACGTTTTTATGAAAATAATTATCATTGCTGTGGGAAATATCACACCCGGCAAATGAGGAACTTCACAAACTAAACATTTCATTCCCATTATGCTTAAGTTGTAAAAAAAAAACAGGGAAGGGGTGTATGGTAGATGGAAATCCAGCATGGAACATCCTCGAAGGCAGTGGTCAAGAAAAATAGAAACTCACTGCTGAAATCCGTACTCATCATCACATTATTACTTAGCTTTACAGTACTCCTGACAGGAGGTTACTGGATCTTTAAAGATATGGCTCCTAGGCCGCTAGAAGTGACAAACGAAAAGGGAGAGGTCATCTTAACGAAAGAAAGCATCATGGGAGGGCAGGCTGTCTTCCAGAAATATGGTTTGATGGATTATGGAACTGTATTAGGGCATGGATCCTATATGGGGCCTGATTACACGGCAGAGGCACTGAAAATTTATACTGATGGGATGCATGACTTCAAGTCACAAGAAAAATATGGTAAGGGTTTTAAAGCGTTGACGGGAGATGAACAAACAATCATCCGGGACACTGTCATGAAGGAGATGCGTGAAAACCGTTATGTGCCGGATACCGATAAGCTGGTGCTGACAGAGGCACAAATAAATGGGCACGAAAAGGTAAGGGAATTCTATCATACTATTTTTACTGAAGGTGATCAGTGGGGTCTAAAGCCAGGGTTAATTCAGGAAAAACATATGCCGGACGGGGAGCGAGCCTGGGTATCAAAGGGCGATCAGATTGAGCAAATCGCTGATTTCTTTTTCTGGACAGCATGGCTTTCAAGTACAGAAAGACCCGAAGATGATATTACTTATACAAATAACTGGCCATATTATGAGGATGCCGGAAACACTATGTCCTTCTCTGCAATCTGGTGGAGTGGTGCGAGTGTGACCATATTGATTCTATTCGTAGGATTAATCCTGTTTGTTTTCTACCGTTATCATTTAGGGATGCAAGAGGCTTATACAGCCGGGAACTTCCCGAAAATCGATTTGAGGAAGCTTCCGCTTACATCCTCGCAATTGAAAACAGGTAAATATTTCGCGGTTGTTTCTGTACTGTTCTTTGTTCAGGCAATGTTCGGAGCGCTGCTCGCTCACTATTATATCGAGCCTGACAGTTTCTTTGGAATGAAGTGGGTCCATGATATCCTGCCATTCAATATTACAAAAGGATTCCACCTTCAGCTGGCAATCTTCTGGATTGCGACTGCATGGTTAGGAATGGGCATCTTCATCGCTCCGCTGGTCGGCGGGCATGAACCAAAGCGCCAGGGAATACTAGTCGACATATTATTCTGGGCACTAGTTGTGCTTGTAGCCGGCAGCATGATTGGCCAATGGCTTGGTGCAAACGGCTACCTGGGCAACAATTGGTTCTTATTAGGTCACCAGGGCTGGGAATACCTTGAGCTGGGACGCATATGGCAGTTCATTCTTGCGACCGGAATGCTGATCTGGCTGTTCATCGTATTCCGCGGGATCAAGAGTGGGTTGAAGAGGGAATCAGACAAAGGCGGCCTGATTCACCTGTTGTTTTACTCAGCAATTGCCGTGCCAGCATTTTACTTCTTCGCTTTCATGATCAATCCAGGCACACACTATACCTTTGCTGACTACTGGCGCTGGTGGATCATCCATCTCTGGGTTGAAGGAATATTCGAAGTTTTCGCAGTCGTTGTCATTGGTTTCTTAATGGTCCAAATGAAGCTAGTCACGAAAAAATCAACAATAAAAGCATTATACTTCCAGTTAATCCTGCTGATGGGAGCAGGTGTCATCGGTATCGGCCACCATTTTTATTACAATGGTTCTTCCGAAGTCTGGATTGCGCTCGGTTCTGTATTCTCTGCTCTGGAAGTCATCCCGTTGACCTTGCTCATTCTGGAAGCATATGAACAGTACAAAATGATGAGGGATGGGGGAGTTGATTTCCCTTATAAAGGTACATTCTGGTTCTTGATTTCAGTAGCCATTTGGAATCTGGTAGGTGCAGGTGTACTTGGCTTCCTGATCAACCTGCCTGCAGTCAGCTTCCTTGAGCACGGCCAATTCCTGACACCAGCACACGGCCACGCGGCGATGATGGGTGTGTATGGAATGTTCGCAGGCGCAGTATTGATCTACTCATTGCGCAATATTGTGAAGCCTGAAAAGTGGAACGACAGGTGGGTTAAATTCATAGTCATCATGCTGAACGCAGGCTTGGCTGGCATGGTATTCCTGTCATTGCTGCCAGTCGGATATCTTCAGTTAAAAGAAGCATATTTCAATGGTTATGCAGCTTCACGTTCATCTCAGTTCTTACAGCGGGAAACAGTTGAAATGCTCCTGACGCTGAGGGCAATACCAGATACGATTTTCTTGATTGGTGTTGCTGCGCTGGCAATATTCAGCTTAAAAGCACTCTTCAATCTCCGTAATGTGACACATAAAGAAGAAGAACAGCTGCCAGTAAAAGATTTGGCTATTGATGAAGATTAATAGGAAAACCGCAAAGCGTTAGCTTTGCGGTTTTTATTATGATTTTTGTTCCTCTTCTTTTTCGCATTCAAAACAAAGCACTTTCCCATCTTTATGTACACCATTCAAAAAACCATCCAGGCAAAAAATCTCTTTTCCACAACGATCGCAGCTGCCAACTAGCTCCTTCAAAAAATCCCCTCCCCTTCATAGAATTCTCTCTAGAAAAAGTAGTTCCTCTATTTTTTTACAGATCACATTTAGAGGTGACTGAACTTCTCGAATGAAAGAAGTCATAGTTACTCTGTGACCGCGCTCACTACAAGTGGGATACAGGAGAATTATAATGTAAATGTAAAGGAAATCAGAAATTAAAGGAGAGAGTGAAATGACTTTCAATGTTATTATCAATGTTCCTGATTATGCCCCACGGGAAAAACACCCGACCATATTCCAAAACTTTGACTCACTGCACAAGGGGGAATTCATGCAAATCGTCAATGACCATGACCCTAGACCGCTGCAATACCAATTCATGATGGAACGCCCGGAGTCATTTTCATGGGAGTATCTAGAGGAAGGCCCAGAAACATGGCGAGTGGCAATCGGTAAAACGAAATAATTATCTGGAAAACATCCTATGATTCTATTAAACAACAGGTTCGCCTGTTGTTTTTATTTGGCTCTTTTCTCAAACTTTGTTGCTATTGACTACAAAATCGGGTTGAATGACCAATATGTTCTTCGCAAAGTTGACTCTTTTGTGAAAAAAGAGCATGTCAAACTTAATACCGACCTGCAAAATGGCTTTATTACGTTAAAATCAACTTTAGGATTTTAACAATAATCTTTACGAAACAGCCTTTTATTTTGTTTCACAATTCATTAAGTTCATAAAGAATACGGCTTCAGCGCACACCCCTTTTAGGCGGGATGGCTTTTAGATTTTCTTGAACGTAAAGTTCAGAAAAGTATGATAAGATAGACGAGAAAGAGAAAAATGGGGTGAAATGAATGAGTGAAGTCATGCAAACAGAAAAGAAATTTTTGGATTATGTCAAAAAAATGGCTGCCTATGGAGAGGCGCTTTCTTTGATTTATTGGGATTTAAGGACAGGAGCCCCAAAAAAGGGAGCAGGTCAGCGTTCTGAAGTGATCGGAGTACTATCTTCAGAGCTTTTTAACATGTCAACATCAGAAGAAATGGCATCATACATAGCACGACTTTCTAATGAAACAAGTTTATCTGAGATTACCCGTAAAACGCTGGATGAGTGCAGAAAGGATTATGACCGCAATAAAAAAATCCCTGCAGAAGAATATCTTGAATATGTGATTCTTCAATCAAAAGCAGAAAGTGTTTGGGAAGAGGCAAAAGCAGAGTCCGATTTTGAAATGTTCAGACCGTATCTTGAAAAATTGGTGGATACCACTAAGAGATTCATTGGTTACTGGGGATATGAAGGCAATAAATACAACACCTTGCTCGATATGTATGAACCTGGGGTCACGGTCGATGTTTTGGACCAGGTGTTTGGAGACCTTCGTGAAAAAATTGTCCCGCTTGTACAGCAGATTTCCAGTTCAACTGCCAAACCTGATACAGAGTTCCTTTTTGAGCATTTTCCTAAAGAAAAGCAGCGTGCTTTCAGCCTCGAGATCCTAAAGCAAATGGGATATGATTTTGATGCAGGCCGGCTTGATGAAACGGTTCACCCATTCGCAATGGGGCTTAACCCAGGAGATGTAAGGGTTACGACGAAATATGATGAAGCAGATTTCAGGACAGCTGTTTTCGGTACCATTCATGAAGGCGGCCACGCTCTTTATGAACAAAACATCTCGGATGAACTGGTTGGAACTCCTCTGAGTTCAGGCACTTCAATGGGCATCCATGAATCACAGTCGCTTTTCTATGAGAACTTTGTTGGACGAAATTACTCTTTCTGGAAGCACAACTACAGCCTGCTGCAGGAGTTCTCTGAAGGACAGTTTACCGGGGTGGAGGCAGAGGAATTCTATCGTGCAATTAATGAGTCCAAGCCAAGCTTGATCAGGATTGAGGCAGATGAGCTGACATATCCACTCCATGTGATGGTACGATATGAAATTGAAAAAGGCTTATTCAATGATGAAATTGAAGTAAAGGACCTTCCGCAGATCTGGAATGATAGATATGAACAGTATCTCGGAATCAGGCCGGAAAATGATGCACAAGGTGTGCTGCAGGATGTACACTGGGCAGGAGGCAGCTTTGGCTACTTCCCATCCTATGCTTTAGGCTATATGTATGCAGCGCAGTTCAAGAATGCTATGCTCAAAGATTTGCCTGACTATGAGGCACTCCTGGAACAAGGAAATCTTCAGCCGGTTAAAGAGTGGATGACTGAGAAAGTCCATAAGCATGGAAAAATGAAAAAACCGCTTGAAATATTGACTGATGTAACTGGAGAGGGACTTAATGCTCAGTACTTAGTCGATTATTTATACGAAAAATACAATAAAGTATATCAGCTGGTTTAATAAGATTCTTTTTTAGAAAATAAGATGGCAGTCTTCCTGCCATCTTTTCTGTGGGTGAATGTATGTACGGGAAATTGCCTTATTTTATGATCGCATTTGCTGCGGCAATGTGGGGCCTGATTGGTTTTTTTGTTAAAGGCCTGAATAATGCCGGGTTCAGTGCTATGGAGATTGTGGCTATCCGTGTGTTGACCGCAGCCATTATTTTGATTCTGGTGGGAATTGCTTTTTACCGAAGTCATTTAAAAATCAGGGTGAAAGACTTGTATCTTTTTGTGGGTACAGGAATTTTAAGCATTGTTTTTTTTAATTGGTCTTATTTTACGGCAATCAACCTGATGAACATCCCGATTGCTGTAGCTTTACTGTATACTTCTCCTGCTTTTGTTGCGGTTTTATCATTTCTTTTCCTGAAAGAAAGCATTAACAGGAGGAAGCTGTTGGCGATTGTCATGACGGTCATCGGCTGCACACTTGCCGCAGGCATTACAGGGCACGGGGGGACGTCATTTTCTGTCTCCAGTATCCTTATTGGCCTAGGGGCAGGGTTCGGCTACGCTCTTTACAGTATATTTGGCAAGGTGGCATTAAGGCGGTACCATCCTTTTACGGTCACTTTGTATACATTCCTTGTGGCTTCGGCTGCCCTGGCTCCGACAACTGGTATAGTCAGCAAGGCTTCTGTCCTTTTCACCGGGAATGCGTGGCTTTATGCGATAGGCTTAGGGATCTTCCCGACTGTGATTGCATATTTTGCATACTCCTGGGGCCTTGAAAGGACGGAAAGCAGTACTGCTGCAGTAGTTGCTACACTGGAACCTGTCATTGCCACCATGCTGGGAATACTGGTGTATGGTGACAGGCTGGGCGGTCTTCAGATGCTCGGATCTGCGTTGATTATCATATCTGTAATATCTATCAATATCTCAATTCCCATCAGGAAGCAAAAAAAGCACTTCACTGTGTGATTCAATCTCGTTTGAAGTGGTAAAAAAGCAAATAATAAACGCACGAATTAACAGAGAAAGGAGCCTGGTCACAAACCCAGGCTCCTTTTCCTTTAAATTAAAGCACTTTTTGGTTTAGGTAAATTGTTTCACTTTAGATTGTAATCAAAGATTTTTAGCGAAAAATGCAGATAACTTAGGGGGCAACTAGACAAAGGATTATGTTTTGTGATAAATTATTACAGTAAAAATCCTTTGAAAACTACATATTTTTAAATCGATGAAAAGGAAAGTAGTTTTTGCTATATTCGATAGCGAGCCGGGGACGGTGGAAGCCTGGCGATGAAGCATAAATGAAGAACACCTTTGAGTTCTAACCGAAAGGGATATCGTGAGTAGGCTTAGACGTTTCCAGCACGTTATAGACTGGGATATGCAATAGTAAAGCTGGTCATTTTATGACAATTTGGGTGGTACCGCGGAAGTTCAGCCTTTCGTCCCTTTTTTGGGGATAGAAGGCTTTTTTTATTGCAAAAAAATTACCATAAGGAGGCTAATTATGATTAAGACCGTAGTAAAAGATTTATACAGAAATCAAGAAAATTTTAAAGACAAAACTGTTCAAATTACAGGGTGGATCCGTACGCTACGCGATTCCAAAACCATTGGTTTTATGGAGTTAAACGATGGAACATTCTTTAAGAGTGTACAAGTTGTTTTTGAAGATACCCTTGATAACTTCAAAGAAATTACAAAGTTGCCTATTAGCTCTTCTGTTTTAGTAGAAGGTGAATTTGTTCCAACTCCTGAAATGAAGCAGCCGTTTGAAATTAAAGCAACAAAAATTGTAGTCGAGGGATTGTCGGATACAGATTACCCTATACAAAAAAAGAGACATACCCTTGAATATTTGAGAACAATCGCTCATTTACGTCCGAGAGCCAACGCCTTCTCAGCCGTCTTCAGAGTAAGATCTCTTGCATCCTATGCCCTTCATAAATTCTTTCAAGACAAAGGGTTTGTATATGTACATACACCGATTATTACCGGAAGTGATACTGAAGGAGCAGGGGAGATGTTCCGTGTAACATCAATGGACTTGAACCAGCTTCCAAAAACCGAAGACGGAAAAGTGGATGACAGTGCAGATTTCTTCGGTAAAGAAACAAACTTAACTGTTAGCGGCCAATTAAATGTCGAAAGCTTTGCTCTTGCTTTCCGTAATGTGTATACCTTTGGTCCGACATTCAGAGCAGAAAATTCCAATACGGCACGACATGCCTCAGAATTCTGGATGATCGAGCCGGAAGTTGCCTTTGCAGAATTACCGGATATCATGGACCTTGGAGAAGAAATGGTCAAGTATGTCATTGATTACGTTTTTGAACATGCACCAGAAGAAATGGCCTTCTTTAACAGCTTTATTGATAAAACACTTATCGAAAGATTGAAGAATGCATTAGAATCCGATTTCGGACGCGTTACTTATAGCGAAGCTGTTGAATTATTGAAGAACTCAGATAAGGAATTTGAATACCCTGTTGAATGGGGTACAGATTTGCAAACGGAACATGAACGTTACCTTAGCGAGGAAATTTACAAACGTCCTGTCTTCGTAACCGACTATCCGAAAGAAATTAAGGCATTTTATATGCGAGCGAATGAGGATGGCAAGACAGTTGCCGCGACAGACCTTTTGGTTCCCGGCATTGGCGAGTTAATCGGCGGAAGCCAGCGTGAGGAAAGAGAAGACGTTCTTGCAGAGCGAATTAAAGAACTTGGTATGGCGGAAGAAGATTACTGGTGGTATCTCGAGCTTAGAAAATACGGCAGCACAAAGCATTCTGGTTATGGTATTGGATTCGAACGACTTGTTATGTATCTAACTGGAATGAAAAACATCCGCGATGTCATTCCATTCCCTCGTACACCAGGAAATGCAGAATTTTAATTAAAATATGTGTAAAAATGCAAAATAGGATGCTGAGGCATCCTATTTTTTTCATGGAAGTCGAATAAGCTATTCCATGATGCGGCCCATAACAAGCCTCTTATATTGGTAGGCATCGGGTTATGTTCGATTTTAATGGCAGGTATTTTGTATGTAAAATAACAGGGCGGGAATGACAAGATCAGCATGCTAAATAGTGTGATATTAAGTTTTTTATTTATATGTTAATCGTATAAATGCTGCTAAAACAACAAAAAACAGGGTGAAATTTTTTGCAATTTCATACCCTGTTTTGGTTGATTCATAGAAAGTGTTTTTTAGAAGAATTTATATCCCTTCGACCCGATCGGTGCATTTTCGATCATATCGATGAACGGTATCGTGTATGCGAAGAGAATCAAAAGGACAGTGATGCCAAGCCATAGCTTCCAGTTTTCGAATACCATCGGAGTTTTCTCTGCTTGGTCAGCAACTTCTCCAACAGGGAATTCTTCTTCCCCTTTAGGTGCGAAGAATGCAAGGTTAATGAAAATGTAAAGGATCAGGATGATTCCAAGGAACAGGATAGATCCGCCGACTGCCTGTGCAACCTGGTAAGGAATCCATTCAGCTGCTTGCTCTGAACCGCCGTACGTTGAGAATGAAGAACGGCGTGGAGCTCCAAGCAGACCAGCTGCGTGCATCGCACCGGACATGAATGTCATACCGATTGCCCAAACAATTCCCTGGATAATGGCTAGTTTATTCATAGCCTTTGTCAAGACCCTGCCAGTCAGGTGAGGGACCAGCCAATAAGAAATCCCAAAGAAAGTAAGGACAACTGAAGTTGCAAGTGTTAAATGGAAGTGTCCTGTAACCCAGATTGTGTTGTGTACTACCTGGTTCAACTGGTGGGAAGCATTGACTAGTCCACCAGCACCGGCAGGGATGAATGCAAGCATACCTATGAAAGGTACTGCGAATCGGGCATCTCCCCAAGGAAGCTTTTTCACCCAGCCGAATAGGCCGGTAGATCCTTTAGAACGGCCAAACATTTCAAATGTCGCAAACAATGAGAATGCGGTCATCAATGATGGGATGACAACAAGGAATGTCAAAATAACCTGAAGGAATTTCCATGCTGGGTCAATACCTGGTTCCATTAACTGGTGGTGGAAACCAACCGGAATTGAGAACAACAGGAACAGAATGAATGACATTCTAGCTAATGAATCAGAGAAAATCTTTCCGCCTATAATTTTTGGAACGATTGCGTACCAGGCCATATATGCAGGCAATAACCAGAAATACACAAGCGGGTGGCCGAAATACCAGAACAATGTACGGCTGACCAATACATCTACACGCTCAACAAGGCCAAGCGACCAAGGAAGCAGCTGGAATAGTACTGTTGCAGCAACACCAATCGTAGCTACGATCCACATAAGCGTGTTGACGAGTGACATGAAAGTCAACAGCGGGCTAGGCTTTCCAGGATTAGCTTTTCTCCACGAAGAGTAAGCCATGATGATTGCAGCGCCGTCAATCCAGCTTCCGACGATCACGAGTGTAAGTCCCAAGTAAAAGAGTGCGTGTGCCTGTAATGGTGCGTAGAATGTATAAAGAACAGAAGCCTGGTTTGTCAGGATCATGATAGCAGCCATTACAGTACCGATGGTCATCGTCCAGAAACCAATCCAGCCAGTCTTTCGCTGTTTATTTGTTAATGTTCCGGATGTTTTGCTCACAAGAGAGAGCTGGAATCCCATAATGAAAAATGTTGTAAGCACGAGTCCAAGTACGACACCATGGATGGTAAGGATTTGGTAATACCCAGTCCATGAAGGTAATTCAAATTTTCCTGAACGGACAAGTGTCTGGAGCAAACCTGCAAGACCGCCAATTGCAAGAGCGATGAAAGCGACATAAAAGTGGGCCATTGCCAATTTGCCGTCTCGGCGGTCAACCTTTGGATTAATTGATTTAGTATTCATTATTCTACCACCTCGATTTTAGACGACATCATGTGGTGGCCGACACCACAATATTCATTACAAACAATCAGGTAATCACCGGCTTTGTCAAACGTGGTGACGTACTCACTGATATATCCAGGCTCAAGCATCATGTTGATATTAGTTCCTGCAACCTGGAAACCGTGAATGACGTCTTTTGTAGTCGCGATTACTTTCACTTTAGCTCCTTTAGGAACTTCGACCTGTCCAGGGTTGTAGGCAAATGCCGATGCCACGAAAACAAGTTCGTAATCCCATTCTTTTCCTTCAACCTTCTTTAGTCCAGGTTTATCGAAAGGTGCTGTAGTATCTACCTTTTCAGGATTGATTGTTGCCAGGCAGCTCGGAGGCTGGTTGCCTAAATAGAAGGCGCTGACCCCAATAACAGTCAGGAATACGATTAAGGTCGTAATTCCGAATATCAGCCAGATTTTTTCAAATTTATGAATATGCATAACTTCTTTCTCCCCTTTTGGTCTATCTTAGAAACGATCAACAAACAAGAAATAAACGCCTACCCAAGTAACGATTAAAAAGAATCCTAACAAGAAAACGGATGCAAGTGTTCCTTTCAAGGAAGATTGGTCTTCCACCTTTGTATGTGTTTTCTTCCCGATTCCAGGCTGAGCCATCCCGGTCCACTCCCTTCGTATGAAATGTTCGTTTATAAATGATAAGTACATTTTCATAATACAAAACAATTTGGAAACGTAAATATGGTTTCAGACAGTTCACAAATTGTTCATACCTGATATATTTACTATGTTAATGGTGAAAACGCGTCAATACAGTGATTTAAGTCACATGTAACGATGGGTAAATGTGAAAAATCTGTGAATAGATTTATGTGAAAATTTGAGCATATTAGCAAGCAATCAAATCGGGATGTGACAGAACGACTTGACATTTTTAAAAAAGCAATTAGAAAAACAGGAATCACCATTCCACGTTTAGCTAATAAACTAATAGAAAATGGATCTATCAGGAAGTGGGTTTATGCAAAAGTATTATTGCGAACATTGCCGCCTCATATATGATGAAATAAGATTATGCAAAAAATGCGGGAGGGCAGCTGAAAAACAAATCTGGATTGAGGTACAAAAGCAGTCCGACGAAAAATAGCACCTGGTTTGGTGCTTTTTCGTATTCGCAGGCGAGATATCCTGATTTTCCCGGACAATATGTTAAAATTAAGTCAATTTTAGAACGGGAGGATGATGTGAATGTTTTTGCCATCTTTTGATTTGAAAGGTAAAACAGCAGTAGTGTCAGGTGCTGGCAGAGGGATTGGCCGAGCGATTTCAATCGGTCTGGCTGAAGCTGGAGCAGATGTTGCCTTACTTGCACGCACGGAGGAAGATCTCAAAGAAACATCTTCGGTAATTAAAAAAATGGGAAGAAAGACTCTGGTGCTGCCAACAGATGTGACAAAAAGGGATCAAGTACATAATTCGATTTCTACAGTAAGGTCTGAATGGAAAAAGATTGATATTCTTGTCAACAATGCGGGTATGAACATCCGTTCAAAGGCTCTGGAAGCAACGGATGAAGAATGGCAAACAATCATGGATACCAATCTGAAATCTGCCTTCATGATGTCCCAGGAAGCGGGAAAAATCATGAAGGTACAGGAATCAGGAGGCAAAATCATTAATATTGCGTCTGTAGCGGGGCAAGTAGCCCTCAGGACGGGCGTGGCCTATGCGGCAACTAAGGCAGCCCTTATGCAGATGACAAAGGTGCTTGCGATGGAATGGGGACAATACGGTATCAATGTGAATTCAATCGGTCCATGGTACTTCAAAACGCCTCTGACTGAAAAGCTATTGGCCGACGAAGCGTATGTGCAGGATATCCTGGCAGTTACACCATTGAAGCGGATCGGGGAGTTGCCTGAGCTTGTGGGGCCGGTGGTATTCCTAAGCTCAGATGCCGGGAATTATGTCACTGGACAAACCCTGTTTGTAGACGGTGGAATGACGATCCATGGTTTTTGATTGCCTGATAAAATAGACTTACTGTAAGCAGTAGTTTGTTTACTGTATTGTCCTGAAAATGTTATTGAGGAGCAAACTGTAAAAAAGTGGATTTGCATGCTTAATAGTAACTTTACGCTTGAATAATACCCTTATGGAGGAGGAATGACTTCCATAAGGGTATCTTTCTGCTTGAACGATATCGAAATGTAATTATCCATTACCCGAAAAAGATCCGCGAGGTTTAAAACGGTAAAAGCAGGTACTCTGCTTCGTACAAAAGAAGCCATTGAGGTAAAAACAGACAGTCTTCTAAGAAATATAATGTCAACTGGTAATGATTTTATAATGTACAAGGCTTGAGTGCATTGTATAATGAACTTGCACAGCAACTCCTTCAAAACGTTAGGCTTTCCCTTATTTGTGGGGAAAGCTTTTTTTCGTTTCAGTCCAAGTCTAGTTTGACTGTATACTCTCTGGGTAAATGGAAAAAGTAACCGTACATAGATGTGAGGAGAGTATAAACATGCCAAGAGTTATATCCATCGCAGAAGCTGTGCCGCCATTTTCAATAGAGCAGGAAAAGGTAATGGATTTTGCAGAAAAGCTATTCAAAGAATCCTTTAAAGATATAAATAGGCTGCTAACTGTATTTCAGAATGGCCAAATCGAGAAACGCCATTTTGCTAAAAATCTTGATTGGTTTGAAAGTGACCATACTTTTGAAGAGAAGAATAATGCCTATATTGAGGCAGCTGTGGAACTAGGAGCACAAGCAATCTCGAATTGCCTGAAAAGTGATGAGTTTTTAAAAAACCAAGTACATCTTGAAGAAATCGATGCTATTTTTACTATCAGCAGCACGGGTGTGTCGACCCCAAGCATTGATGCGAGAATAATGAATATCCTGCCATCATCTCAATATACTAAAAGGATCCCAATCTGGGGTCTTGGGTGTGCTGGTGGGGCAGCTGGACTGTCGCGAGCCTTTGAATATTGTCTGGCATACCCGGAGGCAAAGGTTCTGGTGCTGTCAATTGAATTATGCAGTTTAACCTTCCAGCGTAATGACCGTTCAAAAAGCAATCTGATTGGAACTTCACTGTTTGCGGATGGGGTTGCGTGCGCCCTGGTCTGTGGTGATGATTCCGGCTATGAGAATATCATGAAAAAAGATGCTGCACCTAATATTATCGGCACTCAGTCAACAACCATGCCTGACTCTGAGGATGTCATGGGCTGGGAAGTGAAAAATGAGGGACTTTATGTCGTGTTTTCCAAGGATATACCGACGATCATCGAAAACTGGCTTCAGCCTAATGTTTTAAGGTTTTTGAACAGCAATAACCTTGACGTTCCGAATCTCGATCACTTCATTGCGCACCCAGGAGGAAAGAAGGTCCTGGATGCCTATGTTTCTGCTCTCAAATTCCCTGAAGCAATGACCAGGACATCAATGGAGGTCTTAAAAGATTATGGGAATATGTCTTCAGCAACAATACTGTATGTATTAAAAAGGTTCATGGAGACAGCGGAGGCAGGCGATCTTGGACTGGGGGCAGCCTTAGGACCCGGATTTAGCTCCGAATTGCTTTTGATGAGGTGGGAATAACATGGTGTTCCTCATATTTATCGGATTAATCATCTTTCAGAGGCTGACAGAACTAGTCATAGCCAGAAAAAATGAAGCCTGGATGAAAGCACAGGGAGCAATAGAGTTTGGGCAGGGGCACTATCCCGCAATGGTGTCAATCCATACAGCTTTTTTCATATTTTTTATCCTGGAAGTGATCTTCTTTGATAAAAACCTGTCAGGATATTGGCCGGCATTACTTGCTTTGTTTATTTTTACGCAGGTGATGAGAATTTGGTCACTCTCTTCATTGGGAAGGTTCTGGAATACAAAGATCATCATTCTTCCAGGAGCTAACGTCATCAAAAGAGGACCATATAAAATCATCAAGCATCCAAACTATTTAATTGTAGCAATAGAATTGATTGTTATTCCTTTAATGTTCAATGCCTATATCACAATGGCAGTCTTCACCTTGCTGAACATCCTGATTTTATCGATCAGGATTCCTGCAGAGGAGAAGGCGTTGCGAGAGTTGACCATGTATGAATCTGAATTCTCGAATCAGGGTCGGTTCGTCCCGAATTTGTTAAATAAGTGTGACAATTAATCTGCTTCCATTGAAAATGATAATCAATAGTGCTACACTTTCCTTGAGATGAAAATTATTCTCAGTTAAAAAAGAACCTTAAGGATGGTGTCGTACCAATGGTTTCCATGTTAGTTGTTTCTACCATAGCAGCTTACTCCTTACTTATGAAATATGTATTGAGCAATGTACTAAAACCACATTAAAAAACAGATTCTCAATTAGATGAAAGCCCGGACTAAGTTCGGGCTTTTTCTTTTTGTCCATTTGTCAGTGCTTTTCTAGGTTGATTAATGTATTTGTTTTACTTTTTCTAAGAGGCGAAAATGTAATTATAGGAAAAGACCGAAAAATCATATAAAATAAAGTTATTCACAATTTTGTCACAAGGGGTTAGAGGAATGGGCCAGACTATTGCACAGCAAGATCATAAGCTTCTTGGAAAGATTTTATCTTTATATAATTTAATGAATTCAAATCACGATGACGATACAGCTGAAAAAGTAAAGGAATTGGGAAGGAAAGCAGTTGAGGAGGAATTTTCAATTGCTTTTTGCGGACACTTTTCTGCAGGGAAGTCGAGCATGATCAACAGGCTGATCGGCGACAATATCCTGCCCTCAAGCCCAATTCCGACCAGTGCGAACCTGGTACGGATTAAGTCAGGTACTGAATATGCAAAGGTCATCTTCAAAGACGGCGGCTCACGCTTATATCCGGCACCATATGATTATGAAACTGTCAAAACTTACTGCAAGGATGGCGAGCAAATCCAGGCTATCGAAATCAGCCATAATGGTGCGGAGTTTCTGGAACAGGCCGTCATCATGGACACACCTGGGATCGATTCCACTGATGATGCCCATCGGATTGCCACTGAATCGGCGCTCCATCTTTCAGATATCGTGTTTTATGTGATGGATTATAACCATGTCCAATCTGAACTGAATTTCCTTTTTACGAAGGAATTAACAGATGCAGGAAAAGAACTATATTTGATTATCAACCAGGTCGACAAGCACCAGGATGCAGAATTGTCTTTTGAGCAGTTCAAGACGAGTGTTGAAAATTCTTTTGCTGACTGGGGAGTAAAACATGCGGGGATTTTTTATACATCGCTGAAAGCCCCTGAATCGCCACATAATCAATTTCAGATACTCCTTTCGTTTATCATGGAGCGGAAGAACAAGAGAAAAGAAATACTGCCAGTTTCGATTTTTAAGTCGATGGAAAAATTGACCGAGGATCATTTGGCGCATCTTCATCAGAATGTCTCTGAAGAAATCGATCAATTTGAAACAATCCTCGAAGGGCTTTCGGACAGTGAAAGGCAACAGCTGTCATATGAACTGGATAATTTAAGGATGAATATTGAAAAAATCCAGGGTGAACGGGATCCTGAACGTGAATTCCGGGATGGACTCAATGATATTCTAAAAAGCGCCTATCTAATGCCATTCCAGACAAGGGAGCTGGCGGAGGCTTATCTTCAGTCAAGGCAGCCAGACTTTAAAGTGGGTTTGCTATTTTCAAAACAAAAAACGGAACAGGAACGAACAGCAAGACTCGACAGTTTCTATCGAGACCTCGAGGATAAAGTTCAATCCCAGCTCGACTGGCATATCAAGAACTTTTTATCCGAGCTGTTCAAGAAACATAATCTTTCGCAGACCGAGCTGCAGACATCAGCCAATAGCTTTAAGATTGAGTTCCAAACCGAGCTGCTATCTGGAGCCGTCAAGTCTGGTGCAAGACTTTCAGGAGACTATGTTCTCAATTATACTAACGACGTGGCGGAAGCATTGAAGAATCTTGCAAGAAGAAAGCTGGAGCCCATCAAGGAAAAGTTCATCGGCTATGTAAAAGGTCAGGATGATGAGGAGATAAATGAAATTCTCAAGAAAGAAGAACAACTCGCGAAGCTTTTCTCAGCGTGGAAGGCATTGAATGTCATTCTGGAAAACCTGGCCGAGCAACGCAGGTTCGTATCAGAAATTCTGTATGGTCAACCGACAGAATATCAAGAGGAAGCGTATCTGATTTTTAAGGCTGCCGAAGACGAGCCAGAAGTGATCGTAACTGATGATATTGCCTCCTCAAACACTGCGAAGGAAGTGACCGATCCTTTAGTACAGGAAGCTCCTGTCGAGCAAGGCGGGATTGAGATTGCACAATTTCATGAGAAACAACAGAAGCTGGTAAGAAAAATGAATTTTACATCTGAACAGATCGAGAATATACCTGGCTTGAAAAAAATCGCCCGTGAATTAAAGGATAAAGCCTCAAGGTTAAAGGAAAGAGAATTTACTGTTGCCTTGTTCGGGGCATTCAGCGCTGGGAAGTCCTCTTTCGCAAATGCTCTGGTAGGGGAACGGATTTTGCCGGTATCACCAAATCCGACAACTGCTGCCATCAATAAAATTAAACCGGTGACAAATGAGAATCCTCACGGAACGGTCATTGTCAAAATAAAAAGTGCCAGTGAATTACTGAAAGAACTGGACCGCTCTCTGGGATTATTCGGCAAGAACACGACTGATTTCGAACGAGCGATCGATCAAATCAATAGTCTTAATTCCGAGGATAGCGGTTACAGTGCCGCAGAAAAAACGCATTACTCATTTCTCCAGGCTTTTGCCAAAGGATTCAGTGATTTTAAAAATAGTTTCGGCGAGAAGCTTTTTGTTGATCTTGAATCATTCCGAGGCTATGTTGCTGAAGAGGAAAAATCTTGTTTTGTTGAATGGATAGAGGTCTATTATGATTGCGAACTTACAAGAGAGGGGATCACTTTGGTTGATACGCCTGGTGCCGATTCAATCAATGCCCGCCATACAGGAGTTGCCTTCGATTATATCAAGAATTCGGATGCTATTTTATTCGTAACCTACTATAATCATGCCTTCTCAAAAGCGGATAGGGAGTTCCTGATCCAGCTGGGCAGGGTCAAGGATACCTTTGAGCTTGATAAAATGTTTTTCATTGTCAATGCCGTTGATTTGGCGAATTCGGAGGAAGAGCAGTCAGCCGTATTAGAATATGTGAAAGACCAGCTTGTCCAATATGGCATCAGGAAGCCTCATCTGTTCCCAGTTTCAAGTTTGAATGGCTTAAATGCTAAGTTGGATCAAGAGACTGGTGGAGACCAGCTTTTTAATCGATTTGAAAAGGCATTTTATTCATTCATTGCCAATGACCTTATGAATATGGCTGTTGAGTCTGCAGAGGCAAAATGGCGTCAGGCTGTCAATGTGATCGAGGAAATGATTAGGTCGGCAGAAGAAGACAAGGCTGCAAGGACTGATAGGCGGAGGAAGCTATTATCACAAAAAGAAGAAATGCTGAGCGTTTTATCCGAGAAGCAACCGGCAGTGCTTAAGGATCGTCTTGTCCAAGAAAGCGATGAATTGACATATTATATTCGCCAGCGTGTCTTCATCAGGTTTGGGGAATTCTTTAGGGAGGCCTTCAATCCAGCGCTTTTGAAGGACGATGGGCGCAATATGAAGAAGGCTCTTGAAACAGCGCTTGATGAATTGATTGAGAGCATTGGATATGACCTGGCTCAGGAAATGAGGGCCACCTCATTAAGGGCCGAGGCGTTTATTTTACGGATATTGAAAGAGTTCCAGGAAGCTTTGTCAGCCGAATTGCTGAAAATTAATTCTTCGGTTTCTATTTCTGCCACAGAAAATGGTCCATTAACCGGAGTAGACTTTGAAACAGCATACCAGGACATCGATCATGCGATATTCAAGAAGACGCTTGGAATGTTCAAGAATCCCAAATCCTTCTTTGAGAAAAATGAAAAGAAATTAATGGCAGATGAACTTGAAAAGCTTTTACACGGACCTGCAGAGGATTATCTTGAAAAAGAGAATGCAAGGCTGAAAGACCACTACCTTCCTGAATTAGATCGTGAGTTTGAGAAAGTCCAAAAGGATTTTTCAGAGCAGATCACCGAGTATTTCGAAGGAATCACCTCTGCCCTTGATGATAATTTCTCTATCGATACTGTGAAAGCTGCATTGATGAATATAAAAAACGATCAATAAAGGTTGTATGAGGGATGACCAGTAACCGATTTCATGCATGTGCTACTTGTGTTAATTTTCAGGCTGAAAAAATTGATGGGAAAATGAAATATCATTGCCTAAGGCTGGGCTATGAAACCAAAAGCCACTATCAATTCAACTGCTGGGATCCAAAGGAGCATGTAAAAAAATTGATGGTCCAAAAACAAACGAAGGAGTGAATGCCTTGAGAAATCATGTTGATTCAAAATGGCTTAATGATCGTCTGGGAGACAAGGATACAAGAGTCGTCGATTGCCGATTCAAGCTGGGGAATCCTGATGAGGGCAGGCTTCTATATGAACAAAGCCATATTCCAGGCGCTGTTTATTTCGACCTGGAAAAAGATCTTTCTGGTTCGGTCGGGGAGCATGGCGGCAGGCACCCTCTCCCTGAAACAAGTCAGTTTAAAGAGAAGCTTCAGAATGCTGGAATCGATAATGAAACAACAATCGTTGTCTACGACGGAAAGGAAGGAGCATTCGCATCAAGGATGTGGTGGCTTCTTCAATACGTTGGACATGAGAAAGTCTATATCCTGAACGGAGGCTTCGACGCGTGGAAGAAGGCAGGGTATCCGACTGAGGAATCCGTAACGCATTATCAAAAGACAAATTACACGATAAATGAAAATAACGATATGCTGGCTTCCTATGAAGAGGTGAAAGATATTGCACTTGAAGGGAATGGGAGTGCTATCCTTGTTGATTCCCGGGAAAGCAGACGTTACCTTGGAATCGAGGAGCCAATTGACCGGATTCCCGGCCATATCCCGACAGCGATTAATAAACCTTGGATGGACGGCTTTGAAAATGGTTTTTTTAAGCCTCGGGACGAGCAGGAAAAGAGATTTAAAGACCTAGATTTTAGCGAGCCAATCATCGTTTATTGCGGCTCAGGTGTTACGGCAACGCCTAATTATATCGCCTTAAAAGAAGCTGGATTCAAGAATGTCAGACTCTATGCAGGAAGCTACAGCGATTGGGTTTCTTATCATGAAAATCCCGTTTCCAAAAGTGAATGATGTTTTGGGGAAAAGTCGCTTTGACTCAGTCTGGTTAGATGATTGAAGAATGGTTATTTTCGGAATATACAAGGGAACACCTATAATTGTGTTATAATATCAAAGTTGACTTTCACATTAAGGCATCAAGCTTTTTAAATAAAGCAATGGCTCAAAATTCTCATTGGAGGTGCCAGCTTGGAAAATAATAAAACTTCGCTAATGCTGGTTGACGGGATGGCTTTGCTTTTCAGAGCATTCTATGCAACAGCTGTTTCCGGACAGTTCATGATAAATTCCAAAGGGGTCCCAACAAATGCGATCCACGGGTTCATAAAACACTTTGCGACTGCAGTTGCAAATTTCAAGCCTACCCATACTGCAGTATGCTGGGATATGGGCAGCAAAACCTTCCGTACAGAAATGTTCGACCATTATAAAGCAAATAGACCTGAGGCACCTGTTGAGCTGCTGCCGCAGTTTGACCTTGTTAAAGAGGTAGTGGAAGCTCTGGATGTACCAAACATTGGTTTGAGAGGCTATGAAGCTGATGACTGTATAGGGACGATTGCCAGGACGGCTAAGGAAGTGGACTCCATTACGATTCTGACAGGTGATAAGGATATCCTACAGCTTATTGACGACCGGGTTTCTGTCATCCTGCTCCAGAAGGGCTACGGCAATTATCAAGTCCACGATCGCCATAGCCTTTTTGCAGAAAAAGGCATCTGGCCTGAACAGATGATTGATTTAAAAGCCTTCATGGGCGACCCAAGTGATAACTATCCTGGAGTCCGCGGGATTGGTGAAAAGACTGCTATTAAGCTGCTTCAGGAACATAGGGATGTTGAAGGTGTCATCGCGAACCTGCATCTACTGACAAAATCTCAGCGAGCTAAAATCGAAGCTGACCTTGATATGCTTCATTTAAGCAGACAGCTGGCTGAAATCAAATGTGATGTACCTGTTGAATGCAAGATCGACGACGCCAGGTTTAAAATTGACCGGGAAAAGCTTCTTTCCAAGTTCAATGAAGTTGAACTCAAAGGGCTGCACCGTCTGTTCGAATACGAAATGCACGCTTAATGGGAACGGCTGGTAATATACCAGCCGTTTTTTTATGGTTTAGCGTTCAGCAAACTTCGTTATTTTGTATTCTTTTTCTTAGCGGCATTTTCCAGCTTTGACTTTGGTTCTTCAGCCAATTCAGCATCTTGTCCATAGCCTTGTGGATTTACCCCGGGTGCCTTTGTCCCTCTGTTTCCCTTTTTGCTCATATTCAGCAATCCCTCCAGAAAAATTTTTGTTTAAAAATGTTCAGAAATGAGAATTAACCTTTATAGGTTGTCTGCTTATTACAGCTTAATCCTTATTATGAACGGGCAAGAATAAAAGCAATCATTTTTCTTCAAAATAACATGGAGGTGACGGAAGATGAATAAAGGTGCAGTTATTGCAATTTCAAGTATTGGCCTTGCTCAGGCTTTAAAAATACCGTTTCATTATGCTAAGACACAGGAATGGAAACCAGATTTATTTTTGGCCAGCGGCGGAATGCCAAGCTCCCATTCAGCTGGTGTCTCATCTTTAACAACATATGTTGCTCTTACTAAAGGTGTACGTTCGGTTGATTTTGCATTGTCACTCGTGTATGGCATTATTGTCATGTATGATGCCCAGGGGATAAGGAGACAAACAGGAGAACTGACTTTAAAAGTTAATGATCTTGATGAATTAATGGATAAGATTCATGAGGATGACCCTGTAGAGTTTGAAGAAAAGTCTCCAGATCCATTGAAAGAAATGCTGGGCCACCAGCCAAAAGAGGTACTTGGCGGAGCCTTTATTGGCATGGCGATGGGATTTGCTGGATATCTTTTAACAAAAAAACGGTAGAAAAAGCTCGAATATTGCGGTAAAATTTTACTAGAAACGGCTTGAAGAGAGGATTGATTCAGTCAGTGCGGACAGTTGAAGATTACCTGCTTCATTTGAAAAGCAAAGGGTTCCAGTTGCGTGAGGACGCCATCGGCTTTATTTATTTCGGTCAACAGTATACAAATTCTACCGATGAACTCACAAATACAGCCATTGAAATCACACTAAAAGCCCAAAAAGGATTTGATGGAAGCTTTTATATTTCGCTCTTGGAAACCTTTGCTTCTAATAAAATTCATTCCCGCAAAGAAGCGTTGCAGTACGTTAAAAAAATCGAGCTTTTGGCCGTATGACAAAAAGCGGAAGCGCCGGGTCAGCCCCGACAAGCGCTGAAGCTGAACTAGAATATAAAGAGAGGCTGGTTCCAAAGCGCTATGCTTTGAAATCAGCCTCTTTTTTAGGGATTATTTTACGAATGAAACTTTCGAATTTGCCAGACGGCAATTCCGCGAAAACCATACCGGCAAAAATTAATACACAGCCGGCAAGGGCAATATAGGTTAGGCGCTCATCTGCCCAGAAGTAAGCCGTAATTGCTGCAAAAACTGGTTCCATTGCAAAAATCAAGGCAACTCGAGTGGCCGTTGTGTGTTTCTGGAAATTCGTCTGGATAAAAAACGCCAGAGCAGTCGCCAGTATGGATGTAACCAGCAGGGCGATCAGGACATTCGCTGAAAAGATGACCTCAGGGTTGAATGCTCTTTTCCAATCCTCAAAAAGGATAGCTGATATTGCTGACAGAGCCCCTACAGTTGCGATTTGGACCATCGTCAAAAGGAGTGTCGGATAACTGCTGCTGAACTTTCCTGTGAAAACGATGTGCAGTGCGAATCCTGCGGCACATATTAGGACAAAGCCGTCACCAATATTCAGGCTGGATACATCCGACATTGTTAAGAGATAAAGGCCAGCAGTTGCTGCAGAGACCCCTGCGATCGAGTTCAAGCTCGGCCGCTGTTTCAGGATTCCAAGCATTAACAGTGGTACCAGGACCACACTCAATCCAGTTATAAAGCCAGCCTTGGATGAAGTCGTATACAGCAATCCTAATGTCTGGAATGCATAGCCGATGAAAAGCCAGAATCCCAGCATGATCCCGGATAATATCAATTTCTTATCCAGCTTTTTTAGCTGGTCTTTTTCAAAAACCATAAGCCAAAGTCCTAACAAGATTGCTGCCAGGGTAAATCGGACTGCATTGAAGGATTGTGGCTCGAGAAAAGATATTGCATTTTGTACAAGCACAAATGTTGCTCCCCAGATGAGGGCTACGAAAAGCAAGCTTAAATCCGCGAAAGTTGATGCTTTCATATTATTCTTCGGTTCCTTTCATGTTGTTCTCCCTTACAGCCTTTCTTGCCAGGTCGTCCGCTGTTTTATTTTCACTCGATGGAATCCATTTCATGAAGAACAAATCAAATTGCCCGGCAAGCATTAATGCTTTTTCTAGCAGGGGGGAATAAAGCTTGTTTTTCACGAACTCCTTTTCCACTGCTGCATTTACGAGCTGCGAATCGGTCCTGAATGATACAACACTGAAACCTTTTTCAAGACAGATTTCCAATGCTTTTATAAATGCATGATATTCAGCTTCATGGTTAGACATGACCCCAAGAGGGATGGAGTATCTGAAAACTTCTCCTTCTCCTTTTATAAAAATGCCAGCACCGCTTGGTCCAGGGTTGCCAGCACTTGCGCCATCAATATAAACTTCGAACAACAAAGATCACTCCCGGTTTGTTTGTACAGATAATAGTTAGTGTATCATAAGAGGAGCGATAATTTATAAAATATACTACCACCAATAAAGTTTCATCGTCCCTTTTTCATTGTAACGTGTTCAGAAAATGGGTAAGATAACTAAAAATAACCCATTTGGCGGAGCGAAAAAACAGATTAGAAAGCGGGGGAGAATTCATGAAATATAAATTGGAATGGGAATATAAAGTAAAAGGAATAGATCGAATCCTGTTCAGCTCAGATTTTCTTGATGGTGAGCATGCACTTCAGGCCGGTGAAGAGTTAGAGAAATCAGGTAAAGCTGGAGAAATATCTTTTATAGATGAAATCGGTACTTCGTGGACGATAAAGGAGATGCGCAAGCTTCTTGAAGAAGTAGAAGAAGAACCTCATGACCTTACAGTTTACTTTGACGGTGGATTTGATAATTTTAATCATAAGGCAGGACTTGGAACCATAATCTACTTCAAGCAGGGAAAGAAGAAGTACAGATTGCGTGCCAATGAGGTCTTCGATGAGCTTGAAACGAATAACGAAGCAGAATACGCTGCTCTTTATTTTGCCCTCACCATCCTTGAGGAAATGGGTGTAAGGAACATGACCTGTGACATTAAAGGGGATTCGCAAGTGGTACTCAAGCAGCTTGAGGGTGAGTGGCCATGCTATGAAGAAACCCTGAACCGCTGGCTCGACAGGATTGAGAATAAGATCAAGGAACTGGGATTGTATCCGAAATACAATCCTGTAGGCAGGAAGGAAAATAAAGAGGCTGACAAACTGGCGACACAGGCATTGCAAGGTAAAATGATCAATAGCAAAATGCAAATATTATAACGAGGAGAGAAAGGCGGGAATAGATTGACGCGTAATGAAGTCCTTGCCGAGGTGGAAACATTGCTCAATACATTCTGCAATGGATGCTTCCTGAAAAAGCATCACCGGCAAGAAAACGGAAAAAGATATGCCCACCGGTTCTGCATTAACGAATGCACCGTTGGGGAAAAAATAAAAAAATGCGGACAAAGACTTTAGTTTCGATTTCATGGTAGATCTTTTAAGGACATTTTAAAGGAAATGAGTGGCCGAAATGTCCAAGAAAGATAATTTTATGGACATTTCAACGGAGGAGTGAAGTCAAAATGTCTAAGAAAGTGGTTTTAATGGACATTTCAGCGGATGAGTGAAGTCAAAATGTCTAAGAAAGTGATTTTTATGGACATTTCAGCGGATGAGTGAAGTCAAAATGTCTAAGAAAAAGCGTTTAATGGACATTTCATTGGAAGTTCGAGGTCAAAATGTCTAAGAAAGTGATTTTTATGGACATTTCATTGGAAGTTCGAAGTCAAAATGTCCATAAAACGCTCAGAACAATCAACCAATCAAAAAAGGCTGGCGTCAGGCGCCAGCCTTCAACTTTTTGAATTATAGTTTTACTACGTTAGCAGCTTGTGGTCCGCGATTTCCTTCAACGATTTCGAAAGAAACTTCCTGACCCTCTTCTAGTGACTTATAACCATCGCCCTGGATTGCTGAGAAGTGGACGAATACATCGTCTCCGCCTTCTACTTCGATGAAACCGAAACCTTTTTCATTGTTGAACCATTTTACTTTACCGTTTTGCATGTTAAACTTTCCTCCCATGTCTTTCGCGGCACAAATGTGTGCCAAGTTGAATATTATCATCTAATGGATACACCTGCAGTTTTGCCATGGCAATTATAATCTATTAAATGATGTCTTAAATATACAATATTGGGAAGGATTCAGTCAAGAATGTAAGCGTCATACAAACTAAATAATCTTAAAATTTAGTCAATTTAAAATAAAATGAAATTATCTCCTCTTTAGTTCCTATTTCCGGAAATATTTGTTATTATTTTCTTAATCAGAGAGCAATCATTTTAAACTACAAGTCTATTATAAGCTAAGAGGAGGGTATCAATGAAGAAGACCACTCCATCCGCGTTCACGTCCTTAACTGATCATCAAATTGATGCATTATTGGATACAATCAGGAATGGCAATGCCATTCAGGACCGCACACCACAGATCGCAGTAAATAAAAAGCTTGATGATATATCAAAGAAAATCGATGAGGCTTCCAGGCAAATGGAAGAGATATTCGATATTGTTGCAAAGACAGGAGTTGTCCCTGTTGGTGAAATCAAGAATGACATCCTTCCTGTAATCAGGCAGGCGGCTGAAATTCCCCATATCTACCATCTCTTCTATGAGCTGAAGGCGCAGGATGAGTATACCTACAGGCACACAGTCTGTGTTGGCATCATCTCCACATTGATAGGGAAATGGATGAATCTGGGCCAATCGGAGTTGAATGATCTCACTTTGGGAGCGACACTCCATGATATAGGGAAAGCTCGTATCCCTGCCAACATCCTGAACAAGCCAGGAAGGCTGACGCAGGAAGAATACATTGAAATGAAACGCCATACAGCTTATGGCTACCGGATGTTAAAGGACATTCCAGAACTAAATGAAAGAGTTGCGCTGATTGCTCTTCAGCACCATGAGCGTGAGGATGGTGGAGGCTATCCGTTCAGCCTGAGCAGCGAAAAGATAGACGAGCTTGCGAAAATCGTTGCAATTGCAGACGTATACCATGCCATGTCATCCTCAAGGGTCTATCACCAGGCAGAGCCTTTCCATATTGTTATTTCCCAGATGCAAAACGATGTATTCGGAAAATTCAATCCGAAAATCATGCTCGTTTTCCTGTACAGAATCATGGACAGCCTTGTAGGAAGGCGTGTCCTCCTTAGCGACGGCGAAGAGGGGACAATCTTGATGGTTGACCAATTCGAGCCGTTAAGAGCATTGATTAAAACCGGGGATACACTTGTTGATTTGCGGCTGAATCGCGGGTTAAGGATCTCTCGAGTGCTTAATGATTCAATTGTAGGGGTATAATCTGCTGACGCCGTTCATATCTTTTAATAGTCAATGATGATGAATTAAAAGGGTGAGGGCATGTACCGCTTTTCGATAGGTGATGAGGATTGGATTATCATTTTTTCTCCGCATCTTTCACTTGAGCAAACAGAAAAGGAAGAAATTATCCGTTCCATTGCCATCATGGGTCCCCAGTGGGCGGGGTTCAGCCATGGGGAATCCTTTGTGATTTTCCAGCAGCTGGTCGGGGCAATCGTGGTGCGGATCGAAAAAGTTCCTTCGCTGATTTTAACCGTCTCGGCAGTCGTTAACAGGAATCGATGGTACATTAATGACAACAACATAGTCGAGCCATTTGAGGAATAATAAATCTTTTAGGCAGCTGATCATTTCAGCTGCCTGTTATTTTTTTAAGGGTTAGGGTACACAGCCAATGCAGGAAGGCGGGGAAAGCAGCAATAAAAGTCCTTTACGCTTTTGTCGAAAAAAAGATAAAATAGAGTTCGAAGATTAAACAGCACGTTCATATAAAAGTTTTTCAGGAGGAAATTATGAAATTGATTGTTGCGGAAAAGCCTGACCAGGGCAGAACGCTGGCCTCCGTATTCAAAATGAAAAAAAGGGATGGATTCATCGAGATACTCCCCAATGAAATATTCCCTAAAGGTGCTTACGTTTCATGGGCAATCGGCCATTTAACGGAATTGTCTGCACCCGAGCAATATAATCCAGCCTGGAAAAAATGGTCGCTGGATACACTGCCGATCATTCCGGAAAATTTCAAGTACGAAGTCGTCAAATCGAAAGCAAAGCAATTCCAGATCATAAAAAAGCTTGCCACCGATCCGCAGGTCACTGAAATCATCCATGCAGGCGATGCCGGGCGCGAAGGTGAACTGATCATCAGGAACATCCTTCGCCTTGCCAACTGCATGAAGCCAATGAAAAGATTGTGGATTTCCTCGCTGACTCCGAAAGCGATAAAGGAAGGCTTTCAAAACCTTTTGAAAGAATCAGATACAAAGAATCTATATTTTGAAGCATACACTCGTGCTTGTGCTGACTGGGTTGTCGGCATGAACGCATCGAGGCTGTACACTCTTCTTCTTCAAAAGAAAGGCTATTCAGACGTGTTCTCTGTCGGCAGGGTACAGACTCCTACGCTTGCTTTAATTGTAAAAAGAGAGCTTGAAATCGAAAATTTCGTATCGGAACCATTTTGGGAAGTACTCGCAAAATTCAATATCAATGGCAAGAAGTACAGCGGAAAATGGGAAAAAGACGGTGATTCACGGATTAAAACGAAAGAAATGGCCGAGAAAATTGCTGCTTTTTGCGATGGGAAGACTGCGGAAGCAGCAGAGGTTGCCTCTGAGAAAAAAGAATTCCTGCCGCCGCTTTTTTTTAATCTTTCTGCAATCCAGGCGGAAGCAAATCGCCGTTTTAAAATGTCGCCAAAAAAGACTCTGGACATTTTACAAGGATTATATCAAAGGGGAATCGTATCCTATCCGCGATCTGATTCCAGATATGTAACCCCAGGAGAAGCAGAAGGCTTTTCTGCCATTTTGAATAAACTGCAGGCTAATCATGAGTATCAGCAGCTTTTTCCATTACCAAATTCATCGATAAAAAATAATAAACGCTACGTGAATGAAAAAAAAGTCACAGATCACTACGCAATCATCCCGACTGAACAAGTTCCAAACCTAAGCAGGCTGTCCGGGGATGAGCTGAAATTATATGATTTGCTGGCAAGGACACTGATTGCAGCCCATTATGGTCCATACATCGCGGAATATACAACCATCAAGACGGTCGTGGAGGGACGAGCTGAGTTTATTTCCAAGGGAAAAGTCCAGCTGGATGAAGGCTGGAAAAAAGTTCTTCCGCAAAAAGACTCAGACAAAGAGCCAGAGCTGCCTGCTGTCCAGCAAGGAGAAACTGGAACGGTCATGAAAGCAGAGGTAAAGGAAAGCAAAACACAGCCGCCAAAAAGGCTGACTGAAGGCCAGTTGATTACCTTAATGAAAACTGCAGGAAAGCATATTGAGGACAAGGAACTTGAAAAGGTTTTGATGAAAGCTGAAGGCCTTGGAACTGAAGCGACGAGAGCAGGCATCATTACCATGCTTAAAGACAGAGCATATATTGAAGTCCGCAAAAACCTCGTATATGCAACTGCAAAAGCAAAAATACTCGTCGCGGCCGTTGGTGGACAAGTCCTTGCATCACCGGAAATGACAGCGAAATGGGAGCAGAGGCTGCATCAAATAGGGCAGGGAGAGGCTTCGCCCAAGCAGTTCATTGAGCAGACATCAAAAATGATTAAACATCTTGTTTCTGAAACCTCCGAAGGCTCCTCAGGCTGGACTTTTTCCGAGGAACTTACAAACGCCTTTGTGCCGGGGAAAAAGGGCGGGCGATCCCGCCGAACTACTAACCTGGGGAAATGTAAAATATGCGATGGCATGGTTGTGGACAAAGGGACGTTCTACGGCTGTTCAAACTACCAGAAAACTAAATGCAATTTCACTCTCTCCAAACAAATCCTTGGAAAGACAGTAACACAGAAAAATATCAAGAAGCTGTTGGCAGAAGGAAGTACAGACGTGATTGAAGGCTTCCAGAGTAAGGATAAAACCTTCAACGCGAAGCTATATTGGGATGGAGAGGAAAATAAACTCAAATTCGATATAGCTGCACAGCCGGTCAATCAAGGGGGATAGCGCCTTGTCACCCTTGTTCTTCTATAGTAAACTTTAATATGGCTATTGCTTAAGCATTGGAGGTCATGGGATGCCAACACCTAGTATGGAAGATTATATTGAGCAAATTTTTATATTAATAGAACAAAAAGGATATGCCCGGGTAGTGGATATCGCAGAGGCATTATCGGTCCATCCCTCCTCAGTGACAAAAATGGTCCAGAAGCTTGATAAAGACCAGTTCGTGGTTTACGAGAAATATCGAGGTCTTGTGCTGACTCCAAAAGGATATAAAACCGGCAAAAGGCTGGTCGACCGTCATGAACTACTTGAGCAATTGCTGAAGGTGATTGGCGTAAAGGAAGAAAATATATATAATGATGTAGAAGGTATTGAACATCATTTAAGCTGGGATGCAATCGACAGGATTGGAGACCTTGTCCAGTTCTTTGAAGAAGATAAATCTCGTCTCCAGGAATTAAGAGCAATTCAAAAACAAAATGATGAAGAATAAAACAAACACCTGACCATTAATTCAGGTGTTCAGACTGTAGACAAGCTCACTGAAACGGAGCTTGTCTACTTTTTTGTGAGTGGTTAATTTCGGAAGTGGTAAATGCTATATCATCAATGAAATGTACCCTTCTGGAAGGTGAACTCCCTGCATATGGTTACGATAAAAGCCGAATCGTGCCCTTATAGAAGGTGAACCCCCTGCATAAGGTTACGATAAAAGCCAAATCGTGCCCTTATGGAAGACAAACTCCCTGCATAAGGTTACGATTAAAGCAGCCTACTCCTTCTTACATAAATTTATAGGTTTACTTCCGTCCTTTTCTATATATACAAACCACCTGACAATGCTGTCAGGTGGTTTATTCGTTTTTTAATAAATATCGGGAAATTGTTCAAAGCCTGTTCCATCAGCTGAGGCTAAGGAATTATTTCCATCTGCACCCTCATTGATATTTACGCCTGTAATTGTTCCTGTATTAACTTCCATCAGTGCCTTACGGTAAGAAATGATCCTTCCGCTCGATGTCTGGAAACTGATGATTTCACCAGCGTTATTTTTATGTATGGCAACCAATTGTTCTTGTTCCAATATAATCTCTCCTTTCACACCTCCTAGTCTTGCACTTTTTCTGTAAAATTAAACTTAAGAGGAATTCCCTTTTTCGTAGCGAAATAACTATTATAGTAATTAGAAACTAGGCAGGTGAGCTTATGGATACATTTGACTGGAAAATGGAATCTGAAAAACAGTGGGACAGTATGGCCCCCTCGTGGAATTCCAGGAGCAGGGGGATGTGGGAATCTGGAAGCCGAAAGGATATCGTGCCATTCATCAAGCAATTTGTTCCGGAGGGTTCCCTTATTTGTGATTTAGGCTGCGCGGATGGAACAGGTTCGGAAAAGTTGGCGGAAGCAGGATATCTGGTAACTGGAATCGATCTTTCCGAGGAGATGCTTGAAAGAGCCAGGCTGAATCCAAGGAATGAGCACTGTTTTTTCAACAAGGTAAGTCTATCGGATTGCGGAAGTCCTGATAACTATTTCGACGCGGTCATGGCAATTAATTCAATAGAATGGACGAACCATCCCAATGAAGCTTTAAGTGAAATGGCTCGCATCCTCAAACCGAATGGATATGCCTGCATAGGCATACTCGGTCCAACTGCAGGCCCAAGGACAAAGAGCTTCAGAAGATTGTATGGAGAAGAGGTAATCTGCAACACAATCATGCCATGGGAACTAGAGAGGCTCGCTATGGAAAATGGCTGGAGAAAAGCGGGTGAGTTCGGAGTTTTTAAAAAAGCAGCAGAGCAGGTGCCGCATGGTTCATTGCCAGCAGAACTGCAGCAAGCACTATCATTTATGTGGGTTTTCATGTTCCAGGTTTTAAAATAAGGAGGCATTATAATGAGTCGGTATTCAATTGAAGAGTTTGTGAACAACACAAAGCAGCAGGATAAAGGGGAAGGGCTATTTGAGCTGGAAACACCGAGAATGCTGGAAATCAATTTGAATGGCCAGGTATGGTCGAAAGCAGGAGCGATGGTTTCCTATCGCGGCCAGATCAAGTTTGAGCGCGAGGGAGTGCTTGAACATGGGATCGGCAAGATGTTTAAAAAGGCGTTAACGGGTGAAGGTGCTTCACTAATGAAGGCAAATGGAAATGGAAAGCTTTATCTTGCTGATCAGGGAAAGAAAATATCAATCTTGCATTTGCAAAACGAAGCCATTTTCGTAAACGGCAATGACCTGTTGGCATTCGAGCCTTCCATTAGCTGGGATATCAAGTTGATGCGCCGGGTCGCCGGAATGCTGTCCGGCGGATTGTTCAATGTCCGCCTCGAGGGTACGGGCATGGTAGCGATCACATCCCATTATGAACCGCTGACCCTGCTTGTCAGCCCGGATAATCCGGTTTATACAGACCCGAACGCAACAGTAGCCTGGTCTGGAAATCTCCAGCCGGAATTCGTAACAGATATTTCGTTCAAAACGTTCCTTGGCCGTGGAAGCGGCGAATCCATTCAGATGAAATTCAGTGGAGAAGGCTTCGTTGTCGTCCAGCCTTTTGAAGAAGTTTATTACGCTCCGCAAAGTTAATAGAAGAGCCGGAAATAGATCCGAAATGAAGAAAGGCATCGACTCCGTCGATGCCTTTTCTTAATCCCATTCATATGGTGTAGCCTGGTATACATAATAGTTCAGCCAATTGGAGAAGAACAAATGGGCATGTGACCTCCAGCGGTTGACCGGTTTGTTTTCAGGATTATCATTAGGGAAATAATTCTCAGGCACTTCGATTTCAATCCCTTTTTCCTTATCTCTTAAGTATTCTTCTGCGAGTGTTGCAGCTTCGTATTCAAGGTGGCCGGTAATCATGATTTTCCTGCTGTCTCTGCTGGAAATAATCAGAGCGCCGGCTTCTTCTGATGAAGCCAGCAGCTTCAAATCAGGATGATCTTGCAATGACTCTTCAGGGATATCCGTATTTCTCGAATGCGGAGCAATAAATTCATCGTCGAATCCTCTTAAGATTTTTTCGGTATGGTCAAGAACTCTATGGTTGAACACGCCTGAGCACTTTCTCTGCAGGGCATACTTTTTGATGCCAAAATGATGGTATAAAGCAGCCTGTGCTCCCCAGCATATATGCAATGTGGAAGTGACGTTCTGCTCTGTCCAGTTGAGGATGTCCTTCAGTTCGTCCCAGTAATGTACTTCCTCAAATTCCATCAACTCGATTGGTGCACCGGTGATGATCATGCCGTCATATTTCTTTTCTTTTACTTCGGTAAAGGTTTGGTAAAACTCTTCCAGATGGTATTGTGATGTATTTTTTGAATCGTATGTAGCGGTTTTTAAAAATGTTATGTTCACCTGGAGTGGTGTATTTCCAAGCAGTCTCAGCAGCTGTCTCTCTGTTTTTTCTTTTTCGGGCATGAGATTCAGGATCAATATATTCAACGGCCGGATATCCTGTTTTGCAGCTCGGCTGTCGTCCATGATAAATATATTTTCTTTTTCCAGTATTTCTTTCGCTGGCAAGTGCAGCGGGATTTTTATTGGCAAAGTATAACCTCCCCTTTGGTAAATGCTGTTTTTCGCAATCCTTGTTGCTAATCGTACATGTTCTAATAACCGTATTAGTAAAGGTATCGAGGCTCTTTTCATGGAGACTTCTGTATAATGATTGCATCTATACTCGCAAAAAACCCATGTGGCGGTTTTTACTTTTGTTTGAAAAAGTAACAAAGTTTTTGAAAAGAGCCTTAGTAAACTAAAATCAATAATTTTTATTATAGTCTGAATTCTTTCGTGGAGCAATTGGCTAAAGAGGAAATTTTATGACAAATAAATATTTTTTGTCTGATAGTATTTCTCTGATGGTAAAATATAAGTTGGTAAGCATATAGAGAATATCTGGGGGGAATGGAAATGGGAACAAATATTCAAGTTAAGTCAGATATTGAAATTGCTCGTGATAGTAAAATGAAACCAATTGTTGATATTGCAGCGAACATTGGCCTGGACGCCGATGATATTGAGCTGTTCGGAAAGTATAAGGCGAAGCTTTCGTCAGAAGCTTTGGCTAAATTAAAAACAAAAGAAAGCGGCAAGGTCGTACTTGTTACTGCGATCAATCCTACTCCTGCAGGGGAAGGGAAATCAACTGTTACAGTCGGACTTGCAGATGCGTTGAACAAGCTTGGTAAAAAAACAATGATTGCTATGCGTGAGCCTTCTTTAGGACCTACTATGGGAATCAAAGGCGGTGCAACAGGCGGAGGTTTCGCACAGGTGCTTCCGATGGAGGATATCAATCTTCACTTCACGGGTGACCTGCATGCGATTACAACAGCGAATAATGCGCTGGCTGCATTGATTGATAACCATATGCAGCAGGGAAACAACCTTAATATTGATCAGCGCAGGATAGTTTGGAAGCGGGCTCTCGACTTGAATGATCGTGCATTGAGGAAGGTTATCGTCGGACTTGGCGGGCCAATGCAGGGAGTTCCTCGTGAAGACGGCTTCGATATTACGGTTGCTTCTGAAATCATGGCTGTCCTTTGCCTTGCAAGTGACCTGAAGGATTTGAAACTGCGTCTTTCAAAAATGGTTGTTGCTTATAATTATGACAAGCAGCCTGTCACTGTGGGTGATCTAGGAGTAGAAGGGGCTTTGACGCTTTTATTGAAGGAAGCAGTCAAGCCAAATCTTGTCCAGACGATTGAACATACTCCGGCATTGATCCATGGTGGTCCATTTGCGAATATCGCACACGGGTGCAATAGTGTCATCGCCACCGAGGCTGCATCCAAGCTTGCTGATTTCGTCGTTACGGAAGCAGGGTTCGGTGCCGATCTTGGAGCAGAGAAATTCTTGAATATTAAAGCAAGAACAGCAGGAATTGATCCGTCAGCTGTTGTTATTGTAGCGACTATACGCGCACTGAAGATGCATGGCGGAATGAAGAAAACGGAATTGGTCAGAGAAGACGTGAAAGCATTAAGGGATGGATTCACGAACCTTAAAAAGCATATTGAGACGATTTCAAGCTTTGGTTTGCCATATGTTGTTGCAATCAATCGATTCATTACAGATACAGAACTAGAAACAAATACATTGAGAGAGCTGTGCGAGAATGCTGGGATCCCGGTTGCCTTGACGGAAGTTTGGGAAAAGGGCGGCGCCGGCGGAGTGGAGCTTGCGGAGAAGCTTCTTGATGTAATTGAAAAAAGTGAAAACACATTTGCCCACCTTTATGACTTGTCCGATTCACTCGAGGATAAAATCAATACGATTGCCCGTCAGGTTTATGGTGCGGATGGAGTCGAATTTTCGCCGAAAGCCAAGAAGCAGCTTGTTGACTTTGAAGGTTTTGGCTGGGGTGTGCTGCCAATCTGTATGGCCAAAACACAATATTCATTGTCTGATGATCCGCAAAAACTTGGAAGGCCAACAGGCTTCATTATTACAGTCAGGGAACTTAAGCCGTCAGTAGGTGCGGGATTTATCGTCGCATTGACTGGCGAAGTCATGACAATGCCTGGCTTGCCGAAGCTTCCGGCAGCATTGAATATGGATGTCGATGAAGAGGGCAACGCTGTTGGATTGTTCTAAGTAAAATAAAACATTTTGGTCAGTCCTGGCAGGCATAGTGTCGACGTGTGATTGTTATTTCTATCTAGCGTCTGACATAGTGCTTTACATTGGACTGACCATTTTTCATTTGGTAAAGGGCAGAATTATGACTGGTAAAAGGAGTGGAAGCTTTGTTTGATCCGACAGCTTTTGAAAACATCAAAGTCGTCATTGAAGGCGATATATATGACAGGGATTTGAGCGGGGAAATTATTGTCATTGACCGCAATGACTGGATCAATGCCGCCAAGTTGTCGCGTAAATACGAAATTTCATTCGCAAAAAAAGGATATGAACAGGGGCTCTTGTCGGCAAACATGACCATCGAGGCCGGGTTGGAGAACCTCTCTGCTGAACTATTGCAAAACGAGAATGCCAAACAGCTTGCAGGTTGTATAGTAGGTATTTCATTCAAGCTTTTACATAGAAACGAAATGAATGTTTTTAATGAAGTTCAGAAAGCACTGGTGGGGATTTGGGGAAGGGACCGGGCGATTGTGCAGACCGCCATGATCGACCCTTTGGAAAAGAAATCACTCATACAAAGTCAGGTGAAGGTTTCCTTTAATCGCCTTGTTTTCGAAGAACAGATCGACGACTTGTCAGAAATGGTCGATTATATGATAACTTCACTGGAAAAATTAAAAAAAATTATTGATTGAATAATAATTCCTGTCTTTAAGGCAGGAATTTCTGTATTGTTTTCAGAATAATCTATTAACAAAGGGGTTCTCTATAATTCTGCTATTGGTGGAAGCACCCATTGTTAGGACAAGCATATCAGCCCTTTTAAGGTTAGGATTCTCTGTACGATTGATACAGGGGAATGGGTTGGCATCTGCAAACCATAATACTATTAAAATGAAAAAATGAAATAGGGGGAGTTTATTTGAAAAAAATCGCCTGGGTTACTGACAGTACAGCCTACCTGGATGAGGAGTTGAAAAATCATCCTGATGTATATCAAGTACCGATGACTATTGTATTGGATGATGTTGAGTACCTTGATGGAAAAGATCTGACTGCAGAAGAACTATATAAAAAATTAAAGACCGTGAAAACGGCGCCGAAAACCTCGCAGCCGCCTGTTGGTGTCTTTATGGAACTATATGAGAAGCTTGAGAAAGACTATGATCTCGTCTTTTCTGTCCTGATCTCATCCAAGCTGAGCGGGACAGTCGCCTCAAGTTTACAGGCTGCCCAAGCCGTCAATATTCCTGTCATAACCTTTGATTCTAAAGTTCTCACATATCCATTAACATCCCAATTGAAAAAAGGAATTGCGTTGGCTGAACAGGGGGCAACAATCGAGGAAATCAAAGAGAAGCTGGAAACCATTCGGGAGTCCAATGAAACCTATGTGATGATAGGAAGCCTGGAACAGCTTCACCGAAGCGGCCGTATGTCGGGGATGCAATTCTATCTTGGAAGCATGCTGAATATCAAACCAATCATCAGTATTGAAGATGGCGCATTGAATACCAAGGAAAAGGTCCGCAGCGATAAAAAGGCACGCGAGAAAATATTTGATTATTTGACCCAGTCTAACGAGAAATACGGAATTAAGGAAGTGTACATTCTCTATGGCCTTCATAAGGAGGTTGCTGATGAATGGCAACGAGAGCTGGAGGCAATATTTCCTGAGATCACTTTCCTCAGCTGTCCGATTGGAGCCGTGATCGGCGTCCATGCAGGTGAACATACAATCGGAATCAGCTGGAATAACGCAGATGCATAAGTGCCAAATTGGCACTTTTTTTTTTACTTAAACAACTACTCCGATGCAATCAAAACAGGGTAGGAAGGCTCTATCGGACAAATGGATGGAGGAAATCATGAAAAGTGTCCGATAGGCAGGCTCTATCTGACAAACATAGGCGGAAACGGGAAGATATCCTATAAATGTTTCTAAAGGTCAACAGGGGACAATAAAAGGACTAACATTCCAACCAAGAAAGATTTGTCGAATTCCCAATTAACCCAGCCGCCATAAACCAATTTCTATGGTAAAATGAGTTCGGTAGGAAAGTAGGTGCAGGATATGAGAGATAAATTAGCAATGGCAGTGGAGTTTGTCAAAGCTGAACTTGGCAAGGATTCTTCCGGGCATGATTGGCACCATATTGACAGGGTCAGGAAGAATGCCCGACTTATATGGAGCAAAGAACAGCAGGGTGACTGGTTCATCATAGAAATGGCCGCCTTGCTCCACGACATTCCAGATGATAAATTGAATGAATCAGAAGAAGCCGGATGGATGAAACTTGATTCATTTTTACAAAGCATACAATTAGATAGTGAAACCTCATCAAGAATAAAGAGTTGTATTGAAACAGTTTCCTATAAAGGCGGCAGGGTGATCGAGCTTAATAGTATTGAAGCGAAGATTGTCCAGGATGCCGACCGCCTTGATGCCCTTGGTGCGATCGGGATTGCAAGGACATTTGCCTTTGGCGGTAAAAAAGGCCACCCGATCTACGAGCCTGACCTGGATGTCAGGGGGGAAATGACGTTTGAGGAATACAGGAATGGCACCAGTTCTTCGGTCAATCATTTTTATGAGAAGCTTTTAAAGCTTAAAGATAAAATGAATACTGTTCATGCGAAACAACTTGCAGAGGAAAGACATAGTTTCATGGAAACTTTCCTTGAACAATTTTACAGTGAATGGAATGGTAAGGCATGAAAATGATCACGATTGAAAACGTGACGAAAACATACGGAGAAAAAGAGCTTTTCAATGGGATTTCATTTACGATTGGCGAGCGTGAAAGAGTAGGCCTGATTGGTGTGAATGGAACAGGCAAGTCTTCTTTACTCCGGATTGTGGCTGGGATCGACCAGCCGGATCTTGGAGATTTAATCTTTGCAAAAGACTATAAAATCTCATTTTTATCCCAACAGCCTGAAATGGAACATGATAAAACAGTACTTGATCAGGTTTTCAGCGGGGAGGCGCCAATCCTGAAGCTGATGAGGGACTATGAGATTATTTTATCTGAATTAAGCAGAAAACCTGATGATTCAGGGCTTCAGGAAAGATTTTATGAGTTGCAGCGGAGAATGGATAGTTCAGATGGCTGGGATGCCAATACTGCCGCAAAATCCATTCTCATGCAGCTTGGGATTTCTGACTTCACCAAAAAAATGGGGGAGCTTTCAGGTGGGCAGAAGAAGCGTGTCGCACTCGCTCAGGTTTTGATTGAAGCTCCAGACTTGCTGATTCTGGATGAGCCGACAAACCATCTTGATTACGAGACGGTAAAATGGCTTGAAGACTATCTTTCCAGATACTCGGGATCGCTTCTGCTCGTCACCCATGATCGCTATTTCCTTGATAGAGTCACGAATAGGATTTTTGAACTTGACGGAGGGAATCTGTACAGCTATAAAGGCAACTATGCCAGCTTCCTCGAAGCCAAGGCGATCCGCGAGGAAAACGAAGCGGCAACACTTGAAAAGAAGAAGAACTTGTTTAGACAGGAACTCGAGTGGATCAGGCGCGGAGCAAAGGCGAGGACAACTAAACAGAAGGCCCGCATACAGCGCTTTGACAAACTGGATGATGAAGTCTCTAATGTTAAGTCCTCCGAGAAACTCGATATCTCTTTAAGTGGCAGCAGGCTGGGCAAACAGGTGCTTGAACTGAAGGATACAACCAAAAAATATGAAGATAAAGTAATACTCGACAACTTCAATCTGCTTGTGAAACCTGGAGACAGACTGGGAATCATCGGCCGGAACGGGACAGGCAAATCAACTTTGCTGAATATACTCGCAGGCAGGATTAAGCTTGATGATGGTGAAATCATTACCGGACAAACCGTAAAGATCGTTTACTATACTCAAGAAAACGAAGATTTGGACGAAAATAAGCGGGTAATAGAATACCTGAAAGAGACCGCGGAAATAGTCCATACGACTGACGGCAAGACCATTTCCGCTGCACAAATGCTAGAGAGATTCCTGTTTCCGCCTTATGCACATGGAACTCCTATCAGAAAGCTTTCCGGTGGCGAAAAACGCAGACTATACCTGTTAAAACTGTTAATGGAAGAACCAAATGTCCTGCTCCTTGATGAGCCGACAAATGATTTGGATACACAGACATTAACAGTACTGGAAGATTATCTGGAAGAATTCCCGGGTGTCGTCATTACGGTATCCCATGATCGTTATTTCCTTGATAAGGTCGTAGATTTGCTGCTTGTACTGGAAGGAAATGGGCAGACAGATCTGCATTACGGCAACTACTCCGAATACCTTGAAAAGAAACCGAAACCAGAAGCAGCTACTTCGGTACCGAAGAAGGAACGAGTAGACCAGACAGAAAAGCCTAAGAAAAAGAAACTATCCTTCAAAGAGCAAAAAGAATGGGCAGAAATTGAGGATAATATTGCAGGTACAGAAACGCGCCTTGAAGAGGTCCAGGCAGAAATGGCCAATATCGGGAGTGATTTTGAAAAGGGCCAGGCCCTGGTAAATGAAGAGAAAGAATTGAATGAGCAATTAGAGTATCTAATTGAAAGATGGAGCTATTTATCCGAGCTCGCAGAAAACGAATAAGGCCCGGGAAACCAGGTCTTATTTTTTCTGTCTTAAACTTATATGAAGTCATAGCACCTTCAGACAGGTTCAGCGGGAAAAGAGGAAAAGCTGTCACAAGTCCGGACAGGTTCAGAAAAAAAAGGTGAAGCTGTCTGAACCAAGGACGGCTTAGGTCAGAAGGGCTCCGAAATGCTATCTATCCTTCATTATGTTAAAATGGCTTCATCCTGAAGGATGTTGTCGCATTGATTGTTGCTTTTCGTACATGTTCTAAAACACATTAAAAAGGTGTCGGGGCTCTTTTCGAGAAGATTTCTGGATGAAGATTGCTTTAGTTCTCGTAAAAACCCAGGTGCCGGTTTTTACTTTTGGTTAAGAAAGCAACAAAGTTTGCGAAAAGAGCCTTCCTGAAAAATATAAAGGGGTGGGAATGTGAAAATTGTATCAATAGAACCAACGCCGAGCCCGAATACGATGAAGATCAATCTGGATGAAGAACTTCCTATGGGCAAGAGCACTAACTATAAAAAGGATTCAGCGGCCGGGGCACCGGAAGTCGTATTGAACATATTGGATATTGAAGGGGTAAAAGGGGTTTATCATGTTGCAGATTTCCTGGCAGTCGAAAGAAATGCCAAGTATGACTGGAAGGTAATTCTTCCTGAGGTCAGGAAAGCGTTCGGAGAAGATGCAGAGGAATCAGGGGACGATGAACCTGAAATCAATGAGCATTTTGGGGAAGTAAAAGTCCTTGTGCAAGTATATAAGGGGATTCCCATGCAGGTAAAGCTTACTGACGGCACTGAAGAGAAGCGGTATGGACTGCCAGAAACTTTCGTGAAAAAAGTAGGGGAGGTACAATCTCCGGAGGATAACGTTGTCATGGTCCGCAGGTGGAAAGAACTCGGAGTACGGTACGGAGAATTCGATCAGGTAGGAAATGATGTTGTGGAAGAGCTTTTAGCGGCATATCCTCCTGAGAGGCTGGAGGAGCTTGTAAAGCTGGCTAAAAATCCCGGTCAGGAAGCTCAGTTAAGAGCGGCAAAGAAAAAAATCAGGATAACAGAAGCGGATTTGGAAAATCAGGATTGGCGGATAAGATACCAGCTTCTTGAGCAAATGGAAGATCCGACAATAGACGATCTGCCGGTGCTTGAAAAAGCTTTACAGGATGATAAAGCATCCATACGCCGGTTGGCCACCGTATACTTAGGAATGATTGAGGACAAAAAGGTGCTGCCTTTGCTGTACAAAGCCTTAAACGACAAAACCGTTACCGTTCGCAGGACAGCGGGTGACTGCTTATCAGACCTTGGTTTCCCGGAAGCGATGGACGAAATGATGGAAGCACTCAAGGACCCAAGTAAGCTTGTCCGCTGGCGAGCAGCGATGTTCCTTTATGAAGTTGGAAATGAAAGCGCATTGCCATCTTTAAAAGGTGCTGAAGATGACCCGGAATTTGAAGTAAGCATGCAGGTGAAACTGGCAATTGCCCGTATCGAGCTTGGCGAGGAAGCAAAAGGCTCAGTCTGGAAACAGATGACGGAAGCCAGGAAACAATAAAAGATTATCAAGACACCCAGGATGTTCATCTTTACGTCCGGGGTGTCTTTTTTCTATGGAAAAATGAATTTCACTCTGTAATGAGAAAATGTATCCGCTTACTTATTTTTAATAATTAAAATATTTAGATTATTATTGCAAATGTTCCGAAAAAGCGGTATCGTAGTGAATAAAAAATTGGGAGGGACATACTTTGAAAAAAGATTTAAGAATAAAGAGCCATGTGTTTAGTGATGATGCCAGAAAGGCGCCGAACAGGGCTATGCTTCGGGCGGTAGGATTCGGTGACGAGGATTTCAAGAAGCCGATGATCGGAATAGCGAGTACCTGGAGCGAGGTTACTCCTTGTAATATACATATTGATAAGCTGGCTGTGAAAGCAAAAGAGGGTGCAAGGGCGGCAGGTGGGGCGCCGCTGATTTTCAACACGATCACTGTATCAGATGGAATTTCAATGGGGACAGACGGCATGCGCTATTCGCTCCCAAGTCGTGACTTAATTGCTGACTCGATCGAAACAGTGGTCCAGGGAGAGAGCCTGGATGGTTTCGTCGCAATAGGCGGCTGTGATAAAAATATGCCTGGCTGCATGATGGCTATTGCCAGAATGGACCTTCCTTCTGTTTTTGTTTATGGAGGCACGATCAAGCCAGGCAAGCTTGATGATCGGGACATTGACATAGTGTCTGCATTCGAAGGTGTTGGCCAATATAACAAGGGTGCGATCGGTGATGAACAACTTCATAAGATTGAATGTCAAGCTTGCCCGGGATCGGGTTCATGTGGAGGGATGTACACAGCGAATACAATGGCCAGCGCAATCGAGGCCCTTGGGATGAGCCTGCCGGGAAGTTCATCACATCCGGCGGAAACGGATGAAAAGCGTGAAGATTGCTATAAAGCAGGAGAAGTAGTCTATCAGATGCTGGAGCAGGATATTCGCCCAAGACAGATACTAACGAAGGAAGCCTTTGAGAATGCTATTACAGTCGTAATGGCTCTCGGGGGATCTACAAATGCCGTTCTTCATTTAATGGCAATAGCACATGCTGCTGAAGTCGACCTTACGCTGGATGATTTCAACAGGATCCAGGCAAGAGTCCCCCATCTTGCTGACTTAAAGCCAAGCGGCAAATATGTCATGCAGGACCTTTTTGAAGCTGGCGGGGTTTCGGCAGTCATGAAACTCCTCTTAAAAGAAGGGATGCTGCACGGTGATTGCCTCACAGTTACGGGAAAAACACTTGAAGAGAATCTTAAGGATTTTCCAGACTTAAAACCTGGCCAAAAAGTTATCCGGCCTGCAGCTCAGCCATTTAGAAAGGACGGCCCACTCGTTGTTTTAAAAGGAAATCTTGCACCAGACGGCGCAGTAGCGAAAGTATCCGGCTTGAAGGTGAAGGCCATGACGGGTCCGGCCAAGGTTTTTGATGATGAGGAGTCTGCATCCAAAGCCGTGATGTCTGATCAAATTGTCGCTGGAGACGTATTGGTCATCCGTTATGAGGGACCAAAAGGAGGCCCGGGCATGCCTGAGATGCTGAGCTTATCAGCGATACTTGTAGGAAAAGGCCTTGGAGAAAGTGTTGCATTGCTGACAGATGGAAGATTCTCGGGAGGAAGTCATGGACTGGTCATTGGCCATATTGCCCCTGAAGCACAGGTTGGCGGTCCGATTGCATTGATAAAAGATGGGGACATGATAACTGTTGATAGTGAACAAAGGCTGATCTCAGTTGCGTTGAACGAGGAAGAGCTGGCTGCCCGCAGGCAAACCTGGACACCGCCATCACTTCCTTCCAGAGGGGCACTTGCTAAATACGCCAGACTTGTATCTTGTTCCTCCAAAGGAGCTGTAACGGATCATTTTGAAGGAAAGACAGCTCAAGAGCCCGTACATTCCTAGTGTGAGACGTTCTTTTATTGCGTTTGGTATAAATAATATAGTATGCTAACACTGCAAACTATCGTTTGGGAGGGATTTATTTATGTCAATGGCATATGAAGAATATATGAGACAAATGGTAAAGCCGATGCGTGAAGAATTGACACGTGCGGATTTCAAAGAACTGCTTACCGCGGCTGAAGTCGAAGAATTCATGGAAAATGCAGAGGGAACAACACTTGTCGTAGTCAACTCTGTCTGTGGCTGTGCTGCCGGCCTGGCTCGTCCGTCAGCAACTCAAGCAATCTTGCGAAGCGGGAAGAAACCTGATCATCTTGTGACTGTTTTTGCTGGCCAGGACAAAGAAGCAACTGCCAAAATGCGTGAGTACTTCACAGGTCTTGAGCCATCTTCACCATCAATGGCATTGTTAAAAGGAAAAGAAGTTGTTCACTTCATTCCTCGCCATGATATCGAAGGTCAGCCGATGGAAGCAATCATGGATAACTTAACTTCTGCTTTTGATGCCCATTGCTAGGATGTGTTTATTTTCAAAAGCAGGACAATATTAAGTGAGCATACCAAACTGTATTGCTTAAAGTATTCGAAAAGGATGTCTATTGACGTCCTTTTTGTTTGTATGCAGATAGGTGTCAGGGGGTTTAGGGCATGTTTGTGACAACAGCAGGCAGGACAAATGAGAGTATGACCGCAAAAGCTAGAGCCATAGCCCTGGAGCTTAATGTGGATTTCATACCCAGGAAAAAAAGGTCAGTGTCAGGTATCCAGGAAATCGTGAAGGATGATTGCCTGGTAGTTGGCAAAGACCGTCTTGAACTTTTCCCGCTGGGAGCTGAGGAGCCTTTCTTTTTCCATCCGAATTCCGCTATGTTCCGAATCAAACGGTTAATGAAAGGGGAAAATGATCCTCTCATAGATGCAGCAAAACTGCAGGAAGGGATGAGTTTTCTTGATTGTTCGCTCGGTCTGGCTTCAGATAGTATCGTTGCGAGCTTTGTGGTAGGTGAGTCAGGATCTGTCACAGGTATTGAAGCAAGACAAGAGCTCGCATATTTGGTTAAAACTGGACTCAAAGCATGGGATTCAGGATATGAAGCCATCAATAAGTCAATGGCCAAAATAACAGTCATGCAAGATTATTCACTGGAGTTCCTCAAGTTGCAGGGAGATAAAAGCGTAGATTGTGTATATTTTGACCCAATGTTCGATGAATCGATATTAGAGTCAGATGGAATCAGGGGCCTGACTCACTTCGCTATATATGATGGACTTACACAAGAAGTTATTGATCATGCGAAACGTGTTGCCAGGAAACGAGTAGTTCTGAAAGACCATTTCCGAAGCGGGCGATTTGATGAGTATGGCTTTAATGTATACAGAAGAAAAACAGCAAAATTCCATTTCGGAGCCATAGAAAAAGAATGAGGAATCACCTCATTCTTTTTGTATGTAACGAATTCTTCCACCCATTATTGAAACAATGAGAAGCCAATATCTCTCCGTGCCAAAAAATAATGCCTTACCGTCCACCGCATTTCAATTACGACTTAATCCGCAATTGCCAAATAGACAAAATAAGCAAGCATCAAAAAGCTGGCTGCTACGACGATCCATGTCATCTCCATATTATTGACCTCCCTTTTTCACTATCAGTAATGAAGCATCTACTATTTCCTTATTACCATTTTTGAAAAATCTGAAACCCTTTGCCCAATTTTACGTATAAACAAGTTATAATATTCTTAAGCGAATTTTATATATTATCACCAATTCAGGTGAATTCTACGCATAATTTTTTTAGACAAATGCTATTTAAAGCTTAATTATTTCTTATTTACATAAGGATGTGATCCACATGCCCGCATGGCTGCTTAAATCGCTCGTTGTCATGATTTCCATTGTCACTTTTGGGATGGTGTCTCCTGCCCAGGTGAATGGGTTCCTGACAACTACAGCTGAAAGATCAGAAAAGTCAACCTCTGCCGAAACAAGTTTCATTGATTCACTTGATGTACCCGAAGATGAGGAAGCGGAGAGGGACCTGTTCATTGACAGAGCAATGAGAGAAGCCGAACAACAATCTTTCCAGAAATTCGGAACAAAAATTGGTCCTGTAATTGAAGATGAATTCAGGCAAAGTATTTTGCCAAACATTGAAATGGCGATTGAAACGGTAGCTTTCCAGTATCCTGGTGAAAAGCTGAATTCTCTCCGTATCACAGAAATGCCTGGCGGCGGTGAGTCGGAGAAGATATTCCATATCACCGGAGACAATGGCAAGGACATTATCCGTTTCCACGTAAGGAGAGACCAGCCGCCGAAGGATGGTTTCTGGTTTAACTTCCATTACCATACTTATCATGATGATTTCCAGACCCATTATGAGCTTGGAAAAATATTTTGGGCGAAGAATACTCCACCTAAGTGGAAAAGCTGAAGATAAGAATCGAAGGATTCCAAAAGCTGTGCTGATCAATAAAAATGTGAGAATCTCATTTATTTTGGCTGATTTAGGACTTAAATAAAGAAAAACGAAATAAGTTTTTATAGAGGCCCGGCTCATGCTGGGTTTTTCTATACAGCCTAAGAACCAAAAAAATGGGAGGAACATCTAGAATGGCAGACATACTGCAAGGGTTTGTTGATACTTATGTCCAGTTTTTTAATTGGGATATGTGGGTCGAGGTTTTAACTGACCCTGTCAGCTGGGGGCTGATCGGGACACTCGTCATCCTTGAAGGGCTTTTATCTGCTGATAACGCCCTAGTGCTGGCTGTGATGGTGAAACATTTGCCAGAGAAACAGAGAAAAAGAGCTTTATTCTATGGACTGCTTGGTGCATATGCGTTCAGGTTCATCGCAATTGGGATAGGTGTATATTTAATCGAGTTCTGGTGGGTTAAAGTAATTGGCGCTGGTTATTTGGCCTGGCTGGCAATCAAATACTTTATCGAAAAGAAAAAAAGTGAGAATCGGGATAGCGGGGAAGTTGCTGGAATCAATCAGAGCGGCCTTCTGATCCGGTTGTTTGGTACATTTTGGGGTACGGTTGCCGCAGTGGAATTAATGGATATTGCATTCTCTGTGGACAGCGTTCTGGCAGCTTTGGGCATCAGTGAGGAAGTATGGGTATTGCTTCTTGGCGGTATGCTGGGTGTCTTGATGATGAGAGGAGTTGCGGGAGTATTCCTTAGATTGATTGAGCGTATTCCAGAACTGGAGACGACTGCCTACATCCTGATTTTTATCATTTCCGCAAAAATGCTGGCTGGTGTTTTTGGAATCCATATAGAACATGCTTATTTCTTCATCCTGTTGCTGATCACTTTTACAGGAACCTTTGTCGTCCATTTCATGAACAAGAAAAAAGCTGAAGTAAATGAGCAGCAAAAGAATGTCCAATGATGGAACAAGGAACGGATGCAGGTCTGTTCCTTTTTTTTATTCTATATTTGAAAACAATCGAACGCGAAACCTACTTTTCGTGATACTCAGAAAGCTCTCTTGCTGCCCTCCTGACAAATAAGAATATACAGGCAAATACTACATATATGAGTAAATAGATGCCTGTGAAGTAAAGTATGGGGGAGGCTGCTGGCATGATTAAGAGGGAGAAAATAAGTGAATAAAATAATAAATCAAACAAAACGAGACCACCAGAGCTCATAGCCTGGCTGACTTTCCGCAATTCGAGCTGCAAATCTTCAACAGGCTCTCTTTTATAAATAAAGCGCATGTAAGTTCACCTTCCAGATCTAAGTATTCATCTATATGCATGGACAGGAATAAGGGTGAAATCCAGGAATTATAAACTTTCTTGAAACTTTTGTTAAACTAGTCCGTACTGCAATTACAAGCCTAAATAGACGTTTTACTATGTACGTTATGATAATGGGTATAATCAGCCAATTTTAATCATTATTTTTAGTCTATCGTCCTCAGCGGGAAGTGATTTTATGTATTCACATGTGAACCAAATAATAATACATCCATTGCCTGTTACATATGACAACTGGCTGGACCTGATAAAAACCACTGCAAGAGAGCGGCCATTTTACAAAAAAGACGGTGCTTTCACACATATCGGCCAGGTCACTGCCAAGTTCATCGGCATTCCTCATGATGAAGATGAGTATTATAACCAATTGTATGACTATGTTCACTCGAACGGGCTGATGTTATTAAGCGAATCTTCACTAAATCATTCACTTGATCACTTTCGATTTAAATCAATCGAAAAAATAAGCAAATTTAGCGGAGAACAAACTTTACCAATAAAACGCTTTGTGGCACTCATAGACCAAGAAAATTTACTGCCATCCTTTGATAACTTCATGATCAATAGACAAATAAGGGATGCTGCTGTTAAAATGACCGAACTGTATTTAAGAACTGAAAAAGGCGACCTTGAGAGCCAGGAGTTCATTTCAATTCTTAATGATGTCATAGCATGGTTCTTTTACAATTTGAATCACCATCTAAAGAAAGCTAATCCCGAAGGTGATATGCCTGCATTCCTCTGGTATGGAAACTACAGGAAAAGTCATCAGTACCTGTTATACTTTTTGATACAACTTGGGTGCGATTTGGTTACCTTCACACCGGCGGGAAATGATGTATTAGCGATCACGGGGCCGGATAGGCTGAAAGCCTTTGTCCATATTTTCCCGGAGACAGGTATTCCAAAGCCGTTTCCAATGGAAAAGAGTAAGCAAACCTCGACGATAGCATACCGGGCATCAAAGGACATTGAAAAACTCCTAAACTACGATGGAACGATTTTTTATAAACCATGGCAGTTAAGAGAATACGTACCTGATGCCGTTACCCTGAAGACAACGTATGATGAATTGTTTTTAGTTGCCAGGGAAAAGGCGATGATCAGGCCATATTTTGAAGTGAAAAACAAAAGAGTTAAGGTTCCTGCCTTGTTTGCAAAAATTAATGGCGTCTCCAGTAATCGCCGTGAATATTGGAACCGCCTCCATAGATTGATTTTTCAGGAAAATACCTATCTCGTTAAAAGTCTTCCGTTTTTTAAGGGTGCAAACAATGATTTCCGATTCCATTATCAAAAGTCCCTGGACAATGACGGTTTGCTCAATCCGGAAAAGATGACAGGGGCCCGATACTGGAAGTACAGCCACCTGCCTTCAGGTCTTCAAAAGGGTCTTGCTTCTGCAATCAGGAATATATGTGCAAACCCAAAACTGAAGCCGCGGAATAGTGAGAAAGAGGATGATGTCAAGGTCTATTTGTTTAACCAGTCAATGCAGATACCGCCATTCATTTTAAAAATGCTGCAGAAATACGATTACTCCCAGAATGTGCCTAAGCTGATCATTTTTAACAACCAACTCAATGGATCGCTGACCAGGCAAGATGCTGCCCTCCTGTTGTTATTAAATCAATTTGGTATTGATTTAGTGGTTTATAACCCGGCTGGTCAAAGTGATATAGAAAATTACATCGACGATAGCGAATTTGTATCCCACTGGCTTGATGATGTTGTTTTTGAACAAGAGATAAAGGAACCTTCCGCTATAAAAAAAGTAATCTTTCAAGGCATTTTAAAAATCCTAAGGAGAGATTAAGCTGATGAATCCTAATCACGACCGGAATGTGAGCCCGTTAATGGACAATTCGAAGGGACTGTTGAGTGAAGAGGCGGTTAACGATATACAGTTGGCGATGAGAAATGAACCCGAGGTGCAGAAGCTGGCACGGAGCATTGATGAACATGATATCATCCAAATTCTTGAATACGGGAAGGAGCCAGCTGTTGAGATCTCCCGTTTTTCGGATCAAATCCTTGCTGTAATGCGGACGAACAATGTAAAGCAATTTGGACAATTACTTTTGCAGCTGGGCAGGGTTATGGAACGTTTTGACATAAATGATTTTGAAAAAAACTCTGGAGGACTGATCAGCAAGCTATTCAAGAAACGGGAAAAGATGCTTGATAGGCTGTATAGCAAATACCAGTCGATAGGAATAGAAATGGAACAGATCTATGTGAAAATTTCTGAATACCAGAGTGAGATGGCAGAAACAGCGACTATGCTAGAACGACTGTATGAACAGAACATCCAATATTACCTGCTGCTTGAAAAATATGTGGCAGCTGCAGAGCTGAAGCTGAATGAATTGAAAACAAACAAGCTTCCGCAGCTTGAACAAAATGCTTTGAATGGTGATCAAATATTTTCGTTGGAACTAGATTCCTTGCGCAATGCGATTGAGCTCCTGGAACACAGAATATTTGACCTTGGAATGGCAAGAATCATCGCTCTGCAGACTGCACCGCAATTAAGGCTGCTTCAAGGTGGGAATGCGAAGCTCATTGGCAAAATCAATTCGGCATTTATAACCACCATTCCAATTTTTAAAAAAGGGCTGATTCAGGCGGTAGCAGCAAAAAGGCAAAAACTAGCGGCTGAATCAATGAAAGAGCTCGACCGGCGCACGAATGAAATGATGGTTCATAATGCCCGGAACATTGCCGGTCAAAGTATTGAGGTTGCCCGTTTATCGGGTTCACCTGGGATCAAGATTGAGACGATACAGGAATGCTTCAACATTATTCTGAAGGGAATGCAGGAAACAAAGACAATCGAAGAAGAAAATAGGCGTCTCCGTGAAGAAGGGGAACAGCGCTTAAAAGAGTTACAGAAAAACTTTAAGAATAGTAAGCAGAAATAATTGCTTCAAAGCCTGATTGACTCATCCGAACTGTTTTGGATGAGTTTTTTTGTGGTTAAGGAATTTATAAAAGTTATTGAGTTGTGGATAACTCTCTGAAGTTTTCTTAATCCAGCTCCAGCGCCTAGCCCCTCGAGTCGCTTGTCTAGCTGCGGCTCCTAACTCCTCGAGACGCTTCGTTCCTGCCAATGAAGTCAAAGAACGACTTCACTGTCAGGCCCTCCGAGGCATACGATGTGCTAGACCCGCCAGCCACAGGATAAGGAAAGCTTCGAAGCGAATCATCGCACGACCGAAAGCGGTAGCTTTTGGGAGGACGTGGCGTCATAGGCGGGCAGCGCTTGTCGGGGCTTAACGAGGCGCTTGCGCTTTTTGTTCTGTGCCGATCATCATGAAATTCGACAGTACCTTCCTGAAATTCTCAGCCAGCAGGCAAGCGATCATATGTTATAATTTTTAGTAGATTACTATAAGGAAATTCCCTCGTAAAAATCAACTCGCCAACTCAATTTACATCTTCGGAAAAACACTTCAGGAAAGGGGATAATAAATGCGAAAGGTTTATCAAATATTCGTTGTTATCATACTTTCCTTTACAATGCTCGGCAGCTCCAATGCTAATATGGACGGCATTTTTCTATATGAATATCCTAAACAATCCCTGCTCTATGAATCACTCCAGCCTGATGACGCAAGGCTTGCTGGTAAATTGATTGTTCTGCCGGAAAAGGATTTTGACCAGGCAGAAGCTGCTATGATCATAAAAAGACTTACGAGCATTCCGGAAAGCATGATTCAAAAAGCTGTAGACACCAATATTAAAGTGAAGTTATTTGAAGGAAGTTTGACAGATAATCCAACAGCAAGCCATTTGAAGGGGATTGTTCCCAGAGGATATACAACTGAAAAGACATGGGATCAGGTACCCGGGATTGGCGGATCAAGAACCGTTCTTGTGAAAATTGGCAGCAGTGAAAAGGGAAAGGGTCACGGTTCTGTCAATCTTGAGCTGCATGAATTTGCGCACTCACTTGACCGCCATGTTTATGACGGAATCAGGCACGAGGAAAGGTTCCAGGAAATCTGGAAGCGTGAAAGCCGTCTGCTTTTCCCTGGCCGTGCCTATTTCCTTGATTACCCTGAGGAATACTTTGCTGAAAGCTTTGCAATGTTCTATATTGGCGGACTGCCGGCCAAACTCCTTAAGGAGGCCGCGCCGCAAACATATCAATATATCGAAGGCCTCAAATAGGCCTTTTTCCTATTTATTGCATTTAGGCAGGAAATATGGAATCACACAGCAAAGTAATAAGAGAATTCAAAATAAGGGTATATCCTTCCACCATTGTTGATTAATTTGCTAAAATAAGAAAAAGAAATTGAACGATTTGAAGGGCAGGGAGATTCATGAAACAATATCTAGAACTTTGCGAACATGTATTGAAGACTGGGGTAGAAAAAGAAGACCGTACAGGAACTGGAACAATCAGTACTTTCGGCTACCAAATGCGCTTTAACCTCCAGGAGGGATTTCCGCTGCTCACCACAAAGAAACTCCACTTGAGATCAATCATCCATGAACTTTTATGGTTCCTGAATGGCGATACGAACGTGAAATACCTTCAGGAAAATGGAGTGCGTATATGGAATGAATGGGCAGATGAAAAAGGGGAGCTTGGACCGGTCTATGGCAGTCAGTGGAGATCATGGACAGGTGCGGATGGAGAAACTGTAGACCAGATTACGGAATTGATCCATACCATAAAAACCAATCCTGATTCGAGAAGAATGATTGTCAATGCTTGGAATGTGGCTGAAATCGATAAAATGGCCCTTCCGCCTTGCCATTGCATGTTTCAGTTTTACGTCGCTGATGGCAAGCTTTCCTGCCAGCTGTATCAGAGGTCGGCAGATGTATTCCTTGGCGTGCCATTCAACATCGCTTCCTATGCCTTGCTGACATTGATGGTCGCTCATGTCTGCGACCTTGAGCCTGGCGAGTTCGTCCATACTTTTGGGGATACTCATATATACATGAACCACTTGGAGCAGGTTAAACTGCAGCTCACACGGGATCCCAAGCCATTGCCGCAGATGAAAATTAACCCTGAAGTCAAGTCAATATTTGATTTTAAATACGAAGATTTCGAGCTGGTCAACTATGAGGCACACCCACATATCAAAGGGGTGGTCAGTGTATGATATCGCTAATTTGGGCAATGGATGAAAATCGGGTCATCGGATACCATAATCAGCTCCCATGGAGGCTCCCGGAAGACTTAAAGTTTTTCAAGCGTGTAACGATGGGGCACCCAATCATGATGGGAAGAAAAACTTTCGAGTCAATTGGCAAGCCACTTCCTGGGAGAGAAAATATCATCATAACCCGTGATGAAAGCTACCAGAAGGATGGCTGCACAGTCATGAACTCCATTCAAGATTTCATGGCTTATGCAAAGGGAAAAGAAGAAGAGATTTTCGTCATTGGCGGCGCAGAGATTTTTAAGGAAGTTTTGCCAGATGCGGACAAGCTGTACTTAACCATGATCCATCATCAGTTTGAAGGAGACACCTTTTTTCCGGTTTTTGACATCGAAAAGTGGGAGCTAGAATCAAGGGAAATCGGAACGAAGGATGAAAATAATCCCTACGATTATGAGTTTCTGATTTATAAGCGTAAGTAAGAAATACAGTCACTTTAACAGAAGCTTTGTTAGTATACAGAAGGAGGTGGAATGAGAACATTCCACCTCCTTTATCTATATTTCTGCACAAATTACATATAGTCTCAAAACATTAAATCCAGTATAATGACAACAGAATAACCTTAGGAGGAAACAATGCTTCGATTAATTGCGTGTTTTTTGTATATGGGTGGTTATCTTGTTTACACCATACCCAGGCTTTCACGATTAAAGAGATTGCCGGAAGATTTGAAACCAGAAGTTAAAAAGCACCTGATTCATCAGACGCCAAAAAAATGGTCTAAAACATTCATGGCACTTACAGGATCAGAGGTGGAGGTAATTGGACTTCATCATATACCTGAAGGACCAGTGTTATTTGCCAGTAACCATGAAGGCAATTTCGACATACCCGTTCTTATTGGGTCCATTGAAAAACCTTTTGGCTTCATTTCGAAAATTGAAGTGAAGAAGGTCCCGGTTTTATCCTCCTGGATGGAAGCGATTGAATGTGTCTTTATTGACAGAAAAAATCGTGAAAAAGCGGCTGGCTCCATTATGTCAGGGGTGGACCTTTTGAAGAAAGGGAATTCATTGGTGATTTTTCCAGAAGGAACGAGAAGCAAGGGTGGCCCTGTAGGTCTTTTTAAAGCAGGAGGCTTCCGTCTTGCCAAAGATTCCGGGGTTCCGATCGTGCCGGTCTCAATCCAGGGCACCGCTGATGTATTTGAAAAAAACGGACGCTTTGTCAAACCTGCAAAAATAAAAGTGATTATTAGTCCACCGGTTTACAGCCGGCAATATAAGGATAAAGAGCTGATTTCTCTTGCTGAAGAAATAAGGGATATAATCATCCAATCCCGTAATGCAAAACGGATTGCCTCATAATCAGCCTTTAAGGCTTTTTTCTCAAACTTTATGCTATTGAATTTAATATTGGATTGAACTACGTTTATTTCTTCGTAAAGTGGGCGCTTTTTATGAGAAAAGAGCATGCAAACTTAATACCGACCTCAAAATGGTATATATTACGTTAGAATCAGCTTTAGGATTTTAACAACAATCTTTTCGAAAACAGCCTTCATTTAAATGTCAGCAGCCCCTGCTCTTTATCGCAGGGGCTGCTTTTATTGAAAATGGCTGGATGATGTTATGGAGTTCTTATTCGAATTGTGCCAGGCTTTTCATCATTTGTGTGAATTCTGCAGGTATGCAAAAATCATCTGGTTTAAAATTGTCGCGAATCCACTTTACCATTTCCAGCGGACTATTGAAGTACTCTCCGCTTGTATCACTTTTGCGAATCATGTAGCGCCCGTTGTCCTCATCAAGTGTAACCTCTACCGGTAAAGCTCCGTCATAACTGTTTAATGAAAATTCCATTTCATTCCCTCCAGCGTATTTTCGTTATTATATGTTATTTTACTACCATTTTATTCAACATGAAAGCCTAAAATTTTAAATATTTAAAAAATTCAATACATAGTGAAATTTCATGTTATAATGGAAAAATTAATATTTTGGAAAGTGAGGGTGACAAAATGGAACAAGAAACAGTGAAGAAAAAATGGGTGAGTGTAGAGGATATCCTTATTGCTTATCGGCATCTCAAAGAGGTTGTTGCCCACACTCCATTGCAATTGAACCAGCGATTATCAGAAAAATATGAAGCAGATATTTATTTGAAGCGTGAGGATCTACAGCATGTCCGCTCTTTCAAGCTGAGGGGCGCTTATTATTCAATGAAGTTATTATGGGAAGAAGGGCTTGATAATGGTGTAGTTTGCGCGAGTGCCGGCAATCATGCTCAAGGTGTAGCATATGCTTGCCGGCAGCTTGGTGTGAACGGGAAAATTTTTATGCCGGCGACAACGCCTGGCCAAAAAATCAGCCAGGTTGAAATGTTTGGGCGAGAGTACGTCGACATCATCCTGGTCGGTGATACCTTTGATGATTCTTACCGGGAGGCGCGGGAATGTGCTGAACAGGAAGGAAGGGAATTCATCCACCCTTTCGATGATGAAAAGGTGATTGCTGGACAGGGAACTGTTGCAGTTGAGATTCTTAATGATTGTCAGGAATCTGTTGATTTTATTTTCTCCAGTATTGGTGGCGGAGGTTTGATGGCAGGGTTGAGTACATATATAAAAAGCGTATCACCGACGACCACCTTAGTGGGAGTCGAGCCCAGCGGTGCAGCATCCATGAGGGCTGCTTTTGAAGAAAATAGTGTTATTCCCCTAAAAGAAATCGATACATTCGTAGATGGTGCTGCAGTAAAATGTGTAGGCAGCAAGACATATGAAATTTGCAGAGAAAATGTCGATAGACTTGTTGCAGTTCCTGAAGGGAAAGTATGTACTTCTATCCTGGAGCTATATAATGAGCATGCAATTGTGACTGAACCTGCAGGTGCCTTGCCCATTGCAGCACTGGATCTTCTAAGGGATGAGATAAAAGGGAAGTCAGTGGTATGTGTCATTAGCGGAGGAAACAATGATATCAGCAGGATGCAGGAGATTAAAGAAAGATCTCTTCTCCATGAGGGCTTGCTGCATTACTTTATTGTCAATTTTCCACAGCGTGCAGGTGCGCTGCGCGAATTCCTCGATGATGTACTGGGACCCGGGGATGATATCACAAGGTTTGAGTACACAAAGAAGAATAATAAGGAAAGCGGTCCAGCACTTGTCGGAATCGAATTGAAGAATAAGCATGAATATCAAAGACTGATCGCCAGCATGGAGAACAAAGGTTTTGCCTTTATGGAATTGAACAAGGACAATCAGCTGTTTAATTTACTGGTATAATATTTATAATAGATAATTAAGGATAGATGTTATAAAATAAGAAATGTCACACTTCGTCAGATTACGGAGTCCTTTGTGAATTTCTTATGAACTTTCACGGCATTCCTCCACTTTGGGGAGTAAAAGTACTATAATCATAGTAGATTTACAATATGAAAAGGAGATGTTGATATGTTATCTAACATCGGAGTTCCTGGATTAATCTTAATCCTTGTCTTAGCACTCATTATTTTTGGACCTAAAAAGCTTCCAGAGATCGGCCGTGCATTTGGTCAGACGCTTCGCGAATTTAAGAAGTCGACTCGTGAATTGACAAGTGATGTTATGGAAGAATTTGAAGAAGAAAAGAAAGAAATTACGAAAGCTACTAAATAAGGTGTAAGATGCTTTTGTCTTACACCTTTTTTCTTAAAAAGGTTTGTAAATGACAGGCTTTAATCAAGAAGTGCACCAAACGGAATTGGCAGGGGATAGTTATATGGAAGATAAAGAATTAAATCTGGTGGATCATCTCGATGAGCTGCGGAACAGACTGATCATTTCGGCAGTTGCATTTATTATTTTCTTTGGCTTAGGATTTTTCTATGTTAAAGATATATATAACTTTTTTGTCCGCGATTTGGACGTAAAGTTAATAGTCTTAGGTCCAAGTGACATCGTATGGATTTACTTCATGCTTGCCACCATCATCGCGATAGCTGGTACGATTCCTGTATTGGCCACACAGATTTGGCTTTTTGTCAAACCAGCGCTCAGGCCGATTGAACGGAAAATATCACTTTCTTATATCCCGGCTTTATTCTTGCTGTTCATCGTTGGCCTTGCTTTCGGCTACTTTGTGATTTTTCCTACAGTATTGAACTTCCTTGTGGAACTTAGCGGAGATATGCTTGTAACCAACTTTACGGCGGAAAAGTATTTCAAGTTTATTATGAATATGACCCTACCATTTGGAGTGCTGTTCGAATTGCCGGTTGTCGTCATGTTCTTGACTTCCCTGGGAGTCATTAATCCTTACGTTTTAGTAAAGGTCAGAAAATATGCTTATTTTATATTGATTGTGATTTCAGTCATCATTTCACCGCCTGATTTCATGTCGGATATCCTGGTTACGATTCCGCTCCTGGTTTTGTATGAAATCAGTGTAAACTTGTCTAAATTTGTTTACAAACGGAAGCTTAAAAAGGAAAAAGAGTGGCAAGAGCAATATGGTGGTATGGAAGAGGAAAGCGACGAGGAATCATCCTTGTAAAATGAATCAAAACGCATTCAAACGTGTGGACCTTCCACACGTTTTTTGTATTCACAGGCTCACGAAATAGCAAAAAAAATATTATATATCCGCGTAAACAGACACATTTCGAGCAGCATTTAGGGTATAATATAATCAAACGGGTATAAAAGAGGATTGATATTTTGCTATTCAAAAGCCTAGAGTTCAAAAATGTTGTTGGACAGAAGGTTAAAGTCGTGGATATTCCTGTGTTGGAAGAAGAGAGCACCTATTATTTTATGATCCAAGTCCGTTTGCAAACTTTTATAACAGCAATCTACCAGGAAAGAAACGCAAAAAAGTTTTATTCTTTTAAAGAGTATTTAAAGAGAGTTATGAAGTGGCCGGATTATGAGCAGTTATTCCAATGTGCTGAATTAAAAAATAACGCCTGAAGATTCATTTTTGAAGCGCCTCCACAAAGGCGCTTTTGTTCTTTTTACAGGGTTTTTTGAATGTAAATAATTTTCTTTGCATCTGAGAATAGGTATAATAGTCATAGTACGGTGCTTTTGATAGGGATGTGAATTTATGACTAAAATCAAAATTGTAACTGATTCTACTTGTGACTTGAATGATGAACTCATCAAAAAGTGGGGGATTATTGTTGTCCCTTTATCAATTTCTATTAATGGTGAAAACTACTTAGATAGAGTGGATATCAGTCCAAAGGAATTTATGGAAAAGCTGAAAGCCTCTCCTGATTTGCCAAAGAGCTCCCAGCCGCCTGCCGGTGAGTTTTTGAAGGTGTATGACGAGCTGGCCGCGGATGGTTTTGAAATCATTTCTATACATATGACAGGCGGTATGAGCGGTACGGTGCGTTCGGCAGAAAGTGCCGCCCAGATGACCAGTGCAAAGGTAAATGTGGTTGATTCCCGCTTTATTTCGAAAGGGTTAGCCTTTCAAGTTCTTGAGGCTGCGCAGATGGCCGCTGCAGGTAAAACAGCTGATGAAATAGTAGCAAGACTAGATGAGATTAGAAAACAGACTCGTCTTTTTGTCGTCGTTGATACCCTTGAGAATTTGGTCAAGGGAGGGCGGATTGGCAAAGGAAGAGCAATGATCGGCTCATTATTGAATATTAAACCGATCGCCTCACTCGAAGGAGGAGAATATACTCCTGTCTCTAAAGCTAGAAGTCATTCGCAAGTTGTAAAATACCTTAGAAACCAATTTGCCGCAGATACAGAAGGGAAAACCATTAAAGGGGTAGGACTTGTTCATGCGGAAGGAGAAGGACTGGCCGAGAAAATAAAGTCTGCCGTTATTGAAACTTCTGGATATGATGACTTTTCCATCGAAGAAACGACACCAATTGTAAGTACTCACACGGGTCCTGGTGCTATTGGGTTCATGTATTATTTTGAATAGGCTCTTTTCTCAAACTTTGTTGCTATTGACTGCAAAGTAGGATTAAATGACCGATGTTCCTTCACAAAATTAAAGCTAATTATGAGAAAAGAGCTTGCACACTTAATTCCAAACTACATAATGGCTTATTATCAAGTTAAAATCGGCTTTAGGATTTTAACAACAATCTTTTCGAAAACAGCCTTTGAATAAAATAATGAAGTGATAGATCCTGAAGTGTATAACTTCAGGACTTTTTTATGCCCTTTCCCTTGAAATTTATTTCATACACCAAGATAGATGGGCAAAGTTATTTAAATATACAGGATAATTATGAAGTTGTGTCGAATATTTTCAACAATTCACTTTAGGATAGAACGGAATGTGACAATGAAATTATGAAACTGAATGTTAAGAACCTGCCATTATTTAAAAAGATATTAATGTTTTCATTTATGATCACAACGATCGTAGTAGTGTCGATAATGGGGACAAGTTTCTACCTGCAGTCGAAACAATTGAAGAGTCAAATGGCTGACAAGGTTGAAGGGGTCGCAGGAATTTGGTCATCTACACTGGATCCTGAAGATATTAGAAAGGCAAGTGAGTTTCGCGATGAGTCTAACCCTTCCGTCAAGCGGCTGGAAAAACTCCTGACGATGGTAGGTGACAAAAGTGCTTCATTCCTTGGGGCTTATATTATTCTGCCTGAGGAATATCCAAATCAGAAAGTTTACATCTTGTCCGCATCCGATATTTATAAGGCGTACTCTTTCGATTCTCTAATGTTCTATGATGCAGGTGAAGAATTTATAAGTGCATATCGAAATACCCGGGAAAAGAAGAAAATATCGAGTACCGATATCTTCACCGATCAATACGGTTCCTGGATTTCATCCTTCGCTCCAATCACTGATAACAGTGGAAATCTGGTGGCCATTCTTGGAATAGATGCAAAGGCTTCCATAATTAAGGAAAATCAGATGGAAATCCTTATGCTGTTATTATTGGAGATGGCCGCCATTTTGGCAATTGTCTATGTAATCCTGAATTGGGGCCTTAAGAAGGTCATGAAACCAGTTGATGACTTATTCTTTGGCATTAAAGAAATCAGTTCTGGCAATTTCACCGTCAAGCTGCCTGTTCACGATCAATCAGAGTTAAGTTTATTGAGTGAAAAATTCAATGAGATGGCTTCCCAGCTCTCCCAGCTATTCGATAGGGTTTCAGCCGCCTCAAAGCAACTCGGCCAACCATCGCTGGAGGATAAGGAATCGCTTTTGTTAGAGGAAGCGATTAACACAATGGAGGATATATTTGAACGCACAAAGGTACAGCAGGAGCTCCAGCGGGCAGAGAAAATGAACGCAATCGGCCAGCTGGCTGCTTCTGTAGCTCATGAAATCAGGAATCCTATGACTGTCGTGAAAGGTTTTTTGCAAATCTTCCTTTCTAAAGATATGACTGAGGAAGATCATATGTATTTAAAACTTATGATTGAAGAATTGAACAGGGCGGAAACAATCATAAATGACTATTTGAGTCTGGCAAAACCCGATGTTGGGAGGCTTGAAATCATCGATGGCAGCGAGATGACGGAGCAGGTCATGGATTTGATGAGTTCTTACGCGATGATGTCAAAAAACATTTCCATGCACACTGAAATTAAGGATCAGGTAAAAATCAGGGGCAATAAAAGTGAATTAAAACAAGTGCTCATCAATATTTTAAAAAATGGTATTGAGGCGATGGGGGATGGCGGAAGGCTTAGCGTGACACTGGAAAAGCAAGGGGATTTCGGTGTGTTTATCATAAAAGATACAGGCATTGGCATGACTGCGGAGGAGCTTTCAAGACTTGGTACGGCTTTTTATTCGTTGAAAGAACGCGGTACAGGGATGGGGTTGATGGTTTGTTACCAGATTGTTGAAAGGATGAAAGGTCAAATCAAGGTTTCAAGTAAAAAAGGAGAAGGTACCATTTTTGAGATTATGGTCCCGTTATTAATGGAAAGCCCTGAGTAAAATTCGGGGCTTTTTAAAATTTTGCCATTATTTTCAAAGCCCCAAATATAATTTATAAAGGAGGTGTCCGGACTTTGGTGAAAAAAGTGCTTTTCTTTAGTGATTTTGGGATAGATGACAATATTGCTGTATTATATGCGTTCTTTAACAAAGATATAGATTTGGTTGGCGTCGTTGCCGATTACGGAAATGTATCCAAACAAGATGCGCTGCGAAATGCCGCTTATTTGCGGAAGCTGACTGGGAGAAGTGATATTCCAGCTTTTGCAGGTGCAGAATTGCCGTTGACAGGAGATCCGCCTGAATATGTACCAGACGTTCATGGCAGTGAAGGTCTTGGACCAATCATCCCTGATGTAGAGGCGGACTACACTCTGGAAAACTTCCATGGCATACAGGAAATAATCGAACTGAACCCGGATGAAATCATTATTGTGAATGTAGGCAGGCTATCATCACTGGCAGCTGCTTTCATTCTTTATCCGGAAACCATGAAAAAAGTAAAGGATTTTTACATTATGGGTGGTGCGTTCAAAGAACCGGGAAATGTGACTCCAGTGGCTGAAGCTAATTTCTATGGAGATCCATACGCTGCAAATATTGTATTGAGCCAGGCAATCCCACCTGTGAAAATTATTCCGCTTGATGTAACAAGCGGAGCGATTGTGACACCTGCCTTGATCAACGAGCTTGATGAGTACTACCAATCTATTGGGAGTGAAGTAGGAAAGCTAGTGAAGCCAATGTTTGATTATTACTACAAGTTTTATAAGCAGAGGAATCCTGAATTGACGGGAGCTCCCCTTCACGATGTTCTTACACTATGGGCGTTAGTAAAAGAAGATCATGTGGCTTCCCTCGAAATTCCTGTTAAAGTTGTTGTAAACAAAGGAGAGGCATATGGGCAGAGCATCGGAGATTTTAGGAACACAATTAATAAAGCGGATTATCCAGTACATAAAGTAGCTGTTAACTTTAGCTATACAGAGTTCATTAAAGATTTTTTTACAACGATGAAAAATTCAAAATCACAAAATGGCACAGGGTAAATAATGATTATTTCACACTTCTTTCATACCTTTTTCTTTCTTCTCTCAAATGCGTCTGCTAGAATTGTCTATGGACATTATTCGAAAGATTGCAGGTGATGATTTTGAAAAAGGTTTACGCTATTCTTATGCTTTCAGCAGTAATCATTTTTGCTGCGGGATGTGGTGACAGCGGTCTAAAGGATGCGAAGAATTATCCTATAGAGGATTTTACTTTCACGAATCAAAATGGGGAATCAATAAGTAAGGCGGATTTTAAAGATAAAGTCTGGGTTGCCAGCTTTATTTTCACAAACTGTGCGGATGTGTGCCCGCCAATGACAGCCAATATGGCGAAACTTCAGGATATGATGAAAGAAGAAGGGCTCGAGGATGTCGAGATTGTTTCCTTTAGTGTAGATCCTTCTGTCGACAGTCCTGAGGTACTAAAAGAGTATGGCAATAAGTTCAATGTTGATTTCACGAACTGGTCTTTCCTTACAGGTTATTCACAAGAGGAAATAGAAAAATTCGCGCTTGAAAACTTTAAGACTCTTGTCAAGAAACCGGAGACAGGGGATCAGGTGATCCATGGGACAGATTTTTATCTTGTCGATCAAAACGGGGACATGAGGAAATATTATACTGGACTGAAGGAAGTACCGTTTGAACAAATAATTGAAGATATTAAAACACTCCAATAGGCCGCATTTTGTGGCCTGTTTTATTTAGGTCAAGGAATAAGCCTCTCCAGGTTGAACAAATTATAAGGAACATTCGGCGCTGTTAGTACGTTGCAGTTACAGCTTGCGAATAAAGACGGCTGAAATAAGTGCGTATGTAACCCTGAAAAGGGCATTAAATGATATAATGATTATACTTTTAAAGGCAGGTGATTAATATTGTTGAAGAAATTCACCTTACTTTATATAGTGCTGGCGATGATATTAGGATCCTGCAGCCAGTTTGAAAATTTTCAAAAAGGGAACTTCAATAAGGTCAAGGAAACAGGCATGGAATTAAAGGAAGCATTGCCGACTTCCTTCTTCCCGAAGGATTTGCATATTGTTGCTGCGGGGGATTCGCTTACCCAGGGCGTAGGAGACAGCACAGATACGGGTGGATATATCCCATACCTTGCTGAGCAGCTTGAGGCAGAAAAGACAATAAAGAATGCGAATTTCGAAAATTTCGGTGTGAGAGGGAACAGGACAGACCAGCTTCTGGAAAGGCTAAAAAACAAAGATATACAATCTTCTGTAAAGGAAGCTGACCTGGTTATCTTAACAATCGGCGGGAATGATCTGATGAAGGTTGTGAAGGAGAATTTTTCCAGTCTTAAACTAAACCATTTTGAGACAGAACAAAAGTTGTTCGCAAAACAGCTGCAGGAAATCTTCCTGGCCATCAGAAATCAAAATCAGGAAGCTCCCATCGTATTGGTCGGACTCTATAATCCGTTTTACAACTGGTTTGCGGATGTTAAGGAAATGAATCAAATAGTGGATGAATGGAATGCTCAAAGTCTTTCAATAGTAGAGCAGGATGGGAATGCTTACTTTGTCGACATTCATGATATTTTCCTCAATAATGAAGAAAACCTGTTATACACTGATTATTTTCATCCAAATGACCTGGGATACCAATTAATGGCTGACAGGATTTATGAAATCCTTGATGAACAGGTCATTGACTCGATGTCTAACTAAGGTAATGAGATTGGGAAGAGGAGTTACAAAGATTTATGACGAAAAATAAATGGAAAATCAGTTTTTTTATTCTATTGGGTATCGTGGCTGCAGCTATCCTGTTGGTATGGATCCTCATTGCTTCACCAGTTGAGGAATCTAAACCACAACCAGGAACGAGTGGAGCTGGTACGGATGATGTTGCATTTAATGTATCGACCAACAAACGTGATTTAAACAGGGTGATCAACCATTACTTAGAAGAGGAAGCAAAAAATAGTCAGATTGATTATCAAGTATTGCTGACAGATGAGGTTGAGTTATATGGGACGCTTCCGCTCTTCAGTCAAGAGCTGGAATTGCGTCTGACCTTTGAGCCTCAGGCATTGAAGAATGGTGATTTAATCTTGAAACAGAGAACAATTTCTGTGGGGAGGCTCAATCTCCCTGTATCAACTGTACTTAAATTTGTCCGGGACAGCTACGATATGCCGGATGCTGTGAATATCCAGCCGAAGGAAGAGAGAGTATACGTATCAATGGAGAGGCTGAAGCTGAAAAGTGATATCAAGGTCCGGGTAAATGAATTTGATTTGAAAAATGACAACATCAAATTTACTCTGCTTGTTCCAGCGGATTAAGAAGGTACTCTTACGGGTGCCTTCTTTTTGCTTAGTACTTGAATGCCATGGTGAAAGACAGTGGAATACTAATCCTTAAAAAACGAGAATGGTCGGTTTGAATAAGGATTGGAAAATGGTCAGTTAGCAGCAAAAAGTCAGGCCGGTCGCCCGGCCTTTTCACCCTTGCAATACAATTACTTCAATTGGGGGTTCTCCTTTAGCATTACCTAATGCGACAATCGTGTAGGCATTGTTTGGTTCCAATTTAACATCCGGGATGGTAACGACCGTGTTCTTAGTGCCTGCGACTTTAGCTTCCAACGTAACGGTCATTGGATTCAAGGCCAGATAAGTTGTTGCCTGTTTATAGGATACGTTCGAGAATATGACATCCCCATTTTCCCCTGTTATATCTACAGAAGGCGCGTCGGGAGAAAGGTGTATAAATCTAGCTTTTGTTTCTCCTACCGGGGTTTGCGGGTTGTCTTCAAATGTAAGCAGCCTTAGGTTCTTAGCCGGCCCGGCAATGGCAGCTGTGTAAATCCTCCCTGGTTCGACCATAATCTTTTTGCTGATCACAGTAGAAACACTTTCACCTGCAGGATATATGTCGATCTGATATTTCCCTGGCGGAAGCTGCATATGGCTGCTGTTGTTTTTATAGCTGAAGTCGCGGACAACTCGGCTGCCATTTACATAAATATCAACATCCTTTACCGGCGGGGAAGCATGCAAAAAGCGCACCATGGATGGTAATGTGTTGGATGGACTAGCCTGAATAGCAGGGGAGCGCATTAACTGGACAGCTTTATTTAGATTTCGCAGGTGCTTGTGGTAATACATGACGTGCAAATTTGGATCAAGGTATTTATAGTAATTAGCCAAAAGATCATACATGGCCGCTTTATGAAGGTAATCATTCTGGTTCCTGATGGACATACCCCTCACTCCTAAATTTATTGAATGCTCAAATGTAAAATATGCAAATTGGGCGCAATAGGTGCGAATCAGTGTCAGTTGTTAAAGAAAAATTTAGAATAAGTCTTTACATGAGGAATGTTTTTCCATATACTATAAATAATTAAACGAGAGGCAGGTGGAGTGTAATGAGCAGGATGTTAAATGTATTGATGTTGGATGTTACTTATTGCACGGCCCCCTAACCTAAGCGGATCAACTGACTAATAAGTCTTTTTTCTCCATGCTTATGAAACCACGGGCTGTGCATGCCTGTGGTTTTTTATATTACGGAAAGCAAAATGGAGGAAAAAAGAATTGAAGAATTTTGAAAATATTGGTATGACGGCTGAATTGAACAGTCATTTTAATGAAAATTATCCTGACAGAATCAAGCTCGGCAGGGTAGCGTTAGAGCATAAGCATAGTTACCGGGTGTGGCTGGAAGATGGAGAATACCTCTGTACTCTAGCTGGCAAATTGACATTTAATGCAATCAGCCGGGAAGACCTTCCGGCGGTCGGTGACTGGGTTGCTGTACAAACTTCTCCAGGTGAAATGCGAGGGTTAATTAAGGGCATTCTGCCGCGTAAAAGCAAGTTTTCTAGAAAGGCTGCCGGGCAAATTACCGAAGAGCAAATTGTAGCAGCGAATGTTGATACAGTGTTCATCGTAAATTCGCTGAATGATGATCTGAATCTGAGAAGGATTGAACGATATCTGCTGCTCGCCTGGGAAAGTGGTTCAAACCCTGTCATTATTTTGAGCAAAGCAGATTTAGCGACAGACCTAAAAGCCAAAATGGATCAGGTTTCAGCAGTGGCGATCGGGGTACCTGTTATTGCAGTAAGCGTTCTCGAGGGTACGGGCTTTCAGGAACTGCAGCCATATCTTGCTCCTGGTCAAACAGTGGCCTTGATAGGTTCTTCGGGAGTGGGCAAGTCAAGTCTTGTCAATTACTTCACAGGATTTGAAAAGCAGCTGGTCCGGGAAATCAGGGAGAGTGATGATAAGGGCCAGCATACTACGACTCATCGGGAAATGGTTCTGCTGCCTGGAGGAGCGATACTGATTGACACTCCTGGTATGAGGGAAATCCAGCTCTGGACAAGTGAGGGTGGAATTGCCGAAAGCTTCGCTGATATTGAGCAATATGCAGAAGCCTGCAAATTTCGCGATTGCAGTCATAATAACGAACCAGGCTGTGCAGTTTGGTCAGCCATCTATGAAGGGGTGCTGGATGAAAACAGGCTTGCTAGCTATAAAAAGCTGCAAAAAGAATTGGTCTATATTGACAGGAAGCTGGATAAAAAGGCGCAAGCTGATGAAAAGAGGCACTGGAAAAACATCAGTAAGGAAGTCCGCCACAATTCAAAGCATAAACGAAAATAATCAAAAGTCCCTTCCCTTGTGAAGGGGCTTTTATCATTCCATAGAACTACTTGTGGTATTCTTAATCTAGCTCCAGCGCCTAGCCAGTTTTCATCCCTGAGAGTGCTTCCTGGAGTATCTTGCGATAAGCGTTTGCTTTGAGCAGCTCGGGTCGCTTATGCTTTTTTTCTTTGAAGGGTTCTGAATGTGTTTTTTGCTTTAAAAGTTATAGAATAGGGAATAAGTATTTGAGTAGAGTGTTTCATTGATTTATCCAAAGCTTGAAAGAAGAGGTGTCACGATGGAAAAAGGGAATAATGAGCTTGCGACATTTGCCGGAGGTTGTTTCTGGTGCATGGTCAAGCCGTTTGATGAGCAGCCGGGAATTGTCAGCGTTGTATCCGGCTATACTGGAGGCACGACGGAGAATCCTACATATGAGCAGGTTTGCAGCGAGACAACCGGTCATTATGAAGCCGTGCAAATCACATACAATCCAGAAATCTTTCCTTATGAGAAGCTTCTGGAGTTATACTGGCAGCAAATAGATCCGACCGATCCAGGAGGCCAGTTTTACGACAGGGGACAGTCATATCAGACAGCAATTTTTTATCATAACGAAGAACAAAGACAGTTAGCGGAAGAGTCGAAACGGACGCTTGCCGAAAGCGGAGTTTTCACGAAACCTATCGCTACGCAGATTTTACCGGCCAAAACATTTTATCCTGCAGAGACATACCATCAGGATTATTATAAGAAAAATCCTGGACATTATAATGCTTATCATAGGGGTTCAGGACGTTCAGCTTTCATAAAGAACCATTGGGGGGAAAAGAAATGACGAAAAATAATCCAGAGGAGTTAAAGAAAAGATTAACTCCCATGCAATATGAAGTTACACAAAATAATGGAACAGAACCGCCATTCAGGAATGAGTATTGGAATGATCTGCGAGAAGGGATATATGTGGATATCGTCTCTGGCAAGGCTTTATTTAGTTCCCGGGATAAATATGATGCGGGATGCGGCTGGCCAAGTTTTACAAAGCCGATTATGGAGGAAGAAATAACCGAAAAACAAGACCGTAGCCATTTCATGGTCAGGACTGAAGTGCGCAGTAAAACAGCAGATTCCCATCTGGGCCATGTGTTTGATGATGGTCCCGGAGAGAATGGACTGCGATATTGCATTAATTCCGCTGCATTGAGGTTTGTTCCAAAAGAAAAAATGGATGAGGAAGGGTATGGAGAGTACCTCAAGCTGTTTCAGGATTAATCCAAAGGATTAATCAAATGACTAATAATAGCTCTAAGAATGGAAGGAATGATTCGTTTGTTTAAAAAGTTATTTGGAAAAAAAGAAGAGCCGGTAAAAACAATCCAGCTGAAAGCGCCAATTACGGGAAATGCAGTCAATTTAAGTGCAGTTCCTGACCCTGTCTTTTCTGAAAAAATGATGGGGGACGGTGTAGCGATTGAACCGTCAGAGGGAGTTGTCGTGTCGCCAATTGATGGTGAAATTATTCAGGTTTTCCCGACAAAGCACGCGGTCGGAATAAGAGCGAAAAACGGAGCAGAGCTATTGATCCATATTGGATTGGAGACTGTTTCTCTCAAGGGAGAAGGATTCGAAACACATGTGGCTCAAGGCGACAAAGTCAAGGAAGGCGATAAACTGGTAACCTTTGACCTTTCCGTTATCAGCGAAAAAGCAAAGAGTACAGTAACACCGATTATAATCACCAACACTGATCAGGCTGCTTCATTGAAGGTTTTAACAGAAGGAAATGTTGAAAAGGGCACGACACCAATCCTGGAAGTGACTTTTGAATAGGGTAAGTACCCAAACTCAGGAATAGCCTGAGTATAATGGAAAGGGATCGTTCGTCAATGAAAAACAGCCGCTGATTCAGCGGCTGTTTTCATTCACGGATTTTTGGCCATTAATGGATGTCATTCCGCCTGAGAGGATAAATTTCATTGCATCTTCAGGTTTTACATCAATGATTTCTACGTCAGTTTTGGGAATCAGGAAAGTGAAACCTGCCACCTGAAACGTTTGAGGCACATAGACAGCAACATATTCTGATAGTGGCTCATGGAATGCCTTCAGGTTATCGGTTGTGATGAAGCCGAGACTCTTCATGTCGGTACCGGGTATGGTAACCAAAGCAACCTTGGAAAATGACTTTTTATCACCAAGGAAGGAATGGACCGTATCCTTTATAACCGAATAAATCGTTTTGACAAAAGGAGTTTTTTCCAGCAGCTTGTCAATCAGCTTAATGATACTTCCTGTGATGAACCGGGTGGACAGCCATCCCAGAATGGTAATCAGGATAAGGGTGGTCAGAAGGCCGATGCCAGGAATGTACCGTTCTTGTAAATATGGTTTCAGTACATTTCCAAGAAGGCTGTCTAAAAACATGAATACTTTATAAATGACATAGATAACGAGGATGATCGGTACTATTGTCAGGATCCCATTAATGAAGTTCTTCAATACACTTTTCATGGTAAACTCCTTATTCAAAACATATGGAAGTATCATACACTTTTTTACAGGGTTTTTCTATGATTATTTTTTCTTATCCTTTGCGACGATAATCGAAGAAATCTGGGTGATTTGCTTTTCACTGCTATTGTGTGGAGACGTTTTTTCGACTGTTTCAAACCGAACAGTGTGTCGTCCTTTATCCAGGCCGCTTGCAATATATAGATACCTTTCGCGTGTGAAAGGCCACCAGGTAGAGATTGTCCTGATATATTCCCCGTCAATATACACCCTCAGCATTCCGCCATCCTGACTGCGAATAGCTTTTACCCCAAGAATGGAGCCTTTGAATTCGTACTCTAGATAATCACCAGTTCTTTTGCTTATATTTATTCCATTTTCGATGACGAATCCTTTGCTTCCAGATAAGTTCTTTTTTTCATAAAAGTATAAGGTTTGCTCCCTGGTCAATGGCTTTGGGAGACTTGCAATCTCGGCATCTATTTCGATATTATTCTTGATCAGTTCAAACATTGAAGCAGCATACAGCTGGTATCCCTTACCGTTAGGGTGTACAGTATCCGTCGTAAGCTGCTCTGTGAGCATCCCTGATTGCTCAAAAGGAATGCGCATGTCCAGCGGCTTTGCTCCGTAATGGACGGATACTCTTTTAATCGCATCAGCAAATTGTTCCTGTTTTAAGGGACTTTCAATGATGGTGATGATTTCAGATTCAGGGTAACGCTCTTTGGCATTTCGAATCAATTTTTCATAAAAAAAAGTAAACTGTTCGGAATCCATGTATTTGCGATCATTCTCACCAAAAACGATGAAGATGAGATCAATATCCCGGAATTTTGGAGCCTTTTGGAGTTTGTAAATTCCTTCGAAGGCGGTTGCTCCGCTTTGAACGAGCATATTCCTGCGTGCCCGGGCCCCGCTGAAATCTTTTAAAAGCACTTCAAGCTGGCTGTACCAGCGTAAATTTTTATTTTCTGCTCCAGCACCCCGGCCAATGCTGTCACCGATGATCAAATAATTAAATGATGAACCTGCTTCAATCTTTTCATATACTGATAAATCTTCGGAAAGGTAATGTTCTGACTGTATGGCTAAAAGGGAAATAACTGTGGCGGTAAGAAAAACTGTAATGAGAATTTTTTTAGCGCTTGATTTCATTCGTGTTGGTATCCCTCCGGAAAGTAAAGCTTTAACCTAATTGTAACTGCTAGTACAGGAACAGGGAAAAGAAATTTTTCAGCGAGCTGGCTGTAATTTATTTCTTTCATTGAATCGATAATTTTAAAAAATAGGCTAATGCACAAACGGGTCAAGTACCCATATCATACCGTAAAGGGAAAGCAATTCAAAAACAAACGAGGAGTGGTTTTTAATGTACGGATATGATAATGCCCCAATGCCTGTAACATCACCGATGGGAACAGCACCAGCTTATGGCACTTTCTGTGGCGGAGGTTATCCTTATGCAGGAGTCGCCGGTGCTGGAGTAGGAGGAGCTGGTTACGGTTACGGCGGTTTTGCATTGATCGTCGTACTGTTCATCTTGTTAATCATCATTGGTGCATGCTGCAGCTATAACTGGTAAACAATGTGCTGAGATAAAATAGGAGGCTGTCTGCCAGGCAGTCTCTTTTTTTAATTGCGTAAAACACGAACTTTATTTTAAACAATATATGATATAGTTCGTGATTTTTATTGACTCCCCTGCTGTCATTTGTTATATTTACCAAGTGTTAAGCAAAAAACTGATTGGCGGGGGATGCTGAATGAATACAAACTATGATGTTATTGTCGTTGGAGCAGGTCCGGCAGGTATATTTACTTGTTATGAATTATCATTGAAAATGCCTGGTGCGACTGTATTGCTTGTGGATAAAGGACACGATATTTATCGGAGGAACTGCCCAATTTTGCAAAAGAAGATCGAGAAATGCCCGCCAGCAGCAGGGAAGAAGGATTTTGCCGGTTGCCTTCCGGCATGTTCGATTACGAATGGGTTTGGCGGTGCCGGGGCTTATTCTGATGGAAAGTTCAATATTACAAGTGAATTCGGCGGATGGATGACAGATTACCTTCCTGATTCCAAAGTTGTCGAACTAATTAAATACGTAGATGAAATCAATCTCAGGCATGGCGCAACTGAGAGTATAACCGATCCTATGACAGATAAGGTAAGGGAAATTGAGAGAAGGGGCTATGCCGCCGGCTTAAAGCTGCTGAGAGCACAGGTCCGCCATCTTGGTACGGAACAGAACCTTGAAATTTTAAAAAATATTTTTGAGTACTTAAAAGATAAGGTCGATATGGCGTTCAAGACGGAAATCGAGGATTTGATTACCGAAAAAACACCTGATGGCCATAAAGTCATGGGTGTTGAGTTAAGGAACGGTGAGAAAATTTTTGCTGAGAAAGTTGTCGTTGCCCCTGGTCGGGATGGCTCCAAATGGCTGACACAGCTATTGAAAAAAAGAAGACTTAAGATGATGAATAACCAGGTCGATATTGGCGTCCGTGTTGAAACGTCCAATGTCGTCATGGAGGAAATAAATGAGCATTTATATGAAGGGAAATTTATCTTCAATACATCCGTTGGGACAAGTGTCAGGACATTTTGCAGCAATCCATCCGGACATGTTGTGGTCGAGAACCATTCTGGAATCATGCTTGCTAATGGCCATGCTTACAAAGATCCTAACCTGGGAAGCAGCAATACCAATTTTGCCTTGCTTGTATCACATACTTTTTCTGAACCATTCGATAAGCCCAATGAATATGCCCATGAAATCTCCAGGCTGGCAAACAGTCTGTCAAATGGCGGCCTGATTGTACAGAAGTATGGCGATATTTTAAAAGGGAGAAGATCCACTGAAAAAAGGATCAAAGAAGGATTCCTGGAACCGACAATGAAGGAAGCGGTTCCCGGGGATCTTGGACTAGTCCTTCCATATAACACGCTAAAGAGTTTGATTGAAATGACGGAAGCGCTCAATCAGGTTACTCCTGGTCTGGCTTCAGACCATACTTTGTTTTATGGAGTGGAGGCGAAATTCTATTCCGCAAGACCGAAGTTGAATGACAGGTTTGAAACGGAAATAAGCGGTTTGTATGTTGGAGGGGACGGAGCCGGAATCACAAGAGGACTGGCTCAGGCAAGCGCATGTGGTGTATGGATTGCCACCGACATTATCGAAAAGTCCAGGGTTGGCCGGGAAACAGAGCCTGCACTTGTTTAAATATGCATACACACTTCCCCTTCTTTGATAAAATAAACCTAAATACAGAAGAGGCGGGGAGAGTATGTTTGCACCTAAACTAGCGCCAGGGGATGAAATAAGAGTAATCGCTCCTGCGACCAGCATGATCATTTTAAAGGAAGCCCAGGTTGATTTGGCTGTTAAAAGGTTGACTAAACTGGGCTTCAATGTGACTTTCGGAAAGAACGCTGATGCGCATGACGAATTTTTCAGCTCTTCCATTGCAGAAAGAATCGAGGACCTGCATGATGCGTTTGCAGATCCAAATGTAAAAGGGATCCTTCCAGCAATTGGCGGCTATAATTCTAATCAGCTGCTAAAATATATAGACTTTGACTTGATTGCTGCTAACCCGAAGGTTTTTTGCGGGTACAGTGACATTACAGCGCTGCAGTTGGCTATCTATCAAAAAACAGGTCTCGTTACATATTCTAGTCCCTTTTTTTCGAGCTTCGGCGTCAAGCATGGACTTGAATACACTCTGGAATCGTTCTTGCAGGCAGTCACCAATGATGCGCCTTATGAGATCGTTCCATCAAATACATGGTCGGATGATGCCTGGTATCTCGACCAGGAAAATCGGACATTTCATGAACAAAGCGGCTACCTGATTCTTCAGGAAGGCGAAGCCGAGGGCAGACTGATCGGCGGCAATCTCTGTACCATAAACCTTCTTCAGGGTTCAGAATTCATGCCTTCCATCAAGGATAGCATCCTGTTCATCGAGGATGACGAAGAAAGCCACTCCAGAAGCTTCGACAGGGACCTGCAATCGCTGCTTCATCTTCCGGATGCTGATTCGATAAAAGCTCTGTTGATTGGCCGATTCCAAAAGAACTCCAATATTACGGAAGAAGCTCTAAGGAAGATTATTTCAAGTAAGGAAGAGCTGCGGAATATCCCAATCATTGCAAACGTCAACTTCGGGCATGTCCAGCCTCTTGCCACACTGCCTATTGGGGCAGTTGCCACAATAAAGGCAGCGGGTGGACAAACCGAGATCTTTATCGAACAAAAAGAATAGGGTTATAAACCTTAATGGCACCTTTTTGGGTGTCTTTTTTTTGCCAAGAATTTGTCGGATAAAACAGCTGGTGGAAGAACAGATTTAGTCTGAAGTAAGTTGCAGGTTCAAACAAAACAGCCGACGGAATAGCAGAAGTTGTCTAAAGTCACCCCAGGTTCAGACAAAACAGCCGACGGAATAGCAAAAGTTGTCCGAAGTCACCCCAGGTTCAGACAAAACAGCGGATGGAAGAGCAGAAGTTGTCCGAAGTCACCCCAGGTTCAGACAAAACAGCCGACGGAAGAGCAGAAATTGTCCGAAGTCACCCCAGGTTCAGACAAAACAGCCGACAAAATAGCAGAAGTTGTCTGAAGTCACCCCAGGTTCAGACAAAATAGCCGACGGAATAGCAGAAGTTGTCTGAAGCCACCCCAGGTTCAGACAAAAGAGCCGATGGAAGAGCAGAAGTTGTCTGAAGTCACCCCAGGTTTAGACAAAACAGCCGATGGAAGAGGAGAAATTGTCTGAACTCACCCCAGGTTCAGACAAAACAGCGGACGGAAGAGCAGAAGTTGTCTGAAGTCACCCCAGGTTCAGACAAAACAGCCGATGGAAGAGCAGAATTTGTACGAATTGTAGGCAATCCTCAATTACGAAAATGGATCAATTCCGTCCCTATCAAAAATCCCAGGCCAGTACCACTTATTTTTTACATCTTCAAGAAAGATTCCCCTTTTCATTTCATACAATTTATAGAATGTCCATTTAATTTTAATTGCGGTGAATGGAGTGAATGTATGAAGCCGTCCTACTTGATTAAGCCTGCCCTGGATGAAAGCTATCCAGAGATTGACTATGGAAAAGGTGTCTTTCTTTTTGACAAAGATGGCAAGAAATATCTTGATGCTGCATCCGGGGCTGTAACAGCAAATATCGGACACGGAGTTCCTGAAATTATCCTGGCAATGCATGAACAGTCCAAACGGGTGTCATTTGTCTATCGCTCCCAATTCACCAGTGAGGCAGCAGAAAAGCTGGCGGAAAAACTCGCTGATGCGCTGCCGGGGGATTTGAATTGGAGTTTCTTTGTAAATAGTGGCTCAGAGGCTACTGAAACCGCGCTGAAAATTGCGATTCAGTACTGGCAAGAGAAAGGGATAAAGTCCAAAACAAAAATTTTATCAAGATGGATCAGCTACCATGGAATCACTCTAGGTGCACTATCTATGTCAGGGCATCCGGGAAGAAGAGCAAGGTTTGTTCCATTGCTTGAAGAATTCCCATCGATTTCGCCTCCATATTGTTATCGCTGTCCATATCAAAGCACAGCACCTGAGTGTGGTTTTTTATGTGCGATGGAGCTTGAGGGAGCAATAAAGCGGATTGGTTCTGACCATATCGCCGGATTTATTGCAGAACCGGTTATTGGTGCGGCTGGAGGGGCGATCTCCCCCCCCAAAGGCTACTACGAAACAATTAAAAAGATTTGTGACGAAAACAATATATTATTCATTGCAGATGAGGTCATGACGGGTTTTGGCCGCACAGGGACGATGCTGGCATCAGAACACTGGAACATCATTCCCGATATTGTCGCGCTTGGTAAGGGAATGGGAGCAGGTTATGCCCCGATTGCGGCAACGGTTGTCAGTGACCATGTGATGGAGCCTATTTTGAATGGCTCTAAATCAATCATGAGCGGCCATACTCTTAGCGCGAATCCACAATCCTGCGCAGCCGCACTGGCGGTAATGGAATACCTTGAGAACAATCAAGTTTTAAATGAAGTCGGATCAAAGTCTGTGTACCTGAAAAATAAACTTGATAAGTTGAAAAATCAGTTTGATTTTATAGGAGATGTGCGGGGCAAAGGCCTGCTTCTCGGTCTTGAATTTGTCAGGTTGCCAGGTGCGAAACTCCCGTTTGAACGAAGCATGAAATTAACTGAACTAGTGGTTAAGGCGGGCAGGGATCATGGGATATTGCTGTACCCTGCAGGCGCTGGCATGGATGGTCTTTCAGGGGATGCAATAATTATTTCGCCACCGCTGACGATCACCAGGCGGGAGATTGATGAATTAATAGCCTTGCTGAAGGCAACATTCATCGAAGTGTATAGAATACTGGGATTTCCTTTTGAAGATGGAGTTGAAAAGTAGATGGATAATCCATTTGGAAAAATTGCGACGCTTGAGCAGGCAATGGAGCATTTTTATGACGGAATGACTTTGATGTTTGGCGGATTTGGCGGGGTAGGGTCACCTCCTGACCTGATTGACGGCATTCTTGAAAAAGAAATAAAAAATCTTGTGCTGATTGGAAATGATACTGGTTTTCCCGAGGTCGGCATTGGCAAAATTGTCAGCCGCGGTAAGGCAAAGAAAGTGATCGCCTCCCATATTGGGTCCAACCCAGTAGCAGGCACCCTGATGACCCAGGGAGAACTGGAGGTTGAATTCTCGCCGCAGGGAACCCTGACAGAACGGATTCGTGCTGGAGGAATTGGACTTGGAGCAATTTTGACAGATGTAGGAGTGGATCATGAGTTTGTTGCAAAAGGCAAACAAAGAATGACTTTGAACGGCAAAGATTATTTGATTGAAACTGCGTTAACGGCCGAAGTTTCAATCGTTTATGCAAAAAAGGCAGATCCATATGGAAATCTTGTCTTTGATAAAAGTGCCAGGAATACGAACCCGCTCGTGGCGATGGCCGGAAAATTCACCATCGCGGAGGCAGAGGAAATTGTGCCCCTTGGCAGCCTTGATCCTGAAGAAATCGTCACGCCTGGTGTATTTGTGGATATGGTAATTCCGTCTGGAGGGGTGAATTGGAAATGGGCATGGGAATAGATGTCAGAAACAGAATGGCCAGACGAGCCGCCGAAGAAATTTCTCCGGGCATGGTTGTTAACCTGGGCATAGGAATTCCCTCCCTGGTACCAAACCACCTTCCCGAAAAAACGAGAGTCATGTTCCATGCTGAAAACGGAATTGTCGGAATGGGAAAGTCGCCGGAAAAAGGTCAGGAGGATGAAAACCTGTGCAATGCCGGCGGATTCCCAGTCACTGTCATGGCGGGTTCCTCTTATTGTGATAGTGCTATAGCCTTCGGTATGATTCGCAGAGGCAGAGTGGATCTTACTATTCTAGGATCCTTACAGGTTAGCCAAAAAGGGGACCTTGCGAACTGGATTGTCCCCGGCAAGAAGGTTCCGGGCATGGGAGGAGCAATGGAGCTGGCACAAAAAGCCCGAAAAGTTGCCGTATTGATGAACCATACGGATAAAAACGGAGTTTCTAAAATCGTTCAATCGTGTACCTTGCCATTAACCGCTTCTGAATGTGTTGACATGGTCATCACCGATCTCGCCGTTTTTAAAATAATTGACGGTTCATTGATTTTGTCTGAACTTTTTGCGCCACATACAATACCTGAAGTTACCGGAAAGACCGCATGCGATTTTACAATCGACGAAAACATCCGGATTATCGAATATTAAAAGGGGCTGATATCGTGCAAACTCCTGAGCAAAAGGTGAGGAATTACATTAAAGAAAGCAGAATAAGAGGGACCCGGCTTTTGCAAAAATTAGTTCAGGAACCGAGTACTAGAGGGGATGAAAGCGGAGCCCAGGCAGTCATTATTGAAAAATGCCGCGAGCTGGGGCTTGAAATGGATATTTGGGAAATCGGGGAGAACGGACTGGCTGCTCACCCCGCTTTTTGTTCAGATCGAAAAGACTTCACTGGGAACCCAAACGCTGTAGGAATCATGAGAGGAACAGGTGGAGGCAAGTCGATGATCCTGAATGGACATATTGATGTTGTTCCCGCAGGCGACACAAAAGATTGGGAACGGGACCCGTTCAGCGGACATATCGAATGCGGCAAGTTATTTGGCAGAGGCTCGACAGATATGAAGGGCGGCACAACTTCGCTGCTTATGGCGATGGAGGCATTAAAAAATTCAGGAATCAAGCTAAAGGGCGATGTCATTTTTCAAAGTGTGATCGAAGAAGAAAGCGGTGGTGCGGGAACACTTGCTGCTGTCCTGAGAGGTTATAAAGCGGATGCAGCCATCATCCCTGAGCCGACTAATATGAAGCTGTTTCCAAAACAGCAAGGATCCATGTGGTTCAGGATTTCAGTGAAAGGAAAAGGGGCGCATGGCGGAACGAGGTATGAAGGTGTCAATGCGATTGAGAAAGCGATGCTGGTTATTGATAGACTGAGAATTTTGGAGTCTCGGAGAAATGAAAGGATTACTGACCCGTTTTTTGAAAGCATCCCAATCCCGATTCCTATCAATATCGGAAAAATCCATGCTGGAGACTGGCCATCATCTGTACCGGATTTAGCTGTAATTGAGGGGAGGATGGGAGTGGCTCCCAATGAAACACAGGATGAGGCAAAGAGGGAAATGTTTGAAGCCATTGTCGAAGTCTGTAACGAAGACCCATGGCTGAGAGAAAATAAACCTAAACTTGAATGGTTCGGTGCAAGCTGGTTGCCAGGCGACCTGGATCCTGAACATGAGCTGATTCATGTCCTTTCAGAAAGCTTTATGAACGTTAAGGAAAAATCTCCATTAATCGAGGCATCCCCATGGGCAACTGACGGCGGTATCCTCTCCAAGGTAGGTGGAGTGCCTGTAGTTGTTTTTGGACCCGGGGTGACGGAAACCGCACATCAGGCGAATGAATATATCAAGCTTGAAGATGTTTTTGAAGCGGCGGAAATCATTGCACTTGCTCTGCTTAAGTGGTGTGAGGTCAGCGATTAGAGAAAAGGGGGAACCAAACAAATGGGAGATATAAAGATTAAAACAGCTATACCAGGCCCAAAGGCAAAGGCATTGTTAGAGCGGAAAGAAAAAAATATCCCTGTGGGACCGTTCAACACAATCAAGTCGTTTGCGGAAAGAGGAGAAGGTGCCTTATTGACGGATGTTGATGGAAATACATTCATCGATTTTGCGGGCGCCATCGGCACACTGAATGTTGGCCACTGTCCAAGTAATGTAGTGAAAGCACTTCATGAGCAGATCGACCGCTATCTTCACCCGTGCTTCCATGTGATGATGTATGAACCATATATAGAACTTGCGGAAATTCTAAACAACATTACTCCAGGGACTCATGATAAAAAAACATTCTTCCTGAGCAGCGGAGCAGAAGCAGTAGAAAATGCGATAAAGATAGCAAGGAAATATTCAGGCCGGAAAGGAATCATTTCTTTTGAACGAGGTTTTCACGGAAGGACCTATATGGCAATGTCGCTGACGAGCAAGGTCAAACCATATAAATACCAGTTCGGCCCGTTCGCTCCGGAAACCTATAAATGGCCATTCCCGGTGTATTCTCAAGAAAAAGGCATGGCACCTGAAGAACTGGATGCCTACATGTTAAAAAAATTTGAGACATTTTTCCTTAGCGAGGTTCCTGGCACCGAAATTGCGGCTGTCATAATGGAACCGATTCAGGGTGAAGGCGGATTTAATATTCCATCCAAAACCTTTGTCCAAGGAGTGAAAAGGATTTGTGAACAGTATGGGATTCTCTTTATTGCAGACGAAATCCAAACCGGTTTCGGCAGGACAGGGAAGATGTTTGCGATGGAGCACTACGATGTGGTCCCCGATTTGATGACGATGTCAAAATCGATTGCTGCTGGGCTGCCGATCAGTGCGGTCACGGGAAGTGCTGAAATTATGGACTCAGCAGGTATCGGGGAAATTGGCGGAACCTTTGGCGGAAGTCCTCTTGGTTGTGTAGCGGCAATAGAAGTCGTTAAAATGATAGAAGAGCTAAATCTTCTTGATAGAGCAAACCTGTTCGGGGAAAAGTTCCAGGAAAGGTTCGGCAAGCTGACAGACAGTTTTTCGGAAATAGGCGATATCCGTTCTTTAGGTGCTATGTGTGCGATCGAATTTTTCGATGAGAATGATCGGCCAAACGGCCAAATCGTTCGAGAAATACTTGCAAAAGCACATCAGCGAGGATTAATTTTAATGAGCGCTGGTCTTTATGGTAATGTAATCAGGCTTTTAGCACCTCTGGTCATAACAGAGGATCAAATGGAGGAAGGGTTCGATGTGCTTGAATCAGCAATCACTGAATGCTGCAAGCGGTAGGAGGGGGAAACAATGAGACAGAATTTATGGATTAATGGTGAAAGCGTTGAATGTGATAAATACCGTCCGCTTTTTAATCCTTTTAATGGAGAAAAAATTGCCGATGTAGCAGAGGCAAGCAAAGAAGACGTGATAAAAGCGATAGATTCAGCTGCCGGGTCAGCAGGGACGATGGCAGAGATGGATGCCTATAAGCGTTCCGACATTCTCCGGAGAGTGGCTGAATTAATCCAGGAGGACAGGGAGGAGTGCGCCCGCCTGATTGCGGAGGAATCCTCCAAACCATTGAAGGCTGCATTTGGTGAAGTCGACCGTACCATCATGACCTATAAGTTTGCATCAGAAGAAGCAAGGAGGCTTCACGGCGAAACAATCCCGATGGACGCGGCTCCTGGAGGCGAGGGAAGAGTCGCCTATACGGTGAGGGAGCCGCTTGGAGTTATTGCTGCGATCACTCCTTTCAACTTCCCGATGAATCTTGTTGCCCATAAAGTCGGCCCGGCAATCGCTGCCGGAAATACGGTAGTCCTTAAGCCAGCCAGCCAGACCCCATTATCAGCCTATAAAATTGCTTCCTATTTCCATGAAGCAGGGCTTCCTGCGGGTGCTCTCAATGTTGTGACAGGCAGCGGAAAAAGTGTTGGTGATGTGCTGATTGCCGATGACCGGGTGAAGATGGTCACTTTTACGGGAAGTCCTGAAGTTGGGAAGCATATCCGAGAAAATGCCGGGTTGAAACGAGTAACTCTGGAACTGGGTTCCAATTCAGCATTGATTGTCGATGATGGAACCGATCTTAAAAAGGTAATGCCAAGAATTGTTACTGGAGCCTTTTCTAATCAGGGGCAGGTTTGCATCTCTATCCAGAGGATTTTCGTACACGAAGCGATCGCTGCTGAATTTGTTTCTTTGTTTATTGAAGAAGCTGGCAAACTGAAGGTGGGAGATCCACTGGATGTGCAAACAGATTTAGCTGCAATGATCAGCGGAAATGATGTGACCAGGGCAAAAGCCTGGATTCAGGATGCAGTGGAAAGTGGAGCGGAGCTCGTATATGGCGGAGATAGTGAAAGACAAATCTTGAAGCCAACTGTGCTGCTCAATGCAAAGCTCACTGATAAAATTTCCTGTGAGGAAGTGTTCGCCCCGGTTGTCCACATTAATACATTCCTTGAATTCGCTGATGCGATTGCTAAGGCTAATGACTCAAAGTACGGGCTGCAGGCAGGAGTCTATACGAATGATCTTCAAAAAGCGATGCAAGCGGCAAAAAAACTTCATGTCGGCGGTGTGATGATCAATGAAATACCGACATTCAGGGTAGATCATATGCCTTACGGCGGTGTCAAAATGAGTGGAACCGGAAGAGAAGGGATTAAATACGCTTTAGAAGAGATGACCGAACTGAAGCTTGTTTCAATCAAACTGGATTGAATCGTCAGCCTGGCTTTAAGCCGGGCTTTTCATACGATTGAAATGTTGAAGATCGGTAATAGGGGGTTTGAATATGCACTTAGGAAAAACATTAGCTTTATCGGAAAAGGAGTATAACATGACCGTTTATCTTGATAAACAGAATAAACGAGTCAGAGTAGAAGATTATTTAGGGAGTTTATCAAAAGTATTGGATCGAGCTGAAGGGTTTATTGAGAGTGAAAAGGCTGACAAATTGATTATCAAAGGAAGAAGAGAACATTTTACACAGCTGATCGAACGAGGTTTCAGTTTTGAAGCAAGTATTGATGGGTTCTTCCTGGGCTCTGACTGTGTGTTCTTTTCGAAGTTTTTCAGCGACGAAAGAAGGACTTCGCCGCATTGGCTTCAAGAGGATGGAATCATTAAAAGTGTTTACCATCTGGCAGAACCAGCACAGAAACTCACACCTCCAAAGGATTACATTTTGAAAAAGATGGACGAAACGGATTCAAAAGGATTGTCTCATTTATACAAAGTAGTTTTCCAAATTTATCCCACACCGTTGAATGATCCAGAGTATATCGTCAAAACAATGAAAGAAGGAACCATTTATTACGGATTTGTCCATGATGGTCAGATCGTAAGCGCTGCATCAGCAGAAGTGGACTCTTTTTATAAAAATGCAGAGATGACTGATTGTGCGACATTAAAAGAGCACAGGAAGCACGGATTGATGAAGGTGCTGCTAGCCCGCCTTGAGGAGGAACTGATCGAAAATGGCATATATTGTTCTTACTCCATCGCCAGGGCATTATCGTTCGGGATGAACGCAGCCCTCCATCAACTGGGTTATGCATACCGTGGCAGACTGGTGAACAATGTGTTTATCTATGATAAAATTGAAAACATGAACGTTTGGATAAAAGATTTGGCAAAACCGCCAAATTTTGGGCAGTGAAAAGACAGTTTTTCGGCACTCTGTCATATACTGAATATGGGAGTGTGATGAGATGAATTCAATATCCAATGTGACCGAAGAAATCTTGAGCGCAATATTGAAGTGCATCGACGAAGCAATCCATGTTGTGAATACAGACGGTATGACCATTTTCTATAATGAAGTAGCTGCCAGGCACGATGGACTGGAAATCAATGAGGTGATTGGAAAGCCGCTCCTTGCTGTATTCCCTTCACTGAACAATCAGTCCAGCACTCTATTGAAAGTAATTGAAACGAAGAAACCGATCTATAATGAAACCCAGTCCTTCGTCAATTTACATGGGCGAAAAATTGACACTGTCAACTCGACTCTGCCCATCTTTGTGCAGGGAGAATTGATTGGCGCAGTTGAAATTGCAAAGGATTATTCTCAAATCAAGCAGCTTTCTGAACGTCTGGTCGAAATTCAAAAGAGTCATAAGCATCGTGGCGGGAAAGCTGTTAAACAGCAAGCCGGCTATACGTTCAGCGACCTGATTACAAGCAATAAGCATTTTATGATGATTAAAAAGAAGGCAGAGAAACTGGCAAAATCTGATTCTCCGATTCTTGTGTATGGGGAAAGCGGGACCGGAAAGGAGCTTTTCGTCCAATCCATCCATAACGCCTCCAGTCGGGCAGCTGGACCTTTCATTGCGCAAAACTGTGCGGCAATTCCGGAAAACCTGCTTGAAAGCATCCTGTTTGGCACATCAAAGGGAAGCTATACTGGAGCAGTGGACAGGCCTGGATTGTTCGAGTTGGCTAATGGCGGAACACTTTTTCTAGATGAGCTTAATTCGATGCCCTTCGACCTCCAGGCCAAGCTTCTTCGTGTCCTTGAGGATGGCGCTGTCAGAAGAATCGGAAGCACTCATGTCATTTCTGTCAACGTCAGGGTGATTTCTGCGATGAACGTTTATCCTGCCCAGGCAATGGAAGCAAACCAGCTTCGGACGGATTTGTTTTACCGTTTGAATGTTTTGACATTCGAACTGATCCCCTTAAGGCAAAGGAAAGAAGATATCCTTTATTTGTCCGATATCTTTATCAGTCAATATAACAAGCAGCTGAGTAAGCATGTCTCCGGGCTTGATGATTATGTAAAAGCCATTTTCTGCAAACACCCATGGCCTGGCAATGTCAGGGAACTGAAGCATACTATTGAATACATGATGAATGTATGTGAAGGCAGTATGCTGACCGGACAGGATCTGCCGATGATGATGAAAAACATCCAGCCAGATCCTGCTGAAGAAACACGTACTTCATTTGTTTTGAGAGACCATCTAAAAGAGCTGGAAATCCAAATAATCAGTGATGCGCTGGATGCTTCTGGCGGAAATGTCCAGAAAGCAGCCGTCCTCCTCGACATTCCAAGACAAACACTACAATATAAAATGAAAAAATTAAATCTATGACATTCTAATCTGCCGAATTTTCAGCAGGTTATTTTCTTTTTTAAGATTAAATTCCCAAACTAGTTTACTAAAGCCTTGCAGGAAGCGGGATTGCCGAATTCTGAATAATCCGTCACTTTTGGCACGGAACTTGCATTATAAATAGCTATAAAAATAGCTAGGGGGAATTGGAATGAAACAGACTTTATATAAGCCTTTAAGACACTGGAAGGATATAGAACTTTGGAAGAATGTTACCGAGGAACAATGGAATGACTGGCTATGGCAGCTTACAAATACAATCAGGACACTTGATGATTTAAAGAAGGTTATTAATCTTACACCCGAAGAAGAAGAGGGTGTCAGGATCTCGACGAAAACAATCCCGCTGAATATAACACCTTACTACGCTTCATTAATGAATCCAGACGACCCGCGCTGTCCGATCAGGATGCAGTCAGTGCCAATCTCCAAGGAAATTCACAAAACAAAATATGATCTTGAAGATCCCCTTCATGAAGATGAAGATTCACCTGTACCTGGTTTGACGCACAGATATCCTGACAGGGTGCTTTTCCTCGTAACCAATCAATGCTCGATGTATTGCCGCTATTGCACAAGGAGGAGATTTTCGGGACAAATCGGCATGGGGGTTGCAAAGAAACAGCTTGATGCCGCAATCAACTACATCAGGAATACTCCTGAAGTTCGTGATGTCTTGATATCTGGCGGAGATGGCCTGCTGATCAACGATAATATTCTTGAATATATATTAAAAAACCTGAGAGAAATCGACCATGTTGAAATCATCAGGATTGGAACTCGTGCACCAGTTGTTTTCCCACAGCGCATCACAGAGAATCTTTGTTCAATCCTCAAAAAATACCATCCAATCTGGCTGAATACACACTTCAATACATCAATTGAAATTACTGAAGACTCAAAGCGGGCCTGTGAAATGCTTGCCAACGCAGGTGTCCCTGTTGGAAACCAATCCGTCATACTTGCAGGAATCAATGACAGTGTCCCGATTATGAAAAAGCTTATGCATGACCTCGTTAAAATTCGTGTCCGCCCTTATTATATATACCAATGTGACCTCTCTGAAGGCATCGGCCATTTCCGTGCCCCGGTCACAAAAGGCCTTGAAATTATTGAAGGCTTAAGGGGGCATACATCCGGCTACGCCGTTCCAACCTTTGTGGTCGATGCACCTGGCGGAGGCGGCAAAATTTCCTTGCAGCCAAACTACCTGATTTCCCAAAGTCCAGAAAAAGTGGTACTGCGGAATTTTGAAGGTGTAATCACCTCTTATCCCGAGCCTGAAAGTTATGTTCCAGGCAGAGCAGAAGGATACTTCAAACAGGTATATCCAGAATATGAAAACAAAAAATCCAATACTGGTATTGCTGCTATCATGAATGACAGTGAATTCAATCTCATTCCCGAAGGACTTCGCAGACTGGATCGGAGAGAACAATATGAAGTCGATCCTGCGCATTCATCATTAAAAGATAAACGTGAAAAACGAGATGAGCTAAAAGAAAAGAAGTTTTTATCTCAGCAGAAAAAAGGTCCTGAAGCGACTGATGAGCAAGGGGTAACTCCAACATCTGCCACGGAATAAGGAGGGAAAGCAGTGAAAAAGTGTGACTGGTGCAGCAGCGAAAACGTAAGAAATGTAACTGACAGGGTATTTTGGGAGCTGCCGGATGGTTCACGTGCAATTCAGATTGATGAGACACCAACTGTAAAATGTCTCGATTGTGAAATGATCTATCAGACAGATTTAATCACAAAAGAAATAGAAGACCAGCTGTTTTTAATCAATACTAAAAAATTAGATAAAGTGCTTACTTTTGAGGAACTTATGACGCAGCCAAGAATACTAAAGAGGAATTATTTTGATTTTTCTTCGTAGAATAACTATATTATTTTTCTAATATTTTTAGGCACTCAGCAATGAGTGCCTTAGTCATGTGAAAGTATAACTTACTAACGGACAAATTTAGATGATTTCTAAAATGTGAAAATCCTATTTAAATTTACTTTGTTGTTAACGTATTCTTATTATGCTAAAGTAAATTTAATTTTTGGAGAAGGAGAAGAAAAATGGATACTCGTTACCAGTATGAGCAAATAGACTACCAAGTAGATTTGCCGATTAAAATCTTTACGCAAACCGTTGAACGTTTTCCATATCATTGGCACGAAGATCTTGAACTCCTTTTCGTTCTAGACGGTTCCTTAGAGATAAGAGTAATCAGGATAGCTTTCAACTTGAAGAGGGGGATTTGTTCCTTGTGAATGGGAACGAACTCCATTTCGTCAACTCTAAGACTGCAATAGGGAAAACACATGTTTTAGCACTTCAAATTGATCATAAATATGTAAAAAAACATAATTTTAACCTTTCAGAAAAAAGGTTTTATTTAAACTCTAAAAAAATGGTAACTGAATCCACATACACACTCGATCATATCAAATACATATTAGCAAATATGATGGACCTCATACTTAACAGAAAGAATCTGTACCATTTAAAAATTGAGAAATTATTACTTGAGTTAATTGTCATACTATTGGAACATTATGAACTTCCTACACAGACTAAAGAGAGAGAGATAGCTCGCGACCAAAGACTGCTTGAGATATTAAAATATATGAATCACCATTGTATGGATTCCCAATTAAGTTTACAGGAAATTGCAGACGAGTTTTCTTTAAATCCACAATATTTATCAAGATATTTTAAGTCAAATGTTGGGGAATCATTTAAGAAGAAACTAGGCAGCATCAGACTTAATAAATCATTATTTTCATTAAGGACAACAGATGAGACGATTACAGAAATAGCACTAAAATATGGTTTCCCTGATAACAAAGCCTATTACAGGGTATTTAAGGAAGTGTTAGGAATTACACCGATGCAATATCGAGAGAAATATAAGGTTGATATTGAAAAAAACATTCCTAAAGATTACTTGAATATTAATAGCGGTGAATCACTGGTGAACTTATTTAAACACCTAGTGAAAAAAGATAGAAATGACGAAAATAGAAAAGACCTTATAACTGATGGACAAAAATATTATATTGACATGAAGGAATTTAAAGGAAAGATTACTCCAACCTTTACTAAATTAATGGCCTTTGGATATGCCCCTCATGCTCTTAGAAGGGATTTTACTGATCAGCTGCAACAAATCCAACAGGAAAATGGGTTTGAATATGTTCGATTTCATGGAATCTTTGCCGATCAACTTCTTGTTTATAACGAGAAACAGGATGGAACATATTATTTTAATTTTAATCATATTGATTCTCTTTTAGATAATTTATTAAAGGCAAATGTAAAACCTTTTATTGAAATAGGTTTTATGCCAAAGGATTTAGCGAGTACAGAAGATAAGATTTTCTGGTGGAATGCATTTGCTTCTCCACCTAAGGATATGAATAGGTGGTTAATATTGTTAGAAGCCTTTTTCAAACATATCATTAACCGCTACGGTTTAATGGAGGTAAGAACCTGGTATTTTGAATTTTGGAATGAACCAGAGGTTAAAAGTTTTTGGTCAGGAACCGAAGAAGAGTTTTTTAAGTTGTATGAAAAAAGCTATAAAAGAATTAAAAGGATTGATTCTGAAATTAGACTAGGTGGATTTGGGCTTATGTCACTTGCAGACTCCTGGTTGGAGAACTTTGAGTCCTTCATGAGGAAAAAAAACATTCACATAAGAAGATCGGAAAATACAGGTAGGTGCCGCTCCTGTTACAACAGGAATAAGTGTTGATGGGAAGACATTGGTAGCGACGCTGAATGCTGAAAATGCTCTGGCAATTGTTGATCTGGAAAGTGGAAACATAGAGAAGGTAGGAGTTGGCATTGGCCCGGCTCAGGTATACCTTGCTTCGAATAATGAATTTGCCTATGTCGCCAATCAGGGAACATAGAGTAATCCTTCTAACAGCATAACGATTGTTGATCTAAAATCAAAAGCAGCTATATCTACGATTGAAACCGGCAAAGGAGCACATGGCGTGGTGCTGAGTGGGGACAGTTATACTGCGTATGTAACTAATATGTTCGAAAATACGGTAAGCATAATAGACTTATAACGAAAGAAGTAAAACAAACGATTAAGATTGGAGAAGTCCCAAATGGAATCACGATCATGAAGTAATGGATGGATGCCGCGCCTTATATCTTTGAGGGGCGGCTTCTTGCATTACTGAATACAATTATTCGTCACATAAACTCGATTATTTCTACACATTTGATTTATACAATCATAATGAAAAAAGGTTTCTCTATAGTAAAGGAGGCTTTGTATACCATGAACCAAGTAATGATGACTGAAGATGCAAGTAAAATAATCTGGGAGATGATTGAAGCATTTGTTGAGGAATTGCCTAATATGAAATTCAAAAGCAGAGGTGATTGGGTGGCATTAATGAATTATAAAAAAGGAGTCATGAGATTTTAGGAAATTCCAATAGGGTCAATTGGAGGAAGATAAATGAACAAGTATAAAAGAATCGTGCTTGTGGCAGCAATAGTTGTGTTATTTGGAGGTTCCGTTTATTTGATTTTAGACTTTGACAAAAATGCACAGTCAGTCACGCCTACCATCGCTGAACAGGTGAAGGGAAAAAAAGAGGTGGCTGGATTGAATCAAAAAGATGACAGCCTTACAAAAACGGATACCCAAGGAGCTGTTGCCGTAAAAGCCACAATCATTCCGGAGAAAAGCAATACCAACCAACTGGTGTTTGAGTTGGTGTTGAATACGCACTCTGTCGATCTATCAAAATACAATATCACTAAAGCCTCCAAGATTGTTTTTGATGAAAGGGAAGAAAGCCAAGAATTCATATGGAAAGCATCATCAGAGGATTCTCATCATATGAGCGGAATATTAACTTGGGATGGACAAGTGACTGTTGACTTCAAAGAGGTGAGCCTTAAATTGGAGCAAATCGATAATATACCAGTGAGAACGTTTAGTTGGACAAATGAGGATATTTTCCAGTCCGCCAAGGAGGGAGAACAGTGAAAAAGAATCGGTTGATGGTGTCGGGGGCAGCTATATTACTGCTGCTCTCCATTATTTACGTGATAGGACTAAAGAATAGTAACACAATGGTTGCCTATATTCCGAATGTCGATGAAGGGACTATTTCTGTTATTGATACTAAAAAAGATAAGGTTATGAGAACGCTTAAAGTAGACAATGTGCTATCCGACGGGATTGAGGCCAGTAAAGATGGTAAATGGATTTATGCTGGGAATTATAGTCGCGGGGAGCTATTGGTTATTGATTCTAAAACAGGGGAAATAGTAAAAAGAATTGATACAGGCAAGAACCTTCATGGAATTGATATGACTCCGGATGGGAAGTACTTGTACCTGGCGAGCGGGGATTTCAAGGAAGGGAAAGAATTCAACTATATAACCGTAGTAGCAACCGGCAGCCATAAAGTGGTCAAAGAAATCCCCACTACATCAAAAAGCCCGTCGCATATAGATTTCAGCAGAGATGGAAGCCTGGCTTACGTCGCGAATATTCTGTCAAATGATATTACATTGATTAGCACAGAAACATTTAAGATCATCGCAACAATTCCAGTCGGCACCATTCCAAATGAGGTCGAGCCTTCAGCGGATGATAAATACCTTTACGTAGCGAATGTAACAGATGGTACCGTATCGGTTGTAGACTTAATAAACAGGGCAGAAATAGAAACAGTAAAAGCAGGAGAAGGAACACATGGGTTAGCTCTCTCTGCTGATGGAAAATTTTTGTTTGCATCCAATCGTATATCGAATGACCTCATTAAAATTCATTTGGATACTAGAAAACTTGAGGGGAATGTGCTGACCGGGAAAACCGCCAATCATGTCTCATTGGTGCCAGGAACAGATAAACTCTATGTCACTAACAAGGATTCTGATGATTTAACTGTGGTGGATGCTAAATCAATGAAGATTCTTTCAAAGATTAAGCTTGGTAAGACTCCGCATGAAATCAGTTTTGCAATTGCAAAGTAATAGAAAAAACCTAAAGAATCTAGCTAGAGTTGAATCCTTTATTTATTCTGTCAAGGGCCACTACGCAGAAATAGACTACAGCTTTTATAGCATAACAATCCCTGCCAAGATAAAGGGGATTTTAAATCCCTTCCTCGCCCGAACAACTACTGCATTCAGCTCAGTTTCTGTTGTAGGGGTTATGCTATTAAAGTGCTAGCCTGATAGCCAATGCAATTTGACTTCGACTGCAGGAAAGTGGCTGGAAAACTTCAGTTTTTCGTATAGAAAGAGGCCAATATCAACGACTCCGGTAAGTTTAGAAGAAGTTGCGAGGACTAAATCTAGTTAGGTTCCAACTAGAGAGGAAATCGGAAAACACGTTGGGGAAAGGCTATATATACCGCTTGAAGAAGGGATTGAAAGTAAAAAAGGAAGCCAGGTAGGCTTCCTCTTTGAAATCAGTTTTCTTATTCTACATTTTAATGCTCTAACGGAAGAGGTTATTATTCAGGTTTATTATTAGCATCAGGATCTGGAGTGAAGTTTACTTTAAATCCATCGTATTTAACCATGTTCACCATTCCAGCAGTGGCATGATGCAAATCGTGACAATGGAAGAGCCAGTTTCCAGGGTTATCTGCTTTAAAGGCAACAACATATTCATCACCTGGTTTTAAGTTAATTGTATCTTTCATGATAGGAGCACCTTCCACAGGTTTTCCATTCTTGCTGAGGACCTGAAAGAAGTGGCCGTGTAAATGCATTGGGTGATCATCCATCATAGAATTATTTGTCAGGGTCACTTTAACAAGATCACCTTCCTCAACAGTTATGTTATCTGTTTCTGGGAAAGTCTTGCCGTTAATCGTATAGGCCATTTCGTTGCCATCCATAGCAGTGTTTAAATCCATTTTATATTCAACATTATATTTTTGATCCAGTGAGAACTCACCCTTTTCAGAACCGCCATAATTCATAAATGTGAATTCGGGAAGCTTTTCGGACTGGTTGGACTTGTCAGATGAATCAGTAGAATTTTCATATTGAATTTTTGTCTTCATTCCACTTGAAACTTCCATGTCTCCGTGCCGTTCTATGAACCATTCTCCCGGGTTGTTTGCCGTAAATTCAATGTCATATCGCTCACCTGGTGCTATAGCAATCACATGATCTCTCAATTCTTTTGGTTCATTTAGTTCTTGTCCGTCAATTGCTGCTACTTTAAAGTCATGTCCATGCAGGTGGATTTTATGAGACATATACCCTACATTGACAAGACGAATTCTGACCTTTTCACCTTCTTTAACCTTTAAAGGCTCAATACTTTTACCGCTTTTGCCATTTATCGTAAAGATATCGTAAGCACTCATATCATGGCCCATTCCATTCATGCTGTCATTCCCGTGCGAGCCCATATTCCCATGATCCATGCCACTCATGCTGGTATCCGAGGAATTGGCCTCTTTATCACCATCTTCATCTGACCCCATATTCCCGTGGTCCATTCCTTCCATGCTGGACTTACCTTCTGCAGGGTTGCTCATCCACTCGTCAAGCATAAGGGTATAATCACGATCATAAGACTTATCATTTGGTTCTACAATAAATGAACCGTAAAGCCCTTTATCCATTTGTTCAACAGCATTTTGATGGGTATGGTACATATACGTTCCTGGATCTTCGGGGATAAATTCATATGTGAAGCTTTCACCTGGCTGGACTGCATTTTGTGTCACACCAGGGATGCCATCCATTTCATTTGGCACTGTAATTCCATGCCAGTGTATAGAGATTGGTTCATTCAGTTCATTTTTAAGATTGATTTTTAATTTCTCTCCTTGCTTTACCCGAATTTGGGAGCCGGGTACAGAGCCATTGAAAGTAAGTGCTTTTACGCTAACATCCTCATTTAGCTGGTGCATGGCTTCTTTGGCAATAATATTTATTTCATTGCCAGTAAGTGTTGCAGTAACGGTTGCTGTTTGTAGACCTTCTATATTTTCATTTACTTCAGAGCTAGGTTCTTCTTCCATGTTTTTGTGATCCATTTCACTCATACTGCTACTGGAACAGGCAGCAATAAAAAGGGTGGATAAAATGAGAATTGAAAGTAACTTTAATTTCATAGCTGTATACCTCCAGAAATTTTTTAAGGAAATCATAATACAAATAAATGCAGAAATTATGGATGAAAAATTCATTTCTTTTTTTTGAAAAGGTTATTAGGGCAAGACTTACCATGAAAATTTTGAAAAGGTATTTTTTAAGTAAACAATAATTAGAAATTTTCGCAAAAAGTAATGTTAAGATTGGTCCTAAATAGGAGGTGGAGAATATGGATAAATGGAGCAGGAGAACATTTATAGCTAAAACGCTCAAAGGGACGGCAGGAGTTATTGGCGTTTCTGTTCTTCCTCTTGGTTTGAATGCTTGCCACAATATCAAAAAGGTGGATACTAGTTCGATGGCCAGCCTTGGACCTATCAGTGAATTGGAAAAGGGAGAATTCCTTAAGAAAGTGCCTTATAAAACAACCGTTCAAGATGCATGGGTTGAACAGAAAATGGAAGGGGTTTGTATACATCAATAAAAACGCAAATGTGGACTCTTTAATGATTATGTCACCTGTATGTACACATTTGGGATGTATTGCTGGAAAAGCAGAGCAGGGTTTGAATTCATAGGAAGGAGTCGCGTTTTATTGTCCCTGTCATGGAGGGAAATATGACGAATTTGGTGTAAATATCGGTGGCCCCCCTCCAAGGCCGCTGGATATTTTTGAGGCATTTGTCCAGGATGGAATAGTGTATATTGCCATATTGAGTCCCGTCAAACGGGAATAATCACTAAGACCGAAGGAGTGATGTCCTATATCGTGTTGTCGCTTCAGGAAAGAAAAGAGTTCGGACAAGAAAATGCCCAACGGCTTATTTTTTGTGATTTGGTTTATGATAATGGGAGTGGTAAGCATATTGAGTATATTACTCAACTAATTCAGCTATCAAATTGATTGGTGTTTTTGGGTTTGAGAAAGGAACAAATTTTTCAGGGAGATCCTTAATCGAATCTACGAAAGCCGCCAATATCCAAGAGGCTTTCGTTTTTTCTTTGGAAACTGCAAATTGGCTGTATCCATATCTAAATAATACTTTGTTATGAAACAGCATTTCGTCTAGAAAGTCGTTCAAAGTGACACACTCTGGGCTGATAACTAAAGAGAGGGAGAGAGGGATTGCATGTTATGTTTATGAATATATATGTGAGGCACATGGCTGTTGGATTGATAAGCATTATTCTAGCTTATCTATTCTTTATTAGTAGGTCTGAATGGAGTTCTATGCATGCCTGGAATAGAGCCTATGCTGATGTATCACTTCTTCTTCTCGTCATAACTATTATGATCGGTCCCTTAAGTAAATTGAGTAACCTATTTGTCCGCTTTTTATCTTGGAGAAGGGAGTTAGGGGTCTGGTGCTGCATCATGGCTTTATTGCATGTACATGTATTATTCCAAGGATGGTTTTACTGGGAACCGATCAGACTGATCATTGGTGTTAACCAAGAAACTGGCCAGCTTTCGTTTGATCCCGGTTTCACCCTCGCTAACCTAGTTGGTGCTGTGGGACTAGTCTACTTATTTATGCTTGCTTTAATATCGAATAATTATGCAATAAACGTTTTAGGGAGAAGGACTTGGGATTACCTCCAGAAGAAAAGTGGGACTCTATATATTTTGGCATTATTGCACACTGCATTTTTCCTCTTCTTTTTCAGATTAGGCAGCTATAATTGGATGCAAAAGCCTTTTTATGGTCACCGTAATAGCCATTTTCTTGCTGCAGTGGGCCGTATTCATTCGAAGTGTTTTCAAAAGCAAAACAGGAAAATATTTAATGATGCCTCAATCAATATCAAGGATAAACAAAATTTGTTTACAAAAATCCTGAGTCATTTAATTTACAATGGAATAAAGAATAGGCAGATTAAAAAGGAGGGAATGCTCCTTTTAGAATTCATACTTTATGCAAAAAATAGAAGTTATATTGCCTTTTTAATGAAATACTTATAAAACACAAATCGTAATCATTACTATTTATTAATGGAGGAGGTAACATTCTGTTTAAATCACTGTGGCTAATATTGTTTGCGTCTAGCATCCTAGTTTTCGGAGGGTGCAGTCAAGCAGCAAAAGACGATACTGACAATGAATCAGATGAAGAGAAGATTAAAATTTTCACGACAATTTTTCCGCTTCAGGATTTTTCAGAAAAAATAGGTGGGGATTTTGTAGAAGTAGAAAACATCGTACCAGCAGGGTCTGATGCTCATTCCTTTGAACCTACAACTAAAACCATGGTCAAAATTGCTGAAGGGGATGCGTTCATTTATTTAGGAACGGGAATCGAGGGTTTTACTGATGCCGTCATTAGTGCTGTGAAAAATGAGGATACAGCCATTGTTAAAGCATCCGAAGGCATTCCGCTAATAAGTGCATATGAATCTCCTGAAGATGGACATGAAGAAGAAAATGAAGAAGAAAATGAAGGGGAACATACTGGAGAAGAGGGGGATTTTGATCCTCATGTCTGGCTAGACCCAGGGCGATCCGTGCAGCATGGTGAAAATTAAAGAATGCATTAATCAAAATCAATCCCAGACAGCAAAATTACTTTGAAAAGAATTTTCAAACTCTGAAAACTAATTTAGAAGCTGTAGATTCCAACTTTGAAAGTATGGTCAACGAGTCACAAAATAAAACTTTCGTCGTTGCCCACTCTGCCTATGGTTATTGGGAAGATGCATATGGTTTGAAGCAAATAGGAATTAGCGCTCTTTCTCCTAGTGCTGAACCGTCTCAAAAACAGCTCTCAGAAATAGTAAAAACCGCTGCAAAAGCTGAATTGGATTATATCCTTTTCGAGCAAAATGTCGAGAATCGGGTGGCCGAGGTCATAAAAAAAGAAATCGGTGCAGAAACTTTGATTCTTCACAATTTAGAATCATTAACAGAAGAAGATATTAAAAACAACGAAGACTATATTAGCTTGATGAATAAAAATATTGAAACCTTAAAACGAGCGTTAGAGGTTAATTAACTTTGTTTGATTATAGCGTAGTTTAATTATTTTTTTTGGTTGTAAAACAAATCTGCCAGTTGTAAACGGACCTTTGCGAGGGTTACAGAAACGAATGGTGAAGCATTTAAATTTACATTGCACCAGTACCTCGCAGTATATGCTTGGAGCATGCCGTCATATGGTTTGATAAGCAAAAAAACAGGCACTTGATGTCTGTTTTTTTTGCCCTCAAGAAGTTAAAATACCTTTCTTTCACCTAGGTTCTACGCTGAAATTTTTAATTTGAATATCTAAAAAATAGTGAAGAAGGGGTAATATGGAATGGTATTTTCCTGTGCAACTGCAATAGAATTCAACCGGTAAATAGTCTATAACTTTACTTTAGGTCATATAAATACAGTAGATTTGATAGTAATGAACGGAGGGAACGAATGAACAAAAGACATCAAAATACTATATTTATATTACAAGTTCACAGGATTTATTTCTCTCTATTTTTATTAATCTTTGGTATCATATTTTTCATTAATTTTCTTGATTTAAAAGAAAAATTGAGTTCTTCCATTATTACAGCTACTAGTGAAAAGGTACATACCAATATCCTCTTAAGCCTCATGTCAACTGAAATTGCTTCACTTAGACCAAGTATTGATGAAAAAGAAACACCCTCTATCTCCCGAGCGGTATTCCTCACTATCACAAATATTTGGCCCGAAGACATTAGAACATTTCTTGGCAGAGAAATTCCTGGTTTCTCCAACTTCAACACAGAAATTGCTATCGCTGGAAGAGGAACAGACCTCACTACTCTGCCAATGGAGTCAGCTCCCCCGGTGGAGGTGCTGTTAAAGGAGAAAGAACGAGCAGATAAGGAGCTAGCGAAAACAAATGTTTCTCAAGAGAATCCGGTTACGCCTGTCCCTAAAACTGAAAAAGATGTGGCGTATATTTATCATTCGCACAGCTGGGAAGCTTTTTTACCAACTTTACCTGGAAAGAAAACGGCAGATGAAGCTGTTAGTTTAAATGAAAGTAAAAACATCATTGCGGTTGGGAAGAAGCTAAGAGATGAATTAATGAAAAAAGGCATTGGAGCAAGCCATAGCACATCCAATGTTACAGAAGAATTGAAAAAGAAAAATTGGAATTACAATGATTCCTATACGCTTTCAAGGGAGACAGTAAAAGAGGTAATGGCACAAGAATCGTCAATTAGTTATCTTATTGATATTCATAGAGACTCCCAGCCAAGAAAGCTTACAACTACAATTATAAATGGAAAACCCTACGCCAGATTGTTTTTTATTGTGGGAAAAGATAACAAAAACTATGAAAAAAACCTTGCCTTGGCTAAAGAGTTAAATAAAATGCTAGAAGAGAAATTCCCAGGAATCAGCAGAGGTGTTTTTGTAAAGACAAAAGATGATGGGAATGGAGTATATAATCAAGACCTTTCCAGCCAATCGATGCTGCTTGAGTTTGGAGGAATAGAAAATAATAGCATTGAATTGGATCATTCTATTAAAGCATTTGCAGAAGTTTTCAGTGAATATTATTGGGAAGCTGTGGAAGTAAACGGGAATTGATTGTTTTAGTTTTGGCGTTTTAAAATAGACTATCTCCCTCTTGTTAAATCACTTAAAATCCTCAAATCATATATATCAATATGGTGCTTCATAAAAAATGCACAGTTTTATGGGATATTAGTGACAAAAGTAAAGGAATAATAGATTTCAGGAGGGAAACGATGTCTAAGAAGAAGAAACAAAACAAAGAGCAAAAGTTTGGCTTAGGCTGGCTCTTTCTAGTAGTAATGGGGTTATTCGTAATTATAATTCTTCTTCCTAATAACGGAGGAAATAAAATGACATTTTCTGACTTGCATGGTCTGAGCTATTCAGGAGATGGAGAAAAGTTAATTGCAGCAGTCCATGATGGTTTAAAGGTATACTCTGATGGATCTTGGTCAATACAAGAAGGACCAAAAAATGATTATATGGGGTATTCTCCTGTTAAGAATGGGTTTTACAGCAGTGGACACCCAGCACCAAGTTCTAACCTTCAAAATCCCTTAGGAATTGTAAAAAGCAAGGATAATGGACAGACGGTGGATGTAGTTGATTTGCATGGGGAGGCAGATTTCCATGCATTGTCCGTAGGGTACGAAACAGAAGAAATCTATGTTTTTGCGTCTGAACCTAATTCCAAAATGAAAGAACAAGGTTTTTACTACTCAAATAATCAGGGAGAAACCTGGAATTTAATGAATATGCAGGGGATATCCGGCTCTCCTTTAGTAATGTCAGCACACCCTTCCAGAACTGGAACATTCGCTATTGGTACAGATCAGGGTCTCTATCTATCTGAGAACTATGGAAATTCGTTTGAACAGATAGTAACTGATTTAAGCGTGAGTGCTGCTGTATTTTCAGATGATGATACAATCATTGCAGGAACAAATTATGGTGACAAGCGAATCTTAAAAATTAATATTAAAGATAGTAGTTTCAGTAATTTAAATATGCCCCAAAACTTTGAAGGAAATATCTCGTATATTGCCGTAAACCGTGAAAATACAAATGAACTTTCATTTGCAACCGATCTACTAAATGTATATACAAGTAGTGATAGTGGCAAAACATGGGAAGAAATTGTTGAAGAAGGTACCAGTAGGAAGTCAGGATAAAAGTAATAATAAATAGAAATGTAATCTGATATAGGAAATTATATATAATTGCATGAAGTTGACTGTCAAAAGAGTGAAGCATAGCCTAAAAGCCATCCCTGTATAAATAATCAAGGGATGGCTTTTCCTAAATTCATTGTAATAGTGCCAATCATTCATTTTCTTTATGTCCCGGAAAGAACAATAAACCCGGTTTTGCAGGTCTGCAGAAGACATTCCCGGGTTTTTAGATGGCAACCATGCATGGGAAATGGGTTCGTCGGAATGAGTATACAACTTGCTAAATATCTTAATGACACTCCAATGAAAACCCCTTTTTATGTGCATAATGATACATAGGTAGTGACAGGCAATGCCAAATAAACAAACTGGAAATCAAGTATAATGCTTATCTTGTTTCACGTACACATAAATTACATATTTTTCAAAAAAATAATTTTAATTATATATACATAGGGTACTGGGGTATAGTATATTGGTTGTAGGAGGGGGGAAGCTAAATGCAACCTGAAATAAAAACGAATACTTTAATCGCTGATGAAGTAAATTGTTACGAGTTTCAAAGGAAAAGTCATCACTCGGATAAAGTGAAAAACTCACTTGTGATTCGACTAAACCGAATAGAAGGTCAAATACGTGGCATAAAAGGTTTAATCGAAAGAGACACCTATTGTGATGATGTCATTACACAGATATCTGCAACCCAATCTGCGTTGAACAGCGTGGCAAAAGTTCTTTTAGAAGGGCATTTAAAGGGATGCGTAGTGGACCGCCTGGAGCAAGGAGATTTGGATGTATTAGATGAAGTACTCGTTACTATTCATAAGTTAATAAAAAAGTAGAGGAGCTGTTAGAAATGGAAAAGGTAACATTAAATGTAGTTGGTATGTCGTGTGGACATTGTGTCAAAGCGATCGAAGGCAGTGTAGGAGAATTACCTGGAGTTTCAAATGTTAAAGTTTATCTTGAAAGCGGAAAAGTCGATGTAAAATACAGCCCAACGGAAGTTTCCCTGGATAAGATTAAGGAAACTATTGATGATCAAGGTTATGATGTGAATTAAATATGAAGAAGGGTGTGCTTAATTGGACACCCTTTCTTTTAAAAACAATTATACCCAGTACGGGTATATGACATATCTTGAAAGTATAGTATGTATCCTAATTTCTAGTTAAAAAGGGGGAAGAAAAATGGAAGAGAAATCAATAGCAAAGACTCAAACTGATCTTTCAGGAGAAATCGTTACATTGAGTATCACTGGAATGACATGTGCTGCGTGTGCCACCCGCATCGAGAAAAACATTGCCAAAGTTCCAGGTGTACAAAAGGCTAATGTGAACCTCGCTACAGAGAAAGCTTCTGTTATGTATGATCCTGCTGTTGCAACTGTTGATGTTATCATTGCCAAAATAAAAAAGACTGGCTATGGGGTTCAGGAGGAAAAAGTTCAACTCGATATCATCGGAATGACATGTGCCTCATGTGCAACTCGTGTAGAAAAAGCGTTGAAAAAGGTCGAAGGAGTTACTGGTGCAGCAGTCAATTTAGCGACTGAAAAAGCAATTATCGAATATATTCCTGGAAACACAAATATCGAGCAAATAATGGCAACTGTAAAAAAAGTCGGCTATGATGCCAGGGTAGTAGGCGATAGGGATGATGATTATGAACGGAGTGCAAGGGAAAAGGAATACAAAACTCAGGTCAGAAAATTTACTGTAGGGGCAATCTTATCTGTATTTTTCTTAATTCAAATGATATCGGATTTTGCGATGGAATATGGAAATGGGATGTTTTTTCATATGAGTCCATGGGTTCAATTCCTTCTTGCTACTCCAGTTCAATTCTATGTAGGAGGCCATTATTACCGTGATGCCTTCAACGCGGTTCGTGGGGGCAGTGCAAACATGGCAGTTCTAGTTGTACTGGGAACTTCAGCCGCATATTTTTACAGTTTAATTGTCACGATACTAGGAACAGGACAATTTTTGTATTATGAAGCAGCTGCGATTGTTATGACCTTAATTGTTTTGGGGAAATTGCTTGAAACAAGAGCAAAAGGGCAAACATCTGAAGCGATTAAAACGCTCATGGGACTTCAAGCAAAAACAGCAAAGGTACTACGTGATGGAGAAGAACTTGATATTCCATTAGAAGAGGTTCAAACAGGTGACATAATTTTTGTTCGTGCAGGAGAAAAGGTTCCAGTAGATGGAGAAATCATCGAGGGAAATACTACCGTTGATGAATCCATGCTTACCGGTGAAAGTATGCCTGTTACAAAAGGAATAGGCGATACAGTTATTGGAGCAACTGTAAATAAACACGGGGCGTTTACCTTTAAAGCGACCAAAGTTGGTAAGGATACTGCGCTAGCTCAAATTATCAAACTTGTCGAAGAAGCTCAGGGCTCAAAAGCACCTATTCAGAAACTTGCCGATAAAATTTCTGGAATCTTTGTCCCGATTGTCATCCTAATTGCACTGGGAACTTTTGCTATAACTTATTTTCTTGCAGGATTTACGCCTGCCCTTGTCAGCACTATTGCTGTGCTGGTTATTGCATGTCCTTGTGCATTAGGCCTGGCTACACCAACAGCAGTAATGGTTGGTACTGGAAAAGGTGCTGAAAATGGTCTCCTTATTAAAGGAGCTGAACATCTTCAAACAGCTCAGCGGGTAACTACCGTAGTACTGGATAAAACCGGTACAATCACTAAAGGAGAACCAGATGTAACAGATATCGTCATACTTGGGGAATATACTGAAGATGAATTATTGCAATTAGCTGCTTCTGCTGAAAAAGGATCAGAGCATCCCCTTGGAGAAGCAATTATAAATGGAGCAAGAGAAAGGGGTCTTCCGCTTCGGGATGCTAAAAACTTTAATGCCATCCCAGGTCATGGTATTCAAGTGGACATCAATGATCAAAAGGTATTTATAGGGAATAAAAAGTTAATGCACAAAAATGGTATCGCTATAGATATTGCATTAAATCGAATGGAATCACTTGAAGGAGAAGGGAAAACTGCTATGTTAATAGCAGTTAATGACAGCCTTGCCGGTATAATCGCAGTAGCTGATACAGTAAAGGAAACATCTGCAAAAGCAATTAAACACCTTAAAAATATGGGTATAGAAGTTATTATGATAACTGGCGATAATAAATTGACAGCCGAGGCTATTGCCAAGCAGGTGGGGGTTGATCGGGTACTTGCCGAAGTACTCCCGGAAGACAAATCAGCCGAGGTAGAAAAACTAAAGCAGGAAGGGAAAATAGTAGCCATGGTCGGGGATGGTATCAATGATGCACCAGCACTAGCTGCTGCGCATGTTGGTATTGCCATTGGAACAGGTACAGATGTTGCAATGGAAGCTGCGGATATCACCTTAATGCGAGGTGATTTGATGGGAATAGTTGATACAATTAGCCTATCCAAATCTACAATGAGAAAAATCAAACAAAATCTTTTCTGGGCATTTGCGTATAATGTTATATTGATACCGGTAGCAGCAATTGGCCTTTTAAACCCAATACTCGCTGGAGGAGCTATGGCTTTCAGTTCTGTTTCAGTAGTAGGCAATACATTATTTTTACGAAAATGGAAACCTATACGTTAGAAAAGGTCTGTAAAAATTCCAAGAATGAGAGTGACTAACAGAGTCATTCTCTTTTTGTTGTCTTTATAAATAAAATACTAATAGAATAACGTGAAAATATAAATTCATATGTGCCCTTTAATATTAAAGGGTGTTATCTAATCTCCACATTTTCTTGATTTTTTTAATCTATTATATAATGAGTAATACAAATAAAACGAAGTAGTTATGAGTTAGGGTGAGAATTTGATATGCCTTCTCGGTTGAAGAATATATCTTTTAAATTGGGCCTTTTGTTCAGTGTGGTATTTGTCTGCTTCCTTCTACTGTTAGGGTTGGTCCTCTATGGTGTTTTCACAAATGTCTTGATTGATTATATTAAGCAGGATGTCCTAACGCGTGGAAACAACCATGCCCGTATTTTAGATGAAAACTTCGACCGGACAACGATTGGCCATGTGGTTGAAATGGAACAAGGGGTCACAACTGAGGTGCTTATTGCCGATTCCGAAAACAATATCATCGCTGCTTCAAAAGAACCCGACAATGACATGAAGAAGCATCTTACAGAAAACAGAGAAAAAAGCAGTTATATTCTTGAAGATGATTGGAGGGACCATCGCTATATTATTTCAGTCTCCACAATAGGCGATCAAGGCGGGTATGTTTATATGTACTATCCTTCAAACATCCTTCGAGAAATCGTCTTTGTCATGAATGCCCTTATCACAATAGCCAGTATTGGGATTATCCTCCTGGCTTTTGGGCTTATAGGTATTTTGTCGAAAAAACTGACAAGTCCATTGCTCACAATGAAAGAAGCCACTTCTAAAATGGCCTTGGGCAAGTATAGACAAACGATTCCGGTCAAAGGCGAGGATGAAGTAGCCCAACTTGGCATATCTATCCAGAAGTTGGGTGAACAACTTCAATACTTTGAAGATAGCAGGAATGAATTCCTGGCTGCTGTATCCCATGAACTTCGGACTCCCTTGACATACATTAAAGGGTACAGCGATGTGTTGAAAAAAGGAATGGCAAATAGCGACGAAGAAAAAGAGGAGTACTTATCAATCATAAATAAAGAGGCACAGCGGCTATCCATCATGATTAATGACCTGTTTGAAATGAGCAAGCTTCAGGTGGGAAAATTCGAACTGGATAAAAGGCCGGTCAACCTAAATGAGCTAATTAATAAAATAGCTACGAACCTTAGACCTGAAGTGGTAAAAAAAGGACTGAAGATCACTCTTGAACTTGAGGACGGACTGCCGGAAACAAAAGTAGATAAAGAAAGAATGGAGCAGGTTTTCTACAACCTGCTTGAAAACGCGGTGAAATACAGCACTGAAGGTGAAATTACCATTCGATCCTTCACCAAAAAGGATCTTGTTGTTGTAGAAATCTGTGATACTGGGGAAGGAATACCTAAGCCTGAACTTTCCCGAATTTGGGATAGATTTTACCGGGTTGAACGTTCAAGGGGAAGGAAAACTGGAGGAACAGGTCTTGGGCTCTATGTGGTGAAGCAAATCATTGAAGCCCATGGTGGACAGATTCAGGTCAACAGCAGGCTGAATGAAGGAACTGTTTTTACCATCTACTTAAAAACTTCCAAGGAGAGAGTGAAATGAACAAAATATTGATTGTTGACGACGAGGCACAAATGAGAAAGCTTGTTAAACTTTATCTGCTTCAGGAAGGCTATCAGGTGGAGGAAGTAGAGGACGGACAGGAGGCAATTGACATGCTTCGAAAGGATGACTATGGCCTGATGATCCTGGATGTAATGATGCCTATGATGGACGGGTGGGAGACAATACAGCATGTGCGCAAAATGTCTGATTTGCCGATTATCATGCTTACTGCTAAGGGTACTGTCCAGGACAAAGTTACAGGCTTATCAACAGGGGCTGATGATTACCTTGTCAAACCTTTTGATGAAGCAGAGCTGCTAGTAAGGGTCAAAGCACTCCTAAGGAGGACCGGCCATTCCAATTCTGCAGAGAACATCTTGAAGTATCAGGGGATGGTTATTGACCTCATCGCGAGGGAAGCAATGTATGAAGGGATGAGAATCAATCTGACACAGACTGAATTCGACATTCTCGCTGCACTAATCGAGCACAGGGGAAAAGTATTATCACGAGAACAACTCGTGGATATGATTTGGGGAATTGAATTTATGGGTGAGGACCGGACTGTGGATTCGCATATCAAGAACCTCCGTGAAAAGTTGCAAAAAGCTGGAGTGGATAAGTCAATTGTTAAAACGGTTTGGGGTATTGGATATAAAATAGAATAGTGGTGATGAAAAATGAAACGTTTATGGCCGATCATCATAATGACATTTGCCACCATAACAGGTTTGTCTTTTCTGTTTTTCGTAGTAAGAATGGTATGGTTCCCGCCAAATTCCATGGGGATGATGATGGGAAGGCAAATGATGTACCATCATATGCGTTTCTGGTTCGGTCAGGCTTTTTGGCTGCTCCTTATATTGCTTGGAATTGGATTGTTGCTGTGGATGGTGATCAACCGCATTAATCGAAAAAAATAAGTAGTCATAACCCTTTTATGCCTTCCTTGTTCCCTTCAAGAACAAGGAAGGCTGTTTTATTTTCTACAGTAGTGACCGATAGTGTATCAGCCAATAAGTAAATTACATATTTATTAATTTCAATAATTAAGGCGATGACGCAAAGAATTTTGGTATCGCATCAACGGGTCAAACCATATTTATCAATATTTAGTGAGGGATCAAGTTCTTATATTCATAATAGAATATGAATTAACTTACTTACTCAACTACGATAATTCCGACCATTCCGTTCTCTCTATGCCCTGGCAGGGAACAATAAAATTCATATGTACCAGTTTCAGTAGGAGTAAAAGAAATGTTTCCCTCCTCATGTGGCCTAGCATGTAAATGTAGTCCATCGCCATGTGAATCATGTGAACCATGGGATGAGATGTTTTCCTGGTCGGTGTTAGGCAATGTCGGTATTTTTTCAATCACGATATCATGTTCAATGGAGTCATGATTAGTAAAGGTAAGTAAGACTTTTTTGTTTTTTGACAAATTGATTTTACTTGGAGAATAGGAAAAATTTGAGGGGTTAACTTGAATAGTTATTCGGTTTAATTGCTCCTCCTTTTCATCAGTAGGAATTTGGGAATGATGCTCATGTATTGGTGATTCTTTTGAAATAACCGACTCTTTATTTAATTGATTACCAAAATAAAAGTATCCTACTAAAACAATGAATGTAAAGATAGGCTTTAAAAGCCAACTGGTAAAAACCCCATTATCTTTGGTTGCTTTTTGTTGAGAAAGAATCAAATACAGGAATAAGGTAGATACTGTAATAGTCAAAAATATATTTAGAAGAGAAACCGCTTGAAGTCTTGAAATCATTTCACCTAGCATTGCACCCATCATTCCGCCCATCATTCCAGCCATTGAGCCCTCAATAACCGAGAGTATCCCAAAAGCAAATCCTGCAGAAACACCTACCGAAATTCCGATCAATACGGAAATAAGAGAAGAAAGGAATAAATCTCCTTGATATATAAACCCGAAAAGAATCCCAGAGGTTACACCAATATTCATTGATATAGCCATAGATATAACCATGGGTGTCATACTTTTCATCTTTGTTCTATATTGATATGAAAGTATGATGGAAATCAGCGTCACAAGTAATAGAGTCCCTAAAACAAAATAGTGAAATTCGTTCATTCATCTTCGACCTCCTTTAATTGGTACATCATATGTCACTCCAAGACAAGCCATTCTTAAAAAAAAGAATTCTATTCAAGAATAATTATTAAAATATTCTAAATATTTAGTATTTACAAAATATTAGTATGGTAGTAAGATTATTTTTAATTACTCCTGAATATACCGTAGCGGGGTAAAGTACTTATGTGGAGGGAAAAGAATGGCAAAAGGACAGAAAGTTTTATTTCTTGGGGTTTATGGTATGGAAGTTGTGGAGTGCGGAGGTGCACTTGCTAAGAACGTTCTAAATGGTGGGGAATCATTTGCATCTATCATGCTGTGCCGAGAAACTAGTCAACCACAGGTTAGGAATGCAGCAGAAATACTTGGAGTAAAGGATATTACATTCCTGAATTTCCAGTATGGCACCGTTGATTTAAGCGTTGAATCAAAGAAAAAAATTATAAAAATTATTAGAGAGGTTAAACCTGACATCATTATTACCCAAGATCCCGAACATTCCTTTCACGATTTGGACCCCGACCGTCGTCCGGCAATGACTTTGCTTCTCGAGTCCATCGCCCTTTCTAGCAGAGATTTTGCTTTAGATGAACTTCCAGGATTAGAACCTCATCCGATTCCGACTATTTACTACATGACACCGCACCATCCTAATACTGTCGTTGACATTACAGAAGTATGGGAGAAAAAAGAACGTGCAATGGATATGCTTGAAAGTCAATTGGAATTCAGTGGCATGCATTTTGATGAAATGCTTGATCAGAAAGCAGCTGAAATTCTGTATCCAGGATTCTCAAAATTAACCAACTTTCAGGAAAAGGGAAGAGCTATACATCAAGTTCTAGATAAGGCTGTTCATGTGTATCATGGCCTTGCCACCCATGGTCATTTCGCTCTTGCGGAAGCTTATCGTAGAGAAGGGAACTTCCATTTACAGGAATTAATAGTATAACAATTTCATAAGGGGGCCGGAAAATGAGAAAATTAATATCACTAATAATAATTGCTCTTTTTGTTTTTTCTTCAGCAGGAAACAGTTCAGCTAAAGCAGAAGTAGAATCACTAAAAATCGGGATTCTTAGTGATGAAAGCACATTAAACCCTTATACTTATCAAACCGGATATCCAGGTCTTGACTTGGTAAGCCTGTTGTATGACACTCTGTTACAACTAGATAAGGATAATAAACCAGTCCCTTGGCTAGTTAAAGAGTATAAGGTAAGCGAAAACGGATTGGAGTATAGTTTTAAGCTAAACGAAAATATAAAATGGCATGATGGACAAATGCTTACGTCTGATGATGTTAAGTTTACTGTAGATTATTTTATTAAATATCCTAAATCAAGATTTACCAACCCTCTTAAAAACGTTGCCTCATTAACTGTTGAAAATGAAACAGACTTTACAATGGTTCTTACAAAACCCGATCCAAACTTTATGATTCAGCCTCTTGCGGATGTACCAATATTACCAGAGCATATTTGGTCAAAAATCTCAGATCCTGACAGTGAAACCAATGCAATAGGCAGCGGCCCATACATTTTAAGTGAACATAAGGCTGATCAATATTATAAAATGACCGCCAACAAGGACTATTTTAAAGAAGCTCCTCCTATTCAAGAAATCATATTTCCAATCATCAAAGATACTACAGCACTTTACAATGCATTGAAATCTGGGGAAATTGATGCGATTTCATCAAATATTTCTCCGGAGCTTGTTAACCAATTCGAGTCTAACCCTTCATTAAAGATTTCACGTGGAGCAGGATTCAGCACCACATTATTCCAGCTGAATTCTGAAAAATATCCTATGACAGAAAAGCCTTTCAGACAGGCAATTGATCTTGCAATAGATAAAAAAAGTTTGGTTGATATCGTGCTTTTAGGATTTGCAGAAGTCGGCAGCCCGGGTTTTATTCATCCGTCATCACCTTCATACAATGGTGAAGTAAAAACTTCTTACGATCCCGAAAAAGCAAAGAAAATCCTTGATGATGCTGGTTTCAAGGATACAAATGGGGACGGTTTCAGGGAAGACCAAAAAGGAAAAGAAATAAATTTCACAACACTAGTCCACTCTAACAATCCAATTAGAATCCGGGTTGCAGAACTGATTTCTGAAGCTATAAATGAGATAGGCATCAAAAATTCTGTAAAAGCCATGGAAGATACTACAATCATTAGTTTAATGTGGCCTGATTACGATGTTAGTAAGGGAAGAAACTTTGATATGGGAGTATTCGGCTGGTCAAACACGATGCAGCTTTTCCCTGATCGTATAGTCGAGCTGTTTTATTCAGATCCTGCGATTGGTTCTGTAAATATCGGCGGTTATAAAAATAAAGAATTTGATGCTTTGTCGGACCAACTAAGAGCAACATTTGACGAGACGGAACGACAAAAGCTTATTAATGACCTGCAGTTGATGGTTGCAGATGAAGCACCTATTATAACTCTCTATTATCAGGAAATTGTCAATGCATATAACCCTGAAAAATATGACGGTTATGTTTTCCAAACAGGAAAAGGGATAATCAATAAATTGTCTTTTGTTTCAGGTGAAAGAACAGAAAATGCTGCTGGGAATAACAGCAATTCCGGTGGGGAAAGTAAATCTTCTGATGAAAAAACGTCTAATGACAGCAATTCAGTAAAAGAAAATAATAATAACGGGATTCTAATTTTTGGCGTACTTATCGTAATAGCAGCTGTATTTTTCTTCTTATTAAAAAGGAAAAAGAAGAAGAGCGAAAAGGATGATTTTGATTTTTAAGGAAAAAGGATCTGTCCCGTAAAATTTTTACGGGATTTTTTCCTAAACTAGCAGGAGGTGCAGAATAATGGGGAAATTTATGGCAGGCAAGCTTTTGCAATACACAATTGTTATCTTCCTAATGCTAACATTGAACTTTCTTTTGCCTAGGCTTATGCCAGGCAATCCCCTCGTATTTTTGGCAGGTGAGGATGTTGGATTAATGTCCAGCGCTGAGAAAGAAGCAATCTTGGAAAAGCATGGACTTAATGATTCCATATTTGAACAATACGTTACTTATATTAAAAATATCCTTACAGGGGAATTCGGTTTCTCCTATCAGCAAAAGAGACCGATTTCAGAGCTTATTATGGAGCGCTTACCTTGGACAATGCTTCTTACAGGGCTCGGTCTTGTCCTCTCAACCATTCTAGGAGTAATGTTTGGAGCCATTTCAGCCTGGCGCAGAGGAACTAAAACTGATGCGAATTTATTGACAGTTTTTATGTTTCTTAGTGCAATGCCTTCCTTCTGGGTCGGTATGATTTTAGTTTCTATTTTTTCAGCTCAATTAGGTTGGCTCCCTGTTTTCGGAGCTGAAAGTGCCTGGTCGAATTATTCAGGTATGGATAGATTCATTGATATTAGTAAACATCTTATTCTACCATTAACAACCCTTATATTAATCTCAGTAACAAGCACCTTCATGATTATGAGATATTCAATGCTAAATGTTCTTGGTGAAGATTATATTATGATGGCCAAAGCAAAGGGCGTAAAAGAAAAAGTTATTAAGTATAAGCATGCCATGAGAAATGCTCTACTTCCCGTGGCTACTGTATTTATGCTTAGCTTAGGATTTACCTTGGGCGGGGCTACTGTAATAGAAACGGTCTTTGCATACCCGGGTGTAGGACGATTAATGTTTGAATCAGTCCTAAGCAGAGATTACCCACTGATTCAGGCGACTTTCCTGATTATTACCTTCAGTGTTGTCATTGCCAATTTCTTGGCGGATTTACTATATCCTTTACTTGATCCAAAGGTGGGAAGCCGAAATGGGTAATAAAAAATGGCTAAAGTATTGGCAAGTCCTTACCTCCAATAATATCGGTATAATTGGTTTAGGTCTTCTGATTATTTTTTTGGCGATAGCAGTTTTCGCCCCTTTACTTGCCCCATTTGATCCGACTGACCGAGTGGGAACGCCGTTTACAAAACCCAACAGTCAATTTCTTCTGGGTACCAACGATGTAGGACAGGATATTTTAAGTGAACTGCTGTATGGGACCCGAATATCTTTATTAATTGGTGTCCTAGCTGCCTTTATTTCTATTCTTCTTGGATGCCTTATCGGAGTAATATCAGGGTATTACGGCGGAAAAGTAGATGCTCTTTTAATGAGATTAGTTGACCTAGTACTTGTTATACCATTTTTGCCTCTTATGATATTATTGGCCGCCTTTATTGGTCCGAGTTTTTGGAATATCATTTTGGTAATTAGTTTAATTTCCTGGGCGAGTCCGGCAAGGGTTATAAGATCACAGGTATTAACGCTAAAAACAAAAGGGTACGTCGAAGCCGCTAAATCAATTGGTACCAATATTAAGGTCATATTAGGCCGGCATATTTTGCCGGGTGTTATCCCGATTGCACTTTCCCAATTTGTATTAGCAGCTAGTCATTCTATATTAATTGAAGCCTCTTTAAGCTTTTTGGGTCTAGGAGACCCTTTTACTAAGAGTTGGGGAACGATTTTATATTATGCCCAGGCAAGGGGAGCATTTTTAACGGATGCATGGGTCTGGTGGATACTTCCTCCTGGCTTACTCATCACCACACTGGTAATAGGATTTGCTTTTACTGGCTATTCATTGGAAGAAGTTATGAATCCGCGACTGAGAAGGGGGCGTTAACAAATGTCTGCTGTATTAACTGTAGAAAACCTCTCCACTTTCTTTAAAACCGAAAAGGGAATTGCCCGTGCTGTAGAAAACGTTTCATTCTCTGTTGAAGAGGGAGAAATGCTTGGACTGATTGGAGAGTCGGGATGCGGGAAAACGACCGTTGCCCAATCGATTCTAAGATTAATAGAGTTTCCCGGAAAAGTAGTTGCTGGAAGTGTTCATTTAAATGGTAGGGATTTGCTTAAAGCCTCCGATTCTGAACTAGGTTCTTTAAGATGGAAGGATCTTTCTGTCATACCTCAAAGTGCGATGAATGCACTAAATCCCGTTTATACAATAGGCGATCAAATTATGGAGGCCATTTTGCTCCATGAAAAAGTAAGCAAAAGAGAAGCACTGGCACGGACGAAGACCCTACTTGAGCTTGTAGGAATAGATGGTGACCGATGGAAAAGCTACCCGCACGAATTCAGCGGAGGGATGAAGCAGCGCGTTGCCATTGCCATGTCACTTGCTTGTTCTCCAAAACTGGTAATTTCCGACGAATCAACTACAGGACTAGATGTATTAACCCAGGCACAGGTGATAGCATTAATTAAAAATCTTCAGAGAAAGATGGATTTATCAGTAATCCTAATTTCACACGATTTGCCGATGGTCACTGCTATTTGCGACAAAATAGCAATCATGTATGCAGGGAAAATTGTTGAGCTTGCCTCAACAGAGGATATATTGAATGATACAAGACATCCTTATTCAAAGGCATTATTACAAGCGACTCCTGACCTGTCCGATCCTGATCGGGAAGTGATTTCGATACCAGGCAGTGTCCCTAATCTAGTAAACATTCCACAATGTTGCAGGTTTCATACGCGATGTGCGTTTGCCTTTGACCGCTGCAGAAAAGAAACACCTGAGTTCAGGGAAGTAAAGACCGGCCACTTTTCCGCATGCTTTCTTGAGGAGGAGGAAAATGGATAATTCAATTTTACTGAAAGTAAGAGGTTTGAAGAAAACTTTTGTAAAAAAAACTGGATCGATTTTAAACCGGAAACTGCAAAATGTTTACGCCGTCCATAATGTTAGCTTTGAGATTAAAAAAGGGGAAATTCTAGGGATCATCGGGGAAAGCGGCTGTGGAAAAACCACAACAGCGCGAATGGTGATGCGCCTGATGAAGGAAACCAGCGGGGAAATTCTTTTTGAAGGAAGAAATTTATGCAAATTAACAGATTCAGAGACAAACAGGTTGAGAAGTAAAATGCAAATGATCTTTCAGGATCCATATGATACTCTCAATCCTGGGATGACAATAATGGACATTTTAATGGAACCAATCAATGCCCACGAAAAACACCTCCCATATGATGAGAAAGTTCGAAGGGTGAAAGAGGCGATTGAATCAATTGAGCTGAGGCCCGCTGAAGACTATATGGAGAGGTTTCCACACCAACTTAGTGGCGGACAGAGGCAAAGGATTGCTATAGCAAGAGCTGTGATTCTGGAACCACTATTTATTGCAGCTGATGAACCGACTTCTATGCTTGATGTTTCTGTCCGAGCAGGTATTTTAAACCTCCTTCTCGAACTTAAGAAGAAAATGGGCCTAACCATGATGCTGATTACACATGACCTATCGACAGCAAGTTATATGTGTGACCGAATTGCTGTCATGTACCAGGGTAAAATTATCGAGGTCGGGCCCACCAAGAAAATAATCCAATCGCCTTCACATCCTTACACAAAGGCACTAGTTTCGGTAGTAAAAGATCTCAATTACTTTATCCAAAATCGAGAAAAGTTAATTCTAGATGGTGAAGTAGATGCAACCGAAGAGACAGCAGGATGCCCGTTTGTAAAAAGATGTCCATATCAGGAGGATATTTGTAACAGTGAAATGCCGAAACAGGAATCTCTCGGCGCGGGTCATGCAGTATCTTGTCACTGCCACAGTAATCTACTTGAAAAAACTTCTTAGGAAAGGGGGTTTTGAAATTGAACAACGAAAAGAAAATAAAAGTCGCTGTTAATGGCGGCATTGATTTCGGATCCAAACTGACTGCTAACCAGCTTCGTATACTTGCAAAATATATGGAAGACGACCAGGAGCTTGAGCTTACAACCTTCCAGCAGCTTTATATTGACATTCTTGAAAGTAAAAAGGATGAAATTATTACGGATTTTGAGTCGGTCGGTTTACACTGCTACCCAGTCGGCAATTTTGTAAAGAGCCTTAGAACCTGCAATTTTTGTAAAGGTGCAGAGGAAGAGGGAATGCCTGTCGCAATCGAACTTAATAAGAGAATTGCCGGGAAATCTGTTCCGTTCACCCTAAAACCAGCTTACACCGGCTGTCCTGTTGGCTGTGGAGAGCCTTTGGTTAATGATATTGGAGTTATGAAACGGAATGGGAATCAATATAATCTTTATATTGGCGGGAAAACAAAAGGAGAGGATGCCGAGGCAGGAAGCTTATTTAAGGAAAATCTAAATCCTGATGAACTTTATACTACAATCGAAGAAATTATTAGGGTATATGGGGAAAAAGGGAAGAAACGAGAGCCTTTCCATAAATTTTTAAAGAGATTCGGAAAAGAAGAACTCATTGAAAATATAAGTCAGGTATAAGGGGGAATGGACATGGGTGTAGAGGCGGCTAATGAACAAGTATTACCACCAACTGGTTGCTCTACAAATCATCGAAAGAGCCATCATTCAGAAAAAATAAAAAAGAACCTTGATTCAAGGCTAAATCGGATTGAAGGACAAATCCGTGGAGTTAAAAGATTAATTGAAAATGATACCTACTGTGACGATGTGATAACTCAATTATCCGCCATCCAATCTGCTTTAAACAGTGTTGCAAGTCTTCTTCTTGAAGGACATTTAAAAAGCTGCGTCATTGAAAGGATAAATGAAGGAGACACGGAAGTCATTGATGAGGTCATAGTTACCTTCCAGAGGTTACTGAAAAAGTAATAGAGAAAGAAAACCGGGAGGGATTTTCGGTGGCTCAACCAGAGACCGCGGGTATACAAAGTACTAAACAAAAGATTAGTATCATCTTAGCTTTAGCTATTCCAGCTATGGTTGAGAATACCTTGCAAATGGTGGTCGGTTTTGTGGATACCCTGTTTGTTGCCAGACTCGGTTTAAACGAAGTGACAGCGGTTGGGATAGCGAATGCGGTTTTAGCCGTTTATATTGCAATTTTTATGGCAATAGGGGTGGGAACTTCTTCGCTCATTGCCAGGAGCATAGGATCAGGCGACATCGAAAAAGCAAAATCGATTGCCAGGCAATCCACTTTTATTTCTATTTTGGCGGGAATGATCTTTGGTATCATTTCCGTCTTTTTTAGTGAACCGTTGCTTAAAATGATGGGAGCAGAATCTAATGTTTTAAGAGATGGGGCCATATATTTACAGATTGTTGGAATTCCGTCCGTCTTTATTTCATTGATGTTCAATTTTGGTAGCATATTAAGGGCTGCTGGGGATACAAAAACACCTATGAAAGTAAGCTGGTGGATCAATTTAATTCATATTGGTCTAGATTATGTCCTGATTTTTGGCTTATTTAAGTTGGATGGATTTGGTGTAGCTGGAGCCGCGTGGGCCACTGTCATTGTAAGGCTTTTGGGGTCAGCTGCGTTGTATCATCATATAAAAAAATCCCCGGTTTCTTTTTCTTTCTCTGGTGAATCTTCCAAAGGAGATTCATTTGCTATCTTAACATTATCTGCCCCTGCAGCAATTGAGAGATTAATTATGCGTCTTGGCCAGGTGGTTTATTTTGGCCTGATCGTGAAAATAGGGGCAGAAACGTATGCTGCCCACACAATTGCAGGGAATATTGAAACATTTTCATATATGCCGGGTTACGGTCTTGCGATAGCAGCCACTACCCTTGTTGGCCAAAGGATTGGTGCTAGACAATATAGGGACGCATATGAATTTGGTTTTTTAACTACGGGATTAGCAATTGGATTTATGTCATTAGTTGGCTTGGTGTTGTTCTTTTTATCTCCATGGTTTGCTTCCTGGTTTACTACAGACCTACATGCTAGAGGCATGGTTGTAACGGCGCTGCAAATTGATGCTTTTGCACAGCCTGCACTGGCTGTGGGTTTAGTTTTAGCAGGTGCACTTCAGGGTGCCGGAGACACAAAAAGTCCGATGTACAGCACCGCACTTGGTATGTGGGTGATTAGGATAATCGGAGTTTATATCCTTGGAATACAATTCGGCATGGGGATAGCGGGTATATGGATTTCAATCGCGATTGATTTATATGCAAGGGGAGCTTTTTTGTTTTATCAATTTAAAAAACACTTTAAAAAAATAGAAGAAAAAAACATAGGGTTTAACTGAATCAATTTTTATATGCTTATTTATCGCTGTATGTATTAATCTGCATTTCTAATTATAAAAATTCTATTTATATTTTCTTGACCATCCTTTAATGGTTATTAAAAGTTATTTTAATGCTGCACCCACATATACTATAGAGGGGTAATGTATATTGAGAACAGTAGGAGGTTTTGCTTATAGATTTCAAGAGGTTTACTTGGATTGATGAGGTTTCGGGTCTAAAACATAATAGGGGGAAACACAATGCAAAATTTTGGGAAACGCTTATCATTTTTCATCTTACTTTGTGTACTGATATTAGTATTTAGTGCCTGTAATAATAGTCAAGTCAATACTCCTGCTAATAAAGAAAAGAATGAAGAAAAAACAAGCAGTTCTAATAAAGAGCAAGTTATTACAGTCAATGCATTAAGTGAACCGCCTAGTCTTGAACCAGCACTGATTGATAACCAGACTGCTGGGGATATTTCAAATCAATTATTCGAGGGTTTGGTCCGATTGGACAAAGACGGAAACATAGTTCCTGGTGTTGCAGAAAAGTGGGACATTTCTGATGACGGAACTGTTTATACTTTCTATTTTAATAAGAATGCTAAATGGTCAAATGGTGACCCTGTGACTGCTAAGGATTTTGTCTATTCGTGGGAGAAGGTTTTACGTCCAGAAGTAGCTTCACCTCTTGGCAGTAACTTGTTCTTTATTAAAAATGGAGCAGCATACAATGAAGGATCATTGAAGGATTCATCCCAGCTAGGGGTAAAGGCTGTTGATGAATATACACTGGAGGTTACTTTAGAAAAACCTACTTCCTTTTTCTTAGGTTTAACTGCTTTCTTTACATTATTGCCTATCCATGAAAAAACGGATAAAGCAAATCCAGAGTGGGCTTCTGAAGCTGAAACCTTTGTTTCAAACGGACCTTTTAAAATTGAGAGTTGGAAACACGGCCAAGAATTAATTATGGTTCCAAATGAAAATTATTGGGGCAAGGATGTAGTTAAGCTTGAAAAGTTAAAGTGGGTAATGGTGAATGAACAAAATACTGAATATGCTATGTACCAATCGAACGAGCTCGATTTTTCTGCCAATATCCCAAATTCAATAAGAAGTAAATTAATAGCTTCAGGTGAAGCAAAAACAGCGCCAAGCGCAAGTTTAGCTTATATAAGATTTAATCATGAGGATCGAATTTTTAAAAATGAAAATATCCGTAAAGCATTAGGTCTTGCCCTTGATAGAAAACTTTTGGTAGAAAAAGTGACACAGGGAGGAGAAGTTCCCGCTCTTGGTTTAATACCATTAGGATTGAGTAGTGGTGCAGGAGAATTCAGGGAATTAGCTGGAGACTCCTTGTTTAAGGATAATGATTTAGACACATCAAAACAACTTCTGAAAGAAGGACTCGAAGAACTGGGACTTTCTACATTGCCTAAAATTAATCTGCTTTTTTATACAGACGATACTTACAATAAACTTTCTCAAGCAATGCAGGAAATGTGGAAGAAAAACTTAGGAATTGATACAGAGCTCCAAACGATGGAACGTAAGGTATTTGTTCAAAATGTTCAAGCCGGTGAGTACCAATTAGCTTTGTACAGTACTGGCGCAGACTATGATGATGCAAGCAATTTAATGGGACAATTCATGAGTGGGGATGTCTATAACTATAGCAACATTTCTATTCCTGATTACGATCAATTAATGGAAAAAGCAGAAGCGGAATTGAATCTGGAGAAGCGAGCGGGGTATTTGGTCGAAGCTGAAAAGGTTCTAATAGACCAAATGGCAATTTCCCCACTTTATTACCGTACAAAAGTTTACTTGCAAAAGGACAATATCGAAGGAGTCTATCAGTATACAATTCAGGCAATTGATTTCCGGGAGGCAAGTGTTAAGTAGTAAAAATGGTGGCGCGCTAAGCGGCTAGGATGCTGAAAGAGTGTACAATGAGTACACTTTTTCAGTTGTTTTTGCCTAAAATCATAAAGGAGGGGGAATATGCGGCAATTTTTTACCAGGAGAATTATTAGTGTTATTTTAACTTTATTTGTCATTATTTCGCTTACCTTTTTATTGATGTACGCAATACCCGGTGATCCTTTTACAAGTGAAAATCGTATTCCAGAGCAGGTAGTTGAAAACTTAAAAGAGCATTATGGACTTAATGATCCCTTGTTTATACAATATTTTAAATATCTAAAGGGAGCATTATTGATGGACTTTGGTCCTTCAATCAAATGGGATAACCAGACAGTTAACCAATTAATTGCTAACGGATTTCCTGTTTCGGCCATGATAGGTATTCAAGCCATTCTCATAGCTGCATTCTTTGGAATCGTTTTAGGTATTCTCGCAGCTTTTCGTCACAATAGTGCAATTGACTATTTTTCTATGATTATTGCCATACTTGGCCTTTCCGTCCCCAGCTTCATTTTTGCTACAATATTAATCAATTTTTTTGCTATAAAGCTGCAATGGTTCCCTGTCGCAACATGGGGTACATGGAAACACTCCGTTTTGCCAAGCATTGCTCTTGCTGTTACACCGATGGCCTATATAGCACGACTTACTAGATCAAGTATTTTAGAAGTACTTTCGATGGATTATATTCAAACTGCCATGGCTAAAGGAGTGACTGGTTTCAGATTTATTTTTAAGCATGTACTTCGTAATGCAATGATTCCAGTTGTAACAATACTTGGTCCCATTACAGCTACAGTATTGACTGGAAGCTTTGTAATAGAACAAATCTTCGGTATTCCAGGCTTGGGGAAATATTTTGTTGAGGCCATCAATGATAGAGATTATCCATTAATTTTGGGAACGACTGTTTTTTATAGTGCTATATTAATATTCTTTATTATATTAGTCGACCTTGCATACGTTCTGATCGATCCTAGAATAAAACTTATCAAAAGGAGGGGATAGATGATGCAGCAAGTGCCAGACGATCTTTTTGTTCTAAAGAAAAAAAACAAAGAAGAAAAGGCTGATAGTAAACCTAGTGAATCGTTTTGGGTAGATGCGATAAGCATACTGAGACAAAACAAGCTTGCTATGACTGGACTTGCCATTAATATTGGTTTGATCGTAATGGCAATTATAGGTCCAATGCTGGTTCCCTATTCGTATTCAGATCAAAATCTATTAAATTCCAATCTCCCTCCATCATTTGACTATTGGTTTGGAACTGATGATTTAGGTAGAGATTTATTTTCCAGGACCTGGGTAGGAGCGAGAATTTCCCTTTTTATTGGTATAACAGCAGTCGCTTTGGATTTGATAATCGGAATTATATGGGGAGGAATCGCAGCATATAAAGGCGGAAAAACTGATGAAGTGATGATGAGAATCGTAGATATACTTTATGGACTGCCTCATTTGCTGGTGACAATTTTATTGATGGTCGTATTAAAGCCTGGATTACTCACTATTATAATTGCAATGGCTGCAACGGGATGGATTGGAATGGCGCGTCTAGTTCGCGGTGAAATACTGAGATTGAAAGAATCTGAATTTGTAATGGCATCCCAAGTATTAGGAGGGAGTTTTTTTCGGGTCTTATTTAAGCACCTTATTCCAAATGCTATGGGCCCTATAATAGTGAGCATGACATTATCTGTTCCTGGTGCAATTTTTGCGGAGGCCACTTTAAGCTTTCTTGGACTAGGAGTTCCTGTACCGCTTGCGAGCTGGGGAACGATGACATCAGAAGGTCTCGTCACCTTATTAACAGGTGAAATATGGAGGCTATTTTTTCCGGCATTATTTATTTCATTAACGATGTTTTCATTTAATGTATTGGGTGATGGTCTGAGGGATGCGCTGGATCCGAAATTCATAAAATAACTCTTTTACTCAATGAAAGGGTGATAAATGTGAAAAGATTACTAGAAGTTAATGATCTGCACGTTCATTTTCATTCAAAAAAACAGAATATCTACGCTGTTCGTGGGGTTTCCTTTCATGTGAACAAGGGGGAAGTCCTCGCAATTGTCGGAGAATCCGGGTCTGGGAAATCAGTTACTGCTAAAAGTATTATGAAACTGCTTCCTGAGAAAACATGTTCCATCCCCGAGGGGTCCATTTTATTTAACGGGGAAGAAATCACAACAATGAAGAAAAAACAGCTTTCCAAAATCCGTGGGGCAAAGATTGGTATGGTATTCCAGGATCCCATGACTTCCTTAAACCCGACAATGAAGGTGGGTGACCAAATTGCGGAGGGGCTAATCGTTCATAAAGGCTATAGTAAAAAGTTAGCTCATGAAAAGGCAGTTGAAATCATTAGTCTAGTTGGAATCCCGGATCCTATATATTGTTGTACAACCTATCCTCATCAGCTAAGTGGAGGAATGAGGCAGCGAGTCGCCATTGCAATGGCTTTGATTTGTGAACCTGATCTGTTAATTGCTGACGAGCCAACAACAGCTCTTGACGTAACCATCCAAGCACAGATTTTGGATTTATTAAAAGACCTGCAGGAGAAAATGAGTATGGCGATCATTCTCATTACGCATGATTTAGGAGTGGTTGCAAGGTTTTCAGATAGAGTGAATATCATGTATGCCGGTAAAATAGTCGAATGTGGAACGAAAAACGAAATTTTTTATAATCCAAAACACCCCTATACGATTGGATTGCTAGAATCAGTTCCTCATCTTGATTTAGAAAAAAACCAACAATTAACCGTGATTGAAGGGACACCACCAGACTTGCATGACCCTCCAAAAGGTTGCGCTTTTACTTCGCGATGTCCGTTTGCAATGGAGGTATGTGATTTGTATCAACCAAATAAAACCATCCTATCAAGTACACATCATTCTGTATGTTGGTTGATGGACCAAAGAGCGTCAAAAATAGATAAAATTCAATTACAGTGAGTTTATCTACGATGAATATTACCAGAATCTTCGGACATTCAGCCTTAGTTCCAATAACCGTCTGGCCTACATTCCACGAGGAGGGTACAGAAACTCCATTTTTTCTACATAAGTAAACACTAATATCAAAGTAGATTGAAAATGAGAGGGTTGATGATATGTTTATAAAACTGGAGAAAAGTGGCGAAATGGTTTTTGGGCTGTTAGCAGGGGAAATGTTCCTAGACGGTGAATGTGGGAGGTGGAGTGAGGGAGCTGGAGTCTTTTTATGAGAGCCATTTGGGAAAGATCCGGCAATCGTTGTATTTGAGAATAATGGTTCCTATAAATGCTATAAAGTACTAGAACAAGTAGATTTCAAGGAAATTATCTTGGCAGAAAAGTAAGCAATGAAGGCGGGACTGCTTTTTTAAGCGGTCTCGCTTTTTTTGATTTCAATGCAGCAGGGAAGAAAAATGGTTAATGTAAATCTATAGTGCTTTAAGGTGATAGCTGGTTTGCAGTCCAACCATTAATATCATTTGGCAAAACTCGACCAGCCAATTATATATTGGGCTTTTCTTTCAAAGCTCCCGGTTATGGGGAAAGAAGTTCAAAATAAATCATTTAAATGAAGAAGGATATATTTTACTAAATCAATTACAAGTATTATCCACCTCTTCCTCGAAATACTCAAGCAGATGATAATCCGTGGATAGATACAAATGTACAAAGAAGGATAGAGTGACGGCTAACAGGGAGGTTGATTAAATCCCAGTAGCGGTCATCTTTTTTTACATAAAGTAAGTTATTCAGTTACTCCGTTGGCAGCCGGAATAGTGAGGACAATAAATACAATTGATTCAATCTCCTATATTTGATGTTATTTATAATTTTTTCACTCTACATACTTTCTTCATGATTCGCTTTTATATTTAAAGCATAGAAACAAACATCATCACCAGAAAGGAGGGGCTAGCATGATGGGACCTGGTTTTGCAGCAGCTGGCTGTGGACCGATTGGCTTACTTATTGGTTTGCTGTTGATTGGTCTCCTGATCTACTTGTTGATGAACAGGAAGAAATCAGATGGGTCGAACCTGCCTGATTCTAGTAAAGCAATGGAACAATTGAAGATGCGGCTGGCACAAGGGGACATCACCCCGGAAGAGTACCAAAAGATGAAAGACATTGTTTCGAAATAACAGTTTTCGCTTCATACTTTCTACAAATTTTTAAAAGAGAATGAAAGTATAAAGAAATGGAAAGGAGAGAAGGAAATGATGATGGGACCTGGGTATGGTTACTTTGGAGGCTTCGGGATGGGAGGTGGATCCTTGATGATGATCGTAGTTTTCCTGGCAGTCGGCTATCTGCTGTATCTGGCTTTCAACCAAAATAGAGGGAGTGAACAATCGCTTCCACACAAGACAGTGAACAATCAAGCAATTGATCTTGCCAAAGGCAGGTTGGCAAGAGGAGAAATCACTGTTGAAGAATTCGAACAAATGAAAGAAAACCTTTTATAAAAAGTTTTAAAAAAACTTATAAAAATAAAAAAATAGGAGTGTTTACTATGATGAAAAAGACAATTATTACTGGCGCATTAGCAGCAGCCCTTATCGCAACAGGAGGTACAGGATTGTATATGGCATCCGCGAAGGAAAATGCAGTTAATCCTGCTGATTTTATGAAGGAGCAGGGAATTGATTTCAAGAATATGGCTAACATCATGGGTGAGGGCAACTTTGAAAATATGCAGGAGTTCATGGGTGAACAGGGTGTTAATATCGATGAGATGAATCAAGTGATGGAATCAGGAAATTTTGATGATATGCAAAAATTCATGGATGACCAGAATATCAACTTTGGACAAATGAAGCCATATATGCAGGAAATGCATCCTGATTTGAGCACTAAAGACCTTGAGGATATGTATAAAGGGATGCATGGCACAGGTGGTGCATCTAACAGCCGGAATTTCCAGGGTATGGGGAACACAGGCTTATAAAATCTTACCGTGGGCCGGTTTTCCGGCCCTTAATACCAAAATTTAGGAGGAATGGAACAATGTTTACGCTGTTGATCTTGTCAATAGGTTTTTACCTTTACAAAACAGGCGATTTACAAAAATTCTTTAGGAAGATGGGTACTCACGTTCCAGATAATAACTCGGCCAGACAAATCATAGATTTGAGGTATGCTGCAGGCAAAATTACCGAAGAAGAATACGTTAAACTGAAAAATCTCATTTAATATAAAGGAGTAATGACAAATGATGAACGGTCACATGGGTTCTTTTATAAACGGATATGGATATAGCGGCCCATCCGGCTTCACCCAGTTTGGAATGATGCCATACTTTAACTCGTCTACTTTAATTTTCCTTGTTCTAATTGCAATAGGAGTATATTTTCTGATGAAAAACCAGTCTTTACACAAGGCGAATTCAGGGAGTATCCAATCCTTAGAAGCCGAAGAAATGGCAAAGTTAAGATACGTAAGAGGAGAAATCACCTTAGAAGAATTCCAGCAAATTTTGTTAACGATTAAATCGTAATCGAGGTGAATGAAGTGATTACTCTTATATTAGCAGCCATAGTCTTCTGTTATTTATTGAGAACTGGAGATCTGTTCAGACTGATCAAGATGACAAGGAAGCTGATTGTTGACCTTATGTACTCTTTCAAAAAGCAGAAGCAAGATTCAATACAAAAGGAATCTCCTGCAGAAACCCTGAAACTTCGTTATGTCAAAGGCGAGATTTCTCAAAGTGAATATGAAATGATTTCTAAAAACCTATTCTAAAAGAAAGCTGCCAAACGGCAGCTTTCTTTTCATCAGTTCTAATGACTGTTTTTAGAAAAGCGAAACAAATCCCCAACCTGCTGTTGCAAACAGAGTGATGAGTCCTAGTGTCAGGCCAATCAGTTGCCGGTTTCCCTTTTTCTGTTGATTTAAATATTCTTTGTAATCGATCTCCCACCGAGCAAACTTGAGTCCGATTTCATCTGGCTCAATTCGGTAAAGGTTACCACCCTTATCAGACAGTACAATTTTTGAAATCACTCCGTGGCTCTCATATGGTATGATATCTGGTCGATATTATGATGAGAAACACACATTTTTTTCAACTCACTAAAATTATTTTAAAAAAAGTAGAGAAATGAAACTAAAAATCCATATTCATTCTTTGTGCACAGTTTGCCAGTATAATGATCACTAATCCGTAATCAGAGAGGATGGTTTCATTGAAACAGAAATCAAATGAGAAAATTAAAAAAAGATACAACCGAGTTTCAAAAATTTATGACAGAATGGATAAGATGATTCGAGAAGATTGGAGGAGGGATCTGTTGGCTGGCTCATATGGCGATGTTCTGGAAGCAGGGGTAGGGACTGGGGCGAACCTACCTTTTTATCCGAGCAGTATTAAATCCTTGATTGGAGTGGATTTCAGTAGCGATATGTTAAAGTATGCAAAACAGAAAGCTTCACAACTTAATGCGCCTTATCAGATGGAACTGGTAGAGGCGGACATCCAGGACCTGCCCTATCCGGACAATAGTTTTGATACAATCGTATCAACCTGTGTGTTTTGCTCTGTACCAGACCCGGTTTTGGGTCTAGAAGAACTAAGAAGAGTTTGCAAACCGGACGGACAAATGCTCATGCTTGAGCATATGAGAAGCGAAAACCAGGCGGCAGGACTTGTAATGGATTTTCTGAATCCAGTAACTGTGAGAATGTGGGGAGCGAATATAAACCGGGAGACAATGGCAAACATTAAATCAGCAGGATTGTCAGTTGTTGGCGAAGAAAGACTAATGGGGTCAATAATGAGAAGACTGTTGCTTTCTCCAAATAAATAGATCTATGTAACAAAAAACGGTTCAAGAACAGAACCATTTTTTGTTTGGTTATTCTAATTTTTTCCGACTTATTCCTCAATTGACTATTTATGTTAGGAAAGCGAAATTCACCAATAAATAGGATATGCCATCCCTGCTATAAGGTAAGCATAGTATAGAAAATGACAGTAGAATTGTCATTTCTGTGTCTATCCAGGTTGTATCTGAAGTATTATTCCTTTTAAAATACGTTAGTGTTTTAGCGTGGACATACAATCAAATTTTCTTAAGGCGGATTTTATTGTTGGAGTTCACTTCCATTTCCAGGAGATTTTCTCCTTCCCAGTTTAGCAGTTTACGTAGTTCACAGGGTATCGTTAAGTTACCATTATATAGTGTTGCCTGATTTAAGTATTTATCTTCGTGGTCTTTCTCAATCACGATAGTGTCTTTTTCGTTATAAATATAAAGCACGTGACCATCTTCAATTCCGAGTTCTTGTGTCACTTTCTTCGGTATGATGATTTGGCCATTATTATAAAGTTTCCTGATTAGCATAACTTTTCACTCCAATTAAGGATTTCCACTCTGTGCTGTTCACAAAGTTTTATTAACCTAGGGTATCGAATAAATGAGAAGAAAGTATGCAGGAAGTTAATGTATATAAAAAAACTCCGGAATGTATTAAGAAAAGTTTAATCCAAGTTGAGTCGAATGATTGAATATCCATATTTATTGCACAAATATGCGCTAACATGTAGGTGGTTACTTATTAACCCCCTAGAAGAAACGGTCCGCATACAGCCGTTTCTTCATTTATAAACAGCTAATTAACCAATCTATCTAACAGCTAATGCCCAACAAAGGAAATGTGGTAATCCCGTGTGTCCCTCCATAAAAGATACTCGTGGAAGCACATTCTTGGAGAAAACTGGCTAGGTGCTGGAGCTAGACACTAATCTAAGTGTAATAAGTTTATACTTTCTAATATAGTTGAAAAACAGAGCACCTACTATCGGAAAGGTGCTCTTTTTTTTGCATTAAAGTGGACGAGCCCTTAATCAATCCGTTATAGTATGGACAAACTAATTTTAACAATAGGCAGGCGTTCATATATGTATAAAAGCTTTTACCACTTTCTTATGAAATATCGTTCCACCAAACCAAAGGATGCGATCAGCAGGTTCGCGAATTCCGCGTATGATGATCTCTCGTTTCCCAAAAACTCGGAGGATTATGATGAAATCAGCTCCTATTTGGAAATGAACGGTCAATATCCGGAAAGTATGACTGTATTTGACGAAGCATGGGATGAATATTTGATTGCAGAAAGTTAAAGGCTCTTGCGGCTATCCGCAGGAGCTTTTTTATATACTAAGAAGTTGAAATGGAGTGCTCATTAACCTGATTGAATTTTGCCGGACACAAAGGTTAAAAGCTTCTTCCATCCACCATCTAGGCGTAGCGATTTTCAGAAAAATGCATATACTGTTGTAATCACAATTCACGACTCATCGTTGAGAGGATGGAGGAAATGGAAAAACGGAAGAAACCTAAGTTTAACATCGGTGATACAGTCGTGATCACTATTTATGGGACTGTGGGGAAAGTGACAGATGTAAAATGGCTTGACGGCCTTCATGTATATGAAATAAATAAGAGCGAGGGCTTGTATTTGGAAACAAGTTTGCAGATGCTCTCTGAGTACGATGGGAAGCTGCTTGAAAAGGAGCAAATCGACATCGAGTACAAATATTTTTTTGGGGACCTGGTTCAGGTAAAAGGTTATGGTTCGGACCTATTTAAGGTTGTCGGATTTCGAACTGAAATCTGGAGATATAAAGAAGATGCCTGGGAGGATGTCATATATGAACTTTCCAGGATTAAAGATGGTGAATGGCTTGAAGCCGGGGAAGAAGAACTGACACTTGTTGCGGATTCGGACAGTGCTGATACGTTTATCCAGAAGCTGGGGCTTCTGTTTTCTGCCAATAAAGAAGTAAATCCATCAGTCAACCTCGAGAAAAAGTCTCCTCAGCCGCGGGCAGGTGAAAAAGAAGAGCTTAGGAAAACCAATCAAAAGAGGATGACGATCGACAATCTGCTTGATATTTATAACGATTACCGAATTTTATATAAGTGGTTCCAGGATGATGAATACGCCCATGTCATGAGAGTCATTCTTCGTAAACTGTCAATGCTCGTTAACAATGATGGAAAAAGCCATGTTTAAAAATGGCCTGCAAATTCAAGCAGCACATAAGCAAGAAAAGGAATTCCTGCCCACAAAAGAATTTTAAATAAGATATATACGATAGTGCCAAACAACTCAATAATCATACTATCTTCTTTGTTCACATCGTCTACAAACATTGCCGCAAGAATACCCAGCCTCTCCATACCAGATCACTCCTATTTTGATTTATTCCATTCTATGCTTGTCCAAAAGTAATAGAACAATTTTCAGAAAATTGATCGAGCTTGGCATTAAACATAGGTTCTTCACATACATTTGGAATAAAGGGGGGCGAATCTGTGAAAGAGATTGAGGTTATAATCGATACAGAGGAGATTGCTGAATTTTTCTTTCATGAACTTTTAAAAAGGGGATACGTTCCCACAGAGGAAGAGCTTGAAGAAATGGCAGATATCACTTTTGAATATCTGATCGAAAAATGCATCATCGATGAGGAAGAAGATATAGACTAGGTAAGGTTTACACAGTTATGGCAGATTCTTTGGGAATCTGCCTTTTTATATTACGCTTAGTTATAAAAGAATGTTGATTTAACAGATCTTGAAAAATAAACGGAAAAATTCCGCTTAAATTGGAAACGGCCCTTAATTCCATTAAAATAAGGGTTGTTTTTCCGGTTATTTCATCCCAACCGTTTGATTTTGGCTTATTTTTAGCATTTAACCGGAATATCTCCTCCTATTTCTGCTTCGAAGCGTTCTCTATATACAATAGCCGGAAATTTTCCGCTTATAAATTCTCATACCAAACTAAAAAGCTGGCATGGAATATTAACATAGTCTTATTTTTAAAAAAAATCACTTCTCTGTGAAACTCTCTCAATTTATAAACGTATACATCTATATGAAAGAAAAATGTGAAATCAGGGAGGCAAGGGACATGTCATTATTTAATAAGGTTTTTGCCAGTGTCGGCATTGGAGCAGCTAAGGTCGATACAAAGCTAGAAAAGGACCGGGTGATGCCTGGAGAAGAAGTAAGTGGAATTGTAGAAATTCGCGGGGGCAACACGGAGCAGAACATCGATGACATCTATTTGAGTTTACATACAACATATATAAAAGAAGCGGATGACAAAAAGTATACTGCCACAGCCCAGATTGACCGATTCAAGCTGACGCAGTCATTCGTAATCAAAGAGAATGAAATAAAGGAGATCCCATTCTCATTCAGGCTTCCTATGGAAATGCCATTATCAATGGGCAGGACGAAGGTTTGGGTGTCAACTGGGCTTGATATCAAAAATGCAGTGGATCCAAGCGATAAAGATTTTCTGACGGTAGTGCCCAATCAATTGATGCATGGGGTGTTTAACTCTATAAGCGATCTTGGCTTCCGTTTGAGGGAAGCTGAGTGTGAGCAAGCGCCAAGACATCTCCGCAGAAATCTGCCATTTGTCCAGGAGTTTGAATTTGTGCCATCATCAGGTACCTTTAGAGGACGGTTGGATGAATTAGAAGTAATTTTCTATCCAGTCAGCGAGAACGAAATTGAGGTCTTGATGCAAGTTGACCGGAGGGCGAGAGGGCTTGGAGGCTTCTTGTCAGAAGCCATGGGGATGGATGAAACATATGTAAGAATGAATATCCATGTATCTGACCTTCCGTCTTTGAAGCAGAAATTACAGAACACGATCGAGCGTTTTTGCTAATAAGCAGGTACAGACGATGAAGCAAACTGCTTCATCGTCTTTTTGTTAGGCTCTTTTCTCAAACTTTGTTGCTATTGACTACAAAATAGGATTGAATGCCCTATTTTTCTTCGCAAAGGTGACTCTTTTGTAAGAAAAGACCATTTTTGTTATCCTTGTTTCTTTCTTCCTGTAGCTGAAAATTCTTTGCCGTGAGCTTCCTGTTCAGCAACGATTGCTTCAGGAGGGATATGATTGTTTTTCTTTGGTGAATTGATTCGGTTGCGGTGTTTCTTGCCCATTGCTTCATACCTTCTTTTTCGTTTATTTTTATATAACTGGTGCAGCGGATTTTTTCTTTCACCTTTGGTAAAGCTATTTTTAGCTTGCCCGTATACAAAATTGTCATGAAACTGAAGATTTTCCTGCTTAACTATATTGTGGTATAGTTTTGAGGTAGCAACCTATAGGATGGAGGATTTTAAATGAGTGTACATATTGGTGCTAAAGAAAATGAAATCGCAGAAACGGTTTTGCTGCCTGGTGATCCATTAAGGGCGAAATACATTGCGGAAACATTCCTTGAAGATGCGAAGTTATATAATGAAGTCAGAAATATGTTTGGCTACACAGGAACATATAAAGGTAAAAGAGTTTCTGTACAGGGGACAGGCATGGGGGTTCCTTCCATTTCAATTTATATCAATGAATTGATGAATAGCTATAATGTCCAAAACCTGATTCGCGTAGGTACATGCGGAGCAATCCAAAAGGATGTCAAAGTACGCGACGTAATTCTGGCTATGAGCTCTTCAACCGATTCACAGATGAATCGCCTCACTTTCGGCGGAGTGGATTTTGCTCCGACAGCAAACTTTGATTTATTATATAAAGCGTATAATACAGGCCTTGAAAAAGGTTTGAACCTTAAAGTCGGTAATGTTTTCACTGCGGACCAGTTCTACAATGATAATGCAGAATTAGAAAAGTGGGCACAATACCAGATTCTTGCTGTTGAAATGGAAACAACAGCTCTATACACCCTGGCTGCTAAATATGATCGCAGGGCCCTTTCAATCCTAACAGTCAGCGACCATATCCTGACTGGTGAAGAGACCACTGCAGAAGAACGCCAAACAACATTCAACGACATGATCGAGGTTGCGCTTGAAGCGGCAATCAAAGAATAATTATTTGAAAACCCTTTCCTTTGTGGAAAGGGTTTTTTCGTGTAGATTCTTAATTATGAGCAATTCATATTGAAGTAAGACCAGCGTTTAATGGACATTTCAAGCCAAGATGGAAGCCGAAATGTCTAAAAACCAGTGTTTAATGGACATTTCGAGCCAAGATGGAAGCCAAAATGTCTAAGAACCAGTGTTTAATGGACATTTCAAGCCAGGATGGAAGCCAAAATGTCTAAAAACCAGTGTTTAATGGACATTTCGAGCCAAGATGGAAGCCAAAATGTCTAAGAACCAGTGTTTAATGGACATTTCAAGCCAAGAAGGAAGCCAAAATGTCTAAGAACCAGTGTTTAATGGACATTTCAAGCCAAGATGGAAGCCAAAATGTCTAAGAACCAGTGTTTAATGGACATTTCGAGCCAAGAAGGAAGCCAAAATGTCTAAGAACCAGTGTTTAATGGACATTTCAAGCCAAGATGGAAGCCAAAATGTCTAAGAACCAGTGTTTAATGGACATTTCAAGCCAAGATGGAAGCCAAAATGTCTAAGAACTTGCGTTCAAAGGACATTTAAAGCACAGAGTGATCCTAAAAATGTCTACTACCCAGAGACAAGAAGTTTGCACATTTCAATAACAGGCATAATGATTAGCAAGGCTAATGGGAAAAAAGGCCATTCGAAAGTTTGCTGAAAAATGTTAGAATGGTGTTATTGCTTTAAAATGTTGAAGATTGGTGGAAATGATGAAAAAACTAATACTGATAATCGCATTGCCGATTTTTTTGGCAGGATGTGCAAAGGTTGAGCCATATCTTGAAAAAATTCCTTATTTGGGAGATAAATTAGTTGGACAAGATGATCACGATGATCAGCCGGCTGAGGTAAATCAACCCGAACAGAACGCGGAAAACAACCCTCCTATAGAGGACAAGCCAGCAGAAGACGAATTGACACTCGAAGCTGCGTACTTCAATGTAGTCCAGAATTCAGACGGAAAGAATGTCATCCAGAATCCGCAGAATACTTTAGCGCTTGTCAATAAGATTTTTGGGTTGCCAGATCATTATATCCCGGCCGACTTGGTTCGACCGAATGTTCCCTTCTCTTTTGGAGAGGCCAAGCTTGAAAAGAGTCTTATGAGGGAAGAAGCTGCAGCAGCATTGGAAGAAATGTTTGCCGGCGCAAGGAAGGATGGAATTGAACTTGCTGCCGTTTCCGGATACCGATCATATGGGCGCCAGGAAAACCTTTTCAACGCAGAGGTCAATAAGGTTGGGGAGGACAAGGCCCTTCAGGCAGTTGCGAGACCAGGAAGCAGCGAACACCAGACAGGCTTGTCGATGGATATTTCCAGCAAAACCAATAATTTTAATCTGAATGAACAATTTGGAACAACAAAAGAAGGAGTGTGGCTTGCCCACAATGCCCATGAATACGGGTTTATCCTCAGATACCCAAAGGGTAAAGAAGATTTAACAGGCTATATGTATGAACCATGGCATTTCAGGTATGTGGGAATAAAGGCAGCAACGGAGATGTATGAAAATGATTGGACACTGGAAGAGTATTTTGAGAATGTAAGGAAGATATAAGGGAAAGCCTGGCTTGTTGGCCAGGTTTTTTGCTTATTCTATATAAAATTCTTTTTAAACTGTGGCATCAAATAATAAATGTGACATTTTTAACTGTTATATACACATTTAGGAGTAAAATAGAAAAAAACACAAACTTTATTGTTGAATAATATACTATACAGGGGTATAGTAAATATTGGAGATGGAAGGAACAGTTCGAATGAAACGGGGTGTAGACGATGAAAGAACAAATGACTGTCGACATAACGGGTATGACATGTGCCTCTTGTTCCACAAGGATTGAAAAGGTCCTTAATAAAATGGATGGCGTCGAGGCAACTGTAAACCTGGCAATGGAAAATGCCTCAGTCACATATGAATCTGAAAAAATTGAACCTGATGATATATTTAAAAAAATAAACGATTTGGGGTACGGTGTCCGAAACGAAAAAATGGATTTGGATGTTTTCGGTATGACATGTGCAGCTTGTTCCACAAGGATTGAAAAGGTGCTCAACAAAATGGACGGAATGGTCTCGGCAACCGTTAACCTTGCAACCGAATCGGCTTCAGTTGAGTTTAATAGTGCTGTCCTTTCAGCAGATAAAATCATTTCGAAAATACAGGATCTTGGTTACGATGCGAAGGAGAAGGTCCAGAGGGAAGCGAAGGCGCAGCAAAAAGAAGAGGAAATCAATGCAAAGAAACGAAAGTTATTTATATCCATCCTTTTGTCACTTCCGCTTCTTTATACAATGATTGGCCATGCTCCCTGGGATACGGGACTGCCAATGCCGCACCTGTTGATGAATCCATGGTTCCAGCTGTTATTGGCAACTCCGGTCCAATTTTGGATTGGCGGGCAATTTTATGTAGGTGCCTATAAATCACTTAAGAACAAGAGTGCAAATATGGATGTCCTGGTGGCACTTGGTACATCCGCTGCGTATTTTTATAGTCTTGCAGAAGCTATAAAAACAATTGGTAATCCAGATTATATGCCGCATTTATATTTTGAAACCAGTGCTGTCCTGATTACATTGATCCTTGTTGGGAAACTGTTTGAGGCACTTGCAAAAGGACGCACGACTGAAGCGATTTCCAAGCTTCTAAGCCTGCAGGCCAAAGAGGCGACTGTTATCAGGGATGGCGAGGAGATTAAAATCCCGATTGAAGAAGTAAAGGTAAATGATACGATCATCGTTAAACCAGGTGAGAAGATTCCTGTCGATGGCAAGGTCGTATCCGGCCAGTCGGCTGTTGATGAAGCGATGATCACTGGGGAATCAATTCCGGTTGAAAAAGCAGCAGGCGATACTTTGATCGGTGCTACCATCAATAAAAATGGTACTCTGACGATGACTGCAACAAAGGTCGGTAAAGACACGGCCCTGGCAGGAATCATTAAGGTAGTCGAGGACGCTCAAGGGAGCAAAGCTCCAATCCAGCGTGTGGCAGATCAGATTTCCGGAATTTTCGTTCCGATTGTTGTCGCAATTGCAATCGTTACATTCCTTGTCTGGTATTTTGTCATCACTCCTGGCGACTTTGCATCAGCCCTTGAAACAGCCATTGCCGTGCTCGTTATTGCCTGCCCTTGTGCACTTGGCCTCGCAACTCCAACCTCCATCATGGTCGGAACAGGAAAGGGTGCCGAAAATGGAATTCTTTTTAAAGGCGGAGAGCACTTGGAAGCCACTCACAAGATTGATGCTATTGTTCTTGATAAAACGGGAACAATTACTAAAGGGAAACCTAGCGTAACCGATCTTGAATTCTTCGGTGACGAGGAGAAGGTCCTGAAATATTTAGTATCTGCCGAAAAGGCTTCAGAGCATCCTCTTGCAGAAGCTATCGTGGAATACGGCAACGCAAGAAATATAGAAGTATTATCAATGGATGAGTTCTCGGCGATACCGGGACACGGAATTGCTGCAACCATCAATGGGGAAAAAGTCTTTGTCGGAACCAGAAAGCTAATGAATAATGAAGGTATTGAATTCGCTCGATTTGAAGACCGGCTTGAAAGACTGGAGACTGAAGGCAAGACTGCGATGATGATTGCGGTCAACAATCAGGTGGCTGGAATTGTCGCAGTTGCCGATACAGTTAAAGAAACTGCGAAAACGGCGATTGAAGAGCTTAAATCAATGGGTATTGAAGTATATATGCTTACTGGTGACAATACGCGCACAGCTAAAGCAATTGCAGCCCAGGTTGGAGTAGACAATGTAATTGCTGAAGTACTCCCTGAAGAAAAGGCGAACCATGTCAAAGAACTTCAGTTAAAAGGCAAAAAAGTCGCGATGGTAGGGGACGGCATCAATGACGCACCAGCTCTGGCGCTTGCTGATATCGGCATCGCCATCGGAACTGGGACAGATGTTGCCATCGAGGCTGCAGACGTTACCATTCTTGGCGGGGAATTGACCCTGATTCCTAAGGCAATCTCTTTAAGTAAAAAAACGATGCAAAACATCCGCCAAAACTTATTCTGGGCTCTTGCATACAACTCAGCGGGAATCCCGATTGCTGCCATGGGTCTCCTGGCTCCATGGCTGGCAGGAGCAGCTATGGCTTTCAGTTCAGTTTCAGTAGTGACTAATTCCCTTCGTTTGAAGCGGATTAAGTTATAAATTTTAGAAAAGAGAGGAAGATTTAAATGGAAAAAACAACTTTAAATGTATCAGGCATGACTTGCGGACACTGCGAAAAGGCAGTTAAGAACGCTTTGATGGGTGTAGACGGAGTGGCTAGCGTCGTCGTTTCGCTTTCAGAAGGAAAAGCTGAAGTCGAATATGATGCTTCAAAAGCAGAAGTCAGCAAAATGAAGGAAGCCGTTGAAGATCAAGGGTACGATGTAGAGTAATCTAAGAGAGAAATTCTGATTGGCTGGGTGGAGACCAAACTTTTCACAGCCACCTAAAAAGAGGGTGTCCCAAGAGTTTTGGGACCCCTCTTTTTGCAATACCTATTTTTCTGTTAATTTTACAGTAAAAATGTTATCCTAATCATTAAGGATTTTAAGCTTGATTGGAAAGTGGTGAAAGGGTTGGATCAGCAAAATATGAATGAAGAAAACAAAGAAGAGCTTGAGGGCCAAAATAAGGCAACAGAAACAGAAACCAAGAATAGTTTTCTTCGGATAAAAAAGTTCCACTTTGCAATGCTGTTGTTTTTTCTAGTCTTTTTAACAGCAGGTATCACTACCTTTGCACTTGCTTTCGGCGAGGACAAGCCAGCGGTGCAGGTAATTAGGGAAAGAGAAGAATTTGCAAAGCTATACGACGCATATGATACTTTGAAAAATGACTATTTCGAGGAAGTCGATCAGGAAAAGCTAATAAATGGTGCGATAGATGGAATGCTTGAATCACTGGATGATCCCTATTCGGATTATATGAGCCAGGAAGACGCGAAGAATTTCCATCAGAGTCTGTCCTCCTCGTTTGAGGGAATTGGAGCAGAAATACAGGAGCGGGATGGATTCATTTTTATTGTTACTCCTTTGAAAGGTTCTCCAGCGGAAAAAGCAGGCCTTCAACCGGAGGATAAAATCATGTCCGTTGATGGAAAGAGCGTTCAGGGTATGAGTACAACTGAAGCAGTGGCTCTAATAAGAGGGGAAAAGGGGACGGACGTAAAGCTGTCGATTCTTCGTCAGGGCGGGGAAAAACCTGTTGACGTTACTATAACCCGGGATACTATACCAATCGAAACAGTATACGGTGAAATGCTGGACGACGGAGTAGCGAAAGTCCAGATTACAAATTTCTCGCAAAACACAGCAAATGAGCTGGTGAATATATTGAATGACCTGCAAAAACAAGGGATGAAAGGTCTAGTTCTGGACCTTCGCCAAAATCCAGGCGGACTGCTGGATCAGGCAATAAAGATTTCCAGCCTCTTTGTACCTGAGGGAGAAATACTTTTCCAGGTTGAAGACCGTGCAGGCAATGTAAAGAAGTATGCATCAGAGAACGAAAATAAGAATAACCTTCCTTTAGTGGTCATCATTGATAAAGGGAGTGCGAGTGCATCCGAAATACTGGCAGGTGCAGTCAGCGAATCTGCTGGAGTGCCTCTTGTCGGGGAAAAGTCATTCGGCAAAGGGACCGTCCAGCGGGCTGAAGATTTTTCTGACGGATCCAATATGAAGTTGACGACAGAAAAATGGTTGACACCCGAGGGCAATTGGATCCATAAGAAAGGCATAAAGCCGGACCATGAAGTATCCATGCCTGAATACGCATCATTACCATTTATCGATCCGGAAACCGAATTGAAGGAATCAACAGCATCCGAACAGGTCAAGGCCGCACAAAAAATGCTCAAAGCTCTTGGATTTGATCCAGGCCGCGAAGACGGTTTTTATGATGAAAAAACAAAGGAAGCTGTGATAGCATTCCAAAAATCAAAAGAACTGGAAGAAACGGGTATCCTTAAAGGCAGCTCAACGATCGAATTAATGAATGCTTTGCGCGAACAGATTAAAAATGAAGACCCGCAAATTCAGAAAGCGATAGAAGTGTTGAAGCAGGAAATGAATAAATAAAAAGGATCTCCAGCTTTTGCTGGAGATTTTCCATATTACATAGAAGATAGGCGGATGTAAAATGAAAAAAACAGAGGTTTACATTTTGTCCGGTTTCCTTGGTACCGGTAAAACGACATTACTTAAGCAAATTTTACAACATGAAAAAGATAACGGACGCACCATTGCCGTTATGATGAATGAGCTTGGCAGTGTTTCGATCGATTCGGATGCTGTTGACACAGATGTTCCTTTAAAAGAGCTTTTGGGAGGATGCATCTGCTGCACAATCCAGGACAAACTCGAATCTCAGATTCAGGGATTATTATTTGATCATGATCTCGATGCGATTTATATAGAGACCACAGGCGCCGCACATCCGGTAGAGGTATTGGATGCTGTCCTTTCCCCATTATTTGCCGAAAAGCTTGCAATCAAGGGGATCATTACAACAGTTGATGGCCAGCAGTGGCTCAACAGGACAACGCTAGACCCTCAGGTGCATCAGCTCTTGCTTGAACAAGTGAAGCATGCGGATCTGATCATCGTCAATAAATCAGACTTGCTCAATGAAGCAGAGCAGGCAAAAGTTAATTTGGACATCCAGGGACTCAACCCTCAAGCTAAATGTATTTTAAGTACCTATTCGAAAATGCCCATGAAACTGCTGGAAGGATTGGCTCATACTGAAAAAGCTAAAAGTTCTGGGGCTCATGTTCAGTCTGATTTGAGGCTAAGCACGTTTGTGCATCAATTTGGCGGAGCGATCAGCCAGAAAGGTTTTGAGGATTTTTTGAGGGCGCTGCCGGATTCGATATACCGGATAAAAGGGTATGTATTATTTGACCATTCACAATACCCAGACCTGTTCCAGTACTCATACGGGATGCCATTGTATATGAAGGAATATATGAAACTGCCGCTAAATCTCGTATTCATCGGCCAGGTAACAGACTGGAGCCTGCTTGAACAGCAGCTGATGGAACTGGAAAAGTAAGTCGCGTTTTCAATTTCTGGAAAAGGGTAAAGATGTATATCTTTGATCGAAAGGATGATTCATTTGCCTTGGACAGAGAATGATTATCCAGCTTCAATGAAAAACCTGGACCCAGATGTCCGTGAAAAGGCTATTGAAATAGCAAATGCGCTTATCCAGGAAGAACATTATCACGATGGAAAGGCAATTCCCATTGCAATCGACAAAGCAAGGGAACATGTTAAAAATCATAAAGATGATTGAAGTTGCCCAGCTCTGCTGGGTTTTTTGTTTGCTCGTAAGGGAGGCAAGCTGAATAGTAGCAAGCAAAAAAGCAAAAACTTTCATGAAGCATTATTCTGTGCAGTTGAAAAGATAGATTAAACCCGAGTGAAAAAGAGAGGATTAATATGCAAACAATAAAAGTTATTATATTGACAATTGTTCTCCTTGCCTCCACAGGGTATAACATAAAAGCCGGGAAGACTCCAAAAACAGACCAGATCAAAATGATACAGTGGGAAGAGGTTAATAAAACTTTGCCAAGGTATAGCAAGTTCACAGTTGTCGATCTTGAAACAGGCATGAAATTCCGAGTCCAAAGGAGGGCAGGAAGCAACCATGCAGATGTCCAGCCATTATCACCAAAAGATACTGCAATCATGAAGAAGATTTATAATGGGAAGTGGAGCTGGAAACGGAGGGCGATTATCGTCATCTCGGAAGATGGGAAAATCGCAGCTTCAATGCATGGAATGCCACATGGCGGAGGAGCTTTGAAGAATAACTTTCCAGGTCATTTTTGCATCCATTTTTATGGAAGCACAACGCACCGGACAAGTTTCATGGATCTTTCCCATAAACTTATGATCCTGAAATCAGCAGGAAAACTTGAGAAATATTTGGAACAAACTGACCCTTACGACCTGGTAAATGCGTATATTGCCGGATTGAAGCAGCAGGACCGTGATATCGTCTCTTTGGTCTCACTGCAAAACCTTGAGTGGGGGAAGATTCTGTACAAAATCGAAAATATCAGGATTTCACGGATGGAGGTACTGCCTGGTGAAGATGTGGGAGATCAGATAAGCCTTACTGTTCCTGTCGAGGTTAATTTGCAGCTAAAAGAGATTGGCGGCAAGACCTTTACAGGTGAAGTCCTCCTGGTGAGGTTCATGCCTAATGAACAATGGAGAGTGGATTCAATAAAGTTTTTTGAGGAAGCCGGAATAAAGGTAAGCAATTGAAAAAGCTTGAGAATTATCTCAAGCTTTTTATATTCTGCAATATGATAAGTGGTCCTAACGGCTTGGCTATTGTTAACTTTCGCCAAACTTGGCAAATGTCTTTTCATCCTCAACAAGTCCACAGGCAGCACACTGGATTTTCAGTTCTGGACCTTTGTATGGAAGATGAAAAGGCTCAAGCTGGTCATTTGAATATTGCTCCACAATTTCACCGGATTGAGGGTTCAGTTTTACAGGCTGGGGAACTTGGGAAATCATATTGAATCTAGTCCTGTTTGTCTTGCAGTTAGGGCATCGATACGGTTTGCTCATAGTTATTCTCCTTTAAAGTAATTTAACTTATTTTTTGCATTGTCAGCCTGAATTATGTAAATATACTAGTGAGGGTTTGATTATGTTAGGTTTATTCAGGAGGCTACATGATGGCAGCAAAGGATTATGAAAAGTTACTTGAAGAATACAGGACCATATGGAACAACCGGAAACTTCATTCTGAACAGTTACCAGAAGACATACTTAAAGAAGCTATCTATAGAGAATTGAAGGATGAAAACTCCCATCCAAGAGCAAGAAGGACATTAATGGAAAAATACTACCTTTCCACAAAAAGGATCCTGGAAGCCTCTTTGGAAAGTGACAGTAAAATGATGTTAATACAGTTGCATATGGAATTGGCTGAGGCAATTAAGGGAGAAGTTGGAAAATAAATACCATGGGACACCGCTTCAACCAGGGAAGGTACCTAAACGCATCTGCAAAAAACAATTAACATGGACCGCATCACAAGTATAATTGGCAGTGTGTACCATATCAAGATGCTATAGAATGTTTAAAGAGGGAAGGAATTCTTCCTTCTTTTTTTGCTTGGTAAAAAAAATGCCAAAAAATATAATCTATAACTATTGCTTTTATACCCATCATGGTATAGTATCTATATTATAAGTTCAGTAATGAACAAGTTATAACGAGAGGTGAAGAGTAGTTGCTCACAACTTTAATCATCAGTCTCCTTTTAGTTACCTTGGTTTTCAACCGTTATGTTCCAGTCAGGAATCTCCCGGAGGTAAAGGACTATGAAAAGGATGCGGTTTTTGTCGATCTTAGAGATTATCAGGATTCTGCGAAAAATCCAGTAAATGGCGCTATTAATATTCCTTGTGGATATTTGAAAAGGTATATAAAAGAAATTCCAGACAGGCATATCGTCATCATTGCCTCAAATGAATTGGAAAAGAATTTCGGAGCAAGATTGCTAAAGAAATATGGTTACAATGTTAAAGGATATACAATTACTGGACCATCACAATAGGAGGTGGCAAGGTGGAGTACAATAAAGAGATAGTCAATCGTTTGAAAAGAATCGAAGGACAGGTAAGGGGAAGCATCCGGCTGATTGAAGAGCAGGAAGAATGCAAGTCGGTTGTAACACAATTATCGGCAATCCGCTCTGCGGTTGACCGAACCGTTGCTTTGATTGTCAGCAAAAATCTTGAACAATGCCTGATCAGCGATTTACAAGAAGGAAGAGAAACATCCCAGGCTGTAAATGATGCTGTAGAATTGCTTGTTAAGAGCAGAAAATAATGAATTTCTGTTCTTGACAAGTTGATTTTCGTCACTTAAAATACCCATATGGGTATATGGGCTGTGCAAGCTTCCATCCCTGCTAAATCATGACTTTCTAAAATTCGAGAAAAAGAGGTGCATATGGATGGATGTAGTAATTAATGTATTAATCGTTGTCCTTGCAGCAGCTTTCTTATGGAGCCGCTTCGCTCCAACTAAGGGAGTAAATCAAATCACGACAGCACAATTAGGTGAAATGATGAAAGCAAAGAAGGCTGGGGTGCAATACGTCGATGTTAGGACTCCAGGAGAATATAAAGGAAACCATATCAAAGGGTTTAAGAACATCCCGTTGCAGCAGCTTGGTAACCGCACTGGAGAACTTTCCCAGGATAAAGATGTAGTCGTTATTTGCCAGAGCGGTATGCGCAGCAGCCAGGCAAGCAAGTTGTTGCAGAAGGCTGGATTTAAAAGTGTGACAAATGTAAAGGGCGGCATGAGTGCCTGGTAATAATAAGGAGGAAATTGAAATGCGTCAGATGACACCAACAGAAGTGCAAAATGGACTGGGCTCCAATGAATTTGAAGTTGTTGATGTTCGTGAAGTAAATGAAGTAGCACAAGGGAAAATTCCGGGAGCAATTCATATTCCATTAGGTCTGCTAGAATTCAGGATGAATGAGTTAGACAAGAGCAAGACTTATGTATTGGTCTGCCGTTCAGGCGGCCGCAGCTCCAGGGCAACACAATTCCTGGACTACTATGGCTATAATGTGATCAACATGCAGGGCGGCATGATGGCTTGGCAGGGTCCAACAGAATAAAACCAAAAGGGAGATGGCGGAAGCCGTCTCTCTTTTTTTGAAGTAAGGCTGGTTGAAAGTAAGTATATTATTGGCTAGCCAAGTTGAATATCGAGAAGGGTTTTTCCAGGAAATGTCGAAATATGCTTGCTTGTGCGTTGCTTTATTCGTACACTAAGAATGAAGAGAAAATTTCGACAATTAGTAACAAGGAGGAATTCTGATGTCTGGTTTAAGCCGCGTGGAGTTGGAACTTGTTAGTGAAAATGTTCATGTCGAAGGTATCCATGACTTGCTTGTTAAGGGATGCTGGGTTGAGGAAGACGACCATCGTTGCATAATATCCCTGGGTCAAATTGAGTTCACTGGTGGTTTTCATGATTCTTTTTTTAAAATCAGCGTGAAACCTAATGAGCTTTTTATTGAATCAGATAGCCCATGGGAGCTGGAAGTGCTTGCAGAAGAATTGAAAGAAATAGCCGTAAAAAAGGCATTAATGACAAAATGACAATATACATACTTATGACTTGTCTCCTCGGGCGGCAAGTTTTTTCTTTTTACTTGGGTAGTTCGATTTCATAGAATTATCACAAATTAGAGATATAATATTGTGAGATACTTGTGAGAGAAAAGGAGTAAATAATGAAGCAGATTTTAGTAATTGCCGCAACGACTTTGACTGTTTTTTTATCTGCCTGCTCTTTGAAATCTTTTGAGCCCATACCAGGAGATTCTTCTTTTATTTCTACGATAAACATCAAGGAAATGACAATTTCATTCTATGACATGGAAAAAGATGAAAAGTTACCTGACTGGAATGTTGACCGCCCGTACATTGGAGGTCTGATCCTGCCTGACAAGGATACAATATTGCTTTATGGAAAGGCAGTGGATACGACAGACTTATATTCATTAAGCAAAGGGAAGAAGATTGATTCCTGGAAAACAGGAGAGGGAATAGTGAACGCATTATTAGTCGGAGATGGGACCGAAATAGCCTTTGCTGACCAGGAAAGAGACAGTGTGCGTTTTTTTGATATAGATGGAACAGAAGTGGATGAAGTCAAGGTAGAAAAAGAGCCGTTGACACTTCTTGAGGCTGAAAAAAACCTTTATGCAATCAGTTATAAACAAGAAATGCTTAGCATAGTGGATTTGGAAAATAAAGAGCGGCTTCCAGGGTTTAAGATTCACCCAGCTGCAGCCGGTGCGTTAATATGCAGGGAAAAAGGTGAGCTATGGATCGGGGGACATGGAAAAGGAACTGAAGTTGAGGAGCGGATACACATTTACGACCTTAATAATGGCCGTTTGAAAAAAGAGATTTCTGCTCCTGTCATGCCTGTGGATTTCACCAAGGATGAAGATGATATATTTGTCCTGAGCCATGGCTCTAATATGCTTTATAAATTAGCAGAGGACGGATCAAAGAAGGGTTCGATAAAGGTAGGTGCGAATCCGTTCGAAATTGACTTTTTTGCGAATAAGCTTATTGTTGCTGGTTATGACAGCAACGAGGTATATATAATCGACCCGGACAGCTTGTCAATTGAAAAAACGCTTGAAGTTGGCAACGGGCCATTCCAAATAGTGACTAGGGAGAGATAATAGGATGAATCCCATAAATGTTTTAATCATAGACGATGAAGAGGATATGCGCAATCTTGTCCAAATGTATCTCGAAAACTCTGGATTTAGGTGTGTCCATGCTGCAAATGGAGCAGAAGGATTGAGAAAACTGCATGAAGAAGATTTTGACCTCGTAATTCTTGATATTATGATGCCTTTTGAAGATGGCTTTGCCGTTTGTGAAAAGATACGTACCTTTTCACAAGTACCGATTATCTTTTTATCAGCTAAAGGCGAAGAATGGGATAAAGTTAGAGGGCTCCAGCTGGGAGGAGATGATTATATAGTCAAGCCTTTCAGCCCGGGAGAACTTGTAGCCAGAATCAATGCATTGTTAAGAAGAACATCTTTTGTCAAGAATGATGAAGACACAGTGACACTAGGCAAGATTAACATCGATAAAAAGGGAAGAAGGGTCAGTGTCGAAGGTGAAATTGTCACGCTTACCCTCAAAGAGTTTGAGTTGCTCGTTTTTCTGGTTCAGCACCAGGGCCAGGCCCTAAGCAGGGAGCAGCTTCTTGAATTTGTGTGGGGTATGGATTACCATGGCAGCTTGAGGACAGTCGATACCCACATCAAGACGTTGAGGATGAAATTGGGGACAGAAGACTATATTCAAACTATTTGGGGTGTAGGATATAAATTCGAGGTGCCGGCAACATGATCTCATTTTCAGACAGCCTGTTTAAAAAACTCTGGCTGACGGTCACAGCTACAATCCTGGTGACCGTATTGTATTCCTTTTTTTTATCCTATCTATTTTATGAAAAGCTCTATGTCGACATAGTTGAAGAGTCACTTATAGAAGAAGGGAACCGCCTTGCCAGTGACTATAAAGGCGGTCCATTAACCGATGAAATGAGGCAGCGAGTTGATTGGTATAATGAGAAATCAGAATCTGAGGTTTTTCTTGTCAGTAACCCAAAAGAGTTGAGCGCCTGCCTCCCTTATTCAATTGATTATGAAACATTGATTGGAAAGGAAGACCGTGAACTGCTTTTAAAAGGTGAACCAGTCATGAAATCAGGATTTGAAGAAAGGTTTGGCAGGAAAATCCTTGCTGTGGCAATACCACTCCTTGATAATAACCGACTCGAAGGAATTATATATTTATATGTTCCCCTTGCTAAAATATCCGAGTTAACTGTTGATTTCTCCTTTTTATGGCTTATAGGCGGAGTATTATTCATTATCATTGCCGCATTCCTAGGGTTTAAAATGCTTCACAGGCTTACCAGGCCTCTTGCTGCCATGAAGGATGCAGCCGAAAGAGTATCTGGAGGAGATTACTCTGCGCGTGTTAACATCAAGTCAGATGATGAAATTGGTCAGCTTGCTAAAGCCTTCAATCATATGTCTGAGTCTGTTCAGAGAGAGGATGAGAAAAAGAGGGAATTCCTCGCGGATGTATCTCATGAACTCAGGACTCCAATCAGCTATATAAAGGGATATAGCGAAGCACTCGAAACAGGAATGATAAAAGAAAATAATGAAAAAAATAAATATTTAAAGCTTATTAACAGAGAATCTGGCAGGATGGTAAAGCTCGTAGAAGATCTTCTCGATTTATCGAGACTGGATGCGGATGAATATCGTTTAATAAAAAATCCTTTTCCATTGGCACAGCTCATTGAGGATTTTATTATCAAATATGGTCCAGCGTTGAAAGAAAAGAATATCAGCTTAACACTTGAACTTGATCCAGATATTATCATTAACGGAGATGAAGGAAGACTTGAACAGATCTTCCAGAATATCATCGATAATTCGATTCGCTATACAGAGAGTGGCGGCAGGATTTCTGTCATACTTTCCAAGCATTCCTATGGATGTAAAGTTGAAATTAAAGACACTGGAATTGGAATCCCGGAAGAGGATGTCAACAAGCTAACTGAGCGCTTTTATAGAGTGAATAAGGCTAGATCGAGGGCCGATGGTGGTACTGGACTTGGTCTGGCTATTGTTGATAAATTAGTCAAGCTGCATGATGGTAAAATGGAGATAGCAAGTGAGCTAGGAGAAGGAACGACTATCGAACTCTATTTTCCGGCCTTGGAATTATAAAGTTTGGTGCTTGATTTCTTTTTTCTAAATGATTGTTCATGCAGTTAGCTCGACCTTTCGACTTATAAATCTTATAGGTTATACAACATTATTATTTTAAGGGGTTTATTGAATGAAACGATTTTTGCTTTTATTAATGACAGTATTAATGGGATTTTTAGCGACAGCTTGTGCACAACAGGAAGTAGAGGATGAACCGCAATTTCTGGATGTTCAGCTTAAAGTAAATCCGGAAAAGGCTCAATTAAATGAAGAAGTCACTTTCGAAGCTAAGGTTACTTATGGTACAGAAGAAGTAGAGGATGCCGACGAGGTGAAATTTGAAATCTGGCGTTCACAGGCAGAGGAACATGAAAAGTTAGTTGTGGAACACGATGAAAGCGGGATTTATCGCTTGAAGAAATCCTTTGGTGAAGAAGGAACCTATTATATTATTGCTCACGTTACAGCACGGAGGATGCATAACATGCCAAAGATTGAATTTGTGGTCGGCAGTCCAAGTGAGCCAGAGGAAAATGAGAAATCCACTGAAAAGGAAGATATGGATGAAAATGATACAGAAGCTCATGAAGAGAGTGGACATTAAGGGAAAGCGGCGATTGCCGCTTTTTTTCATGCAAATTACTTTCATAGGCTAATTGAAGTATGGATTGAGCATTGCCCTATACCGTGTAACATATTTTAATGATTGTCATATAAGTGAAAAAAATGTCATGAACCATGACTATCACAAAAACTGTCAATAATTTTATTTTTCCTATTTGTGGTCCAGGTGGTATTTATGAAAGTAATCAGGAAAATACTGCAATTAAAATAAACCATGTAAAACTTCATTGAAAGCCTTTGTATTCCTGAATTTTTGGGCTCAAGGAAAATATTCAGCGAAAATATTATTATATGAATAATAGTTTTCCCGTTTTATTCCAGGTTTATTACAAAAAACCCATGATATGATTAGTTTGCAAGAGAGAGATAAACTAAAATTTCGGGAGGAATTCGGGAATGAAGAAGAAAATGATTCTTACAGCCTTTGCAGCCGCAGCATTATTCGCAGCAAATCCAGCTATGGATAAAGCAAATGCATCTACTATACAGTCAAAAGTTTACTATTATCAGAGTGGTAACTTAAGTAATGAACAAATCAATTCTATTTTACAAAAGTATTTTAAGAACTATCAATTTTCTTGGAAACAGGCTCAGCAAGCCAAACCTAACGTCCAGGAGCCTGTAAAAACTACTGCGCCAACAAACGTACAAGAGCCTGTAAAAGCACCAACACCAGCACCAGCACCAGCACCAGTACAGGAGCCAGCTAAAGCCCCTGCTCAAGAACCTGCTTCAGCACCGGTCTCTTCAGCTGTTAGCGCTTACGAGCAAAAAGTGGTAGAGTTGACAAATCAGGAGAGAGCCAAGAATGGTTTAAAGCCACTTGCGCTTGATACTGAGCTAAGCAAAGTAGCGAGGGAAAAATCCCGCGATATGCAAAACAAAGGCTACTTCAGCCACACTAGCCCAACTTATGGTTCACCTTTCGATATGATGAAGAAGTTTGGAATATCATACCGTTCAGCTGGTGAAAACATTGCTATGGGTCAGCGTACTCCAGAAGAAGTTGTAAATGCATGGATGAACAGTTCCGGCCATCGTGCGAATATCTTAAACTCAAGCTATACACACATTGGTGTAGGCCATGTGGCAACAGGCAACTACTGGACACAAATGTTCATTGGAAAATAATAAATTGAAAAGAGCAGCCATCAGGCTGTTCTTTTTTTATTTTTCGTAAACAATATTGGGGTGTATGCCGATTCCTGTCTGGTCGCTTCTTGATTTCTTCCAGATGTAATGCGAACACGAAATGTTCAAAAGCCAACATTCCATGAAAAAATCCAAGTTTTTAGGATGATCAGGTTGAAATGTCGATTTCAGCATATTGCATATCAACAATTTTTTGCAGTCTTAGTTCCAGAACACCATCCCGGTAGTTTGCTGCTGCTCCCTTACGCTTGACGGTTGCTGGCAATACTAGTGTGTGTTTATCTGATAGATCAGGAATGTGTTCAATGATTACCTGGTTCGAGGTATAGAACAGTTTCATTTGTTTTAACAGGTCTTCATCTTTTAGCGGTATCCTTACAAAAACAAAATCATGAGTTTCAAACATTTCCGCTTTTAGTCCAGTGTTCGGTTTGGCTGGTTCAGATGGAGGTTGCTGCTGCATCCCTTTGAGCCATTCTTCAGGCTTTAACATCCCTTGCATATTTGGCTGGAGCATTTTGCCCATCATTTGCTGGACATAATTTTCGATTTCATCTGGTTTCATTTCCAAAAACTTTTTCTGTGTATTTCGATCAAACGGCAATAGATTCCAAGGAAACAATTATATCCCGCCTTTCAAGCAGACCATCTTCGATATGAATATTATATGCAGGCACCGGCCCAGCGGTTAAAGTCCACTTGGTGTGTGTGTATAAAGGTTAAAAGTTGCAAAACAGCTAACTTCTTTTTAGTATAGGGATAAGCAATCTAACGAAGATGAGGGGTACAGTTGTGGAAAATAAAACTGCTTTGATTACCGGAGGTGCCACCGGTTTAGGAAGGCGAACAGCACTGCAGCTTGCTGCCGAAGGAACAAATATAATTATTAATTATCGTAACAGTAAAACAGAGGCTGAACAGCTTGCTGAAGAATTATCGAATCGGTTCAACACAAAGAATCTTTGTGTTCAGGGAGATATCACCATCTATGATGACTGTAAGAAAATTGTATCGCAGGCCTTGAAGGAATTCACTGCGGTTGATATAGTCGTTCATAATGCAGGACCATACATTTCTGAAAGGAAAAAAATGGCTGATTATCATGTTGATGAATGGAGTTACTTAATTAATGGCAACTTAAATGCAGTTTTCTATTTATCTAATTTGCTAATACCATCGATGAGGGAACGGAAGTGGGGAAGAATCATTACAGTTGGTTTCGACAGAGTCGAGTCGGCTCCCGGGTGGATTTACAGGTCTGCTTTCGCGGCAGCAAAGTCAGGATTAGCTTCTTTGACAAAGACACTCGCACTGGAAGAAGCGGAAAACGGGATTACTGCCAATATGGTCTGTCCCGGTGACATTACAGGGGAGTGGAAAGAGAGAGCAATCAGCGAATCCTTAGACTCCATCGACACTTCAGTACCGGTAGGCAGACCGGGGACCGGGGAGGATATATCGAGAGTTATAAGCTTCCTTGCGAATGATGATTCAAGTTTCATAACCGGCAGTATCATCCCTATTACAGGAGGAAAAGATGTGCTGGGAAAAGCTTTTCGTGAAAATCCATAGAATGGACCGCAAAAACGCCAGCTGGCGTTTTTTTTTTTTTTTTGAAACGGGCTATCAATATGCTGAAAGTTAATGAATAAAACCTGATTGAATAACATGAAACAGGATGGGAAAACTACTAGCAATTAGCAATAAAAATGAATGGAATTATCTAATTATTATTAGTATTTAGTTTAATCGAGCGGGGGTGGTTAAAATGGGAATAGGGTTTAACATGAATAGGATAAACCCAAACCAGACGCAGGTTTTCTTTGAGGATGGACGGTATGAAACAATGACAGATGCCGAACTAGAAAAATTCCTGTCTGAAGCTTCCTTATCGGAACGGGAAGAAGAAACAGGGCAGGATCTGCTCCATTAGAAAACGCCCTGTTCATTTTTCAGGGCGTTTTTATATGGTATTAAATTATGCCTCCAGCAATTGGGCAGCTCCCTCTTCCTGGATGCCAGACCGTTTCAGGTATAGAGTATATTGATCTTTTGGAATTTCATATAAATCGTAAATCTCTCCATTAGCATTTAACTGGTCATAAATGTGCTTGCGCGTTTCGTTCGCTTTTACTACAAAAGGCAGTTTTTCTGCCGCTTTAATGGAACGGATATTCACTTTCCTGATGCGCATAAAAATCGTTTCGATCCCTAGTTCATAAAATAATTCCTGGAAGAAAGCATCCTTGGCCAATGTATTGTACCCTTTTCCATGGAATGGTTTCCCGAGCCATGTACCTAAGAATCCGGCTCCTTCCTGGATATCAAAAAGATTGATCGTGCCGATTGGAGCTCCCCACTCATCAAGGATGGTACGGGAAATCAGTTCCCCTTGCTCTTCGGCTTCAATTGTTTGCTTTGTGACAAATACGAATTCTTCATATGAATGTGCCTTCTGGCGCACAAAAGGGAAGACCTCCGGATGCGCCATCAGCTCAAATAATTCATGGCAATCATGCAGATCGCGTTTCTTGAGCATTTTGTATCCCTCCATGCAGGGCAGTCCTATCTCGTGCGAATGTAACTGCACGGCCACCCTCGAAATTTTTTGTAAGTTGCTAAAAAATTTCGGGGTGGGAATCGAACCCACTAGAACCAGGATACTGGTGGCGCACCATTTGCCTTCCCTAATCACTTTGCTTTATGAAATTTTATTTCCAAAGAGTATAATACAGGATATTTTCAAAAAAGAAAATAGGTTTTTCACCCTTTTTTTCTGTGTTTTTTTGGCAAGAATCTACACCGGATTTCGACTAATTTTGATAAACGATCTTACCATTGACCATTGTCCACATTGGCTTTGCGCTGAAGTGGAATGGATGTTGGTTCCAAAGGACCAGATCAGCATCTTTCCCATGCTCGATACTGCCGACACGATCATCAACCCGCAGATTCCTTGCTGGCAAAATTGTAATTCCTTCGAGTGCTTTTTGTTCGGATAATCCTTCCCTTACTGCGATGGACGCACAAAGATTTAAGTACTGGATGGGGGTGTATGGGTGATCAGTCGTGACAGATACTTCAACACCATGGTCAGTCAGTTCCTGATAGGTTTTCCAGCTCTTATTCTTAAGTTCCACCTTAGAGCGGCGGGTAAGTGTTGGACCTACCGAAACTTTCAAATTAAGGCCTGCCAGCTCTTCTGCAATCAAGTGGCCTTCCGTACAATGCTCAATTCGCAAATCCAGGTTGAATTCATCCGCAAACCTGATCGCAGACATGATATCATCTGCTCGATGTGCATGGATCCGGACAGGGATTTCCCTGTTCAATGCTTTAATGATCGGCTTAATCCTCAAGGAGTCAGGATTTTCGGCATTCATCGCCTCGTAAAAAGCTTCCCTCAGCATCCCCATGATTCCCATTCGGGTGATGGAATCTTTATTCCCCATACTATGGATTCGTTTTGGGTTCTCACCCAGAGCAATTTTAAGTCCTGCTGTTTCCTGAATGATCATATTCTTAATGTTTTTTCCAGCCGTTTTAATGACAGATGTCGTTCCCCCAATTACATTCGCACTCCCTGGCATAACATGTGCAGTGGTTATACCATATTTAAGGGCATCGCCAAATGCGGGATCGAGCGGGTAAACACCGTCAATCGCCCGAACATGGGGACTCATCGGTTCAATCGTTTCGTTGGCATCATTTCCGGCCCAGCCTGTACCTTCATCATAAAGGCCGAGATGAGTATGGACATCGATGAAGCCTGGCAGCAAAAAGTTATTATCGCACTCAATAAGCTCGTCACCAGGCTCAATCGCAATATCAGTTTCGATTTTGCTTATTATTCCATCCTCTATGAGAACATCACAATTTGAGCTTGGCTCAGAGGTAATTGGCATTACATTCGCATTCCTAAGTAGTATCCTGTTCATTTTCCATCCTATCCTGTATTTATTTTTTTGCACACTGGCATGGATCAAGGGTGTAAAAAGTACACATTATTTTTCATTATAAAGAAAAAATACGCTAATTATGAAACTTTTTTACACCTTCTCCGTAAATTTAACTATAAGAGTATTGGAGGGAGAAAGACAATGCCGAAAAATGATGAAAGACTTATTGCAGCAGGCATTTATGTTATAAGCTTTTTTACTGCATTTCTTGGGCCGCTGATTATCTGGCTGATTAAAAAGGATGATTCCAGCTATATTGATTACCATGGAAGGGAATATATGAACTTCTTTATTTCTTATACTATTTATGGCATCGTCAGCGGAATTCTTGTCATCCTGTTGATTGGGATCTTCATGTTATGGATCATCGGGATTTTAGCGATGGTATTTACCATAGTAGGTGCAATAAAAGCGTATGAAGGACAGGAATATCGAATCCCATTCATTTTCAGGATTCTTTAATATGGCTTTTAAAAATGTCCGGCAGTTAGTTGCCGGATTTTTTTTGTTGATAGATTTTTTACATATTAGGTCTCGCTTTCCGAAAGCTTAATATAAAATTTTTTTTTGAAAATGTTTGAACGATTTTTCCCTTCAGCCGTCTTATGGGTGTAAAACAAATGAGGGGGTTGTCAGAATGGAATTATTCTTTGATTTAAATTGGGCTTTACTTGCACCTATATTGATCATTCAGGTGATTTTATTAATTGTTGCACTGGTTGATCTTATAAAGATAGAAAAAACAAATGGTCCTAAATGGGTGTGGGCTATTGTTATATTAGTGGTTAACATCATCGGGCCTATCCTGTATTTCGTGATTGGAAGGAGAAATCAATAATGCCCTTAGTCCGAGTTGAAAATTTGGAGAAGAGTTTTAAAGACTTGCAGGTGATCAAGGGATTGGATTTCGAGCTCGAAAATGGGAAATGTGTAGCGTTAATCGGAGCAAATGGTGCAGGGAAAACGACCACTCTTAAAATGCTCTCCGGGCTTCTTGAGCCAAGCAATGGGGTGATTTCATTTGTGGGACAAAAGCAGGGCGGTGACCATCGACGATTGATCGGTTATCTTCCGCAACATCCTGTATTCCATGACTGGATGACGGCGAAAGAGTTTCTTGAGTATGTTGGGAAGCTATCAGGATTGAATTCAAAGGAATCGAAGGAACGGTCCGCTGAACTTCTCGAGCTTGTGGGCATTGCAGATGCAAAAAACAGGAGGATCGGCAAGTTTTCTGGCGGGATGAAGCAGCGGCTGGGGATTGCCCAGGCAATCATACACAGGCCGAAACTGATCATGCTGGATGAGCCAGTTTCCGCCCTGGATCCATTTGGAAGAAGAGAGGTCCTAGAACTGCTGGAGAAGCTAAAGAAGGAGGCGACTGTATTATTTTCCACCCATATTCTTAATGATGCGGAAGAAGTGTGTGAAAGCATTCTGTTTCTCCACAATGGTCAAATTATTGAATCTGGAACAATGGATGAATTCAGGGAGAAATATCACCAGTCAAAAATCGATCTTGTTTTCAGCCAGAATGCCTCGAGCTTTTTAAAACATCTTTCAGAACATCCACAAATCGATTCCATCCAAATTGAAGTCAATAAAGCGAGTATTTACACGGAAGACCTTGAAGCAGTCAAAGAGGTTATACTGAGCCAGGCAGCCAGAGAGAACTGGCCGCTTACTAAATATGAAATTGGTTCAATCAGTCTGGAAGATGTGTTCATGAAGGTGGTGGGAAAATGAAGCAGTGGTTCACTTTACTAAACAAAGAATTCCTTGAGATGGCAAGGAACTACAAATGGATCTGGATGCCAATCACTTTTATTTTGCTTGGGGTGATGGACCCGCTAACCACCTATTACTTGCCAGAGATTCTTAATTCCGTCGGCGGTCTTCCGGAAGGTGCAGTATTCGAAATGCCCGAACCTTCCGCTCAGGAGGTGTTTATCATGAGCTTGGGAGAGTTCCAGATGATTGGAATACTGGTAATCGTCCTTTCCATGATGGGAACAATTGCAGGTGAGAGAAAGAGCGGTGTCGCACAGCTGATCCTCGTAAAGCCAGTTTCCTATTTCTCTTATATTACTTCAAAATGGGCAGCGGCACTTATATTAATACTCCTATCATTGTTCCTGGGTATGCTGGCAAGCTGGTATTATACTGGCGTTCTGTTTGAGTTTATTCCATTTGGCTCTTTCATGGAATCGTTCGGACTATATGCATTATGGCTAGTACTTGTATTGTCCTTCGTAATCCTTTGCAGTGCTTTGTTCATGCAGCCAGTCGCAGCTGGTATGGCAGCCCTTGTTACAGTCTTTATTTTTACGATAATAGGAGGCTCCTTCCAGCATCTGCTAGAATGGAGCCCGACACAGCTCCTTACCTATGTTTCTGAGAGATTGATTACCGAAAAGTGGCCAGAGCATGTCTGGCCAGCGACAGGGGTCACTTTATCAATGACAATTTTATTTGTTGTATTGGCAATATATATTTTTAAAAGAAAAGAACTTGCAGATTGAGATCTGGTCAATGACCAGATCTTATTTTTTTGCTAGTACGGAAGAACTGTTTTTACTAAATTTATGTCGAATTATTTAGATAATTAAATTGTTAAATTGATTCTTTAAACATATTTAAATGGATATTAGTTTCAAAAACAGACTTATGAATAATAAAATATACCTAATTTTCTGGATAAATACTGGTTTTAGATGTCGAATTCATTATATTGCTAAAGTTTGATTTTTAAATATAATGAAAATTAAGAAAAAGGAGGGGTAATATGTCGACAAGAAAAAAACTTTATGCAGGAACACTCGCTGTCCTTTTGGGAGCCGCTACCATTTTTAATGCAGGCGTAACAAAAGGAGAAGCAGAAACAAATACAGAAAATACATACCTTGTCATTTTTAAGGACCAGCAGGGGCTTCCAGCTGGGTATGCGGATGCGATCAAAAAAGCCGGCGGCCAAGTGGAAGATAAATTGGACAAGCTTGGTGCTGTAGAGGTTACCTCTAAAAATGCCAACTTCCTGAATGAAGTGAAGAAATCATCTCTTGTTTTAGAGGCTGGTGTAGAGAATACTGTTTATCCTGAACAAACGATTGAAGGAGAGACAGTAGCAGTTGAAGACCTCACTGAAGGTGCAGATTTCTATAATCAGTTTATGTGGGATATTAAGCAAGTAACAAATAATGGTGAATCATGGAACCTTCCAGGGGGAACTGGATTATCTGTTGATGGTGAAGATATCGTTGTAGGCGTAATCGACACAGGCATTGACTATAATCACCCTGATTTAAAAGATAATTACGCAGGCGGTAAATCATTTGTACCTGGATATTCTGACCCAATTGACCAGAACAGCCACGGAACCCATGTTGCTGGATCAATTGCGGCAAAAGGTGAAGCGCTTGGTGTAGGACCTGATCTTAAAGTAGCCTCATACAGAGTATTTGGTCCAACTGGCGGAGCAGCTACTTCCCATATTGCCGAAGCTCTAATGACAGCAGCAGACGATAACGTCGACGTTGTCAACATGTCTCTTGGCGGGTATGACTGGTTCCAGGATCCAGCGTATGCAACGAACGACATCGTCGCTGATGTTCAATTGTTCAATCGTGCAATCCAGTACGCAATCAAGAAGGGTGTAACAGTTGTCGGCTCTGCAGGAAACAACGGTGTCGATCTTAGCAGCCCAGGAAAATTGTCAGGTGATGACACTGGTGCTACTCACAGAAGCCCTAGCAGCCAGACGATGATCAGAGTTTCCGCTGGCGGTGCTTTAAAGAATCTTGCATTCTACTCCAACTATGGCGTTGGTAAAATCGATGTAATGGCTCCTGGCGGCGACCTAGGACCGAATTATGATCCTGTTACTCGTACTGGAAGAGATAATAGTTACCTTGCTTACAGCACTGTACCTGTACTTGATCCAGATACAAAGGAAGTCATTGGTCATGGATACGGCGCAAAAGGCGGAACTTCAATGGCAGCACCAAAAACTGCAGCTCTTGCAGGTGTGGTAATCGCCAAACACGGTAAGGACAAATTGACTCCAGCTCAAGTCAAGGCAATCATCCAAAACTCAGCTGAAGATCTTTTCAAACCGGGTTATGATGAGCAAACTGGCTATGGTCTGATCAATGCAGTAAATGCGCTGAAAATGAAATAATCTAATGCAAAACCGGATGGGATGGACTCCTGTCCGTTTTTTTATGGTTAAGGAAATTATAAAGTTATTGAGTTGTAGATAATTCTATGAACTTTTCTTCTGAGTCGTCTCTAAAAATGCCACGATACCTATTAGAATGGCGAAGCAAGGACATGTTCGAACACTATGATTAATCGAAAACAGCCTTAGCCGAAAAAAGGCAGAATGATTATGCACTTCGATTAATAGACTTAGAGTGACGAAATAGATTTTCTTCGAGGAGATAATAGATATGAGTATACGGCAATATTATCAGCAGACAGCCTATATCAGCTTAAACGGTTCCATTATATCAGCAGGTATTCTTACATTGATTTTGGCGGCAAGCCTGCTGTTTTCATGGAATATACCTCTGTTCCTGGTAGCAGTACCGTTCTTGCTTTTAGTCTTCCTCCACTACAATCACTTTATATTATATAAACAAAAATCAGAAGAGAGCGAGGAAGCATTCCACCGGTATGATGATAAACAACTATTTGAGCAAAACCACCTTCTCATCGCCTTTTCTCCTGCGCCTGCAATAAGGCTGCTCTTTTTTACTCCCGACGGAATGCTGGCCGGAGAATTAAGAGAACTCACTATTAGAAGGTTCCGTTGGTTTATCCCTTATTTTGCAGATAAAAGAATAATGAAAGAAATTGGAATCTATGACTCCAAAGGAAATCTGCAAGGAAAGCTGAAACAAGAGCGATATAGATATAAAATGCTAAATGCACAAAATGATGTAATTGGTATGTTTTTTCCAAAGAAGAACACCAAAGTGACTATTGGTTCGGCTGTCTTGGGTGGAGAGCAGTTGAAAATCGAAAAAACCCCTGGTCTGACTCATGATTATAAATTTGTCCGGGAAGACGGCAACACAACAGCCAGGCTGCAAAAAGGGTGGATGCCATTGGAATGGACCAGGTTCTTTAAAGAAGCCAATATCCCTGTGTTAACTTTGGACTATACGATGGGTGAGGAAGAGCGGATGGCTGTATTTGCTGCTCTCGCAAATCTTTATATGTATTACAACCATTAGTTTGAAAATTATTCCATTTTTGAAAGTTTCGTTTATTTTGGACTCCAAGAGGTTAACAAATAGATAGAAACTAGAAGGAGGCTGGGACATGGTAAACCAACAATATCAGGATTGTATCCAGGCATGCATAGAATGTATTGAAGCCTGTAATGTATGTTTTGATTCCTGTTTAAAGGAAGAGAATGTAAAAATGATGGCAGAATGTATCAGAATGGACAGGGAATGTGCAGAAATTTGCGGTATGGCAGTCACTGCAATGCAGACAAACAGCCACTTTGTGAACCAGATTTGCGGTTTGTGTGCAGAAATTTGCGAAGCTTGCGGCAATGAATGCAAAAAGCATGACCATGATCATTGCCAAAAATGTGCCGAAGCCTGCTTTAAATGTGCGGAAGAATGCAGACGAATGGCATCATAAAACAAGAAGAACCAGCAACCCAAGCTGGTTCTTTTTATGTATGAAAAAGGGAATAGGCTAAACTGAAAATGAGGGAATCTGCATTGCCCGAAATCCGCTCGGGAAGTCTAAAACAGTAAGCAGAAGCTCAGCCAAAAGAAAAATAATCTCTGACGACTTTCAATATTGAACAATTCGAGCTTTTATGGCATCTTGTAATATAACGAAGGTTTTTGGGGGCGTAAGTATGTTAATTGATTTGATTAAATGTCATGGATCAAATAATGATTTTTTATTGATAGATGAAACCGACCGTAATTATAAATTTGATGATTTTAAAAGGCGTGATCTAGCGCTGGCGCTTTGTGACAGGGAATCGTCACTGGGTGCGGATGGAATTCTGTTCATCCGTCCAAGCAAGGTTGCAGACGCCCAGTATCGGATTTTTAATTCTGACGGTACAGAGGCATCCATGTGCGGCAATGGCCTTCGCTGTGCAGGACGTTATGTCTGTGAGAAGCTTGGCGTGGATGAAGCCGTGATTGAAACGATGAAAGCCAACCTCAAGGTGAAGAAGCATGAGGAAATTTTCAGTGATATCCCAACTTACCAGGTGGAAATATCACCGGTAACTTTTGACCTGAAGGATTTGCCGTTAGTGCTCAATCAGGAAAAACTGATTCAGGAGAAGATTCCGCAGTTATCTGAGGAATTGACGTTTACAGCTCTTGCAGTGCCAAATCCTCACCTGACAGCTGTAGTCAGCAAAGAGCAATTGGAATCCGATTTGCAGACGAGGTTGAGTGAAAAGGTAAACAATCCTAATGATTTATTTCCTGATGGTGTTAATGTCAGCTTCATAAGGCTCCTTGAAAAGGGGAGTATCTTTGTCAGGACATATGAAAGAGGCGTTGGCTATACGAATGCTTGTGGAACAGCGATGTCGGCCTCCACACTTGTCACTTGCCTGATGGGTGAGAATGACCTTGGCCAGCCAATCAATGTCTATAATAATGGCGGAATGGTTCAATGCGCTGTCCATAAAGAAAATGATACTTATACCATCGAATTGATCGGCAATGCGACTTTTGTATATTCTGCTCAAATTGAAGTTGATTTTTCAAATAAGGGATTACTTGAGGAAATACTGGAACAGGAAGATTTCAACGAAGATATCCTGTACGGCAGACTGCAGGAGCATGCTAAAAAGTATCTAAGCCAATTTTAAACGAAAAAAATCCTGAGGAGCTTCCTCAGGATTTTTTTGACTTCAAAACATTCAGGACCGGTTCGAAATTCTGCGCTGTTTTTGCAGCAAAATAAGTCCTGAACGGACAGCCTGACTTTTGCACACGCTCGATGATTGTGCCTAGATGGAAATCCTCAAGTCTTAAATTCTCATTCACTTCTTCCCAAAATAACGGAGTGGCCACACCTGCATGTGATTTTCCGCGAGCGGAATAGGGGCTGACAATCGTTTTGCCTTCAGAATGCTGGATGTAATCCACATATAATCGGTTGCCCCTGTTTTTCTTCAGCCGTTCGATCGTAAACGATTCCGGCTCTTTAGATACCAGGTAGTTCGCGATAAAGGAGGTGAACAACCTTGTATCATCGTAGCTATAACGGTTATCCGGGAGCGGGATATACACCTGGAGTCCTTTGTTCCCTGAAGTTTTTATAAAGCTGATCAGCTTTAATTCATCCAGGACCTCTTTGATATAAACGGCAGCTTTAATCGCTAAATGGAAATCGTCCCTCGATGGCGGGTCAAGGTCAAAGACGATTTCATCAGGCCCTTTGCTGTTGATTGTCTGGAAGGGAATATGAAACTCAATGGCAATTTGATTACCGAGCCAAAGCAAGGTTTTCATATTATTGCAGACAATATATTCAATTCCTTCAGATTTTGCAGTCTGGACAAAAGCCGGTGCATAATCAGGGACGTTTTTTTGGTAAAAGGCTTCGCCAAACATCCCGTGAGGATAGCGGATCACTGTTAACAGCCGGTCCTCCAGGAATGGAAGCATATAGGGGGAAATCTCCCTTAAATAATGGATGTAATCCATCTTTTGGATCGGCGGTTCTTCCCAAATCGGCTTATCGGGATGGGTGACTTCAATATCCGGAGGCAGATTCTTTTGTTGGAAAACAAACTTTTCATAAGTGCAGGTATCTGGACTTAAATCGAAACGAAACTGATGAAAATGAGGCTCACGAAGTTGGTCCTCATAGATTTCCAGATACTTTACATCAAGGCAAATGCCTGGTTCCACATAAATGAACTGAGTATCTTCATCACTTTTATTTTGTTTGATGATTTGATGGAGGGCATTTTTTTCCTCGGGCTTGAATCCGAAGATTACCAGGCCAATTTGATGTATTTTTGAATCCCTGTAAACTGAGATATAAAAGTAACCGTTTGATTTCTCATAAGCCGTGACAAAGCAGGAAACATACTTCCAGTTCTTCGATTTAATCCATGTTTCTGTCCGTTTTCCTTCCTCCCATCTGCTGTTGTATTGCTTGGCAATGATCCCCTCTCCATCGTAAATGACGATTTTTTCCCATAAGCTTTTCAAATCCGTTTCACTCGGAATAAGCTGGACCAAGTCTGGGTTTTGATGATTGGGAGAGAGAGGCAGCCCAATCTCGGAAAACAGGGATTGAAGGTTTGTCCGCCTGTGGTTGTAACTCTCAGATGCTATATTTTTTCCTTTTACCTTCAAAAGGTCGAAAACCATCAGCCTGCATGGATTCCTGTCAGCTTCGGCTTTGATTTTTTCCTTTGATCTCATTCTTCCCCTGATTTGGATTGCCCCGAAATTGGCTTTATAAGGGTTCTCTAAATAAACTAGCTCAGCGTCTAATGTCAGAGGCAGATATGGCTGGAACTTTTCCTTGTTGGCAGTAAGGAACACTTCTAATTCTGGGAACAAAGGAAGCAGCGGTTTTCCATTGCGGCTTGTCAATTCAATTTCTGAATCCCATGTCAACAAGGCACGAAAGCCGTCAAATTTGATCTCATAACGCCATTCATTCCCCTGCGGCGTTTCAAATGCCAGTGTAGGGAGCATTGGTTTCAGCATTTTTCCCCATCCTTTCACACCAGTGACTATTTATATTGTTCCTGTTTGGCTCCATCCTAGTACACTGGGAAATGTTTTAATGCATGATAAAACAATTATTAAGCAAATTAGTATTAAAACGATAAGGTGGAGAATGTAATGCATACAATCTGGAAAGGGAGCATCAGCTTCGGGCTTGTCAATATCCCGGTCAAGCTTCATGCTGCGACTGAGGATCGGGACATCAAGCTGAGAACTCTTCATAAAGAATGCCACTCGCCAATAAAATATGAGAAAACTTGTCCAGTGTGCGATGTTGAAGTGAAAAACGAAGACATCGTTAAGGCTTATGAATACACAAAAGGTAAGTTTGTCGTTCTTGAAAATGAGGATCTTGAAGCGTTAAGGAAAGAAAATGAAGATAAAGCCGTGGAAATAATCGACTTTGTAAAAATTACGGAAATAGATCCGATTTATTTTCAGCGCAGCTATTTCATGTCTCCGAACGAGGGCGGCGGTAAGGCCTATTCTCTACTCAGGAAAGCTCTTGAAGAATCGCAGAAGGTGGGAATTGCCAAAATAATCATTCGGGCAAAGGAACAACTTGCAGTTGTACGCGTCTATAACAATACACTCGTCATGGAGACCATCCATTTCCCGGATGAAGTCAGAAACGCAGTAGATGTCCCGAATGTACCAGAAGAAGATAAAGTGACGGAAAAGGAGCTGGCTACTGCCATCATGCTCATTGATCAGCTGACAACCGAGTTTGATGCAGAAAAGTACAAGGATGATTATCGTACCGCTTTATTGGAACTTATCGAAGCAAAGCGTACGGGCAAAGAAATGGTCACTCCTACCGAAAAAGAGCCAGTCTCCAATGTTACAGATCTTATGGCAGCGCTTCAGGCTTCTATCGACCGTACCAAGCCTGAGAAAAAGAAAGAGCCAGCGCCAGCCTCAGCAAAGAAGAAGAAAACAGCCGCTAAACCAAAGGCTAAGGAAAAGAAACAAGCTTAAAGAAACAAGCACAGATTACACAGCCGGCCATCACTATGTGGCCGGTTTTTGTTTGGATTATTTTTAAAGGAGAATCCGGAGCTTAAGAAGAATAAATTTATAGTGAAGGGGGATTATCGATGAGAAAAATTCTTGTACTTGGAGGAACCCAGTATTTTGGAAAAAAGCTGGTGCAAAAGCTGATAAAGAATGGTGATGAGGTAACGATTGCTACCAGGGGAATGAAAAATGACCCTTTTGGTGAAAATGTTAAGCGGCTGGTAATTGATCGGGAAAAGAAAGAGACGATGGCAGCAGCCTTCGAAGGAAAAGAATGGGACCTTGTGTATGACCAATCCTGTTTTTCGCCAATGGAGGCGAGAGATACAGTAGAGGCATTGAAGGGGAAAGCGGCCCGCTATATTTTCACCTCTACTCAAGCTGTATATGACTTTGGCACGCTTCATACAGAAGGCAATTTTAATGCTTTTACATATCCAATAGAATACAAAAGCCGAAAGGAATACCCAGGGTATGAAGGCTACAAAGAGGCAAAAAGAGCCTCAGAAGCGGTATTCAATCAGCTTGGTTATTTTGAGGTCGTTTCCGTCCGGTTCCCAATTGTCGTTTCGGAAGACGATTACACAGAACGCCTGAAGTTCCATGTAGATAAAATACTTTCAGGACAACCAATAGGCATGCCAGACCCTGATTTGCGCTACAGTTTCATCCACGCTGATGAAGCCGCAGATTTTTTGTTGGATATCGGGAAGTCAAATTTTGAGGGACCAATCAATCCTGGATCTTCCGGAGATATTAGTTTGAAAGAATTGGTTGATAAAATAGCTTTGCTGGCCAATAAAGAAGCAATCGTGAAGGATACCACTGAAAACGGAACGGTCTCTCCGTATGCATTGCCTGGATCCTGGTCGATCGACACTGCACTTGCAGCTGGTCTGGGCTTTAAATTTACCGAACTAAATCAATTATTGGATCAATTGTTCATCTATTATATTGAACTGAATGATATGCATTAAAATAAACCAAGGCGCAAAGATACTCTGCACCTGGGTTTTCTTCATTCTGCCTTTACAGTAATTTGCATAACTGCATTGTATCCATACCCTTTCTCGTTCCAGACAGCTTCTGAAGGCTGGGTTTTACCTTCGGTATCGGTTGCCCGGACTGATATATGATATGAATTTCCATATTTAAAAAACTTCGCGTAACTCCATGAAACAGTTTGATGTTCCACAGTGGGGGTATCCAGTCTGGCTTGCTCCCAATTAGCTCCATTATCAAAGCTTATTTCCACCTTTGCGATGACCCCGGAACCTGTCCAGGCGATCCCTCTGATTTCGCAGGTTCCGCTTTTAACTAACTGTCTATCAAGTGGCTGCTGGATTGTTGAATTCACTCTGTTTATAGTGACTGGCTCAGTTGTGCCGTTTTTATAATAATAAACATAATCATCACTCTGAAAGGGCCCTTTAAATTTGTCTTTAATCAATATGATTTCATTTAGCCATTTAACAGACGCCATCCCGTACCACCCTGGAACAATCAGCCGGAAAGGAAAACCGTGTTTATGGGGGATGGGTTTCCCGTTGTACTCATATGCGATCATTACTTCAGGATCTAGGGCCTTGGCAATTGGTAAACTTCTTTCAAAGTGGATCCACTTGCTGTTCTTGATGCCTGCGTCTCTTCCTCTAAAAACAACATCAGATACACCTTCTTTAATTCCGGTGTACTCAAGCAAGGTTTTCAAAGGAACTCCCTTCCAAATTCCCTCACCCATCGCACCATCTTCCCACTGCTCTCCAAAGACTTTTTCTTTGAAGTATGCCCTCTTATTACCTGAACATTCAATGAGCACCCTATTGGATTTAGATGCCAGCTTCAAAAATTCAGAGTAATTGAATTGTAAAGTGTGATCAACTGAGCCGGAAATTGTCAGCGTGAATGACTCTGGTGTTAAAATCGGATAAGAAAAGTGATTCCGGCGGTAAAATAGAGGCTCAGCAACCGGCTGAAGAAAAGAAACAAAGTTAATCAGAGTTTCCTGATTTTCAGGGATAAGGCTTCTTGTTGTTAAGTAAGGACGCACCTTTCCAAAATTCAAGTACATATTCATTCCTCCTCATCGTTAATTTATTGCTGGGACGCAAATGGAAGAACATTAAAAAGGTTTTTCGGGATGGGTGTCAAATAATATTAATAATAGGTTCAGTGGCGGAATATAAACGACGAGTTCTAACAGGGGGCAGGCAAATGGAGAAAAAAAGCACATGGAAACTTATGGTTCTACCTGTAAGTCTGTTCTTACTGGCGTTTGGGTTATATGCAGGTTATACAATGTGGGAGAAAAGGAGTCATCATGAAGCCAGGGATGAAAGCAACCTTAAAAACGGAGGTCAGACTGTCGCGTTATTTCAGGAGAATTCAGAGCATGAAAACTACTCAACAGTTGGCGGCTTCATTCGTGAATTTCATACTAAATATAATGATACTCTTGGTTGGGGAAGGATAGATACGGTTGAATGGGAGGAGCAAAGGGAGATCGCTTCTGAAATCATCTCAGTTTTGGCAACTGTCGAAACTGACAATACTGCCCTCCAGGCTGATTTTGATACGATATCCAATTATTCAAGAACCATTGAAGATGGGATAAAAGATAAGAAAATCTTACTTCAGCTTCACCGATATTTTCATGACCTCGATATCGAGTTCAATAGTTATAATGATACGAAAGATTATTTTAATGTGACAAAATATAAAGATCCTGAAAAAGGTTAATCCATTCTCACCAGGGTACCATAAAAGGGGATGGCAGGCGAAGGGAGTGTGTCGAGCCATGAAAATAGTTGTCATTTCTGACACTCATATGCCAAAAAAAGCAAAGCAGCTGCCTGAGAAACTGCTCAATGACCTGCAAGATAGTGACTATATTATTCATGCTGGCGATTGGCAGACCGTGGAGCTATATAGCGAGTTAAAACAGTTTGGCCCGGTTATCGGCGTGACCGGCAATGTAGATGGACCCGAACTGAAAAAACTGCTCAAAACAAAAGAAATCCTCGTGGCAGGTGATTTCCATATAGGGATAGTCCATGGACACGGCACCGGGAAAACTACCGAAAAAAGGGCAATTGAAACATTCGCAGCCGATGAGGTAGATTGCATAGTATATGGTCATTCGCATATCCCCGTCCTCAAGGAAATCGGTGGTGTGATTGTCTTTAACCCAGGATCACCGACTGATAAAAGGAGACAGCAGCAATTCTCTTATGGTATCCTGACTGTCGAAGAAAGAATTATCGCAAAGCATATCTTTTTTTAGATCCACTATGTAAATTCGAGACAGGAGGTAATTCAACAATGAAAACCTTTGATGTGAAATTTCACGCAGAAGATCAAGTAGAAACAATGAAGGTTCAAAAATTAAGCAGCGAGGATTATGAGCAGGCTACAGAGGGCGGTACACGCCATTTATTTGACCTTGATACGAATATTGGTTTCTTTGTCTTTTTTGATGCGGAAGATAAAGATGGCAAGGTCTATTATTTAATGCTCCAATATGAGGAGCAGAAGGAAGAACCATCGAATTGCTACGGCTTCGAACTGAAGGATTTCTATGAGTTTTCAGCATTATACTTGAATGATCTGGAATTTACTGAAGAACTTAACGAAGAAGAGGGGGAGCTTGGACCTGTTCAGCATCTTGCTCATCTCCTTTATCACATCGTTGAGGAAGGAAAGGCAGTAGAAGTATAAGTAAAATAAAAAAGAGCAGGAATCTGCTCTTTTTTATTTTGTTTCCTCTTCATTTTCTTCCTCAGCGGGCAAGTTTTCCTCACAATACTTTTTCACTTGCAGCACTTCATCTTCCTCAAGTTCAAAATCAAGAACCTTTTCCGTTTCCTGTTCAATAAAATAGCTCTGCAGGATCCGTCTCTCTTCGCCGTTCACCAAAAAAAGCACCTTCAAAAGTAAGCCTTTTTCAGTATAGAGCTCGTCTTCTTCGTCTACCTCGATATTTAGGAAATATTCATATCTGCTCCCTGACAGAAGTCCAAATGGATCCTCAAGAAGCTCGACAGTATGTCCGGTAATATTCATGAATGCTCATCCTTTTAATTTTGTCACCTCTATTATATATCGAAAACATCAAAAACAATCAAGGAATTCGAAGCAAAGGGAAGATTGCCGGATAAAAGGCAGCTTTCAGGACTTAATGAAAACGGAGCAGTATGTGGAAATCGCAACCTGGAACAAAACAGGTGTTTATTAGCCCATTGCAAGTACTGGAACGGAGACCGGTGACATACCAGCGATTTAAAAACAAAGAAATTATTGTGACAGCTTTTAAGGGGACGCAGTCAAAGCTGTCAAGAAACCTCCGTTATTGAGACAGCTTTTCAGGAAACGTAGTCAAAGATGTCAAGAAACAGCCTTTATTGAGACAGCTTTTCAGAAAACGTAGTCAAAGCTGTCAAGAACCAGCCTTTATTGTGACAGCTTTTCAGGAAACGCAATCAAAGCTGTCAAGAAACATCCGTTATTGTGACAGCTTTATAGGAAACCCGGTCAAAGCTGTCAAGAACCAGCTGTTATTGTGACAGCTTTACAGTATGTGAGATGCATTGGGCACTCTTTTTTAAAGAAAAAGCTTCAACGCCTGATATCCGAAGAATAAGGCAAAGCCAATTAGTGATATTCCTGATAGGAGGGAAATAATCGTAAGCAACCTTGTGGTAAGCAGCTTTCGGAAGCTGCTGGAAATTGCGGCCATAACGATATCCCAGAGAATAAGGCCGAGAATGATCCCAAAGCTGTAAATGACTAGTTCGCCAGTGCCGTACGAGGAAGCAGTCTTGGCAAGGACTGATCCGTAAATTCCGAGCCAAAATAAGATGGTGAGCGGGTTAGAAATGGACATGATAAAGCCGGATAAAAAAGACTTAAAACCGGATTCCTCACTTCGATTATCCATGACGATTTTGCCAGAGCCGATAATTGTCTCAATGCCTGTATACATCAAGACAAAGAATCCGAACAGCCAGAGAAATGATTGCATGAACGGTGTCTCGAGGTATTTAACTACACCCAGATAGACAGTCAGCATGTAAATGATATCAGCTGTCAGTGCGCCCAGGCCAAGAAGCCATGCCTGAAAAAAACCACTCTTGATCCCTTTGTCCATCTGTGCGGCATTAACAGGGCCAATCGGGGCGGCCAGTGATAATCCAAGGAAAATATAACCCAAGAAAACATTCACTTTTTAATCCTCCAATAGTCAAATCGTAATTTGCTTGTACTATTTCTATTCATACTTATGGAGGCGTACAACCTATTTTTACAAAAATAATTTCTTTTTTTAGGGCAGTCTTAATAAATTTAAAATGAAAAGAATATACTAGTAACTGTTGCGCAGGCTACTGCAGATGTGTCACTTTTGGTAAAAATAAGAAAGTGTGGTAAAATGGAATAGATATCAACTTTCGGATCATTCATTTATTATAAAAAGTTTCATTTGCCGGCTTTTTATAATAAATGAATTTTTTTATCAATCGAACGATGATAAGGTCTTTTCGAATGTTTTGCTGCTTTATAAAGTCCAGAATAAACTGGGATTATTATTGAAAGCCTGCAAAAATGAAAAGGGCCATTATTAAACTATAGGAGCGTGAGGAAATGGCATTTGGAAGAAAACCGCCTGAAGAGATCGTAACCGCTGAAACGAAAATATGGGTATGTACTTCTGATGATTGCAATTGCTGGGTTCGCGACAACTTTAAAAGCAGCAATGTCCCCGCATGCCCAATTTGTCAAAGTGATATGGAGCAGGAGACTAAGGTTCTTGAAGTAGTCAACAACCATAGTCAGAATTTAATTGGATAATATTGTAGTCAAAACAGTCTGGATGGATATCCAGGCTGTTTTTTTGCACAAAAAAAGTGCCCAATGTATAGGCACCTTTTCTGTATGCGGATGAGAGGACTTGAACCTCCACGGTGTTGCCACCACTAGAACCTGAATCTAGCGCGTCTGCCGATTCCGCCACACCCGCGTATTTATACCAGAATTATAGCACAGAAACTATAGATTACAATGAAAAAAATTTTGTGCAGTGCAGTAAGGATCATGCTGTTTAAACAAAGCTGCAAATTGTATTTTAAAAAATTGGACAGGTAGTATTAGGATTGAAATTTCCAACATACAATGTACAAAGTTTTTGTATGTTGGGGGACGAAGCCTTGAGTGTAAGTGTACTAGTCAGTTATATATTCCTTGGGTTAACGCTGGCTGCACCAATCGGCCCGGTAAATTCAGCCAGGTTGGATAAGGGGATCAAAAATGGTTTCTGGCATGCCTGGATTGTAGGGACAGGTTCGATGATTGCCGACGCCATTTTTATGCTGTTAATCTATTTGGGTCTTGTGAATTTTTTGGACATGCCTATCATTCAAATATTCCTCTGGCTGTTTGGCGGATTCGTCATGATTTACTCGGGGATAGAGTGTATTATAAAGGCCAATACCATTGATCTCGCTTTCAGCCGCGGTAAAGAATCGTTGCTCAAATGTTTCCTTACGGGTTTTATCATGTCGATCAGCAGCCCTTTATCCATTCTTTTCTGGCTGGGAATCTATGGTTCTGTGCTTGCAAAAACCGCCAGCAACTATGGACGGACAGACCTGCTGATATACAGCAGTATGATTTTTCTCGGCCTGGCATTGTGGGACATTTTTGTAGCAGCGATTACCACCGGTTTCAGGAAGTTTTTGAATTATGGCAGCTTGAGGGCTATTTCAATATTGTCCGGCCTTTCCTTGCTCGGATTTGGCTTCTATTTTGGCTACCAGGGTATCAAGGCTTTATTATTTTAGTAGTTCTATTAGAAAACCTCCATTTCGGAGGTTTTTTTATTTTCTGATAACTGTCATAAACGTTCATATTTATTTAAAATTTGACTTAAAATGATTGTTTTTGAAAGAAAATGATTGATTTCTGAAATCGATTACATTATGATGATAATACGAAGCAATTAGGAGGAATGGCTCATGTTGACACCTGAGCGCCACCAGCTCATTTTACAATTAATAAAAGAAAAACCAATAGTGAAGATACAGGAACTAGTTGATCTGACTGAGGCTTCGGAATCGACCATCCGCCGGGACCTGACCATCCTTGAGGAAGGGAAGTTCCTGAAAAGAGTGCATGGCGGAGCAGCAAGGTTAAGGGGCAAACTCCAGGAGCCAAGCATGATTGAAAAATCCACCAAATTCCTTCAGGAAAAAAGACAAATCGCTCAATATGCAGCAAGTCTTGTGGAAGAAGGGGATAGCATCTATCTTGATGCCGGTTCGACTATTTTGGAAATGGTTAGTTTCCTTCCGGTAAAAGATATTGTCGTAGTTACTAATGGACTCATGCACTTACCGCAGCTGCTTGAAAGAAATATAGAATCGTATGTGATCGGCGGATATGCCAAGCCGAAAACGAATGCGGTCATTGGAAGAGGAGCTCTGGCAAGCCTTGAACAGTACCGCTTCGATAAATGCTTCCTCGGAGTTAATGGAATTCATCCACATTCTGGCTATACGACGCCGGACCAGGAAGAAGCGCTGATCAAGCAAAAAGCAATGACATTGTCCCGAGAGGTATTTGTCCTTGCTGATGACACAAAATTCTCTGAGATCACCTTCGCAAAAATTGCAGATCTCCATGAGGCTGCGATCATTACCAATACCATTGATGAGGATCATAAAGGACAATATACGAGCAAAACTTCAATAAAGGTTGTGACATCATGATATACACACTGACTCTTAATCCATCTGTTGATTACCTCGTTGAAGCAGATGAAATTCATTTAGGCAGTTTGAATAGAAGTTCGAATGAAACAAAACTTCCTGGCGGTAAAGGCATCAATGTTTCAAGGGTACTTCGCTCCCTTGGAGTTGACAGCAAGGCTACAGGTTTTATCGGAGGTTTCACTGGCAGGTATGTCGAGGAGTTTCTTAACAGGGAAGGCGTGCAAACCAGATTTGTCAATGTTGAGGGTGATACTCGAATCAATATTAAGCTTAAGGCCGGAACAGAAACAGAAATAAATGCCAGTGGCCCGGAAATATCCACACTGGCAATAGGAACATTGAAGGAGCAAATCAAGCAGCTTGGACTCGGTGATTATCTGATCCTCGCGGGAAGCATTCCCTCCAGCATGCCTGATTCCATATATGAAGAGATAGTCCAAATCTGCAAGGATACAGGAGCAGAAGTGATCGTGGATGCAGAAGGTGATTTGCTGAAAAACATCCTTGTCCACAGGCCTTTCCTGATTAAACCGAATCATCATGAGTTGGGGCAGTTCTTCAACAAGGAAATTACCGAAGCTGATGAAGCCATTATTTATGGAAAAAAACTTGTTGAAGCTGGTGCTAAAAATGTCATCGTTTCATTGGCTGAGAAAGGTGCCGTCTATATCAATGAAAACGACGCCTATAAAGCTGATGTTCCTCAAGGTGAAGTCAAAAGCTCAGTGGGTGCAGGCGATTCAATGGTGGCTGGTTTCCTGGCTCAGTATTTAAAGACCGGTGACCGCAAAGAAGCTTTCCGCTATAGTGTTGCATCCGGAAGCGCAACTGCGTTTTCAATCGGATTATGCACACCTGAGAAAGTTGAACAACTTCTTCAAGAAGTAAAAATATTAAACAGCTAGTAAGGGGGAGAAAACATGAGAATCACAGAACTGCTGACTAGAGAGACTATTTTATTATCAATGAGTGCTGCATCAAAGCAGGATGCTGTAAATGAGCTTGTAGGAGTGCTAGAGCGGGCTGGGAAAATCACGGACCGTAATGCTTTTAAGGAAGCCATTCTAAAACGGGAAGAACAGAGCACAACAGGCGTAGGCGATGGGATCGCCATTCCACATGCAAAAACTTCAGTTGTAAAGGAAGCGGCAATTGTATTCGGAAGATCTGAGGCTGGAATCGATTATGAATCATTGGACGGACAGCCTGCACATCTATTCTTTATGATTGCAGCACCAGAAGGGGCAAACAATACCCACCTTGAAGCCCTTGCGCGACTTTCTTCCATTTTGATGAAAGCTGATGCACGTGAAAAGCTGCTTGGAGCAAAGACTGCAGATGATGTCATTAGAATCATTAACAGCTACGACAAGGATGAAAGCGAAGAGAAGGTTGAGAGGAACAATAAAAAGTTTATCGTTGCAGTAACTGCATGCCCTACGGGTATTGCCCATACTTACATGGCCGCAGATTCCTTAAAAGCGAAAGCTGCCGAAATGGGCGTAGATATCAAGGTTGAAACGAATGGCTCGGGTGGGGCGAAAAATGTCCTTACGAAAGAAGACATTGAAAACGCTGAAGCAGTCATCATTGCAGCCGACACAAAGGTGGATATGGACCGCTTTGCTGGCAAGCCTCTAATTGATGTTCCTGTTGCGGATGGAATCCGAAAACCAAAGGACTTGATTGAAAAGGCTGTTAAAAAGGACGCACCACTATATAAGGCATCAGGCAATGCAACTGCAGAAAAGAAGGAAAGCCGCGGCGGAATATATAAGCATTTAATGAATGGCGTATCGAATATGCTTCCTTTCGTAGTCGGCGGCGGTATTCTAATCGCAATTTCGTTCATGTTCGGATATAACGCGTTTAATCCAGATGATCCTTCCTATCACCCAATTGCCAAGGCATTGATGGACATTGGCGGAGGCGGCGGTGCCTTTGGATTGTTAGTGCCAATTCTTGCCGGCTTTATTGCACTAAGTATTGCTGACAGGCCAGGTTTTGCACCGGGTATGGTCGGCGGATTACTCGCAGCAACTGGCGGCGGCGGATTCCTTGGCGGTTTGGTTGCCGGATTCCTCGCTGGCTATCTAGTATTGGGACTGAAGAAATTGTTCGCTGGACTTCCTGCTTCACTTGAGGGTATTAAAACCATTCTCTTGTATCCATTGTTCGGTATTGCTTCAACAGGGTTCATTATGCTGTTTTTAGTAAACAAACCAGTCGGTGCCTTGAATCAGGCAATCACTGATTGGCTCTCGGGACTAGGGACTGGCAATGCTGTAGTGCTTGGTATTGTCCTCGGTTTAATGATGGCATTCGACATGGGCGGTCCGGTTAATAAAGCAGCTTATGTTTTCGGAACAGGCTTGCTTGCTAACGGTGTTTATGAGCCAATGGCTGCAATCATGGCAGCCGGTATGGTTCCTCCGCTTGGAATTGCACTGGCAACTACGATCTTTAAAAATAAGTTTTCCAAGGAAGACCAGGATGCAGGAAAGGCAAATTATATCATGGGACTTTCCTTCATCACTGAAGGTGCCATTCCGTTTGCAGCCGCAGATCCGCTCCGTGTAATCCCTTCTGTAATGGCTGGATCAGCTGTTGCCGGCGGATTGACTATGATGTTTAACATTGGGCTGAGAGCTCCTCACGGCGGATTGTTCGTAGTACCGCTAGTCGAGGGAGGCTGGCTGTTATACCTGGCTGCAATTCTCATCGGTTCAGTCGTCACAGCCATCTTGCTTGGAATATTGAAGAAACCAGTTGCAAAATAAAACCAAAGGCCTGCAGGCTTAAAGTCTGCAGGCTTTTTGTATAAAATTTTATAGTAGTGGACATATGAATATTTCCCCCGCTTAGCCTATAAGCTTTTATGAAGTGATTTGTAAAGGGGGAAAAGAGGATGGAGAGGGATTTTAAAGCGGCTGCCTTGTATGAACACCGGTTTTGGCTTCAGGTTCTTGGTGACCATGGGCGATTCCTGCACGAGGCTCTTGTACCTGTAGAGCAGGAAGAAATAGAAACGGCGAAGTACTTCATTAATACCTTTGACAGGCTGCTGCAAAGGGTAGAAACGACCAATCTCATTCATTTGAGCCTGAGAGCAGATGAAGAAGCAAAGAAAATTCGGCAATTTAAGCTGGATCTGATAGAAAAAATGCTGACTGGCAATGTCAAAATCCATTTCGGCCCAACCTTTTTAAACCATATGGTAAATGAGGTTGAGGAGTATATCAGAGTTCTTGGATATCTAAAAAGAGGAGAGGTTCCGCCGGTATTCCACGAATTGCACCATCATACTGTCTGGCTGCTTGATGCGGCTGGTCATGCCGGTGCCATTCAAAGTAATCTTGACCAGGTTGAAAAAAGTTTAAAGGCCAAGAGTGAAAAATACAAGAAGCATTTTGAGGATTTTTACTTAAAAGCAGTCGAAATGACGGGTTACCTGCGAACAAATTTAAGTTCATTTCCAGCTCTGCAAAGGATGAATCGAGAGGTATCGCTGGAAATTCAGCTGTTCATGAAGTTTCTTGATGAACTAAAGGAACTCGAGTTGACTGAACAGGCACTGGGCAGCTTTGCTCCGCTAATGGCTGACCATATGTTCAGGGAGGAGTGCTATTATTTATCCAAAGTTGCTGAAGCAGCCTCAATGAATAAGCCGGAATGCGATCCCGGGAAGCCAAGATTGAAGACAGACTGAAGGAGGGGGATACTAGATAGAATTCATTCCGTCTAGTATCTTAGCCCTAATTTTGTTCTAATATAGAACGGATGTTCTTATTTTGGACAAGGTTATGTTATACTTGAGTAGCAATAGTCACTCTCAAGGTGGTCGGCTAAGCCCCGGAGGAAGGGGGTGATGCCTTTGACGGTATTCGAAACCTTTATGGCTATGTTTTCATTTGCCAGTCTAATCCTCGCAATCCTAACGTTAAGCCAAAAAAAATAGACCTCACTTTACTGTAATACAGTGAGAGGTCCATCTGCTTATCTTGCCGAACCTCAGGCGGGAACGGCTATTGCGGAGACTGCTGGTGGGCCAACACCGGCAGTCATTCTTTACATTCATACAATACAAGAATACCATAGGAGACGGTCATTGTCACGGTTATAAGGGTTTTATGCATGAGATGTTTTGCGATTTGGCTATACTAATGAAGTTGTATAATCCATGCATAGGAGTGAATAACGGATGCCTAGATGCACATTAGAATATGGGGATCTCTTTTACGAAGAGATTGGGCAGGGAAATCCAATTATCTTTCTGCATCCACCTGGTATGGGTAGGAAGGTATTTCAATTTCAGAAGCCGCTGAGCGAACGTTATAAGCTAATTTTACCCGACTTAAGCGGTCATGGGGAGTCTTCTGTTTTATTAAAAAACGTTACCATCCAAAAGTATGCAAAAGAAGTGTTGGAGCTGGCTGACTTTATTGGCCAGGACAAGGTGACGTTATGCGGTTATTCCTCAGGAGGCAGCATCGCTCAGGAATTCGCCTTGGCCTATCCGGAACGAACTGAATCAATTATCTTGTGCGGAGGCTTTGCTGAGGTACAATCGCCCTCATTGAAATATGAACATATGCTGGGGATGTATTTCGTCAGGAATTCACCAAAAACCCTGGCCAAGGTGATTGCAACCGCTCACACATTCGATAAAAACTACAGGACCGAACTGATTGAACATATGTTGAAGACCGATTTAAATACATGGTTCCATTTTTACCATGAGTCATTGAATTATTCTTGTATCGGCCGGCTGAAGAATTTGAATATCCCTCTATTGCTTATTTATGGGGCGAGGGATTTTATCAATCAGCATCTAAGGGCGTATGAACGAGAGCTTGAAGATTTCCGGACAGCGATCATCCCTAAAGTCTCACATCAGGTACCTGTAAAGAAATGGCAGGAGTTCAATAGTGAAGTGGCTAAATTTTTGGAAGAGCAATCAGCCAGGCGTTAAAAAAACGCATTGTTCGAAAAACAATGCGTTTTTACGCCTCTTGTTTATCTGGTTTTATAGCGAGAAATGTGGCTAGGGCTGCAGAAATGCTTAATACCGTCAGAATTATGAACATTAGCTTATTAGAATTTTTCATCATTAAAGCGATGACAGGCGGACCTGCAGCTACCCCGATGAATCTCATTGAGCTGTATAAGGATGTAATGGTCCCTCGTTCTTCTTGTTCAATACTTTCAGTAATCAATGCATCCAGTGGAGGCAGGCTTGCTCCAATACCAATGCCGGCAACGAGGAACATGGAGATTAGAAACCATAGCTCTCTTGAAAAACTCAAGAGGGCCACTGCTATACCAAGCAGAACCAAGCTCGAGAACGTAATCCACTTCATAAGGATCATGTTCTTCTTAATTAATTTTCCAGTAATAAATGATGAAAGGCACAGAGCCCCTAAAGGCAGGGCAAGAAACAATCCTTTTTTCAAATCCTTTATTCCATATTTGTTCTCCAGAATATCGGACAGGTAAAATAAGACTCCAAACAACACGAACATGACAATGGCACCAATAAAAAAGATGGCATAGAGCCACCGCCCATTCTCGGTGAAAGTCAGTTTGATTTTCTTGAGGAAATCCTTAAAAGGTAATGGTTTTTCTTTCTTTTTTGGACTTTTTACAAGGAAAATCATCATTATGATCGATAGTGCACAGAACACTGGTATTGAAAAAAATGGGATAAACCAGATGAATCCTGCCAGGAAAGAGCCTAAAACCGGGCTGAGCACCTTTCCCAGCGTGTTTGCGGTTTCAATCTCTCCAAGGGCACCGCTCACTTCATCATCGTTTTTAAACATATCTCCAACCAGGGGCAAAACGATTGGAAAAGCTCCAGCTGCTCCCACACCCTGCAAAGCTCTCCCGATTAAGACAACCCAGTATCCATCGTTCATTTGCCATGATGCCCACCCAGATATAGTTCCTCCAATTCCAGTTATGATCAGGCTTGGGATGATGACTTTTTTTCGGCCAATATGATCAGATAAATACCCGGCTATCGGGATTAAAAATATGGCTACTATTGAATATACAGTTATGATCAGGCTTGATTGGAAGGAAGAAATGCCCATTTTCTTTTCCATGACAGGCAAAACAGGAATCAGCATCGAATTACCAAGTGTCATCACAAGCGGAATGGATGCGAGAGAGACAATTGCCCATTTTTGATTATTGACATTATCCTTTTTCGTATCTTTTTTATCCGAAACTCCACCAGATTTTGGAAACAAGCTTTCAATATAATTCATGATATTAACCTGCCTTTTTTCATACTATTTTTAGTGTGGACATAAACAACAGAAAAAACAGATGTCTTTTTATGGGAAAGATATTTGCTGTGTAAATTCCTTATGGAGATTTTAGGGCGAAAAGGATAAAATAATTGGAAAAGGCTTGAAGGTTGGTGGAATCATGACACAAATATTGTACCTGAATATAGGGAAGCCGGAGCTTAAGAACTGGAACGGCAAAGAAGAACTTTCAGCAATAGGAAAAAAAAGAGTGACACAAGCGTTACTTACAAAAGAATCTTTTCAGGGAGATGGCGTGGCGGCAACAGAATTTCATGGAGGACCTGACAGAGCGGTTTGTTTTTATCCCGCAGAGCATTATTCAAAATGGTCTGTTGAATTCGGAAAGGAATTTGACCCTCCAACCTTTGGGGAGAATATTTCAGCCCCGGGCATGTTGGAAGCCGATATCTATATCGGTGATACATACAAGCTTGGAGAATCTGTGATCCAGGTGACACAGGGAAGGATTCCGTGTTCAAAAATATCGAAGAATAACCAAATTGACCGTCTGCTGAAAAGGGTAGTCGAGACTGGCTATACCGGCTATTTTTTCCGTGTTCTTCAAGAGGGAATGGTCTACGAAGACTCCGAAATCACTTTTTTGGAGAGGATACAAAATGACTTTTCGATTTTAAGGGCAAATGAAATTTATTTTCACCAGAGGAAGGACTATCAAGCGATTGAAGGACTGTTAGAAATCGAGGAACTGGCAGAAGACTGGAAGAGAAATCTAGAGAAATTTTTAATGCAGAAAAATTAAAATATTTCATTTTTTGTTTGACATTTGTGAATCACCGCTTTATTATAATGATTAATATAATGAATGAGCGATGACGAAGAGTAGTAACTGGATCAGGTACTTCAGAGAGCTGATGGTTGGTGGGAATCAGTGTAACTGTTGCAGCGAATGGACTTCCGAGCTTCCGGACCGAACCCTTACGGCAGTAGGCTCTGGCGAAATGGCCTTATCGTTATAAAAGGCAGGCATTAAGCATTCAATGCTCGATGCTGTTAAGTGAGCTGTTTTACAGCTAATTAAGGTGGCACCACGGGTCTCTCGTCCTTATTGTATTCAATAAGGATGGGGGACCCTTTTTGTCTGCTGTTTGATATTGATAATAATATTATGTAAACTCGATGAACAAGAAGAGTACGCAGGATATTTCTGTTGCAGAGAGCCGGGTATGGTGTGAACCGGCACAGAAATACTTGCCGAATGGCCTTGTGAGAGGCAGCCTGAAGTAACAGTAGGGCTTGCCCGGGATTCCTCCGTTAAAAGGATAGGGTATATCGAAAGCTTTTTTGGTTTTCCTGTACTTGAAGAGAGGGAGCTATTAAAGCTCCAATTTGAGGTGGCACCGCGGTCCTATCGTAATCGTCCTCTATACAGCACAATCATTGTGCATGTATAGGGGACTTTTTTATTTCTAAGGAGGATTTTTATATGAATGTAGAAGCACCAGAGGTTTATATTGAGGAAATTGAGGGAGATACATTAACCCCTATATCTGTATTTCAAATGATTTCCGGAAAGAAAAAATTTCTGCTGGAAAGTTCCCATAAATATAATGATTCTGGCCGTTTTTCCTTTATTGGCTGTGATCCCGTTTACGAGCTTTTGAATGAAAAGGGCGAGACGTATCTGTCAAGGAACGGGGTTAAGGAGCGTGTAAATGGCCCATTTTCCAAGGCACTGAAAGAAATGCTTCCTAAATTAAATACTGAATTTGATATTCCTTTTATAGGAGGCGGGGTAGGTTTTGTCAGCTATGACTTCATTCGCGATTTTGAAGAGATTGGGCCGCTGAAGGAAGATCCACTCGATATGCCGGAAGCGCACTTGATGTTCTTCAATGAAGTCATCGTGTTTGACCATCTTAAACAAAAGATCAACCTGATTGGCATTCCGTTTCCAGGGTACAGCAATGACGATCTTATAAAGAAAATAAAGAAACGAAAAGAAGAGCTTGATACGTCAGTCAAAAAACATCCTGTCAATCGATTTTCACTATCAGACTTTAGAACATCGCAAAACAGGGAGGAGTTTGAAAAATCGGTAAGGACCGCAAAGAGCCTGATTGAAGAGGGAGAAATCTTTCAGGTTGTGTTATCAAGAAGGCTTTCAGCGAATGCAAAAGGAGATCCATTTTCGTTCTATCGAAAGCTGAGAGTGGATAATCCCTCCCCTTATATGTACTTCATTGACTTTGAAGGATATGTTGTTGCCGGTACCTCCCCTGAAAGCCTCGTAAAGTACAGGGATGGAACGATGATTACAAACCCGATTGCAGGAACAAGGCCAAGAGGAAAAACAGCTGAGGAAGACATAAAAATGGAATTGGAATTAAACGAGGATGAAAAAGAATTGGCCGAACATAAGATGCTAGTCGACCTGTCAAGGAATGATTTAGGGAGGATCTGTGAGATTGGCAGTGTAAAGGTTGATAAATTCCTGGCTGTTGAGAGGTATCAGTTTGTCATGCATCTCGTATCAGAGGTGAGCGGGAGACTCTTGCCGGAAGCTCATCCTGTTGATGGATTGGCGGCATGCCTGCCTGCAGGAACAGTGTCCGGAGCTCCAAAAATTCGGGCGATGCAAATCATCAACGAGCTTGAAGCTGAAAAAAGAGGTGTTTATTCAGGAGCAGTCGGTTACTTCTCTGCCTGTGGAAGCATGGATTTTGCCCTTGCGATCAGAACATTAGTTGTCAAGGATGGCAAAGGATATCTACAGGCAGGTGCCGGTATTGTATATGACTCTGATCCTGCAAAAGAATTCGATGAAACCAACCATAAATTAAAAGCATTGATGGAGGCAGCCAATGATTCTACTCATTGATAATTACGATTCATTTACCTATAACCTTTACCAGTATCTAAGCGAACTTGGGGCTGAAGTGAAAACGATCAGGAACGATAAAATAACGGTTAAGGAAATCTTGAAAATGGAACCTGAAGCTATCGTCCTTTCTCCCGGTCCAGGTAGGCCAGAACAGGCTGGGATCTGTGTTGAAACTGTTAAACAATTGGCTCCAGCTATCCCGATCCTGGGGATATGTCTTGGCCACCAGGCGATAGCCCATGCTTTTGGCAGCTCGATCATCAAGGCAAAAAAAATCAGGCACGGCAAGCAATCGAAGCTCAGACATACAGGAACTTCACTAATGATTAATCTGGAGGAACATCCTGAGGTCATGAGGTATCACTCCTTGGTGATCGACCGCATGACGCTGAATGAAGATTTTCAGGTGTTGGCGGAAGCAGCTGATGACAAGGAAATCATGGCAATCAAGCATCATCATTATCCTTTATATGGACTTCAGTTTCATCCGGAATCCATAGGAACGAACAGCGGAAAGCAGATTTTATCGAATTTTCTTACTGAAATCAGAGAGGAGATTTTAACTTATGAAACATTATCTTGAAATGGTTGTCGAAGGAACATCGCTTTTGGAGCATGAAATGGAAGAAGCAGTCCAGGAAATTTTCACACAAGATACGACAGACAGCGAGATTGCATCTTTTTTAACAGGGCTTAAATTAAAAGGTGAAACGGCTGAGGAAGTATCTGGATTAGTAAAGGCGATCAGGAAGCATGCGTTGCATTTCACAAAGAAAATACCGAATGTTCTGGATAATTGTGGAACAGGAGGGGATGGTTCCAAAAGCTTCAATATTAGCACCACTTCCGCATTTGTCATTGCAGGCGCCGGAATTACTGTAGCAAAGCATGGGAACAGAAGTGTATCGAGCAAGACCGGCAGTGCGGATGTTTTGGAGGCTCTCGGTGTAAGTCTGGACTTATCTCCGGAAGCAACAGAAGAAATCCTTGAACAGAATGGAATTGCATTTCTTTTTGCCCCCCATGTCCATCCGAAACTAAAACAAATCATGAAGGTAAGAAGGGACCTGAAAATCCCTACGATCTTTAATTTAATCGGGCCATTGACAAATCCAGTACAGCTTGACTACCAGCTGCTGGGCATCTACCGCAGGGATATGCTCGATAAGTTTGCCCATGTGCTGGAAAACCTGAACCGGAAGCGGGCCATCGTTATCAACGGAGCGGGTGGAATGGACGAAGCTTCTCTAGCGGGTGAGAATGAAATGGTCATCGTTTCAGGAGGGGAAACCAAGCCAATCAAGCTCAATCCTGAAGAAGTGAACCTGCCAGTATACGATAATACCAGTATCAAGGGCGGGGATGCACGGGATAATGCTGATATATTGCGCCAAGTCCTTCAAGGCAAAAAAGGAGCACACCGGGATACAGTGCTGCTGAATGCAGGTCTGGGAATTTATACTGCCGGGAAGGCGGAATCGATTCTGCAGGGTGTGAATCTGGCAGCGGAAAGCATCGATTCAGGCAGGGCAATGGCCAAACTGGAGAACTTAATTAGCATCAGTAATCAAAACAAAAAGGCGGTAGGATGAGATGGGTACTATTCTTGATTCAATCATAGAAAGAAAAATTGTTGAGGTGGAAGAGCTGAGGAAATCAGCAAAGGAAATACCTGAAATTTCTTCGAAGCCCCGATCTCTGCTGAAAGTCTTAAGCGAGGCAAAAAATGTCGCCATTATTTCAGAATTTAAAAGGGCTTCACCTTCGAAAGGGGACATTAATCTTTCTTTGGACCCTGCTCAGCAGGCAAAACTTTATGCCCTGTCTGGTGCATCGGCAATATCTGTGTTAACCGATGAAAAGGGGTTCAAGGGATCTTTCAGCGATTTGAAACAAGTCAGAGAAGCCGTGGAGCTTCCTGTTCTTTGCAAGGATTTTATCGTTGATCCAATCCAAATAGACCTGGCTCATTCCGCAGGAGCAGAAGTCATCTTGCTCATCGCATCAGCATTGCCCCTGGAAAAACTGGCAGAGCTATACGAGTATGCCTCTGAAAAGGGGCTTGAGTGCCTTGTTGAAATCCACGACGATAAAGATTTGGAAAAGGCACTTCTTATAAAAGCTCAAATCATCGGAATCAATAACCGTGATTTGAAAACATTCGAAGTCAATCTTGAAAATACCGAAAAACTAGGACCTCTAGTCAAAAAGGCAGGCGCCTTTCTGATCAGCGAAAGCGGTATAAGAACAAGGGAGGATGTAATCCGTGCAGCAGCTGCAGGTGCAAGCGGCGTATTGATTGGAGAAACTTTTATGACTTCCTCAGATCTCCAAAATACTTTCAGCCAGTTCACTGTTCCAATTGTGAGGGAATTTCATGAAGGTTAAGATTTGCGGAATTAAAACGGTTGAGGCAGCAAGCCATGCTGTAGAGAATGGTGCAGATGCTCTTGGATTCGTCTTTGCAGAAAGTAAAAGGCAAATAACAGTTCTGCAGGCACAACAAATCATTGCCGAAACACCAGCACATGTCTGGAAGGTAGGGGTTTTTGTAAATGAGGATGCGGCAAAAATACAGCAAATCGCCGCAACTGCCGGCCTTACACATATTCAGCTTCATGGTGATGAGGTTCCAGGTGACTATCGATCAGTTGGGCTGCCGTTAATAAAAGCTGTTTCGGTTAAGTCACCGGGAGATCTTGAGAAAATTGGTGAAATAGAAGCAGATTTTATCCTTCTTGACAGCCCTCAAGCGGAATATCGGGGAGGAAACGGGTTGAGTTTCGAGTGGGATCTGGCAAATGCCTTAAAAAATTCAAGCACCAATGTAATACTGGCAGGTGGCTTGGATTCTGTAAATGTCAGGGAAGCAATCGCAAAGGTTAATCCTTTGATGGTTGATGTAAGCAGCGGTGTTGAAACAAATGGAGAAAAGGATCTTGTAAAAATAAAAGGATTTATCAATAACGCAAAAAAATCAGGGGAGGAAATGCAGGATGAGTTCAATTACTTATAATTTACCAGACGAAAAGGGACATTTTGGGAATTACGGGGGCCGGTTCGTACCAGAAACATTGATGCAGGCTGTACTCGAATTGGAGAAGGAATACAACAGGGCGCAGGAAGACGAGGAATTCCATAACGAATTGCAAAAATTAATGAAGGATTATGTAGGGAGGGAAACGCCATTATATCTAGCCGGAAATCTCACGGAACATGCCGGCGGAGCGAAAATATACCTGAAGCGGGAGGATCTCAACCATACAGGGGCACATAAAATCAACAATACAGTCGGTCAGGCCTTGCTTGCGGTAAGAATGGGCAAGCGTAAGATAGTGGCTGAAACAGGGGCTGGACAGCATGGAGTTGCTACTGCAACAGTCTGTGCCCTGCTTAATTTGGAATGTGTGATATTTATGGGCAAAGAGGATATAAGACGACAGCAATTAAATGTTTTCCGGATGGAACTCCTGGGGGCAAAAGTGATCAGTGTTGATGCAGGCAGCGGGACATTGAAGGATGCGGTCAATGAAGCTCTTCGCTACTGGGTTACTAATGTCCGTGATACTCATTATATTCTAGGATCTGTAATGGGTCCTCATCCGTTTCCAAAAATGGTTCGTGACTTTCAAAGTGTCATCGGCAAAGAAACGAAACAGCAATTTTTCGAAAAGGAAGGCAAGCTGCCTGATGCTCTTGTAGCTTGCATTGGTGGGGGCAGCAATTCGATAGGTTTATTTTATCCGTTTATTGAGGATGAAAGTGTGTCAATTTATGGTGTAGAAGCTGCCGGTCTGGGTTTGGCAACTGACAAGCATGCCGCTTCACTAACCAAGGGCAAACCAGGGGTGCTGCATGGCGCAATGATGTATCTTCTGCAGGATGAGGACGGTCAAATTCAGGAAGCACACTCGATATCAGCTGGCCTGGACTATCCTGGCATTGGCCCTGAGCACAGCCACCTGCATGACATAAATAGAATCACATATGAATCCATAACGGATGACGAAGCACTTCATTCATTTCAATTGCTTTCAAAATTAGAAGGAATCATCCCTGCTCTGGAGAGCGCACATGCCATTGCTTACGCGGTCAAGCTAGCCGCTGGGATGGATAAAGACGAGAGTATCGTTGTCTGCTTATCTGGCCGTGGTGATAAAGATGTTCAGACAATTAAGGACAGGATCGGAGGACTGGAATGATGGATAAAATTCAGAAGGCTCTTACTGAAAAAGAAAAAAAGGCTTTTGTTCCATATATAATGGCTGGGGATGGAGGGCTTGAAACCCTCAAGGAGAAGCTGTTGTTTTTACAGGAATGTGGTGCCGATGCGGTAGAACTTGGCATCCCCTTTTCTGATCCAGTTGCGGATGGGCCCACAATCCAGGAAGCTGGTATCCGGTCGCTTAGCAATGGAACTACCTTGAGAAAGGTATTGGAGACGATACAAACCTTCCAAACTGAAATCTCAATTCCTCTAATTCTAATGACTTATCTGAATCCCCTTGTAGCATACGGGATCCAAAGGTTTGCTAAGGATGCTGCGAACGCTGGTATATCAGGATGCATCATCCCCGACCTCCCGCTTGAGGAGGAAGATTTCATTCTTCCGGCGCTCGAGCAGCAGGAAATCGCCTTAATCAGGCTAGTGACACTCACAACACCAGTTGAGAGAATAAAAGAAATCGGCTCCAGGGCAACAGGTTTCATTTATGCTGTAACCGTAACAGGTATCACAGGTGCAAGAAACAATTTCAGCGAGGATCTTGCTGCTTTCCTAAGTTCAGTTAAAAGTGTCAGTTCAGTCCCGGTGCTTGCAGGGTTCGGGGTTTCAAATGCTGAACAAGTAAGAGAAGTGTGCAAGCATTGTGATGGAGTGATTGTTGGAAGTAAAATTATTGATTTATTTGAACAAGGAGATCTTGATGGAATAAAACAGCTCGTTCGTACTGCCGAAGAGGTTGGCTTACAAGCTTACAAGTAATGATATTAATTTGAGAATCGTTAATCTCCAAAAACGGCAAAAAATAGCCGCTGCCTTCCAAGCAGCGGCTATTTCTTTTCCGCGGTGACACATGCTGTCAAAACAGGTCTTACCTGAAGATATGATATCTCCGGGTTTTTGAATCCGGCATTCATCAAATCTCTTTTCATGCGTTCTCCCAAGTGCTTAGTTGTCTCTGCAGTCGATCCTTCTTCTCGAGGCTGGACAGTCAGGACGATTCTGCCTCCTTGCTTCAACAATCGAAATAAATGCCTTAAGGAAGTGTGCGGTTGGTCCCAAAGTGGGTAATTATTAACCGAAATGATCTTATTGTAACGATGATCGGGTTGGAAGTCGACAACATCCCCTATAGTCAGTTGTACTTTCCCTGTTTCGATCCATTCTTTATTTCTCTTTGCCGCTTCATCCTTCATTTTTGCAGATAAGTCAATTCCATCCACTTCAATTCCGCGAAAATTTGACATTAAAGTCTTTATGCCATAACCGGGACCGAAGCCAACCTCCAAGATACGATCATTCTTATTTACTTGAAGTTTGTTTATACTCCATCTATTGATTTTGCGATTCTCAAAATACATTATAGTTCCTGCCAGCTTCCCGAGTATGCCTTTAGGCTTCTCGAATTGTTTCGCCATCGAATCTATCATATTCGTCACTCCTGATTTTTTTACCCGGATTTATTCCTGGTTGTTCTTTTATACCAGTTATCTCATATTTTTAAACTTCCCAACCTTTTAATACCTCTCATTTTATCTTCATAAGACAACACAGGGCGGAAATAAAGACAGTCTATTCTGAAAATTATTTCTCGGGAAAGCGCAGAAATGGACAAATTACAACATTAAAAGATAGTTAAATGAAAAAAATGACTGAATTTGTCAAATGTGCTAACTTATTTTTTTCTTAAAGCGTGCCATTTGTTACAGTACATTCAATTATTTGTTGTATATACTTTACTTAAAGTTTTTCACGGCAGGAATTAACGGCTGGAAATAGAAGAGACGAAATATTTAGTTTTTAATAAAGGACGTTGAACGAGATGAAAATGTATGAAGCGATTCTCGATATTTTAGGTAAAAAGGGAAATGCGACGATACCAGTGATTTGCCAGGAAATGAGTGAACATGATCAAAGCGTAGTAAGTAAGAGTGATATAGTAGAACCTTCTTATATAAAAACAATTGTCAGCAGAAATAGTGAATTATTTCTATTAAAAGATGACATCGTTTCAATAAGGCCTGATAAAGAGCCGCTTTTAATGACAGTGGTATTGCATGGATATCCTGGACCTGAAATGAGGGTGAGAATAGACTTTAAAAGGAACAGCTTCACGTACTTTGAATGGCATCTTGATTCTAAAGCTTCCGAGCCGCTTGAAGTCGGTACATTTGGAAACGTGGAGGATTTTAAAAAGAAGCTGTATCCTTTGAAGTTATGGGAGTGGGAAGAAGATTACCAAACAGAAGGTATTGTAGTGGATGGAACCAGCTGGTCAGTAAAACTAAAAACAAATGGCAGGACCTATGAAAGCAGGGGCCTTGATTCCTTTCCGGAAAATTGGAAGGGATTCTGCCAGGCAGTCAGTATACTCGTAGGAAAAAAGTTTTCATGTTAACCGCAGGTCCTCTGCGGTTTTTTCTTTTCAATATATGACAGAATTAAGCTGTTTTAAGGGAATAATGGTGAAAAATCTGCTTATTTTAGGTACAATAAGTAGATGTAGTTTTAAACATGCGACCATGGAGGTCAATAGAGAAATGAAAGATATATCAGTACAACAATTAATCAGCTCAAAGGAATATATACCAGTCGATGTCAGGGCGCCAATCGAGCATTGTGAATCGGCAATACCCGGGTCGGTCAATATACCATTATTCACAGACGATGAAAGACAAGAAATCGGCAGGCTTTATAAGCGGTCTGGTGAGGAGGCGGCAAAATGGCGGGCAATGGAGATTGTTTCCCCGAAGCTTCCTCGCTTGCTCGGTGAGATAAAAGATCTCAAAAAGACAGGCGCTGAACCGGTGATCCATTGTTGGAGAGGCGGGATGCGGAGCAGGTCTGTAGCCTCCTTCCTTGAATACGCTGGAATCCCCGCAATGCGTCTGGAAGGCGGTTATCGGGCGTACAGGGAATATATTTTGGAGAAAACTCCTCAGTTGCTGCCCGAAAAAGCCATCGTTATGCATGGAATGACAGGTACTGGAAAAACGGATATCTTGCAGGCTCTACAGGATAAGGGATACCCTGTAGTCGATCTGGAAAAAATCGCAAACCACAGAGGATCCATTTTTGGAATGATTGGCAAGGGAGAGGCGCACAATCAGAAAACATTTGACGCTTTACTGTTTGAAAGGCTCAATGAGCTAAAAGGTTCCAGCTACTTTATCATTGAAGCGGAGAGCAAAAGAATCGGGCGATCAGCGCAGCCGGAAGAACTGCTATTAAAAAAAAATAATGGAATTCATTTCCTGGTTAAAAGCTCTATACCTACTAGAGTTGAACGCATATACAATGAATATGTTCAGCCTTTTATGGGAAAAGCCTGGTTTGAAGAAGAAGTCAGAGAGAAGGTAACAAAGCTGATAAGGCGAATCAATCATGAAATATCACCCTCTTTGGCTGCAGCTCTGGAAGAAAAAAATTATAAAGATTTGATTGAGATTTTACTGGTCCATTATTATGATCCCCGGTATAACCATGCACTGCTAGAGTATGATGGTCCTTTTGTGGAAATTGATGCAGACGCCCCAGACGTCATACAAAATATAGAAAAAGAAATACAAAAGACACTTTCTGGCTCAACTGCGGTTTAAAAAGACTGATAAAAGGTAATTAAGTAGGGAAGGCATTAAAATGCTTTCCCTTTTCTTTTTGCCTGGGAGTAAGCCCTTAATTTGGCAGGCTGAAATTATTTTGCAGTTTGGACTATAGTTATGATATTTGTCACGCAAAATTCTGAATATTTGATATATAATTTGAAGAGGAACATTAACAGGAGGGTGAATATGCGCGAATCAAAAAATTGCCACCACCGTTTTTCTTTGCACGAGGAACATGTTGGGTTTACAACCAATGATGGTGTAGACATTTTCACAGCCGGATCCAGATTTCAGAAGTGCATCACATGCGGGCATATTGAAATGCCTGTAGAACATAGTGAAATGATAGAGCCGAGTCAGATAGAAAAAAGAAATAATCTTTTTGCACCCAAAAACATGTTTGCTACAATGATGAGTTTATAGATAATAAAGCAACAAACTCAAAAACCGGTATAACCGGTTTTTTTTATTGTCCTTTTTAAAAGGAATAGTTTTTCCGAAATAATAAAAGTGTGAATTGAATTAACACTATCGACATAGTCAAAACCTTTGGTTAAAAGAAAATATCATGGTAAAATATTAATGTAAGCGATTGATATCTGAATTATAATATTATTCTTTGAAATAACAGTTAGAAATAAGCACGACAGGGTAACAGATAATTAGCGAATATAGTATTGGCAAGGGGGTTTTTTTGTGAAAAAGCCAGTTACAGGGAACAAGGCAATATGGCCGGGATTTCATGGGCCAAACCAGGGATATGTCGAAGAATTATACGAAATGTACCTTAGTGATCCTGATTCCGTTGATGCTGATATCAAGGAATATTTTGAACAGCATTCTAGTCTTCAATTTAAAGGACCTGAAAAGCGTGATAAAGAATCATTTGTGGAAAGACCAGCGGGGTCTCCAGCGAAAATCGCAGCTGCATTGAGATATGCTGATTATATTCGTTCTTATGGTCATTTATCTGCAAATATTTATCCATTGCAGTTTGGCAGCAAGGATCCTCAACTTGACGACTATGCGAAATGGGGATTGACTGATGCTGATTTGGCGGACATTCCAGTAGATCTCATATGTCCGAGTGCCCCTTCTTCTATAAAGAATGGAAAAGAGGCTTTTCAATTCCTTAAGCAGGTGTACTCCGATACGATTGCTTACGAATTTGAACATGTAAATGAAATGGCTGAAAAGGAATGGCTGAGGCAAAAGGTTGAATCTGGTGAACTAATTCCTAAAGTTGAAGCAGAAAGAAAAATCAGATTATATGAACGTCTTACAGAAGTCGAGAATTTTGAAAAGTACCTGCACCGGACTTTTGTCGGGCAAAAGAGGTTTTCAATTGAAGGCCTCGATTCGATGGTTCCTCTTCTTGATGAGGTTATCGCTGGTGCAGTGAATAATGGTGTTGAAACAATTAACATAGGTATGGCACACAGGGGGAGACTCAATGTCCTTGCCCATGTTCTCGGTAAACCGTATGAAATGATTTTTGCTGAATTCCAGCATGCACCAAATAAAGAGCTGGTTCCATCAGAAGGATCTATTGGAATTAATTTCGGCTGGACCGGCGATGTTAAATATCACCTTGGCCTTGACCGTAAGATAAAGTCAGACAATACAGCGAATGCAAGACTGACTCTGGCCAATAATCCGAGCCACCTGGAATTTGCAGGTGCTGTGGTTGAGGGCTTTACGCGTGCCGCTCAGGATGACAGGAACGAACCTGGTTACGCAAAATATGATCCAGTGAAAGCGATGGCGATCCTGATCCATGGAGATGCTGCTTTCCCTGGGCAGGGAATTGTGGCTGAAACATTGAACCTGAGCCGTTTACACGGATATAAAACAGGCGGAACCATTCACGTTATCGCCAATAACACCATTGGCTTCACTACCGAATCAATGGATTCACGTTCCACTCGTTATGCCAGCGACCTTGCGAAGGGATATGAAATTCCAATCATTCATGTCAATGCTGATGATCCTGAGGCTTGCTTGATGGCGGCCGGGCTGGCATTTGAATACAGAAAGACTTTCGGGAAGGATTTCTTGATTGACTTGATTGGGTATCGACGATTTGGCCATAACGAAATGGATGAGCCAATGACTACAAATCCTGAAATGTATGTACTGGTCCACAAACATCCGACAGTTAAGAAACTCTATGGCAATAAACTTGTAGATCAGGGCTCCATGTCTGAAGAGAAAAGAAACGAGATTGAGCAAAGAGTCACGAACATGCTGACAGAGGCATATGAAAAAGTTCCGAAGAAAGAAAAGGAAGTAACTAACGAACCCGATATTCCAGAAGTAGTGGAAATGGGAATACCAGAGATAGAAACTGGGGTGCCAATCGAAGCATTAAGAAAAATAAATAGTGATCTGCTTAACTGGCCTGAAGGGTTCAATGTTTTTAATAAGTTGGAGAAAATTCTTCAGAGAAGGAAAGAGGCCTTATCTGCGAGCGGTAAAATCGACTGGGGACTGGCTGAAACATTGGCGTTTGCTTCAATAATTATAGACGGCACACCAGTAAGACTTACAGGACAGGATTCCGAGAGAGGAACCTTCGCCCAGAGGAATCTGGTTTTGCATGACAGTGAAACTGGAGACCAATTTTCACCACTCCATGTATTGCCTGATGCCAAAGCATCCTTCTCTATCCATAACAGCCCGCTTTCTGAAGCCGCTGTAGTGGGCTTTGAATATGGTTATAACGTATTCGCCCCGGAAACCTTAGTCCTCTGGGAAGCGCAATATGGTGATTTTGCCAACGCTGCCCAAGTATTGTTCGACCAGTTCGTGGCGGCAGGGAGAGCAAAGTGGGGACAGAAATCCGGTCTGGTTATGCTTCTGCCTCATGGTTATGAAGGCCAGGGTCCAGAGCATTCAAGTGGTAGAGTAGAAAGATTTTTAACACTCGCAGCTGAGAACAACTGGACTGTTGCAAACCTTTCCTCTGCGGCTCAATACTTCCATATCCTAAGGAGACAGGCGGCGATTTTAAGGCAGGAGGCAGTACGACCGCTGGTGTTGATGACACCTAAGAGCCTGCTGAGAAATCCTACGGTTGCAGCGGAACCACAACAATTGGCCGAAGGCAGCTTCAAGCCGATCATTGAGCAGCCAGGACTTGGCGGCCAGCCTGAAAATGTGGAGCGCGTGGTACTGTGCACTGGAAAAGTGAGCATAGATATTGCTGAAAAGATAAAGCCGGAAGAGCATGGATGGCTGCATGTATTAAGAATCGAGGAAATCTATCCTTTCCCGCTTGAACTTTTAAAAGCGAAGTTAGGGCGTTATCCGAACTTAAAAGAAATCGTCTGGGTCCAGGAAGAACCAAAGAATATGGGTGCATGGACCTTCGTCGAGCCGAGAATCAATGAAGCAGCACCAAAAGGGCTGGAAGCTTCGTATATTGGCAGAAGAAGGCGATCAAGCCCGGCAGAAGGAGATCCAAACATCCACAAGTTGGAGCAGGCAAGAATTATAAGAGATGCACTGACAAGGACAAATGGAGGAGGAATTAAAAATGGCAGAGATTAAAGTTCCTGAATTGGCCGAATCAATCACCGAGGGAACGATTGCCCAATGGCTGAAAAAAAAGGGTGATCAAGTCGCGAAAGGTGAATATGTCCTCGAACTGGAGACCGATAAAGTTAATGTTGAAATTATCTCTGACTATGATGGAGTATTAACAGAGCTGCTCGCCGAAGAAGGAGATACAGTGAAGGTTGGAGAAGCAATCGCAATTGTTGGTGAACAGGGGAGCGCAGGAAGCGAACAGAATACGGCAGAAGCAGGAAGGGAGACTGAGTCACCTGATGAACCTGCTGGTGGTTCTTCTGAAGCGAAAAAAACCGATACCAGTATATCGGGTGACCAGTCTGGTGCCGAGGAAGCGGGGGAGCGAATCATTGCATCACCTGCTGCAAGAAAGCTGGCCAGGGAAAAGGGCATAGATTTGAGCAAGGTAACCTCTCAGGATCCGCTTGGCCGAGTAAGAAAACAGGATGTTGAGTCATTCACTCCGGGGCAAGGAAATGTTCAAAGTCCAGCTGGAGAAAAAGCTTCACAAAAGCCAGCGGGTGAAAAAGCTGCTGCGCCAAAGGCTGCTCCTGCCGGCAATTCTGCTGATGACAGCCGGGTCGAACGTATCAAGATGTCACGAAGACGCCAGACTATCGCGAACAGGCTGGTAGAGGTTCAACAGACAGCAGCGATGCTTACGACCTTCAATGAAGTCGATATGACGGCTGTTATGGAATTGAGGAAGAAATGGAAGGATCGTTTCTATGAGGAGAACGATGTTCGTTTAGGATTTATGTCGTTTTTCACGAAAGCTGTTGTGGCAGCGTTGAAAAAGACTCCTTACCTGAATGCTGAAATCCAGGGAGACGAAATCGTCCTCAAAAAGTTTTATGATATTGGAGTCGCTGTTGCCGCAGATGAAGGACTTGTAGTGCCTGTCATCAGGGATGCAGACAGAAAAAACTTTGCCGAAATCGAAAACGATATAAACGAATTGGCAGAAAAGGCTCGAACAAACAAACTTTCCTTGAAGGACCTTCAGGGAGGAAGCTTTACGATTACAAACGGAGGCGTATTTGGTTCATTGCTGTCCACACCGATCATCAATGGCCCGCAGGTAGGTATTCTCGGAATGCATACCATCCAGCTTCGTCCCGTAGCAATCGATAAAGACCGAATGGAAAACAGGCCGATGATGTACATTGCTTTATCCTATGACCACAGGATTGTCGATGGAAAAGAAGCCGTTACCTTCCTGAAGCGTATCAAGGAACTGATGGAAGATCCAGAATCGTTGCTGTTACAGGGTTAAATTTTGGAAGCACTGCCGGAATTCTTTTGGCAGTGCTTTTTATTACGGTTTGGAGGTACGTATGGGAACAGAGATGGGAGAAGAAGAGCAATGTTAGCCAAGGGGAATTCAAAAGGTAGGGAAGAAGAAAAGCTGTCAAAAGAAAGCTCAACTTAAGACAGGTTTGGAGGGAAGAGCAGAAAAGCTGTCAAAAGAAAGCCCAACTTAAGACAGGTTTGGCGGGTGAAGAAGAAAAGCTGTCAAAAGAAAGCCCAACTTAAGACAGGTTTGGTGGGAAAAGAAGAAAAGCTGTCAAAAGAAAGCCTAACTTAAGACAGGTTTAACTGGAAAAGAAGAAAAGCTGTCAAAAGAAAGCTCAACTTAAGACAGGTTTGGAGGGTGAAGAAGAAAAGCTGTCAAAAGAAAGCCCAACTTAAGACAGGTTTGGTGGGAAAAGAAGAAAAGCTGTCAAAAGAAAGCCTAACTTAAGACAGGTTTAACTGGAAAAGAAGAAAAGCTGTCAAAAGAAAGCTCAACTTAAACAGGTTTGGAGGGAAGAGCAGAAAAGCTGTCAAAAGAAAGCCCAACTTAAGACAGGTTTGGCGGGAAAAGAAGAAAAGCTGTCAAAAGAAGGAGCAACTTAAGACAGATTTGGCGGGTGAAGAAGAAAAGCTGTCAAAAGAAAGCCCAACTTAAGACAGGTTTGACTGGAAAAGAAGAAAAGCTGTCAGAAGAAAGCATCATGCAGGTACATCTGTTAAAAAAGAAAACCTGCCCGAACACTGACACTTAGTCAGCGACAGACAGGATTGACATGTAAAAGCACCTTTGATAGACCATCTTACTTAAAATAACTATCACTAGTCTTTCCTACTAAAACATAATGTTTCTTCAACACCCTCAAAAACGTCCGTCTGCTAACCTTCCGATTACACCACTCATAAACGATTTGCGTGGTGATTTTCTTTTCAGGAAACAGCACTTTGATTTCCTCGATATGCCGCACAATCGCGTCTTCAATTCTTTCATGGGTTCCGCATTTTCCGCAAACGAGATCATAATCATTGACTTCGGTATTTAAGGATCCGCACTCCCGGCAATACATCCCTTTTTCCAGTTGGTCATATTGGTAGGCAGGCTGAGTTGCGAATGGGTTTTTAACCTGATGTAATGATAGCAATGTTTGGGCGAGTTTCTTGTGGCTATTATCCAATTTGGAGGGGGTGCAGTTTAACTCCTTTAGGAAACGATTAACTTGTGTTGGTAAAATGATCGGTTGATCCATAGGGGCCTGGTATAGGGTGAATTCAGGATTGTTGAAGATGACGGAGGCACGAACAAGGTGATTCATCTTGAGGTTTTGCAGGAGCTGCCGGAAAAGAGTCTCACTTCGTGTCAACTGAATGACAGGGTTTTTGTATTCTCGGCTCGTCCGGACGGAATATAATTTGTCCCCATCGAGATAATAATCGCCTTCGTGATATTTGACATCGATAAGATAAACTCCATCCTGCGCAATGATGACTTTATCCAGCTGAAAATAGGAGTTATTCACTTGGAGTAGGAGATCATCAATGATATACCTTTCTTCTGCGAGATTTTCGGTCATCCGGTCGAAGATCATTTCTCCGGTAAAACCCTTTTCCATCGTCCAAAGCTGGAACTTATCCTGCGGAGATAATTCCGTTCTTCTGCTTAAGTGCCGTAATGTGATTAATTCCTTTGGCTCAGTGCGTGCTTTTAGTAGCATGGTCCACTTCCTTTCTATAAGCTCAGTTTAATCTATACAGGCATGCAATTTTGTGAATTTTTTGTTAACTTTTCAGCAAGCTGAAGAATGATTAAGCAGTTTAACTTCACACAAATAACGATCGGCCACTAATGCGGCAGCAAACCAGTTTCAATCTCCCCGAAAAAATAAAAAAACCGCTCAACTGCCAATATGGCAACAAGCGGCTTTTGTCACAAGGCGACAAATGTTTTTCTTGATTCAGATTAACGGTTTTTAAATGGCTTTAGTCCTCTTTTGGAGATTTCTGTTTTAAGTATTTTTGCCCATTCTTTATCATGTTCCGACTTTAATGCATCACGATACGAGACCACCAACTGTTCATTGCTCATAATTTTCATTTGCATTCCTCCTCGGTAAGAATGGATTGAATTTTCAAACTATATTGTATAGTTTCATTCATTGTAAAGGTTTATTAAGGATTTGAAAACCCATTATGAAGATTTTTTATTAGAAATTTTTTCATGTTTTGAAAAGCTGTCAAAACCTGTTTTATAATGGGAAACCGCTTCAGAATCTGGACAAAGCACCATAGTCACATTATTAAACGAAAAAAGCTTGCAATTTATCATTCATAATTATATTATATACCCATAAGGGTATTAAATGGGGATTTGATACTCGACATAATCATTTTTTACAACGGGAGGAATTTTAATGGGAATGCAAGCAATAACTGTTGAAAAATTAAATGAATGGGTAGTAAACAAAAATGAATTTTTTATTTTTGACGTAAGGAATGTTAAAGACTTTGAAGACTGGAAGGTTGAAGGTGAAAAAATTAACTACCTTAATATCCCTTACTTTGACTTGATCGATGGAGTTGACGAAGTAGTTGACCAGCTTCCGAAGGATAAAGACATCGTGGTCATCTGTGCTAAGGAAGGTTCTTCAGTAATGGTTGCTGAGATGCTTTCTGATGCAGGTTTTGATGTTTCCTATCTTTCTGGCGGGATGAAATCCTGGAGTGAATACCTTTATCCAGTTGAAGTATATAAGGATGAAAAAGTCAAAGTCCTTCAGTTCATCCGTGTTGGGAAAGGCTGTCTTTCATACATGGTTCTTTCTGAAAATGAGGCACTTGTTGTGGATCCTTCAAGGTTCACGAACCGTTATACTGAAGTTGCACAAAGGGAAAGTGTGAAAATCACACATATCGTAGATTCTCACCTTCATGCTGACCACCTATCCGGCGGCAAGGAGCTGGCTGAGGTCACAGGAGCGAAATATTACCTGATGAAGAGTGAAGGCGCAGTATTTGGCTTTGAAGCGCTGGAGCAGCATGATAAAATTGAATTCGAGAACATTACACTTGAAGTCTTGGCGGTTAAGACACCTGGTCATACCCCGGGTAGTGTTTCTTTCTTTGTGAATAATAAACTTCTTTTCTCAGGCGATACTATCTTTGTCAATGGGCTTGGCCGGCCTGACCTTGGCGGAAAAGCTGCAGAGTGGGCAAAAGATTTGTATGATACTGTTTATAGCAAAGTATCCCAAATTGCAGATGACGTTATTGTATTGCCGGGCCACTATGCTGCCTTTGATGACGAAGTAAATGAAGAAGGGTTCATTGGAAGCCAATTAGGTTTGATCCGCGAGCAAAATGAAATTATGGCCGGTAAAACAGTTGATGAATTTGTCGACCATGTAGCTCAATCTGCATCAAGTGAGACACCGCCAAATTTTGAAGAGATTGTTGCGATCAACCGCGGTGTAAAAGAAGTGACAGCAGAAGAAGCGATGGAGCTGGAAATCGGCCCTAACCGCTGCGCTGTACACCACACTCACTAAAAACATAAAGAGGAAAGCACAGCTTTCCTCTTTTTAAGTATAATGATTGCTTATGAGGTGAGGATTTGGAAGAAAATAAGAAAAATAACCATTGTGCAGGCGGTTCCTGAGGAATCGGACCAAAGCGTACAGCTGATGAAGGGCAAGGGAAGTTTTCTGGCTTTCCGCCCATATGACCAGCCACGTACGTATGGCTCCTGGCAGGAGTCATTTATTTGATTTCTAAGTTATTCTAAAGATAGCCTCCCTTTAGATAAGGGGAGGGTACATAAGTTCAGGAGGGAAACTTTTAAATGCTAGATGTAATAGTGATTGGAGGCGGGATTTCAGGTGGATCAGCTGCAATTTATACTTCCAGGGGCGGATTGAAAACTTCAGTCATCGATTCAGGAAAATCCCAAATCAAACAAGTTTCAAAGCTTTTTAATTATCCGGGAATCAAAGGAATTACCGGTTCAGAACTTCTGGATAACATTAAAGACCAGGCTATTGATGGGGGTACTGAATGGCTTGAGGGTTCGGTTGAAACAGTCACACGGAACGACCATGGCTATTCAGTCAAATTGGCTGATGGCAATGAAAGATTTGCAAAGTACCTGATTATTGCCACGAACCTTCAAACCTCGTTGCTTGAAAGCCTTGGATTCGAGCTGGCAGTTAATGAGAAGGTACCTAGCGGTAAAATAAAAAAGGTCTTTGGGGTTGAGCACGATGGAACTACAAAACTCCCGAATCTTTTATCACGAGTCTGTTGGCAGGTCTTTCAAGTCAATCCGTCATAGCTGCGGGACATGGCGCCTCTATCGGAATTTCGATTGTGTCCAAGGAAACTGGAAAATCCTATATGTGGCATGACAAGTAACATTTGAAGCGGGGAAATTTCCCTGCTTTTTTATTTATATTTTTAGTAAAAAGGGAGGAATATATTTTTAAAATATTGAATATTCAAACTAGAGTGTTATAGTTATTGGTAAACGCTTACATAATTTAACTTGTTTAGGAGGCTGATTGAATGGAGAATCTGCTGCCATACACAGTGGGTGAATTACTGGAAGTACAAGCTAAGAAGTACCCTGAGCACGAAGCGGTTGTCTATGCAGACCGTGACTTGAGGATGAATTACAAGGAATTTAACATGCTATGCCGCAAAGCTGCCAGAGGTTTAATGAAGCTGGGGGTGAAGAAAGGAGAGCACATTGCTGCCTGGTCTTCTAATACGCCGGAATGGGTCGTTTCCCAGTTTGCCACAGGAAAGATGGGGGCAGTGCTTGTTACTGTCAACACAAATTATCGGACGGCGGAATTGGAGTATCTATTAAAACAGTCAGATTCCACGACCATCATATTGATGGAACAATACAAAGACGCATCTTACATTGACATGGTGTACGAGATTGTTCCAGAGTTGAAAACGAGTGAGCCAGGCAAGCTTGAAAGCAGCACTCTTCCATACTTAAAAAATGTGATTGTAATGGGAGAAAAGCGTTTCCCGGGGACATACAGCTGGCAGGATATCCTGGATATGGCCGATGGTGTGACAGAGGAAGAACTCGACGCGCAAATGGCAACATTGAAGCAAAGGGAAGTCATTAATATGCAATATACTTCAGGTACGACTGGTTTTCCTAAGGGAGTTATGCTGACTCACAGTAATATTGTCAATAACGCGTATAATGTTGCATCTGCAATGAAGCTTACTGATCAAGATAGACTGTGTATTCCAGTGCCGTTTTTCCATTGCTTCGGCTGTGTTATGGGTACCCTTGCTTGTGCCACTGTTGGCGCAACGATGGTTCCTGTCCAGGAGTTCAGTCCAAAAGCAGTTCTTGAGACCGTCGAAAAAGAAAAGTGTACGGCCCTTCACGGTGTACCAACCATGTTCATCGCCGAGCTGAATGACCCTGAATTTGAAAAATATGACCTTTCTTCCTTGAGAACGGGGATTATGGCTGGATCCAATTGTCCGATTGAAGTGATGAAAGCTGTAAATGACAAAATGGGAGCTACGGAAATAACAATTGCCTATGGTCAAACAGAATCGTCTCCAGTCATTACGCAGACGAGGACGAACGATCCACTAGAATTGAGGGTGGAAACTGTAGGAAAAGCCCTTCCTGAGGTCGAGGTGAAAATCGTCAAGCCAGGCACGATGGAGGAAGTTCCAAGGGGAGTCCAGGGAGAACTTTGCACACGCGGCTACCATGTTATGGACGGGTATTATAAAAATCCTGACGCGACGAGGGAAGCAATTGACGCAGAAGGCTGGCTACACACAGGGGATTTGGCTGTCATGGATGAAAATGGCTATTGCCGCGTAACCGGCAGACTAAAGGATATGATTATCAGGGGCGGGGAAAACATCTACCCACGCGAAATCGAAGAATTCCTATACAGACATCCGAAAGTCCTTGATGTCCAGGTTGTAGGAATCCCAGACAGTGTGTATGGAGAGGAAGTTATGGCATGGATTATTTTAAAAGATGGAGAATCTGCCAGAGCTGAAGAAATCAAAGAATATTGCAAAGGCAAAATCTCCAAGCACAAAATTCCAAAATATATCGAATTCACCGAAAACTACCCAATGACAGCTTCTGGAAAAATTCAAAAGTTCAAGCTAAGAGCACAGGCGATGGAAGCTGTGGAAGAGCTCAAGAATGTATAAAAAAGAGGATGGAATCGTCGGATTCCATCCTTTTTATGTTGTTGTAAGCAGTTTGGACATTGCTATGATAAATTGAACTATACAGAAGTGTTCTCAATGTCTAAAATTAAGCTAAGGGATATTTTGGAGGAAATTCGATGCTGATAAGTGAAAAGGGTTTTAATATTAAGGGTTTGAATTATAAAATTCGATCGGCAGTTGAGTCAGATGCGGAGGCTTTGTCAGAATTAAGGCTGCAAATTGACGGGGAGACTGAAAATCTTGACCGGGAACAAGGCGAGGCATTCATTGATCAGAAAGGTTTTCAGTCAATAATAAAAGCAGATACGGAGAGTCCTAGAAACATATTTCTGGTCGCAGAAACGAATGGAAGGCTTATCGGGTTTTCAAGGTGTGCTGGAAATGAATTGAAGAGGTTCCGGCATAAAGTAGAATTCGGGGTAGGTATTTTAAAAGAATTCTGGGGCTATGGTATCGGCAAAAACTTGTTACTTGAATCCATTTCCTGGGCAGATGAAAACGAAATTAAGAAAATCACTCTGCATGTGATGGAAACTAATGAAAGTGCCAGGAGGCTCTATGAAAAGCTTGGCTTCGAAGTCGAAGGTGTTTTGAAGAATGATAAACTCCTGTCTGATGGCAATTTTTATAATATGGTTGTGATGGGCCGATTAAAGAACGGAATGGAGGGATGATTCATGGTTAATACATTGCAGGAAGCTTTTAATCGATCGACATACCAATTGACCGGCCACGGCAAAAGAAATGTCCAGGTATTAAAGGATGCTTTTGAAAAAATCGACGGACAGCTGGATAGTGATATTTATGGAACTGGAAAAGTTATAGAAGACTTTCAGGACAAAATGGCTGCGTTCCTGGGCAAGGAAAAGGCTGTTTTCTTTCCGAGCGGAACGATGGCCCAGCAAATCGCTTTGCGTATTTGGTGTGATGAGAAAGGGTTGCAGAAAGTCGCATACCATCCGTTAAGCCACCTGGAAATCCACGAGGAGGATGGGTTAAAAGAATTACATAATATCAAGACAGTAGTGCTTGCAGACGAAACCCGTGTGATCGAGCTTGAAGACGTGTCATCCATGGAGGAGTCTGTTGCTTGCCTATTGCTGGAATTGCCCCAAAGGGAGATTGGCGGGCAGCTGCCAAGCTTTGAGACTCTTGAAAACATATCTAGGTATTGCCGAAAGAATGGTATCAAGCTGCACCTTGATGGAGCGAGACTCCTCGAAGTGCTGCCCTATTATGAGAAGAAAGCTTCAGAAGTGTGCGAGCTTTTTGACAGTGTCTATCTCTCTTTTTACAAGGGAATAGGAGGGATCGCCGGTGCAATCCTGGCGGGCGAGGAAGAATTTGTATCTAAATCAAAGGTCTGGAAAAGGCGGTATGGCGGAGATTTGATTAGCCTTTATCCATATATTCTATCAGCAGATCACTATTTCAATCAGAAATCTCACAAAATGGCACTGTATTACGAAAATGCAAAGGAACTGGCTGGCTTTTATAACTCGTGCCATTCGATTACTACACTGCCCGAGATTCCGGTTTCAAACATGTTTCATGTCCATTTTCCTCATCCGAAAGAGGAAATAGAAACAGTTTTAATAGAAGTGATACGAAAAACAGGTGTAGGATTCATCAATCACCTAAAGTCAACTGGAGAACACTCGTGTTATTTTGAAGTAAGTATTGGGGATCGTTATGAAGAAGTTCCTCAAGAAACAGTAAAAAACGCTTTTTTACAGCTGGATCACTTGATGAAGAGTAAATTACCATTATGATTGTTTTGAATTTAGCAAATAAAACACACTGAATTGAACAAATTTTGAACATCATTTTGAACATTTTGTTACAACTGTACCAGCATTATATTAATTAATACCATATCTCCCTATAATATAGTGTATATACCCGAACCTTATCATGGTTTGGGCTTAGGGGGGATGGTCGAATGAAGTGGCTTTGGGTGTTAGTGCTGTCGATCATAAGTGTTTTATTCCTTATTAAAGGGATTGAGCTTTGGTCGGTCATTGACCATGTGGATGGGGATGGCATTGGTATTACGTTTCTAGGGTTCAGCATAAACGATAGAGTTTTGAATGAAGGTATATCGGGTTATGCGCTAGGTTTTACGATTGCGTCGATCATACCATTGCTGGTTGCAGCAAATATTGCTCTCAGGGCAAAAATAAAAAAGAATTTGGATGCGGAAAAGATATAGATAAGCCAGGCTAAAAAGGAGCAGGCTTATTTTTTTTGACTGAAAATGTTACTTCCCGAAGAGGACGGGAAGTATAGTAAAAAACCATGTGATGGAGGAAAGAAAAATGTGCGGACGGTTTTCACTATTCGAGGACATTGGCTCTCTGAAGGAACAATTTCAGTTCGACTTCGCGGACGATATCGATGCCAGGTACAATATCGCACCCGGGCAGGACATAATGACAGTAATTGATAGTGGAGAAGGCAGGATTGGGACAAAAATGAGGTGGGGATTGATTCCCTTCTGGGCGGATGATGAAAAGATTGGCTATAGAATGATCAATGCACGCGCAGAGACGGTCGATGAAAAAGCGAGCTTTAAGCATGCTCTTAAACAAAGGCGCTGCCTGATTCTTACTGATGGTTTTTACGAATGGAAAAAAGACGGCAAGCAAAAACAGCCATACCGTTTTGGTATGAAAAATAAAAAACCGTTCGCGTTAGCAGGGCTTTGGGAACACTGGAATAAGGGTGGGAAGAATATTACTTCCTGTACGATCATCACGACAAGTCCAAATGAAGTTACCGAAAAAATCCATGACAGGATGCCTGTGATTCTGCCAGAGGATAAGCTTGATATGTGGCTTGACCATTCTTTTGGCCAAGCTGAAAAACTAAAAAAACTGCTGATTCCGTATGATGGAGATTTCATGGAATCCTACCCTGTTTCAACCGCAATAAATTCTGCCAGAAATGAAGGAAAAGAACTAATTGCTCCGATTAACAGTCTATAGAAAAAATTTCCTTTAGTTCCGGGATGTTTAATACAAGTCTTGATTGTGGTAAAGAAAGACACAGCCAAACACCAAGATGAAAACATCCTGGAAAGAGGGGTTAACATGAATGGATTTACTAAAAACGGATTTTATGAACTGATTTATAAAAATGAACGTTTTTCTTTTTTACAATATATTCGCAAAGATGTAATATGTGATGTTTGCTATATAACTTTAAAAAATGTTATTACTGGTGAAACAATGACTTTTGATAAAGCGGACGTACGTGGCCTGAAAATAGCAGGTGAAGAAGCGAGTGCCAGCTAACTATTGCTTATTCGATCATCTTTTCTTTATACTATACTATAGTATAAGAAACTTACTTAAAGGAAGTGCAGAGATGATCCACACGAACTGGAACGAACGCGAAACGATCAAGACGCTAAAATGCGTCCACACAGATGCAAAAAAATATATTGTAAATAACAAGCTGACATCTGGAAAGGTATATGAAGTCAAAAACGAGACTGATGAATTTTTCTTCATTATTGATAATTCCGGCAAGGTTGGCGGTTATTACAAAGAATATTTTGAAGAGGTAAAGTAAGTTCGCAGGCTGCCCGGAAGACCGTGCAGCCTGTTTTTTTTTTAGTGGCCAACTAAAATTTCCATTTTTGAAGGCACTTTTCGTCCTGTTGCCTTTAAGTATGCAGAATTACATATAAAAAGCGGGAATCCAAGTGAGAAAGCAGCCTTATCAATTAGGGCATTCCCAGACTATATTCGCCGGTGGTATGATAAGGGTTATACGACGAAATGGGAGTTGGGAAGATGGATAAGAAGGTCACTCTGGAAGGTAATACAGTAAACCTGATGCCTATGGAATCCAGTCAGCTTGATGGTTTGTGGGGAGCTGGGCAAGACCAGTCAATCTGGGAATTTACATCTTCGAAGGTCAGGAATAAAGACGAGATGGAAAAAGTCATTGAAGCAGCGATGGCAGAGAGAAAGAAAGGAACGCAAATACCATTTACCGTCCTTAATAAGAAAATAGGTAAAATAGTAGGCAGTTCAAGATTTCTTGATATTTCAGAACCACATAGATCACTTGAGATAGGCTGGACCTGGTACAGTCCTGAATACTGGAGAACAAGCGTTAATACAGAAACGAAAATGCTCATGCTCCAATATGCTTTTGAAGAAATGGGAGTGAACAGGGTGCAATTTTGTACAGATTCCAGGAATGTACGCTCGCAAACGGCAATCGCCCGTCTCGGTGCCCAAAAAGAAGGGGTGCTGCGGAAACATCGAATAATCGCTGACGGCTATGTAAGAGATACAGTCGTCTTTAGCATTCTGAAAGAAGAATGGCCTAAGGTTAAAACAGGTTTACAGGAAAAATTGAATCGAGTATAGCGGTGCAAAAGGAAGGTTATTTTTTTGGTATATCTAGGAGTAGGACTTGGGGGAATGATCGGAAGCCTCCTGCGTTACTTAGTCAGTCTTATCACAAGCAATTTCTTAAATAATGGGTTTCCCACGGGCACATTGATTGCCAATTTAGCAGGCTCATTGTTTTTAGGGTGGTTCACGGCCCGTATTTTAACTAGAAGTAATCTAAATCCTGTACTGACGGCAACAATTGGTACTGGTATAACAGGATCATTCACGACTTTTTCAACCTTCAGTATGGAAACCCTGTTAATGGTAGAGAACGGCAGTATAGGGGTGGCAATCTTCTATGTGCTTTTAAGTGCTGTTGGCGGGTTGTTCCTTGCAGCAGCAGGCTATAAGCTTGGCGGAGGACCTCACGGGGAGGCGGGAAAATGATTGGGTTCTTATTGGTAGCTTTAGGCGGAATGGCCGGAGCCCTCTCAAGATTCGGTGTCCAAAAGTTAATGCCCCAAACCGTTTTGCCGGTTGCTACGCTCACGGTGAACCTTATTGGATCTTTTTTGCTCGGATGGATTGTTGGTCATGGAATCCAGGGGAATCTATACCTTTTTGCTGCAACAGGTTTTATGGGGTCATTTACTACCTTTTCCACCCTGAATGTTGATGTAGTAAAACTTATCAACAACAAACAAAGTAAAGCCGTGGTGGTATATGTTGCAAGTACATATATCGGCGGTCTCCTAAGTGCAGCGGCAGGTTTGTTTATTGGCAGATTATTTTAAATGGAAAAACACCAGTTCAAATTCTGGTGTTTTTTCATGAATTATAGGTTATTCTAATTCTCTTTTCTTTTTCAATAGCTCGGAAAGCTCCTTGTCGAGCTGCTCATAACCAGGTTCATCCCTAGTCATGAAAGACAGCCTGCCAATGATGGCATTGATTTCATATTGGAGAACCATCATTCGCTCGGCTCTTTCCTTACTGCCTTGATCAGGCCTGGATTTCCGGGTGTTATATTCTTTCATGCCAAATTCTTTCCTGCTAATTTTTCCGTCATCGATCAATAAAAGTTTATCACTGATTTTCTCTTGAAAATAAACATCGTGTGAGACCACCAGTATCGAACCCCGGAAATTCAACAAAGTTTTTTCGAGACTTTCCCTGCTGGCCAAGTCGAGATGGTTGGTGGGTTCGTCTAGAATCAGCAAATCGATTTCATCCAAGAGCATCATCACAAGCTTCACTCTCGTCCTCTCGCCAAGGCTTAGGTGGCTGAATGGGACCATTAGTTTTTCTTCTGTGAGTCCAATATTAGCAAAAATCGTCCTCACTCTGCCGATCGATTCTCTATCTGTAAGTCCAGTATACTCCAGTGCCGTTTTATCGGGAGGGAGGTCTGATACATCCTGGCTGAGATAACCGATCCTTATGGTTTCGCTGACCCAAACCTCACCAGATGAAGCTGTTTCTTCACCAAGCAGTATCTTGACAAGGGTTGTTTTTCCGCTGCCGTTTTTACCCAACAGGGCCATTCTTTCTCCGTGGTTCATATAAAAATGGCTCTTATCAAATAAACAGCGGCTGCCGAAGGATTTTGAGAGCTCGCTGGCTTCTAAGATGCGTTTCCCTTTCTTGCGGCTTTTCTGAAACTCGAAACGGACGGTAGCTTCTTCCTTAGGTTGCTTAATTTCATTCTTTTCAAGTTCCTGAGTCAGTCGTTTCATCTTCGACTTTACTTGATTATCCATCTTCTTTGCTTTCATACGATGGTATTCCTTGAATCCAATTTGTCTTCTTTCAGAGGCAGAACCCTGTTTCGTCGAATCGCGATGGGCTTTTTCCGACCAGTTTTTAAGATTAGCCATTTGCTGTTCGATTTGTTGTTTATGTTTTTGCTGTATTTCATAACGGTGAAGCTGAATTTCATACAGTCTTTCTTTTTCCTTGCGGTAAGAAGTGTAGTTGCCTTTAAATAACTTTGTTGTACCATCCTCGATTTCAATAATTTCTGTCACGGTCCGGTCAAGGAAATATCGATCATGGGAAATAATGATCACGGCGCCTTTAAAAGTTTTCAATTCGTCTATCAGCCACTCTACACCCTGCAAGTCCAAGTGGTTTGTGGGCTCATCGAGTATGAGAAGTTCCGGCCTGCTTGCCCATACACTTGAAAGTGAAATTTTCAACTTTTCGCCGCCGCTTAACTTACTCCAATCAGGATCAGCCCAATCAATATCCTTGTTAAGCCCTAACTGTCTTGAAATCTGAAATAGATCATTACCCGTCAGAGAATCAATATTCTCAAGTTCATGAATGGAATATTCCGTTGATTGTTTTAGATATCCGATGTTTAAGGTTCTGTTAAAAGTATCGATGAAACCTTTATCAGGTAAAAGACCTCCTGACATAATATTCGCCAATGTAGTCTTACCGGCGCCATTATTGCCGACCAGTCCAATACGGCTGTCTTGTTTTAAATCAATTTCCGCATTTATTAATATTTGCTTTTCATTAAAGCTCTTCTGAATACCTCTTATTTTCATGATCGTCATAAAAATTTCCACCTTTCGTTTAATGACTATTGAATGAAGGCGAGTATTTTATCCATCAAAAAAACCTCCCAGGTGATTTCCCGGAAGGTTCTGCAATGCACTCACAATAGATTCAAAACGCCACCAAACAAGCATTATATTGCCTAATGGCAACATGCTTTCGTTGAAAGGCTATAAATCGACTTGGAATGGCTAAAAGGGCAGACTAATCCTATTTCCGGGCAACACGTTTTTTCCATATTAGAAAAATCGGGCAGAAAATAAGATTAGTATTTCATCGGCTCTTTACCATTCCCTTCGAATATCATTAATTCACAGTATAACTTGATGAAAAGTTCGATGTCAACCATAATATTCCACTTGGAAATGCCATGCGTTTTGGTTAGCTCCGATAAGCGCTGCTCCTGATTCTCGCAGTTATTATAAACTTTCATTAAAAAACCTGGGAAGCAAACTCCCAGGTTAAGCTTGGTTTTCAACTTTGATTGGACCTTTTTTTTGTACATAGACCCTTTTTGCCAGTAATGTCTGTGCAATCAAGAAAATCCCGCCAACAGTCCAGTAAAGCGGAAGGGCTGAGGGGGCATTCAATGAAAATATGACAATCATCACTGGTGACAGCAGTCCCATCAGTTTCATTTGCTTTTTCTGTTCCGCTGTTACGTTAGACATTGAAACTTTAAACTGCAGATAGTAAATCAGGCCGGCAGCAGCAGTGATCCATATATCAGGATGTCCCAGGTTGAACCAGAGGAAGGTGTGGCTGGCAATGTCGGCAGAGCCGCTAATCGCATAGTAAAGGCCCATCAAAATCGGCATTTGTACAAGCATCGGCAGGCAGCCTGCAGAAAGGGGGTTGACCCCATGCTTCTGATAGAGCCCCATCATTTCCTGCTGCAATTTCCTTTGCTCAGCTGCATCTTTTGTTCCTTTGAGCTGCTTCTGGATCTCATCCATTTCAGACTTGAGTAATTCCATCTTCTCTTTCATATTCTGCTGGTTCTTATATTGTTTTAACATCAAAGGCATTAACACAAGCCTGATGAGCATTGTGATCAAAATAATCGCCAGGCCATAGCTATCGCCTGTAATGCCGGCGAACAGCTTGATGAGCCAGGTAAAGGGATCAATGAATGTTGTCTGGAAGAAGGATCCCTCGTTTGTCAATGCCTGGCATCCAGTTAATAATCCTGGTATAAATAGAATAATAATCATGGTGAAAAGCTTCTTCATTTTTCTCCTCCTAAAATATAGCTTAGTAATTAACTAAAGGAGAAAAATGGTTGTCTTCATCACCAGGATCGATTTTTATTTTTATTCGTTTAAGGAGTTGAAGGTGAAACCTCATTCCAAGCTCAGCTTTATTTTTAAAAGCTGTTTGAGAAACGGATGGCTTTAGCCTGAGCCGCAATAAACACGACCGGATAATGGGGGCGTCACGCAAAATCCAGAAGGCGGACATCGACATGCTGATGAGCAAAGTTAAATAAGCAGTATAAACAGCTGTTGCATCGACGGACTGAGCATAAAGTTCCAAAAGCATGTCATCACCTCTTTTCATGCATTGATCAATTATATTTGAAAAATCGACTGCGAGCAACTCTACAATATATACGGAATTAAATTGAAAAAGTTTCAATTCCCAAATAGTGGGGGTTTCAAAAAATAGAATAATGGCTATGTATATAAAACAAACTTCCCAATCCGAAAAGGGGTGGAAATCTTGAAAAAAGTAGTATACGGATTAATGATCAATTCAGGTGACGCTGACGAAATGCTGTGGGACCATGGTATATGGGAAACAGAAGAAGCAGCGAATGAATACATTGAAAATGAAATGTCTGCGATCAGCGGGGTTTGGGCAGGAGAGCTGAAGGTCAACGATCCTATCCCAGAAGTGGCGGAATATGACGAGGAAAAAATGGTAGAGTGTTCACTTTGTGGGATCGAGTATAACCCAGAGGACGTAAACACCGATGATTACGACGAAGCGGTTTGCATCAACTGTGAGCCGGGATACAAGGAAAATATGAATATAGCCTAAGTCGAATAGCCATGGACTCAAGGTTCATGGCTATTTAGTTATGAAAAAGATATTGTTATCTTCATTTCATAGTTAGTTTGCTTTTCCTGAACAGGAAATCGCTCAGTCATATACAATAGTTAAGCAAACAACAAAGCTACGACATGGCTTATTATGAAACTGCTTGTATATTGACAGCTTATCAGGGATACGAAGGCAAAGCTGTCAAGAAAAGCGCGTTATTGTGACAGCTTTTCAGAGAAACAAATTTACACCCCCCAGTATGTGACTGTATCAAAAATTCCAACAATAATTAAAATGTATCCTGCTATTTTCTGTACAAATGACCCCAGCTTGCGACCTTTTTTCAATAATGACCCATTCAGGCCGATATATGAAATTATAACTGCAAAGATAATCAGCGGGATGGATGTGCCAATGGCAAAAACAGACGGAAGGACTGCTCCGTATGAGGTACTCAGGACAATCGGCATAAGTGTAAAGAAGAATAAGGAAAACATCGTAGGACAGAATGCGATTGAAAAGCTTACCCCCATTAAAAAAGATCCTGTTTTTCCGCTGCCAGTCCATTGTGGCAAAATTGAAGTGAAACGATTGATCCAATTAAATGTGAAGAGCCCGATAAGTGACAGACCGATCAGGATGAATAGGGGGCCCATAAGTTTACGGAACCAGGAAAAGAAGCCTGGCAAGGCCTGCTGGAAGCTCTGGCCTACTATCCAGACTGCAAGTCCGAGAAGTGTGAAAACGAGTATTTTGCCAAAGATGAAAAAGGCAATTTCGATCCACTGGTTTTTTGTCTGCAGACTCCGGTTGCCATAATAGGTGATTGCACCGAGATTTCCTGTCAGCTGGCAAGGAGCAAGAGCCCCGACAAGTCCTAAGAGGAAGCTTGCCAATAAGGGGATTTGTTCAGTCTGGTTCACAAGGGTGAAAAATGGTCCGCTCAAAAAATTGCTGATCTCTGTAAATAGTTGATACATAAAGAACCTCCACAAAAACTATTACCACTATGATACTAGAAAATTATCAAAATAGTATGCAGGAAAAAACAGCAGGAATGAATCCTGCTGTTAATTCACTGCAATATGGGCTGTCAATAGCTTATAGGCATTTTCCACTTCATCGTCGGACGGAGGTTCGACATCTTTAAGGGGATACTCAAGCCCTAATGCTTCCCATTTATAAACGCCAAGCTTATGATACGGCAATACCTCAAGCTTTTTTACGTTTTCCAGTGTGCCGATAAACTCACCTAATTTGGTAAGGTCCTCAATTTCATTTGTGACTCCAGGGACCAGTACATGGCGAACCCAAATTGGAACTTCATGGTCAGATAAAAAACGGGCGAAATCCAAAATGTGATCATTGGCCATTCCTGTCAGTTTAATATGTTTTTTCCTATTGATATGTTTTAAATCTAATAGAATCAGGTCAGTGTAATTTAAAAGCTCTGTCAGCTGCTGCTGAAAAAGGGGAGCAGTTGAATAACATCCTCCTGAAGAATCAATAGTGGTGTGCACTCCGAGTTTTTTGCACTCCTTGAAAAGCTCAGTAATAAAAGGAATCTGTAAAAGCGGTTCACCGCCGCTTACTGTGATGCCGCCGCCAGAAGCTTCAATAAAAGGCAGATAGGCTTTCAAATCATCAACAATTTCGGAAACAGACATCTGTTTGCCCGTGCCGATCTCCCAGGTGTCTGCATTATGGCAAAATTGGCACCGCAGCAGGCACCCCTGTGTAAAGATGACATAGCGAATCCCAGGTCCGTCTACGGTTCCAAAGGTTTCAATAGAATGGATGTTTCCGATCATGATGATTTCTCCTTTCATTAAAACAGGAGTTCCCGCCATGGGAGAGGGGCAACTCCTGTTTCGGTACACTTGAATTATTTACATTGTTTCATGGAAAGTACGGTTAATGACATCCATCTGCTGCTCACGTGTAAGCTTGATGAAGTTGACTGCATATCCAGATACACGGATTGTCAGCTGCGGATATTCTTCAGGATGCTCCATAGCATTTAATAGAGTTTCACGGTTAAACACGTTGACGTTTAAGTGGTGGCCGTCTTTGATCGCATAGCCATCAAGGATGGAAACAAGGTTATTTGTACGGCTGTCTTCATCTTTTCCAAGTGCTTTTGGCACGATGGAGAATGTGTTTGAAATCCCGTCAAGTGCATAGCTGTATGGAAGCTTTGCTACAGATGACAGGGAAGCGAGAGTTCCTTTAGTGTCGCGTCCATGCATTGGGTTAGCACCTGGAGCGAATGGTTCGCCAGCGCGTCTTCCATCCGGTGTATTACCTGTCTTTTTTCCATATACGACATTTGAAGTAATGGTTAAGATTGACATTGTATGGACAGAGTTGCGATATGTCGGGTGTTTGCGCAGCTTAGTCATGAAGTTTTTCACAAGTTCAACTGCGATGCTGTCAACACGATCATCGTTGTTTCCGTATTTAGGGAAGTCGCCTTCTGTTTCAAAATCTACGGCAATTCCGTTTTCGTCACGGATTACTTTGACCTTTGCATGCTTGATTGCACTTAATGAATCCGCTACTACACTTAAGCCTGCAATTCCAGTTGCCATTGTGCGAAGGACTTCTGTATCATGCAGCGCCATTTCGATTCTTTCGTAGCTGTACTTATCATGCATATAGTGAATGACATTCAATGTATTGATGTATAGGCCGGCAAGCCATTCCATCACATTGTCGAATTTGGCCATCACTTCTTTATAGTCAAGCACATCGGAAGTAATCGGGCTGAAACCTGGAGCTATCTGCACCTTGAGTTTTTCATCGACTCCGCCATTGATTGCGTAAAGCAACGCTTTCGCCAGGTTGGCGCGTGCTCCGAAGAACTGCATTTGCTTGCCGATTTCCATTGCTGATACGCAGCATGCAATTCCGTAGTCATCACCGTATTCGCAGCGCATCAAATCGTCATTTTCATATTGGATAGAGCTCGTTTTGATTGACATCTCTGCACAATACTTTTTGAAGTTCTCAGGCAGCGCAGGTGACCATAACACTGTCAGGTTTGGCTCTGGAGCCGGTCCGAGATTATCAAGTGTATGAAGGAAGCGGAAAGAGTTCTTCGTTACAAGCGATTGCCCATTATGTGCCATACCGCCGATTGATTCAGTTACCCAGGTTGGGTCACCACTGAATAACTCGTTATAGTCAGGAGTACGCGCAAATTTCACGAGGCGAAGCTTCATGACGAAATGATCGACAATCTCCTGTGCTTCTTTTTCAGTAAGTGTTCCATTTTGCAAGTCTCTTTCAATATAGATATCAAGGAAAGTTGCGACACGGCCAAGGCTCATTGCTGCACCATTCTGTTCTTTGATTGCAGCAAGGTATGCGAAGTAGACCCACTGGAAGGCTTCAACTGCATTGGATGCTGGCTTGGAAATATCATAGCCATAGCTCATGGCAAGCTGCTTCAATTCATTCAATGAACGGTATTGCTCAGAAATTTCTTCCCTTAGGCGCATTGTGTCCTCTGTCATGACACTGCTGGTCATTCCATGATCTTTCTTCTTTTGCTCCATCAGGAAGTCTACACCATAAAGAGCTACACGGCGGTAGTCGCCAATGATGCGGCCGCGTCCATAAGCATCCGGCAGGCCAGTGATGATCCCGGCTTTACGAGCCTGGAGCATTTCTTTTGTATAAACATCGAATACACCCTGGTTATGAGTTTTACGGAAGTCAGTAAAGATTTTTTCTACTTCTTTATCCAATTCATAACCATATGCCTCGCATGCTGCTTTCGCCATACGAATGCCGCCAAAAGGCTGCATAGAACGTTTAAATGGCTGATCAGTCTGGAAGCCTACGACTTTTTCTTTGGTCTGGTCAAGATAGCCCGGCCCATGGGATGTAATAGTGGATACGACTTTCGTATCCATATCAAAAACACCGCCGTTGTCACGTTCCTGCTTTGTCAATTCCATTACCTGCTGCCATAATTGAAGCGTTTCATCTGTTGCACCTTCAAGGAAACTGGAATCACCGGTATATTCAGAGAAGTTTTTTAGAATAAAGTCCCTAACATTGATATCTTCCTGCCAAGCACCATTTTTAAAGCCTTTCCATTGTTCCATTTTAATTCACCTCTAAAGTAGATGTTTATATAACAGTTACCACACTTTTATCATACTACGGATATAACAGATTGAGTGTGACATATTTGTGAAATTATGAACAATACAATATTAATATGTGTTTCACTCTTGAATATGGATCTGAATTTAAAAACTGTTCTATAATTGTGCGGAGGTTTTCTGGCGCTGTTATATATGAATTTCTTTATTATAATTCTATCAGGAAATTTAGTACCGTGTTTATAGTGTTATGGATGTTTTGTGTCAATTTCAGAAGTGGAACCAAAAGAAAAAACAGGATGCAATATCCTGTTTCACCGTTTGGCTTAATCGACGACGATATAGGCGATCATAGGTCCGTTATGCTCAGCTGAAGGATGAGTCAGACAAATCAGCCTGTATGTCCCTTCTTTTTCAAATTGTAAAGGGACAACTGTTTCTTCCCCATTCTTTACCACACCTTTAATATCGGTTCCTTCAATGATGAAAGGATGTTCCTTTCCGTTGACCCCCAGTATCTTCAAATGAACCTTTTCTCCTTTTTCCAAAAAGATTGTTCCTGGGTCCCATCGGTATGCTTCAATTTCCTTGCCATCATCTGTAGTAGACTTGAACTCGCCGGTCACCATATGGATTTCGCGGATTTGTTCATTCTGTCCGCCAATTGCCGGAGTGGCATCAGGCTTTAGGCTCAACCATAGAGTACCGACGATGGCAATAAATACGATTAGTCCCAAAAAATATAATGTTCTTCTTTTAAACACAAAGAAATGCATGTTTTCACCTCCTTACGATCCTCTTTAAATATCTATGCTCGTCCCCTAGCTGAACTTGTCTAATTTTTTTTTGAATTTCTCTTGTATAGATTAACTGGACAACAACAAACTATAGATTAGATACGAACCAAGGAGGAAAGTATGTACCGTTTATTTACGCATAATGACTTAGATGGAGTGGCCTGCGGGATTTTATTCAGGCTTGCGTTTGGTGAAAAGGCCGATGTCCGTTATAATTCTGTCTCTGGACTTAACTTCCAGGTGGAGAAATATTTTGACAGAATGAATGAGCGCATGAAAAAGGAGGACCACCTTTACATAACCGATTTATCTGTTAACCATGAAAACACTGAAAAAATCAATCAGTTTGTTAATGAAGGTGGAAAGGCGAAGTTGATTGACCACCACAAAACTGCCATGCATTTCAATGAATACAGCTGGGGCAGGGTAAAAGTGGAGGATGAATCCGGGACGCTGACTAGTGCAGCATCACTCGTATATGGCTATTTAGTCCAGGAAAATCATCTGGTTAAAAATGGATCTCTCGACGAGTTTGTTGAGCTTGTCAGGCAATACGATACCTGGGACTGGGATATCCTTAAGAATTACAAGGCAAAGAATTTGAACGACCTGTTTTTTATGGTTTCGATAGAAGAATTTGAAGACCGGATGGTACCTCGTCTGACATCTGGAGATCGTTTTGATTATGATGATTTTGAAACAAAACTGCTTGAGATGGAAGAAGATAAAATCGAGCGATACATCAGGAGGAAAAAACGGGAAATTATCCAGATTGAAACAGATGGACTATATGGAGGCGTCGTTCACGCGGAATCCTATCATTCGGAATTGGGGAACGAGCTCGGCAAGGAATATCCACATCTTGATTATATAGCGATTATGAATTTAGGAGGAAAGAAAATAAGCTTCCGGACAATACATGATGATGTGGATGTCTCTGCCGTAGCAGGCGAATTTGGCGGGGGCGGACACGCTAAAGCATCTGGATGCTCCATGAACAAAGAAGCTTATAACCGCTATATTGAACAGGCTTTTCCGCTGGATCCAATCAAGCCGGACGCCTTTAGAAATACTTATAATTTAAAGGACTCCAAAAATGGATGTCTGTATGAGAATCGAGACAGGGACTTATATCTGATTTATACGGATGGTACCCATTATTTCGTTCAACAGGAGAGCAAGGAACGGCATGGGCCCTTTGACGGTTTTGAATTAGCTGAACGGTTTGTAAAAAGGGAGTATGGAGCCGCTCTTGCCAGGGATGATGTATATATTTCCTATCTGGAAAATATCGTTTTCAACGGAAGGAGTTGAGGGGGAGAGGGTCTCAAAACCTCAGTCAGTGGTAATGAATTATAGTTACATTTAGGTCACCGATGACTTTTTATGGTGACCTGTTTTTTTGAAATAACGCTAAGTCGGGTCCATTGGTTAAAGGATTTATAATATCCGCATTTGTCCGAAATCGATGTGCTTCATTGGTAAACTGCTTTACAGGAACTCGATCTATTGTGGGACAATGAGGGTGACCGATTTATCCAGAATCTGGATTTTTCATGCGCCAATAGTTTAGGGACGTAATTCTTAAAAATCTTCATTTCCCCTGCGCCAGTGAGCTTCATTGGTTCATAGGAGCAGACCCGGAGGTTTTTTATGTTTACAATCTTTTCAGATTATTCCAGTTTAATTAAAAAATTATAACACTAAACATCTTTCGACAGAATTCTGCTAAAATAAGGGAGAGATTAGGATACTGGAAGTGGTATGATGAGGAAGTTTTTGGCCCTATTTATGTTGTTATTGTTTAGCGTGTATCTTTCCGCCGGATTCGTTAAGGCAGAGGCAGATAATCCTGTTTTAACTTCTGAAGCCGCCGTTTTGATGGATACGCAGACGGGTGCGTTATTATTCGGAAAAAATGAAGAAACAAAGATGTATCCTGCGAGCTTGACGAAGATTGCTACAGCCATCTATGCAATTGAAACAGCTGACCTTAATGAGCTAGTCATAGTAAGTGAGGAAATAGAGAATATCGATGGAACAAGGGTTTATCTCAACCCGGGAGAACAGGTTTCATTGAGACAGCTGATCCAGGGTATGCTTATTAATTCAGGAAATGATGCTGCACTGGCAATTGCCATCCATTTGGATGGTTCGATGGAGAGCTATTCAAAAAAGATCAATCAGTTCCTGGAGGCAAATATTGGCGTAGAGGATACTCATTTTGTCAACCCGCATGGTTTGTTCAATGAAAATCATTATACAACAGCCAGGGACCTTGGCTTGATCTTAAACTATGCGATGAACAATCCGGATTTCCGGGAGATTTTTGGCACTAAGCAAGTAGATTGGGATGGAGAGTCATGGGATACGACCATTCACTCTCACCATCGTATGCTAAAAGGTGAAATACCATATGATGGAATAACAGGGGGAAAGACGGGCTTTGTAGACCAATCCAAACAAACGCTTGCCACCACAGCTGATAACGGCCAGTTGAAATTGACGGCCATCCTGCTGAAATCAGAATACAAACGGAAAATTTATGAGGATACTGCCAAGCTATTCGACTATGGTTTCGCTGCTTTTAAGTCCTCACAAATCAAAAAAGGGGAAACCTTCGCAAGCGGAAATCTGAAGTTCAAAGCAAGTGAAAACCTCCTTTTTACTGAACCGATTGAAAATGGCAAGAGAGTCGTGGACAAAGACGGAATTTTAAAGATTCATAATAAGGATGGGGAAATAATCCAATCTATCGAACTTAAACCCCTGATTGGAAAAAAACCTGAAGTGAAAAAGGAGGCCGCACCAGAGCCGAAACAAAGCGGCCTGCTTTCCATCAATACTTTAATAGGAGCTGTAGTGTTAGTGGCGGCAGCGGGAGTGTGGATGGTCAATCGGAAACAAAAAAAGAGCAGAAGATTTCGAAGCAGGTGAGATATCGCCTGCTTTTTTGTTTTTTCGAAAAAGTGAAATGACATTAACGAAAATTCAATGTTTTTTTACATTCTATTAATATGAGATTAATAGATTCCCATTATATTAAGAGGCGTAGTATATAAATTTTCTGGAGGTCTTGAAATGATTAAAGCAAACTTTAAAAAGAAGATACTCCCGATCGCTGTCCTATCAACAGTAGCGTTCGGCAGTTTAGCAGGAACGTTTGACGCTAAAGCAAAAAATGAAGCAAAGGAAAACTCTGCTGAAATCAAGAATGTTATTTTCTTAATTGGTGATGGAATGGGGGTTTCCTATACATCGGCTTACCGTTATTTGAAGGACAACCCTGAAACTGCTGAAGCAGAAAAGACAGAATTTGACAAATACCTTGTAGGCAGCCAGATGACTTACCCGGAAGACCCTGAACAAAACGTAACTGATTCTGCTTCAGCTGCAACAGCGATGTCAGCAGGGATCAAAACTTACAATAATGCAATCGCAGTAGACAATGACGGAACAGAAGTAAAGACAGTTTTGGAAGCTGCCAAGGAAAATGGCAAAGCTACTGGCCTTGTAGCTACTTCTGAAATTACACATGCCACTCCAGCTTCTTTTGGAGCGCATGATGAAAGCCGCAAGAATATGAATGCTATTGCTGATGATTATTATGATGAATTGGTTAAAGGCGAGCATAAAATCGATGTAATGCTTGGCGGGGGAGTAAGTAACTTTGTTCGTAATGACAGAAACCTTGCAGAGGAATTCCAGAAAGATGGCTATAGCTATGTAACGAACAAGCAAGACCTGCTAAATAACAAAAACGAAAAGGTACTTGGCCTTTTTGCACCAGGTGGAATGGATAAGATGATCGATCGCAATCAAGAAACTCCATCCCTCGAAGATATGACAAAAGCAGCAATACAGCGTCTGAACAAGGATAAGGATGGTTTCTTCCTGATGATAGAAGGCAGCCAGGTCGACTGGGCTGGACATGACAACGATATTGTGGCTGCCATGAGCGAAATGGAGGATTTCGAAAAAGCATACATAGCAGCAATCGAATTTGCAAAGAAAGACAAGCACACATTAGTTGTTGCGACTGCTGACCATTCAACTGGCGGATATTCAATTGGTGCTGATGGAATCTATAACTGGTTTGGAGCGCCAATCAAAGCTGCAAAACGCACACCAGATTACATGGCTGCAGAAATTGCTAACGGTGCTGATGCAGAAAAAACATTAAAGAAATATATTGACTTTAAATCTGTTGGCCTGCCTGAGTTGACTGCGGAAGAAATTCAGACCGTAAAAGACGCAACTTCAACAAAGAAAGCCAGAGACATTGACAACGCTATTGAACAGATTTTCGATAAACGTTCCCACACTGGCTGGACAACTGGCGGACACACTGGTGAAGACGTGCCTGTATATGCATTTGGTCCTGGGAAAGAGCGCTTCTACGGACAGATCGACAATACTGACAATGCGAAAAACATTTTTGATATCCTTGCAAACGGCAAAAAAAAATAATGAATTTGAAAATCTCCCGCGGAACCCTGGATCTGCGGGTGATTTACTGAAAAGGGGTTTTCAAAATGAAAAATTATTTGCAGTTAATGCTGGCTGTTTCACTGCTGACAGGCTGTTCATTCGCACAGGCTGATTCAAATGAGGAGTTGAATTCTGTTGAAACTATTGCAGAGAAACCAATAAAGAAAAGGACAGAAGTATATGTACCGAATCCGCAAGTTACGGATGACACGGAACTGAAAAAAGCAGGGGATTATTTGATTGATGATAAGGGAGAATTAACACTTAAGGCGGTAAAAGAAGTCAATAAAACATTCAATCTTAATGGAATTGAATATAAAATTAAAGATATTAAGTTAATGCATTTTATTCCTGATTACAGCCTGATCGATTTCTTCCATCCATACACACATCAAGAGGAGTTTGATTTTGTAAAAATTGGCGTAGAAGTAAAAAATCATTCCAATGAAAGCTATCATTTTGGGCCTGTGGCAATGTTGAATATCAATGATAGAATCCACAAGACGTGGGAAGACGATTTTTATCTGGAAGAACTACATGGAGAGATTTTATCCGGACAAACGAAGCAAGGGAATCTCGGGTTTATCGTAGAGGAGCTTGAAAACCTTGATAAAGTGGAAATCCTCTCAGGCGACCTGGCTGATAAGGACAAAAAGAAAATCGGGGAACCTATCAACCTTGTTGTAACTTTTGATTAAAAGGTTAAAAGTTTATAATATACCCTGTTTTTTTCTAAACGGAGAGTTTGTATACTGCTTTAGAGTCTATTAGAATGCAAGAAAGCCATGGAAGGTCCATGGCTTTTTCTATACAATTTGAAGGGATTGGAAACCACCAATCAGAGGGTATATCTTTTCGTTAAACCAGATTATCGATATGCTTCTTTCATTGTTTTAATAATGAAGTCGAAAGGAGCATAAGGAATGATATTCCCACCATGGCAATTACCCATAGCCAGGCTGACTGCATATTTCCTGACTCAAGCGCTACATAGATTGCTGTTGGGGCGGTCTGAGTCTTGCCGGGCAAGTTGCCGGCAAACATAAGGGTTGCTCCGAATTCCCCTAGGGCCCTGGCAAAGCTTAAAATGAGCCCCGTGATCAATGTTTTTGCTGATAGGGGTAGAGTAACATATAAAAAAACCTTCCACTCATTTGCTCCATCTACTCTTGCCGCTTCCTCCGCTCCAGGGTCAATTGACAGAAAGCCTGTCTTGGCTGATTGATACATCAATGGAAACGCAACGACAGAAGCAGCAATAACAGCTGCCCACCAGCTGAAGATAAGGGGACTGCCAAAAACATGTTCAATCATTCTTCCGATTGGACTATTTATGCCAAAGACGACAATCAGTAGAAATCCCACTACAGTTGGAGGGAGTACTAAAGGCAATGTCAACAGCGTCTCTACAGCTGTTTTACCAATGAAACGCCTCCTTGCCATAAACCTTGCAGCAAATATGCCGAATAAGAACACGAATACTACCGACACCGAAGCAACCTCAAGGGAAAGTTTAATCGGACTCCAGAAATCACTGCTCATAAAAATCAATCCAATGCTGCTTTAAAGCCATATTTTTTAAAAATGTTCATTGCTTCTTGTCCATTTAGGAAATTGAAAAAGTCGATGGACTCATTAGGATGCTGAGTCCTTGCAACTACACCAACTGGATAAACAATAGGATCGTGAAGTGCTTTTTCATTCAAAGGGATAATCCTAATTTTATCGGAAATCAGTGCATCTGTTTTATAAACAAAGCCAGCATCGACATTTCCTGTTTCAACATAGGAAAGAACCTGGCGAACGTCCTTAGCAGGAATAACTTTTTGCTCAAGTTTTTCCCATAAGTGCAACGATAGCAATGCTTGTTTCGCATACATGCCGGCAGGCACAGATTCGGTAGTGCCCATGGCAATTCTTTCAATATTAACGCTAGTCAGCGATTCAGCTGAATTTATATCCTTGTTTTCTTTCTGTGTGATCATTACAAGTTCGTTTCTGAGCAGTCTTACGCTGTGTTGTTGATCTATAAGCTTTTTGGAAAGTAAATAATCGAATTTATCCTCAGCCGCGGAAATAAACAAGTCTACCGGGGCACCCTGGGAGATTTGCTGCTGCAAGGAACCGGATCCGCCAAAATTGTAGACCACTTTAATTCCTGGATTCTGTTCCATATATAGTTGCCCGGCTTCTTCCATGACTTCCCGGAGGCTTGCTGCGGCAGAGATAGTCAGTTCAATTTTCCTTGGTTTACTGGCATCTGCACATCCTGAAATGAAGAGTAAGAGGGCTGTGAGAAGAACAATATGTAATTTCCTCAATCCTGACATCCTTTCAAACAGTCCTTTTTAAACATATACAATAGATATAACTGATTATATCGAAATTAGAATCATCCTACATACAGAAAATATCACAAGTTGGTGAAAATATCATGAATTAGGGGTAGGAAAAGAAAATAGGGGCAAAAAAAAACTGCCTGATCGGCAGTTTCATAAGTATTATTGATTCTGTCCGGTTTTTTGATCAATCTGCCTGCAAACCTCATCTGCGGAAAGCCCGTTTGCCTCAATGACTGATCCTTGTGTTGAAACATCCTGCATCCCCATGACGTTTGAGTCTATTCCAGTTACAACACAGCAGTCACAGCCTTGAGCATCTGCTTCTGAGCGTAACTCGACGACATCATGTCCTCTTTCACGCAAGGCTTCAGAAATGTTCGTTAGTGATTGTTCTACACCTACTCTTGCCATCAATAACACCTCCTCACTAATCTAAGTTGTCCGCCAGCAGTATAAAATATTCTTTTCGCAAGACAATATTAAAGAAGACTATTTGTAAAGTGGAGGGGTATTTATGAGCAATAAAAGAAAAAAGGATCCATCGACAATAGGGTTGAATTCATCCCAGGTTGAAGGGCAGGGGACAACGGTGAGTGAGACAGGCAGCAGAACCGCTGCTTCTTCAAGAAAGAAACAGAAAAAAGATTAAGAAAGTTAATGTCCAAGCTTTAAAACAGAGAAACCCTCGGGAAATTCCCGAGGGTTTATATTATGCGTACATTTCAGCAATTTGCTTTTGCAGTTCTTCATCTTCAAGGTATTCATCATAAGTCATCTGCTTATCAATCAACCCTGAAGGAGTGATTTCCATGATCCTGTTCGCCACAGTTTGAACGAACTGGTGGTCATGGGATGAAAAGATCATTGAACCTTTAAAATTGATCATGCCATTATTCAAGGCAGTGATGGATTCAAGATCCAGGTGGTTAGTTGGCTCATCCAATAGAAGGACGTTTGCTCCAGATAGCATCATTTTTGACAGCATGCAGCGGACTTTTTCGCCACCGGAAAGTACGCTTGCTTTTTTCAATACTTCTTCACCGGAGAAAAGCATACGTCCAAGGAATCCGCGAAGGAAGCTTTCGCTGTCATCCTTTGGTGAGAACTGGCGGAGCCAGTCAACCAGGGTCAGGTCGCAGCCTTCAAAGAACTCAGAGTTGTCTTTAGGGAAATACGCCTGTGATGTCGTTACACCCCATTTAAAAGTCCCGCTGTCTGGCTCCATTTCACCGGTAAGGATTTTGAACAATGTCGTAATCGCGATTTCGTTTTTCCCAACAAGCGCAATTTTGTCATCTTTGTTCATAATGAAGCTGATATTATCCAAAACCTTTACCCCGTCAATCGTCTTGGTAATTCCGTCAACTCTTAATAAGTCATTGCCGATTTCACGGTCGGGAGTAAATCCAACGTATGGATATTTACGGGATGATGGTTTGATATCATCCAGAGAAATCTTATCAAGCAGTTTTTTACGGGAAGTAGCCTGCTTGGATTTAGATGCGTTTGCACTGAATCGCGCAATGAACGCCTGTAATTCCTTGATTTTTTCCTCTTTCTTGCGATTAGTATCGGACTGCATTCTCAAAGCCAGCTGGCTTGATTCATACCAGAAATCATAGTTGCCGACATAAAGCTGGATCTTGCCAAAGTCAAGGTCGGCAATATGGGTACATACTTTATTCAAGAAGTGACGGTCGTGGGACACAACGATAACTGTATTCTCGAAGTTGATCAAGAATTCTTCCAGCCATTGTATCGCAGCGATATCAAGGTGGTTGGTAGGTTCATCGAGAAGGAGAACATCCGGCTTGCCGAATAGTGCCTGTGCAAGAAGGACCTTTACTTTTTCTCCGCCGCCGATATCAGCCATTTTTTTATCATGAAGCTCCTCGCCGATTCCAAGGCCTTTAAGAAGAATCGCTGCTTCGGATTCTGCTTCCCAGCCATTAAGCTCAGCAAACTCACCTTCAAGCTCGGCGGCCTTCATGCCGTCTTCATCTGTGAAGTCTGCCTTCATGTAAATTGCATCTTTTTCCTGCATGACTTCATATAAACGGGCATGTCCCATAATGACGACTTTCAACACTTCCACATCTTCGTACTCAAAGTGGTTTTGTTTCAGTACTGCCATCCGCTCACCAGGTGTCATTGAAACATTTCCTGTTTGCGCTTCAATTTCTCCTGATAAGATTTTAAGGAAAGTCGATTTGCCTGCACCATTGGCTCCAATCAGGCCATAGCAATTTCCCGGTGTGAATTTAATATTAACATCTTCAAAGAGCTTGCGGTCACCATATCTCAAGCCAACATTTTGAACTGTAATCATTTATTTAGTAGCCTCCATTAATATATATCCCAAAGATTATAACATGTTTAAATGCTATGAGCGAATGAATGGAACATTTTTTTGTTTAATGGTGTTTTTATAGGGAACAAAATGGGAAAAGGCGAGTGTAGTAATTAATGAGAAAATTTGTTTCTTATTTATCAAAATGTATCCTTAGTGTCTATTGGGAAATATGCGATTATTTTTTATAGCTATTGTCAATTTTTTTGCTCATTTTCACACATATTTCATATTTTTCATGTAAAATAATATTAGATAAAGATGGTAAAAGGAGTTTTTGAAAATGGCTAAAAAGCAGCTGGTTGATTTTGTTAACCGTCTAAAGGAATCAGGGATAAAAGTCAGCTTCACTAAGCCAAAATCAGAATTTTTTTCCCTGCAAAAAACAGAGAAACATCCCACAACAGTGAATTCGCATTAAGAGATAGGCGTGCTTATCATTATACAGATTCGGCCTTCAAGAAGTATTAAGACAGATATAATGAAAAGTAAACAATTAAACTAAATTGAACAGCAAAAAAAGCGGTGCATTCAACCGCTTTTTTTGTGTGCTATAACTCATCCATTATATCTTCGAAAACTTCATCTTTATTGAAATCTTCCCCCATCGGGAATTTTTTTATGAATTTATTGTTTTTATCAATCAGGTAAGTAAATGTACTATGGACATAGAACCCGTTCCCTGGATCACGATACTGGAACTGGAATGTATCGGCAACCTGTTTGATTTTCTGTTGCTCTTCTAAAATGTCGGCTGGATCGCCTGTCAAGAAAATCCAATTCCCATCATTTTCAAGTCCGAAATTGTCCATGTATTTTCTTAAAACTTCAGGGGTATCCCGGTACGGGTCAATTGTAACAGTAACAAACTGAACTTCCTTACCATATACTCCTTCTTCGTTCAAGTCTTTGCGCAGCAGGTTCATTTTTTGTGTTGTCGTTGGGCAGATATCAGGACAATGAGTATAGATGAATTCCACAAGTTTGATGGTCTCTGTTTCTTCTCCAAAAGTATAGTGTTCTTCATCCATGGTTACGAGCGTGATGTCCTCTGGAATCTGTGCATTGGCATCCCTGATTAGAAAGAATGAAATTCCCGATGTAATGCCTATTAATACAATTAGTGAACTGATAAGATAGATTTTTTTCATAACACAATCCTCCCCCTTATAAAGATATAAAAAATATGAGGAAAATCATATGGACATTGTGTGAACTATGTTTAATATGGCACTTTCAAAAATAAATAAGTGAATATTCTTGAAATGTGATGAATGAGATTTATAATGAAATGTAAAAACATTTTCAATGTCTATGGGAATACAAAGGGGAATAAAACTTGAAAGCTGATAAAATTTTAAAATACCTATTGCAAATTGCAGGGTTGATCCTGATTAATAAAACTGGTTTTTATATTGTAGAGTTTTTCGAACTGCGTATTCCAGGGAATGTTTTAGGAATGATCCTTCTTTCCGTGCTGTTATGGACGAGGGTAGTCCGGCTTGAATGGTTTGAAGGCGCGGCGGATTTTCTCGTCAGGCATCTATCTTTCTTTTTTGTACCGATTTCAGTTGGTTTGATGACTCTCGGGGGAATTATCGCAGAAAATGGGATTCAACTTGCGGTTATTTTAGTTTTGAGCGCTATTGTAGGCATGGTGTTTGCGGGAGGCACTTCACATGTCCTGGTAAAGCGAAAAGGGGGGGAGAAAGCTGGGAACTCTGCTCACGATCTTTAGTATTCTCATAACATTGCTTGCATACCTTCTCGCCAGGAAGGCTGCTGGCAAATATCCATCTCCGCTGACTTCCCCGGTATTTTTGAGTACAGCGATTGTAATTACCGTGCTGCTGTTGCTGAACATATCTTATAAGGATTATGAACCAGCAAGTGAGATTATGACCTATTTTCTGGGACCTGCTACTGTGGCATTAGCAGTACCATTATATCGCCAAAGAAAAGTCATTTCTGCTTACGCAGTTCCGGCTTTGTCCGGTCTGATTTCAGGTATCGTCTCGACCATACTCTCAGCTGTGTTCATAGCTTATTTGCTTAACTTATCGGATTTGATCCTAGTTTCTTTGACAATCAAGTCTATTACAATACCTGTAGCTTCAGAGGTTGCCAGGATCATCGGGGCAGACTCAATTTTGGTTGCTGCGTTCGTCATGATTACAGGCATGCTTGGGGCGATGATTGGCCCGTTTCTTATGAACATCATGAAAATCGATGACCCTTTTTCAAGAGGGTTAGCCATCGGAACCATTGCTCACGGAATTGGAACAGCAGAAGCCGCCAGGGAAGGAGAGCTGCAGGGCGCAGTTTCAGGTGCAGCAATGGGAATGGCCGCTATAATAACTTCGTTGTTCCTGCCAATAATTCTCCCGGTATTTTTGTAAGGATGCATATGAAAAAGGAAACCTCCTCTGGTTTCCTTTTTCACATTTATTCAATATTGCAATACTCGATTGGACAATTTTCACAGTCGATTTGTTGTTTTAAGTAGTTCAGGTTATGGATGATAATTCTTTTCTTGTGTATCGAGATGATTCCTTCATCCCGCAGTTCACCGAGCATGCGGCTGACGCTTTCCCGCGCGGTTCCACAGTAGTTAGCTAAATCCTGGTTCGTGATTGGTACATTAATGTGGATGCCATCCTCCTGTTTAGTGCCATAACTATTGCTTAGCCTGATCAATGTAGAATACAACGCTCCTTTTTTGCCGTTCAAGACAAGATCGCGAAATTTAGTGATGGTTCTTCGAATATGGTCATTCATCCACTTAAGGAATTGGTACGCAAGCTGGCTGTTATTGAATAATATTTGTTCCAGATTTTCAATATTAACAGCTGCTGCTTCACCATCTTCAACTACTCGTGCATTGAATAAGTATCTTGGGCCTGCTGTAAAGAGAGTTAGCTCACCTACAATGTCGTTTTTTTTACATAATCTTAAATACAATTCTTTTCCTTCGGCGTTCATTTTCGAGATTTGTACCTTGCCAGACAGAATAACATACATCTCCTTTGCTTCCTGCCCCTCGCGGAATAAAAAAGTTCCTTTCTTGAATTTAATGTTTTTTTCGGATGCTTTTATTAATTCGCTCATCTCATAAGTAAGGCTATTTTGATTTTCCTGGCTGGCCACGCAATCTCCACCTTTTCCGTCCGTTGTTTAAACCTAATTTAAAATGAAATATAAACAATAGGTCAATAGAGAAAATGTGAACAATCTTTTTTGGACCTATTGTTTCTATATTTATAACTTAATTGGATAAATGTGGTTGACTATCCTGATGAAATGGAAGTATTCTATTGTAGAAGAAAATTTTTTTATATTTGGGAGTATGTTTTATGTTAGGTGCCGTTCTTAACTAAACCGTTAATTTCATACGGTCAATCCGGATTTTTTAATAGGCCTGCAATGGGTTTATTTAACTATGCGCGGGATTGAATGTTAAGAACAATGAACATAGTAAAGCATGCTTGATATCCGTAAGCAGAAGCTGTGTCTTTGTACACAGCTTTTTCTTTTGGAAAGGAGTGCCTGCAGCCGTGTCTGCGAGGCATTTTAGAAGCCGCTGTGGACTTGTTCCATAGCGGCTTTTTATATTTTTAAAGGAGGAAACTAACTTGAACGAACAAACATTTACAGTTCTTGGTTACGACAAAATAAAGGGTGAAATCGCTGGATTTGCTTTAACTGAATCAGGCCGAATAAAAGTAACGGAAATGCAGCCTTCCGCCAATCTGAAGCAGATCACATCATGGCAGGAGGAAGTTTATGAAGCAGTTGAAATTCTCAGGATTAGTACCAGTGTTCCGATCCACGGTCTTGAAGGGATGGAAACAGTTCTTAAGGGATTTAACAAAGGAATCCCGCTTCGGACAGAGCAACTGGCGCTGCTGCTTTCCTTCCTGGAAACCTGCAATAAGATCCGCCGTTTCATGAAGGATAAGGAGTTTGCCGCTCCAAGAGTTTCTCAATATGTCCAGGGAATCGAAGAACTGCCTGAACTTGCTGCTGAGATACAAAGGTGTATTCGGAACGGCCAGATTGATGATTACGCATCTAGGGAACTATTGAGGGTCCGGAAACAAATAGGAATCCAGGGAGAACGTTTAAAAGAGAGGCTTAACCAGTTGTTGAAATCTGCAAAAATAAAACCACTTCTTCAAGAAGCTGTTATCAGCCAAAGAAACGGAAGGTATGTTGTTCCTGTAAAGAAGGAATATCGCGGCAAGGTAAGAGGAGCGGTCCTTGATATATCGGCATCAGGCTCAACTCTTTTTATCGAACCAGAAGAAATTGGCTCATTCCAGGACCAGATGGAGTGGCTTTATTTAGACGAGCAAGCCGAAGTGGAGAAAGTACTGTTTGCCTTGACTGGTCTGGTTGAGGGAAAAGAGAAAGAAATCCGGATGGCCATGGAGACGATGGTTCACTATGACTTCCTGTTTGCAAAAGCAAAATATTGCAGGTCTATTGACGCAAAAAAAGTTGCAATTATTGATGACCCTGTCATTTTATTCAATCAAGCGCGCCATCCGCTGCTTGGTGAAAAAGCGGTTCCATTGAATATTGAAATTGGAACAGATTATCATGCTCTTGTCATTACCGGACCGAATACAGGCGGGAAAACCGTATCCATCAAGACAGCGGGGCTGCTTTCACTAATGGCACAAAGCGGACTGCTTCTGCCGGTAAGCGGGGGGAGCACTGCGGGAATTTTTCATAAAGTGCTTGTCGATATAGGAGATGGGCAAAGCATCGAGCAAAATCTGAGCACCTTCAGTTCCAGGATTGTCAATATAAAAGAGATCTTGAAGGACGCCAATGACAAGTCACTTATCCTTCTTGATGAGCTGGGCTCAGGGACTGACCCGGGAGAAGGGATGGGACTAGCTACAGCCATCCTTGAGAGCCTGAACAATAAGGGGGCGACTATATTTGCGACAACGCATTACAGCGAGATTAAAGACTTCGCTGACAATCATGAGGATTTCATGAATGGTTCAATGGAATTTAATCTTGATACACTTAAGCCTACTTATCGTCTGCGGATCGGAAAGGGTGGGGAAAGCCAGGCTTTTGCAATTGCGCTAAAACTGGGCATTCACCCCAAGCTGCTTGAACGGGCTCATGAAATAACCTACAAAGCAGAGCATGATTACACTTCGTTATTTGTGGATGATCCTGCTGCCTTGATAGAAAGAGAGCAGCAAATCACAGCAAACAGACATAAAAGACAGAAGTCTTCCAAGGTTTCAAAGAAGCAAGTGATAAAATTTGAAATGGGTGATAGTGTTCATGTATTAAACACTGGGGAACTGGGCGTTATTTATAGTGGACCAGACATTCAGGGGAATTACCTCGTCCAGGTCAGGGAGCGAAAAGTCGAGGTGAATCATAAACGCCTAAAGCTGAACTTGCCTGCGTCTCAGCTTTATCCGGAAGACTATGATTTCAATATTATTTTTGAGTCCAAAGAGAACCGGAAGCTGTTGAACAGAATGGATAAAAAACATATCGAAGAAAGTGTTATACGTGAAGATACTTGAATCCAACCGGGGGAATTTATATATAGACTCCGCTAAAAGGGCCTTTTTAACAGAAGGGCTCTTTTAACGTTAGCACAATTCTGGTATAAGGATAGATTATGCCAAACACCTAAGGGGTTTCCCCTATTCATTTATAGGGTTAAAAGCCTGCTCTTCAAAGAAACCCTCTATAATGCAAATGAAAACGCTTCGAAAATGGACATAAACAGTTCATGGTGTTAGCTATTAACAAACTCTGATTTCGGGTTTAAGATTAATCTATCAGTAAAAAATGTGACTTTATTCACATATAGAGGAGTCTTAACAATGAGTGAACAGCCAATGAAACTAGCCATCAACACTGCATTAAAAAAGAAAGAGTATCTCAGTGAATCAAAGGGTAAGTACCTCATGCGTGCAGCGCTTGCTGGTGTGTATATCGGCTTTGGCATCATGGTCTCTTACCGGTTGGGTGAATATTTTTTTGATGCTCATTCAGCAGCAACACCTATCGCCAGCTCGATCTTCTTCGGATTGGCACTTGTCCTGATTTTGTACGGCGGTGGAGAACTGTTCACAAGCAACACAATGATGATGACAATCAGCTCTTTGAAAAAAGTAACGACGTGGAAGGATACCATAGAAAACTGGATAGCATGTTATTCCGGAAATCTAATTGGAGCATTTTTCTTTGGCATTCTAGTCATGCTGTCGGGAATATTTTTATCACCAGAAAAAACACAATATATGATGGAAACTGTAAGCATGAAAATGAATACACCGGCTTATCAATTGTTCTTTCGTGCTATCCTGTGCAATTGGCTTGTTTGCCTTGCTGTATGGGTTCCATTTAGTATAAAAGGAGATGGAGCAAAAATCGGAGTCATAATGCTTTTGGTCTTTGCTTTTGTTGTCTCAGGATTCGAGCACAGTGTGGCAAACATGGTCCTCTTTTCGATTGCGCTTCTCGTACCGCATCCTGAAACAATCAGTATTGCCGGCAGTTTGTACAACCTCGTGCCTGTAACCTTGGGAAATATAATAGGCGGAGGCTTTTTCGTTGGCACTCTCTATGTATACCTTAATGCGAAAGGGACGGCGAAAGAGGAAAGCCACACTGCAGACCGGACAGTATATCGACAAAATGCCTTAAAGCGAATGTAAAAACAATAAAAAATCCGCGGAGCTGTCCGTGGATTTTTTGTTTTCGCTTTTCGCTTTTCGCTGCATTGACAGTTCAATTTAAGCATATTCATGCAGTCTTATTCCTCTTGGCTTGGGGCCTATACGGATATGTGATTTGAAGTGCCTGAAGTGAGGTTTACAGAAAGAGCCTATGCTTAAGCAGCCTATCAACCTTTAAAGGAATTCAGAATCCACTCTCCAACAACTCCGCCTAAATAAACTCCTACAATTCCAAGTACACCTGCAAGAACTGGAGGTGCTGGAAGAGGAAGCTTCAGGAATTTAAAAAGGATACCTACTACTAAACCAGCAACTAAGCTTAAGATGATTTCTTTCATGTTTTCACCGCCTCTTTTGGCAAGATGGTTAATGAATTTTTACAGTGAGCAGACGTCTGATCACATAGCAACATTATTTTAACATGAGGTTGATGAAATGAAAACGCTTTATTCATTCTTTTATAATGCATGAAACAAAATGATCTATTCTTATATTAAAATAGTGGTAAAATATAACTCAATAACGCGTCAGTACGGAGGATACAAATGGACATGCACGTTAAGCGCAATATCTTTACTTTGCAAGGCTTTTATCTTTTTGTTTTTTTTGGCATAGGCAGTTTATTTCCTTTATTAAGTGTTTACTTAAGTGAAGTTGAAAATTTAAATGGATATCAGATTGGGATCATCCTGTCCATTGGTCCAGTCATTATGATTTTCTTCCAGCCGTTTTGGGGAATGCTTGCTGACATGAAAAATGCCCATAATATGCTCCTGACTTTAACTACCTTGATAACAGGTGTTGCCGCTTTGGGTTATGTTTTCTTCGATGGATTTATTTCGTTCTTGATCATCGCAACGCTCCTCGCGATTTTTCAGAGTGCAATCATACCTTTATCAGACAGTATTTCCTTGAAGTACACTAGCAAAGCAGGAGTCAATTATGGAAATGTCCGATTATTTGGTTCACTGGGATTCGGACTGGCGGTTTTTGTAATGGGCCGGTTGTCCGAGTGGAACCCACAAGTGATATTTTACGCTTTTTTCCTGACATTATTGATCTCGGCATCTTTTTCATTGAAAATGCCCAAAGAACCTTCAGGACGGCCAATAGGGCTATTTGCAGGCATGAAGGATTTAATGCAGATGAAGAAGTTTCTAATTTTCCTTGGAGTCACATTCATGATTTTCGGTCCTAATTTGGCCAATAACTTTTACTTCAGTCTGTTTGTGGAGGACCGTGGCGGCACTTATACTGGGATTGGTATCGCCTTTCTTATTGCAGTGTTATCTGAAATTCCATTTATGAGGGCTGCAGGAAGCTGGATTCGTAAATTAGGGCTGCTTCAGGTCGCTTTTATTGCAGCGATCGTTTCATTAATTCGATGGATTTTCTATTTTACAGAACCTTCTTTATCTCTTGTTTACGCCTCAGCTATTATCCAGGGCTTTTCTCTTGGATTGTTCATTCCTGCAGGTTTGCAGTATATTCGGGATATTACTCCCCTGCATATTACTGCAACGGCAGTAACGATATACTCGGCAGTCGGCAACGGATTAGGCAACTGGTTTTTCACATTCTTCGGCGGCATCATTTTTGAAGAATTCAGTATTTATGGGGTGTACTTATTTTTTGCTGCACTGACTTTAATGGGAGTTTTGCTGACAGTCTGGTTAATAAAGGATGAAAAAAGAGGTCATTCGAAACAGGTTGCTGCAAACTGAAAATTTTGTTATAGAGTATTCCAGAAACCCTGTCCTTCCTTATAGAAGGGCAGGGTTTGTTTTTTGTTTCTATAAGTATTGAAAACAGAAGTATGGATTTAGGATTTATATCAAAAAATAATCTAAGTACGAAAGGAGGGACTTTCATGAGAGAGAATAAAGGTAAAAGTAATGGGCTTGCAGGGCGGATGTATGATACATCGGATTATCATAAAAATGACGAACTTTCGCAAGGGCTTGCAATGACACATGAGCAGGCTAGTGACAGTTATGTAGAAGGGGAAGTCGGCGGAAAAATTGAGCGCTCATCCGGAGCTGAAGATGAACTGAACAACAGAGGTTATCAGTAAGCAGGAAACGAGGTGTCCTAAGTGTCGAATAAAGGTGAATTTCAATCCAATCGAGATCAATACAAAATGCCGGATGCGTTAAAACAAAAGAAGGATTTTGTCTATCGAGTTGGCTATACTTCAAGCACTGGCAATCAGACGAATAACGAAGAAGAACCGGTCAAGAGATCAGATCTGTAAATCGTACAGGCCCTTTTGGAAAAGGGCCTGTTTTTATCTGGGACGTGCGATGATCCCGTTATGGACTTTTATATAACCATGTCTTAAGATATCCAAACCATTCTCGTATAAATACAGCCCCATCTGCTCTACGGTCATCAGTTCCCTGTAAGTGTGGTTCATGACATCGGCCATGATTTCATAATACAGTTTGGATTTTAACTGAGCTCTTGGCGTGGTCATGATAATATATCCACCTGTTTTCAGGAACTTCTTATGCCAATCCACGACTTCGCTTTTTAATGTATCCGGGAAGTGCTCAAGCAACCCTACACTGAGAACGATATCAAATTCATGGCCAAAAGGAAGGTTGCGAATGTCTTCAACAATGTATTCAGTCTCAAAATCACTTTTATGATAGACTTTATTGCCTCCTGTTGAGGGATTTGTTCCGAGAAAGGGATAAGTGTCAGGAAAATCCCTAAACCTCGTATCCTTGCAGAAAGGATCATAATCCACAAACACAATGTCACCGCCTGGATACATGGCACTTAGCTGCATTGCTTCGTAACCTTCAGCGGCTCCCAGGAAGAGGATTCTTGGCTTTATTAAATCAAGTCCTTCGAACAATGCGCGTTTGCCCCTTGGGTCCCAGATGCCGTCCTCAATCCGGTGAGCGTAGTTCCACAGGTGGATTCTGATCAGTTCACCTAATGCAGACTTTGTTTCATTCAGTTTGAAACCCTTTAAGCTCTCCATGAAATTTTGTTTCGAATTGTCCATTTCTGCAGGAACATCCTTAACAAACCACTCGTGAAACGATTTGTTGAACATTTGCCAGGAGGTGTGTGCGGGCAGACTTTGTTGATTGACTTGCTCCCATTCCTTTTTTTCCTGCGCAAAGGATGTTACCTCATATGGCCTTCCTGCATCTTTCCAGCGAAGCTGGCTCCAATCATTAACTGTATTCAATTTTACGAACTTATTGTATTCCTTTTCGGAAAAACTCCTGAGGTCCATTCTGTAGGAAGGCTGCAAGCGGGTTTCATTGAGTTTTATTGCAGGTTCAATTTCTAATTGAAGCAATACAGTCACCCCAAACATTTTTATTGCTTACTAAATTCGAGTAAAGAAAGGTAAAACCCTTTAAATTTCTAAAAATTACAAAAAAGCACACCCTTTATGGATGTGCTTTTAGAGGAAAGAGGATTTGCTCATTTAAAGCTTTCCGCGTCGTATCACTTTGTTGGGGGTAAGGGTGCCTTTCTTTAGGTAGACAAATCCTCCTTCGAGTGCAGAGCCAATGACGAGCTTAGAAGATGCTGTTAAAACCCTCATCTTCATCCCTCCTAATTGGAATTGGCTTGCGTAATTGAATTTACCCGTATGAAAAGCTGTTAAAACCTTATAAAAAGGGTGATGGCTAAGAATGATACGGATCCACTGCATCAAAATATGCATTTTCGGCCGCCTCTTGAGTAGCAAAGAGTGCATCATCATCTTCAATTACATGCAAGGTATCATTCAGGAACAGGGCGAACGCGTTAGGATCTTTAGGATGCTGGACAATTTCACCTGCTTTAATGTTAGATACAGATGGTACATGCGGGTTACGGTAGATAACGAAAACTTCATCACCAAACTTCAAATTTTTCGGATCGATTAAATCCAATTGAATACCCCTTTCGATGAGTCTTATAAGTGGTTATGCTTACCTTATTCAAAATTCGGTTTTATCCAGAACCGAGGGTTTTATGAACCGTAAAAATCTTGATATTGCAGGGACTATAGTTTAAATAAGTTAGGCAAGCTATAAATTTTCATTTTGCTGTTTTATTTCATCGCCCGTCAGAATGATATTTCCCGCTTCAAAATCTCTGTGCTCGTCAACTGATCCGCCGGGTACATACCGTTGATTTGGAGTATATGTCGAGCTGAGTAAATCTTTATCCCTTTTTAAATCATCTTTATGAATGTCCATTTTCTCACCCCCTGATAAGGGTAGTTTTTGTATTGAGAGTGAGGATATACTGGGAATTTAATTGAGTGATAATTATTGGAAAGGACACTAATCTGTCACAAATGAAAGGGTTTACATTTGGATATGGTGGTATAATAAAAGTGTAGAAAGAAAGTGATTAACATCTTAGGAGGCTCAACCAATTGTGTTCGTTCCGTAGTGAACGAAAAGTGGTTATTCCTAAAGTGTTTGAAGCTGATCTTCAAAAGTCAGCATCACCAGCTAAAGGGAAAAGGACCTGTTCACGAAGTTAACCTAAAGAAAGTTCTTGACCTTCCGATGGTTCAATTCAAAAGGGAAAAAGCAAGAGTCCAGCCTATTAGTAAATGTACGTTGGAAAGAAGCTTTTTACCAACAGAGTATCAATAGATACTTGGAAAGGTGCCAGCGTATTAGGAAGTCAACAAATTTCAGGTGAAACAGTCGTAGTAGAATATTTCCTTCATAGTAGCTGCCATTCAAATGGAGTGGTCAGTTGGGATGCATGACCTAATTGGAGAAAAGACGCAAACACACTAGCGAATAATGAGTCTCTCGGTGATTATACCGAAAAATGTGTTTGTAAAGGGACGTCATAAAACAGGGAAACCTTTTTTAAAAGACACCCTTAATGCGGAACAAGCACTCATCGGCTATAGTAAGAGGATCATACAACTCAATAGTTCCAAAAATGTTTTGGGCTGATGCTGGTTGGGTCTCCTAAGATGTTAAAGAAGAAGCTCGATATGAGCTTCTTTTTTCTTTGCAGTCCTTTCTGGATTATATAAAAAGGCACCTTTCAGCTTTGAAGGTGCCTTTTCATATTACTCCTCTTTTTTCGATAAACAACGGTCGCATTCCATTAAATATGATTCTGCTTGTTCCTGCATTCCCTCACCACATTCAGGGCACACCTTCTTTGGTAACTTACGAAAAAACTCAACCGGACTCATCATATAAAACCCCTCCTTTTATAGTACAATTTATGTTTTACTTAACCTGTTATAGTACAGTATAAACATAATTTGAAAAATTGTGTAGCCTTTTTTTGAAAAAACTAAAAAATAGGTGTTTGTTCATATAATCAAATGGGGGTATTGGTTAATAAAAGGCAAATCAAATATTTATTTGGAATTCTGCACCATAAGCAATCACAGAAGAGGCTTTTTTCCAAAATTCAAGAGTCAATAGATAAAAGTGACAAAGTTATTACATTTTATTTAATAAATCCTTTTATTCTTTTCTGATTTAACATACAATCGAAATGAAACTTTAAATGGGGAATGATGCCTAAATGGATAATCCGGAATTATCCTTCAATCCAATACTGCTGCTAGTAGCCATTTTATTGACAGTCATGTCATCTTATACAGCACTCGATTTATTCAGTCTGATCAAGTCTTCCGATCGAAATAAACGATTTCTGTTTTTAGGCGGGACATTTTCGCTTGGTATAGGGATTTGGGTTATGAACTTCTTTGGAATGCTTGCTCTGAATCTCAATGGCACGGTCTCTTACCGTATTTCAATAACAGTCTTATCGATTATCCTGGTTATTTCTTTCACAGCAATGGCGTTCTATACAATGACTGGAAAGACAATAAACAAGATCAATTTGATTGCAGGAAGTTTGTTCATGATGCTTGCAGTCCTGGTTGTCCATATCCTGGGAATGTACTCAATGAAATTAGATTTTAGTTATGAGCCTTCCATTTTACTGATTGCCCTCCTTCTTGTATTTGGGTCATTCTATTTTTCCTTTTGGATGCTTTTCTTTTCGAAAAGCTTCACTCAAGGAGATCATGGATGGATTAAACCATTAAGCGCTCTTGTCGTTACTGCTGCAATTGTTGAAGGTCATTTTCTTCTAACAAGGGCTTCCTCAATTAATATGAGGGACGGGGTAGTAGAACAGACCGGGATCCCAGAGTCGTTAATCAGTTATTTAATTGTTTTTATCTCTGTGCTCATCCTTGCTGGTCTAATCGGTTCAAGTGCGTTGATCAGCAAAAGGCTGGCAGTTTCTGATACAAACTTAAAAGATATTACGGATGCTCTTAATTCATCGGCGATTGTTGCCATTACAGACCCTAAAGGTAATATCACCTATGTTAATGAAAAGTTTATTGAGATTTCAGGTTACAGTGAAGGAGAACTATTAGGTCAAAATCACTCGATCTTGAATTCTGGACTTCATGCGAAGGAATTTTTTAAGGATATGTGGAAAATAATTGGTTCCGGTGAGGTATGGAAGGGTGAAATCCGGAATAAGAAGAAGGATGGTTCTTATTATTGGGTTGATACCACGATTGTTCCATTCTTGAATAGTAAAGGCAAGCCATATCAATATGTCTCGATTCGTTCAGATATAACTCAAAGGAAGCAGGCAGAGGCGAGCCTAAAAGAAACGCTGAAAGAGGTCAATGATATCAATTTTGCCCTCGACCAATCCTCTATTGTTGCTTTTACTGACGAAAAGGGGATTATCAAAAGTGTGAATGATAAATTCTGTGAGATCTCTAAATACACCAGGGGAGAATTGATTGGTAATGACCACAGCATATTGAATTCAGGATTGCATTCCAAAGAGTTCTTTAAAAACCTGTGGAAAACCATTGGATCTGGTCAGGTTTGGAAAGGCGATATCCGAAACAGGGCAAAAGATGGTTCATTTTACTGGGTGGCTACCACCATTGTTCCTTTTTTAAAAGAGAATGGGAAGCCATATCAGTACCTTGCAATACGTAATGATATCACAGAGAAGAAAAAATCTGAGGAAATGCTTCACCGCCAGGATAAGCTTGCTGCTGTTGGCCAGCTCGCGGCTGGTGTTGCCCATGAAATCAGAAATCCGCTGACATCGATGAAAGGATATGCAGAATTCCTCCAGCTTGATGAAACAGACCCGCAACGCCAGGAGTTTATTGAAATCATCCTTGACGAAATTGACAGAGTCAATAATATTGTTGAAGAGTTCATGGTACTTGCAAAACCTAAGGCTGTGGAGCTTGAGGAACATAATATCATACCGATTGTCCAAAATGTAGTTTCTATGCTGAAATTCGAAGCAAGAAAAAGGAATGTCAAACTGGATTTTGATGCTACCGAGGAAATTATCCAGATCGAATGTGATGAAAACCGATTGAAGCAAGTATTCCTGAATTTTATAAAGAACGGAATCGAAGCAATGCCTGAAGGCGGAGATTTAAAAGTAAGAACTGAAATACAGGATGACAATGTCCTCATTTCCATCAAAGATACCGGTGTAGGAATTCCTCCAGAAACTTTGAAGAAGATTGGTGAGCCGTTTTATACCACCAAGAAAAATGGAAATGGACTCGGCTTGATGGTCAGCTTCAAGATCATTGAAAGCCACAATGGCAAGGTTTATATCGAAAGCGAGCAAAACAAAGGAACAACCTTCAAAATTATGCTCCCGGCAAAAACTGCATAGTGTTCATTACGAAAATAAGGCAGGAGTTAACTCCTGCCTTATTTTTTTATAATTAAGCTGTTTTCGTAAAGGTTGTTGTTAAAATCCTAAAGCCGATTTTAACGTAATATAAAGCCATTTGCAGGGCGGTATTAAATTTGCATGCTCTTCTCATAAAAGAGTCAACTTAGCGAAGAAAAATTGGTCATTCAACCCTATTTTGCAGTCAATAGCAACCAAGTTCGAGAAAAGAGCCTATAATTAACAACTTCTTGTCTGATTAGCTAAATTTGTCGGTGAATTGTCAGAAATATGACAAGAAATATGATGATTTTTTCACATTGCAACGATAATTTAGACTACTATGAAACTAAGGGGAATATTAAATAGAATGCCGGAGGGGAAGCTATGTCATCGATTAGCCAGGTAAAGACGGTCTGTGGTTATTGTGGAACAGGCTGCGGTTTAATATTGGATGTAGAAGATAATAGAATTGTGAAAATCAGAGGAGATAAGGACGCACCTGTAAATAAAGGACAAACATGTATAAAAGGTGCTTTTGCCTATCAATATGTCCATGCTCCGAAAAGATTGAATACACCTATGATCAGGAAAGCAGGAGAGCTGGTAAAGGCTACCTGGGAGGAAGCGTATAATTACATAGCAGGCCGATTGACTGGAATCAAGACGGATTTTGGTCCAGAATCCATATCGATGTTTGCCTGCGCACGGACTACCAATGAGTCGAACTACGTTACCCAGAAGTTCATGAGGACTGCTATCGGAAGCAATAATATTGATGGCTGTAACAGAACCTGACATGCTCCTAGTGTCGCCGGTCTGGCGACTGTTTTTGGAAGCGGTTTCCCAACAAATACATTGGAAGATATCGGTGAGGCAGAAGTGCTTTTACTTATGGGTTCCAACACGACGGAAGCACATCCAATCATAGGAAACAGAATAAAAAAAGCTGCCAAGGGCGGTCTCAAAATAATTGTCATTGACCCAAGAAAAATCGACATGGTCAAGTTCGCTCATAAACATCTGCAAATTAACGTCGGTACAGATATTGCGCTGATCAACGCGATAATTCGAATCATTATCAAAGAAAAGCTGTATGACCAAGGATTCATTGGCAGGCATACTGAGGATTTTGATGTATTGCTGTCAAAGGTCGAACGCTATACATCAGAATATTCTGCAGAAATCACCGGTTTGGCGCCAGAAGATATCATTGAGGTTGCTCACCTGTATGCAAAGGCCAGCAGGGGGATGATTGCATACACACTCGGTATTACTGAACATCACTGTGGAGTGAACAATGTATTCGATATCGCTAACCTTGCTCTGCTGACTGGCCAGATTGGCAAAAAAGGTTCAGGCATCATGCCTTTAAGAGGACAGAATAATGTCCAGGGAGCCGGGGACATGGGATGCCTGCCGAACCAGCTTACAGGTGCTGTCAGCATATTGGACGGCGAATACCGTGCACGTTTCGAGAAATTATGGAATATTGAAATCAGCAAAAGAGTTGGTGACACCCAGACGAGGACCTTCGATAAAATTGATACAGGTGAAATCAAAGCATTATATTGTATAGGGGAAAATCCGCTAGTCGCAGACGTTCATATGAACCATACCAGAAGCCTATTGGAAAAACTCGATTTACTCATCGTCCAGGATATTTTCATGACAGAAACGGCCGAAATGGCAGATGTAGTGCTGCCAGCCAAGTCATGGGGCGAAGTTAACGGGACTTACACCAATACAGACAGGAGAGTCCAGCGTGTACGCACTGCAGTCAATGCCCAGCCTGGAGTGAAAGAAGACTGGGAGATATTGTGTGAACTATCGGCGAAAATGGGTTACCCGATGGGTTATCAATCAAGCGAAGAAATTTGGAATGAAGTAAGGGAACTTGCTTGGGAGATGTATGGGGGCATATCATATGAACGCCTTGAAAAAGAGTATGGCATCCACTACCCGTGTCCTGATGAGACTCATCCAGGTACGAAAATCCTTCACGAAAGGTTCCATGCTGAAAGTGAAAATGAAAAACGATCCAGTTTTGTACCAGTTGAATTCACACCACCCTTGGAACAGCCCGATGAACATTATCCTTTTACCCTGACAACCGGCAGACGGTATGAGTCATACAATACTCATACACAAACCCGACACTACGCAGCAGGGGTGAAAATTAGACAGACAGAGGAAACCCTTGATATTCATCCAGAAGATGCACTTCGCCTTCATATCAATGATGGAGATCTCGTCAGGGTGAGTTCACGACGAGGCACACTTGACGTAAAAGCAAAAATAACTGCTCAGGTTGTTCCTGGACTCGTGTTCATGAGTTTCCACTGGTCCGAGGTTCCGACCAATGTACTTACACTGAATGAATATGACCCAATTTCCGGTACCGCCGAATTCAAGGCTTGTGCCGTGAAAATTGAAACAATCGCATAGGAAGTATAAAAGCTAAAATCCCGCTCAGGGATTTTAGCTTTTTTGCATGTTGAAATAAAACAATCCATTTCCTGCTCGTGATGGACCTACTAAAGTTTAATGTCATGAAAAGCGAAAATTTTTAAAAGGTGAAACTCGAGGGTGCAAGAAAATTATGGGTAGACATGAAAATACTGGAATAATTTTCAAATCAATTAGAAATTATTCCTACGAAAGTTTTATTTTAACTGAATATTCAGTATATATGACATGTTCTCGTTATATTTCTGTTATTCTCGTAATCCAATTTAAATATGCTTGTTCTTTTTGTACCGAAATTCTATGTTACGATAATTCACGTGATAAAAATTAGCCGATGGGAGGCAAACAAATGAAAAAGTCATTATTATCTTTGGTTGCAGCAGCGGCAATTTCTGGAGCTGCCGGCACACAAGCACAGGCAGAGGAAATCGTCGTACATAAGGGGGATACACTTTGGGGTATTTCAAAGGAATACGGCGTAACAGTAGATTCACTAAAAAAATGGAATAACTTAACTAGTGATGTCATTCATCCGAACGATTTACTAGAAGTATCTCCTATTAAGCATGCGCAAGTAAGAAAAGGAGATACACTTTGGAGTATTGCCAAAGCTTATGGTGTAACAGTAAATGATCTAAAAGATTGGAATAAATTATCATCTGACCTTATTCATCCAGGGATGAGTCTGGCAGTTTACACAAATATGCCAGTTGAAATGAAAGTGGAAAAAACAAACTCTGCAAAACCGGCTGCAACTCCGGTAGCAACACCAGCAGCAGCGCCTGCTAACCAAGTAAAAGCCCAACCCGCTGCAGCAAAGCCAGCAGCAGCGACAAACCAGATTACCGTTGAAGCGACGGCTTATACAGCATCTTGTACAGGATGCTCAGGAATTACAAAGACAGGTGTGAACCTGAAAGCTAATCCAAATGCAAAAGTAATTGCTGTTGATCCAACAGTTATTCCTCTTGGATCTAAGGTATATGTTGAAGGCTATGGCTATGCCACTGCCGAAGATATTGGCGGAGCCATCAAAGGAAACCGCATTGATGTCTTTATCCCTACTCAAAGCGGGGCCCTTCAATGGGGAAGAAAGCAAGTGAAAGTGACAATTTTGGACTAAACGGTGTCTGGAAAAGCATTGGCAATTTGCCAATGCTTTTTTTACTGGATAAGAAAGTATAAATATTTCCACTTAGATGAGTGTCTAGCTCCAGCGCCTAGCCCCTCGAGACGTTTGTCTAGCTGCGGCTCCTAACTCCTCGAGTCGCTTCGGTGCTGCCAATGAAGTCAAAGAGCGACTTCTTCGGTCGGCCCTCCGTGGCACACGATGTGCTAGACCCGCCAGCCACAGGACGTGGCGCTTTAAGGCGGGCAACGCTCGTCGGGGCTGACCAAGGCGCTGCGCTTTTTTTATTTTTCCTGTTTTGCTTTTGTCTTAAACGTTTTACCTCTGATAATTTTCTTTTGAGTGATATTGGGCATGATAAGACTTAAGAAAAATTGTGTGAATCTGGAGTATTGTTCTTCAACTTTTTCAAGGATCGCGTTAGCTTTTGTCGATAATGAAGTTTTGATTTCGCCTAGCTGGTCATTAATTGTTTCACCAACGGCATCCTGTTTTCCGAGTCGTTCCATGACTGTTTCATGAAAAATACCCTGCAAATCGGCATGTTTTGCCAGCATATCCTGTAGTTCTTCCTGTTTTTGAGCCTGTGTGACCAGAGCTTTTGTGACATCTTCGTATTGGAGAAGCTTGCGGTTCAAGTCCTGTATCATTGATTGCTGATGGGCCAGCTGATTTAGTATTGCCTCGCTTGTCAGCTCTCGATTCAAAAGAGCCTTCGAAAATTGTTCGTGCATCTCTTCAAGTTTAATCAGTTTATCATCGATTTCTGTTGTGGATTCCTTCTGCTCAGAGATGTTTTCCATGACCCTTTCTGAAAGGTTTTCCTGTTTAGAGAGAAACGAAACCATTTCCTGAAATTGTGAAAATTGTTCTTGTCGGTTGTGCTCCAACGTTTGATCGAATTTTGTTACGCTGCCTGTCAAATCTTTATTTAGCTTTTGCTGCTCATTAAGTATTTCTTGTAAATAATTGAGGTGGAATTTTTCCTGGTTGCTCTGTACCTTGAGATCGTCGGTGTTGCAAAAAACCTGTGGAGAAACATATCCATTAACAAATAAAGGCATAGGCATCACTCCTGATAATAAGTTGTCATATATACTATGACTTGTGCCGCAATAATGGTACTTGCGGCTAGATAACACTTATTACCTTTTATTAAATGGGGCAGATTGCAGCAAGCTAATAAAAACTGCACTAAGAAAGGAGCAGCTGATATGCTAACAAAAGGCCAGCTGTCGGCATTCAAGGCAGAGCTTCTCAAAAATAAAAAAGATCTCAATTCCCACCTTGACGCAAATGACCATTTTGATCTAAGAAGTGGACATGCGCATGAGTCAACAGGGGAGCTTTCAAGCTATGATAACCATCCAGGGGATGAAGGAACAGAGTTATATGAGCGAGAGAAAGATATTGCACTGAATGACCACGTAGAATATCAACTCCAAAGCATAGATAAAGCCATTCAGGCAATTGAGAAAGGAACTTATGGAAAATGCGAGGTTTGCGGGCGCGAGATTCCATATGAGCGACTTCAAGCCGTACCCGAAACGACATTTTGTATTGAACATACACCTGACCGTACGGTTTCCCATAATCGGCCTATTGAAGAAGGGGTGCTGATGCCGCCTTTCGGAAAATTTGATCTTGACAACAAGGATGAAAATGTCGCTTTTGACGCAGAAGATTCCTGGCAGGAGGTTTCGAGCTGGGGAACTTCAGAAACTCCATCTGATTTTATGACGCCACAGAATCATTATAATGACGTCTATATTGAGTCAGAAGAGAATGTAGGTTATGTTGAGGACTTCGAGAATTTTGTAGGCAACGATATCACCGGCACGGAAATCACCGTTTACCCAAATAAACAACATGAGAAATACGAAAATGAGCTGGATGAAGAGGGGATTATGACATCCTTTGGCGACCTTCCTGCTTACGAACATGACCCATATGTAGAGAACGATAAGTAATTCGATGAAAAAGACCAGAGATGGTCTTTTTTGTTTGCGTGATTATACAGGATTTCCTGTCATGATTAAAAACTCTCTTGGCGGGGAAAAGACAAGCATAATTAAATGTCCATGAGAGGTGAGTCATAATTGAAAGAGAAACTTAAACACTATGGTAAAAGCCTGCTGGGGGAATTGAAAAAAGACCGGGCAACGGGTTTGGCTGCTCAACAGGCGTATTATTATATGCTGGCGCTGTTCCCATTGCTGATTCTAATGATAGCAATTGTTCCTTACTTGAATATCGATCCCCAGAAAGCTATAAATGTTGTAAATACATTATTGCCCTCGCAATCAGCCGAATTATTAAGAGATAATGTTGTCAAATTGGTAAGTGAACGAAACGGCGGTCTGCTTACTTTTGGTATCATAGGAACGTTATGGTCAGCATCGAGCGGCATGAACGCGTTTATAAAAGCAATGAATATTGCGTTTGATGTAAAGGAAACGAGATCATTCATTAAAGCAAGGCTTGTTTCGATTATGCTGACATTCGGTCTGATCCTGGCGTTTGTAGTGGCGCTTCTTTTGCCGGTATTCGGTAAAGTGATTTTGGATGCTGTAGAATCAATCGTCCACATTCCAGAGCCTTTTGATATTGTGTTCAACATTGTAAGATGGGTTGTAGCAATTGTCGTTATGGCCGCAGTTTTGGCTGGCTTATATCGAGTAGCTCCAAATAAACATTATCCATTCAAGCATGTAATTCCAGGGGCGATTTTCGCAACAATCGTATGGCAGCTGATTTCATTGGGATTTTCTTTTTACGTTAGCAATTTCGGAAACTATTCAGCCACTTATGGAAGCATCGGCGGGGTAATCGTCTTGATGCTCTGGCTATTCCTGACAGGGCTTGCCCTTGTACTTGGAGGAGAAATCAATGCGATTTACCACAGGGACAAAACGGGTGAAGAGCCAGTCGAAGAGCATGCAGCATCAGTGAATAGTTAACGCAGATTATCATTTGAACTTTTTTAGAGACAGCAAAACAGTTTGTGAAAAGGATCATAGTAAAAAAACAGCAGATTATCTGCTGTTTTTTTTGTTTCTCTTTATAGTGGAATGGGAAAATTCCCTCCGATGTTCAATAGAGTAATTCGTATACTTCATTCAATTGCTGAGCACGTTTATCGTCCAGTTCATTTTTTGCATACTCAATGGCATCAGGTAGAATTTTGTTCAAAAACTCTATTTCTTCGGCAGTCAGGTCTTTGACAAATTCACCCTCAGACGGGTAATCGCCCTGTTCTAACCGATGATAGATTTTCTTGCTAAGCGGATAGGTCTCTGTGTAATTGGATATGATTTCACGTAGATAAGCCTGTGTTTTTTCCATTGTCTACTCCTTAAAGTACTCTTTGAATTGTTCGGAATCAGTCATTTGATCATTTTTGAAATAAGGATTTTCCTCAGTTGCATCACTTGGATCCAGATTTGTTTTGATCACCAGCTGCGGCCCATTGGCAGGCTCGGCGATAACTCGGTCAGTCATTTCCTTGAAATCAGGGAGTTTTTTATTTCCGGGCTGTTTAGGTTCCATTTTTCTACACCTCCATTTTATAACTTGCATTATTGAAGAGTAATTTATGTACAAAGCTAATTATTGGAAACTCTTCCATAAGTGTTTTCTCTGATTACTTGCAGGGAAAAATAAAATGTAGTTAATAGGAATGGGGTGGAGAATCATGAAAGCAGTTACTTATCAAGGTTCAAAGGATGTACAAGTAAAAAATGTAGAAGCTCCAAAAATAGAACATGAACAAGATATGATTGTGAAAATTACCTCAACGGCAATTTGCGGATCAGACCTGCATCTTTATCAGGGCAATATGCCTCTCCGTCCAGGCTATATCATCGGACATGAGCCAATGGGGATCGTCGAAGAAGTGGGACCTGGAGTGAAAAAATTGAAAAAGGGAGATCGTGTGGTCATTCCTTTCAACGTTTCATGTGGAGAGTGTTTTTACTGCCAGAATCAGATGGAAAGTCAATGTGATAACACAAATGAATACAAGGATACGGGGGCGTATTTCGGATACACCGAACAATACGGTAACCATCCTGGTGGACAGGCAGAATACTTAAAGGTGCCATATGCTGATTTCACATCATTTGTTGTGCCTGAATCATGTGAGCTGGAGGATGAGTCGCTGCTGTTCCTGTCAGATGTTATCCCGACTGCATGGTGGAGTGTAGAGCATGCTGGTGTAAAAAAAGGAGATACTGTTATTGTGCTTGGGAGTGGACCGATTGGATTGATGACGCAGAAATTTGCCTGGATGAAAGGGGCGAAACGTGTCATCGCTGTCGACCACCTCGACTACAGGCTGATGCATGCCAAAAAAAACAACAATGTTGAAATCTTTGATTTTACACAGGAAGATGATCCAGGAAAGTTCCTGCAAAACTTGACTGACGGCGGAGCGGATGTCGTAATTGACTGTGTAGGAATGGATGGAAAGAAATCCGTCGTGGAAAAGGTAGAACAAAAACTGAAGCTTCAGGGAGGAACTCTTTCCGCGCTGGAAATCGCCCATACAGCAGTAAGGAAATTCGGAACCGTGCAAATTACAGGTGTTTATGGTTTAAGATACAATATGTTCCCGCTTGGCCGTTTCTTTGAACGCAATATTACGATGAAAATGGGACAGGCTCCAGTTATTCATTACATGCCAAAACTATTTGATATGGTCTCAAACGGAGAATTCGATCCAACTGACATCATCACTCACAAAATTCCGCTCGAAGATGCGGCAAAAGGGTATGAAATGTTCAATGATCGAAAAGACGACTGTATCAAGGTGATTTTGAAGCCTTAAGGTACTTGGGTGTGCATAACCAAAGCTCAATAGAGGCAATAGTTAACCTTGGAGTCATATAGAAAGGTCTTGGATTAAGCATTAGCTTTTCCAGGGCCTTTTTGATTATAATGATAAAAACGGTAATAGTTAGGAGCACTAATTTTGGGAAAAATATTTGCTTTTTCTTATGATAAACTCATGGGACCACTTGAGAAGAAATGGATCGCGAGGGTCAGGAAAAAAATAATTTCAGATTTAGTGGGAAATGTCCTTGAAATTGGTGCAGGTACAGGAGCAAATTTCCCTTACTATTCCAGGGAAAAGGTTGAAAATGTTGTTTCACTGGAGCCCAATCCTCATATGCTTGGTCAGGCAATTCTTAGAGCGAAGGAAGCAGGATTGCCAGTCGAGTTCCATCAGGGGATGGCAGAGACACTTCCATTCAAGGATGGTGAGTTTGATACTGTTGTGGCCACGCTTGTTCTTTGTTCCGTAAGTGAGCCGCAAAAGGTTTTTCAGGAAGTGCGAAGAGTGTGTAAAAAAGGCGGGAAAATTGTCCTTTTTGAGCATGTCAGAACGGAATCCAAAGCGCTTGCGGCCCTGCAGGATGTCCTGACACCCGCGTGGAAACGGCTGTGTGATGGCTGCCACTTAAATCGTGATACAGGTCGCTATATGAGGGAATCTGGAATAAAAGTGATAAAAGAAAAGAAGTATTTAAAGGGTATTTTTGTTGAGTATGAGGGGCTTAATCCAGAATAAACGGACGCAAGCACACCCTTCACTCCTCTCCATACACTGATACAAAGAATTTGGGGAGGATTGACATGTATCCATATTATGACCATTACAGACAGAACCAAAAGCTTGTCAGTGACCTGATGAAAGCTATAAATGGAGAATACAGTGCGACACAATGCTACGCTAAGCTTGCAGAGATGGCGCCGAATGAGGATCAGCGGAACCAAATCCATGAAATTCTGAATGATGAGAAAAAGCATTTGCGTCAGTTTACTCAGATTTATACAACACTGACAGGGAAGCGGCCGGAGCTGCAAATGACTGAAGAATGCGGTGACACGTATCTTGAAGGCCTCAAAGCATCTATTAAGGATGAACAAAAAACAACTGATTTTTATCATGAAGTAGCAGATGAAGCTGCAGACCCGGTCGTAAAAGAAGTTTTCAGGCGTGCAGCTTATGATGAGCAGAACCATGCCGTGTGGTTTCTATATTATTTAGGAATGGAAAAGTAGGAGCTGGAGAAATCCAGCTCCTTTTTCCTATTCTATAGTTTTCACTATTTCTACATATTTAATATAAAAATAGTTGTGTCATCTATACTAGAATGGGTATAGGGAAATTGGATAGCAATTTGAATAATCTACATAAAGAGGAAATCATTATGAAAAACAGTCTTGCTATTATTATTGGATTTTTAATCGTAGGATCATTATTTGTTGGCTGGAAAATCAGCCAGGACCTGGGACCGGCTGAAACAGCAACAGCGCCTCAGCCGCAAACTGAAAGTGCAAGCAAAGAAATTGAATTTAACCCGCCAAGCATGGAGGATGTACCCGATGGTCCTCTAGGCGAAAGTATAAAATATGGACATGAGCTTGTCATGGAAACGAATACAGTTGCCGATGAGTACGTTGGCAATAATCTTTCATGTGCAAGCTGCCACGCAAATGGGGGTACAGTGAAAGAAGAGGCCCCGATGGTCGGGCTTTCTGCAGTCTATCCAGAATACAGGCCGCGTGAAGGTGAGGTTTACACTCTGGAAGATCGTATCAATGGATGTATGATCCGAAGCATGAATGGAAAAATGTTCCCGACTGACAGCAAAGAAATGCGCGCGATGATTGCTTATTTGCAATACATGTCAGAAGGGGTCCCTGCTGGGGCAGACCCTCCGTGGAGAGCGCCTAAAGAGCCAAAGCAATATCCCGTTCCTAGCGTTGAGGACGGAGAAAAGCTTTACGCACAATCTTGTGCAAGCTGCCATGCTGCTGATGGCTCAGGTACTGGAACAAACACAGGACCTGCTGTATGGGGAGAAAATTCTTTCAACGACGGTGCAGGTATGTCAAGAATGACCAAAATGGCGGGATACGTTCAGAAGAACATGCCTAAAGGACAGGGAGGAACTTTATCTGACCAGCAAGCGATCGATTTGGCCGCATTTATCCTTTCGCATGACCGACAAGAATTCAAAGGACATGAGGGAGACTGGCCGAAAGGGGGGAGACCGGCAGACATCATGGATAAAGAAAAACGTGAGCAAGTCAAAAACGGTACAATCGATTGGGAAGCAATACTCTCGGTAAAAAATTAAGACTAGTAGAAACCCAGCACCTGCATTTGCAGGGCTGGGTTTTATTTTTGTTAAGGAATTTATAAAATTTCTAAAGTTGTGGATAACTCTATGAAGTTTTCTTAATCCAGCTCCAGCACCTAGCCCCTCGAGTCGCTTGTCTAGCTGCGGCTCCTAACTCCTCGAGACGCTTCGGTCCTGCCAATGAAGTCAAAGAACGACTTCACTGGAAGGCCCTCCGAGGCACACGATGTGCTAGACCCGCCAGCCACAGGACGTGGCGTCATAGGCGGGCAGCGCTTGTCGGGGCTGAACGAGGCGCTTGCGCTTTTTGTTCATAGTTCGCCTTTATACAATGCAAGGTAACCTAGCTTATGTGAGGTAAATGCACTCACGATAACGATGGTGACCAGTAAACATAACAACAGCCAATCCTTTTTAGAAACGGAGATTACTTTATAAAATTCTCGGTTTCTATCTCCTGTGAAACCTTTTGATTCCATTGCAACAGCTGTTCTTTCCGCTTTTCTAATCCCGCTTGCCAGCAGGGGAATTGCATACCTCTTTATTTGCTTAAGTTTATCCCGGAAAGTTATGGTTCTGCCTGCCCCTCTTATTCGATGGGCACTTCTGATAATACTGAACTCATCTTTTATCAAGGGGAGAAATTGATAACCTGCCATGATGGAATAGGCAATCTTGGGAGAAAGCCTGCATTGCTGCATCAAGCTAAGCAAAAAGTTAATCGGGTTTGTTGTAAGGGCAAATAAGAGTGAAAGGGAAGCGAAACTCAGTACTCTTAATCCAAGCGATATGCTTCTTTGGAATCCTTCCGCAGTAATGGTGATGAACCTCCATTCCCAGATGATACTGTCTCCAGGATCTACTCTAGGAAACAATAGTGATGACCAGACATAGACAATCGCCATAAAGAGAAAAGGAGAGAATAACAGGATCCACTTCTTAAAACTTACCTGTGCAAAACTAAATGTGATCACTATGGTCAAAACGAGACTTAACATGGGCGTGACTGGATCGAAAAATATCGACAGCAGCAAGATGCTGACAAGAATGCTCAGGGCTTTTATGCTAGGGTTCATCTCATTTAACAGCATATTTTCCCTCCAGGCGCATCTCCAGTTCCTTGAGGAATGGCAGTCTTAAACTTGCTCTCGTCAAAATTCCAGGTTGATTCCACAGCATTCCTGGAGCACCATAAAATATCATTTTTCCTTTTTCCATTACTAATACATTATCTGCGTAACGATCAACTAAATCCATATCATGTGTAATCATAATAATGCTTCCTGTCTCTGGTACGGCATGGACCGCAAAATCGATGATTTCCTTTGAAGTGACAGCATCCTGTCCAAATGTTGGTTCGTCCATAATCAGGACCTCCTGCCCGTTCACCAGCATGACAGCCACACTCAGTCTCCTTTTTTGTCCTTGGCTCAATGAGAATGGGTGACTGTTAACGTGGTCAGCCATACGAAGGGTTCTCAAAATATCTTTATTTTTATAATTTTGTGCCGTTTGCTCTTTCGATTGAAGACTGTAATTTATTTCTTCCATCACAGAATCAGTAATAAATTGGTGCTCAGGATTTTGGAATACGTATCCGAGTCTTCTCCACTTTTGTTCCTCAGGCCAGTCTCCTAAAGAGTGTCCATAAAATTTTATCTCGCCTTGTGATGTAATCAACCCGGCCAAACATTTTGAAAAAGTGGTCTTTCCGGATCCGTTTGAACCTGCTATTGCAATTATTTCACCACCATTAATCGATATAGAAATATCTTCAATTAATATATGATTGTCTTTCGAATAGCTGACATCCTTCACTTCGAAAATGGCTGGAGAGGGATTCGGTTTTTGCTTGCGAACCTCAGTTGTTAAGAACTTAATTGTATTTCCTATATCTTTACTATTTTCAATCAGCTCATCAATCGTCATAGGCAGGAAGGAGGACGTTAGCAATCCAGCCTCCTTAAGCTTCAACCCTGCGTCAATAGAGCGGGGTAACCAAATCCCTTCAATTGCCAGTTCTTTTGCAAAATGATTAAAACAAACACTAGGCGGACCATTAAAAAACAGTTCACCCGCAGAATTCAATATGATGCAGCGATCCATAATTTCAAGCCAATAATCCAGGTTATGCTCGATAACGAGGATACTGAACGAGTGTTTATTCTTTAATCTTTTTAACGTCCGGACCAATTCGAACCCTGAGGCGGGGTCTAGATTGGCAGTAGGTTCATCAAGTATTAATAATTCAGGTTCCATTGCCAATGCACAGGCAATCGCAAGTTTTTGCTTTTGCCCGCCGGAGAGTGAGTGAATCAGCCTGTGTTTAAAGTGCTTTATGTCTACTAAGTCAAGGGCATAATCTATCCTTTCTTTCATTTCCGATCTGGGAAACTGAATATTCTCTAATACAAAAGCTATTTCTTCCTCGACAGTCAGCATGCAAAACTGGGAATCAGGATCCTGCATGACCAATCCGACTTTTTGATTTATCTCTCCGGATTCGAAGGAGGATAATTCCTTGCCTCTGAACTTTATACTGCCGCTCATTATTCCATCAACAGACGCTGGATATAGATTATTCATGCAGTATGCGAGTGTGCTCTTACCTGAACCGCTTGGACCCAGTACAAGAATGTTCTCATTTTCATTAATATCAAAAGTGATATTCCTTAAAACATCCTTCTGATCATCCTCAAATCGGAACGTAACGTTTGACACTTCAAGAAATGGCAGACTAGGCTGAAATATCATGATTCTGCTTTGCCTTTCTGGCTTCCTTTCCAAGCGGGAAGCTATTCAATGCTCCTGTTTTAGCGAGGCTGTCGCTTATGTATTTACCTAAAAGACCTGCTAAGATTGCTCCGCTTATAAGCCTGACGACAAACATGGCTGTTACATAACCAGGTGATAGAGCGGAGAAGCCGCCTAAAAAGTAACCCCATGCGAAGCTGGTGATTGAGGACCCCATTCCTGCTGCTACAAGAACCCATGTAGAATAGTTCTTCCATTTGGTTGCCGCAAAAGCAGCTTCCGCCCCCAGTCCCTGGATAATCCCGGCCAGGATCAGACGCGGACCAACAGCGTTTCCAAGCATGACCTCGATTGTTGCTGCAATTGTTTCTGATAACGCCGCTGCTCCAGGCTTTCTGATGATGTAAGCAGCTATGATGGAAACGATGAACCAGATCCCGAAGATCAAGTCATAGCCGATTAGTCCGAACATGCCTACAAGCACATTGCCGAACTGTAAGAACAGAAGGTAGATTACGCCAAAAACGACTGCCAGTACAGATAAAACTACAACCTCTCGAAGTTTCCAGTTTGCGAGCATTATCGTTCCTCCTTACGGGAAGGACTGTTGGCCGACATGGTCACCGTCATAACAATATGTGAAGAATCACTGTTCCGGGCACCATCAAAAGCACTTTCTATTCCGGTAAAAACCTTATTGGCATCGCCATCCAATCTTGAGGCATAATGAACTCCTCCGCTAAAGACACCTTGCTGCTCAACAGTTTTTATTTGATCCATGATTACATTCATATATCCAGGAATTCCTAAAGGATAGAGAGCAAACTGGGCTGCGACCTCCTGGTTGATTTTTTGAGAACGCTCATCATTCATTACATTTGAATCTTCCGCCATAAAAGCATCCCCTGCACTGTCACCGGGACATCCATTTGAAAACGTGGCATTTAGGACCACATGATCTCCACCGATTGAAGCATTCAGGAATATGGCTTTAACAACGTCAAAAACATGTTCAGAACGTCCCCGCACACAGGTGCTGACATCATCTGTCTCCATCCAAACCTTTGACGTATCAACTTCCTTCAATGCAGAGAGGATAATGTCAACAAACCTGTCTGACATTGGGGAAATGGAAAACCTGGCCCCTGTAATCTCACTTGTACCGCAAAAAATCTCTTTCATACCATTACATCTCCTTTGTTCATTGGGTAGAAAACAAAAAACTGCATCCAGCGTGGTGGATGCAGTTGAATTCTATCGTCAGATAAAAAAAGATATAACGAAGAGCTTCGCCTGCACTTCCCCACGCTGGTATTATCCAGATCGGGTAATAAGGGTCAGAACAAAGTTCTTCTCAGCCAAAAGCTCCCCTAGTGCAAAAACCTATACAGTTGTTGTTTTCAAAATCATCTTAATGTAAATAGGCTGAATTGTAAATGGCTAATTTTCAAAATTTGATTCATTCGGAATGGTTATGGAAATACTTTCTCTGCCTGTAGCTTTCAAGGGTGCCCAGTTCCTTATTAAGAAGCCGCTCCATTTCCGCCAGTTCAGATTTAGATACAACTGGATCCTTTAAAGACCAATTAACAGTATATACGAAGTAGTATTCTTTGATTTGGCGGAATAAAACGACTGAATTTGGAAAAACATCGAATTGAGCTTTGATATTATATCTCTTTGTGTAAGACCATTTTGTAAGCTTCATAGAAATTCTCCATGTCATTCGAATTTTAATAGGGCAACAAGGAAGGTAAGTTTAAGCAGTTAAGTAATCCAGTTGTGAGGGAAAAAGAAACTCTATATAATTCCCAATTCCCGCAAGAAAAACAAATCTTGATATAAATTACCCTGTAAGAGGATAGGAAAAACAACATAGTGTTGTAAGGTGATAGATTATGTTAAAATAAAAGACGTTGCGGCAGAGTTAGCGACACATATCTACATAATATCAAACTGCTAGCAAGTTGATGAATAGTATTTTTTACATAGAAGTAAAGGATTTGGAGGGAAATCTGTTCCATGAATGAGGCCCAGAGAATTCAGTTGAATGTGAGAGTGTCCAAGGAAACATCTGATAAACTAGATGAGATTGTTGAATATTATCAAGAGAATACAAAAATCGGCAGGATATACAAAGGCGATGTATTAACAGATATAATAGAAAAATCATATGAGATCATGCAAAAGCAAAAGAAGTTGAATAGATAAGCCGGACCGAGCTCAAAGATTAATGATGTCCATGAAAAGATTTAGGTAAAACGGACTACGCCAAATTGTCAACGTTCAAATATGGCGAATTAGTGAACAAAACAGTTGCGTTAATCAATAATTAGTCGTATTATTTAAATAATCTGATAATGCGATAAGGTGGTTTTTGATTATGATGCGAATGGCAATTGCAGGTGTAGCCGGCTTTGTCCTTGTGTTCATTGAGTCATATATTGTAATGGTATTTAAACAGTATGAGACGATTGAGTTCGGTGGGATGGCCCCGTTTGTCAGTGTCTGGTCGATGAACTTTTTCCTCGTTTTCTCCATCCTGACTCATATTAAATTTTGGTATGAAGAAAGAGAAGCACAGCGGGAAGAAGATGCGGCGGAAAGAGACCGGTTCATTAGTTAAGGCTGTTTTCGTAAAGGTTGTTGTTAAAATCCTAAAGCCGATTTTAACGTAATATAAGGCCATTTGGCAGGTCGGTATTAAAGTTTGCATGCTCTTTTCTCGTAAAAGAGTCAACTTTGCGAAGAAAGACAGCCTATTTTGCAGTCGAATTGCAACCAAGTTTGAGAAAAGAGCCTTATTTAAAGCACTTTGTGTAAATACTTGCTTTACTAACCCTCAATAGGAAGAGAAAGGCTAATTGCCTTTCTCTTTTTATTTTTCTTTATTTTGATCTGTATCGATGCGGTCTCGTTCAGCCTCTTCAGCTGCTATTCTTAATTCCTGAAAAAATAACTGGTCATTGCATACCATACTGTGCTGTTCGTCTTCCTCATTGAAATGTTTATGGTTTTGTTTTTGGTCCATTCTCTCATCCTCCTGCTCTGTTTAGTATTTTGTATATTACTTCTTCCCTCAACAATAAGATTCATGCCTAGGGTTCCGTCGTTGTAAGTATTTACTAACGATTTTAAAACATGCAAAACGGATTCATTAACTTTTGCTTACAGTGGGAAACTATCTCTACTTTTCTAATGGAGGGAAGCGTGAATATAGTGAGATCGGTTTATCAATTTGATGATGACCAGCATTTTCTTAAAATTGATTTTCTAGTGGGGAATGAACAACAATCTTCGTGGCATGCTTATGTTTTTGATGAGAATTGGAATGACGTCATCAGTTCTGCCTCGGTTATTTCCGAATCCACGGCCGACAGTATGGAATATGCTTTTGAAAGCCTTGGAATCCATGGCAGGATTGCTGTCCTGGAAGCACTCAAACCTGGAGATTCACTAACAGAAGTGATTGATGTTTCTCTATTCCATCTGCAGGCATTGCTTTTTGTTTCAGCCATCATTGTTGTTGGAGATTACGGTGAACTAGAGAATTTGGGTTTTACTAAAGAAAAATCCACCAATGGAAAGACGCTGTATATTCTTTCCTCTGATGAAGCGGGAAATGATGCTTGCCGCTTTTTATAGTAAATAATCTCAAAGCCTTTACCTTAATCAGGTGGGGCTTTTTTTTTGTCCAATATGTTAATTTTTTTAATCTCCCTAAAAGCAAAAATGTGGAAGACGTACAAACAAATAATAACCTCTGTGGTTTTTTTGGAAGGTAAGAACTTTATTATAGAACAATGATTTTAATAATCTGTAATATCAGAGCCATTTTCAAAAAACTCTCATAAAAGTGGTTAAAGTCATTCGTGGTTTGGGTAGTGAGAAAGAGAGCGATTTCTATACAGAAAGGAAGATGAGGTCTTGTCTGGCAAAATAAATGTAACAATCAACGGTGCTGACGTTGCGGCTAAAGAAAATCAAACAATCCTTCAATACCTTTCAGATAGCTCGATAGAAGTGCCAAGTGTATGCTATCATCCAAGCCTTGGCCCAATTGAGACATGTGATACTTGTATTGTAGAAGTGAACGGAGAAATGGCCAGGTCTTGTTCGACAATCATGAAGGATGGGGATACCATCGACACAGTGGCACCAGATGTTAAGAAGGCACAAACAATGGCGATGGACAAGATTTTGTTTAATCATGAACTGTATTGTACTGTCTGTGACTACAATAATGGGATGTGTGAGGTACATAACACAGTAAAAGAAATGAAAATCAATCACCAGAGCATCCCATTTGATCAAAAGCCATATGAAAAAGATGAATCAAACCCTTTTTACCGATATGATCCTGATCAATGTATTTTATGCGGGAGATGCGTGGAAGCCTGTCAGGATGTACAGGTAACCGAGACGCTGAGAATCGATTGGGAACGTGAACGTCCACGTGTCATCTGGGATAATGATGTACCAATCAATGAATCCTCATGTGTTTCTTGTGGTCACTGTTCAACCGTATGTCCATGTAATGCAATGATGGAAAAAGGAATGGAAGGCGAAGCCGGCTTTTTGACAGGAATCGCAAAAGATACTTTGCGGCCAATGATTGAAATTACCAAGAATGTCGAGACTGGTTACGGGTCCATCCTGGCGATTTCCGATATGGAAGCCGCCATGCGTGAATCTAGAATCAAGAAAACCAAGACTGTTTGCACTTACTGCGGAGTGGGCTGCAGTTTTGATGTGTGGACGAAGGGGCGAGAAATCCTGAAGGTCGAGCCGCAGGTTGAAGCTCCAGCCAATGGAATTTCTACATGTATAAAAGGTAAATTCGGATGGGATTTCGTTAACAGCGAAGAGCGCCTGACCAAGCCGCTGATACGTGAAGGAGACAGCTTTAGAGAAGCAGAATGGGATGAGGCATTGAATCTCATCTCCAATAAATTTACAGAAATCAAGAATGAGTATGGCCCTGATTCTCTTGGCTTCATAACATCGTCTAAATGTACGAATGAAGAATCATATCTAATGCAAAAACTGGCAAGGTCTGTAATTGGAACAAATAATGTCGACAATTGCTCCCGATATTGCCAAACGCCTGCTACTGTTGGTTTGTTCAGAACAGTTGGACATGGTGGCGATGCTGGATCAATCACTGATATTGCAATGGCTGATTTGGTCATCATCGTCGGGTCCAATACAGCAGAAGCACATCCTGTCCTTGCAACCAGGGTGAAACGCGCCCAAAAGCTGACTGGGCAAAAAGTGATTGTCGCCGACCTTCGTGAGCATGAAATGGCTGACCGTGCTGATATGTTCGTAAGGCCAAAGGCAGGCAGTGACCTTGTCTGGATTTCCGCTGTCACTAAATACATTATCGACCAGGGCTGGGCTGATGAAGAATTCCTGAACAATAAAGTCAATGGACTTTCGGAATACGTTGACAGTCTTGAAGGATTCACTTTGGAATATGCAGAAAAAACAACTGGCCTTTCAAAAGATACGCTGATTGAGATTGCTGAGAGCATCCATAAAGCAAAAAGCGTTTGTGCACTATGGGCAATGGGAGTTACACAGCATATTGGCGGGAGTGACACCAGTACGGCGATTTCGAACCTATTGTTGATTACTGGAAATTACGGCCGTCCAGGAACGGGTGCATATCCACTGCGAGGACATAATAATGTCCAGGGAGCAGGCGATTTTGGCAGCAGCCCGGACTCACTGCCAGGGTACCAAAAGGTAACCGATGAAGAGGCGCGAATGAAGTTTGAACAAGCATGGGGAACCAGGCTGCCTGCTGAACCAGGGATCAATAACCATGACATGGTTGAAGGGATGCATAAAGAAACGCTTAAAGCCCTTTACATCAAGGGTGAAGAGATGGGCCTTGTGGATTCCAATATCAATCACGTCCAGGCCGGCTATGAGAAGCTCGACTTCTTTGTAGTCCAGGATGTATTCTTCTCCAGGACCGCACAATTTGCAGACGTTGTTCTGCCAGCAAGCCCAAGCTTTGAAAAAGAGGGCACATTTACGAATACCGAGCGAAGGATTCAGCGTTTGTATCAGGTATTCGAGCCAGTTGGTGAATCTAAGCCTGATTGGCAGATTCTGATTGAAGTCGCCAACCGCCTTGGTGCAGGCTGGACATATGAGCATCCTTCTGAAATCATGGCTGAAGCGGCAAGCCTAATGCCGATTTACTCTGGCGTGACGTATGAACGCCTTGAAGGGTACAAGAGCCTTCAATGGCCAGTACAACCGGATGGAACTGACAGTCCTGTATTGTATTTGGATGGCTTCCCATTCCCGGATGGGAAAGCACGTCTCTATCCAGTAAAATGGTCTATTCCGATTCAGTATGGAGAGGAATATGACATTCATGTCAATAATGGCCGTCTTCTTGAGCATTTCCATGAAGGTAACCTGACTTATAAGTCAGAGGGAATCACCTCGAAGACTCCTGAAACATTCCTTGAAGTCTCACCAGAGCTTGCAGAAGAAAGGGGCTTGAAGGATGGAACACTAGTGAGGCTGACGTCGCCGTATGGCAACGTTAAGGTCAGATGTGTTGTAACCGACAGAGTGCAAGGAAAGGAAGTCTATCTGCCTATGAACGACCAGGGTGATGCAGCCATCAATCTCCTGACAAGCAGCTATGGAGATAAAAACACGGATACTCCAGCGTATAAGGAGACGAAGGCCAAAATGGAAATCCTCCAACTTGAAGGAGTCAATCCTTTGCCAAGGAATAATTTCCGATACGGTAATCCACAGCCGCAAATCGGCGTCCAAGTCGAAAAGAAGTGGGCTCGTCCAGATTACAGCTTTCCAGGAGATCTTGTGAAAAAGGAGCGTACCCAGCATGGCTAAAGCAATCACTAACATCAATCGTATACAGTTGACAGAAGAACAAAAACGTAAGAGTGACCTGGAGGAAATCGAGTCTGCCTTGCTTGATAACAAGGATGCTATTTTACAGTCGATGGACATACTCAAGCATATGAATCAGCGCGGTGTGTTGTCGCTGTTGGACGGACTGTTTAGTGAAGGAGATAAGGTCTTAAATGTTCTTGTTAAAGCAGCAGACAAGCCAGAAGCTACCAATACAATCAAAAACCTGTTGCTGATGATTGGCGTTCTCGGTACAATCAATGTCCAGCAGCTTGAGCCTTTGCTGTTAAAATTGAATTCTGGCATTGCTAGAGTAGCAGAATATACGGATAGCGAGGATGAAGACAAGCTTGGCTATTTTGATATCGTCCGTTCTTTAAAAGACCCGGAAATAAACCGAGCGCTATCCCTGCTTTTTGAGTTTCTTAAAGGGATGGGTGAAGATACAGAGGGGCTTGAAAGAACCACACAACTACCGGAAAATCAGGATATCCACCAAAGCCAGGATGGTACGCTCGAGGAAAAGTAGTCTAATAGGCAGGCATCAAGCATTCCCGCTTGTTCGCCTGCTTTTTTAAGTTTCACTATCCAGCTTTATGGATAAAAGGAGATTACCGGAAAGTAAAACTCGAATCAGAGAGGATGGCTGTTGTGAAACCAGTCGAAGTCAAAAGGGAAATTCTTCGTTTTGGAGATGGCCAGGCCGAAAGCTTGGAAGACAGCATCGTAACGGAATATTCCGTCACCATTAAAGTGAATGGTCAGGAATTGGTTACGATGGTTTGTACTCCAGATTATATTGAAGAAATGGTCATTGGATACCTCGCGTCCGAAGGAATCATCAGGAAGTATTCAGATATTGAAGATATATGGATTCAGGAAAAAGAAGGGTTTGTCCATGTGAAAACTTCAAGAGTAAATCCCATTTACAAAAACTTGCAGGGTAAGCGTTACTTAACATCCTGCTGCGGGGCCAGCAGGGCAGGGTTTGTATTTGCGACAGATGCTATGACTGCAAAAAAACTCCATAAGGTCAAGACAGAAATCGAAGTGGAGGATTGCTTTAGGCTCATGGAAGAAATGCAGGATTCCGCTCACCTTTTCCAAAATACAGGGGGAGTCCATAACGCCTCTCTTTGCAGTTTGTTTGGTCCAGTTGTGTCGCGGATGGATATCGGCCGCCATAATGCCCTGGATAAAATTTTTGGGCATTGCTTAAAAAATGAAATTTCAATACACGATAAAGTAATTGTTTTCAGTGGACGGATTTCCTCAGAAATTTTATTGAAGGTAGCCAAAATCGGCTGCCCGATTGTATTATCCAAATCAGCTCCCACTGAACTTGCCTTGAAGCTAGCGGAGGAACTGGGGATTACGACAATTGGCTTTATCAGGAATCGATCACTTAATGTCTACACACACCCGGAACGGGTTGCTGAGGCAAAATACGGAGCCAAGGAAAGCCAGGTTGAATAAGCCTGGTTTTTATAAATCAGGCAAGGCTTAGGAAATTAGAATTCCCAGTCATATAGGGAGGGATTAGGAACTCTGTATAAGGTATGTAAAAGTATGGAAAAATGGAGGTGATAGCTGAAGGAGTGATAGAATGGGTGAAAAGGAAATGGAAGATATGTTCGAATGGGCAGGTTTAGCTGATGTTTATGAGCAGCATGGTTATAAAATGTGGCTGAGCGGCCTTGAAGATAACATTGATGTCGAACTATTGGATCATTTTTCGGACGCTTATTCATTTGAAAGTGCCGAAACCATGTTTTATGACGAGTTTTTGTTCCACTTAAGAATTTTCAAGAATATAAGCAAGAATAATGAGCTGCCTCACCGATTTTGGTGAGTGGAGAGAGAGATAGTCAACATTGGAGAGGAGAATGAGAATATGAAGCCGATTAGCGATCATTTACGGGAGAATCTGGACGTTATTTTTGTCGGTTTCAATCCCAGCATCCGGTCATCAGAAACAGGTCATCATTACGCTAACCCAAACAATAGATTCTGGAAGATTCTTTTTGAAGCTGGCATCACACCAAGGAAATATGACTCTTCGGAGGATTATAAACTCCTGGATATAGGCTGCGGGATGACGAACATTGTTGCGCGGCCAACTAAAGCAGCAGATGAGATTACGAAAGATGAATACCAGCAGGGAAAACTTGAACTAAGACAAAAGATTGAAAAATATAGTCCGAGAATTGTTTGTTTTGTCGGTAAGGGTGTCTACCAGCAATATAGCGGCAAAAAAGATATTCCATGGGGGAAGCAGGATAAATCTGTTGTTGCTGGAACGGTCGATTTTGTAGCGCCCTCCTCAAGCGGACTTGTGAGGATGAAAATGGATCAAGTAGTGGGGATTTATAAAGAACTCCCTCTTTTGATATCCAAGGAAAGGACCTGACTATGGTCCTTTCTTTATAATATCAGAATTTATATCATTTCAACTTTGAGAATTGTCCAGCTCCAGCGCCTAGCCAGTTTTCATCCCTGAGGGTGCTTCGTGGAGTATCTTGCGTGAAGCGGTAGCTTTGAGCAGCTCGAGACGTTTATCTAGCTGCGGCTTCTAACTCCTCGAAACACTTCGGCCCTGCCGGTGAAGTCAAAGAACGACTTAACTATCAGGTCCTCCAGTGCTTGTCGGAGTTGGACAGTCGCCTATGCTTTTTGATTTCGGTCCTGCCAATGAAGTCAAAGAGCGACTTCACAGTCAGGCCCTCCGAGGCACACGATGTGCTAGATCCGCCAGCAACAGGACGTGGCGTTTAGGCGGACAGCGCTTGTCTGGGCTGACCAAGGCGCTTGCGTTTTCCTTGTTCTACAAGGGCATCGATAACCTGATCATATCCCTGCACTGGATCCCATTTTCAAAAATAGGTTCTTCATAATTCCTTATAAAAAAATCATGATCTATTCCAGTGATTCTGAAGCCAACCTTTTGATAAAGAGCCAGTTGATTGATACTTGAATTCCCTGTACCGATTTCAACTTTTTTATACCCCTCTTCAACTGCAGTTTGAATTGCATGCTCGATCAGGAGGGTACCTAAACCCCTCCCTTGGTGAGATTCATCGACTGCCAGATTCATAATTTCGATGGTATGATTACTAACCGGCACCAGTAAGATTACCCCGGTAGTATCACCGTTTTCTGATTCCATAACATAGCACAAACCCTTATCTAAATATCCTGAAACCAAATCCCGAGAAGGGTCTGCCATGAGCAGAAGATTCCAAGGCGGCTGTTCGCCTTCTTTTAACTGTCTAACGTACATGTGTTTTCTCCTTGAATAGAAGTAGATAAATGATCTTGATTAAGAGGTACCCAATTGCACCTCCTATTGTGTTAAGGATGATATCATCGATGTCAAAACTGCCAACCCTTGTGGCAAACTGGAGGATTTCCACCGAGGAAGTCGCCAGAAAGACAGTACTGGTCGTTCGCCAGAATCCCATCAACCGTTTAAACAGCCAGGGAAGGAAGATTCCTAAGGGGAAAAAGGCAAGAACATTGCCAAATAAGTTGGACATCCAGATATTTTTATTGATGTGCGAAGAAGCTTTTATGTAATCTGTGATTGTTTTAAATGGGATGATGTTATCAGGGTTTGAGCCTGCAGAATTGATTTCATACGCAGCCTGCCGATATGGGCTGAGAAACAACAAAATGACGGCAATGATGATGTAGATAATGAATAAAGTATAGGAAATTGCTGAGATCCATTTCTTGTACTTAATATCTATTAGATTTAGCATAACTTCTCCTTGAATTGATAAAAAATAAAAGCAAACAATGATATTTTAAAAGAAACATAGACATTTTTGAAAAAGACATACTAGATCTTAATTACCCAAACCGGCGATAGATTAATTAGAAATTAATATCTCTATATTAGTAATTAAAATAAAAACCTTGCCATATGGCAAGGTTCGACAATATATTTGGTCATCCTGCCAAGGCAGGGCCCCTGCCGTCCGTACAGTGGTTAAGTGTCCCGCAACAAGCGAATGTCCGGCAGAGGCAGTTATATTTTAACACAAACATGTTGGAAAAATACAATGTGAAGGTGGATACTTTTATTTTTATTTGTAATAGTGGTATGATAACAATGATTTTAACACAAGGAGATGATTTACATGGCTAAAAAAGGATACATACAAATGCAAAATGGTGAAAAAATCGAATTCGAACTATACCCAAACGAAGCACCTGGTACAGTTGAAAACTTTGAGAAGCTTGCAAACGAAGGCTTCTATAATGGTTTAAACTTCCACCGAGTAATTCCTGGCTTTGTTAGTCAGGGAGGATGCCCTAACGGAACAGGGACTGGCGGTCCTGGATACACGATCAAGTGTGAAACAGAAGGTAATCCGCATAAGCACGAACCGGGTTCACTTTCAATGGCTCACGCAGGAAAAGATACAGGCGGCAGCCAGTTCTTCATCGTTCATGAATCACAGCCGCACTTAAATGGTGTGCACACTGTTTTCGGGAAAGTTACTTCCAATTTGGAAGCTGCTAAAGCGATGAGCAACGGTGATGTTATGGAAAAGGTTATTGTAACAGAAGAATAGGATCGTCTTAAAAAAAGAGCCTGAAGGCTCTTTTTTTTGTACTTATTTACCCATTGAAGCGAACATACGCTCTTGTTATAATGAATCAAAGGAAATTTGTATAAAATTGTTAAGTTGAAGAGTCTAATGTTCAATAAATTTGACTAAACTATCTAATATATATAAAATTAGATTAATTAGTCTAATTTGAGGTGTTAGGTGGAATGGCAATGCAGCCAGTGTCAATATTTATAATGGATGTAACGAAGTCTTCCTCTGCAGGTTATGGCGAGGAGCTGAGTGATTATTTAGGGCAGCTAGTGACATATATAAATAAATGGTATGAAGGAATCGGTTCTATACAAATTAAGCACCGGTCTGGCGACGAGCTTATTTTCCTGGCCGAAGGCTATTCATCTGCTTTTATTGCAGCCTTTTATATCAGCACGATTTGGAAGTATGAAAAACACATTCCGTATTTTGGGCTTGCCTATGGCAGGCTGGATAAGAATGTAGAAGAAATTGATATTGAAAAGTTGATCCATCCATTGGCGAAGCAGGCACGAAACGCGAATGACCATCTAAAAAAACAGAAGGACAGGGAATCTTTCTTTTTTCAAGGACATGATGGTGAATCGGATTTGCAGACATTAATTAATGGCATGCTCATGCTGCAGCATGTATTGAGAATGGATCAAACTGATGTACAACGGCTTGTATGCTCGCTTTATCTTCTTTACGGCAAGCAAAATGCTGTAGCAGACCTTCTCGATCGCTCGGCTCCTACGGTTTACAGCCATTTCAAGAAGGGGCATTGCGAGCATATCATTCGCAGCTTCCGAGATATCGTCAGCGTTTTGGATGCACGTCAGGCACAGGAGTTTCCGGAAATAGGAAATAGCCAAACAAAGGTTCTTGAAGACAGCATTAGAACAAAAATTAAAAGCCAGGTGCAGGATATTTTCAGCTTCTAGATTCTGGTGAAAGGAGCGCTCATGCTTTTATTAAGTTTGATTATGGCACATCTACTAGCCGATTTTTACCTTCAGACGGATCGAATGGTACAGGACAAGCTGAAGAACCTTAAAAAGCATATACTCCATCATTTCCTGGTGAATACAATTGTACTTGCGGCAGGCTGGCTCTTTTTTTATCAGCAGAATAATCCCGTCATGACTGTCATATGGCCGGTGCTGTTCATCACAGCTACACATCTAACGATTGACCTGGTGAAAATCAAGCTTGTGGATCAATTTACGGCAAGCGAAAATTTGAATAAACTCTGGTTTTTCATATTAGACCAGCTGCTGCATATTTTCATGCTTTTGATAGCGATGCAGTTATTTTATAAAATAACGCTAGTTTCCAATGTTAATAGATTTATAGAGCTTCTGTCTGAAGATGGGCGCCAATTAGACGCTTCTAGTACAATCCTTGTCATTGCCATTATTTTAATATTGGGAACAACGGTCAGCGGACATATAATCCGCATCCTTCTCGGCTCTCTGCCCGGGCAGCTGCTGACGTTTGAAGGGAAATATACATTTAAAAATGAGTTGAGTGAGCCGGCATATCAGAAAACCAGCAAAGGTGAAAAGGGTTTATCCGAGCAATACAGCTATATGATCTTCAATAAACACGATATGTCACGCGGGAAGCTGATTGGCTATATCGAGCGACTGCTGGTAATTTTACTCACATACTACAGTTCATATCCGGCAATCGCCTTCATTGTTACTGCCAAATCAATCGCCCGTTTTAAGCAAATGGATGATCGTGACTGGGCGGAATACTTTCTGCTTGGTACTTTGACGTCCATGTTCTTAGGTATCGTGTTCGGTATCCTTTTAAGAGAAATAGTGAATTAGGAGTACTTAATTACACTATTGATGCTTTTAGAATAACTGCAAGCCTTATTTTTCGGCTCGGATGGTACAATTTTTAAAGAGCAAAGTGATAATCGTCAATAGCGGAGTGATTAGAATGAACATCGTCCTTTTCAATAAAGATTTGCGCATTTCCGACAATCAGCCCTTAGCTGAAGCAGCCAGAGCGGGGGAGGTATTGCCGCTGTATGTATTTGAGCCTTCACAGTGGGAGGATACGCCGCTTTCCGCGCGCCATTTTCAATTTGTTGTTGAAAGTCTGGAAGAGCTGGCAAAAGGAATTGAGAGTCTGGGCGGAAAACTCTTTCTGGCTATCGATGAGATGGAGACGGTTCTCGAAAAATTGCTGTATCATTATGATTCTATAAACTTATATGCGCACATTAATAGTAGCTTTATAGATATAGTTAAGGAATGGGCGAAGCAAAAAGAGCAGCTTCTTTTTGCTTATGGTCCGGAACTTGATAATGTCCCGGGGAGGCTGTTTAATAATCGTTTGAACGCTTATTTAAATGAATCGCTAGCTGAAGTTCCAAACAAAATTGATGTAACGTCAAAAATCCCTGATCTACTGTTTGCTGATTTTAAAAGATTTCAGAAATTGAGATTTAAAGGAAATAAGATCCGCTATGGCCAGCAAGGGGGAGAATTAAAGGCTATTGAAACGCTGGATTCATTCCTCGAAGGCAGATTCGCAAACTATATTGAAAATCACCAAAAACCCCTGCCTTCCTCGCTTTCATCATCCAGGCTTTCTGCTTATATAACATGGGGAAATATTTCGGTCAGGACCATATTTCAGAAAACGGATGAAAAATTGCAAGCATGTGAGCTGGAGGAAGACCAGATTCAGCTAGAAGAGTTTTTATCAAAGCTTAATAAACGGGCAAAAATTTGCAGTTTGAGAATGGACGATCAGCAACAGGCAGATGTAAATGAAATCAAAAGGGATTACAATGAAGAGTGGTTTCGGCGCTGGCTTCAGGGAAGGACAGGAATCCCGATGGTTGATGCGGCTATGAGGAGTCTGGATAAAACGGGTTGGATGAACTTTCCGTTGCGGGCTATGGTTACTTCTTTTATTGCTAACACCTTATTGCTGGATGAGAAGAAGGTATCTGCTTCCCTCGCAGAGTTGTACTTAGATTATGAACCAGCTGTACATGATTTCTATATCCAGCAGCTAGTCGAGACGAAAGGGAAGATGAAAATCATAGATCCTGTAAAGGCCGGCAGACAGCTTGATCCGGATGGCACGTTCATCCGCCGATATGTGACTGAGTTAAGCAAGCTTCCGGACGAATACATACACGAACCATGGCTATACCCTGCTTTTTATCAGCTTGGCTATGAAGCGCCAATGGTCGATGTGAAAAAGGCTTGTAAACATGCCAGGCTTCAATACCGGACCATAAAGAGCAAAGGAACTCCTGGCCGGAAAAAAGAAAAGGAAGGAGAAACCGAGCAGCTATCCTTTGATTTCTAGAGACGACTCTGCTAACTCTGTCCTCCCTTTGAAGTAGGTCAGGGAAACTCCCATAAGGGTTATCACACCGCCTGCTGCTGTCATGACTCCCGGTACTTCCCCCAGCCAGAACCAGGCGATAATGAAAGAAGCAGCAGGTGTCAGGTAAAGGGAACTTGCTGCTTCAGAGGCTCCGGATTGAGCTGTAATATAAGCTATAGCAAAGTAAGCAACCACCGTAGGGAAAAGTCCGAGATAAATAGCACTAATCGTTGCTCCCAAGGGGGCTTCAGCTATCTGAGATTCAATTCCAGGAGCAAAGAAACCCATGAAAATGGTGGCCGCCCAAATAGTATAGGCAGTAAAAGGAAGGGCACCATACTTTTCTAAGTAATTTTTTTGGAACACAAAGTAAAGTGATTCAGATAATGAAGCAATCAATATTAACAGTACGCCAATGCCCAGCTCGAATCCACCGCCGGCCCCGATGGAAATGAGAACAATTCCTGTCATGCTGATCATGGCGCCGGACCAGTACCATTTACCGGTGCGCTCCTGGAAGAACATCCTCCCTAACAATCCAATAAAAACGGGTGAAGTAGAAACAAGCAGACTTGCGGCACCTGCACTGACAGTTTGTTCACCAAAATTCAGCGCGGTTTGATAGACTGCGAATCCCAAAAATCCAAACATGAATATAACAGGCCAATCTTTTATTTCCGGAAGCTTCATTTTTGTTAATACAGCGTAGCAAAGAAGTGCCGATGACCCGACCAAAAGCCGCAAGAATGACAAGTGCTCGGGTGAATAGGCTTCGAGACCATGCCTGATCCCCGCAAAAGCCGATCCCCATAATAAAATAACGAGTAAGTGTGCTGCTGCCATTCTTATGTCCATGTAATCCACCCCTCTTAAAAACCATCCAATTTCCGTTACATATTAGTTTTATCTTTTAAATATAACTAGGTCTTGGTAAAATGTATCCAACCAATAGGGGTATTTTAAAACCAACCAATTTTGAATGGAGCAGGAGACATGAAAGCGCCTAAATACAAAGTGATCATCGATTACATAAAAGAGCAGATTACAAACGGGATTTGGCCAGTTGGCAGCAGGCTCCCGAGTCAGCGAGACCTTGCAAAACAATTCGGTGTAAACAGAAGCACAGTCGTAACTGCACTGGATGAATTAGCTGCTGATGGACTTGTAGAGGGGAAGCTGGGGATGGGGACGGTGGTCGTTAACAATACCTGGACACTCATGCGGTCTGCGCCACCGGTAAATTGGAATGAACAAGTGGCACTGGGCACCCATCAGGCAAGCCTGTCGACAGTACAGGCTATAAATCTGGCAGAATCCGATGAGAATTTGATCCAGCTGAGTAAAGGGGAACTCTCCAAGGATTTATTTCCGCTGGCAGAAATGAGAGCTGTTTTAACAAAGATTGGACAGGATCTGGAGCCGTTCGGTTATGAGGATCCGAAAGGAAACCTGAAGTTGCGGGAAGAGATTGCTAGGTATCTTAATCAAAAGGGAATTATCGTCGATGCATCGTCCATTTTAATCGTTTCTGGTGCTTTACAGGCTTTGCACCTGATTTCGATTGGGTTATTGAAAAGTGAGTCAACTGTGTTCCTCGAGGATTCATCTTACTTATACTCTTTATCAACTTTCCAGTCTGCAGGGATGAAACTCCAGGGAATCCCGTTAGACAAGGATGGCATCATGCCCGGGATGATAAAGGCGTCGCATCACAGTAAGAAATCGGTGCTGTACTGCCATCCGAATTTCCATAATCCTACTGGTACTCTTATGGGCGAAAACAGAAGGCAGGAACTGCTCAAACTGGCTGAGAGTGCCCAGCTTCCCATCATTGAAGATGATGTGTACGGCGATTTATGGCTGGATTCTCCTCCGCCGTCCCCCATTAAATCGCACGACCGGCACGGAAATGTTTTATATCTAGGCAGCCTTTCAAAAAGCCTGAATCCTGGATTGAGAATTGGATGGATCGCCGGGCCTCAAGCGGTCATTGATCGGCTGGCTGACCTGAAAATGCAGACTGACTACGGTTCAAGTTCTCTATCGCAGCGAGCTGCCGCAGAATGGCTATCCAGCGGATTGTATGACCAGCATTTGGCAAATGTTAGAAAGCAGTTAAGAGTACGAAGGAATGCGGCATTGGAAGCAATGGAAATACACTTAAGCCGTTATGCCGAATGGGAAAAACCTGCAGGCGGATTTTTCATATGGGTAAAAATGAATCCTGCTATCTCATTGCCTGATTTGTATAGAAAAGCTCTCGCGAATGGGGTGCTGATCAATCCCGGGAGAATTTATGCAACGCAAAAAATGCAGCACTTCAGGCTTTCTTTTGCGAATGCACGGGTTGAGGATATAACAAAGGGAATCGCTATATTAGAATCGCTGATCGAAGACTGCTAGAATAGAAGATATATATTAATTTAAGCATGAAACAAACAAGGAGAATTAGGATTTATGAAATTAGTATCTTGGAATGTGAACGGCATCAGGGCTTGCGCTCGTAAGGGATTTTTAGAATTCTTTAAAGAAGCGGGCGCAGACCTTTTTTGTATACAGGAAACGAAGTTGCAGGAAGGCCAGATCAATCTTGAACTGGAAGGGTATCACCAGTTCTGGAATTACGCAGAAAAGAAAGGCTATTCCGGAACAGCTGTTTTTTCGAAAAAACAGCCTCTATCAGTAAAGTATGGAATTGGTTCTGCAGAACACGATCACGAGGGCAGGGCAATCACTGTAGAATTTGATGAGTTTTATCTCGTTAATGTCTACACGCCAAATTCGCAGCGTGATCTCGCGCGCCTCGGCTACCGCCTATCCTGGGAAGACAAGCTTAGGGAATACTTGCTAGAATTGGAGGATGATAAGCCGGTAATCCTTTGCGGCGATTTGAATGTCGCCCATAATGAGATTGATTTGAAAAATCCAAAACCAAACCGCGGAAATTCAGGATTTACAGACGAGGAACGTGGAAAGATGACTGATCTCCTCAGCAGCGGATTCGTTGATTCCTTCCGCCACTTGCATCCTGAGGTTAAAGATGTCTACACCTGGTGGTCTTACATGAATAAAGTTAGAGAAAAGAACATCGGCTGGCGTATCGATTATTTCATTGTTTCCGAAAAACTGGCACCTGCCATCAAAGAAGCAGGTGCAGAATGCTTTGTTATGGGCAGTGACCACTGTCCCGTCACGCTTGAATTAAGCCTATAAAAGTGGATGAATCCCCTGAGTGGTACTCAGGGGATTTTTTTAGGTTATTTACCGTGTTTTAGCACAATGCTGTCTGCAGCAACACCAAGTTCAGATAGCTTTTCGCTGATTTCCCATAAAGCTGTCAGAAGCAGCTCTAAGTTCAGACAGCTTTTCGCTGATTTCAGCATAGCTGTCAGAAGTTACCCGAAGTTAAGACAGCTTTTTGCTGATTTCATACACAGCTGTCAGAAGTTGCCCCAAGTTAAGACAGCTTTTCTCTGATTTCATACAAAGCTGTCAAAAAAAGCCCGAAGTTAAGACAGCTTTTCACTGATTTCCTTCAAAGTTGTCATAAGTAGGCCCTAGTTCAGACAACTTTTCGTGGATTTGCTTCAAAGCTGTCATAAGTAGGCCCTAGTTCAGACAACTTTTCGCAGAATACCTTCAAAGCTGTCATAAGTAGGCCCAAGTTCAGACAGCTTTTCGTGGATTTCCTTCAAAGCTGTCATAAGTAGGCCCAAGTTCAGACAACTTTTCGTGGATTTGCTTCAAAGCTGTCATAAGTAGCTCCAAGTTCAGACAACTTTTCGTGGATTTGCTTCAAAGCTGTCAAAAGCAGCCCGAAGTTCAGACAGCTTTTCACTGATTTCCTTCAAAGTTGTCATAAGTAGGCCCAAGTTCAGACAGCTTTTCGTGGATTTGCTTCAAAGCTGTCATAAGCAGCCCCAAGTTCAGACAGCTTTTCGTGGATTTGCTTCAAAGCTGTCAGAAGCAGCCCCAAGTTCAGACAGCTTTTCACTGATTTCCTTCAGAATTGTCCGAAACAGTACCAGACTCGGACACCTTTTCTAAGACTTATAGCCTTAGTCTGTTCCAAACAGTATGACATATTTTAAGCATTCAAAATAAACGTGTAACCCATTTAAACGCAAGAAACCAGGCTATTTTAATATATTCAAAGAATTATCAAAACCTTTTCTTTTGCTTTTTGGCTAAATGTTATATACTATAAATTAAAAAGGATAACACATTAAAAAAATCCTTGATAATGTTACATATTAATTATTGGGGGTACGTTGGTGGTGAGTTCTATTAAACTAACAAAACGGCAGGAAGAAATCGTTCAAATTGTCAAGGAGGATGGTCCGATAACTGGTGAACAGATAGCCGAGAAGCTTAAGCTTACCCGGGCTACTCTCAGGCCAGACCTGGCGATCCTGACAATGGCAGGCAGTCTGGAGGCAAGGCCGAGAGTTGGCTATTTTTTCAATAAGGATAAAGAAAGACTGTTTGAACCGACAGAAGTTCTTAATCTTAAAGTCAATGACTATAAAGGCCATCCGATCGTCGTCCAAAAGTCCTCCTCTGTTTATGATGGCATTGTCCAGATGTTCCTTGAAGATGTAGGGACTCTATATGCTGTTGATTCTGAAGGATGCCTTGCTGGCGTCATATCAAGGAAAGACCTGTTGAGGGCCGCTATCGGAAACAAGAATCTCGAGGATCTTCCTGTAAGCGTCATCATGACAAGGATGCCAAACATTATAACTGTGAAGCCAGAGGAAACACTCGTCCAGGCTGCTAAAAAGCTTGTGACAAACAGAATTGATTCTCTCCCTGTCGTCCGGGAACTCAAGCATAAACCAGATTCATATGAAGTCATCGGACGAATAACCAAAACAACCATTACAAAGGTTTATCTAGAAATAGCTGAGCAAAAATCTGTCTAGGAAGTGAGCGTATTTTGGATATGAAGGAAGTTGTCTACGTGGTATCCGATTCAGTCGGGGAAACAGCAGAATTTGTTGTCAAGGCTGTGGCAACCCAGTTTAATGGCGGCCAGGTTGATATCAGAAGAAATTCATATGTTGAAGACGAGGAAGACATTGAAGACGTCATCATGGTTGCGAAGCAAGGACGATCAATTATCGCTTATACGATCGTTGTTCCAGCGCTCAAGGCTTATTTGGATAAAAGAGCACAGGAGGAAGGGATCTATGCAGTTGATTTGCTGAATCCGCTGATGAATGCCTTTGAAAAGAAGTTCAATAAGGAACCAAACCATCGACCGGGAATGATGCGTAAGCTTGATGATGAATACTTCCGCAAGATTGAAGCCATTGAATTTGCCGTCAAATATGACGATGGCAGAGACCCGCGCGGCATTTTAAGAGCGGATATTGTACTGGTGGGCGTTTCTCGGACTTCAAAAACACCTTTATCAATGTACCTTGCTCACAAGCGTTACAAAGTAGCCAATGTGCCAATCGTTCCAGAGGTAAAGCCGCCAGATGAATTGTTCCAGATATCCAGAAGCAAATGTGTCGGTCTGATCATCTCGCCGGATAAACTGAACGAAATCAGGACGGAAAGGCTGAAAGCGCTTGGACTGGGGGCCAGGGCAAACTATGCAAGCTATGAACGAATACTGGAAGAGCTTGATTATGCAGAAAAAATCATGAAACGTGTGGGCTGCCCAGTCATCAATGTTTCAAATAAGGCTATCGAAGAAACAGCAGGATTGATACTCGATATTTTAAAAAGTGAGAGGAGTTAAGGCTGATGTCTAAATTTGTTTATCTTTTTAATGAAGGAAATAGCGGGATGAAGGAAATCTTGGGAGGAAAAGGTGCCAACCTGGCAGAAATGACCAATATCGGCCTTCCTGTACCTTTCGGGTTCACTCTTTCCACGGAGGCATGTAACGCTTATTATGATGCTGGAAAGACCATTCCTGCTGAAGTTCAGGCACAGGTTTTAGAAGCACTGGGTGAATTGGAACAGAAAACTGGAAAAAAACTCGGAAATCCCCAGAACCCTTTGCTTGTATCTGTACGCTCCGGAGCTGTATTCTCAATGCCGGGGATGATGGATACGATTCTTAACCTTGGGATGAATGACGAAACAGTCGAGGGTATGGCAAAACTAACGAACAACCCTAGATTTGCTTATGATTCTTACCGACGTTTCATCCAGATGTTCAGTGATGTCGTACTCGATGTCGATGTCTTCTTTTTTGAGCGATTACTGGAAGAAACCAGGGAAGCGAAAGGCTACGCCGCTGATCCTGAAATGACTGCTGAGGATTGGAAGGAAGTCATCCAGGGCTATAAGAATATCGTGACCAAACATACAAGAAAGCCTTTCCCTCAGGATCCTAAAGAACAACTATTCCTCTCCATAAACGCTGTATTTGATTCCTGGAACAACCAGAGGGCGATCGTGTACCGCCGTTTGAATAAAATCCCTTCACATCTGGGGACTGCTGTTAACATCCAGAGCATGGTCTTTGGAAACATGGGCAATGACTCAGGAACAGGTGTAGCATTTACCCGGGACCCATCAACTGGAGAAAGCATCCTTTATGGTGAATATTTGATTAATGCACAAGGAGAGGATGTGGTCGCAGGCATCCGGACTCCACAGCCAATTCAGACGTTAAAGGATGAAATGCCTGCAGTTTATCAGCAGTTTGTCGATACTTGTAACCGTCTCGAACAGCATTATGAGGATATGCAGGATATCGAATTCACGGTTGAACGCGGAGAACTGTTCATCCTTCAGACACGGACCGGGAAGCGCACTGCACAGGCTGCCATCCGCATCGCTACAGAGTTGTTCAAAGAAGGAATCATCGATAAAAAAACTGCATTGCTTCGTGTTGACCCGGAACAGCTTGACCAGCTCCTGCATCGCAGGATCGATGAGAATTTCGAGCGCAATCAGTTGGCCAAAGGTCTTCCTGCTTCACCTGGCGCAGCAACGGGAAAAGTAGTATTTGATGCGGATGAAGCAGAATTGCTTGCTAACGAAGGCGTAAAGGTCATTTTGGTACGACCTGAAACAACACCAGACGATATCCATGGCATTATCGCAGCACAAGCTGTCGTTACTAGCCGAGGAGGAATGACAAGCCATGCAGCTGTAGTGGCACGGGGGATGGGCAAGGCTTGTATTTGTGGTTGCGAAGCGATGAAAATCGATTTGCACGAAAAACAATTCCGTGTTGGTGAAACGGTAGTCAATTATGGTGAGATCATTACGATTGACGGCGGAACGGGTGAAATTATGCTCGGTGAAATCCCAATGATTGAACCTGAGCTGTCCGAAGAGTTCCAGCTTTTGCTCAAATGGGCTGATGAAGAGCGCAAGATTGGTGTCCGTGCCAACGCAGATAATCCTGAGGATTCTGCCAAGGCTTTGGAATTCGGTGCAGGCGGAATTGGTCTATGCCGAACGGAGCATATGTTTATGGACGCAGCAAGAGTGCCGATTGTCCAGAAGATGATTCTTGCAGAAACATTCGAAGAACGAAATGCAGCACTTGATGAACTATTGCCGATGCAACAGGGGGATTTTGAAAAAATCCTTGAAGTCATGCAGGGGCTGCCAGTAACCATTCGTTTGCTGGATCCTCCTTTACATGAGTTCCTGCCAGATAAAGAAGAACTAATTGTCGAGATTACGAAACTGCAAATCCTGGACCCTGAATCAAAAGAGCTAAAGGAAAAGGAAGCGTTGCTTAAGAAGGTACGGCAATTGGACGAATTCAATCCGATGCTTGGCCACCGTGGCTGCCGACTTGGCATGATTCATCCCGAAATCTATGAAATGCAGGCAAGAGCCATTTTCTATGCTGTAGCAAATTTAGCTGATAAAGGAATCAATGCCCAGCCTGAAATTATGATTCCGCTGGTTGGCCATGTCAATGAGTTAAAGGAAATGCGTGAACTGGTCAATGCAGCTGCGCAAAGCATAAAAGAGGAAACTGGCAAAGATTTTGAATATACTGTTGGAACAATGATTGAGATACCGCGGGCAGCATTGACTGCGGACCAGATTGCCGAGGAAGCTGACTTCTTCTCATTTGGTACGAATGACCTGACACAGACTACATTCGGTTACAGCCGCGACGATGCTGAAGGAAAGTTCCTTCAAGCGTATATTGAACAAAAGGTTCTGCCCGAAAACCCGTTTGCTGTGCTTGATCGTGAGGGAGTGGGCAAGCTGGTTGAGACTGGTGTGGAACTTGGCCGTCAGACTAAGCCGGGCCTAAAGACAGGAATTTGCGGGGAGCACGGCGGTGAAAAGAGTTCGATTGAATTTTGCTACAATGCAGGACTTGACTATGTAAGCTGCTCGCCATTCCGAGTACCGCTTGCAAGACTCGCTGCTGCCCAGGCAACGATCCGCCATGAGAGTAACAATGAAAAAGAAGCAGTAATTTCTAAATAATTTTGAACTGGAGCGTGTAATGAGAACACGCTCCTTTTTTTTACTATCATTAATTTCCTTATTAATAGGTAACTGATGGAAAAAAGGGTATACTAAATATATACGTAATTCCTCGGGTCTTCTGGTGTTTCCACTTACCATGAGAAGGCGTGAGACCAAACCAGAGAGGATGAGGGAAATGTTAGTAAAACTATATCAAGCAAAAGCGGGCGATGGCAGCAAAAAGAAGGGATTGAGGAGAACACAATCCTATTTTATTACACCGGAGGATGCACTAGCAGAAGCCTTTGCTTTAAAAGAAAAGATGGATTCAAGATACAAAAATGAAATAGAATGGGATTATCAAGGTGCTATGACAGGGACATCTGACAAAATGAAAATACTAAAGGGATATCTGAAGGGAAATCGCCAAACCACACCGTTTTACCTTGAAATCCTAAGTGTGGATAACGTTGATAAAATTAAACCAGTTTCACCGATTAAACCTAAAAGTGTAACAAAGGACGACAAAAAGGTTCTGACCAAAGTAATGAAAAAGTTGAAGTTGAAGAACGCATAGTAAGCCGTTCCACTGATTTATGAAGAATATTAAATGGAAGGGCACGCACATTTTGTTGTGCGGCCTTTTATTTATATAGCTATAAAAAGCTTTCTGCTCAAACCAGCATGGGTGGGGTCATAGACCTCCTGAAAAAGTGCTGCCGAAACAAAACATTTTCACTTTACATATAATAAGGGGTTCATATATGAAACAAATTGAAATAATCCACCAGCAGGCAGTGGAGAACACAAAAACCAAGATAATGGATGATATCGAAAATTTCCTTGGTGAACAGGAAGTTCTTCCTGACTTCGCGGAGTATTTAGATAAAAGGCATACTTATATCAGCCAGATTTGGATGAATGTGTGGCTGACAAAGTCTACTAATGACTTTTCGAAGCGTGATAAGAAGGCTTTTTTAAGTGAGCGGGGATATGTTGTTGAAGGTGTGGACCGGAAGCTGATCAACAAGCTTTTCAGGAATGAAATGAGAGGCTATAAAGTCTTCAACACAATGGAATGGATCAAGTCCGCGATTGATGAGCACAGTTGGGAAGCACAATATCATCATGCAAGAAAAAAGTTCCTGAAGAAAGTGGAGGAAGACAGGCTGCTTGAGCAAAAGGCAGGCATTAAGGAGAAAATCCAGAACGTTTCCCATATGGTCTTAAGTGACTTTCAAGAATCAGCCTTCCTTAAAATCAGACATGAGATGGCAAAGAAACTAAAGATAATCTTAATCGAAAATCAAAAATTCGAGGATATCGACACATACATGCTGGAAGAAAAATTAACCGTGATTGGAGCGTTCAATCCTGCTGATTACAGAACAATGGCTGACTTTTATGATGAACTGACTGGTCAAATCCACCAAACAGCGAGTTTTGGGCGATTTTATTTTGAGTATGAGACCTACCAGTATCATTTCGCAAATGAAGTTTTAGAATATTTTACACAGATAGCAGCTGAGAAGGTATTGGATCATCTCGATCAGCATATTTTCAGGGAATATGAGGAACTGTTCAAGGACAAACTTTCAGCTGCAGAGATAAAAAGAATTATTAATGATTTAGCTGAAGTTTATTTGGATGGTTTTCTTTTTAAGCTGCAGGAAGAGTATGTAACCGATTTGCTCGATTTGGCTGAAATTAAATTTGATGAGGAAGAACATCAAGCAATATACGAAAGAGACCTTGGAGATAGGGAACGAAGGAAGGCAGAGGAGCAGGCAGAGCTTGAACGGAAAAGGGAAGAAGAAGCTCGCATGCTGGAGGACATTTTTGGCCGCGAATACAATCCTTCGCTGAGAAGAAATGTCAGGTATATACTTCACATCGGTGAAACAAATACGGGAAAGACCCACCACGCTCTGGAAAGGATGAAGGAGGCAAAAACAGGTTTGTATCTTGCCCCGCTTCGTCTGCTTGCTCTTGAGGTTTATGAAAAGCTCAATACAGAGGGTATTCCATGTTCCCTGAAAACAGGCGAGGAAGAAAAGCCAGTGGAGGGAGCCAACCATATATCCTGTACAGTTGAAATGTTTTACGAAAAGGACTTTTATGAAGTGGTTGTCATTGATGAATCACAGATGATCGCTGATAAGGATAGAGGGTTTTCCTGGTTTAAAGCTATCACTAAAGCTAATGCAGAGGAGGTCCATATCATCGGAAGCAGGAATATCAAGGGAATGATGATGGACCTGCTGGACGATGGTGTGGCAGAGATTTATGAATACAGCCGTGATATCCCCCTCCAGGTTGAGAACAATGAGTTCAGCCTGAAGCATACAAAGAAAGGCGATGCACTTGTTTGCTTTTCTAGAAAACAGGTGCTTGAGAATGCGTCAAGACTGCAAAACAGCGGTCGCCAGGTGAGCATGATTTATGGAAGCATGCCGCCAGAGACAAGAAAAAAGCAAATTGACCGTTTCATCAAAGGAGAAACAAGTGTAGTTGTGGCAACCGACGCAATTGGCATGGGGCTGAATTTGCCAATCAGGAGAATCGTCTTTTTGGAAAATGAAAAATTCGATGGAACGAGGCGAAGGAGGCTCACTACCCAGGAAGTAAAGCAAATAGCGGGACGTGCCGGCAGAAAAGGTATTTACAATGTCGGCCGAGTAGCTTTTACCTCGGATATCAGCTTGATGACAAAGCTTCTTGAAAAAGAGGATAAGCCTGTGGAGACATTTTCAATTGCCCCGACTGCGGGCATTTTTGAAAGGTTTCAGAAATACCACCGTTCGCTTGCTGTTTTCTTTGAACTATGGAATAAGTTCGAGAGCCCTAAAGGGACTAGCAAAGCTTCGTTATCGGAAGAAAGAGAGCTTTATGAATACGTCAGGGATACTGAAATTGAAGCAAGACTCCCGATGATGGAGCTGTATGGATTTCTTCATCTGCCTTTTTCATCAAAAGAACCAGCTCTTATTGAACAATGGCTTGAAACAATCAAGGCAATTGTAGCGGGTGCAGAATTGCCGGAACCGCCTGTCAAAACTGCCTCCCTGGAGGAACTGGAGCTGTCTTATAAAGCAATTGGGCTCCATTTGCTGTTTTTATATAAGCTTGGCAGAAAAACGGAGGCTGTTTATTGGGAAAGGGTTCGAACTGAATTAAGCGACGATGTTCACGAGTTTTTAAAGTCAGAAGTCAAAAATTATAAAAAGAAATGCAGGCATTGTGGAAAGGGAATCCATGTCGATTCTCCATATCAGATCTGTGACTCCTGCTATTCAGCAAGAAACAGGAAAAGGGCGGACAACAGTGATCGCTGGAGATGATCAGTTGTGTAAGCGGGGCTTTCAATCGGAAGCCCTGCTTCTTTTTTAAGGTTTTTTAATCGAAACCTTTATTCCGAAAGTTTTTTTATCAATTTGGAAAGCTCCGAGTTTCGGGATGGGACTCCAAAAGCCGGTGTCTTTGAGAAACAGCCACCCTTTAATAATTGACAGTACTATATCATAGCTCAATCGCCATATGATTATAAAAGGAAAAATAAAAAGGTGTGATCAGATGACTGTCCACGTAGTTAGATCGGGTGAAAATCTTTGGGCAATTGCCAGAACATATGGTGTATCGATCCAAAGTATTGTCGACGTCAATGGACTTCCTTCCACCAGCTTAATCATTCCAGGACTGGCTCTTTATATTCCAGATCAGCAGCCTATCATTCGTTATTATAAAATCAAAGCTGGCGATACACTTTGGAGAATTTCTTCTCAATTCATGACTAATATTAGCAGCATTGTCAGTGCAAACCCGGGAATGGATCCCAACAGATTGTATATTGGCCAGAACATCAATATTCCTTCACCTGTTAAACCACAGTTTTCTACACTTGGATTCATCGTACCTGGCTCCTCTCAAACTTTTCTGGCTGAACTTGAGAAAATGGCTCCTCATCTTACATTTGTTGCTGTTGTGGCATTTTCCTTTACAGAAGAAGGATATGCCTATGTCATAGGGAATGACGGTCCCATTGTCCGTAAAAGCAGGGATTTAAATATCATCCCTTTATTATTGATTCAAAACACTACTGCTGCCGGTTTCAGCAAAGAGCTTGCGGGCAATGTATTGTCGTCCCCCACATACCGAAGGAACCTCGTTGCTAGTCTTGTTAATTTAGCAACTCAACGAGGATATAGCGGAATTAGTGTCGACCTTGAATTTATTCCGCCGCCGCAAAGGGAAGATTTCAATGCCTTTCTGCGGGAACTGAAGGGGGCAATGGGGAATCTCATATTACACGTGAACGTCCATGCTAAGACTGAAGATATCCCGACAAATCCAATTATCGGAGCCTATGATTATAAAACGATTGGGGAGATTGCTGATATTGTGGCCGTTATGACGATTGATTACGGATACCCGGGAGGCCCGCCTGATCCTGTTTCTCCTTTATGGTGGATCGCACTTGTCGTCAGATATTCATTGACCTTGATTCCTCGTGAAAAATTGCAAATCGGTCTCCCCCTTTACGGGCATGATAAAGTGGTTTCGACCAATCAATATCGTGCGCTTTCCGTCCTGGACGCACAGAATCTTGGTATCTCTGTTGGTGCGGTCATCCAATATGATACGGCAGCCAGATCACCATGGTTCAGGTATTGGAAAGGAGCCGAAGAGCATATCGTCTGGTTTGAAGACATTCGCAGCTATATCGAAAAGTACAGACTAATTGATTTATATCAGCTCAATGGAACAACATATTGGCAGCTTAGTTTGAAGGCTCCGCAAAACTGGGCTTATCTCGACAAAGCGGATGTTATCAAACTGTGACTCTAAATAAGGAAATCAATTAGCCAAAGTGGGACCAAGGAACCCATTATGACAAAAGCACCTGTTCAGAAATATAAACAGGTGCTTTTTTAATTTATATGGGTGATTGTTCGCCATTTTGGGGTATCAATAAGTAAATTGATTTCTAAAAGAGGAGGTTCTTTTAATGAATAATTTTCTGAAGAGCGGTTTTTTGTTAGGGCTGGGAGCTGCGGTTGCCGGTAAGGAAAAGGTGGATGAAACAATCATGAAGCTGGTTGAGAAGGGGAGTATGACCCAGGCTGAAGCAGACACTATTTTTGATGACTTTTTCAAAAAAGGCGAATCGAAAAGCGGTGAATGGAATGAGGAATTCAGGAAGATGGCCAGAAACCAGCTGACTGAGCTTGGTTTTGTAACAAGGGAAGAATTAGACACGATCCAGGCACAGCTTGTTTTAATGCAGGAAGAAATTTCACAGCTTCGAAATAGCAGGTTAAATAAAGATATTGACCAGGTTGAAAACGGAATGGAAAATATTCCGCCTGGATTTTCAAAAGACATTGAATAGCAGCGGGTGATGGAATTGACGGACCGATTGAGACGATTAAATAGATATAGAGAGATAGCTTCATCATTTGTGAAATATGGATTTGGCTATGTACTGGAAGAGGTGGGGCTGTTTCATATCCTGTCATTGAAGGATCGAGTCGCTGCAGATGTGAAAAGCGGGAACACCAGGGAAGCCGGTAACCGTATAAGGTGTATGCTGGAGGATTTGGGGCCTGCTTTTATAAAGCTTGGCCAGCTTCTCAGTATCAGAAGTGATATGCTTCCTCAAGAGATCGTTAAGGAATTGGAACTGCTTCAGGACCAGGTTCCCCCAGTGCCTGTAGATGAAATTAAGGAAAAGCTTCACCATGAGTTTGGCAGACCTGTTGAGGATGTATTCCAATATTTTAACGAAGATTACGTAGCGGCAGCGTCGATTGGACAGGTTCATGAAGCGGTTTTGTCAACAGGCGAATCCGTGATGGTGAAAATCCAGCGGCCAGGAATCAAGCAGACAGTCCATACGGATCTTGAAATTTTAAGGGATATTGCGAGGCTAATCGAGCAGCGTTATGACTGGGCTCAATATTACAATATCACTGATATGGTTGAAGAGCTGTCAGAATCAATCCGCAGGGAGCTGGATTATACGGAAGAAGCCTGGAATACGGACATGGTTCAAATGCAGTTTGAAGATTGCGAATCTATAAAGGTCCCAGTTATCTTTCATGAATACTCGACTCCTCAGATTCTGACCATGGAAAAGGTTGAAGGAATCAAACTCAACGAGTTGAATACAATTTTTATTAAAGACGAGGAAAAACAGAGGATCGCAGATTTATTGGTAAGTGCATTCATAACCCAAATTTTAAGGGAAGGTTTTTTTCACGGTGATCCACATCCTGGTAATATCCTTTATAACCCAGAAGCTCAACAGCTTATTTTCATAGATTTTGGACAAGTAGGCCGGCTTTCAGCAAGCTTGAGATATGATTCTGCATCAATGATGATGGGAATTATGCAGGAGGATACCCACCGGATTGTCAAGTCTATCTTCAGTATGGCTTATGTTCCATCCGATATTGATGAACAGCACTTTTATGACCGGGTAGATGGAATAAGGAAAACGGTTGAATGGTCATCAAAAGAAGGGCTAAGCTTGGGTTTGACGGTCAAGGAGCTATTTGCTGCGGCACAGGAACATCGAATCATCCTGCCGAAGGAAATGACGATGATGGGGAAGGCCTTAATTACGATTGAAGCCATCATTTCTGAAATCGATCCAAACCTTGATATGATAAAGTTAGCCAGGCCTTATGGAGAACAGATAATGAGGGAGCGGTACGACCCGATTAAAATGGGCAAAAGGCTTTGGAATAAAGCGGAGGACTTATCTGATACATTTACCAATATTCCGAATCAGGTCGAAAATGTTTTGAATCAGGCTTCCAAAGGAGATTTGAAATTTGAAATCAGCTTATCGGAAATCAATCGGATTCTTCATAAATTTGACCGGATCAGCAACCAGGTATCTTTCAGTTTAACACTGCTTGCCTTCAGTATTGTTGTTTTAGGCCTGATTGTCGGCGCAACTTTTGGCAATAATACTATACTGACAAGCGTACCGGCAATCGAAGTAGGATTTATCATTGCATTCGGAATGTTTTTATGGATTATTTATTCTATATTAAAGTCGGGAAGGTTTTAATAAAGGCAACGTTTTTTCATTGGGTTTCGAGGTCTTTGCAGGGACAAAACGATTGCAAACCATTATTGGGACATAGAATTTTTGCAAGATTTGATTCAAACTACACGATCTATTTAATCGTTCAGAACTGACTCATTCAAGTTTTCAATATAAAAATAAGACAAGGCACTAATTTCGTTAAAGACTACAAAAAAATGTAGTCCTTTTTTCTGATTTTTGAAGGACAAATTTTACTTGTGGTTGAATACATATTATAGAAATATAGAGAAACAGAAAAGGGGAACAATATTTTGAGTGCACATAATGCTGACCGAGCGGGGAGCTTGATGATAACAGTCGCCGTTATTCTTCTCTTCGCATCTATACCAATTAGTATTTTTATCGTTACTTTCATTCACCATTCAGTTTACCTTGACCGATCGCACTGGTTTTTTGACAGCCCTATGTCATCCTATATTATGATGATTGTGGTGTTTTTAATTATACCTGTGTTACTGATCATCATGGCTATTTATCTATTCAAAACAGATGAATCCAAAAAGAGAAGTTTCAATCTTTTTATTGCTTCGGTTTTCACCCTGCTATTCATGGCTTCAGGAGGTTACTTGAGCTTAGACAATTATTATTATATGGACAAAAATGGCTTATATTATGATGAGCTCTGGAAATTGGAAAAAACGGTATATCACTGGGATGAAATTACGTCGATGAAACAAATTAACAAAAAAGAGGCTGGTACATTAACACCCGATAAAGTGATTTTCACTTATGAAGAAAAAAAACTTGAACTGCCTTTGACTCCAAAACTTCGGAATGAAATCGACCCTGTAATCAATTATATTGAAAATACAAAAGGGGTCGAACTGGTTATGGAGAATATTACTGTAGATGAAGAATAGACGAAGACCCTTCCGCCGATTGATGGAAGGGTCTTATTATTGGTTCTTCACAACATTTGTTGTTATTGACTACAAAATAGGATTGAAAGACCTATTTTCTTCGCAATTTAGACTCTTTTGTGAGAAAAGAGCAAGCTAACTTAATACCGACCTGCAAAATGGCTTTATATTACGTACAACATTCTTTACGAAAAAAGCCTTTTATTAACTTCTTGCCGAAGCAGCTGTAATTAGCGATTATCATTTCGACTTTTGAAAATAATACTGAAAGCCGTAGGCGAAAATAGCAAATGAATAGATCATACTGAAAAAATATATTGGTTTCAGCCGTTCTAATTGATAGATGTTTATTTTCTTAAAAAACTTAGTGATGGGAAATGCTAATAAATAATCAATCACCAGATTTATACCTAAATACTGCCAGATGTTTCCATAAGCAAGACGGAAAATCCACAGGTTCGTCACAAAAAAAGGGCCTAAAGTGAAACAAAGGTCATTGAAAATTCGGGTCCCAATACCTCCGGAAACTTCCCATAGCTTATAGGGGCGGGATAATAGCAATAAAATGCATACTAAACCTGTAACAAATATCGTGACAGGAAGAAACAGTTTGAAGGCACGTTTCGGATATAAGAGTAAAGTGGCCCAGGATATTAACAGCATACTCAGCCGAAATATATTATGTAACATGGTTGCTCCTTTCTTAGATAAACACGAAACATTGAAGTATTTATGAATAGTTTCTCCACATATGCAAAATATAATAATGAGGTCAGGAAAAATTAATGGTTGTTTTAAGGGAAAAAATCATGATAAATTTAAACATACACATGACTTTTATCCTATTAAGGAGAATTCTGCCATGATTAATGAAGATGAAAAATTAATTTTTCTTAAAGAACTTGGACGTTTGATCGATGATTATAAAAGATGCTGTGATGACGAATATCAAGAACAAATTTATGAAGATATCATGCATTTAATAAATGTAATAAATTAAGAATCAATAGGGGGACCTTTACTTGCTGCTTCATTAAGAGAAGCAGTTTTTTTCTATACAAAATATTCCTGAAAAGGTATCATAGTAAAAGCAAGGTGAAATACGTCATTGAAGGGGTTTGGAATTTTGGAAACAAATAGACTCAAGGAGCTAGAGAAAAAAATTCAAGAATATGAGACGATTATTTCTGAAATGTCCGCGCCAATCATTCCTTCTATTGTTCCTCAGACCATACTGGTACCTATTACAGGGTTAATTCGAGCAGAGCGATTTGATAAAATACGAGGAAAAATTCTCAACTTTATCCATAATAAGGACATAGAAACGGCAATTATAGACTTAACTGATATCAGTGGAGAAAGAATTGAGGATGTATGCCTTGAAGAAGTAGGCAGGGAACTTCATGAAATGGCATCTGCTATTTCATTGATGGGTGTCAAAACGTTATTTGTTGGAATGAATCCGGAATTGGTCAAGCGGATGGTCCTTGATGGAATAAAATTAGAAGCACAATCTTTTTCAACCTTTCAAGCAGCCTTAAAGCACTTGATGAAGGAAAAAGGGCTGGAATTCAGGAAAATGACAGAATCAGAATAAAATACCCCGCCGGCCGGCGGGGTATTTTAAAATTTATTTACTTTTCAGGCTCAGCCGGAGTTGAAATATCCTCAAGAGCTTGTCCTGCTTCATCATCAAGCCTTTCAGTCACGGCAAGGTCTCCTAATGATACAATTCCAATCATTTTACCGTCTTCTACAATTGGGAGTCTTCGTATTTGTACGTCTGCCATCAAATCTGCGGCCTCCTCAGCAGTCATATGGACAGTGCCCCGCACTGGATCGGTTGTCATGACTTCTGATATGGGTGTATCCATTGAAGTGTTTTGCGCGACTGCCTTCAAAACAATGTCTCTGTCAGTAGCCAGGCCTGTCAACTGATCATTCTCGCAAATAGGCATTACTCCAACATCAAGATCCTTCATCTTAGAGGCTACCTCGTGAATGGGTGTATCAGGACTGCAATATTCTACGTCTCTAGTCATAACTTTTTCGATATTCATACTGTATTCCTCCTTTTTTTAGTGTATATAAAACAGATACCCGAATGCTGTCCAATAGAAACTGTTAGTTTTTTGCAGGTTCTGTTGGTAGAATATGAATAAATACGAATTTACATAGAAATGAGGGGGAAGTAATGATTGACTTAAGAAGCGATACTGTCACAAAACCTACTGAAGAAATGCGTAGAGCAATGTACACAGCAGAGGTGGGTGATGATGTCTATAAAGAGGATCCAACAGTCAGGGAGTTGGAAGAAACGGCAGCTGAAATACTTGGCAAGGAAGCGGCCTTGTTTGTTACAAGCGGAACACAGGGAAATCAAATTGCAGTTCTAACGCATTGCCGGCCAGGACAGGAATTGCTGTTGGAGGAAGAATCCCATATTTTTTATTATGAATCTGGTGCAGTAGCTGCCCTTGCTGGAGTCCAGACCAGGACCATTCCAGGGCACAGGGGAGCAATGGATCCACATGATGTTTTAAATTCAATTCGAACTGAGGATATCCATTATCCAGAAACAGGGTTGATTTGTTTGGAAAATACGCACAACCGGGCAGGTGGAGCAGTTATTCCAGTTGAAAATATGAAAGCGATCTATAGTATTGCCCAGGCCAATAAAGTCCCGGTCCATCTCGATGGTGCCAGATTGTTCAATGCCGCAGCGGCTGCGGGTTTGAGTGTGAAGGAATTCGCAAAAAATACAGATACAGTTCAAATATGTCTTTCAAAAGGACTCGGAGCACCAGTTGGGTCAATCATAGCCGGTGATGCAGAATTTATTTCAAAAGCCCGTAAATGGAGGAAGCGCCTTGGCGGCGGTATGAGGCAGGCTGGTGTGATTGCTGCACCTGGTTTGATTGCCCTGACGAAAATGAAAGATAGGCTTGGAGAAGACCAATGGAATGCAAGGGTACTGGCAGAAGCAATCGAATCGATCCCTGGAATGAAGCTTGCCAGGCAGCCGGAAACAAATATTGTCGTTGCAGATGTAGCAGGCTTGAACATCACTTCCGATATATTTGTAGAGAGGCTTCGCTCTGAAGGAGTCATCTCCGGTACGTTTGGCCCTACTTATGTTCGTTTTGTAACCCATTACGATGTTAATGAAGATCAAATTCAGGCGGCAATCGAAGCGATCATTACGGCAGCAAGACAATAAGACGAAAGCTGGATGGCTTACATCCAGCTTTATTTTTTTTACCGGAACATGGTCCACAACCCGATATCCACGAAGCCCAACCGCTTATATATCCGGCCTGCCTCAGGGTTGTCATAAAAGAGGCATAAAGACTTTCCTTCATCCATGACGTCTTTGAAAAGTTTTTGCATCACAGCGGTTGCAAGTCCCTTTCGGCGATAATCGTTGTGCGTACATACCCCCACGATCATAGCAGACATCGAATTTTCAGCAGCCGTGGAAGCTGAAGCAACCATCTGACCATCCTGCTCAAGGTAATAGGTTCTTCCGGTACCTGTTTCCATAGATTGCCGCAATATTTCACGTGCATTCGGGTTTGGGTGAAATTCTTCAATCCCAGCTCTTAATTCGATTATTCGATCCACATCTTCAGTATTTGCTTGTTTAATTTCAAATTCTGTTTGCTCCAAAAACTTATCAGTATTACATTCGGCGAAATATGTCACTTGCTTTTTGCCAAGATCGATCCCATGTATATTCTCGAATTTTTCAACTAAATCACTTATTCCAGATAAGAAAATTTTATCTGGGTAAGCCTTTATAATCTTGGAAAACTCTTTCACGGGTATTGTGCCGGTTTTAGCATAAGGTATGAAAGAGTTGTGGAACCGAAGCAAAACCGCAGATAAATCGTGATCTTCTCCAAAAAAACCCCACAGCTCCTGGAAATCAGAATCATATCCGAACGCCTCTATATCACCAATTATGAAGAGGTTCAATGCAGCTTCTTCTTTTAAAAACTCCATAACCCTATCGTTATCACTTGCTTTTAATTTTCTAATCATACCATTTTCTCCCTTTCAAAGCTTTTAAGTATAATATTTTAAAAGTTAGAAAAATACAAGTTTTTTTAATAGTGAAGTCCTATTTCTACTGTGAAAGTAGTTAATTTGAATGGATACTCCTAGATATGTATAATTGTACTATGTCTCAAAGGGAAATAGGTGGAAATGGAGTATGTATATCGTTCATTCAACTGTGAACATACCAGAAGGCAAGGTTGATGAAGTGATTGGCATCTATCAAAAAAGATCCAGACTGGTAGATGAGTATGAAGGATTCATTTCCTTTCATTTGCTGCAAAATGAACAAAAACCTTCAGAGTTGACCGTACAAATCTGCTGGGATACAAAGGGAAATTACGTAAAGTACATTACGAGTGACGCATATAAAAAAGTTCATGAACTTGAAAAAAATTATCCAGACCAGGAACTGGCCTCAATTCGCCCAACAGTCGGGCGATACAAGGTGGTGGCTGAATGAATTACGATTTAATTATAGAAGAAGTTACCGATGGGATTTACAGGGATTATCCGATCCTGTTCGAAAAATATGGAGAACGCGGAAGACAAAAGTGCAAAGAGGACAATGAGCATCATATAAAGTATCTCCAAACTGCTGCTAGCATGGATGAGGAAAAATACTTCACTGATTATGCCCATTGGCTAAATGGCATCCTGACCTCAAGAGGGATGAAGACAGAGCATCTTATTGATAATTTTCAAAGATTGATAAGTGCTTTTGAAAAGTCGAATGATGACAAACATAGGAGAGTATTTATCCACATGCTTGAAAGCGCGATTGATTCATTATCAAGTGATGCAAGTAAAAATAGTGAGGTGGGGTGACATGGAAAAGGCTATTGAGCTTGCACAACTGTTACTCGAGAGCCATCAAGATGCCTCCTGGGAATTGTTAGAAGCCGAGATAACAGCATCAAAAGACAGTTTATATATTTATGAAAACATCATTACTGCTGCAATGAGACATATCGGTCACTTGTGGGAGACCAATAAAATCACTGTTGCCGATGAGCATCTGGCAACTTCAACCTGTGATTATTTATTGGCACGATACATTTGGCAAAAGGGAAAAGATCAGCCGATTCCTTCCATTGGGAAAAAAGCGATGTTTCTTTGTGTTGAAAATGAACAGCATTACCTTGGTCTGAAAATGGCTAGCCAGCTGTTCATTGAATATGGTTGGGAAACAAAATACCATGGTCCAAATCTGCCGCTGGAATATATCAAGAAAGCCGCTGAGGAATGGAAGCCAGATGCTATTTGCCTCTCTTTTTCAATTCTTTACCATGCAGAGCACCTTCGCCCTTATATTAAAGAATTGGAAGAGCTTCCAAACCATCCAGCCGTAATTGTAGGTGGGCGACTGTTAAGTCAGTATGAATTTGATCGATATGGTTCGGAAAATACGCTTTTCCTTAAAGACCTGGAAGACGTAAATAATTGGCTTGACCGTCATAGGCATGGAGTTAAATCAAATGCGGGATCTTAAATATTTGCCACAACCATATTTTTTAATAGACCGTGACTATAATGTCCTTGATTTTTCTCAAGCAAGCACAGAAATATTTTATATAAGGAAAAACTTTCTTGACCTTGTGGACAGGGAAAGCCAGGGTAAAACAAAAACCATATTGGGAAATTTGCAAGGCAGGTCAGAAGGTGAATTGATCATGAAAACCAAAGAATCCCCATATGCGCTGTTTGACTTAAGTGTAAATTGGAATGAGGGGCGGGGTCATATCATTTGTATTGAAAAAGACCATCGCCTTATAGAATTAGAAAGTATAGTTGAAAATCACCGTAAACGGCTGGCAGATACAAATCTTGAACTGCTTGAAAAAAAAGAACTGGTGGAAAAAACCCTTTTCGAGATTAAGAGTCTTTCCTGCCCATTCATTAAGTTAACAAAAAACACAGCATTGGTGCCTCTGTTTGGGAACCTGGATAATGAAATGGTCAGCCAAAATGAAAAGAGAGTATTGGAAAAATCACAAGATGGCGGCTATCATGAGATCCTGTTCGATTTTAATGGTGTCGGAAATTTAACAAACGAAGGCGTCGAAGCGTTCGTTGCACTTGTTAAGGAACTACAGTTGATGGGGCTTCAACCATGTATTATCGGGGTAAAGCCGAATCATGCTTTTTACCTTAATAATTCAAAAACTGTCCCAGATGTGCCTTTTTTAAATACTCTCAGCAAAGCATTTAATAAATCTTTTTAGGAAAAACACTTCGATAATAATTATCGGAGTGTTTTTTTTGTTTGGTACTTCAGAGGGATGTGTTTTTTGCCGTGTCTAATGTCTTTTTCCCTAAAATATCTTAGTGAGAGCAATCGGTTTCCCAATATTTCCGAAGGGTGATTTACCATTTTTTTTTATGCCAGCAGTATCTTTCATTAGTAATAGTAAGTGATACATATATGGAAGAAAACAGTCTTAGCGAATTAAAGTTCCAGCAGGGAGATGGTTTTTGAATTGGAAATGGAAATGGTAAACCTATTCCAAGTAAGTGCCAATACAAAGTTTTTATACACCATTTTTCCCAATCCAAATGGCTCGGTTATCTGTTGATATTAGCTGAAAATTTAAAATATACTTATTTTTGCAGCCGGCAAGCTGTAAAACTTTCAAAGGTGAGAGGAGCAAAAGAATGAAGAAGAAGAGAATACTCGGATCCGCAGTACTTAGTTTAGCAATGGGTGTTTCGATGTTTGCGACAGGGGCTTTTGGTGCAGGAGTACAAGAAAGCCAGGATACTTATCGAGTTTTAGTTAAGGGTCCGAGTACAGAACAAGCAAAAGTGAAAGAACAATATGGCAAGCGCTGGGACTTTGGCAATCAAGGATTTACAACAGAAGTAAACAGCAAGCAATATCAGGCTTTATTGAAAAATAAGAATATCGAAGTTTCCCAGGTTGGCACCCATACAATCGACGCCCGGGTAGAAGGGAATGGAAACGGTAAAGGCAAGGGTGATTATACCGCCCAGGCATCTTATCCATCTGACCAGACTCCATGGGGCATTCAAGCAATCTATAATGATAACTATATACAATCGACAAGCGGCGGGAATGGCATCAAGGTAGCCGTCCTTGACACAGGGATCAACCGCAATCACATTGACTTGACTGACAATGTTGAACAATGTAAGGATTTCACCCAGTCGTATTCTTCACTGGTCAATGGATCCTGTACCGACAGACAAGGCCATGGCACACATGTTGCCGGAACAGCTGTTGCCAATGGTGGATACGACGGAGCAGGAGTGTATGGGGTAGCACCGGAAGCAGAACTTTGGGGCTATAAGGTATTAGGCGATAATGGTTCTGGATACTCAGATGATATCGCGGGGGCAATCCGTCATGCTTCGGATGAAGGCGTTCGTACAGGAACCAAAGTTGTCATCTCGATGTCATTAGGTTCTAGCGGCAAGGATTCCATGATTGCAAGTGCTGTTGACTATGCATACAGCAGAGGTGCATTAGTTGTAGCAGCTGCAGGTAACAGTGGACCAAGCGCGAACACGATTGGTTATCCTGGCGCCTTAACAAATGCGATCGCTGTAGCGTCACTGGATAATGCATTCGTAAATGGTACACATAAAGTATCTGACTTTTCTTCTCGTGGAAACCCTTATACGGACGGCGACTACTATATCCAGGAAAAGGACGTTGAAGTAGCTGCACCAGGAGGCGGAATTTATTCAACATCTGTAGATGGAAACTATACGACAATGAGCGGTACATCAATGGCAACGCCACACATCTCGGGCCTAGCGGCTAAACTATGGTCTGCGAATAAGACTTGGAGCAACTCTCAGCTTCGTTCTGAAATTCAAAGACGCGCGAAGCTATATGACATTAAAGGTGGAACAGGGGCAGCTACTGGCGATGACTACGCGTCAGGTTTTGGTTTCCCACGCGTAAGGTAATTCAACCTCACATCCATGCCAGCCATCCGGGTTGATTGATCCGGGTGGCTTTATTTCATTATTTGTTGTACTATATGAAGAAACAATTTATAAAATATAGAATTTTTAAAAAATAGTACTTTTGCACTGTTTAAAAAGTTAAAAAAGATGGTAGATTAAAAGAAAACGGAAGGTGAATGTATGCAGTTTGGACCACTCATTAAATTTTATAGAATTCAGCAAGGTCTAACACAGAAGGAACTGGCAAATGGCATATGTTCAGTTCCCCATTTAAGCAAGATCGAAAGCAATTCAAAGGAAGCCAATGAAGAAACAATGGGCCTCTTGCTAGAAAGACTTGGCGTCAACCTTTCTTCCATTACTGAAAATGAAGAACAGATTAAGCAGCTAATAAAAGAACTTAATGAAAAAATTGATTTTATACAAGATGAAGAAGCAGATACAGCAATGGAAATGCTAAAAGAATTTGAAGGAATTATTCCTTTTACTACAAATCTACATACATATGAACTTACCAAATTTAGATATTTGATTTTCAAACACAAATTTACCGAAGCCCAAGAACAATATGAATCATTAAAAAAACAAAAGAAAATATTTTCCCAACCTCAAATGGCTTTATTTTCCTATCTTCATGCTGTAATGTTATTAAAGAAGAGAATTTATAAGAAAGCTGATGAAATCCTAGACACCATTAGCAGGGGATCAAAGTTCGACATCCCCGATGGAGAATTACTATATCATCGTGCTCTGGCTAAAACTTCTCCTGAAGATTTAGGTTATGCCATTTATTATGGAAAGATGGCACTGCAAGAATTTATGGAACAACACAATTTTAAAAGAATCCTACATGTGCTGATGTTGCTTGGAATCAACTATACTAATTCTAAGATTTATGAAGAAGCCCAGGATTGCTATAAAAATCTCATCAGAAACGCCGAGATTTTACAGGAAAAAAAATTATTACCTGAAATATATCACAATATGGGTTACCTTCAAAAAAAGCTTAAGAACTATCGAGAAGCCATTTTCTTTTTTGAGAAAAGCTTATCTCTACAAACAAAAGGAACACAACACTATCTGATTACTCTTTATTCAATTGGAGAAATCCAATACGAGTTGCAAAATGAAGAAAAAGCAAGGGAATCCTTTGAGGAAGTATACCAATTATCTAAGAATTTAGAAAACCGAAAGTATAGAATGTTAGCAAATTTTTATTTAATGACTTTGGACTCTCCAGAAAAATCATTAGACTACTCAGAAACTAAAGTAATACCATTTCTTGAAGAAAGCGATGGTAAAAGTGAAGAATTAATTTGGTTTTACAAAATGCTATCAAATCACTATCGGCAGATGGGAAGATTTGATCAAGCAGTAAAATATATAGAAAAAATCAATTAAGGAGGAAATTCGTATGAAAAAAATGTTAACAGCTTTAATGACAAGTGCAATGGCACTAGGTGTATTAGTAGCAGGCATGCCGCCAATTTTACCTCCAGCATGAGAAGTTAACGAAAAGGCCTAAATAGGCCTTTTTGTTTTTGAAGCAAAATTATAGATGACAAGAACTGTATAACTGTATATGAAAAGTGATTTCTTATTTCCGTCGAATTCCTTTTTGTAAAACGACTTAAAGAATTGATATCAAATTAACAACAACTTGGGAAAATTTTCACGTTGTTAAATTACCCCCAGAACCCTCATATAATAAACGAACTATTTTCACGAAGCCGGACAAAGATTCTGTCCAGCATAAAATGAGGAGGTTCGGTATGGGAACATTTAGCATGGATATTGACGAGCTGTTGGAAGAGACAACGGAAATTGCTGAAACTGATCTGAGTTTTACACTGAACCCAATTGAGATTGACACTTTGCTTGAAATAACTCGCCATTGGTAAGATATTAGTCCGTTCCAGGTTTCACTGGGACGGATTTTTTATATGATTGGATATATCAGAACGTATGTACTATAATTAGTTATATTAATTTTTAGATTGGGCCAGGTGAGTGGATGGAAAATGTAATGAAGATATCGGTGAGAACTTTGGCTGAGTATGTATACAAAAGTGGAAGTATCGTATCCGGGTTCCGAACAGCTTCATCTTTTACCGAAGGTTCTCGAATCCATCGTGAAGTCCAGAAAACATATAACGAACAAGATCAAAGTGAAGTTTCTTTAAAGACTGAAATAGAATATGAAAACCTTAATTTTATTATTGAAGGCCGTTGTGACGGGCTTCTTGTAAATGATGGACGTATTACCATAGATGAAATTAAGTCAACCTCTTTAAGCCTTGAAATGATCAATGCAGACAGTAATCTGGCTCACTGGGCCCAGGCAGAATGCTATGCTTACATGTACATGGAGGACCATGAATTGGATTGTATCGATATCCAGCTTACATACGTACAGAAATCCTCCGGTGAAGTGAAAAGATTCATTAAGACTCGGACATATGATGAAATAAGAGAAGCGATGTTGACCATGGTATCTGCATTTGCTCCTTACGCGAAATGGCGTTTAAAGCATGAACGGAATAGAAATCAGAGTATAAAAGAGTTGGCATTCCCTTTTGCTCAATACCGCCAAGGGCAACGGCAGCTTGCTGGATCGGTATACAAAACCATTCAGGAAAAGAAGACTATTTTCGCAAGTGCTCCTACTGGCATCGGAAAGACCATTTCTACAATTTTCCCGTCTGTTAAAGCAATCGGCGAGGAACACCTGGGAAAGATTTTTTATCTGACTGCCAAGGCAACGACGAGGCAAACAGCGGAGGAAGCTATTAGCCAACTGTTTGCTAATGGCCTTCAAATGAAAGCAGTGACCATAACGGCAAAGGACAAAGTTTGCTTTACTGAGCAGGGGATATGCAATAAGGAGCATTGTGAGTTTGCCGACGGTTACTATGACAAAATCAATGGCGCAATACTCGATATCTTAAAAAATGAAAATTCTTTAAATAGACCATGTATTGAACAATATGCCCTCAAACATAAAATCTGCCCCTTCGAATTTTCTCTGGACCTAGCATACGCGGCTGACACAGTCATTTGTGATTATAATTATATATTTGACCCAAAAGTTTCGTTGAAGCGTTTATTCGATGACCAAAAGAAAGAAACTGTCCTTCTTGTTGATGAGGCTCACAACCTGGTTGACAGAGGAAGGGATATGTTTTCATCCACTTTAGAAAAGACAGCATTTTTGCAGCTTAAAAGGGAATTTAAGGGGAAAAACGAAAACATACATAGGATTTGCAAGCAAATAAATGACTGCTTTATCGAAATAAAAAAGCATGCGGAACCTTCAAAAACAATGGTGTTTAAGGAACCATTAGTGGAATTCAATCAGTTGGTATTGGAATTAATCGACCTTGCAGAAAAGGAGCTTCTTAGCGATCGATCTGAGGATCCTGAGCAGTTGCTTGAGACCTATTTTGCGGCGCAGAATTGGCAAAGAATCAGCAAGCTGTTCGACGATCGATTCATTTTATATGCAGAGGTCCAAAGGAATGAGGTTATAGTAAAGCAATTTTGCCTTGATCCTTCTTATCTAATTAAGCAATCAGGTAAAAGCTTTAAGGCTCGTGTTTTCTTTTCGGCTACTTTGAGTCCTATTGGATATTACCGTGACATGTTAGGTGGAGAGGATGATGATTATGTTGTCAGAATTCCTTCTCCATTTTCACAAGAACAAAACAAGGTAATGATCCATCCTTTATCAACAAGATATAAGGATAGAGAAAACTCGATACAACCAATAGTTAAAACATTAATCAAAACCATTCAAAGCAAGCCAGGCAACTACCTAATCTTTTTTCCTTCCTATCTATATCTTAATTCGGTGTTTGAAGACTGGAATCATGGCAATTACGGGGTACCTACTATTGTACAGGGAACAGGAATGGGAGAGGCCGAACGTGAAGCGTTTCTGGAATCTTTCAAACCAGGCGGATCAGGTTCTCTGGTAGGTTTCGCTGTCCTGGGAGGGATTTTCTCAGAAGGAGTAGATTTAAAGGGTGATCGACTGAATGGTGTATTGGTAGTGGGTGTTGGTCTGCCTCAGATCGGCTTTGAGCGGGATTTGATCAATCAGCATTTTTCCTCCGAAGGGAAAAATGGATTTGATTACGCCTATGTATATCCGGGCATGAACAAAGTGCTTCAGGCTGGCGGCAGATTGATACGGTCAGAAAAAGATACAGGAACGATTATATTGATCGATGATCGGTATTTACAGTATAAATATCAGTCTTTGCTTCCAGATGTATGGAGAAGATATGCGATTTTATAGCGAGACACCCTGTAGTATGGGTGTTTTTTGGTGTTTTACTCTGTTAAAACCCAATAATGTTATTTTAAACTCCTGTTGATTGTAGTGGAAGGCGCGAAGACTCCTGCGGGATGAGCAAGTCACGGGAGACCCCGCAGGCGCCAAAAGCGCCGAGGAGGCTCCCGGACTGCCCGCGGAAAGCGAAGCGCCTGGAACGAAAATCAACAGCCAAATTTAACAAAGCCGTTTAATTAAATTTTTGTAAAAAATTAAAAGCCAAATAAGTGAATCTTCCGTCTAATGAATAAGAACGGTAACAAGGGGGTGCACCTATTGCTGAAGTTGATAAAAAAAGCACAGAAGGGAAATGACAAAGCATTTCTCGAGCTTTTCCAGCAATATGAGCAAGATCTATACAAGATGGCGTTTATATATGTCAAAAACCAGAATGACGCATTGGATGTTGTACAGGAAACTGCGTACAAGTCTTTCAAATCCATTAAAGAACTGAAAGAGCCCAAATACTTTAAGTCATGGCTGATCAGAATAGCCATCAGCTGTTCTCTCGACATTCTTAGAAAAAGGAAAAAAGTTGTGCCGCTGAAGCCCGATTTTGATGAATTTATTTCCGGAGCAATTGATGAAGATTTAACATCTGAAATTACTTTAAAGGCATTGATTGAAGAGCTGCGCGAGGAAGAAAAAAGTGTAATACTTCTTCGATTTTATCAAGGCATGACTTTAAAAGAGGTTTCGGAAACATTGAATATACCACTAGGTACAGCAAAGACAATATTGTACCGGGGATTGGGCAAGCTTCGCAAAGATTTGAAGGGAGATGAGGCAAATGAGCAATAAAATCCAAACAGAAATGAATAAAATTGAAATACCGAAAGAATTGAGTGACCGGAGCAGAATTGGGATTGGAAAGGCAAAAACGGAGATAGGAAAAAGCAATAAAAAGAAATTGCTCGCCTTTGCAGCCCCCGGCCTTGCTGCGATCATTGCCTTGGGAATCGCCGGTCCTGGATTGCTTTCTGATCAACCTCCTGAAAATCCCGTGATTCAAACGGTACAAACCAGTCATGCTTTTGATGTGACTGACCCACAAAGGCTTGTTGGATGGGCTGACAATGTGTTTGTTGGAAAAGTCACAAAGATGTCTGGAACTTCTGAAGAAAGAGGAATGCTTGAAACGCAGTTCAAAGTGGAAGTAGCAGAGACCATCAAGGGTGAATTGCAAGGTGAGGTAACGGTCAGCCAGCAAGGTGGCTATGAAGGGAAGAACCTGATTCTGGTGGAAAATGACCAGCTGCTCAAGGAAGGAGAAAGCTACTTATTCATATCCAGGAAGAATGAAGAACATGATTGGCATACCGTAGTTCCGGTTTATGGAGACATTTTAATTAACGGTGAAGAACATCAAGAGGAACTGATAACAAAATACGAAAAGGCGTATCAGGAACAAATTCCATTTGAGTGAGTCTAAAAGACCAAGAGCATTGGTCTTTTATTTTTTTTGGAAAAAATCCTTAATAATAACTTTCATTCTTTCTTTATTCTTCCTGAATTGCTGCAGGCGATGGCCATTCGCTCCTGAAGGATGTGGAAAGCCTAATAAAATGTTCTCTTTTTTAAATATGCCTTCCCGTATATATACGGATAAAACTTCTTCAACTCCTTTTCCAAGAGGGATAATTAATGAATCCCTAAGTTCGGCAGCCTGGGGTTCAAAGTATTCTGCTAAATAACGAGTCAATAAATCATTTTTCAGGATTTTCGGGCTATGTCCACCATAGTTCTTGCCATTGACAAAGACGGCATATGGAATCATAGACGTAGTATGGAGCAAAAAATCCTTATCGCCAAAAAGCTCCTCACAACTTTCCAATTCCAGCCTTATGTTCAAGCCTAAATCGTCTAGCATTTGGGTGATATTTTTGCGAAGTATCCCGAAAAAACGTGCTTCACGCTTACAAATAAAAGGAATGTCATCAACTGAAATGTTGTCCTCCAGACATTTACGGGCAACAGCAATCGATTTATTCATTTGTTGAAATCCTGGTGTAATTCCTATTATAAACACCCTGGCCTCTTTATTGATATATTCGTTATGTGTACAATAGTAAATCTCAATGTTATTTTCCCTGGCCATCAGGAAATCCGATGTTAAAATTTCACCTCGAGAATAACTCTCTTTTAAAGGAAGATCTGCAATTTTATCGATGTACTTCTCCAGTTTGTCCATGCTTATCCCCCATGCCATTAAAAAGTTGCTTAGTTCTGTTATTCCTCTTCAAACATATTCAATTATATAGATAAGGCTTTACTCCGGACAAGCTATTAAAGTGTATGTATTTTTTCTTCAATTAATTTTAAAAGCTACTAATAAAAATATTGACCATGACGCTGCGTCATAGTTTAAGATTGGTATGTGGAGGTGATCGAGGAATGTATAAAGTAAAAGAAGTTGCGGAGTTAACAGGCGTGAGCGTACGTACCCTGCATCATTATGATCGTATTGGTTTACTCAAACCAGAAGCATTGACCTATGCCGGGTATCGACTATACTCAGAAGGGAATCTTGAGCGCCTTCAACAAATAATAGTTTTCAAGGAAATGGACTTTTCTCTTCAAGAAATCAAGGAAATTATTGAACGGCCGGAGTTTAACCGCAAAGAAAATTTGAAAAAACATAGAGAATTGCTTTTAGCCAAAAAAAAGCGATTAGAAGAGATGATCCTGACAGTTAAACGGACAATTGATTCAATAGAAGGAGGCTATCAAATGGCAGATAGGGATATGTTCAAAGGATTTAACATGAAGGAAATAGAAGAACACCAGAAGAAATATAGCGAGGAAGCGAAGAAGAAGTATGATAAAGAGACCGTCGAAAACGTAGAGAAGAGGACTGCTGGATATTCAGCTGAAGACTGGGCAGAAATCCAGAGTAAGACAGATGAAATTTATAAGCAGCTTATTGCCAGAATGGACCAGGGTCCAGAAGCTCAAGAAGTACAGCAGGCTGTAGCAGATTGGCGCCAATTTATCACTGACCATTATTATGATTGCACACTGGATATATATCGCGGGCTGGGGGATTTATATGTGGCTGACCCCCGGTTCACAAAGAATATAGATAAACACCAGCAAGGACTAGCAGCATTCTTTAAAGAAGCGATCCATTTCTATTGCGATCAGCAGGAAAAATAACTTAATGTGGTTTTTATAAAGTTCGGAAAGGAGTCAATTAAGTTTGGCTGTTTTTTTGGTTCCTGATATGAAACATATCTATTCTTGGGACGTATTAATGATAGTCAGATTCACTTGCAATGTTTAAAAATCAATAAAAAGTGTATGTGGATAGTACGAATTGAAAGGAGAGCTTTTATGAAAAAGTTTTTTAAAAGAATCAGGCTTGTATTCAAAGTGAAAAGATTCATCCCTTTTTTAATAGAGTTTTTTACTTCGGGGTTAGTTCCTTTAAAGCAAAAATTGATTTCATCAGGTTTGATCATTGGCTATTTTCTTCTGCCATTCGATATCATTCCCGACTTCTTAACCTTCATTGGTGTTGTTGATGACGTAGGTGTGCTGCTTATCATTTTTCAACAGATTATAAAAATGGCTCCGCCTGAGTTAAAGGACAAACATAAACTGGAATAAGTATGCAATGCAGCAAGGGGGATCATCATCATCTCTTTATCGATCTTTCAAGTGTGGCACTGAACGACACTATGGTTGCCCATCAAATATTCCAACTTTTAAAATCATTTAAATTAATCGGAGGAAAAACAATTCTTTTCGGAATCAGATTAGAATCGCCAAGATTATTCAATCCTACTTTGTAGTCAATAGCAACAAAGCATGAGAAAAGAACCAAAATAAAAGGCTTTCCGCGGAAAGCCTTTTTTGTTATGCCATTACATATTGATCTTGACGAAACCCGGTCTTATCCTGGACAATATCATCTACTTCTGAGCCTTCAAGTGTTTCTTTCTTTAGTAATTCTTCTACTAGTACATCAAATTGATGTCTGTGAGCATTTATGATTATTTCGGATTTTTCTAGAGCGTCATCGAAAAGCTCTTGCATCTTTGTTTCTTTTAAGCCTTTGCTGAATGTTAGTGTGAAACCTTCCTGCAGTAAGCCAGTGTCGACCATTTGCTCTATAATCTGTTTAGCCTGCTGGACATCACCGCTTACTCCGATACTGTGTTCACCGAGAATCATTCTTTCGGCTACACCACCGGCAAGAATCATGGCGATACGGTCGATTAAGTCACTATGTGTCGACAAGTGAAGTTCTTTCGGAATCGGTGCCACATATCCCAGTGCCTGACCCCTAGGGATGATCGTTGCTTTTCGGACAGACCCAGGTTTTGTGACGGCAGATACTAGTGCATGCCCCGCCTCGTGGATGGCAACCCTGCGCTTTGTATCTGCATCCTGAAGGGTACGGGAAGTACTTCCAAGGATTGTCCGATCAAGAGAGTAATCTATATCACTCTTTGAAATGAAGTCCTGGCCGTTCCTGAATGCTCGTCTGCTTGCAGTTTCAAACAACGAATGCAGCTCGGCGCCTGAGAACCCAGAAGTACTTTCAGCCAGGTCATCCAGTGATGCTGCAACATCATCAGCAAGGTTTTTTCCTTTAATGTGAATATTAATGATTTCCCTTCTCCCTTTTGTATCAGGAAGAGGTACATTGAATGAGAAATCGATACGGCCAGGGCGAAGGAATGCATCATCTAGCATGTCCTTTCTGTTTGTAGCTGCAATAAAAAGAATTCCATCGTTAGAATGTCCGCCGTCAAGCTGGACAAGAAGTTCTGTCAATGTCTTCTCACCTTCTTCACCGCCATGAGGCTTACGCTTTCCTGCAAGAGCGTCGACTTCATCGATGAAAATGACTGCAGGCCCTTGCTTGCGTGCACTTTGGAATAAGCTTCGGACACGTGAAGCACCTACACCAATGAACATTTCATTAAATGCAGATCCGCTGGCTGAAAAAAAGTTGGCATTCAATTCACGAGCAATAGCCTGAGCAAGCAAGGTTTTACCTGTACCTGGAGGTCCATACAACAATATGCCCTTAGGCGGCTTAATGCCCATCTTTGCAGACTTTTCAGGGTTTTTCAAGATTGATAGAGTCTGGAAGATTTCCTCCTTCATTTCTTCCTGCAATCCACCAACATCTTCTAAAGTAATGGAAGGCAGAGGGTTAGGCTTTGATAAACTATTCTTCATTCTATTGCCAGTACCAATACCCCCGGTTTTCTTTTGGATTACAAACGCAGTACCCAGCAGAAGCAATAGCACACCACCGAGGATCCAGGCACCATATTTGCTGTTATTCATATAATCATAATTTATATTATTTTTTTCTACTAATTTATCGACCATCTGGCTGCCGGGAGGAACTTGGGAAACAAATGTTGAATCTTTAGTTTTAAGTACTAGAGTTCCATCCATTTTTTCAGTAAGAGTTGCTTCGCTGCCATTAAGGCCTTCTATAGTCTTGACAAGAGAAGAAAAAGGGATAGATACTTTATCATCAGTATTTTGAACGACAAATGTCACTGCAATCGTAACTATAACCATAAACACCGCGAAAAGCGGAAGGATCTTAGAAACAAACTTCGGATTAGAATTCATGGTTTCAGCTCCTTATCAATTCTATATATCATTATAAGGAATATACCTATGTTAGTAATGGGTAAATTGTATGACTAGCACTGGTAAATAAATGAAATCAATAGGCTTGATGTTTAAAGTACTTATGACTCCGGGTATAGAGCCTGTTTTCGGAAGTTATGTTGGGAAAATTTATGTGGACAAATTGTGACAATTCTTTATTTTAGTAAAAAAATGGAATTTAATTAAATAGCTTCTTGAAACTTTTGGAAGTTGAAGATAGGATGGAAAGAGAAATAGAGAAGAGTTTTTTACATTTATATTCTGTACTCGGGAGGGGTCAGTTTGAAAGGCTGGAAGAATCCCATACTCTTAGTTCTGGGAATTGGAGTTTCAAACATAGGTAACTGGATTTATTTTGTAGCTATAAATTTATTAGTGTTAAAATTAACAGGCTCTGCGGCTGCGATAGCAGGATTATTCATAATCAGGCCCTTAGCCATCCTTTTAACTAATACTTGGGCAGGCAGCGTCATTGATCGGGTCAATAAGCGAAGGTTAATGATATTCATTGATATCCTTCGAGGGTTTTTAATTGCAATCATCCCATTATTTACTTCGCTTGTTCCAATTTATCTTATTATGTTTTTAACGAATATAGCGGGTGCATTTTTTGGGCCCACTTCAGAAACTTACATAACCAAGCTTGTACCACCCGAAAAGAGAAAACGTTTTAATTCGATTTTTTCCTTTGCAACATCTGGTGCCATGCTGATAGGACCGAGTGTGTCAGGGCTGTTGATTATGTATGGAAGCATAAATACAAGTATATATATTAATGCTCTAACTTTCTTTCTATGCGCCTTGGCAATATACTTCCTTCCGGATGTTGATGAAAAGCTAAGCAATGAAACGGTTAGGGATCGGATTACGCTGAACATGATCGCTGCTGATTGGAAAGCTGTCATCAGTTTCGGTAAAACTGCAGCAGGATTTATAATGGTTTTCCTTATTTTCCAGTTCATTACTTTAATTTCATTTGCCCTCGATTCACAGGAGGTAACCTTCATACAGCAGGTTGTCGGCTTATCTGAAGAGAATTATGGATTATTGGTCAGCCTCACAGGAGCTGGGTATGTGGCTGGTTCATTTGTAGTGTCAGCGCTGGCAAATCGTCTTTCAATAAAACTGCTGTTAGGAATGGGTTCTTTTTTGTCGGTAACTGGGTACTTAATGTTCTATCTTGCATCTTCAGACACGGTACCACTAGCTGTGGCTGGCTTTATCATTATTGGGTTCTTTTCACCATTTTCTTTTACTGGTTACGCAACTTTTTTCCAAAACAATGTACCAGTTGACTTGATGGGCAGGTTTAGCAGTTCGTTTGCCTTCTTTCAGGCAATGGTTCAAATCGTGTTAACATTATTATTAGGTTATTTAGCAGAAGTAATAAAACTGCAAACAGTCACCGTCGCATTCTCTGCACTGGGACTGCTGCTGGCTGCAGCATTGACATCGATCATATTTTTGCAGTCAAAGAAAGACCTTTTCATTCTTGAGGCAGAGAGCAATTTAACAGAAGAGGGATAATCGAGCTGTACTGGTTAATATTACACCAGTACAGCTTTTTTATTGCGAGCTATATGGCTTGGAATTCAGCAATATCTGGGCCCCTTCATACATAAAACCCTTTCATTAGCGGAAATACTTATGATTAAGAAAAGGGAAGCAACAAAAGATACAGAGAATAGTTTCAAGAAATGTGCAAACCTTAATAGAAGCAACTATGGAACTTGAGGTGTAATGTGATTTGTATTACTTACAGGATAAAGAGCGAAAACTTATCATATTTTCTCTCATTGTGATTTCACTCTTCCTATCCCCCTATTTTATTTTAGGAGACGACGCTCACATCCGGGTCCATGACAATCTTGACTCGAATTTGGCATGGTATAAGGTGCTTGCTGAGAGTGGCCAGATTGCCGGTTCGATAGAGGCCAGGATTCCTCAAATCATCAATGGACTGCCTAGGAATGCACTTGGAACTGAGTATAGCCTGATTGTATGGCTGTATGTGTGGTTCCCGACCATGATTGCATATGGAATAAGTCAGGCGATCACCAGGTTTATAGCCTTCCTCGGTATGTATTTGGTTTTGAAGGACCACTTTATTAAGGGAGACGATCAAAGCCTGATTCGTGTCGGGACGGCTTTGGCTTTTGCGCTTACCCCTTTTTGGCCGTCAGGGATGCTTAGTACATTGGGTATGCCCTTGGCACTGTGGGCTTTTTTGCATATCAGAAAGATGAGAGGTGCCTGGTCGCATTATCTTGCGCTTACACTTTTGCCATTTTACTCAAGTATCGTTTTGGGTTTTTTCTTTTTCCTCAGTGCAATGGGTTTACTTTGGCTTAGTGATGTAATTCGCAGTAAGGGCTGGAATTGGAGATTCTTTTTTTCAATAGCTTATATGACTGCTGTTTTCTTAATCACTGATTACAGACTGGTATATTCCTTTTTATTTGATGGGGAACCGAATAGCAGAGATGAATACTTTCATGCCCGTCTTACTTTCTGGCATTCCGTCAGGCTTACGTTCAAAAATTTCATTCTAGGACATCATCATGTCATGACTGTACATACGATTATTATATTGCCAGTTATAATCGCAGCGATATTTTTGATTTGGAAACATAGGAAGTGGGGGAAAGAGCGCAGTTTTGTTTTCTTATTTGTGCTGAATTTCGTCTTATCTGCCTGGTATGCTTTTTGGTTTTATAAAGGGTGGCTCCCATTAACGGAAAGGTTCCACTTTCTTGATACATTTAATTTTGCCAGGTATCACTTCTTGCGTCCATTAATCCTGTACATCCTATTTGCCACCGGTTTGAAAATTCTCTGGAAGGAAAAGATAATGCGGAAATCAATCCCCTGGTTGATGGCTGCTCAAATATTCTTGCTCCTGTTAACAAATGAAGAGATTGTTTTCCAAAAAAAACCGAGTGTAAGAGAATTTTATGCAGAAGAACAATTTGAGGCCATCAAAAATCACATTGGAAAACCCCAAGATAGCTATCGTGTTGCCAGTATAGGCTTGCATCCAGCAATCGCTCAGTATAATGGATTTTACACGCTGGACACCTACAATAATTTTTATCCTCTAAGTTATAAATATCAGTTCAGGAAGATTATCGAAAATGAGCTTGAAAAAAATAAGCGGATCCGAGTTTATTTTGATGAGTGGGGCGGACGTTGTTATCTTTTTACCGATGAATTGGGAAAGCATTATATGTTTAAAAAAAACTCAAAGAGAAGAATCGAAAATATAGATGTGAACATAGAGCAGTTTAAGGAAATGGGCGGGGAATTTATCTTCTCTTCAGTCCCAATCGATAATGCATCAGAAAATAATCTGAAGCTTGATAAAATCTTTAATTCAAAGGAAAGTGCCTGGAAAATTTACCTCTATGAAGCTTTATAACACCAAGGAGGCTTATAAATGAAACCGCCAATCTTCACAATTATCGTACCTTGCTATAATGAAGAAGATGTTTTGGAAGAGACCATTGATCAGTTGGCAGCAAAGCTAAGTGAATTGATCAAGCAAAATATGGTATCAGAAAAAAGTAAAGTCTTATTCGTCGATGATGGGAGCGAGGATAGGACCTGGCACTTGATTTACAAAGCCAGTTTAGATAATGAAATGATTAAAGGGCTGAAGCTCTCAAGAAATGCAGGACATCAAAATGCTTTACTTGCCGGACTTTTTTCAGCAAAAGAGGCATCCGATTGCATGGTAACCATTGATGCTGATCTGCAAGATGACATTCATGCTATTAATGAAATGGTAAGGAAGTTCAGTGAAGGTTACGAAGTGGTATATGGTGTGAGAAGCAGCAGGGAGAGTGATACATTCTTTAAACGTTTTACTGCTGAAGGATTTTACAAGCTCATGGACAAGCTAGGGGTCAAACTAGTCTTCAACCATGCCGATTTTCGGTTGATGAGCAAGAGGGCCGTAGAAGAATTGGAGCATTTTTCGGAAAGCAATATGTTTCTTCGCGGGATTGTTCCATTAATAGGCTTTAACTCCACGATTGTTTATTACGAAAGAAAGGAACGTCATGCCGGTGAAACGAAGTACCCCTTGAAGAAAATGCTAGGGTTTGCTTTTGATGGAATCACTTCATTTTCAGTGACACCGATAAGGTTCGTGATGATTGTAGGATGCCTCTCTTTTTTCGTAAGCCTTGTTTTCGGTTTGTATTTTCTTACATTGAAGCTTTTTGGGAATACAGAACTCGGCTGGACTTCCTTAATAACCTCTATATGGCTTATTGGGGGCCTGCAGTTAATTGCGATTGGATTGGTAGGAGAGTATATAGGAAAAATTTACAAAGAAACTAAACGGCGCCCGAAATATATTATTGATGTTGACCTCTATAATCTGCCTGTATCGAGGAAGCTGATCAACATGGAAGGAGCAGATTATGAGCCAATCAGTGAAACTCGGAAGCTATCTGAGAATAACTAGCCAGCTGGCGCAAAGGATTGGAATTGGATCTGCAAGCTTTCCGGAATTTATTAAATTTCTGGTGGTCGGTTTACTCAATACCATTGTCGGAATGGGGCTGATGTATTTTTTGAAAAATGAACTGGAATGGCCGTTTTGGTATGCCACATTCGCTGGAAATACAGCAGGCGCTGCTGTCAGCTTTTTAATGAATAGGATTTACACATTTAAAAGCAGTGTTCCCATTCATGTTGGAGCAGCGAGATTCATTATAGTTGTGATGGCATGTTATTTTCTTTCCTTCTCAATCAGCCGTTTGATTACCCGGACAATGGACGCGATAACAGCAGGGCCATTTTTTATCGGCGCTGACAATACTGCAATCCTTCTAGGGTCGATCATTTACACACTCACGAACTATATTGGCCAAAAGTTCCTTGTTTTTAAGGGAAGTACTCAAAGCAGCTTATGATGCTGCTTTTTTTTATTGACTAAATGTCCAATTAAAGTTAAAAATTAATAAGTACATTTGCTTTTGTTTTTCGAAATTATGAGACAAGCTTTTAAATTTAACTCTTAAAGGAGCAAGACCACTTCATGAACATTTGGGAATTAATTGTGGCATTTATACTCGGTTTAGTAGAAGGATTAACTGAATTTGCACCTGTTTCGTCCACTGGCCATATGATTATTGTCGATGATTTGCTGTTACACTCTAAACAATTGTTTACAGAACCTGTTGCCAATACTTTTAAAGTAGTTATTCAATTAGGATCAATATTAGCTGTGGTAATTGTATTCAAAGATCGATTCATCAACTTATTAGGTTTGGAAAAAGGTGTTTCAATCGGGGATTCCCAAGGGAGGCTGAGTTTGCCTAAGGTAATTGCAGGTTTGATCCCTGCTGGGTTGACTGGCATTTTATTTGAGGACTATATTGATGAGCATCTATTTTCCGTAGAAACTGTCATCATCGGATTGGTAGTCGGCGCCTTTTTGTTGATAATTGCAGACCGCTTCCAACCCAAAACACTTAAGACTGAGGTTGTTGATCAAATCAGTTATAAACAGGCATTTGGAGTAGGTTTGTTTCAGTGTCTTGGGTTATGGCCAGGGTTTTCAAGGTCTGGTTCCACGATAGCGGGAGGAGTACTTCTCGGTATGAGCCATCGCGCGGCTTCCGATTTCACCTTCATAATGGCGGTTCCAATCATGCTAGGCGCCAGCGGGATATCTCTGTTAAAAAACTGGCAGTATTTTACCATTGATGCATTGCCATTTTTCACTGTAGGCTTTATCAGCGCATTTGTGTTTGCGTTGATTTTCATCAGATTCTTTTTGAAGCTTATCAATAAAATTAAATTAATGCCATTTGCGATCTATCGGATTATTTTGGCAGGAATCATTTATTTTATTTTTCTTTAAGGATTAATAAAGCTTGTTCCTTTCATAAGGCTTTTTTTCAAACTTTGTTGCTCCATAACAGCCTTCTATTAAGGCTGCAACATGGGAGCTTATTTTAAACAGGAAATCTGCTAAAAGGGAAAAGGCGCAATTCGCGCCTTTTCCCTTTTTAGTTTCAAAAAATCAAAACATGCGGTGCGCTTTAGCGTTACTCCTTGCAAGCAGCGTGTTCTTTGTTACCTGGGTTTCCCCATTTACCTGCGAGTTGGTATGCTTGCGCCTAGTCCAAGTGTGGTGGAAAAGTTGTGAGTGTGGATCCAAATGATCTTTATAACTCATACAATCACCTCATGATTGGATTTTTGAAACAGACGATATTCCAGCGAATATCATTTATATCGTTTGTATTAAGAGTGGGCAATATACAGTATAAAAATGAGGGCATTGTTAAGATATTCTTTTTTTGCTTTTTTTGTAACTTTTTACAATTTTCATCGTATTAATCTTTGTGAGGCCATGAAATAACATTTATGAAATGAGGAGATTCTATGTCGCAATTTGCCCTCGAGGTAAAAGAGTTGACTAAAACGATTGGAAAAAAAACAATCGTTGATGACGTGAGTTTTCAAGTGGAACGAGGTGAAATATTTGGACTTCTTGGTCCTAATGGTGCCGGAAAAACAACAATCATCCGAATGATTGTTAGCTTGATTAATCGCACAGGAGGAACTGTGCTTGTAAATGGCCATGATTTGGATGAGTCTTTTACAAAAGCAATGAATGAACTGGGTGCTATAGTGGAAAATCCTGAATTCTACAAATACCTTAGTGGATACAAAAATCTCAGACATTACGCGCGTATGGCATTAAGTGATATTACGGAAGAACGACTAAACGAAGTGACCAAGCTTGTAGGGCTTGAAAAAGCAATCCATGATAAAGTCCGCACTTATTCTTTGGGAATGCGCCAACGCCTCGGGGTGGCACAAGCGATTTTACATAAACCGTCTATTCTCATACTGGATGAGCCTACTAATGGACTAGACCCACAGGGAATTCGTGAGTTCAGGGATTATTTGCGCTTGCTTGCAAGCCAGGGAACATCTGTATTAGTGTCATCTCATTTATTGTCAGAGATGCAGCTGATGTGCGACCGATTTGCAATCATTGAAAAGGGGAAATTAATACATATTTCTTCTATGTATAATGATAATGAAACGTCTGAAGCTATTGAGGTTAAAACAATAGAAGTGGAGTTATCGAATCCCCGCCTTGCTTCTAAGCTTTTGACAGAACAGATGACAGATGTAAAAGTAACCTCCAGTAAAGGCAATCGTATAACCTTATCAGCGCGCAAAGAGCAAATCCCGAGGATTAACAAGCTATTTGTTGAAAATGAAATAGATGTCTTCGAAATATTAAATGTGAAAGCAACTCTTGAAGACCGGTTCCTTGAAATCACGAATAAAGGCAAGAAGGAGCAGATGATATGATTCCTTTAATCCAAAATGAGTTAATGAAGATATTTGGCAAAATGGCAAGCTGGATCTATATGATCATAATCGTGTTGGCCGTATTAATTGCCGGAATTATTTATATGAAATTCAGCGCAGATCCAAATCCAAATTGGCGTCAGGACACCCAGACAGAGATTACAATGCTTGAAAACCAGATGGCCTCTGCTTCTAATGACGAAAAGAAAATGATTCAGAACCAAATTGAGCAGACACAGCAATTTCTTGATCAGGATATTAACCCAAATGAAAAGACTAACTGGCATTTCATGAACGACGTAGTAGTGGGTGTGAGCTCACTTGTTACCTTGTTCGTAGTGGTGGTAGGCAGTGCCAATGTCGCTGCAGAATTCTCAGATGGAACCATCAAGCAGCTGCTGATTCGTCCACATCAGCGATGGAGAATACTGTTGTCAAAGTATATAGCAGTCATCATATATGCATTATTATTGGTCCTGACATTAATTGTATCGGGGTATATAATAGGATTGATTTTGTTTGGCAGTGGTGATTACAATATGAAGATATTTGAAATCACGCTTGAAGGAAGAAAGGTAGCCATAGTTGGTACACAATTCATGTTAAAAATGCTTTACTTCATTCCAAGTCTGCTGATCATCATGACAATTGCCTTTATGCTGTCAACATTATTTAAAAGCCAAGCTCTGGCGGTGGGAATCGGGATATTCGTTCTTTTCTTTTCTTCTACAATCGGCGGTATCATCCTGATGCTTGCTGATAAATATACATGGGCGAAATTCCTGATCTTCCCGCATCTGGATTTGACCGTGTATGCACTTCAGGATAGAATTCTTGAGGATATTACAATGCCTGTATCGCTAGCCATACTGGCTGTATATTACGCAATATTTATGATGCTCACCTTTTTCTTTTTCCAAAAGAGGGATATCAGTATTTAAGCAGAATAAGTTATAGAGCGGTCCTGTGACCGCTCTTTTTAAATGGAAATTGAAAGGGGAGAGGTGAAGGTGAATCCTATATTATTGGATTTTCCCGCTGAATTTGAAACAGACCGGCTTTTTATCAGAATGCCGCTGCCTGGCGACGGAGCTGTAACCTGTGAATCAATCAATGCATCATTAAAAGAACTTCAGCCATGGATGCCATTTGCCCAAAAAGAACAGAGTGTTGAAGAAACAGAAGTCGTGATCAGACAGGGGTATTTGAATTTTTTAAATCGGTCAGATTTGAGGCTTCTTGTATTCAAGAAAGATACCGGTGAATTTGTCGCCTCATCTGGTTTACATAAAATAAACTGGGACATACCCAAATTTGAAATTGGTTATTGGATTGACACTCGATATAGCGGGCAAGGGTACATGACCGAGGCTGTCCAGGGAATTACTGATTTTGCCATTCGGGAGCTTAAAGCCCGCAGGATCGAAATACGGTGTGATTCATTGAATACTAAAAGCAGGGCCATCCCCGAAAGACTCGGGTTTGCTCTCGATGGAATCCTAAAGAATGATTCAGTTTCCGTTGACGGGGATTTAAGGGATACATGCATTTATTCGAAGACATTCTAAAGGGTCTGCCAAGTGGAGTTGTTTTTCACTAATTTAGAGGTCACCAACCATGACGGTTGGTGATCTTATTTTTGAGAATGGATATTTAGGTAGCTAATCACGGTCATTGGTGTCCTGATTTTCAAGAAACTGGATATTGAGGACACCAACAACGGCCCTTGGTGTCCGAATTTTCAAGAAACTGGATATTTAAGTCACCAATCTGAAAAAATGATTCCACAACACCATTTGACACCAGCAGTCGAGCAATTAAATAGAGCAGCCAATTCAGGCTGCTCGAATTTCATTTATTCTCCTTGCCACTCACGTAGTTTATCAAACACCTTATCTCCGACTTTAGCGGCATCTTCCTGCATTTGATCAAATACTTTTTTCCATTTTGGCGCTTCCTCTTTCAGTTTTTCTTCAACCTTGCCAGCGCGTTCTTTTAATTCTTTCTCCAGTTCAGTTGCTTTTTCCCTGATTGCTTTTTCTGTTTCTTCATAATCAATAACAGCACCGGACTTCCGTTCGTTGATTGATTGTACCTTGAATTCCTCCCGCTCAATGTGAGGCACTGTCTCTTCCATGATTGCCCTGAAGAGAGGCACTACATCCCTTGAGCTGCTGCTGGATAAATAATGGTTGCGGTCTGTCTTGTCATATCCCAGCCATACAGCGCCAACGATGTTCGGTGTATACCCAACAAACCATTGATCCTTTGTTCCGTTGATATCTGCGTAAGGGAGCTGTGTAGAGCCAGTTTTCCCTGCAATCTCGACACCCTCAATATTTGTCCCTTTCCCTGTACCTGTTTCAACAACATTCAGTAACATCGATGTCATTTCATTGGCAACTGATTTGGAAGTAACGCGCGTTGTTGATCCATCACGTTCTGCGATGACCTTGCCAGTAGGACCAACAATTTTGGTAATCAAGTGGGCATCATGACGTTTCCCTCCATTTGGAAAGACAGAATAAGCTTCAGCCATCTTTAGAGGGGAAACACCATTGTGCATTCCTCCAAGGGCGAGGGCCAGGTTCTGGTCCTCTTTTTCCACTTTGATTCCAAATCTTCTAACAGCGTCGATTCCTTTATTCAAACCTATTTCATTCAATAGCCAAATTGCAGGTATGTTAATGGACTTTTCCACGGCCTCATACATGGGAACTTCTCCTTGGTAAGTATCAGAGAAGTTCTTTGGACTGTAATTCTTAAATGACATCTTCTCGTCAACAAGCATGGAGTCATATTCATAGCCTTCTTCAAGTGCCGGGGTATATACAGCAAGTGGTTTCATTGTTGAACCGGGCTGAGCCCTCAGGTGGGTTGCACGGTTAAATCCTCTGAAAACTTTCTCGCCGCGTCCGCCAACCAATGCACGGACGCCTCCATTATCCGGATCAAGCAGGACTGATCCACTTTGTACTAGAACATCACTGGCCCGATCAGGGAATAGATAATCCTGTCGGTATACTTTTTCCAGGCCGGATTGTATGTCCTGGTCCAGTTCAGTATGAATTCGATAGCCTCTTGTCATGATTTCATCCTGTGTGAGACCATATTTACTAGTTGCTTCATCCAAAACAGCATCAACATATGAAGGGTATTTTCGGTCGGCGAGAGAACCGCCCCCATCTTCCAATTCAATTTTCTCTGACTTTGCTTTTTTGTACTCGGTATCAGATATCATCCCTAGTTCGTTCATTTTAGAAAGAACAACATTCCTGCGTTTGATGGCAGCCTCGTAATTGTTGTAGGGATCCAGGGCAGAAGGTGCCTTAAGCAAGCCGGCTAGCAAAGCAGCCTCACTAATGGTGACATCCTGAATATCCTTTGCGAAATATTTCTTGCTGGCATTGTTAATTCCAAATGCTCCACTGCCGAAATATACCTGGTTCAGGTACATTTCTATGATTTCATCCTTTTCATACACCTTTTCAAGCTCGACAGCCAAAAATAATTCTTCTGCTTTACGTTTGTATGTCCGCTCTGAAGATAACAGAGCATTTTTGGTCAGCTGCTGGGTAAGGGTACTGCCACCACCGGTGATTCCTCCAGCTAAAAGGTTTCCAAAGAAAGCACGGGCGATACCTTTTATATCGAATCCGTTATGTTCATAGAACCGTTCATCTTCAATTGCAATGACGGCATTTGGGACATGCTCTGGCATATCTTTTATCGACACACCACCAGTTCGGTTGGTAGCAAGCTTGCTTGCTTCATCACCATTCTGATCATAAATGGTGGTAGCCTGGCTCAATCCATCCTTTAGGGTCTGAACATTTGCCCTGCTTGCAATAAAGGCGAACCAAAGGATCGACAACAATATGAAAACCAATAAGATTAATAACGAGATTTGAGTCAGGTGGCGTCGCTTCCAGAATCGAACAACTGCCTCCCAGAATCTTTGCAGTAAGTGCATATGATTTCTCCTTTTAAGAATGAAGGTTTTAGTACATATTCAGGTTGACAGAATCAGGACTGTTTCCTAATTTAAATTCCATTATATATGATTTGATGGATTTCAGGAAAGTTGCAGCCATTTCTATGGAGGCAGGAGACACTATGAGTTATGGTTGCCTGATATGTCAGTGAGCAGAAATTCGCTCAGTTACTCAATTAAAGGGGAAAGGAAATAATGAAATGTTATGTATTCCTCTAAACGTGGAGTTGTGGGCATAAATGGTAAAAATACATCAAAACGAATTAATGTAGTCTAATCAATTGGGGCAACAAATGAAACTATTAGAAGAAATGTTGGTACTCTTAGGCAGGGAGGTCACAATTCTCCCATAGATGTTGTTTGTGGCGCTGTTTATTCCTATGAACCAATCACGGTGATTCATGAGGGACAGTAAAATGTGGAGTACTTACGCAAAACCCAATATTCAATCGACGATATATTGTTAATGTTACGGAAAAAAACATTTTTAATGCTCGGGATGTAAGGGTAGGAATACTGTAGGCTAGTCATGAAAAATGCGAAAAAAATACAGTAACTTTGGAAGACAGGAATATCAGCAGAACAAGTGATGATTTGGCGTTGCCTCTTATCAATGACGGAAAGCTGTACAAGAAGGTTTTTAGTTAAAAATAAAAAGGCGAACCTATGATTCGCCTTTTTACATTACTATTTACCAACCAGCTGGGAGCATCGCAACCGGCATAAGAGATACCTTATAAGTGTATCCGCCATCCTCTGTTCCAGTTGGCCATAAAGCTGTTGCCATATAGATCACTTTAACAGTGTTATTCTGAGAAAACTCTGTTACGTATACAATCCTGTTGGCCATAAAGGCAATTTGTTCTTGAGTCCAAAGGATCCTGTCAGCCATGAAGCCAATCTGGTCAACTGTATAAAGAACTCCGTCCAATGTTTGTGAATAAGAATCAGCACCCATCTGCCCTACAGTTACCAGAACATCAGCGGCTGTAGTTGCAGCCTCAGCTTTTTGCTTTGGAATACCAACAGCAAGTAAAGATAAAACCATTGCAAAAGCAATGAATGATTTTGTCATTTTATTTAACATATCAAATCTTCCTCCTATTTTATACCCTAGCAGGTATTTGTTATGTTATTACTATATACCCTATTGGGTATTATGTCAATTATTTTATCAAAATTTAATTTTTCATTTAAAGTTCTCATTGTAGTTTTACCCTGTCAGGAGTAAGATGTAAGAGGCGAAAAAAGAAAGGAGTTGGTATCTTTGGGTTATTCAAAAGAACCTGATCCCGAAAGGTGCGGGGAAGTCGATCATCTATTAGATTTGATACAATTGAATGCTGCAAGACTATCAACTCTGAAAAAGGGTAGTTGGCTTCCTCAATAATTGAAGAGGAGGTTGATCGAATGCTTGAAATCTATAAAAGCAGTGAAGAAAGACATTTAACACGTGTTGAAGAAATTATAAAAGGCTGTTGGGTTAATATGGTACACCCTTCTGAAGATGAAATCATCAAAGTGGCGAATGAAACAGGAGTCGCAGTTGATTTTATAAAGGATGCCCTTGATGATGAAGAGCGGCCAAGAATTGAAAAGGAAGACGGAATTGTCTATATAATTGTTGACTATCCATACATCACTCACGATGAATCTGGCTTCCCGATCTATGAAACCATTCCAGTTGGAATCATTCAAACACCGAATTGTATCATAACTGTTTCTCTAAAAGAGACACCTGTATTGAATGAATTCAAGACAAACAGAGTAAAGGAATTTTATACTTTTAAGAAAACGAGATTTGCCCTGCAAATCCTTTATGTGATTTCAATTTATTATTTGCGATACCTGAAACAAATCAATAAAAAGACAAATGAGATTGAGCGCGAGCTGCATCAATCTATGAAAAATAAGGAATTGTATGCATTTCTCGCATTAGAGAAAAGCTTGGTTTACTTTACCACATCACTTAAATCCAATAAAGTCGTGCTTGCCAAAATCATGCGCTTCAATTATTTGAAAATGTATGAAGAGGATAAAGATTTGCTGGAGGATGTCATCATTGAGAATACTCAGGCCATTGAAATGGCTGAGACATACAGCTCCATTTTAAGCGGAATGATGGATGCATTCGCCTCTATTATTTCAAATAATCTTAATATGGTAATGAAGTTTCTTACATCCATTACTATTATTCTATCGTTTCCGACTATGGTAGCAAGCTTCTACGGCATGAACGTTGATCTTCCATTTCAACACAATCCGTATGCGTTTATCCTGGCAATCAGTATGGCCGTCTTATTAGCCGGATTAACCGCATTTGTTTTTTGGAAAAAGAAATATTTCTAACTGAGCGTCTGGACATCTGTCCAGGCGTTTTTTAGTCTAGGCTTTTCGTAAAAATTGGTCATTCAATGCTATTTTTTAGTCGCTAGCGACAAAATTTGAGAAAGAGCCTTAGTCTAAAATCTTCATTTGTACATATCTATGGATTAACAGAGAGTGTACTTGCAAATTGGTATCACATGCAAAAGGGTGATTGAATGGCTGGAATATGGGTCAATCTTTATAGAAAAATGGTTTCAACTTTAATTATTATTGTTTGCACATTCAGTTTTTTTCTAATAGCCGGTTTCATTTCTTCTTCGAACATCAGCATTTTTAAATTCAAAGTAAACGGAGATATTGGAGCAGAAGTTTTCCTGAGGATCATAAGTTATGAGAACCCATTGATTGGACATGCATTGACAGGGTCCAATGCTGATTTACCCATATTTTCTACTGGATTCAAATTGCTTACAAACATTGAGATGAATGATCTTAGGAGTCTGGTCAGGACTGGAATCCCAGGGTTTATGGCATTTGATTCAAACTTTCTAATTGCCGATGAAGGTGTTGATTTTACGGATATCCCAATCGAATCTGCTCCTCCAATGGAGGTTCTGCTGCAGGAAAGGAATATGGCAGCGAATGAATTGAAGGAGCTGAACAGCGGGAAAATATATACCGGTTCATCACCAACAGAAAAATCGGTATTCATTTATCATACTCATAGTTGGGAATCCTACCTGCCATTGCTTGGACTGGAAGGGGCAGAGAATGAAAATGAAGCTGTTGATGGAAAGACGAATATCACCATTGTTGGTGATTTGCTCGGAACGGAATTGGAGAAGCGAGGGATTGGAGCAAGCGTAGATAAGACCAATATAGGCCAGGAGCTGGATAAAAAAGGATGGCTGACACATAAGTCATACGAAGTTTCTCGGTCATTGGTTCAAGAGGCAATGGCTGGCAATAAGAAATTAGAATATTTTATTGATCTTCACCGAGACTCTGTAAGGAAGGATTCGACCACAACAACGATCAATAATGAGCCTTATGCCAGATTAGTTTTTGTAATAGGCGAGGAAAATAAGAACTTTCAGAAGAACCTGAAGTTCGCAAACGACCTTCATAAAATCCTTAATAAGAATTATCCAGGCATCAGCAAGGGAGTATTACCCAAAAAGGGAATCGGCGTAGATGGAATATACAATCAGGATCTGCATGCAAACACACTGGTAGTAGAGGTTGGCGGTGTTGACAACAATATGAGGGAATTGAAGAATACAATAGAAGCGTTAGCAGATGCGATCAGCCAGCTTTACTGGGAGGCGGAAGAAGTCAATGGCTGAATATCATGAAAAATATCTCTGGCTCGTATGGACGATAGCCACTTCGCTGTTATCGTATTATTATTTTCCGTTCACGGTTACACTTACATTTTTCTTATCAGGAATCATGGTAAGCAGTAAATGCCTGATCGAGGATTTTATAAACCTGCAGCAGGACGATGAAAAGCAGAACGAAAAAAACCATTGAAGCCTGTGCTGTGGCTTCAATGGTTTTTGCATTATTTGGCTGTTTTCGTGAAGAGCCTGCTAAAATCCTAAAGCCGATTTTAACGTGATAAAAAACCATTTTGTAGGTCGGTATTAAGTGTGCAAGCTCTTTTCTCATAAGATGCTTTTATTTTGTGAAGAAACATAGGTCATTCAATCCTATTTTGTAGTCAATAGCAACAAAGTTTGAGAAAAGAGCCCTTTATTTAAACCAGCCCTTTTTCCTGAACCAGAAGAACATGGTCATTCCAATGACAAACATGGCAAACAATGCTCCAAAGTATCCAAATTGCCAGGAGAGTTCCGGCATATTCTCAAAATTCATCCCGTAGATTCCCGCTATGAAGGTGAGGGGCATGAAAATGGTTGTAATCACAGTCAGCACTTTCATTACCCTATTGGTTTCATGTGAATTGATTGACAAGTAGCTGTCCCGCATATCTGTTGTCAGTTCACGGCTTGCTTCCACCTTTTCTGCCAGTCTCAATAAATGGTCATGAATATCGGCGAAATATTCTTTTTGTTCAAGCACTCCTGATAGACGATGAGAATTAATCATCCTGTATACCAAATCCCTCATTGGAGTGATGGTATGCCTTAATGAGAGCAGTTCATGTCTAGTATCAAATAAGTCTTCAAGAAGTTCCTCCATTGACCGGTCGGCTGAATTCTCATCAATATCATTCAATAAATCCTCTATTCGATATACATGAGGAAAATAATTATCGACTATCTTATCCAAAACATGATAGAGAACAATCGATGGGTTCCATTCACCAGGTGCCTTTGCAAACTCTAATCTCTTCCAGACATCTTCTACTTCACTTGTGCGGACGCTATGGTATGTAACAATGTAGTTCTGTCCAAGGAATAAATCAACCTCTTCTTTTTGCATAGACTCCCCGTTCAATGCCTGAAAAACAAAAAAATGATAATCATCATAATAATCGAGCTTAGGTCTTTGAAGTGTATGGATACAATCTTCAATGGATAAAGGGTGAAACTGTAATGGCGCGTTCAATAATCGGATTTCTTCATCAGTAGGTTCACTGAAATCGATCCAATACCAATGATTAGTGTCTGATAGCAATGCGTCGATGCTTAGACCAGTTTGGATGTCCCCTGAAGGACTAACAGAAATTGTACGTATCATAAATTCTCCCGGAAAACTGTAATCTAGGCCATTTTATTATGATTGCTTATTAGACAAAGCAAGCAATCGTCAAAGATGTTAATAACCTCTTTCTATTATATTAGCAATGATGTCCAGGAATCAAAGCAGAAGCCATGAGCATATTAATTGGCAGAGACAGGAAGGTTACTTCAAGTCACCGAATGAAGGATGATGGAAAAAAAGCAGTATTGCTATAATGGGAATAGAAAGCAATATGCCATATAAAGGCCGTTTATAGTGGATACCGAGAACAGAAAACATAATGACATTGAAGAGAGCCGAATTAATTATTCCCCATCCATTTTCATAAATAAACATTCCAGTCCTTTGGAAAAAGTATTCAACAACAGTAAATATAGTTACCCATGCAGCTAGATAGGATAGAGTATTTTTAAACTTTTTTGGGATATGTTTTAGATAGATCATTAACACGATGGGGATGATGATCAAACTAAATGCCAACTCAATGAATGTATGATTCAGCCAAGGTGATTTTGGCTTATAAGCCCATAACGTATGATTGAAGAATATAAAGTTATACATTAAATTACATATTATATAAAATTGAATCGTTGGATAGAAATTCTCCCATCGTTTCCAGTCAACCAAAAAATAAGCAAGTATCAGAACCACCGCCACAGTAATAGCAAGAAACATAACATGACTTCCTTTTTTATTTTGTCATAGTCTTTCCAATTGCAGGGTTCAAAATACAAAACAAGGTTTTGCCAGGAGGATGTTTGAGATGCTGCACCATGTTGAAATCAATGTAACAGATCTAAATAAAGCCAGTGAATTTTGGGGCTGGTTTCTAAGTGAGTTGAAATATGAAGTCTATCAGGAATGGGATAGGGGCATAAGTTGGAAGTTTAATACGACCTATATAGTTTTTGTACAAGCCGAAGAAAAGTTTATTAAATCTGGATATCACCGATCCCGCGTGGGTTTGAATCACCTTGCTTTTTATGCAGAATCACGAGAACAGGTGGATCAAATGACGGCAAAACTTAAGGAAAGAGATCTTACCATCCTTTATCAAGATAGACACCCTTTTGCAGGGGGAACAGATCACTATGCAGTATTTTTTGAAGGACCTGATCGCATGAAGGTTGAATTGGTTGCACCATGAACGACATTGATAAATTTTTTCCAAGTGTAACTTCCTGATTTAAGGGAAAAGTATTTTACTTTTGTAAATTAGGAGGCATTGGAAAAAGTTATGGCAGAAGCATTTTTAGGGATTGTCATCTCTGCAATGGCAACAGGAATCGGAGCACTTCCAGTTTTGTTTCTAAATAATGTCTCATCAAGGTTAAAATCATTACTCCTTGGTTATGCTTCGGGGATAATGATGGCGGCCACAACCTTCAGTTTGATACCAGAATCTTTGAAATCATCAAATATCTGGGTATTATCCATCGGTATGTTATTAGGGACATTTGTATTAAATTTTATTAATTCGAAGACGGAAGATCTGGACACAAGTGACTTTAAATTTTTATCAGGTGTTAATCGAAAAACATTAGTCATCATTACAGCAATAACACTGCATAATTTGCCCGAGGGGCTTTCAGTCGGAGTTAGTTACGGTACCGGGGAAGAAAATCTTGGTTCAATCATTGCCTTTGCAATCGGCCTGCAAAATGCACCTGAAGGATTTCTCGTTGGACTTTATTTAATCCATCAGAAAATGTCTAGGATGAAGGCCCTTTTGATTGCTACCTTTACGGGAGCTGTAGAAATAGTAACGGCAGCAATTGGATATTTCCTCGCTTCTGAAGTGGAAGGTCTTGTACCCTATGGATTGAGTTTTGCCGCGGGGGCAATGCTCTTCGTCATATACAAAGAACTGATCCCGGAAAGCCAGGAAGATCATCATGTGAAATTTCCAACGTATTCATTTATCCTCGGCTTGATTTCAATGCTCTACCTCACTATACATTTCGGTTAGTAAAAGACCTTGAATTCGAGGCCATAAAACTTCCATTAGACAGGAAATGGCCGGAATAAAAATTTTGGGTAAAACGAAGAGAGTCTGGTATTCTAATGGTATATATACTAGGAGGGATCATTTATGGGAGAATGCAATATTGACCACAGCAAAACGGATGTCCAGGAAAAATATCAATCACAAAAGGAATTCCTTCCACAGGACATGCATCCATTGTTCAACCGATTTTTTGAGGAAGAACATACCCAGGACATCTTGAACGAGGTATTTCATTTGTTAAAGAAGTATGACCTTGCGACAGAGGAAGAAAGAAGCGAACGGAACAATAGATTGAACTTAGTTCTAAAGAATGTATAATTGAGTGCAAAGGGGCCATGTGCTCCTTTTTTTTGTGGAGTAATTCAGAGTTAACAACTCAAAAGAAGAATTGAAAGCAAACATGAATTTCCAGAAGATTCTTTGTTTATTTTGTAAAAGAAAAACATATTGTCAGGAAAAACCAGAAGGAGTAAAATTAGGTGGATATTTCGATATCCAAAATAATTTGAATGATTCGAAAGAAGAGGAATGTATGGAAAGTCCTTCACAAATAACTAAGAGGAATGAAAAGAATAGCATTATAAATGGTGTCGCTTCAACAATTGTCACAAGTATGAGCAATAACTACTTCGCATTATTTGCAATTAGTGTTCTTGGTGCCACGAATTATCAGGTTGGGTTAATCAGTTCTCTGCCTCAAATAGTTGGCATGTTCGCTATGATCCTTGCTACCGTAATCATGGGCAGGCTGAGAGAAAAAAAGAGGTTTACTGGTACCTCGATTTTGTTTACTCGTTTATTTTTGCCAGGAATGTTTTTGGTCATTTACCTGCCGGAAGAATACAGGGCCTGGACATTTGTATTACTGATTGGCCTTATGAATCTTCCCGGTTCCTTCGCGATGCTTAGCTGGCAGTCATTTATCGGAGACCTTATTTCAGACAGCCGCAGGAGCAGTTTTTTTAGTGAGAGGAACAGGATACTGACCATTGCTGGTATGTTTACGACATTGATGATTGGAGTAGGGCTGCAATGGTTTGATAAGTCGGATCCACTGCCATATCAAATCCTCTTCATTCTCGCATTCCTCTTTGGGATAGTAGAAGTAGTGTATTTAAATAGACATATAGAACAGAAGAAAGAAATTGTTAGAGATAAGAAACGATTTAATTTTGGCTGGGATGCTTATAAACATAAACCATTCATTTATTTCTTGATCTGCGGCTTGTTCTTCAACTTTGCCTGGCAGCTGGCCTGGCCTTTGTTTAATATTTACAACATCAAAGTCGCTCATATGACTGGGTTCTGGATCAGCATCATAACTGTGGCGAATCAAGTTGGCCAGATCATCAGTTTTAAGTGGTGGGGAAGGATGGCTGACAAGCACAGCAATGCAAAAATGCTGGCGATTACAGCGGTAGGAATGGCATCGGCCCCATTCCTAACGATACTCTCAACAAATATGTATTACCTGACCTTCGTCAACTTTACTTCTGGTCTGTTTGTTTCGGGAACCGTGCTTTTGTTATTTAATCAGCTGCTGGAAGTGACGAAGGAGGAGAATCGGGGAAGCTTTATCGCACAATACAATATCCTGTTAGCGATAATTGGTTTTATTGCACCGCAGGTTGGGGTTTACCTGCTTCAATTAAGTTCAATTGATACGGCCATGAATCTTGCGGCAGTCTTAAGATTGGTATCTGGCGCTGTATTTTTACTATTCTATATCTATATGAAAATTGATAGGGAAGCGGACCGCCATCTGCTGGACCAGGCAACTCAAATAGGAAAACAAGGATAGAAATCATTCCCGGTCTCTTCTGGCCGGGATTTTTTATGGTTAAGGAATTTATAAAAGTTATTGAGTAGTGGATAACTCTCTGAAGTTTTCTTAATCCAGCTCCAGCGCCTAGCCCCTCGAGTCGCTTGTCTAGCTGCGGCTCCTAACTCCTCGAGACGTTTCGGTCCTGCCAATGAAGTCAAAGAGCGACTTCACTGTCAGGCCCTCCAACGCTTGTCGGAGTTGGGCAGTCGCCTCCGCTTTTCGAATTGTCTAGTGTCGCCTCCTAGAAACTCCGAAACTTCAACTCCGCCGGCAGGGTCGGAGTCTCCAGTTTCTGCGTTTCTAAGCAGTCGGCTATACTTTTCGAGTTCGGCCCTGCCAATGAAGTCAAAGAACGACTTCACTGTCAGGCCCTCCAGCGCTTTTCGGGGCTGACCGAGGCGCTTCCGCTTTTCTAATTCACTA
>NZ_JAGGQQ010000012.1 GCF_018613195.1 Bacillus sp. ISL-45
AACCAAAATAGATTACTCGTTTCTCTTGAATTCTTCTTACACATTATCTAGTTTTGAGGGAATAAAAGCTTTTCATTAAGTGAAAAACTTTCTTAAATTTTCTCTTGCAAAATGCATAAAAGACAGTATAATAGATATTGTCTTTAAAAAAATGTCTGGTGGCGATGGCGAGAAGGTCACACCCGTTCCCATACCGAACACGGAAGTTAAGCTTCTCAGCGCCGATGGTAGTTGGGGGTTTCCCCCTGTGAGAGTAGGACGCCGCCAGGCAGGATGCATTTTCATCCAATCTTCAAAGATGTGGATCGCGTATCCAAGTCGGAGAAATAATCATTATTCCGCAGTAGCTCAGTGGTAGAGCACTCGGCTGTTAACCGAGCGGTCGTAGGTTCGAATCCTACCTGCGGAGCCAATTTGGAGAGCTGTCCGAGAGGTCGAAGGAGCACGATTGGAAATCGTGTAGACGGTCAACGCTGTCTCAAGGGTTCGAATCCCTTGCTCTCCGCCATAGAAACTTTATATCTGGCCCCTTGGTCAAGCGGTTAAGACACCGCCCTTTCACGGCGGTAACACGGGTTCGAATCCCGTAGGGGTCACCAGAATTTTTTCGCCTAAGCGAAAAAATTATCCTTTGAAAAGTATCAGCGAACATATTACGGAGGATTAGCTCAGCTGGGAGAGCATCTGCCTTACAAGCAGAGGGTCGGCGGTTCGATCCCGTCATCCTCCACCATGATTTTTTACGAAGTAAAAATAATCTTCAATTATTACCGTCGCGGGGTGGAGCAACAAGCGTTACTTCACTGTATGAACTGCGAGTTGTACCGATCGAGCAGCAGCTTGAATAGGCTTCCTGAGATCGGGACAGTCATTGCTCTCAAGGAGCATGAACAAAATGATATTCTTTATTACCGTCGCGGGGTGGAGCAGTCCGGTAGCTCGTCGGGCTCATAACCCGAAGGTCGCAGGTTCAAATCCTGCCCCCGCAATCTGGTCCCGTGGTGTAGCGGTTAACATGCCTGCCTGTCACGCAGGAGATCGCCGGTTCGATCCCGGTCGGGACCGCCATTTTTATTAAAAGTGGCAAAGTTATAGTGGCTCAGTAGCTCAGTCGGTAGAGCAAAGGACTGAAAATCCTTGTGTCGGCGGTTCGATTCCGTCCTGAGCCACCATATATACAATACCTGGCTATTCAGGGAATTTGATAAAATGGGTTTTTTAACATCAAAAAAGATGTTATAGTGGAGGGGTAGCGAAGTGGCTAAACGCGGCGGACTGTAAATCCGCTCCCTCAGGGTTCGGCGGTTCGAATCCGTCCCCCTCCACCACTTAATATAGGGGTATAGTTTAAAGGTAGAACGAAGGTCTCCAAAACCTTTGGTGTGGGTTCGATTCCTACTACCCCTGCCAATTTTATAATGGCGATTGTGGCGAAGTGGTTAACGCACCTGATTGTGGTTCAGGCATTCGTGGGTTCGATTCCCATCAGTCGCCCCATTATAATTCACAAATGTAATAATAAGAGCATACAATATATTGGGCTATAGCCAAGCGGTAAGGCATCGCACTTTGACTGCGACATGCGTTGGTTCGAATCCAGCTAGCCCAGCCATTTTTTGCGGAAGTAGTTCAGTGGTAGAATACAACCTTGCCAAGGTTGGGGTCGCGGGTTCGAATCCCGTCTTCCGCTCCAAAAATATATGGCGGCATAGCCAAGTGGTAAGGCAAAGGTCTGCAAAACCTTTATTCACCGGTTCAAATCCGGTTGCCGCCTCCACTAACTCATTAGTGGCAGCAAGAAAGCAAGACATTTTAATATGCCGGTGTGGCGGAATTGGCAGACGCGCACGACTCAAAATCGTGTTCCTTCTGGAGTGTCGGTTCGACCCCGACCACCGGTACCACTTTTATTATAAACAGGATTTCCTGTTTTCTTTATTTCATAAAGATATGTATGCGGGTGTAGTTTAGTGGTAAAACCTCAGCCTTCCAAGCTGATGATGAGGGTTCGATTCCCTTCACCCGCTCCATACATACGTGACTAACGCAGTATGTCGTTTCCAGAAAACGATATACTGCGTTTTTTCTTTTCTTTGTCTTTGTTAAAAACTGAAAGTTGGTTTCACAGTGTTTGAAAAATAAACGGAAAATATCCGCTTAAATTGGAAATGACCCTTATTTTCTTAAAAATAAGAGGAACTTTTCCGTTTATTTCATCCAAATCGTTGTATTTTGTCTTATTTATAGCAGTTAACCGGAATACCTCCGCTTATTCCGCTTCATAAGCTTTCGCCATATACAATAGCCGGAATTTCTCCGCTTAAGAATGCTCATACCTACTTGAAAATTACAAGAAATGATAGCAAAGCCTTTTCTTTTCATTTCTTTAAATCTTCCGCGAGAAGAAAAAGGATGCCTTAGCATCCCGAAATTTTATATGTGCCAGCTCCGCCATGGATTTGGGTAAACATGTTCATAAGTGACTCGGTCATTTTTTGCTTCCCTTCAGGTGAAGATGATGGCCTTAGATAAACAATCTGCAGTGCATTAGTAGTTTTTTCTGTTACGGCAGTCCTTTCTGAATCGACAAATGGGCTGCCGAATGGTCCTTGTTCATCAGCAGAGATAATTAGGTTTGCCAGGTTATTGGCTCTGCCATTTAAACCAGTGTACTCTTCGTTTTCTTCTCCAATTTTAATGGTTACATCCCCCACTAGCTTATCACTGTCATAAACGCCAATTGGGATTTGATATTCAAGCGAGAAGAAATTATTTAAATCTATCGCACTATGTATGGGTTGAAGGTAATTCTGCTTTGCGATCCGGCGGTAGAGAGCTTCTGCTGAGTGTCTGTACCGGTTTGGGTCCTTCCCTGTAGTTTTGAATATTGACCGCCACTCTTTTATGCCTTCAAGATCCGTTACGTTTTTTTCCAGAAGGTCGAAGTAAATTGACTCCTGGAAAAGCTGCAATCTGCCTTTTAACATTTGCGGAGACTCGCCTACCTGTATTTCTTTATACTCGATAATCCCGACTGAGAATCCGGGAATAAGATCACATAATGCACTGGAAACTTGAATTTCCATTGATTCCACCTCCAAATTGGCTTTAAAATAGTTTATCATAAAAGTAATTTGCTTTTAAATTTAGGAATTCAATATAGATAACAAAATTGAAAGGAGGAAACATCAATGGATACAGCTAGCCTGAAAAAAGATATTATTGAATACAGCAAAACGATTGGCATCGATAAAATTGGTTTTGCAGCTCCTTCAGCTTTTGAAGAGATGAAGGTCAGGTTATACAGGCAGCAGGAATTACAATATCAATCCGGGTTCGAGGAAAAGGATATTGAGAAGAGAACTGAGCCTTCCCTGATTTTTGACCGTCCTAAGACAATCATCTCGATTGCACTAGCTTATCCTTCAAAGATGAAGACGAAAGTTGTCAGCAAGAAGGGAGAGCGGCGTGGAGTCTTCTGCCGTGCATCCTGGGGGACGGATTACCACGTGGTCCTAAGGGACAGGCTGAAAAAACTGGAGGAATACATTGTATCGAGGGTACCTGATGCGAGGTTTAAGTCGATGGTCGATACGGGCGAACTTGTGGACAGGGCTGTTGCCGAACGGGCGGGGATAGGCTGGAGTGGAAAGAACTGTTCCATCATCACACCAGAGTTTGGATCATATGTTTATTTGGGTGAGATGATCACAAATCTTCCATTTGAACCCGATACGCCGATGGAGGATCGTTGTGGCAGCTGCAATAAATGTGTGGAAATCTGTCCGACAGGAGCTCTCGTGCAGGGCGGCCAGTTAGATGCGCAAAAATGCATTGCCTTCGTGACTCAGACTAAGGGCTTTTTGGCAGACGAGTTCCGTGAAAAGCTTGGTAACCGCTTATATGGCTGTGATACTTGCCAGACAGTTTGTCCCGAGAATAAAGGGAAGGATTTTCACTTTCATCAAGAAATGGAACCTGATCCTGAGATTGCGAAGCCGCTCCTGAAACCTCTACTGACCATGAGCAACCGTGATTTTAAAGAAAAGTTCGGGCATGTATCCGGTTCGTGGAGGGGCAAGAAGCCTATTCAGCGCAATGCGATCATTGCTCTTGCGCATTATAAGGATGATACTGCAATACCAGAGCTGATTATGGTGTTGAAGGATGACCCTAGGCCTGTGCTCAGGGGAACAGCAGCATGGGCCCTTGGCAAAATCGGCGGCCGTGATGCTTTGGACGCATTGAAACATGCTTCTGTTGTAGAGAAGGATGAGGAAGTATTAAATGAGATCAGCAAGGGAATGGAATTTTTCAAGGGCAACTCAGAGTCGAATATAACTTTGTGAGAAGGATGGATTTTTAGAAAATCCATCTTTTTTTATGCGTGAAATCCTGGAACACTTCATAAATATGAATGGTGAAGGGAGAGATGAACATGCGTGAGCAACTGCAGGAACTGTTGGAACAGCGTGTCCTTCAATGTGTTTCCATGCCGAGAAATCAATTGCACGAGTGCCCCAGTATAGAGCAGAAAAAGCAGAGTTTTGCCAGCAGATCTGCTGAAATTGTAAAAGCAAAGGCAAATGGCAGGGTTGAAGAGAAATTTGAAAATAAGGAGAATGCCTCGATTTTATATGAGGTTCATTTTCAGTATTTGATTAAGCAGCGGGGTCTATTTTACATGGAGGAGGAAGTGGAGAAGAGGCAGGCGGAATTTTACAAGGGTGTTCTGGTAAAGGATGAAAAGCTAAATGAGATCAGGGAGTCTAACGGCAGCGATGAAGCGTTGCCTGCTTTTGCGCAGCAGGAGGGAGACCAGGAGAGGAAGGGCTTCAGATACGACAGGCTGAAGGCCGTCCAGTATGCAGAAAGATGGTGGAATGACTACAACCCTGCATATAAGAAGTTCGAGGTTGATTGTACCAACTATATCTCACAATGCCTGCATCAGGGCGGAGGACCGATGCGCGGGTATCCAAACCGCAGCAATGGCTGGTGGATGCAGAATGATAATTGGAGCTTCAGCTGGTCGGTAGCCAATGCGATGCGCTGGTACATCCCAGGGTCCAAGCTGGGCTTAAGGGGGAGAGAAGTAAACAGTGCTGAAAAACTAAAGCTTGGTGATGTCATCTGCTATGATTTTGAGGGAGATGGACGTTTCGACCATACTACAATTGTTACGGGACACGATGCGGATGGCATGCCGCTAGTCAATGCTCATACGTATAACAGCAGGATGCGATATTGGGCTTATGAGGATTCGACCGCTTATACCCCGAATATTAAATACAAGTTTTTTACGATTACGGATGATTACGACGATATTTGATGGCTTAATGACAATAGTACGGCGCCATTTCTTTTGCTGAGAAGGAGTGAAGTGGTATAATAGCTTTAGTTTTTAACAGAGGTGAAAGTCATGGCATTGCATGTAGTATTATACCAGCCGCTCATACCAGCAAACACTGGCAATATTGCTCGCACATGTGCTGGTACCGATACCGAGCTTCACTTAATCAGGCCGTTGGGATTTTCAACGGATGACAAGATGTTGAAGAGGGCGGGTTTGGATTACTGGGAGCATGTGAAGATTCACTATTATGATTCGCTTGAGGATTTTTATCAACAGAACGAGGGCGGAGAATTCTTTTATGTGACCAAATTTGGCAAAAAGGCGCATTCCGATTTTGATTATAGTGCAGCCGAAAAGGATTTCTTTTTTATTTTTGGCAGAGAGACGACAGGACTTCCTAAAGATGTGATCGAAAACAATATGGAGACATGCCTGAGGCTGCCTATGAATGAAAATATCCGTTCATTAAATCTGTCTAACACAGCCGCTATTTTGATTTATGAAGCGCTTAGGCAGCAGGATTATCGAGACTTGCGTAAATACTAGGAGGCCTGACCAGGTCTCCTTTTTGGCATGCCTAAGTGCCAGCTGGGATTTTGAAGACGACTGGTACTTTGCAGTGAATTAAAATGTTACTTATCCAGGCTATATATATTCCAGAAGGAGTTGTTATTTAAATGAACCAGGTAATCGAGACTCTCTTACAGCATCGTTCGATCAGGCGTTTTACGGATACACCGCTGGATCGAGAACAAATTGAAGCAATCGTGAAAAGTGCTCAGGCAGCATCAACTTCGAGCTTTATACAGGCGTATTCAATAATCGGTATAACAGATCAGGATAAAAAGACCAAGCTTGCAGAGTTGGCTGGTAATCAGGCTTATGTGGCGAATAGTGGCCATTTTTTTGTATTTTGTGCAGATCTTCATCGACATAAGGTCATATCAGAGATGGAAGAGTCAGATCTTGATGATTCGATTGAGAGTACAGAGAAATTCATGGTTGCCTTGATCGATGCGGCTCTGGCAGCCCAGAATGCCGCCATTGCGGCCGAATCCATGGGACTGGGGATTTGCTATATAGGAGGAATACGGAACGATCTCGAGGCAGTAAAGGAGGTTCTGAAGACACCAGAACATGTTATCCCGCTGTTTGGCATGGCAGTAGGATATCCTGACCAGGACACGGACGTAAAGCCGCGTCTGCCTCTCGAGCATGTGTATATGGAAAATGAGTACCAACAGGACAGGGGTGTGTTTGAAAAGCAGCTCCGCGACTATAATACCACTACTTCAGAATACTACCGGGAAAGAACCGGAGGAAAACGTGAGGACACCTGGACGGAACAGATGGCAAAAATGCTTGGGCGAAAATCAAGGATGTACATGAAGGAGTTTGTGGAAAAACAGAATTTGAATAAAAAATAATCATAGAAAAGTAAAAAAGCTGCCAATCGGCAGCTTTTTATTTTTTGTTGACTCCCGGCTTATCATCGTAACCGCCTGTGAAAATAGCAGCTAGAAATGCAATACTTACGCCTATAATTAGGATTAGTTTCATGTATGTAAGCCTCCCTTTTTATCGTTTTGTTCATATAGAAATCATTATATCCTATTATGCTGCAACTGTGAAGGATGGGCTTATTTTTTCCTTTAGGAGGTAAAAAAGGACAATCCTCCTTGCAGAACGTTTACGCATGTTCAAATTGTTTGCTGCATAGAATTTATTAATCGTCTCTTGATAACGCTAGATGGGGAGGTCCATATGGATATTTTAAAAAAGATTGAGATGTATCGCCAGGGTGAAGAGAAGCTTAAATGGGAAGGGACGTTCAGGGAGTATCTTGAAATTGTTAAGGAACAGCCGTGGGTAGCTCAATCGGCACATTCGCGTGTATATAATATGATCAAGGATGCAGGAATTGAAAAAGAGAAAGGCAAGAAGCGCTATTCCTTCTTCAATTCACAGTTATTCGGCCTTGAAGAGGCGCTGGAAAGGCTTGTCGAGGAGTATTTTCATCCGGCTGCGAAAAGGCTTGATGTCAGAAAGAGGATTTTACTGTTGATGGGACCTGTAAGTGGAGGTAAATCAACACTCGTCACCATGCTGAAAAGGGGGCTTGAGGCGTATTCGCATACAGACAGGGGAGCAATATATGCAATCAAAGGCTGCCCTATGCATGAAGACCCGCTGCATATGATTCCGCATCATTTGCGCAAGGATTTTTATGATGAGTATGGCATCAGAATTGAAGGCAATCTCTCACCGCTTAATATGATGAGGCTTGAACAAGAGTATGGCGGCAGGATTGAAGATGTCATCGTAGAGCGAATCTTCTTCTCCGAGGATAAGCGGACGGGAATCGGCACATTCAGTCCATCTGATCCCAAATCCCAGGATATTGCGGATTTGACTGGCAGCATTGACTTCTCGACCATCGCGGAATATGGATCTGAGTCCGATCCGCGAGCCTACCGTTTTGATGGGGAATTAAATAAGGCGAACCGCGGGATGATGGAGTTCCAGGAAATGCTTAAGTGTGATGAGAAATTCCTCTGGCACTTGCTGAGCCTGACGCAGGAAGGCAATTTTAAAGCGGGAAGATTCGCATTGATTAGCGCGGATGAATTGATTGTCGCGCATACGAATGAAACGGAATACCGTTCTTTCATTTCCAACAAGAAGAATGAAGCCTTGCATTCACGTATCATTGTGATGCCGATTCCATATAACTTAAAAGTGACCGAAGAAGAGAAGATCTATGACAAGATGATCAGAGAAAGTGATGTAAATGATGTCCATATCGCGCCGCATACTCTGAGGGTGGCTGCGATGTTCACGATTCTTACGCGCCTTAAGGATCCAAAAAAGGGCGACATCGACCTGATCAAGAAGATGAGGCTTTATGATGGAGAAAGTGTCGAAGGGTACAACAGAGCTGATGTTGAGGAATTGAAAAAAGAGCATCAGGATGAGGGAATGAGCGGAATTGACCCTCGTTATGTCATCAACCGTATTTCTTCTACAATCATCAGGAAAGAAGTCAAAACAATTAATGCTTTAGACGTCCTGAGATCACTTAAGGAAGGTCTTGACCAGCATCCATCGATTACGGCTGAAACAAGGGAGCGCTACCTGAACTATATATCTCTTGCCCGGAAGGAGTATGACGATATCGCCAAGAAAGAAGTACAAAAGGCATTCGTTTACTCTTATGAAGAGTCAGCTAAAACCCTTATGGATAATTACCTTGATAATGTTGAAGCTTATTGTAATAAGGCGAAGATGCGTGATCAGCTGACTGGTGAGGAAATCAATCCTGATGAGAAGCTGATGCGCTCTATCGAAGAACAGATCGGCATTTCCGAAAACGCCAAGAAAGCCTTCCGCGAAGAGATTTTAATCAGGATTTCTGCCTACGCGAGAAAAGGCAAGAGGTTTGATTACAATTCGCATGACCGCTTGCGTGAAGCAATCCAGAAAAAGCTGTTTGCTGATTTGAAGGATGTCGTCAAGATTACGACTTCAACAAAGACTCCTGATGAGACGCAGCTGAAGAAAATCAATAATGTCGTCGCAAGATTGATCGATGAGCATGGATACAACTCTACCTCAGCGAATGAATTGCTGCGGTATGTCGGAAGCCTGTTGAATAGATAGATTGTGAGGGCCTGCAGATTGCGGGTCCTTTTAGTTTATAAAATCCTGATAGCGGGAATAGTACAGGCAAGAGGTGATCAACATGAGTAAAAAAGAATTGCCAAAAGACTATGTCCCTAAAAATAGTTCCATGGCTCGAAATGAGGAAGAAATCGAAAATCTTGGAAAGCAAATGGAACACCGCCGTACAGGCGAAGTATTGAAAGAAGAGTATGATAAAGTACCGGATCCAATCCAATTTGATAAAGAGAATGAAAAGGAATAACCTTTGCTGACCATGCAGAGGTTATTTTTTTGTGCACTTCTTTTAAGGGTTATATCCCTTATGGCAATGCGTGATTCGGCATCTTAAATCCTGAAGTTAAGCCGTTGCTTCTTTAAAATGGGCTTGTCCACCCGTAGGAGAAAAGGTTAATTGTCAAAATTATTTGTAAATTATTTTGTCTTCTTGCATAAGATAGAGTAATTACAATTCTCATAAGGGAAAAGTCCATCGGGATATTGTATGAAGGTATGCTGAATTGTGTTACTGTCAAAATGAAAATTTCAAAGGAGGGGTTGAAAATGACCGATGAAAGCAGTCACCAGTTTGTGATTTCCCAGGAAGATTGGTCCCTCCACCGCAAAGGACATGATGACCAACAGCGCCATCAGGAAAAGGTGCAGGAAGCAATTAAGAGCAATTTGCCTGATTTGATTACTGAAGAGAATATTATCATGTCCAACGGCAGGGATGTCGTAAAGATTCCTATAAGGTCACTGGATGAGTACAAAATCCGTTATAACTATGATAAAAATAAGCATGTCGGCCAGGGGGATGGAGACAGTAAAGTAGGTGATGTCGTCGCGCGTGATGGCTCCGGGCAGCAGCAAGGTCCGGGGAAAGGGCAAGGCGCAGGAGACCAGGCCGGTGAAGACTATTACGAAGCAGAAGTATCAATGATGGAAATAGAAGAAGCGTTATTTAAAGAGCTGGAGCTTCCGAACCTCAAAAAGAAGGAAGAACAGGAGCATCTTGTTGAAAATATTGAATTCAACGATATCAGGAAGACTGGATTGATGGGTAACATTGACAAAAAGCGGACCATGATGTCAGCTTACAAACGGAATGCCATGACAGGCAAACCATCCTTCCACCCAATCTACAAGGAAGATCTTAAATTCAAGACGTGGAATGAGGTCATGAAGCCCGATTCAAAGGCTGTTGTTCTTGCCATGATGGATACGAGCGGCAGTATGGGACTGTGGGAAAAATATATGGCGAGGAGCTTCTTCTTCTGGATGACGCGCTTCCTTCGCTCCAAGTATGAAACAGTCGAAATCGAATTTATTGCTCATCATACAGAAGCAAAGGTAGTCTCCGAGGAAGATTTTTTCTCAAAAGGAGAAAGCGGAGGTACCATTTGTTCATCCGCTTACCGGAAAGCACTGGAACTTATTGATCTGAAATACAATCCAAGCAAGTTTAACATCTACCCATTCCATTTTTCAGATGGTGATAACCTGACCTCCGACAATGCCCGCTGTGTAAAATTAGTAGAAGAGCTGATGAAGGTCTCCAATATGTTTGGTTATGGAGAAGTCAATCAGTATAATCGCCACTCGACCCTAATGTCCGCGTATAAAAACATTAAAGACGATAACTTCCGTTACTATATCCTCAAGCAGAAAGCTGATGTATTCCATGCGATGAAAAGTTTTTTCAAACAGGAAGAAAACAAGATGTATGCTTAATAAAAAGTCGGCAGGATAGAGCTCCTGCCGATTTTTCTATTTTTTCATCGTCTCACGCTGGATAGAAACTCCTATATTAACAATCTATTATTTTTCAATTCCGATCGCCTGGCTGCCCATCTGGACCCAGGCATTCTCGAATGGTGTCCGTGGGACGGCCTTATAACCCTCGCTGGCAAGGGGGTCGTTTATGTAAATGTACTCCTCGTCATAGCCGACAATCAAAACACTGTGTTCTTTGTAAGTAATCTTCACATTTCCGGTATTTGTCTCCCAAACAGTAAATTCCGATTCGGGAAGCGGCGCAAAGCTTGAATTCGTAATGACCCACACTGGCGATCCAGTGTCAATCAGTTCATAAACTGAATTTACGGATTGGCCAGTAATGTCCTTGACTTTTCCAGGCAGGTAATTCTCTGCAAGTTTTGCTACAGGACGGTGGTAAACGCCATATCCCGACTTGCTGAAGGTATAGATATCGCCTACGAAGCCATCATAAGGATTGCTGCGAACATAACTTGTGTCGCGGAAAGGTATTTTATGTATCTGTTCAGCCAGGTTCATTTTATCGGCTGCGATTCCTTCATACTGCAAAAGCATCGTTAAGCTGGTTACTTCACAGCCTCGTTGTAATTCGGGGAGCTGACTGATGTGCGGAACCCCTTCAATCATTTCTTTCTCCTCTGTACTGAAGAAATCCCCAAAAATTTTTTTATCTTCAATGGTCTTTGTTATGGAATGAGCTTCAGTTCGGGTGATTTTTGGTGCAACTGCAGCTTGTGTTTCTGCCGTTGGATTTTTAATCGATCGTAAATTTTCCGCTCCCAGGTAGGTCGCCAGGAAAATGCCTCCAATGGATAGTGTTCTAATAAGCAACTTTTTATTCAAAATATCGTCTCCTAACATTTCTCCTTCAGGCTGGGCATCTCTTACAATTTTAACCAAAGTTCGACAATGATTCAATAGACTAATAGAATAATATTGGAAATCGACTGGTAATAAGGTAACGATTATGCAGTGTTGATATTACAGTCGAAAAACTTGAGTCTTTGGGAAGAATATTGAGGAATTTAGTAGTTGAACATGAAAGTGAGTTCCAGTAAAAAAAGGATTTTAGACATTCATTTTTTTTGACAAATTCGGTAATACTATCTCTGTTATGAGTACAATCTTTTAAAAAAACACTAATTTGTGTTAGGGTATTAAGGTGCAAAGTTTAACGAAGGGAGTTTTTTGATGAAAAAGGATTCATCTGTTTTTTTCATATCGACAGGAATTTTGTTACTAATGGTTCTTTTCGGTGTGTTTGTTCCAGATAAACTTGAATCAGTTACAGCCAATATCCAGGGATTCATTACTGATTCTTTTGGCTGGTATTATTTAATTCTTGTATCTGCAATTGTAATTGTTTGTCTGTATTTCTTGATCAGTCCTCTGGGAAAGATCAGGCTTGGCCGGCAGGATGACCGTCCAGAGTTTACTACCCTGACTTGGTATGCGATGCTTTTTAGCGCCGGTATGGGGATTGGGCTGGTATTCTGGGGCACTGCTGAACCAATAAGCCATTATATGGTCTCAACACCAACCGGAGTGGAGGCTGGATCTGACCAGGCTATCCGTGATTCAATGAGGTTCACGTTTTTCCACTGGGGTATCCATGCCTGGGCCATTTATGGAATTGTTGCATTAGTTCTTGCTTATTTCAATTTCCGGCATGGAAAGCCAGGGTTGATTAGTGCTACTCTCAGCCCGATTTTAGGCGACAAGACGAATGGAGCAGCAGGAAAAGTAATTGACGTGATTTCGGTTGTCGCGACTGTAGTCGGTGTGGCAACAACTTTGGGATTTGGAGCTGTACAAATTAACGGTGGGCTTTCTTACCTATTTGGAATACCTACTGGTTTCGTAACTCAATTGTTTATTGTTCTGATCGTAACAGTATTGTTCATGATCTCTGCCTGGACAGGACTTGGAAAAGGTATCAAGATTTTAAGTAATGTAAACATGATACTTGCTGCGGTATTGCTCGCGGCTATGCTGTTTTTGGGACCTACCCAATTTATCCTGAACCTTTTTACCAACACAATTGGTACATACCTTCAAAGTTTGCCGGCAATGAGTTTCAGGATTGCTCCTTTAAATGAAGAAGTCCGTTCGTGGATCAACGGCTGGACCATTTTCTATTGGGCATGGTGGATTGCCTGGGCACCATTTGTAGGGATTTTTATAGCTCGAGTTTCTAAAGGCCGTACGATCAGAGAGTTTGTATTTGGTGTACTGCTAGTACCTTCTTTAATTGGCTTCCTATGGTTTTCTGCTTTTGGAGGTTCAGCAATCATGCTTGAGCACGAAGGGGTTGCGAATATTTCTGAACTCGCGACCGAAGAAGCGCTCTTTGGCGTGTTTGCCAATTATCCATTAAGTTCATTATTGTCCATCCTGGCAATGATTCTTATCGGTACATTCTTTATCACTTCAGCAGACTCTGGCACATTTGTTTTAGGGATGATGACCACCAATGGATCGCTGACACCAGGAAACAGGATTAAATTCACATGGGGAATCATGTTGGCGGCAATTTCTTTAGTATTGCTGTACTCTGGCGGGCTGCAGGCATTGCAAAATACAATGATCGTAGCCGCATTGCCATTCTCCATCATTATGGCATTAATGGGATTAAGTCTAATTAAAGCCTTGAATCAAGAAGCGAAAGAACTGGGAATTGGAAAAATTCCTAAACGCAAGCTTTAATAATTATGTGGGGGGTCATTCCAATATGGGATGGCTCCTTTTTAAATTTATTCTTTACATAATGGGGGAGGCAGATTATACTTTATGTTAGTAATTACTTACAATCATTATTTCAGGGAGGAAGGAATATGCTGAATATACTTGGTTCATTGATGTCAAAACACCCAGTTAAAATAATGTTATTAACGATAATGTCTGCTGTGCTTTTAGCTGCAGGGGCAAGTAATGTTCAAATGGCTACTGGGAATGAGACACTGGTAAGCACTGAATCAGTGGTTTATAAAAGTAACCAACAGCTTGAGGAAGAGTTCGGAGGAGAATCCATCATCATCGTATATGAAGCAACAGATGATCATAACGTGCTTACTGTCGAAAGGCTGGAGCATTTGAAAAGGCTTGAGACGCTCCTTAATACACATGAAGAAGTTTATAGTGTCATGAGTCCTGTTGTATTGGTGGAAGAAATGTCGTCCAAGCAAGCTATTAAATATAAAGAGGGTATAGCGGGAATATCAGATGGACTGAATGAAATGGGAGGGAAATTAGTAGAGGTTGGGGAACAGATGCAAGCCAATACTTCCGGAGATAGTCAGCTGCCAAATATTGAAGGGCAAATGGCGGAACTTAGTCAGGGAGTAAGCAAAATGATTGATGGCCAGAAGAAGCTAAAGGAAGGAACAACCAACCTCGTTGATGGTTATTCCCAGTTTGGAACTTATACAAAGGAAGCTGGATTGAAACTAGGAGCATTAGCCTCAAAATACGATACAAACGATCCCCATGAGAAACAGCAGGCAGAACAGATAAATGAAATGAGCACCCAGCTGATCCAGCTTTCTGAAAAAATGCTGCAGGGAGCCGAGAAATCAGCAGTTTTGCCGAATGTTTCAGATCAGGCAATCAAGGGGCTAAAAGGGATGGAAAGTGGATTATTAAAAAAGCAAGGACAGTTAGAAAGCTTGCAAAAAGAAAAGACAGAGCAATCTGAGGAATTGGGGGAGCTCAGCAAAGGTCTGATTGAAATGGGCACAAACCTGGTTGAAATCAGCGGGAATTTAACCAGTATGAATGATTACTCTGATACATTGCATCCTGGATTGCCAGGTAAGCAGGAAACACTTGAATACATGATTTATGATGATCAAGGCAAAAGGCGAGATATTTTTAATGAAGTCGTCATAGATGACCATACTATGATCATGATCGTGAAATTTAATGGACATGTTTCCGACGATGCAAAAAGTGAAGTCTCAAAAACGGTAAAATCATATCTAAATGAAAATAAAATAGAATCAACAGCCACTATGGTTTCGGGCAAACCAGTTTTGGATGATGCAATCCGCTCATCGATGAAGGAAAGTATGCAGAAAATGATGATGCTATCTATTTTGTTCATGGTCATCATCTTATTTTTCACCTTTAATGTAAGTTGGCGCTTACTTCCCTTAGGCATCATTTTAATAGCAGTCATTGGTACGGTAGGCTTGATGGGGTGGATTCAGATTCCAATTACAATGGTCTCTATGGCTGTGTTCCCGATTCTCATAGGTCTTGGCATTGATTATGCGATTCAGTTCCAAAACAGGTATTCAGAGGAAATGGCAGAAGGGGAGAATGACCATGAATAACCAACCAAAGAAGGCCCTACATCAAACATTAATGAAAATGGTGCCTGCAGTTTTGACAGCCTTAATTGCTACAGGGCTAGGCTTTATTGCTTTATACACATCTCCTGTACCAATGATCCAGGACTTTGGCAAGATGCTGACAGTAGGAATGATCATCAGTTTTATAGCAGGAGTTTTTATATTGATTCCGATTTTATTCTCTAGAGATCATTCCTTCAAAAAAGAAAGGAATAAAAAGAAACAAGTAAAATTAAAAAATACGAAGGGAGACAGGCTCTTTAATGGGTTTACAAATAAACTGATTTCACTGAAGTGGTTCATTGTTTTAATTGCCTTCATAACAGCTGGTTTTGGTATTTGGGCTGATTTGCAAGCTGGGGTCGAAACGGATGTTGAAAAGTTCATGCCGCAGGATACACAGGAGTTAAAGGATATTCATAAGTTAAGAGAGATTCTCGGCAGTACCGATCAAATTTCGGTTGTTTATGAAGCTGACGATGTGTCATCCGCTGAGATATTGGAGTGGGTAGATGGGATCACCGGAACAGTTAAAAGTGAATTTCCAGAAACCGTTATTGATACACGTTCAGTCACAACTGCACTTCGACAGATGAATGAAGGGAAATTTCCTGGGAATCAAGAGATAGAGAAATATTTGGCTGAGATGCCAGAAGCCCAGAAAAAGCTGTTAATTAATGAAGAGAGAACAAAAGGTGTCATCACCCTGAGTATAGAGCACCTAGAGGCAGAGGAGCTTAAGGGGTTCATTGATGACTTAAACGATTATTTTAAGGCGGAAGAATCAAAAGGAGTTGATACAACGGTTACCGGAAAAGCAGTGCTGGATGTTGAGATGGTTTCCGCATTGACTACTGGCAGGTATAAAATGACATTGCTCGGGATGGGGCTTGTATTCTTTGGCTTGCTGTTAGTATACCGCCATCCTGTCAAAGCATTTATACCATTGCTGCCAATCGCCCTGATAGTCGGATGGTCAGGCGGAGCCATGTATTTACTTGATATCAAATATACCCCGTTGACTGCCACACTGGGAGCATTGATCATCGGAATTGGCACAGAGTTCACCATCCTGATCATGGAGCGTTTTTATGAAGAACGGAAAAAAGGCAGAAACAGCATGGAAGCCATCATGGTCACGAATCGGAAAACAGGGAAGGCCATCCTCGCATCTGCCTTTACCACAATCGGCGGGTTCAGCGCGCTGCTGATTTCCGATTTTGTCATCTTGAGCAACTTCGGCATGATGACATTAATAAATATATCCCTGGCACTGTTCAGTACAATTGTAGTTATGCCTGCCATCTTGATTATTCTAGATCGTTTTGTGAAAATAAGACATGTAGGGGAGAATGAATTACCAGAAAACTAGGGGTGGCAGTATGAGGGACAAAACGGAACAAATCTTGAATGCAGCAATGAAGGTTTTTGTGAAAAAAGGACTGCAGGCTACAACACAAGAGATTGCAAAGGAAGCAGAAGTGGCTGAAGTAACATTGTTCCGGAAATTCACCAATAAGCAAAACCTGTTTGTAACAGTCATCAAGAATATTCTGGAAAGACAATTTGATTCGCATATTAACAGAATGGCACAAACTGAGGATACTGAAGCTTTTTTGATAAAAATTATTGAAAATAGATTAGGTACTTTGTCCAGAAATGCACCTCTGGTCAAAATGCTTATATCAGAAAGCTTGATGGGGAATTTGGATGAAGAAGTCGATTTGCCTAATATGATTTTTTCGAGTCTTGAGAAGGGTCTGGCACTGCATTTCGAGAATAAGGGCCAAGTAGTTGATGCAGGTCTTGTTGCAAGGCACCTTGGGGGAATTTTCGTCAGCCAGGTTGTCTTCAAGAATGATCGTCCTTTTCATTTATTAAACGAAGAAGAAAAGATTTCACTGGCTAGGAAATACGCTCAATCAGTGATAGCAATTATTAAATAATCTTTCTGGAAGGGATTGGGTTAGCGCCAATCCTTTTCCTCTTTCTCCGTTCTAAATGAGCTTCTAAGTGTTCTAACGAAGATGAACATATGTAAACCTTTGGTTATTTATGAACATTTTGTTCTTTTTTAAAATGTAAATGTTTTCATTCGGTTTTTTTGCTAGAATAAGGGTATTGAGTTTAAGTCATTTCCAAGGGTGATCACGAATGGAAAAAGAAAAATTATTAAAAATAATTGAGGCAGCAAAGCTTTATTATTTACTTGATTATAACCAGAATGATATTGCCAGGGAGTTGGGAGTTTCTAGGCCTACAGTATCAAGGTTCCTGCAGATCGCAAAGCAGGAGGGTATCGTCGATATCAGAATCATGGACCCTACTGAGGATGTAGAAAATTTGTCAGCACAGCTTGAACAAAAGTTTGGGTTAAAAAAGGCAATCGTCACTCATATTCCACAATATGAAGACAGTGTGATCAAAACATATCTCGGGGAGAAAGCTGCAGCTTTTTTGAATGAAGTGGTTGATCATGATGATATTATCGGTGTCACCTGGGGAACGACGCTTTATCATGTTGCCTTGGAATTGAAGCAGAAACCGTGCAAGAATGTAAAGGTCGTCCAGTTGAAGGGAGGAGTCAGTCACTCCGAAACAAATACGTATGCGAATGAAATATTGTATTTATTCGGCAAGGCCTTCAACAGCGCACCGCATCATCTCCCGCTTCCGGCCATCGTAGACCATGTCGTGGTCAAACAGGCAATGGAGGCTGACAGGCATATAAAAAAGATCCTGGAAATGGGGAAACAATCGAACATAGCGGTCTATACAATTGGTCCGATCAAGTCTGAATCTTTATTGTTCCAGTTAGGATACTTTACCGAAGAAGATTTGCAAGTCATTTATTCAAAAGCTGTCGGGGATATTTGTTCACGATTTTTTGATAAAGATGGAAAGGTTTGCAACGAGAACCTTGATGCGAGAACTTTAGGCATTGAACTTGAAGAGTTAAAGAAGAAGAAGTATTCAATATTAGTTGCAGGCGGAGCTCATAAAATCGAGGGTATTTATGGGGCTTTAAAAGGGAAGTATACAAATGTGCTTGTAACGGACCAATTTACTGCCAAATTTTTATTGGATAAGTAAGAGTTAAGGGAATAGGGAAGCCATAAGGTAAAAACAAATACCCGGTAGGTTCGGCGCCTTGCGGGTATTTTTGTCGAAAAGATGAAAAGGGATAAATTTCATTTTACATTTGTTCAAAAATTTATTTACAAAAGTTCTTAACTTCTGATATATTTGCTATAGAAAGTAATGAATAAACAAATGTAAACGTTTTATTGAAATTTTTTTCATAGCATTTGTAAACGTTAACAACATTTCCGCAAATATCACAACAAGAGGTGGGTCAACAATGAATATCTTATGGGGTTTGATGGGGATTGCAGTCGTTTTGGGAATAGCATTTATTTTCTCGAATAACAAAAAATCAATCAATTTTAGGACAATCCTTGGCGGGTTGGCAATCCAATTCATTTTCGCGTTCTTAGTATTGAAATGGGAAACAGGTAAACTCTTATTGAAAAAGCTTTCACTTGGTGTCAATGAAATCGTCAACTATACGGACGCTGGTGTGCAATTCCTGTTCGGAGGATTGTTCCAGGCCGAAAATATTGGCTTCGTATTCGCATTTCAAGTATTAACAGTTGTTATTTTCTTCTCATCATTGATTTCAGTTCTTTACTACCTGGGAGTCATGCAAGTAATCATCAAGATCCTGGGTGGAGCGCTTTCTAAATTGCTGGGAACGAGCAAGGCTGAATCACTATCAGCTGCAGCTAACATTTTCGTAGGCCAGACAGAAGCACCACTTGTTGTTAAGCCTTACATCGCGAAAATGACTCAGTCAGAGCTTTTTGCTATCATGGTTGGGGGCCTGGCTTCTGTTGCAGGTTCCGTATTGATTGGTTATTCCTTATTGGGTGTTCCGTTAGAATACTTGCTTGCAGCAAGCTTCATGGCTGCTCCGGCAGGTTTGATCATGGCTAAAATCATGATTCCGGAAACAGAAAAATCTGAGACATCTGATGAACTGAAGATGGAAAAAGATACAGATTCAGTTAACGTGATTGATGCTGCTGCTAAGGGAGCAAGCACGGGTCTACAATTAGCCTTGAATATCGGTGCAATGTTGCTTGCTTTCATCGCATTGATTGCCTTGATCAATGGAATACTAGGATTCTTCGGAGGATTCTTCGGAGCAGAAAACTTAACGCTTGAAGCAATTCTAGGCTTTGTATTCGCACCACTTGCTTTCGCAATCGGCGTACCTTGGGATGAGGCTGTCAAAGCCGGCGGGTTCATTGGCCAAAAGTTAATCTTGAATGAATTTGTAGCTTACTCTTCATTTGCACCTCAAATTGATCAATTATCTGCAAAAACAGTTGCAATCATCAGCTTTGCTCTATGTGGATTCGCAAACGTATCTTCAATGGGAATCTTGCTTGGCGGTCTTGGAAGCCTTGCTCCAAATCGTCGCGGAGACATCGCTCGCATGGGTGTACGAGCTGTTATAGCAGGTATGCTTGCATCATTATTGAGTGCCGCAATGGCAGGTATGCTTTTATAAAAATGAGGAAAAGAGGGGGACATGGTCCTTCTCTTTTTTTGCTTTAGGTTATAATAGAGTAAATTGAAAGGAAAGCTGTGATGATGAATGTGTTTGGTTTTATTTGCCTATAAAGCACATCCAGAGTATAAGCTGATTGTTGCTGCCAATAGAGATGAAGCATATGCCCGGGAAACTGCGCCGGCTTATTTTTGGGATGATGCGACCGAAGTGCTCGCCGGCCGGGATCTTGAAAAAATGGGAACCTGGATGGGGGTTACGACATCAGGCAGGTTTGCAGCTCTCACTAATTATCGAGACCCAAGTGAAACCACCGTCGGGAAAAGAACAAGAGGTGAACTTGTTGCTGATTTTCTGAAAGGGACAATCAATACCCAATCTTATTTACAGGAGTTGGCCAATCGCCGTCAAGAATATCCTGGTTATAATTTTCTGGCAGGGGATTTGGATGAGCTCTATTACTTTTCCAATCGTGGAGGCCCGCTGCAAAAAGTGGAAGCTGGCGTCCATGGGGTCAGCAACCACTTGCTTAATACGGACTGGCCAAAGGTGAAATGGGGGAAGGCGGGACTTGCCAGCATTATTTCAGAAGGGCATCCTGACTTGGTTGACCGGTTATTTGCCCATTTGGAAAATGCCGATCCCGCTCCGGACCATCTGTTGCCATCTACCGGGGTTTCCCTGGAGTGGGAGCGCTTGTTATCACCCATCTTCATTAAAAGTGAAGGGTACGGGACGAGAAGTTCGACTGTCATTTTAATGAATGAAAAAGAAATCCAGTTTTATGAACGGGTGCATACAAAAGATCAGCGGTCGGACCAGGAGTTTTTAATAAGGCTGTGAAGAAAACCAGACAACCGTGGGTTAGGTTGTCTGGTTTTTATTTAAGCCAAGTTTTGAGCTGCTGCGTTGTATTCCATTCTTAAGTTTTCAATGATTGTCCGGACTGGTAATATGTCTTTAATTTCACTTACCCTGGCGCCAGCGAATACCAGGCCATTTTCTACATCGCCGGAAACGGAGGTGAGCAGGGAGTCCAGTGTGCAAAAACGGTAGGAGCAATTTTTCAGGCAATCACGGCATTTTTTGATCCTGAGTTTATCTGAGGTGGTGATGAGCTTGGTGAAATGATTGGCAATGGCGCGCCCGTGCAGTCCAACTGTTGTTTTCACAAGCAGTGTGTCTTTTTCGGTGGCTGAAACGTATTTTTCCTTGAAACTTTGCGGAGCGTCACATTCATCACTGGCCACAAACCTTGTGCCTATTTGGACGCCAGAAGCTCCAAGGGAAAAAGCCTTCGCGATATCAGCACCAGTCAGGATTCCTCCAGCAGCGATTACCGGGATGGACACAGACTCAACAATATCAGGAAGTATCTCAAAAAGAGGCTTGTCAGTTCCAAGATGTCCTCCTGCCTCATATCCTTCAACTACCACAGCAGCAGCACCCAGGCGTTCCGAGATTTTAGCTAACTTTGCAGAGGATACAATTGAAATGACCGGAATGCCCGCTTGCTTGCCCCAAGAATACATATCTCTTGATATTCCTGCTCCAGAAATAATGAAATCAACTTTTTCATCCAACGCGGCTTTCATTTTCTCAGCAAAATCGTTCATGGCAAACAAAACGTTTACACCAATGTACCCATTGCCCTGAGTCAGCTCCCTGGCTTTTCTGATATGCTGTACCATTTCTTCTACCGGAATCCCTGTTCCAGATATGATGCCAATACCTCCAGCGTTTGCAACCGCCGAGGCCAATCCGCTTAGCGAGATACCTACCCCCATTCCACCCTGCATAATCGGAACACTTGGAGCCATATGGCCAATTTTAAGCTTTGGGAAATCCATGCTAAAAACCCCTTTCTGAATTTATTCTTTTGCAGTTTAACATGGACAATTATAAAAAGATGTGATTTTTAGCACCTGATACTATATTTAGGTATAAATATTTGGTGTTAGTTTTTTGAGCAAAAAAAGACGCAGAATCATCTGCGCCTAATGAGTTATCTTAATTAAAGGACCTTTTCTCAAACTTTGTTGCTATTGATCCCAAAATAAGATTGATTGACCTATTTTTTTTTCGTAAAGTAGACTCTTTTGTGAGAAAAGAGCACGCAAACTTAATACCGATCCTAAAAATGGCTTTATATTACGTTCAACTCGGCTTAAGGATTTTAACAACAATCTTTACGAAAACAGCCTGATTAAAAATTGAAATTATCCGGATCCGGGCCGACACGCTCATTCTTATTTAAGCTATTCAGGCGGTCCATATCTTCGGCTGAAAGCTCAAAATCAAAGATATCTGCATTTTCGATAATACGATGTTCCTTGACCGATTTCGGTATTGTGACCACTTCGTTTTGTAAATCCCAGCGCAGGATCAATTGGGCTGGTGATTTCTTATGCTTTTCGGCGATTTCAACAATTGTTGGTTCTGATAAAAGCTCTCCCTGCTTCAAAGGAGACCAAGCTTCCATCTGGATACCCTCGGCTTTACAGAACTCATGCAGCTCCGTCTGCGCTAAGTGTGGATGGTATTCAACCTGGTTGACCATTGGTTTGATTTCAGAATCAGCCATCAAATCTTTTAGGTGGTGAACGTGGAAATTGCTCACGCCGATTGCTCGGACTTTTCCATCTTTATAAAGCTTTTCGAGTGCCTTCCATGTTTCTTTGTATTTGCCGGCAACTGGCCAGTGGATCAGATAAAGGTCGAGGTAATCGAGCCCAAGCTTTTCCATGCTTGTCTCAAATGCCTGGAGCGTGGATTCATAACCCTGGTCAGAATTCCAGACCTTCGTCGTGATAAACAGTTCCTCACGTGGAACACCAGCTTCCTTGACAGCCTGTCCAACGCCTTCCTCATTCCTGTATACTGCTGCAGTGTCGATGCTCTTGTAACCATTTCTAAGCGCCGCTTTAACAGACTCTACAACTTCAGATCCTTCCTGGACCTTGAACACACCAAGGCCAAACCATGGCATCTTCACACCATTATGTAATGTTGTTGTATCTTGGAGATTTTGTGGCATATCATGCGCCTCCTTTTTAATTCAATTGCATTGTTATTTTCTCATATTTTTTTATTGGTAAAAAGTTATTGGCTTCCCGAGGAAATAGTTTTTTAAAAGACAGCTGTTGTCATGCATTTAATGTGTTGTCTTAAAAACAAAGGAATCATGACAGGTTTGGCTCAATCACCAGAAAAGCTGTCAGAAAAACGAAGGAATCATGACAACTTTAGTCCATTCCACCAGAGAAGCTGTCAGAAAAACGATGGAATCATGACAGCTTTAGACCAATCACCAGAGAAGCTGTCAGAAAAACAAAGGAATCATGACAGCTTTAGACCATTCACCAGAAAAGCTGTCAGAAAAACGAAGGAATCGTGACAGGTTTGGCTCATTCACCAAAAGAGCTGTCAGAAAAACAAAGGAATCATGACAGCTTTGAGTCCACTACCTTCAAACTTGTCTAAAGTAAGCAGGAATTCCAGCTATGTCGGTAGTCCTAATCAATTGTGAGTAAAAAAGCCATACGAAAAATGACTTTTATTTTCAAAATGGGGGTACATTCAAGATATAAGGGTGCAAAATGTGAAAGGAGAATGAGGAAATGATCATCAAAGTGTTAGGTCCTGGATGCGATAAGTGCAAAAGTCTTGTGGATAGTATCAATGTTGCTGTAAATGAAGCTGGGGTTGCTGCTGTAGTTGAAAGGGTGGAAGACAATAAGGAAATCGAAAAGTATAAGGTGAAAGGTATTCCGGCTTTGGTCATTGATGAAAAAGTTGTTTCTGCGGGAAAGCAGTTATCAGCACAGGAAGTGAAGGGTTTATTTTAAAGGCTCTTTTCCCAAACTTTGTTGCTATTGGCTCTAAAATAGGATTGAATGACCTATTTTTATTCTAAAAGTAGGCTCTTTTGTGAGAAAAGTTCATGCAAACTTAATACAGGCCTGCAAAATGGCTTATATTACGTTAAAATCGGCTTTAGGATTTTAACAACAATCTTTACGAAAACAGCCATTTTAATACAGATCAGGCCTTATCTTATGGCCTGGTCTGAATTTTTTTCAAGAAAAGCTTTAGTTGCCCATAATGATATCAATAAAATTAGTTCGAATCCGTTCGTGGCCGCATCACTCTCAATTGGAATCTTCACAGCACTGCCTATACCCATCAAAATGACACCGGCAGCCATCCATTTCCACTTCTGCTTTTTCCAAAGGGCAATCCCTGCAAACAGTAACGCAATGGTAACACCAATAATCATAATTGGGGGGCCATGTGCTCCGGTGGATTCATAGCTTAGTACTCCATAATTCCTGGCGGGCTCAAGATTAAGTCCGATGGTATTTTGGACAAGATCTGCAATAATCATGGCCAGAGTAAAGATACCTGCCAGGATAAGTCCTGTGCGTCCCTTAAGCCAGCGGATCCCTGTCTCCCTGATAGCTTCCCAGGAAAATAAAATCAACAATGGGGTAAAGAATGCGTGAAACCAATAGCGCATAACATTCAAGCCTTCTAAAAAGGGGCCTTTTCCAATTATGTTCCCCATTGCAAGCACGAGGTTGTCATACACCAGGCCGAATGTTACGAGCAAAAGAACATTCATCAGTGAAAAAAATCCATACTTTATGGACAATTTTAATCCCCATAGGAATAAAAACAAGTATACGAGGGAATATAAACCGTAGATATAAGGGTCCATGAGTCACTTTCCTCCCGTCAGGTTTGTTATCATTGTTCCCTCAAATCTGGATGAAAAACATGTGTCCATGTTATTAACTTTTTCATTGTTTTTAACAAATAAATCGTATTCTTAAAAATTACTAATAGTCTTATAAGGCTTCTTCATATATCATGGGAAATGTAAGCATATTCATCGATATTTTTGACAAGAACAGGAGAAATCATGACTACATTAAATGACATTGCATGGGTAACCGACAGTACATCAGGACTTACTGAAGAATTCATAAAAAATAACCATATATACGTTGTGCCTTTAAGTATTATTTTTGGTGAGGAATCTTATTTGGAAGGGGTAGATATCACTGCCGAGGATTTCTATCCAAAGCTGGCGGCCTCAAAGGTCCTCCCGAAAACATCGCAGCCTGCGATCGGGGAATTTGTGGAACTGTACCAGAAGCTAAAGGAGCAGTATAAGCATGCGATTGCGATTCACGCTTCGAGTGCTCTGACAGGAACTTTCCAATCGTCTGTCGCAGCTTCAAGCATGGTAGATTTCAAAGTCGATGTCATTGACTCTAAAATAGGTTCCTACCCATTAGGGCGCATGGTTGAAAAAGGCGTTGAACTTCAAAAGCAAGGAAAGTCGTATTCGGAGATTGTTTCCTATTTAAGAACGCTTCCTGACAAGGCCAATTTATATATGGCACCAGGAAGCCTTGAGCAGCTTCACAAAGGTGGCCGTCTATCTACGACACAGGTGATTATCGGCAGTTTGATAAAATTAAAGCTGATTGTCAGGTTCGATGATGGCAAGGTAGTCCTTTTTGATAAAATCAGGACGGAAAAAAAGGTTAAAGAACGACTGTTTCAAATTCTTGAAGAAGCTTCAGGCAACATTAAGGAAGCCAGTGTCATTCATGGGAATGTGAAGGAATTGGCTGAGACTTGGCGTGCAGAACTTCAACAACGTTTCCCGGAAATATCATTTACAACAACCACTTTCAGTCCAGTGGCTGGTACCCATACAGGGCAGGGAACAATCGGGCTTGCCTGGATTAATGAATAGTAAGTAAAAAGGAATCAGCCTGCGCGAAGGCTGATTTCTTTTTTATGGCCAGGTTCCTGTGTACACTGGAAATAACAAACCTACAGGGGGAATACATATGTTGAAGGTTGGCGTCATTGGTTTAGGGGATATCGCGCAAAAAGCCTATCTGCCTGTTTTTGCGGAGAAGGGAGATATTGAGTTCCATCTATTCACGCGTGATCGTGACAAACTGAATAGCCTCGCTGCAAAGTTCAGATTTCCCCATATTCATTTTAGTCTGAATGAGCTGATAGAAGGTGGGATTAAAGGTGCTTTTGTACATAGTGCAACCGAATCACATTATGACATTGTAAAACAACTGCTCCAGGCCGGTATCCATGTGTATGTGGACAAGCCAATTTCCTATCAATATGAAAAAGCCAGGGAATTAACAGAGCTAGCTGAGGAAAAAGGTTTGATATTGATGACTGGCTTTAACAGAAGATATGCTCCGGTATATAAACAGCTGGCAGAGTTGAAGGAACCGAATATGGTGATCATGCAGAAAAACAGAAAGGGTCTGCCTGGAGAAATCCGCCATTTCATTCTGGATGACTTCATCCATGTTGTTGATACACTGAGATCCTTATTCCCATACCCTATCAAGCAAGTCAACGTGACTGGAAAGAAAAATGGTGCGTTTTTGCATCTTGTTGTTATTCAGCTGCATGCGGAAGAGGGAATCGCAATCGGGATCATGAATCGGGACAGCGGAGTTGTTGAGGAAAAAGTGGAGATATTTCAATCAAATGAGAAACGGACAGCCTTGAATGTGTCTGATTTATACGTTCAGGAAACCAGGACTGAAACAAAGCTTGGGGGTAGTGACTGGGACCCGACGCTACACAAGCGCGGCTTCGAGCAGATTGTTTTTGATTTCCTGCAGGCAGTCGGCGGAAATGCATTACCTTTAATTTCATCGAAGGATTCCCTGGAAACGCATCGGATCTGCGAGGAAATTGTGAAAGAATTAGAGGCAATTTAACGCTAAAGACCCCGGGGTATGAATTTCACCGGGGTCTTGCCTTTTTAAAAGGACGCTTTACTGTCTGCAGAAATCTGTATGGCGTTATTCAAATAGAAGGTATTGGCATATCCCAGATCAGCAATTTTATTTACAACACCAGCTGCCCTGGCGCCAGATGCACAGTGAACGACGATGACAGCATTCTTATCTTTTGGAAGCTGGCTTACGATAGCGGCGGGGTCGGCCAGAATCACACTGTCAGGGATATTCAGAGATCCCTTGAGAACACCGGCCCTGGTTTCATCCTTCGAACGGACGTCAAGGATGAAGGCCCCGGCACTGATTTTGTTCATGAATTCCTCTGGGTTGATTCCTCGGTTAACCTGGCCTTCGGCTACATCGAAGCTTCCGCCAGAATTGGCAGTGCCGAATGTTGGCAAGGATTGGGCAGACCAGTCAGGAAGTCCACCAGAATAGACTTTGACATTCGAATAGCCATTTTTCAGAAGTTCTTCCGCGACAGCATGGCTTTTATGGCAGCCGAATCCGCCGCAATAGACGATCACTTCAGTTGTTTTATCTGCAGGTGCTGTTCCCTGGTACTTTTGCGCGAACAGTGTATCATCTGCAAAGACCGCATTGGGGATATGTGACTCAAAATACACCTTATACGGTCTGGCGTCAAGGATGACGAAAGGCGGCTTATCATCCCTTGATACATTGGCATCCATGATCAGCCCCTTAATATACGGAGCGGTAACAGCCAGGTAATTGCCTGCTTTTTTCCATTCTGGCAGTCCTTCCTGGTAAACTTTAATATTTTTATAGCCTAGCTTCATTGCTTTTTCAGCTGAACTGCTGCTCAATTCACAGGTGACTCCACCGCAGTAAAATATAAGAAGCTTGTTTTTATCCTCTGGAAGCAGGGAAGCGAACTGGTCGAACTGTGAATCGGGAATATTGATTGCTCCATTGATATGTCCTTCATGGAAAACGGCTTCAGGACTGGAATCGACGATGACAAAGTCCCATTCCGATGGATATTGCTCGTAAGCTTTCCTCGTGGTACTTACCTCTCCAGCGGAAGTTTTTAATCTCATCATATATTCAGTTCCAACGTAAGATAGGTTCTCTTTCAGTGGCACGGCTTTTTTCTCGGGTTCAGCTTCATCGCCAGCCTTATAGATTGAAAGGTCTGCCTTCTGGTTAAAATCTGCAGCTGCATTCGAGAACGTTTTGGCTGAATCTCCGCCAGTACCGCAACCGGCAAGGGCTATTCCAACGGTAAATATCAAACCTGCCAGCATAGTTTTCTTAACCATGAAACTATTCACTCCTTTCTTTACCAAGCTGTTCACTCCTGTAGCCAAGTGCAGGGGAGTGGACAAGCTGGTTCACTATTTGTGTAATAGATATATAGAACAAGCTTGTATCCGACTTTTTCAATTCAAGGATGAAATCGTCAAGCCAATCGAAATGGTCAGAGATAAATGATTGAATCTGGTCCGATGTCCCATGTTCGAGCAAGAAAGCGAGAAACTCAAGCAGCAGGGTCAAATGGTCCGGCATTGCCCGATATTCTTCAGGAAACTCAAGCTTGAATTGCCGGAACAGGTATTGGATATGCAGTGCAGGGTCTCCGTAGAAAAATCCTGTCTGTCTTGCAAATGAAACAGCTGCAGTGGGATCATCGGTCCATTGTTTGTAGAGTGATTCAATCGGCGGTGCGAAAGGCTCGGAAGGACCGAGAAAACAATGAATATAGGTCTGCTTCATATTTTCAAAGGAAGAAAAAGCATTTTCATAGGTTTCTTCCATTTTTACAAATGGTCTCAGCTCTTCAAAAGCTATTCCACTTTTCAAAGCCTGATAGAGTTCAGTGGTCGGCGGCTTATAAAATTCAGCCAGCAGCAAAAGTGCATTGGACAGTCGCCGCTTTTCTTCTGTCATGGTGAACAAGTGATCAGCCCCTTTCCGTTTGTCCAGCTCCAGCGCTGGAGCTTTTCTATTCTACGAGGTTATATCCCCATGCCTTTTCAGCTCTGTTGCTGGTTTGTGGTTGATGATCCGCTCCAATAATTCACGCTGCAGATACAGCAATGCCATGATGCCGACTCCGCCCACTATAAGGGCCCATTCAGACCAAGTTATACTGAAAAGATTGAAGGCGGTTCCTTCAGCTGGATTTTTGACGACTTTCAATGGAATAATCTGGCCGGCTATTACCATATTGAAACGCATGAAGAAAATTCCTGTCAGGGACAGCAGACCGGCAAGCCCGAGTTTTATGGATGAAACCTTTTGGGCTGACACGATCAGCACAAAAGGTATGACAATGGCCAGCGATATTTCCAGTACCCAATAGTTAAAACTTAAAGGTCCTGTCAGCAAAGCGAGCAGTGATTCATATTTTCCCGGCACCTGTCCGTAGAGCCCGACGAAGGTCTTGCCGATGTAGATGATGACCATGACTCCCATCATTGACAAGCTAAGTGTCCTGAGGAACTTAACTGTTTCAAGGTTCTCACTCTTTTTCTGTCTTTCATGGAGATAGGCGATGATTGAAGCCATAGCGATTCCTGAAAAAACGGAAGTCAAAATGAAATAAAGCGGTGATATCGGGCCGTTCCAGTACGGACGTGCAATGATGAACCCAAACAGAAACCCGATACAAACCAGAGCGACTAAGGCAGAACCAGCGGTCATGATGGCAAAAGGCCTGATCAAAGACCGATTGCCGCGAACGACAAACACTGTCAAGGAAACCAGCAGCATTAAATAAATTCCGTATAAGGGTGCCATCCACCAGATTGGCGATGTAAAGTTCGGTGTCCGGAAATAATGGATGAAGTTAAGCGGATTGCCTAACTCCACCAATAAAATCGCAAAACCACTGACCAGGAAAAAAAATGGCAAACATCAGCGATGATTTGCCGATTGGGATAATAGCTTTCATGTGAAATACATAGCCTAATGCTGCAACCAGCAGCAGTCCCGTACTGATCCCGACAAAGTATTCATATCCGGCTATCAGAATTCCCCATGGAATCTTATTTGTGGTTCCCATGGCATGTTCACCATGGATAAAAATATTGGCTGCTCCTGCCAGGCCGAAGAGAATGAAGGATGCTGACAGAATACTCCATTTATTGATTTTCACGAGATTCACCTCCGGTTATTTTTTACATAGAAGATACTTGGCTTCGTGCCTTTAGCTTCAAGCAATTGATAGACATCATGTTTTGCCAGCTCCTGATTCAGCTGGCTGTTTGGATCCTCCAGGTCTCCGAACAGCCTGACCTCGTTCATGCAGGTCGCCGAGCAGGCAGGCTGTTCGCCTTTTTCAAGCATCTCAGGACACCATCTGCATTTTTCAGGCACGCGATTTTCATTCAGCTGTCTTGCTTCATAAGGGCAGGCAGCCATGCAATATTTGCAGCCGATACATTTGTCAGCGTCAATTTCGACGATTCCATCCTCTCGTTTGTAAGTTGCCTGGGTTGGGCAGACAGAAACACATGGAGCGTTGTCGCAATGCTGGCACTGTACTGGTATAATTTCCATTTTTACATTCGGGTAAGTTCCAGTCTCCAAAAATTCAAGTCGGCTATAGGAAACATCCATACTGAGCTGATTATGCGATGCACAGGCAATGTTGCACGCGTTGCAGCCCGTACAGCGTTCCGGAAATACCAAAAGGCCGTATTTTGCCATCCTAGTTGCCCTCCTTTGACACGGTCACGACAACCTCTTGGGCCATTGTCGAGCCTGATAGAGGGTCTACCATGATTGGGATAAAATCATTAAAATTCACGCCGACTCCGTTCGCCGTCCTGTTCTTAGGTGAGAATCCGCCATAAGTGGAAGGGAGCCAGGCTGCTTCCGGGTGAAGAAGCTCCGTTACTTTTACCTGCACCTTTTTCTTGGCGATTTTGGATTGGAGTGTCACAGTATCTCCGGTCTTGATGCCAAGCTTCCTGGCTCTTGAAGCGTTGAGCCACATATAGGTTCCCTGATACTTCTCGGTAAGCTTCATCAGCTGCTCGATATTTGTTGTCATGGCATGGGAATGCCATGGCTGCTTTCCGTGAATCAAGCGGAATTCATGGTCTTTGTTTGGATCCGGCTCAACAAGCGGAGGGACCCAGACGGGAATTCCAAGTTTTCCGTCAATCTTGAACAGGTCCGCAGAAAATTGGATCTTACCGGTTAGCGTAGGCAGTGCTGGTTTGCCTTTTTTTATCGGAAATCCAGGCTTGACGGTTGCCGGGAATTCCAATGTCCCTGCTTTTTTCAGCTGGTCGAATGTGATGCCGAGCGGAGCAATTGCTGCTTCTACTTCTTCTTCAATTGTAAAAGGATACAAATCCTTATGTCCCATTGCATCGGCAATCCCCTTCAGCATATCAAGCGTGTTTCTCGTGTCATACATCGGCTTGACAACAGGCTGGCGAAGGGCAAGCTGGGGACTGTCGTGCGAAATATGGCCGGATACAGCCTGAGGATGCTCCAATCTTTCCAGATAATAATGCTCAGGCAGGATGTAATCAGCCGCATAGTAGCTTGTTTCATTCCAGTCGATGTTAATGGAAACCACCAGCTCTGCATCCTTGATTTTTTTTTGCTCCTCTGGGTCCGGTGCAGTCCTGAGAGGGTTATAGTTACAAATGAATACGGCTTTTGCAAGCCCTTGTTGTACAAGCTGTGGCGTAATATGAGCGATTCCCCTGGATGGTTCCACTGTTCGGTACTTTCCGGTCACTCCAGCTCCGTCGATACGAGGGCCTTTTTCAGGCATATTTTCGATTGCTGGCAAGTAGAGATGCCCAAGCTGAAGGCTGGCAGATGGCATTAAACCGCCTTTTTCGTAGAGGTTGCCGACAAGTGCATTGAGGATGATCCCCATTTGAGCCGTTTGTGTGCTGTTTACATAATGGGAATGAAGCCCGTGCCAGCCTGGTTCAATAAAGGCCTGCGGTGCATTTTTAGCAAAGTCTCTGGCAATTTCCCTTATTTTATCGGCTCTGATCCCCGTAATCGGTTCAGCCCATTCCGGTGTATATTCCTTGTTCATCCGTTTGAATTCGCTGAAGCCATCCACGAATTTTTGGACAAAGCTCTTATTGTATAGATTTTCTGAGATTAATATATTGGCCATTGCCAGCCTGAAAGCAAGATCCGTTCCAGGCCGGATCGGAATCCATTCATCTGCGATTTTCGCAATCTCTGAATACCTTGGATCGATGACGATCAATTTGGCACCCTTTTCCTTTGCATGGGTGATGTGGTTCATGCCATTCGGGATGATTCCGCCGGCGAAGTTTCTTCCTTCAAATATCATGTATTTAGCATTTTTATGTCACCGTTAAGGGAGGTACCGGTCATTTGCAGCCATGCATTTGTTTTAGCGTTGAAGCAAGTGGAATACTGTGTCGTGAAGTTAGGCGAGCCGATGGTGTCAAATAAGCGGTCGACATATGATTTCCGATGGGTGCCGTGCTCAAGCCATAACACAGAGTTACCGGTATACTGTTTAACGATGCTGTCGAGCTTTTCGCCGATTTCCTTGAATGCCTGGTTCCAGCTAATTGGTTCGAATTTTCCTTCACCAACCCGCTTCATTGGGCCAGTCACCCTGTCCTTAGAGTAAAGATAAGCTGCCATTCCATGTCCGCGGGCGCAGATCCTGCCGCTTGACTTCAAGTGGATAGGGTGTCCTTCGACCTTCCAGACCCGTTCGTTCTTAACATGGGCAATGATTCCGCAGTAACTTGTGCAGCCATGGCAGAAGGTTGGGATCTTCTTCACGCTTTCTTCGGTTGCAGCTTTCTTGAACTCGCTGAAGCTGAAATAAGCAGGTAAGGATCCTGCAGCGACTACGGTTGCAGAAGCTTTTAAAAAGGTACGGCGCGATAAATTTGTCATCTCTTCATACTCCTTTCTCTCACAAGCTGTTAACCGCAGCTGGCGGCACCAGTTTCTGTCTCGAGTTTTGTATTCAGCTGTTTTACTGGATAATTCTTAGCCTTATTGTTGGAAATCGGCATAATACCATTGATCTCTGCATTGGATGTCCATACTCTCATGCCATCTTTCATGGCATAGGCTTCATATCCAAGCATGTTGAGAATCCTTGCTGCTTTACTGGACATAGTGCCATCATGGTCAATGAGGACGATCTTATTTTCTGTAGACAATTTCTTTAACTGTTCAAGTTCTGCCAGTGATTCAAAGGCTATATTGATGGCCCCAGGTAAATGGCCTGCTGAATACTCCTTGGCTGGCCTCAGGTCAACCAGCATGAATCCAGTCGACGTATTCTTAATGGATTCCTGGATATCCGAGGGTTTCATGATCGGTGGAATGCCTGCTTTCAGATAGTCATCAGCACTTCCTAAAATAGCTGCGGTTTCATCAGTGTATTGTTTGCTTGCTGAAGCTGGGAGATCATAGTTCCCGGCTATTGTTTCTGTTGTTTCCACTGGGAAATCAAATGGTTTCTGCGGAAGCGGTGTCCCCAAATTCGCGTCGCTAGTCCAGCCTCCCATTCCATTTACCATTGAGATTGCATCATAGCCAAGCATATTCCATAGTGCTGCTGTCTGGCTTGCAGTATGGCCGCTGTAACAAATGACAAGGATCTTTTTGTCCTTTGGCAGATTAGCGATTTGGTTTGGATTAGCTGTCATATTATAAGGAATATTAACAGAACCTTCGATATGTCCGGCAGCAAATGCAGCGGTATCGCGGACATCGACAATGAAGTAAGACGGGTCGTAATTCAAAATCATTTTTTCGAAAATTTCATCTGCAGCCATAGACTCTGCAGGTTTTTTCAGATAAGCATCAGCAGCTTGCTGTACGACTGAAAAAACATTCAACTGCTCACTTTGCCCATTTACTTTTGGCTGGGGTGCAGTTGAACCTTCCTGAATACCGCAGCCACCAGTGAAAGCCAGCACTGCGCCGGCAAACATGATTAATGCTTTTTTTCCAAATAGCTTCAAAGCTCTCACCTCTCTGCTGGCGGATATACCGCCAAAATATTGATTTGGAATAGAAAAAAACTGAAAGAATGTACACCTCCATCCATGTTAGTGCCAATACTCCTATGGGTTTTTAGTGTTGCAAAAAAAAATTAAGTGCTTAAGTATTTTTACCATCTGGGGTAAGTCTATTGCTGTGGAAATTCAGTTACTATTTACGAGAATGAAAGAAGAAGTGAGGGGAATCACCTATGATTATTTTGAATTTTTTGCACATTTCACACTTAAAACACAATAGTGAATTTTGCGTGGAGGATATTACAAAGAAATAAAAAAAGTCCGCAACAGAAACTGCGGACTAGAAGCTTTTTAAATATAAATAAAATACCCTATAAACAAGAAACCAAGTACATACATAATCGGATGGACTTCTCTCAGCTTACCCATGCCAGCCATCATCAATGGGTAAAGAATGAAGCCGAGGGCAATCCCTGTTGCAACGCTGGAGGTGAGCGGCATCATGATGATAGTCACGAAAGACGGGATAATCACAGCAAGGTTATTCCAGTTGATTTTACTGATTTCAGTTGCCATCAATGCACCGACGATGATGAGTGCCGGAGCCGTAACTTCCGGTGTGATAACAGACAGGATCGGAGAGAAGAGCATTGCCACGCCGAAGCACGCCGCAATGATCACGGAAGTGAAACCTGTCCGTCCGCCGACTGCGATGCCTGCCGATGACTCAACGAACGACGCTGTTGTGGATGTCCCCAGTACTGCACCGGCAACTGCAGAACCTGCGTCTGCAAGAAGTGCACGACCTGCATTGGGAATTTTATTATCCTTCATCAGACCAGCCTGGCTGGCGACCGCAATAAGTGCTCCAGCAGTATCAAAGAAAGCAACAAACAAGAACGTGAAAATGACGGCAAGAACATCAGGAGAGAAAATATCTCCCAGATGGTTGAAGACGACACCAAAGGTGGGTGAAATGTCAGGTACCGACCCGACGATTGCTTCTGGCTTCTCAATCAAGCCAGTGAATATGCCAATGATCGTAGCAATCACCATTCCGTAAAAGATGCCGCCGCTGATGCCTCGCACCATCATGATCACGCTGACGATGAAGCCGAACAGGGCAAGCAGGACAGGCCCAGATGTCAGGTCGCCGATTGAGACAAAGGTCGCTTCGCTGCCAACGACGATCCCCGCATTTTTCAAACCGATGAAGGCGACGAAGAAGCCGATGCCCGCAGCGATTGCATGCTTGAGATCCTGGGGGATAACATTGATGATTTTTTCGCGAATCTTTAAAAGGCTGAGGATGACGAACAGGACACCTGCGATGAAGACACCAGTAAGCGCGACTTCCCATTGGACGCCCATGCCAATGCTGACGGTGAAAGTGAAAAATGAATTCAAGCCCATGCTTGGCGCGATTCCAATCGGGAAATTAGCCAGCAGGCCGATCAGCAGTGAGCCGATAATCGCTGAGAGTGCTGTAGCTGTAAAAACAGCTCCTTTATCCATGCCTGCCTGGCTAAGGATTAAAGGATTGACCACAAGAATGTAGGCCATCGACAAGAACGTCGTAATTCCGGCCAGTGTTTCTTGCCTATAATTTGTATTTCGTTCTGCGAACTGGAAAAAGTTTTTCATTTATGCTGTCCTCCTGATTGTTTAGTTAAGAAAATGGCTCTGTTAAAGCCCAATATTGTTTTTTACTCCTGTTGATTGCAGTGGAAGGCGCGAAGACTCCTGCGGGCTTAGCTGGTCAGGTGAGACCCCGCAGGAGCAAAGCGACGAGGAGGCTCAGCGCCAGCCCCGCGGAAAGCGAAGCGCCTGGAACGAAAATCAACAGCCTTGTAAAACAGAGCCTAGAAAACAAAAAAACTCCGGCAGTTCATGCTGCCGGAGTACCACAAAGGACAAATAGTTGCTAGAAAAAATAGCAAATATCAAAGCCCCTTGTAGTCACGCCTTTTACGGTAGCATGGTAGAAACGTCCGAGCCATATTCTCGAACATATACAAGGAAAGATTATAGATTTAAATAATACTAGAGATAGTATCATGCGATTCATGGCAAGGTCAATTGCAATTCCTAAAGTTTATCTATTTGTTTTTTTCTGATTATTAGGGTACTGGAAGTTAGTTGGTATATATGTTTGCGATTTTCCAAGTCGCGGAATTATGGCGGAAATTTGCGGAATTCACCACGCTAGAATACACAGGAAACTGGAAGCAGTAATGTTAACTGGCAATGGCAAAGACTGCGATCGGCCAGTAGGATCATCACACCTTAGGATTTGGCTGAAATCGCCGCGTTAAACTAAAAAAATCCTGAAATGGATAAATCCGTGTATGGGTATAGAGAATCCCTTTGTTAAGGAGTTTTTGACAAATTTTTGACGAGAATATGTGAATAATAAATGAACTAAATGGCAAAACACCCCTGTTTGGATGTTAACTTACTATAATGATAGTGTAATCCAAATGGAGGTGCCAATAATGAACGTAACAACGATTATTGAATTGGAAAATCGTGAAGTTGAGAAGATGGCTGGCGCAAAATTAGTTTTTATACAGGAACAGATTGATGCGAATATCGTGGAAACATGCGTTGATTGTTTTAAATATGAAGGTTCTGAAGATTGTCTGGACACAGATGACGCAATGCAAAAAGTTTTTAATGCGCTGAAAGCAGATGGACTGATCCCTGAAGCAGTGGAAGATTTTTCGTATGAAATGCCTTCTTGCGAGAGATTGAGAAAAGATGTTTATGAAGAACAGGACATGCCGCAGAAAGTGATCCTTAGCTTCGCTATATAATACTTGAAAAGGAGTTCTTTCTTGGAACTCCTTTTTTAAGTTGATTTCAAACACTTTTTTACTAAAAACGTGACTTTTATCAAAGAGAAGCTTAGCGGAAATTTATATAATGAAGATGGCATAAAATGAAAACGCTTTCAATAAGGGAGGTGGGGACCGGTGAAGAAAGGTGCGGATATCACCATCATTACCGGCCATTTTGGCAGCGGTAAAACAGAGATATCAATTAACCTTGCTCTGGAGGCAAGGAAAACAATGGCCAGGACGGCAGTTGCTGATCTGGACATTGTTAATCCATATTACCGTGCGAGGGACGCTCGAGCTATTTTTGACCAACATGGAATTGAACTTATCGCCCCAGCTGAAAGGCTTGCAGCTGCTGATTTGCCGATTGTTCCTGGCGATATGGGCAGGGTGATATACGACACTGCATATAAGCTGATCGTCGATGCTGGGGGAGACAAAGATGGGGCGACGGCATTAGGGCAATTTTACAACGATTGGAATGAAATGGAGCCTGAAGTGCTGTTTATTTTAAATGCAAACCGTCCATATGTCAGTACTCTTGAGGGGGCGGTTGAGACCTTGCGTAAAATCGAAAGTGCCTCCCGGCTGAAGATCACAGGAATCATCAATAACTCAAATGTAGGATCTGAGACGACACTTCAGGATGTGGAAAGAGGATTGACATTAAGTAAGAAGCTATCCGATACACTGGGAATTCCTTTGCTGTACACGATATTACCGCAGCATTTAACAGCTGAAAGTGCTGGAATTGAAACGGAGTCCCAAGTAAAAGTGATATCGAGGTATTTAAAATTGCCATGGGAAATGTAAAGGAGGCAAAAGCGGTGGAGCAGAGAGTTGTTTTTAATGAAGAGACTTGTAAATCATGCAAGCTTTGCGTGGATGCTTGTCCGACAAATGTGATTTATCTTGCTGATTACTTGAATGAAAAAGGCTACCGGCCAGCGGTTGTGACAGACCAGGAAAATTGCATCAGCTGCGGCAAGTGCGCGCAAATGTGTCCGGATTCGGTAATCACTGTCTATAAGCCAGAAAAGGTAAGGAAATCTGTATAGCAAAGGAGATTTGACAATGGGGAAAGTACTTATGAAGGGTAACGAGGTTATCGCGGAAGCTGCTGTCCATGCGGGCTGCAAGTATTTTTTCGGCTATCCGATCACGCCGCAGAGTGAGCTCGTTGCCTATATGGCCAGAAGGCTGCCCGAGGTTGGCGGGTTATTTTTACAGGCGGAAAGTGAAGTAGCAGCAATCAATATGGTGTATGGAGCGGCCGGAACCGGTGTGCGTGTAATGACATCGTCATCAAGTCCCGGATTCAGTTTGAAGCAGGAAGGAATCTCATACCTGGTTGGGGCAGAACTGCCGGCACTGATTGTGAATGTCGTACGCGGAGGGCCGGGACTTGGCAATATCCAGCCGGCGCAGTCGGACTATTTCCAGGTGACAAAAGGGGGAGGACATGGTGATTACCATACACCTGTCCTTGCTCCGTCAACGCTGCAGGAAATCATTGACCTTACAGAAGCGGCATTTGATATTGCCGACCGCTATCGGACGCCAGTCATCCTGCTTGGGGACGGCATGCTCGGACAGATGATGGAACCGGTTGAGTTCAAGGAGCTGAATGCAAGGGAGCCGGAACAAAAGGAATGGGCTACGACCGGTACCCGCGGAGATGGCAAACCTAGAATTATTTCCTCGCTTGAATTGAATGCCGATGCGCTTGAAAAGCGGAATGAACTTTTACAGAAAAAGTTTGCCATGATTAAAAAAAATGAAGTCAGTTACGAAACGTTTGAGATTGAAGATGCCGATTATATCGTAACTGCTTACGGAACAGCAGCAAGGATTGCCATGAATGCAATTAATAAAGCGCGGAAAGACGGCTTGAAAATCGGGATGATTCGGCCGATTACGCTCTGGCCATTCCCAGAGCAGCCATTCATTGAAACCCGTGACAGGGTGAAGGGTTATCTATCTGTAGAAATGAGCGCAGGGCAGATGATTGAGGACGTCAGACTTGCCATCGAGGGCCGGGCTCCGGTTTCATTTTTTGGCCGTACTGGCGGGGTAGTCCCTACGCAGGAAGAAATTTACGATCAAATCATACAGCTGGCAGGGGGTGTCGAGGTATGACAATGAAAACCGTGTTCGAGAAAACAACTGGATTGACTGGTAACCAGACCCATTATTGTCCCGGCTGTACGCACGGAATCATCCACAGGATGGTAGGCGAAGTGCTTGAAGAAATGGGGATTCTGGAGGATACAGTAGGAGTCGCTTCGGTCGGATGCTCTGTGCTGTCCTATGAATATTTCAATTGTGATATGACCCAGGCAGCCCATGGGCGGGCCCCGGCTGTCGCAACAGGAATCAAGCGAGTACTTCCTGACCGATTTGTTTTTACCTACCAGGGAGATGGAGACCTTGCTTCGATTGGGATTGCCGAGGCTGTCCATGCCGCAGCAAGAGGTGAAAACATTACCGTCATTTTTGTTAATAATGCGATTTATGGCATGACAGGCGGGCAAATGGCACCTACTACATTGGTTGGCCAGAAAACGGCGACGACTCCATTCGGGCGCGATGGAAGCATCCAGGGATTGCCGATCCGAGTGAGCGAAATGCTGTCAACACTGGATGGAACAGCCTATATTGAACGGGTATCTACGCATGATGTGCCAAATATCATCAAAGCAAAGAAAGCGATTCGCAAAGCATTTGAAACACAGAAACAGGGAATGGGTTTTTCTATGGTCGAGGTCCTCTCCAGCTGTCCGACGAACTGGGGCCTGGATCCAAATGAATCGCTAAATTGGATCAAGGAGAACATGGTGCCTGCCTATCCTCTAGGTGTGTATAAGGATGTACCGAAGGGAGCTGACAGATGATGGAAGAAATTTTGATAGCCGGCTTTGGCGGCCAGGGAGTCATGTCAATGGGCCAGTTGATTGCCTATGCCGGGATGAATGAAGGAAAGTTTGTATCATGGCTGCCTTCTTACGGTCCTGAGCAGCGGGGCGGCACAGCCAACTGTGCTGTGGTGGTCAGCGAGGAACAGGTAGGCTCACCACTAGTTTCAAGACCGACAACAGCGATTGTGCTGAATAACCCTTCATATGAAAAATTTGAACCTATGGTCAGGGCCGGGGGATTATTAGTTGTGAATTCATCATTGATTTCAAAACTATCAGCCAGGACCGATATAAGAGTTTTAAATATCAATGCAACCGACAAGGGGAACGAGCTCGGCAATCCAAAGGTCGCCAACATGATCCTGCTTGGAGCTTTCATTGCGGAAACGGGTATACTGTCCGATGACTCCATATTGGGTGCTTTGAAAAAGGTGCTTTCCCCGGAAAAACATTCTCTATTGGATATCAATCGCCGGGCATTACAGCTGGGGCGATCATTGACTAACAGTATGGTTACGTAGAAAAGCACATCGCCACTTGCCGTGATCCCAAGAAGGAGCAACATCTGCCCGAAATGGGGGGAAACGGAGAATTTCGGTAACAAGCTGGAGCAACTTCTGCCCGAAATGGAGGAGAACGGAAGATTTGGGTCACACAATGTTAATGTCTGCCTTCAAGGTCCGAAAACGCTGCAGTTCATACGCAGCGTTTTCGTTTTAACAATTGTAAGCCCTATTCCAAAAGATCTAAAATTAACGGAACGGCTGCCTGTAGCGAAGGTGCCTTCTCATCTGCAGCTGTTTCTTCGGTCCCAATGAAGACCGTTTTGCATCCTGCCTTTTTGCCGGCTTCAATATCGCGCTCGTGATCCCCGACCATTACACTTCCTGTCAATTCGATATCATGCCTGTTTGCAAGGTCAATAAGCATTCCGGCATTTGGTTTGCGGCATTCGCAGCCTGACTTTGGTTTATGCGGGCAGTAGGCCACCTCCTTGATGTGCCCGCCATGTTCCTTGATCATCTTTACCATATGGTCATGGATTTCTTGGAGGCGCTTTTCCTTCAGGAAACCAAGGCCTACGCCGCCTTGATTGGTGACAACAAAAATCTCATAGCCGGCTTTGCTTAATTCTGCGACAGCTTCAGCTGCCCCTTCAAGCAAGTAAAGGTCTTCCGGCCGGTTGACGAACTTTACCCGGTGGGACAGTACTTCATTAAGAACCCCGTCCCTGTCCAGAAATATGGCTTTTTTCTTCATTTCGATCCCCCTTTGTTCACGATGATTTTTTCAGCATTCTGATGCCGGGAAACATAGCGGTTGCCGGTGATCCAGAAACGCCATGGGTAGTCTTTCGCTTCCCCGGAATTATCGATGCCGATTCTTTTGCCTGATGAAATGCTGTCTGGCACAATTCCTTGTGTGAGGAAAAGTGGTTTCTTCGTTAAGGGATGCCCATAATCCGACATCTTTATGCCCAACGCTTTTGTCAGCTTCCCGGGACCATTGGTAAGATTGGTGGATTCCGGCATGCCTCGCCGCCTGACCATTAGATCCAGGCCTTCCAGGGGTTCCACTGCCCGAATCAGCACAGCTTCTGGATTCCCTTCTTCTCCACTGACAACATTGAAAAGTGTATGGGTATGCATGACATAAGTATAAGCAAGACCTGCCTGGTGGAACATGACCTCCGTCCTTTTTGTCCTGCGGTTATTGTAGCTGTGTGCCGCCTGATCCATCGGTCCAATATAGGCTTCCGTCTCCACTATTATTCCTGCAGCTGTTCCTTCTTCAGATTCTTTCACTAAAGTGCATCCAAGCAGCGAAACAGCCAATTCAAGGGTGGGCTGTTGAAAAAATTCATTGTCAAGTGCCTGGAATTTCACCATATGATCTGTCATAGAACCTCCTATTAACTGTTTTTAACCTCTATACCCTGCAGATGAAAAAGTCATCCATTATTTTTGCCCAAGGCTGTTTTCGTAAAAATTGTTGTTAAAATTTTAAAACCGATTTTAACGTAATAGAACATCACTTTGCTGGTCGGTATTGAGTTTGCATGCTCTTTTCTCACAAAAGAGTCAACTTGGCGAAGAAAATAGGTAATCAATCCTATTTGTAATCAATAGTAACAAAGTTTGAGAATAGAGCTTTGCCCAAAAGACCTAATGAAAAAAATAGCGGAGAGCCTAAAGATGGTATATAGTATTTTTAAAGCTCTGTTGTTTTAATTTCCTTAGAGGGAGTATCAATATTATGTGGAAAAAATGGCTATCGATTGCAGTGATTGCTGTAATTATTTTTTTCCTTGTACCTTATAGCCTTCCGCTCATTTTTGCTATGTTAACAGCAGTCATGCTCGAAGGAATGGTTCAATGGATTATCAAAAGATTTACATTTAAGCGTCTTCAGGCTGTGATTGGTGTATTTATCGGTTATGTGGTCTTCCTCGGAGTGATAGGTTATAACCTCGTCTCGATGATTGCCCATCAGGCGGTATCCTTATCTGAGCGAACTCCTACATTCGTCAGGGATATTTACAGAACGGCAATACTTCCAATGATGGGCAAGTGGGAATTTTATTCGAAAAACTTCCCGGATGAAGTCACTGGCCAGATCGAGACGACGATTGAAACAAATATTAATACACTTGATTCTTTTTTGCAGCAATTCATTGCCGGAACAATCAATTTGCTGACGGCCATACCAGGCTTCATGATTGAATTTCTGGTTTATCTAATTGCGTTATTCTTGTTCAGTCTTGAACTTCCTAATCTTAAAATGAAGCTGGAGTCTCATTTGAGGGAAGAGACCCGGCAGAAGGTTTTCCTTGTAGGAAGCCAGTTAAACAAGGCGGGTATTGGCTTTTTAAAAGCCCAGGTGATCCTAAGTGCCGTCACCTTTATCATGGCCATGGCTGGGCTTAGCATTCTTGGGGTTAAATATACAGGACTGCTGTCATTATTGATTGTCATCGTCGATATCCTGCCGATCCTTGGAACAGGGTCTGTTCTTGTGCCCTGGGCTGTCATTGCCATTTTGCAGGATAATCATTTTTTGGGAATCGGATTAATCATACTGTTCCTGGTCATCACTGTTGTCCGCAGGGTGATCGAGCCAAAGATTTACTCAACAAACCTTGGCATATCGCCGCTTGCCTCCCTGGTCAGCATGTATATCGGACTTAAGCTGCTCGGGCTTGCCGGGATTTTTATCGGTCCAATCTTCGTGATTATCTATGATACTTTAAGAAAAGCAAATGTTATCCGGCTCAATTTCAAGATTTAATATTTAGGCCACTTTTTTGGATAGCAGAACATGATTAAGCATAAATTATGTTTGTTACCAAGAAGGAGGAACTCAGGAATGAATGTAGGCCGAGCAAAAGAAATCGTTGAGTCAGCAGATATGATCCATGTGACGTATGATGGGACGCCAGTCATTATCCAGCATGTTGATGAGAAAAGCAAAATGGCGAGGATTTATTCTAAATCAGAACCGGAAGTTGAAAGGGACGTACCAGTTTTGAATTTAATAGAGGAATGAAAAAACGGGAGAATTTTACGTCTCCCGTTTTTCTATATCATAAAGCGGCAAGGTGATCTTAAATTTAGTGCCCTTGTTCAGTTTGCTTTTTACCCCCACTGTGCCGCCCATTTCCTGAATGATTTTATTGACGACCATCATCCCGAGACCTGTGCCTTTTTCAGCCTTGGTTGAAAAATAAGGCTCGCCGATTTTTGCTAATTGCTGTGGAGACATGCCGCATCCCGTATCTTCGATGGTTATGGATACATGGTTATTTGCCATTTCACGGCAGCTGATCACAAGGTCGCCGCCATTTGGCATAGCTTCAATGCCATTCTTGATTATATTGAGGATACATTGATGGAATTTGGCAGCTTCACCTGAGACATCCATTCCTGCCATCAAATCCTTTTTTATATTTACAGAAAAGTGATTGGCATAAGGCAGGATTAATTCAAGAGCTTTTTCGATTTCTTCTTTCACACAGATGGATGATGCCATATTCGATTGTGGTTTTGCGAAATTCAGGTAATCCTTGATAATTGTTTCTGCACGGTCGAGTTCATCAATTGCTGTATTCAAGTAATAAAGCCTCTTTTTCTCATCTATGCTTGGATCTTTCAACATTTGTAAAAAACCACGTGTGACTGTAAGCGGATTACGGACCTCATGACTGACACTGGCAGCTAATTGTGACACGACTTCTATCTTATCAGATTTGATTACTGCTTTATGTAAAAGCTGGTTTTGCATCATGATTTCAATAAAATAAGTGACGGTAAATATCCCTCCGGATAGGGTCAGGCCGTAAAAGAACATGAATTGAAGATCGGACGGATGTTTAAACACTGTCGCCTTCATCAGGAAAATGAGGACCGTATAGGTTAGAGCGACCGTCACAACAGTATATAATTTCCTGGTAAGCGGGAAAGCCCTGAACTTGCTGGATAGATATACGGTTAAAATGGTGATTGTGAGCATGTTGAAAAAATTGATCCATACCCCGTTGCCTCCAAAAGGGATCCTTGCCAGTACAACGGTTATGAAAAGCATGACGCTTACGGCCGGACCGCCATACAAGCCCCCGATGACGACAGGGATCAATCGGAGGTCGAAGATGAAATCAGTACTGCCAATCACCGTAAAATACATACAAAACAGGATTTGAATTCCACCCAGTATTACGATGAGGATCTTGGCGTATTTCCTATATAAATTAGGGAATTTGTTGACGATAATGTATTGGAACACAAATGTAGTAAACAGGATGAAGATCAGATTCAATACAAGAACTGTTAATTGATCCATAGTCTAAATCTCCAGTCGACAAGGAGCCACCTGCTCCAATCAAATGATAATTTAACGAAAAAGATAAATTATTCAAATATATTACTTTTACTTTAACACAAAATGAATTATAGTTGCTTTTTTTTTACCTTAAAGTGGATGTCTAGTGGCAACTGAAAGAGTTCACTGTTGCCATACTATTTTTCAAGTGTTGGGCGGTATAATCTAAAGTTTTCCCATGAAAATTCAAGGTTTATGTACAAAATAGTGTCAAGGCATTAATACATTCTTCGGCTAAAACCAGACAGCTAAAAGCGGATAATTGGCTACGCCTCATGGCTTGGCGTTATACTAATTTTACAAAATACTTAAGGAGGTAAAAAATGACCAAAAGCTCATTAACTGTATTCACTCGGCCAATGTGAACAGACTGCCGGGACGCGAAGGAGTTTCTTTCGCAGAATCATATACCTTATGAAGAAATCAATGTCCAGGGTGACCCTGAACAGGAGAAGAAACTTAAAGAGCAGACGGGTACTGCGATTGTACCAGCTTTTATTTTTACAAGCACGAAGCTCTTTTTTATGAAGGATAAAAAGGTTTTGATCGGATTTGAAAATAACAGGAGCGAAATAGAAAAACTGGTTGAAAATTTGAAGCAGTAGAAAGACAGGGGAGGGTTCCGATGATGCATCGGAACCCTCTTTTTCTATCGAGACAAAATTTCTCTGACATGGAACTATTCAGACCAACATAAATTATAATATATAAACCTATGAGAAGGAGGATCACAATTTAAATCCGAGTTGACTTATAAGAATACATGAATTATATTATTCGAGAAAGATAAATTAGGGGGGAAAGACAGTGACCACTGGACTTGTTATTTTAAATATTGCAGTTATGCTAGGCATTATTGCTTTTCTATTTTACATGCAAAAGAAACATGTCTCTTTTTCTAAAAGAGTATTTATTGCGCTCGGAATCGGGATCATCTTCGGTTTCGCACTGCAATTCATTTACGGAGCGGGTTCCGAAATTATTACAAAAAGTACTGACTGGTTCTCGATTATCGGAAGCGGTTATGTAAAGTTCCTGCAAATGATTGTTATGCCGCTAGTATTCATATCCATTTTGGCAGCTTTCACAAAGCTGAAGCTGACGAATAACATCGGTAAAATCAGTACATTGATTCTGGGCCTGCTGGTTGGCACAACGGCTGTAGCGGCTGCTGTAGGGATTGCCACTGCCGTCGGTTTCGACCTTGAAGCGGTACAAATCACGCAGGGTGAGGCAGAACAGGCACGTGCAGAAAAGCTCGAGGAAACATATGGAGGAATCGAGGGGCGTACGATGCCGCAGCAAATTCTGGACCTCCTGCCAGCTAACCCATTCCTGGACTTCACAGGAGCAAGACCAACTTCGACGATTTCAGTTGTAATTTTCGCTGCGTTCCTAGGAATCGCTTACCTTGGTGTCAGGAGAAAGTCCCCGGATCAGGCAGAGCTTTTTGCGAAGATCGTTGATGCTTTCTACGCGGTCATCATGAGGGTGGTCACGCTGATCCTGCGCCTGACTCCATATGGAGTTCTTGCCATCATGACAAAGACGGTTGCCTTAAGTGATTTTGACGCAATTTTAAAACTAGGTAAATTCGTAGCAGCTTCTTATGTTGCGCTTGCAATCATGTTCATCATCCATTTGTTATTACTGACGATTGCTGGTTTAAATCCAGTCACGTATGTTAAAAAAGCATTTCCTGTTCTCGCGTTTGCTTTCACTTCAAGAACGAGTGCCGGGGCATTGCCGTTAAATATCAAAACTCAGCGCTCTCTAGGAGTACCTGAAGGGATTGCGAACTTTGCCGGTTCCTTCGGCTTATCGATCGGGCAAAACGGATGCGCCGGGATTTATCCTGCGATGCTGGCAGTCATGATTGCACCGTCGGTTGGTGTTGACCCATTGACGCCTTCATTCATCGCAACCGTGATCGCGATCGTAGCCATCAGCTCATTCGGAGTTGCCGGAGTCGGTGGTGGCGCGACATTTGCGGCGCTACTAGTTCTTTCAGCGTTGAACCTGCCGGTTGCTCTTGCTGGGTTGCTGATTTCCATCGAACCATTGATTGATATGGGGCGTACCGCTGTAAATGTGAGCGGCTCGATGACTTCGGGTATCCTCACAAGCAGAATCACTAAAGAAATTGATTCATCTACCTATACAGATATGAATCAAAAAATTGAAGCAGAAGCTTGAGGAGAAAAAGTCAGCGCCTTGGTCAGCCTCGACAAGCGCTAGAGCTAGAAAGTAAGCAAAGTACAAAAGGTGATTATTAAGAAAGCCAGCCAAGGAAACCTTGGCTGGCTTTCTGCATTAATTTTGACTCGAAAAATAATTAATGAACAATACCCCTTTTAATCACACACAATGAGGTCATTACTCCCACACAGGTAATCGTAAGCAACGAAAAAATGAATTTTTCCATTCCAATTATCTTCAACCCTGATAAAACTACAATTCCATCTATTAGGAAAATCAAGATTCCGACATTAACCGGAAAAAATTTATGCAGCAATTGCGCTAATAAATCCGTCCCGCCAGTGCTCGTTTCGTAGCGGAGCATCAAGCCGATTCCGCATCCGACCAATACTCCTCCCAGGATTGCGCTTGAGAAGATGCCCATGTGAATACCTTTTTCAACAGGAGCGAATAGATCGATGAAAAAGCTTGATACCAATAAACCATTCAAGCTATGAAAAAAGTATTTCCGTTCCAATATCCAAGCCAATACGTATAGAGGGATACTCAGGAGGATCATCGTAAGGCCCGTGGGAAACCCATAAAAATAGTGAATGATCAACCCAATGCCAATCATGCCGCCGTCCAGGAGATGGTGTGGGACGAGAAAACCATTCACCCCAACTCCAAGCAATATGCTTCCGACAAGTACAGCAAGAACTTTTCCTGTCATCCTAAATCACCAGCCTTGTCCTTCTCCCATTATTTCTATGTAAAAAGACAAGCATTAGAACTCAGAGCAAAACGTAATATTCACATTAAATGGAACTGATCTACAAGTATTATTTTTGCAGAAAAAATAAACAGAACCTGCCATAGGCAAGTTCTGTCTGGTTTCAATATGTTAGTGAGGCAGGAATGCGAGCTGGTAAAAGAACAGCACTGCAAAAACGTAAAGCAGCGGGTGAACATCACGCCATTGTCCTTTTACAACTTTCAGTAAAGGATAGGAAATGAATCCAAGGGCGATTCCGGTTGCGATGCTTGATGTAAGCGGCATGCTCAGGATGATCAGGAAAGCAGGGAAGGCTTCATCAAGTTCATCCCAGCTTATTTGAGAGATGCTTCCCATCATCAGGCTTCCGACAATGATCAATGCCGGAGCAGTAATTGCTGACAATCCGGAAACCGCGCTTACCAGCGGCCCGAAGAAAGCAGCGGCGATGAACAGTCCTGCCACCGTTAGCGAGGTAAGACCAGTACGTCCTCCTGCAGCAACCCCTGAAGATGATTCAATGTAAGCCGTCGTCGGGCTTGTTCCGAACATGGCACCCGCAGCAGTGGCGATCGAGTCAGAAAGCAGGGCTTCTCTTGCGCGCGGCATCGTATTTCCTTTCATCAATCCAGCCTGGTGGGCTACACCGATCATTGTTCCGGTAGTATCAAAGATTGTCACCAGGATAAAAGAGAAGACGACAGCGTATAAGCTGTTCTGTATAACATCCATCAATGCTGTCCACGGATTCAAGACAATCATGCCTTCAGGAAGGGATGGCATCGACATAAAACCTTCCTTGAAATCCAATTGGCCTGTGAGGAAGGCGATCAATGCAGTAACGACCATTCCCAGGAAAAGAGCGCCGTTAACCTTTAGTACCATTAAGACAAGCGTGATGGCCAGGCCCATTAAAGCAAGCAGCGCAGATGGTGAATGCAGGTCACCTAGTCCAACAAGATTTGACGGGTGGTCGGTGATGATCCCTGTCAGGCGCAAGCCGATAAAAGCAATGAACAGGCCAATGCCTGCTGTGATACCATGCTTTAAGTTGGCCGGGATGGCTTCAATTAATTTTTCGCGGAAAGGAGTCAAAGACAAGATAACAAATATTAAACCCGCGATGAAAACAGCAGCGAACGCAGTCTCATATGAAATGTTCTGGTTATTGCCGACAACAGAATAGGCAAAGTAAGCATTCAGCCCCATACCCGGAGCGATTGCGATTGGATAATTAGCAAATAAGGCCATCCAAAGCGTACCAATCACCGCAGCGATGATTGTCGCTGTGAAAACTTGTTCAAAGGGAACACCGGCATCAGCGAGAATAATAGGATTGACCACGACGATATAAACCATAGTGAAAAAAGTCGTTAAGCCGGCCATCATTTCTGTTTTTATATTCGTGTTGTTCTCTTTTAATTTAAACATGAGTTCCTCCAAAATACGAACGATTTTTAAACACAATAAATATAATATTCGTTTTTAAGGAGTTTTACAAGGGGGAATTTAAAGAAAATCAAATAATTAAGGTTAGAGGAGTTATTTTCATAGGGTGACGATCATGAGCTTATTGTACCCTTATGCGAGAGGGTTTATTACAAAGGGTACCTATTAAGCTGAAAGATACCCTTATGCAATGGAATGCTTCACTATGAGGGTACCGATCAAGCTGAAAGATACCCTTATGCAATGGAATGCTTCCCTATAAGGGTACCGTTCTTACCCGAAGAATCAGCTTACAGTGGATGAAAAAAGACTGTCGACAAGGAACCAATTAAAGGTTTTGTCTGCAGTCTCTAAAGTCACCTTTTTTTAAAATAATCTCTCGTCAGCAACAAGCCTCCAATGTAAAGCGCTAGTGCGAAGTAAGCAGGCAGCAGGTGGATAAAATTAATATAACCAATATAGAAATGTGTGAAAAGCCCGGCTGCAAACGCTGGAATTCCTCCAAACAGGAATGTCCTCCATACCCAGGCAGAACCTTCATGGAAACCCCACAGCGAGAGCGTTAAAACCAGAAGGCCAACACTGAATAGTGCGCTGCCAAAGCCTGCACGGTCATGGGCGATGACAGGGATCAGTTTCTTGTTCAATTCATTCATTTGGTCTGGTGTCATGCAAATATATTTCAGGTCGGTATCGACAAAGACAGATGTCGCTCCAATTGTAGATATCACAATTCCGCCGAGCACAAAAGAGAAACCAAGGATGACAAGCAGAAGCTGGCCATACACTGCTTTTTTCCAGGAAGAATTGTTAGTGCGATTTTTTGAAGCAGGAGACTGATTGGCTGAGCGTGTCTTTATAAAGCCTGCGATATAAAAAGGGAGCAGGATGAGCCAGAAGAATCCGTGCAGCCAGTCAAAATAACCAAATCCCAGGAACAGCAAGATTCCAAGGAATCCGGTAATGGCCCCGATATTGAAAGCTTTTCGTGTCCAGTGGATGCCGTATTTGACGCCATGCCTGGCCAGCTGCATATAGATGTAACCGCCTGAAATCATCGTTCCGGCCAGGGTCATCCGGTCATGTGACATGAATTTATAAAGATTTGGGTTATAGGCCATCAATTCAAGCCTGGTCATTTGCATGAATGCTTCATCATAGAAGAGGATCACCTTTGTGAAACTGAAGAATAAGACCGCCGCTCCTCCTATCAGGATGAATAGTCCAAACAGCCAATACCAAATCCAGCCTGGAAGGACTTTTTGCCCGCTTCCCAGTTCGTCCATGAGCGCCTCGTTGATTCTTTTTGGCAAACCGGGTCCTGAGGCGACATAGCCTCCGGTTAGGAAGACTAGCTCTGCTCCGGCTTCAAACAGGGCGAGCGCATCGGCAGGCTGTGCAACTCCTCCGGAAGTGATAACAGGTAAATCAATTTCATTTTTTATAAGGTTCAGAGCATGTTTTATTCCAGCTGTTTGCTGAAGTGGCAAGACCTGTTTGCCGTCCCTTAGAATACGGTCTTCTTCAATCATAAATCCGTCCGTAAATTGGCTTGCTGATTTAAGCTGCAAAATATTGTCAGCTACCATCGAATGCCTGATCGCTAAAAGGACAGGTTTGTTTCCAAGAACCATTTTTATATGTGTGAGAGCATCGAAGCTTTCAATTGAATCAAACTCAATTATGAAGACATCGCCAACATCTTTTAAATGCTCAGCAATGATTAACGATTGCTCGAGCCGAATCAGGATAGGCACTGTCCGTGCATTTGTTAATTTTTCTTTCGCTGCATTAAGACCTATCGTTTCGGCATGTTCAGGCAGGATCAAGGCATCTTGTGTTTTTGAAAGATATGCTGCTGAGTTTCGCTCTCTCATAAATTCGGTAATCGGACCAACTTCAATTGAACCAAAGCCAAGATTTGGGAAAGCTTTGATCCCTGACAATCTCGGGTCTATCTTCCCGCTTAACCCAACCGGGCTATCGAAATGAAGTCCAAAAAGATTTCGCGACAATTTTTGCGAGGGAGACATATGCCCAAGAAATTCGATGAATGGCCTGCCACCGGGTAGCTGTGAAAGGAGGGACATCCCGCGATGAATGAATTCCCGTCCTGTGTTCCCTGGCAAAATAGGCAGCCATGGTTTAAATAATGGGTGATAGGACCAATCAGGCATAATGACCTCCAGATTTTATGGCTTTATCTTTATTCTATCGTACTTTATCATTTCCGGGACAGATAGCCCATTTAATTCTCATGTGCGAATAAAAAGAAATACTTCAAGCTAAAATAGGGGAGAAAAAAATGATTGCGGAGGTAACAAACATGGATTTGAATCGTGTAAAACAAATACTCTCATCATCAGCGGAAATAGATGTCACTTATAACGGTGCATCTGTGTGGATTGATCATTTAAATGAAGATGGACGCACCGCGACTGTCCACCTGCGCGGGCCGCTGGAAGAAAGGACAACTGTCGAAATTACCGAGCTTCACGAGAGATCTTAAGCACCGTCCCTCTATAAAGACTATATGGACGCAGACCGCCGGAATGCAAAATAGTGTACGGCGGTTTTTCTCTATGGCACAATACTTATAATACCAATAGTGGTTTATCTGCTATAAAAGAGAGGTATTTTTTAAAATCGAAAGGAGAGATGAAAATGTTCCATCATACAATTGAAGTGGACAAGTCAATGAATGAAGCAGTATCTGCCCTTGAGACAAGCTTGAAAGAAGAGAAATTTGGTGTCCTTTGGTCCCTGAATATGAAGGAGACACTCGCGGGTAAAGGTGTGGAACTTGACGGTGACTATATCATCCTTGAAGTATGCAATCCGCATGAAGCAAAAAGGGTACTTGAAAAGAATCCTATCGTAAGCTATTTTCTCCCTTGTAAAATTGTAGTATATAAAGAGAACGATACGACCAAGGTCGGCCTGCCAAAACCAACTGAATTGATTAAATTTGTGGAAAATGATGACCTGCAAGCTATTGCTGCAGACATTGAAAAAAGGTTGATCGGAGCAATTGATAATATTAAGTAAGGCACTTTTCTCAAACTTTGTTGCTATTGAGTTCAATAATTTCAAACTACTGAAGTCCGGGAGTCTTTCCCGGGCTTTTTATGCGTCCTGAAAAAGGAGATAAGCCCATTTTAAAAAAAGTATTGTCCGGCTGTTTAGGACAAATTTTTGCCGGGAACTTAAACACTAATTCAAAAAAATTTCGGCTGTTGAGCCGTTTATATAGATTTGGCGGCTGTCAGCTTGGCAGCCGTTTTGATTTGTCTTAAACTTTGCCGAGGGATAAAATGGACTAAAAGGAGGCTGATTATTGTGAGCATTTTTGATACTCATACATTACATAATGGTGTGAAAATACCGGCTTTTGGCCTCGGTGTTTATAAGGTCGAGGGAGGAGAACAAATCGAGGAAACAATCCAGACAGCGCTGGATCTCGGATATCGGCTGATAGATACAGCTTCTTTTTACCAGAATGAAGAAGGTGTAGGAAGAGCTATCCGCAACAGCAGTATACCGAGGGAAGATTTATTTATCACAACGAAGGTCTGGAATTCTGAACAGGGTTATGACAATACGCTTAAAGCCTTTAATGAAAGCATGGATCGGTTAGGGCTGGATTATCTAGATTTATATCTCGTCCACTGGCCTGTTAAAGGCAAATACCTGGACACATGGCGTGCTCTCGAGCAACTGTATCGGGAAGGCAGGGTGAAGGCAATTGGTGTCAGCAATTTTAAAATACACCATTTGGAGGATCTTCTAAGCCATTGCAATGAAAGGCCAGTAATCAATCAAGTCGAACTCCATCCTTTGCTGTCGCAAGCCGACCTGCGGAATTTCTGTCAGGAAAATGACATCAAAGTAGAGGCATGGTCCCCATTGTCCAGAGGAAGGTTCCTTGATGATCCTGTGCTGGGGAAGATTGCGGAACAGCACGCCAAGACTCCGGCTCAGGTTATTTTAAAATGGCACATGCAAAATCATATTATCCCGATTCCTAAATCAGTCAAACCGTCAAGGTTAAAAGAAAACGCAGATATATTTGATTTCAAGCTGGATCAAAAAGAACTGGAGGAGATCAATGGTCTCAATAAGGACCAGCGTTTTGGTGCCGATCCAGACCATATTGATTTTTAAAGGAGCTAAATGCAGGATGATGCTGGTACAAGCGAATCTATACAATGTATATTTTTGGAGATAATGGGCTGAATTCCAATCAGTCCGTTTTTTTATTTGTGAAAATGGATACATTAAAAGGAAAGAGAAAACTGCGTTCTGACAGGTGTTAGAGGGATAATTAAATCCCGGTAGGTTTTAAAATAATCATTGGGTGGTAATGTAGGTGTACAAGCAGAAAGCAACACGATTCAACATCTTAGACTGCTGCTTGTTCAACTGCAGAACAGCCTGGTTTAACACCATGATATTTGAGGTAAGATAATGTTAGAGCAAGCTGGTTAGCTCCCGGGAAGCAACTAAAATCAGCAAAGGCTAGTTTTTACTTCGCTGCAGTTTGAACTCTTTAAAAGGGTGTAAAACCCCTTAGCACTATTACTACTTGTAAAATACATCTACTTTTTAAGGAGGAATTACATTATGATGAGTTTTCTTTGGGCATTAATTATCGGTGGTATTATTGGGTGGTTAGCAGGATTGATCTTGGGAAGAGATATTCCTGGCGGCATCATCGGTAACATCATCGCTGGTTTCGTGGGTGCTTGGATTGGACAAGCAATCTTAGGAGACTGGGGACCTGTAGTTGCTGACTTTGCGATTATCCCGGCATTGATTGGTGCGATTGCATTGGTATTCATCGTCAGCCTTGTACTGAAGAGCATGCGTAAAGCTGACTAATATAAAGAAATCCTTCCGAATCCGGAAGGATTTTTTTTGTTGTATAGGAAATTATAAAAGCATTTTTGTCTGGATAACTACATGTGGGTTTGTCTTAATCCAGCTCCAGCGCCTAGCCCCTCGAGACGCTTCGTTCCTGCCAATGAAGTCAAAGAACGACTTCACTGTCAGGCCCTCCAGCGCTTGTCGGAGATGGGCAGTCGCCTCCTCTTTTCGAATTGTCTAGTGTCGCCTCCTAGAAACTCCGAAACTTCAACTCCGCCGGCAGAAGCAAAAAGCGCTTCTTTGTCGGAGTCTCCAGTTTCTGCGTTTCTAAGCAGTCGGCTATACTTTTCGAGTTCGGTCCTGCAAATGAAGTTAAAGAACGACTTCAATGTCAGGCCCTCCGAGGCACACGATGTGCTAGATCTGCCAGCGACAGGACGTGGCGTCATAGGCGGGCAGCGCTTGTCGGGGCTGAACGAGGCGCTTGCGCTTTTTGTTCTGGAAATTTATGCACTTCATAATAAAATTTAAATCTCATAAGGATCAATGTTAAAAAATATCGGCGGTTGGTCGATAAAAGGTGCGTGGCATATTATTTTTTCCTTTGTGAACGGGTGGGTGAATTCCATTTTTACTGCATGCAGAGCTTGTCTGTGAAATGTATCGCTTCCGCCGTACAGGGAGTCTCCAGCAAGCGGATGCCCAATCGCGCTGAAATGCACCCGGATCTGGTGGGTCCTGCCGGTGTCAAGAGAGCATTGAACCAAGGTAAGGTTTTTATGTTTGATTTTATCTAATACTTTGAAGTGAGTGATGGCGTGCTGGCCTGTCTCCGAGACTCTTCTTTTCGTTGGGTGATGCCGGTCCCGGCCGATTGGTTTATTGATTGTTCCTTTTTTCTGACTGATGATTCCGTCAGCCAAAGCTAAATATGTTCTTTGGATTGCGCGTTCTTCCAGCATTTTATCGAGAATGGCTGTAATGAGCGGGTTTTTCGCAAAAAGTACAGCACCGGTTGTCTCACGGTCAAGCCTGTGTATATGACGCGGCCGGGTAACTTCACCATTTGACTGCAAATGAAACGCAGCACCATTCGCCAGAGTACCACCCTGGCCGCTCTCGTTTGGATGGGTATCCATTCCTGACGGTTTATTGAATACAATCAGATGGTCATCTTCATAAAGGACATCAACGTCCAAGTATTCAGGATGGACAGTCTGCTCTTCTACAGTAAAAAGCTTCAAGCTTAAGCGGTCATTTTTTTTAAGGGGAATTGTCCAATCGGGAACATTTCCGTTAATCAGGACGTTCTTTTCCATTCTCAAAAGATGAACAGATTTTTTTGGAGCTTTCCAAAAATCCTTGAAAAGTGTTTCCAGAGTATGCTTTTCCCATTCATCGGGAATGACAAGTTCACACCATTCGCCTTTTTTATTTGTATGTATCATATTGATCTCCTGACTTTATTAAATTTTATTGAGTTGACGGTAAAAAACTTGTTTGCATTGAAGAAGAGTCTGTCAACTTTTACCGCATGCATGGGCATAATTACCACCCAGTTAATTGGAATGAATATGTTATTCTAGGTATATATATTACGAATAGATTACAAAGGGTATAAAGGTGGGTCGATCATTGAAAATTGTATTTGCGTCTACACCCGGACAAGAAGAGAAAGTGGTAGAACTGGCAAGATATTTTTACACTGATATTTTTCCATTGTACTTTACGGATGAAGACATTCATGAATTCGAAAGGCTTGAAGTTTTACATACGAGACCCGAACAGTTCGAGAGATTCAGTACACTTGGAGCAGCTTTCCATGTTATCACAAGCATGCAGACATTGATCTCTATTTTGGAGTCTGGCCATATTCCTGAAAAATATCAGTCGATGTTCCGTAAAAATGTCCAGACATTGACAGACTACGGAATTTGTTTCCCGTTTAATTACAGTCAATTTTCTGATTCCAAGCATGTTCATCTAGATTATATCAGTACTTATACGAAAGCTGCCAATAGACTGCTACTGTAAGCTGACTGGGGAGCATTAAAACTAAATCCATATGAAAACGCCTGCGAATCGCAGGCGTTTTTTCATTATTCTAATGTATTCTCATTGAACCAATTTTCGAAAGTCGCTTCTTCCTGATAGCCGACGATCCTGTTTACTTCTTTTCCATCCTTGTACTGTACAATGGTTGGAGTCGATTCGATTCCGTAATCATTCCAGCCTTGTTCAAACTCCAAAAGGTTGTATTGAACCAGATCTACATCCATATCCTTTGCCAAAGGTGCAACAATCGGAGTGGTGCGAACGCAGTGAGGGCATGTCGGACTGTGGAAATAGACGGTAACATCCTCGCCGTTTTCAATTTTTTTCTCCAGTTCTTCAGGCAGGATGATATTTTGATAGTTCGGATCATCCAGCTGTTTGACGGTTTCAGGATGAAGTGTGTCTTTCCCGTAAGGATTCCCCTCAGCCTTTTCCTCATTTTGCGCCTTATTCAGAAAAAATAATGCTGCGAATAATGCAATGATAATTAATAGAAAAACAATGACCTTTTTCAAGTTACGCTTCCTCCTTCGTTTTCTTCCAGACCAGCAGGCTTAATGAAAAAATAATGATGAATGCAGTAAGTGCCAGGAATGGGATGGTAATAAAACCAAGCCAGTTGATATATTGGCCTGTACAAGGAACCCTTCCGCAAGTAACAGCATTGTCAGCCATGAACGGCACCTTTTGCAATGAATAATGGTACAGCGATATCAACCCGCCGACAGCTGCCATAATCATCGTATAAAAGGTAATCTTATAATCTTTTTTAACAACTGCTATTCCTAGTATCAAGGCAAAAGGATACATCAGGATTCGCTGATACCAGCACAGCAGACAAGGCTCATACTGCCGGATTTCTGAGAAATACAGACTGCCGAACATGGCAATGATCGACGCAGCCCAGGCCGTAAATAAATATGACTCCCTTGAATCTTTTTTCGTCTCTTTCAAGCTAATCTCCCCTAAGCCAGATAATCTCTATTTAAACACTTTATATAAAAGAAACACTTACCTCTCATTACATCTTAAGGAATGTAATAAAATATTTCAATTAACATTATGTGAAATAATTTTTCCCAATACAAAGGGAGAAGCTAAATAAAGAGTTATAACCAATCGATTTAGGGTATAGGAATATGATGATGATTTAGAGGCTAGTTTGTTTTTTTTACATACATAGTAAGTAAATGCTAATAATAGCGATTTTTTTTATGACAGAAAGGATGCAGATTTATATGAGTGAATTGGATTTGTCCAAATTTGAAAAAAGAATGATCATCCGCAACACGAAGCAAGAGGATATTGATGAGATCATCAAGATGCAGAACAGCTGCTTTCCTGGAATGGATCCGTGGAAGCGGGACCAGCTTGAGAGCCATCTTGACGTATTTCCAGAAGGCCAATTCGTTGCAGAATATGATGGGAAAGTAGTTGGCTCCTGTTCGAGTCTGATTATAAACTTTGATGAATATGATGACCGCCACAGCTGGGATGATGTCACAGATGAAGGCTATATTACGAACCATAACCCAGATGGATATAACCTATATGGAATAGAAGTCATGACCCATCCTGAATTCAGGAGGATGAAAGTTGGCTACCGTTTGTATGAAGCAAGGAAGGATCTCGCAAGGCAAATGAATCTGAAAAGTATCATTATCGGCGGGAGGATCCCAAATTACCATTTGCACGCGGAAGAAATGTCACCAAGAGAATATGTCCGGCAGGTCGCTTCCCATAAAATCTATGATCCGGTTCTCTCATTCCAGCTGAGGAACGACTTCACTCTGATGAGGATCAACCCGAACTATTTGCCGGATGATCTCCAGTCGAATAAATACGCGACATTGATGGAATGGAACAATGTAGACTATCAGCCAAAATCGAAAAGATTCTATAAGACCAGCAATCCTGTCCGGATATGCGTTGTCCAGTATATGATGAGACAAATCAAGTCATTTGAAGATTTGGCTCACCAGGTTGAATACTTTACGGATGTTGCATCAGATGCCGGTTCTGATTTTGCCGTGTTCCCGGAAATTTTCACGACACAGCTTATGTCATTCATGGATGAAAAATCACCCTCGCTCGCGGTACGCAGGGTGACTGAATATACCGAGCAGTACATCGAGCTGTTCACCGACCTGGCTGTCCGCTACAATGTCAACATCATCGGAGGCTCGCATTTGGTAAAAGAAGAAGACGATGAGATTTACAATATTTCTTACTTGTTCCGCAGAGATGGAACAATCGATAAGCAATACAAGCTGCATATCACGCCAAATGAGCGTAGATGGTGGGGCATCAGCCGCGGCGATGAATTAAAGGTGTTCGATACAGACTGCGGCAAGATTGCGATTCAAATTTGTTATGATATCGAATTCCCTGAACTTGCGAGGATCGCCACTGATATGGGAGCCAAAATCATTTTCACACCGTTTTGTACCGAAGACCGCCAGGGTTACCTGCGGGTTCGTTACTGTGCCCAGGCGAGAGCGGTCGAAAATCAAGTGTACACGGTCATTTCGGGTACGGTTGGCAACCTGCCGCAAACAGAAAACATGGATATCCAATATGCCCAGTCAGGGATTTTCGCGCCATCTGATTTTGAATTCGCCAGGGACGGCATTGTCGGCGAAACCAATCCAAATATCGAAATGGTCATGATCGGCGATGTTGACCTGGAAATCCTCCGCCGCCAGCGCCAGGATGGGACAGTCCGCCAACTCAAAGACCGCAGGCATGATATTTACCGCATTCAGTATAAGAAGTAAGATAAGGTGAAGCACCTGGGGAATAGAGCTGATTCCCCGGGTGTTTTTTTGCGTTCTTTTTGGAGTGGCTTTAAGGTAATGAAATAAGTGTACAGAAGTGTACAGGGGTATGCTCCCAGTTTTACCTTAAGCAGGGTGACGGCGGGATTAACCCTTTTTTTCGGGCAATTAACCCTTTGGTCCGGGCAATTAGCACAATGTTTCGGATGATTAACGGTATTATTCGGGAGATTATGGCCGAAGATTAAGAGAATAATTTTTCCAATTGGCTCAGCTGCTTTCAGCACACTCGATTTTTACAAGATAATGGAAAAAATCAAACCCGCTGATCAACCGAAATAAAAAAAGAAATCGCAATAAGGTGGATTCGTGCTGCTAATGTAAAAAACGACATTTAAAATTAGACATTTTAATGGCAAAAGCAGTGAAATATATCGAAAACAATCACACAAAAGTTATCAATCATACCCTATCTTGTTTTATAATTAGCTGTAAGATTCAAATCTTATTTTTCAGGAGGTCATTCAATGGATTGGAAGAAGAAAGCCGACAAGTGGCTTGGTTTTGCCGGATTGGATCCGGAGCTGAAAACCGAACTAGATTCATTAAAGGATAATGGACAGCAATTAGAGGAAGTATTTTATAAAGATTTGGAATTCGGCACTGGCGGAATGCGCGGTGAAATTGGCGCGGGTACCAACCGGATGAACTTATACACAGTGCGCAAGGCATCTGCCGGTCTGTCAGCATACATAGAAGCACAAGGAAATGAAGCGAAGCAGCGTGGCGTGGCAATTGCCTACGATTCCCGCCATAAGTCACCTGAATTCGCAATGGAAGCTGCAAAGACATTGGCGACCCGCGGCATCCAGACATATGTTTTTGAAGAATTAAGGCCAACACCGGAGCTTTCATTCGCAGTACGGCACCTGCATGCATATGCAGGAATCGTCATTACTGCCAGCCATAACCCGCCTGAATATAATGGCTATAAAGTTTATGGCCCTGATGGCGGACAGCTGCCTCCAGATAGTGCGGATGAAGTGATCACAAAGGTAAACGAGATTGAAAATGAATTGGCAATCGAGGTAATGGAAGAGCAAGAGTTGAAGGAAAAAGGCTTGATTAAGATGATTGGGTCCGAAGTGGACCGCGCTTATCTTGAAAAGCTTATGACGATATCCGAAAATCCAACGCTGGCAGATGAAGCCGATGTGAAAGTGGTTTTCACACCATTGCATGGGACTGCCAATATGCCTGTGCGCAATATCCTGACGAACCTGAAATACCAGAACGTCACGGTCGTGAAAGAGCAGGAGCTTCCGGATCCTGAGTTTTCCACAGTTCAGAGCCCGAATCCTGAAGAGCCTGCCGCATTTGAGCTTGCGATCCGTGAAGGGAAGAAAATCGATGCTGATGTACTCATTGCAACGGACCCTGATGCAGACAGGCTCGGTATCGCTGTAAAAGACTCGGATGGGGAGTATGTTGTGCTGACAGGAAACCAGACAGGAGCCCTGCTGCTGCATTATATCCTGACGCAAAAACAGGAGAAGGAAACACTCCCAGCCAATGGTGCAGTGTTCAAGACAATCGTAACTTCCGAACTTGGACGCAAAATCGCATCATCTTTCGGGGTTAATACAATCGATGTATTGACCGGTTTTAAGTTCATCGCAGAAAAAATCAAGCAATATGAAGAATCAGGGGAGTATAAATTCCTGTTTGGCTATGAAGAAAGCTATGGATACCTAATCGGGGACTTTGCCCGTGATAAAGACGCAGTCCAGGCGGCGATGCTTGCTGTCGAGGTTTGCGCATATTATAAGAAGAAGGGCATGTCTTTGTACCAAGCTCTGCTCAGTGTATTTGAAGAATACGGTTATTATCAGGAGGGACTGCGTTCCCTGACGCTGAAAGGAAAAGAGGGCGCAGAATTAATCCAGAAAACGCTCGGGGTCTTCCGCCAGAATCCTCTTAGACAGCTCGGTGAATTGAAGGTTACCACTGTGGAAGATTATTTAACAGGTATAAGAATGAATGAGAGCAACGAGGAAGAAAAAATCCAGCTTCCTTCTTCAAATGTTATCAAATACTATCTTGAGGATGGTACATGGATGTGCCTTCGCCCGTCTGGAACGGAACCAAAGATCAAGTTTTATTTTGGTGTGAACGACAAGAGCCTGGCAGAAAGCAAGCAGAAGCTTCAAAAAATCGAACAGGATTTCATGGAGGCAGTTGAAAAGAAAATGGAAGCTGCAAAGAACTTGTAAATCACAACCTTAGAACTTCAGCAAGAAAGGAAGTAATCAAATGTTAAAAGAACAAGTAGCAATCGTCACAGGTGCATCAAGAGGAATTGGCAAGGAAATAGCCGTGAAATTGGCTGAGCAGGGAATGAAGCTCGTGATCGCAGGCAGCTCAGAAGAAATCAATCAGACAGCGGATGAAATGAAACAGAAAGGTTTTTCAGATGTCATAGCGGTCCAAACCGATGTCAGCGATGAGCAGCAGGTGAAGAACCTTGTTGAAAAAACGGTGGAAGCATTCGGCCAGGTTGACGTACTTGTCAATAATGCCGGTATCGGCTTTTTCAAACTGGCAGAAGAAGTCACGGTTGATGAATGGAAAAAGCTTTTTGAAGTTAATGTACAAGGTGTATTCCTTGGCGCCAAAGCCGTACTTCCACATATGAAGGAACGTAAATCGGGGACCATCATTACAATCTCCTCTGATGTAGGCAGATACACGATTCCTAATGGAAGTGCTTATACAGCTTCAAAGTATGCTGTCCAGGGCTTCAGCGGGGCACTTGCCCAGGAAGTGAGGGAGTTTGGAATTCGCGTTGGCACCATTAACCCTGGAATGGTTGATACTTATTTTGCTGACTCAAAGCAGGGGCTTCCGGAAAAACATGACTGGCTGAAGGTAGAGGACATAGCAAACGCAGTTGTCTATATGGCTTCCGCTCCTAAACATATGCTTATTGATGAAATTGTCATTCACCCGCTTGTACAGAATTATCCGATTGCCTGATTAAGGTGGGATTTAGCAAAAAAATGAAGCGGGTAGTGAGTAACAAGCCAAATAATTACTAGTAAAAATCAGCATAAAAAATAATAAACACGGCACCTTAATATAGGTGACCGTGTTATTTTTTTTGGTGGAATTCTCATGGTTAAATCGAGCCGGTTACAGCGGTTTCCAGGTAGTCATCGCCGGCGGCTTCATTTGCGTGGTCGATATATCTGAGCAGGGAATACAGGCGCTTTTCAATGACAGCATAATCTTTTTCAAAGTTGTAAGCGTGGAGAAAATGTTCGATCTTTTTGGCCAGGAACTGGTCCTCTGTCCTGACCATAAGGATGAGCAGGTTATCCCATTGGGATCGGTGCGTGTAATATAGAGCCCGATCGTAATCCGATTTCTTCATATCCAATCCTCCTTATGAGGAGTTGATAATATTATATGGATTTGGCGCCGTAACTTCCTCAGAAAATGTTGGACGCCCCTGTTTACTGGGTTTTTCAAGTTTTACCTGTATATTTGTACGCAGAAATGATCAGGATTGACTACATTTCGATATGGGTTTACCAAGCTGGTATGCCAAAAAGGAGTGTACGATGAAAAAGTATTTTTTCACCATGGCTGTATTGTTGATTTTGTTACTGGGGATCCAGAGAGTTGATATTCATGCGCAAAGGCCGGACTATGAAAAATATGGACGGATCGCTACTGCTGTAATCAAGGAGGAATATCCAGGAGAAGCTGTCCAGGATTATAAGTATAAGGGCAGAAAGCAAATAGATGATCGCCAGGTACTCGACTCATTTCAATACAAGGTCAGTGTCGACGGAAAACCTGTTATTATGACGGTGCAAGTAGCCCACGATTTAAAAAATGAAAGGTTGTTGAGTCTTACAGTGACTGAGCAGCACCAGCAGTAAAGTTTCTAACCTGTTCATCATTCTCCTTTATTTCTCATACATTGTTGTAAGAGGTGAAAGGGGGAGAGATGGTGTCGGAAGATCAGAAGTCACTGGAATATGCCATTTCTGAAATTACCGAAATCGCTAAAGGGTTTGGGCTGGACTTTTATCCGATGAGGTATGAAATATGTCCTGCAGAAATCATCTATACATTTGGCGCTTATGGAATGCCAACAAGGTTTTCTCATTGGAGCTTTGGCAAACAGTTTCATAAAATGAAGCTCCATTATGATTTAGGTCTCTCAAAAATTTATGAGCTGGTTATCAATTCTAATCCATGTTATGCCTTTTTGTTAGATTCGAATTCGCTGATTCAGAACAAGTTAATCGTTGCCCATGTCCTTGCCCACTGTGATTTCTTTAAGAACAATGTCCGTTTCCAGAATACGAAGAGAGATATGGTTGAAAGCATGGCGGCAACAGCTGAGAGAATCCGTAAATATGAAATCGAGCATGGAAAACAAGCGGTGGAGTCTTTCCTTGATGCGGTGCTAGCCATCGAAGAGCATATCGATCCATCGTTGATGAGGCCGAAGCTCGCATGGTCTGCCGAAGATAATTTTGAGGATGAACCAACGACAATAGCGACTCCGTATGATGATCTTTGGAACCTTGAATCCAAAAAGACGGAATCAACAGAGAAGATAAAGAAGAAGAAATTCCCGCCGCGCCCAGAGAAAGATCTGCTATTGTTCATTGAAAGTTATAGCCGCGAGCTGGAGGATTGGCAGCGGGATATCCTAACAATGATGCGTGAGGAAATGCTTTATTTTTGGCCGCAGCTTGAAACGAAAATCATGAACGAAGGCTGGGCTTCATACTGGCATCAACGGATTCTCAGGGAAATGGATCTGACGAGCGGCGAAGCAATCGAGTTCGCAAAATTGAATGCCGGAGTCGTGCAGCCATCAAAGACGGGAATCAACCCATATTATTTAGGGATTAAAATTTTCGAGGACATCGAAGAGCGCTATAACCATCCGACTGAGGAAATGAAGCGGCGAGGCGTAAAGCCGGGGTCAGGCCGGGAGAAAATGTTTGAAGTCCGCGAAATCGAATCGGATATTTCATTTTTACGCAATTACTTGACGAAGGACCTTGTCATGCGTGAAGATATGTACCTCTTCCAAAAACAAGGACGTGAATATAAAGTCGTCGATAAAGCGTGGGAACAGGTTCGAGACCAGCTTGTCAGCATGAGAGTGAATGGGGGATTCCCATACTTGACCGTAACGGATGGCGATTATCTTAAGAATGGAGAGTTATATATAACACACAGCTTCGAGGGGATCGAGCTCGACATTAAGTACCTTGAAAAAGTCCTTCCATACGTCCATCAGCTATGGGGCAGGAAATGCCATATCGAAACAATGGTCGAAAGCAGGGCAATGCTATACACCTATGATGGAAAAGGGATCCATCGCAAATATTTATAATCAAGAAAACCGCTGATTTCCAGCGGTTTTTAATTATTTTTGTAAGGCTGTTTTCGTAAGATTGTTGTTAAAATCCTAAAGCCGATTTTAGCGTATATAAAGCCATTTTGCTGGTCGGTATTAAGTATGCAAGCTCTTTTCTCATTATAAAGAGACAAGTTTGCAAAGAAAAAAAGGTCATTCAATCTTATTTTGTAGTCGATAGCAATTAAGTTTGAGAAAAGAGCTTTGTGAAAAACTACAATAATAAGGTAATTAAAATATGGCTGTTTTCGTAAAGATTGTTGTTAAAATCCTAAAGCCGAGTTTAACGTGATAATAGCCATTTGGTATGTCGGTACTAAGTTTGCAAGCTCTTTTCTCATAATAAGCGTTCATTTTGTGAAGAAACTCAGGTAATTCAATCCTATTTTGTAGGCAATAGCAACAAAGTTTGAGAAAAGAGCCTAAAATATAGACAAGCTTTTTGTTGAACCAATTTCAAAAGTGAGTCATAATTATATATATGACCATATATTCATATATAAGGCGGGGAGGGATCATATGGGACATAATCATTCGCATGGGCACAGTCACAGCCACGGCCATGCCCATACAAACAATAAAAGAGCTTTATTCTGGGCTTTTCTCATAATTGCAGCTTTCATGGTTATTGAGGTGATTGGCGGGGTCATCACCAACAGCCTTGCTTTGCTTTCCGACGCGGGCCATATGCTGAGCGATGCAGCTGCACTTGGTTTGAGCTTGTTCGCGATGAAGCTTGGCGAAAGAAAGGCCACACAATCAAAGACGTATGGTTATAAAAGATTCGAAATCATCGCAGCAGCTTTAAACGGGCTTACCTTGATTATTATTTCAATTTATATATTTGTTGAAGCATACCATCGTTTTACAGATCCTCCGCAAGTTCAAAGCATAGGAATGCTGACGATTTCCGTTATTGGGCTGATTGTCAATATCATTGCCGCGTGGATTTTGATGAGTGGAGACAAGGATGAAAACTTGAATGTAAGAAGCGCTTTCCTTCACGTGTTGGGAGATATGCTTGGCTCGGTTGGGGCAATCACAGCAGCATTGCTGATATACTTCTTTGGCTGGGGACTTGCAGATCCCATCGCGAGCGTAGCCGTTGCGATTCTGATCATCATCAGCGGCTGGAGAGTGATGAAGGAGAGCTTTCATGTACTGATGGAAGGCACACCGGAGCAGATTAAAGTGAACGAAGTGAAAGATGAAATAATGAAGATTCCCGAAGTGAAGGATGTGCATGATGTCCACATCTGGTCGATTACTTCAGGCGTGCTGATGCTTAGCGGGCATATTGCCGTCAAAGGCGAAGGAGCGCATGACAGAGTGCTTCACAAAGCCCAGAAGCTGTTGCATGACCGCTTCGGGATTGATCATAGTACACTTCAGGTAGAAGGGGAGGAACACGGATGCCCATGCGCCCATGGACCTTGCAATTGATTAAACAGTACCATATCACGATGGAATAAAAACATTAAAATGCTGTTATCGCAATGATTGTTGCTATCGTAAATGTTCTAGAATCGCGCTAAAGAAGGTGTCTGGCTCTTTTCGAGATGATTCCTGATATGGATGGCATTTTATACTCGTGAAAACCCAGGCGCCGGTTTTTATTTTTGGTTGAGAAAGCAATAAAGTTTACGAAAGGCTGTTTTCGTAAAGATTGTTGTTAAAATCCTAAAGCCGATTTTAACGTAATATAAAGCCATTTTGCAGGGCGGTATTAAGTTGAGATGCTCTTTTCTCACAAAAAAGTCTACTTTGCGAGGAAAAATAGGTCATTCAATCCTATTTTGTAGTCAATAGCAACAAAGTTTGAGAAAAGAGCCTAACGAAAAGAGCCATCAAAAAAACATGCCAGCCAATATAGATGGGCATACCCATCAATGATGGCTGGCATGTTCTATGCTTTGCTTTAACAGATCGATGACATGTTCGTCATCATGGGTATAATAGAGCGAAGTGCCTTCTCTCCTGAATTTGACGAGCCTGAGATTCTTTAAAAAGCGCAGCTGATGTGAAACGGTCGATTGCAGCAAAGAAAGCTTTTCTGCTATCTCATTAACCGAATGTTCCCCCTGTAGCAGCAGATGGAGGATTCTGAGTCTCGTGGGATCTGAAAGGGCTTTGAAGGTCTGGGAAACCATGAATAATGTTTCCTCATCCAAATCCATTTCATGCGTGTTCTTTTTCTTTTCTTCCAAGTTAATCAGCCTCCTTCATCTATATTATACCTTATGAAAGAAAAATCACGGCTGTAAAAACAGACGAGATTTCTGTTTTTGATATAGAGTCTTTCAGCATCTAAACGAGTAATCCAGCCTCTCAATATTAGGATGAATAACTATTCCTGTAGAGGTGGAAATATAGAACATGCAAATAAAGATAGATGGTGACTGAGCAAATGAACAGGAATCTTTGAGGCTCGGGTGATAAACTTATAGTTAATAGAGGCAGGAAGTAGGTGAAGAGGTGGACGAGAACAATACACATGAATCAAAATATATCCAGCAGCACCTTGCAAATGAGCGTACCTACCTTGCCTGGGTCCGGACCTCAATCGCCATAATCGGGATTGGTTTTCTGGCATCAAGTTTGCATTTTAATAACATCAGGTCTGTAAGCCCGGCTGCAGACACGATTGCTGTTTTTGTCAGCATCTTTTCTTTGTTGATTGGTTTGATAATCCTGTTCTTTGCGACAACACATTATTTCTCGGTACGAAAAAATATCAACAGGCAAACATTCGAATCAGCCAGTAACCTGATAAAAATTTCTACAGGGATCATTTTTTTGATCTTTCTGTTACTTGGTATTTATTTAATCAGCATTTTATTTTGACGTGGCTTTATTGCCAGTTTGACTTGTTCCCTTATGGACCGGGCTTCTCCTTACGAGGTGCTTGCAGACAAAGGGAATCTTTAAGACCATCAGCGGAAACCAGGCAGAGCATCGTTACCCTCAATTGCCGGTGCTGTTTTTCTCTGGTTTTTTATGAGTTATGAGACCATCGTAATTGGTGATATATAGCTCAATTTCCGGCTGGATATCGAGGCAGTGGGCATTCAACAGCTGATAATAGTTCACTCTATGCAGTGGGTCATAGGGAAGCATTGGGTACTCCTTATGCTCTTTAACATAAAGATCTACTGCCTTTTGGACTTTATCAATCGTTATTGCTAGATTTTTTTCTTCCTCAGTGAAAATATCGTATGTTTCCTTTGACATATAAAAGTTTCGTGATGGAATTCCTTTCAGGAGGGGGGCAAGTTGTTCCATATCGATCCTGTTGTCTTCCTTGACAAGAATAGTTCGGTAAACGCCCTTGGGAAGATGTTCTGAATACGTGCGTACTGCTTTTTTTATCTGGTCAACGCTTGCCTCAATGATTGGCCAGGTGGTTTCCTTCGACTTTTTTTTAACCCTGGCATAGAAAATAATAAATTGGACCAATCCTGCAGTGGAACTCAATATAGTTAAATACGGAAATAAATCGAACATGAGGTCTAATAGCCAACCGATGATTAGCCAGACGAATGCAGTTGTAACTTTTATGCCGGCTGTTTCAGAAAATAAGTGTCTGCTGCTGCTCTTGTCTTTCTCCGTTTGCATCTTAATCCCTCCTTTCAAAGGCAGAAACTGCCATTGCTACTCCATAATCCATTAACCATTACAGGAGTCACATTATTTGTGTGAAGGCTTATAAAGAGACTGGACTTAAGATAACGCTGGTTTTGCCGATATAAAAGTAAGAGTCTGTCCTTTTGTGCTATTGTGGGAAGAGTTCAACCGGGCGATTGAAGCAGGGGGCGGGATGGGATAAAAAGGCGGATCAGTTTCTACCTATATTATATTAAATTCTCTTCATGATTGGTATGGTTCTGTTTTGAATATTATGAAAATAAGATTCGAAACAGGTCGATTATATGGCTGAATATTGTATAATATTTAGAAAGCTTCAATCTTTTTCCCGAAAATTGTCATGCGACTGGCTTGCATGTATCAGCTATTTCATAAAGGCAAATAAACCAGACAGAAACGAGGGGCAGGATGGATATTCCCCATATGTACATATTTGACTTGAATAATATAGCTTTGACCGTCGTTTTTTTAATCATTTCGTCCATAATGGCAGTTGAATTCAGCAGGCAAATCAAAAAGACGGTTAATAGAAAAAGACGTAAAATGGTCCTGTATTCGCTTCTTTTGGCTCTCACATTCTTGCTGACACATCTTTTTGTGATTATTTCTGCAGGCGTTCCATTTTCGACAAGCAATATTTATTTATTTTTTATGATATTTTTTGGCATTTGCGGAATTGGATCATACGCAGCTTTGAGTCTGGCGCAAAGGGATATTGCGAATACTGCTCAGTACGTATTCACTAGTCTATTAATAGCTGCCAGCATCATGGGGGCTGAATATACGGCATTCTATATAATCTTCAGGGAAGCTATCAAAGTTCAGCCGATTTTATCCATTATCTCCTTTTTAATGATATTGGTCACTTCATTTTCGTTCATCAGGTTTTTGATGCAGATTACCAACGAGGATATTTATGAGTTTGTAAAAAAGTATAAGTATACAGGCAGTGTCCTTGGCGGCATGGCAATGGGAGGTATCCCGTATATCGTCCTGACTTCGATGATGAACGTTACAGATGGAAGCGGCATACATTCCTACCTGGCGCCGTTCGTTTATATGGCCACAGCAAATTTATTATTCATGCTCGTACCGGACCTATTTGGCGAAAAACTGATCATGAAGAACGTCCAGTCTCATTTATCCTTGTTTACCCATAACCCTGATTCTGTATTCAGGGTCGACTTACAAGGTTATATTTTAAGTGTCAATAAAAAGGCAGTTGAGCTGACAGGCTATATGGCCAATGAATTAGCGGGTCTCCATTTCATTGATTTGATTGGGGGCAGCGAGGAAGAAAAGAAAATAAGGAAATATTTCATGAAAGTGCTCAGCGGTGAGACGAAATTGATTGAAACCACTCTGATAAGGGCGGATTCAACTTATGCCGACGTAAGAATCACAGCGGTGAGAATCATCGTTAAAAATACAACAGTTGGTGTCTTTGGAATAGTCAGGGACATAACAGAACAGAAAAAAGCAGACAAAATGATTGAGTATCTTGCATATCATGATGAACTGACTAATTTGCCTAACAGACGGAATTTAGAGAAAGTCATGGCAGTGCAATTTATTAAGGATGAAGGGTTTTCCTTGATCTATCTTGATTTTGATCGTTTTAAAAGAATCAATGATACATTTGGGCATTCATTTGGTGATAAGATTTTGGTTGAGATCGGCAGGAAGCTCTCAGAAGTTGTCCCGGAGGAATGCCTTGTTGCAAGAATAGGCGGAGATGAATTCGCGATTCTTGTTACTGGAGGGAATAAGCCAGACGGAGTTGCCAAAAAGATTGTGCATGCATTCCAGAGTCCGCTTTTTGCGGAGGGAATGGAATTCCTGATCACGGCTAGTATTGGGATCTCAAGGTATCCAGAAGATACGGATAATCTTGGATTATTGCTGAAGTTTGCTGATATGGCAATGTATAAGGCAAAAGAAAACGGTGCGAACCACTTTCAGTTTTTTGACCAAAGCATGGTGGACCATAACCTGAATAAGTTTGAACTTGAGAATGAATTGCGGAACGCTATAAATAGTGATTCTCTCACGGTTTTTTACCAGCCTAAGTACAATGCAGCAACAAATGAAATAACAGGGGCTGAAGCACTGGCAAGGTGGAAGCATGCTCGCCATGGAATGATTCCTCCAGGTGTGTTCATTCCGATTGCAGAGGAAGCGAACTTGATCGTACCTCTCGAGAGATTGATCATCAGGAAAGTGTTCAGTCAGCTTGTACAATGGAAGGGTCAGGGTTTTGAAGTTCCCCGCACTTCGATCAATATCTCGATCATCCATTTTTACCAGGAGGATTTCGTGAAATTCATGAGGCAAACACTTAAAGAATATGGACTTTATGGTGAATTGATTGAAATCGAAGTAACTGAAAGTATCATGATTAAGAAGGAAGATAGCATCAACGCACAGCTCCAGGCTTTAAGGGAGATTGGAATCGAGGTCAGCATTGATGATTTTGGCACGGGATACAGTTCATTGAGTTATTTAAGTAAGCTTTCGGTCGATCGTTTGAAAATTGACCAGAGCTTCATTTCACACTCCCAGGAAAACCGTGAAATCATATCCACGATTGTCTCTATGGCAACGAACCTAAAGTTAAAGGTGATTGCCGAGGGGGTAGAAACGGAATCTCAGATTGACCTGTTAAAATCACTGGGCTGCCACGAAGTCCAGGGATATTTTTACTCACCGCCATTGCCATCCAATGAATATGAAACGATGATGAACAGGGAACTTCAGGAGACATGACGGCCTTTTTGACTGACTGTGCTGATTATGTTACTATTCTTTTATGAAAAGTCCTCTAGGGTTCCGCAGCTTTTGCTGGACTGGTCCGAGAGAGGGCGCACAGGAATTGCCTGTGTACACGGAGGGATAAAAACCCGGGAGATATCTATGTGATATCTCCCGGTTTTTTTATGGTTAAGATATTTATATGGTTATTGAGTTGCGGATAATCCCATGAAGTTTTCTTAATCAAGCTCCGTCGCCTGCACTTTAAAATGAAAGGGGTAAGAAGTATGGCTTGGTTTTATTTAGTTATCGCCGGTATATTTGAAGTCGTTTGGGCCATTGGCCTGAAGTATACAGAAGGTTTCACCAAAGCAGTTCCATCGTTGATCACCTTGGTCGGGATGGCCATAAGCTTTTATTTTTTGTCTATGGCAGTCAAAACTTTGCCAATCGGTACTGCATATGCAATCTGGACTGGAATTGGAGCTGCAGGGGCAGTCATTCTAGGGATAGTTTTGTTTGGAGAGCCGCGTAGCCTGATGAGACTGATGTTCGTTGCCTTCATTCTGGTTGGGATCATCGGCCTGAAAGCAACATCCGGAAGCAATTAATCATATTCAGGAAGTAGGCTAGCAGAAAAGTACAGTCTGCTTTTTGAAATTTAATTTGAAATTTTCACCAATATATATTATGATGCCGGTAGGTACCTTTTATTACTAGGTAGGTGATAGGATGTTTAATCGTGAACTTTTAAAAGGGAGCACATCGCTTGTGCTGCTCCAGTTGTTGAATGAACGGGATATGTATGGTTACGAGCTAGTGAAAGAACTGGATAAGCGCAGTGACCACAGCCTGCAGGTAAAAGAAGGAACCCTTTACCCGGCATTGCATAAGCTTGAAAAGCAGGGATACATTGAATTTTACTGGCAGGAGCAGGAAAAAGGCCCGGCAAGGAAGTATTACCGGATTACTGATGAGGGCAGGGAAGTCCTTATAGTGAAAACGGAAGAATGGCAACAGTTCGTCAATGTCATGAACAAAGTGATCAGGAGACCGAAAAATGATCCAGTTAAAGACTGAATTCCTCAACGAGCTTGGCAGGCACCTGGGGAAGCATACGGACAAAGAACAAATTTTAGCTGAATATGATATCCATATCACAGAAATGCTTGAAGAGTTCAATGGCAGTGAAAGAGAAGAGGCGGATATTAGCACTGAACTTTATGCAAGGTTGGGGACTCCGGAAGAGATTGCAGATAGCTGGAAGGAAGAACTGTCAACGACCTCAATAAAAACTCAATGGGTTTTTATTTTGGCCAACCTGATATTCTTCGTTGGCGGCACCATCCTGACCCTGGTTCATAATCTTTTTGATTTCCCTTTCATTGACATGGCGTGGAAAAGCCTGACGTCGATACCAGCTGTGATCATTTTGCTTTACCTCTTCTTTTGGATACTGCTTGGATATGAAATAGGCAAAGGCTTTGGCCATAAGGGCAGGAGATTGATGAAAAAGACGTTCATTCTCTCCATTCTGCCGAACATCATTCTTATGAACTTGACTTTGTTCAACCTGATTCCGCATGATTGGTTCCAGCCGCTCCTAAGCCCCGCATTCATTTTTATTTGTATTTTGTTTACAGCACTATTGTATCCAATATGTTGGGTTGGATATAGATGGGGGAAAAGGGCTTCCATCTAATTTTTTTGTCATAGTACATAGAATTTCTATGTACATAGAATTATAAGGTGAATATATTTTTTGAATATATACCTAGTTATTCTAGGTGAGAGGAGAGAGTCAAGTGGAAGTGAAAATGAAAAAAGGTGACTGGATGTTTTTCCTGGTTTGTCTTGCTCTGGGGATCCTGGCTGAAAGGTCTTTCTTGAATGGGAAAATTGGCCTATCCTATCCTGTGTTTATTACTGTGTTTTATGGTGTGTTCTTCTGGAGGTATCGTTCATTTGCCTTCACCAATAAAAGGCTTGGACTTTTGATGGTTGCTTCAATATGGCTCCTTTCAACCAGCTTTTTTCTTCATTCGAATATGATTTTATATGTATTGAACTTCCTGGTGATTCCAGTGATGGTCCTTATCCAGCTTGTGCTTATTACTTATCCGCTTCATAATCAATGGCATAGATGGCCGTTCGTCCAAAATCTCTTTTTGACAGTAGGAGCAGCAATTGCCTATGTTTACAAGTTTTTAATGAATGCGGCTAAATTGGCAGTCAGAGGGCTTGAAGAAAGCAAGAGTGCAACGATCCGAAAAGTATTGATCGGCATGGCTATTTCAATCCCGCTATTGTTTGTTATCGTCAATCTGCTTGTCTCTGCTGACCAGCAGTTCGGAAACCTATTAGGCGCCTTCCCTCGCTGGCTTTTGGGATTGAAGATAGAGGAAGAAGTGCTGCGGACGATTGCGGTCACTATTTATGCATTGTCAATCTTTGGACTATTCCAGGTGCTAAGGAATAAGCAGCCGCTGCCTGCAAAATCCCAGGAGCCAAAAGATAAGATGGCATGGGACAGCGTGATCAGCCTGACAGTGCTTACTTTATTGAATATCGTGTATCTGTTGTTTGTCATTGTACAATTCCAATACTTTTTCAGTGAGACTCTAAAGGCAGGATTTACGTATGCTGAATTTGCACGCAGAGGATTCTTTGAACTTCTTTTTGTGACCATGTTGAATTTGTTGATCATATCCGCTATTGTTTCGTATGTTGATAAAGCTTCCAAATTTATGACGCTGGCTATTCGCTCTCTTCTTTCTCTGCTCGTCATCTTTAGCGGAGTGATGCTGTATTCAGCTTTTATACGCCTGTTCATGTATGAAGAGGCTTATGGATTCACTTTTGCCAGGGTACTGGCCCATTCTTTCATGGTTTTCCTGCTGGTGATATTGTGCTACTCCTTTATGAGAATATGGATGGAAAGGCTCTCACTAGTCCGCTTTTACATCATATCTGCCATCATTTTTTATACATTGATCAACACAGTCCAGCTTGACCGGTATGTTGTTGACCGTAATTTGGAGCGTTATTCAGAAACCGGAAAAATAGATATTTACTATCTGAACTCACTGTCTTATGAAGGAGTGGAGGGACTGGTGGAGCTATATAAGCTTAATCCAGACCACCCAGGTCTCACGGACTTGCTGCTGCAAAGGAGGCAAGAATTCCTGGATTCAGAAGAAAGCTGGAATACGATAAATATGGCCAGAAGAAACGCTGAAAAAGCGTTAATGGAACTGGAGATGCAGTAACAATGAAATATGGCAAAAATGAAAACAAAGGCGTCTTTGTTACTAGTTTTGTAACATATCAATGTGAATAATGATGATAAAATAACCTTAAGCCAAATAAAGGGGAGCCATGTGAAATGGAAGGGATATCTGAAATCATCAATCTCTTAAAAGGTATTGAAAGTTCGATTGACTCATTGAATAAAAGGACCGAAAACATAGAAAAAAGACTCGGCCGACTCGAAAAAGTCGATAGCATTGAGCATCGCGTAACATCAAACCAGATCGATATAACAGACATTAAAGACGCACTTGAAAGAATGGAAGAAGCACAAAGTGCAAAAATCGAAAACATGTTAAAAGAATTGCTAAGCAAAGCAGCAATGAAAAACAATACAGAATTCACCACGATCCACAAACGCCTTGATTCCCATCTTTTAAAATTGGGCAGGGTCGAGGAAGAAATCCTGATGGTCCAGCAAGAAAAATAGTTTTTTAGAGATTGCGATCGTGCAGTCTCTTTTTTTATATAATGCTTCCACAAAACTTTCATAAACTCTCAATCTCTTTATTTATAAGGGTCTGGAGGCTTTTTGAAGCAGTTATGTTAAGTTGTTCACAAAAAATTTCACTTTGCGGGACTAAGACGAAGTATTTGGAAGTTATGATTAATGTGTACTCATACATTGCCTTTATTAGGCAGATTAATAGTATATATTTTATTTGAGGTGAGTCCTTTGAAATACGATTTAGTCCTTCTTCATGCGCCAAGTGTTTATGATTTCAGGAAAAATGCGCTGCTGGTAGGCCCGATCAGTGACGTCGTTCCATCCTCTCCAGTATTCGAAATGTATCCTATTGGCCTGACAAGCATTGCGGAATATTTAGAACGCCAGGGCTTGCGCGTGAAAATTATTAATATCGCTAATCGAATGTTGATGGATGAAAACTTTGATGTCGAAAAGAAATTAAAAAAGATCAAGACACGGGCTTTTGGAATTGACCTTCACTGGCTGCCGCATGCTCATGGAAGTATCGAACTTGCGAAAATTGTGAAAAACCTTCACCCGGAAACTCCTATGGTTTTTGGCGGTTTATCTGCAACCTATTACCATAAAGAATTAATAGAATATCCATTCATTGATTTTGTCATGAGGGGTGATTCAACTGAAAAATTAATGCTCCTTTTGATCAACCATTTGAAAAATGGAACCCATCATCAGGGCGGGATTCCAAACCTTACTTGGAAGGACGGAGACACTCCAGTATACAACCCGTTAAGCCATGTTCCTGACAGCCTGGATGAATTTGATATACCGGGCTATCGATATACGATCAAGTCGGTCTTCAAGTATAAGAATTTCCTGGACCCGCTCCCCTATAATGGATGGCTTCAATACCCTAATACCGCGATTCTCACGGCAAAAGGCTGCACCCAGGGCTGCTTGATTTGCGGGGGCTCGAAGCAATCATACAAGGATAACTGCAATCGTAAAGTCCTGGCAAAACGCTCGCCTGCTAAACTAGTAGAGGACATTCTTTTCATCCAGCGCTTCAGCAGGGCTCCGATTTTCATTCTTCATGATATCCGCCAAGCGGGAAAGGAATATGTGGATGAGTTTTTTGAAAGGCTCAGTAAGATCAACTTGAAAAATGAGCTGGTATTCGAGTTGTTCCAATATGCGAACGAAGAGTTTTTTGAAAAGATTGAGAAGGCTGTACCAAAGTACAGCATTGAATTGACATTGGAAACACATGATGAGAAGATCCGCCGTTATAATGGCAAATTTAATTGCACAAATGCAAAAGTCATTGAAACACTGCAGGCTGCATTAAAGCATAGCTGCAAGAAGATAGATATATTTTTCATGGTTGGCATTCCGCACCAGGATTATCAAAGCGCCCTTGACAATGTCGAATTTTGTGAGGAAATTCATAATGCATGTGGAGGGGATAAACGTCTATCATACTTTGTCGCTCCGCTGGCACCATTCCTGGACCCGGCAAGCCCGGCTTTTGAAAATCCCGAAAAATATGGCTATAAGAAGTTCTGCCATACACTTGAGGACCATAGAAAAGCAATCACCCAGCCATCATGGAAATACATGCTCAGCTTTGAAACAGATTATATGACCAGGGATGATATTGTAAAGTCAACCTATGAATCTGCCAGAAGCCTCAATGCCTTTAAACTGAAGTACAGCCTTGTAGACCAAAAGACACATGATGAGGTGAATGAGAAAATCACCAGGTCGCTTGAATATATAGAGAAAATCGATGAAATTGTTGCTCTTCCCGAACAGGAAAAAAACCAGCAGTTAGCACTTCTTAGCAAGGAAATGGAAGAAGTGAACAAATACAGTATTTGCGGTAAGCATGAATTGAAATGGGAAGTGAAAAAGCACTATGCTGATATCTTCTCGCTGACGGCAATCGGAATAGAGCTGTTGGCAGAGGACATCTTGATCAATGCAAAACAGAAATGGAATGCCTATAATAAAAGAGTTGGAGAAGCCTCTAAAAGCAGGACGTGAATTTTAGAAGAGAGCCCCTAAGGACCTAATCCTGAGGGGCTCTTTTGCATGTTAATTACCTAAGTGGTTCCTGAAGTTAATCTTAAAAATGTTTAAAGTAGAACGAAATGTGAAAAGGTAAAGGAAAATATATTTAACTAGTAAAGCGGGTGGAGAAATGTCATCAATGATTGAATTTTTTAAAAGAGGAAATAAATCTTCGGGGATTGCTGCGGTTGGGAATACCTTCCTTGCAATCATCAAAGGGGTTGCTGCAGCTATCAGCGGAAGTGGTACGATGCTCGCGACGACACTTCATTCGGTTGCAGATGCACTGAATCAATTTTTTGTTTTCATCGGCAGTGCCATCTCGGAAAAAGAAGCGACAAAGCGATTTCCGACCGGATTTGGAAGAGTTGTAAACCTGTTCGTACTCGTGGCTGTCATCATCATTTCAATCATGGCATATGAAACAGTAATCAAAGGATGGGAACTGATCCAGCATCCAAAAGCTTCTTCAAATATGTGGTTGAATGTTATTATTATGATAATCGCAGTACTTGTTGATGGGGCAATCTTGATAAAAGCAATGAAGGAAATTGCTCACGAAACGAGAAGTGAAGCAAAGGGATTCGGAATAGTAGGAAATGCATTTAAGAATGTCAGTCTGGCTGCTCCGCCGACAAGACTAGTTTTCTATGAAGATTTGATTGCGACTTTTGGTGCACTGTTAGCACTTGTTTCGATTGTAATGGCCCATGTTACAGGATTTTATTTACTTGATGGGATTGGAACCTTACTGATTGGCATCCTGCTGATTGGGATTGCTTTGAAGATTGGTTATGAAAATACGGTTGGACTGATTGGTGTCGCCGCGCCTAACGTGGTTGAAAACAGGATTGCAAGGCTCATTCTATCCGATCCGGATGTAATTGACATCAATACGTTAAGGATTGTCCAGGAGGGCAGACAGTACCATGTCGAAAGTTATCTGGAACTCCGTAAAGGGCTGACACTTGCCGACGCTGATGATATCAAGTTCAGGGTCAGGGATAAGGTACTGACGGATCCAGATGTTGACGATGTAATAATGGGTATCATCGAAGCGGATGACGTCCAAAATTGGAAACTGTAAAATGTAAAAAACAGGCAGAGTTTGGTATCTGCCTGTTTTTGTTTAGTTTTAGCATGATACAGCCCTAGAACTAATTGGTTTTTCTATGAAACAACTTCAGTCTGGTTCATAAAAAAATTTTCCGCTGGCTTTTCGATTTCGGGTTGTTTACTTACTTCAATATATTTAATGTGGTGCTCTTCCATTTCAATGATCTTGAACGAATAGGATCCAAAGCAAACAACGTCGCCCTGCTTGACTTCATAATTTTCGGTAAGCATCCAGCCGCCGATTGTATCGACATCTTCATCGTTGATATCAATCGCAAGCATTTCATTTACCTCACTGACTAGCAATTTGGCATCGATGATATAATGACTTTCTTTGACTTTGCGAATCATCGGCACTTCATCCATATCGAACTCATCGCGAATTTCTCCCACAATTTCTTCAAGGATATCTTCTACTGTTACAAGCCCGGAAGTTCCGCCATATTCATCCATCAAGATCGCCATGTGTATGCGTTCTTTTTGCATCTTGACGAGCAGGTCGTGAATAGGGATGCTGTCAATGACCCGGATGATTGGACGAATATATGAATCTATCGCTTTTTTTCCGCGCCCCTGGTCATGGATCAGATCAGTCATGACTTCCTTGATATTGACAAGCCCGACAATGTGGTCCTTATCTCCGTCGATGACGGGATATCGGGTGAATTTCTCTTCCTTTACAATCTGGAGGAAGTTCTCCAGAGTATCCTCGATTGACAACGAAATGATTTCCGTACGGGGCACCATGATTTCCTTAGCGATCCGGTTGTCAAATTCGAAAATTTTATTTACATACTTAAACTCTGACTGGTTGATTTCACCACTTTTAAAGCTCTCAGACAGAATAATGCGAAGTTCTTCCTCAGAATGAGCCAAATCCTGTTCAGAGGCAGGCTTAAGACCGACAAGCCCAACAGCAAGACGAGCGGATCCGTTCAATAACCAGATGAATGGATACATGATCTTGTAAAAAAGGATCAGCGGACCAGCTGTATTCAGCGAAACCCATTCAGCCTTTTGAATCGCTAAAGTCTTAGGGGCGAGTTCCCCGACTACGACATGCAGGAACGTAATCGTCGCGAATGCAATCCCCACTGAAAAGACATGTCCGACGGATTCAGAAATAGCCAGGCTGTTGAACAATGGTTTTAGCAAATCGGCAATTGCCGGCTCTCCAAGCCAGCCTATTCCCAGAGCAGTGATTGTGATCCCAAGCTGGCAGGCAGAAAGGTACTCATCCAGATTGGATATGACTCTTTTTGCGAGCACAGCTTTTTTGCTGCCTTCCTCTATTAGTTGGTCGATTCTGGAACTTCTCACTTTAACAATCGCAAATTCTGAGACGACAAAAAATGCCGTTAAAGCAATTAAAATGGCTATCCAAACCAAGTTAAATATGTCCAAATAAGTTCCCTTAGCCCGCGGATTTGCGGGTAAGGAGTCACCTCCCAGTAAACTGAAAATTAAGCCTGGAGTTACAGGCTGCAAATAAATGATTACATTCATCAAGACATTTTAACGGCCCGTTCCGTGCGGCTGGATCAGCCAGGGCCAACATCCTGTTATGCTGTTCCTTCCGCGTTTACAGCTGTTAAATTCTCGATACGATAGATTGCCCCATCATACCACCTCAGCTTTATCATTTAAATTTTATTATACCATATCAAGAATAATTAAGGGGAACATTAATACGGTTTGATATCAATGTATGAAACGGACACATAAAGTATGAAGTTTATGTTCAAGTATATTGGAAAATTCAGATTTTAACAATTTAATGCTTTTCCAGGAGGGTCAGAAAAATTTCCCAATGTAAATAAAACCCTTTTTATGGCTTTTTTAACAGTTAGAGTTTGAAATTAGTTTAAATATTCAGTAAAATTTCTATAAAAAGGGAGGCTGTCTATGAGTATTCTTTTATCAAGTTTGGAAAGAAAGTTACATAAAGCCGAAAAGACGGATGAACAAATTTGGGTAGGTCCATCCCTGGATTTCATTTGCAAGAGAACTCCGGATGGTCTCATCAAATATGTTACACCAACCGTTTATTCCATGCTCGGCTATGAGCCATCTGAATTAGTCGGAAAACTGTACACTTTACTTGTTCACGCCGAGGATTATAAACGGATCTTGAATGCTGACATGCCCGAAGCTGAGGACGTATGCAGTCTCACTTACCGCATTAAGCGAAAAGACGGAGTGTATATCTGGGTGAATTCACAAATCTCGGTTGTTCGGCATCCTGAAACAAATGAACCATTTGAACTATTTTCAGTGACAAGTGATGTTTCTGCAAAAATCAAAACAGAGCATTTCATCCTTGAGTATGAAAAATTGAATGTTGTTGGCCAGCTTGCTGCAGGTATTGCACATGAAATCAAAAACCCTTTGACAAGCCTGAAAGGTTTTATCCAGCTTATGAAGTCAGGGAAAGAATTGAATCACAATTATTTAGCGATCATGGAAGAGGAAATAAAGCGGATGGAGACAGTATCCAAAGAGCTGATGATTATGGCAAAGCCGCATAAATCCGACTTAAAGTCCTTTGACGTAAATGACTTGGTTGATCATGCCATCACTCTGCTGATGGCTGAGGCAGCAAAAAAGTGCGTCGAAATAACCAAGCAATCTACACTTGAAGATGGAATGTTGCTTTGTGATGGGAATAAGATCAAGCAAGTGCTGATCAATATGCTGATGAACGCGATTGATGCGATGGATTTGCCAGGTGAAATAACGGTTGCGATTTCCAGATCAGTTGAGGAGTTGACTATTGCCATAGCTGATTCGGGTTCAGGAATCCCTTCGAAGGATTTGGACAGGATCGGCAAGCCTTTTTATACAACAAAGGAGAATGGGAACGGACTGGGTTTGATGATCTGCTATAAAATTATTGAAGAACATAATGGCAAAATCAATGTGGTATCGAATGGTGAAGGGACAACATTTACCATCAAGCTGCCAATCCGTTGATTTGCTTGATTCCAGTGCTTAAGAATAATGTACATGTCTTCTATGCCATTCTTTTGAAAGAAGCCCATATAAAAATAAATCCTGAAAATGTCCATTTAAGTATTCCCCATCACGTATGACACCCTCCTTGTAAAACCCAAGCTTCTTGGGGATGGCCTGGCTTTTATGATTGTCCTTGCCGCATCGGATCTCTATGCGGTTAAGCCCAAGCTCATAAAAAGCATGGTTTATGACTGCTTTCACTGATCTAATTGTAATGCCTTTTCCTTGCAGTTTTTCCGCCGTGTAGTAGCCAATGCTTGCCTGCGAGTTGCTCCAGTCAATGCCATGCAGGCTTATACTGCCTGCAAGGATCCCCCTGTATCGAATGCCAAAATGAATGCTGCTCCCTTCTTGATAATTTCTCTGCCACATTTGGATCACCGAAAAAAATTGACCGGGAGCTTGAATACCATCTATCCAGGGAAGCCACTCCCGCAAATAGCGACGATTAGAATCCACAAGCCAGAATAACTCCCCCGCTTCACGCGGCTCAAAAATTCGCAGTTCAAGTTCGGAATCAACTTTTAAAGTTAACATAGGAACCTCCTTAAACTTTTCCTGATGGTAGTTTTGGCCATTTAGTTCGCTGTAGTTTAAGCCGGCCAAAAGAGGGAATAAAGCTTTACATTGTTTTTTAATTTTTTTTGGGAGGAAGACTATGAAATTAACGACTAAGATTTTGATTGGCCTTGGACTTGGCGCAATGACCGGGCTGATCCTCAATATTTTCTCACCTGAATTGTTCACTGTTTTAGATAAATTCCTATTTACACCCCTTGGCAAGATATTCATCAATTTAATCAGTATGCTTGTCGTACCGATTGTCCTGTTTTCAATTATTCTCGGAACCGCTGGGTTAGGTGACCCCAAGAAACTTGGGAGGATTGGTTTTAAGACTGTAAGCTTTTTTTTAGGTACAACAGCGATTGCAATTACAATTGGTCTTGCGCTGGCATTTTTAATCAAGCCTGGCTTGATGGGCCAGTTTGATACCAGTGGAGCAGAATTCAAGGCTGAAAAGGCCCCTCCGGTAAGCGAAACCTTTTTAAATCTTATTCCAGCGAACCCGTTTGAAGCACTTACTGCTGGCAATATGCTGCAAATTATCGTGTTTGCGCTATTTATCGGGATTGCTTTAACAGCACTGGGTGACAAAACAAAAGGGATACTAAATCTGGTCGAACAAGGTAATGAGATCATGATGTATCTGGTAGGCCTTGTCATGAAGTTTGCTCCTTATGGAACTTTCGGTTTAATTGCTACGGCTATCGGAAGTCAGGGAATCGATGCCATCAAGGCGATGGGAGTATATATGATCGTCGTTGTTCTGGCTCTCGTTGTCCATGCGATTATTACTTATGGATCTGGTGTCTATTTCATTGGTAAGAAAAATCCATTTTGGTTCTTCAAGCAATTCTCCCCGGCGATGGGTGTTGCCTTCGGTACATCGAGCAGTAATGCAACACTTCCGGTTTCAATGGAAACAGCACAGAAGAACCTTCGTGTTCCTGAATCTGTCAGCAGCTTTGTGCAGCCTCTTGGAGCGACAATCAACATGGACGGCACAGCAATCATGCAGGGGGTAGCTACCGTCTTCATCGCACAGGTATACGGTGCCGACCTTACAATGGCCGAGCTTTTAACGGTTGTCCTGACTGCAGTGCTTGCAAGTATAGGGACGGCAGGTGTTCCAGGTGTTGGTTTGATCATGCTGGCGATGGTACTCCAATCAGTAGGCCTGCCAGTCGAAGGGATTGGACTAATACTTGGCATCGACCGTCTGCTCGATATGGCTCGAACGGCTGTCAATATTACTGGCGATGCAGCTTGTGCGGTCATTGTCTCTGAATCTGAGAAAAAGCATGCGTTAAGGCCTGAGAAAAGTAAAGTGAAAAAGGTGGCGGACGACCGCTCACTTGAATATTTAGATTAAAGTAGAAGAGACCCCGCCGTTGCCGGCGGGGTCTCGTTGTTCAGGTATATGTCAGATTTCGATCTTTGTCAAAGGCAGCAGCATGATAAAAGACGTTTTGTCAGGTTCTGATGAACAGGCGAGTATGCCTTTATGCTTTTCGATGATTTCCCTGCAGACGAACAATCCAAGTCCGGTTCCAAGTGTTTTGGTCGTGACGAATGGCTCAAAGATGGTTTTTAACAAATTGTCGGGTATGATTGGCCCATTATTCGAAATTTCAATTTTTATATGGGTATCATTCACGAAATATCCTTTTATTTCAATCTGTGGATCATCACGGTACTGGCTCAATACGTCAATGGCATTGAAGATGATGTTGATGAGGACCTGCCTGATTTCATCAGCATAGCCGTACAAATCCATATCCTCGGCTATATCCTTGATCACCCGGACATTCGTGTCAAGGATGCTGGGATACAGGAAATTTAAAACCTCATCAATCATTTTATTCAAAGAGAAATGCGTTTTTTCTTTTCCAATCAGCTCTTTTTTTGATAGCAGCAAGAATTGCGAAATCCGGAAATTCAGTTGTTCAAGCTCGCTTGAGATGATATCAAGATACTTCATATCTTGATGTTCAGATCTTAAGAGTTGGATGAAGCCCTGAATAGAAGTCAGCGGATTGCGGAATTCATGGATGAAGCTAGACGTCATTTGCCCAAGCAATGTCAGCCTGTCTTTATGTGTTGAATCTATGAACTGGTTCTTTTCCTCGATGATCTTGTTTTTTTGTTCATTATAATAAGATACAGCGTAATACAAAAAGGTATCGAAACAGTAATTGATCGAGTTGATGGCTTCTTGCATTTCTGTCCATTCCATATTCATTTTATGAAGATGTTTGTATAGAACGGAGCGTCCGGAATTGACATTATAGACAAAATCGCCAATGTTTATGTCAGCACGTACTCGTTCTTCTCCGACCATGAAAGCAAGCTCCTGAATATGTTCTTCCAATTCCTCACTTGTCTTGGAAAACACCGAGAGAATGATTGCATACATTCTCTCAGCGTTCCTGCTTATTTTCTCTTTATATGGATCATCTTCTGAGACGATGATTTTTTCCGTCCAGTCAGCTATGAGGTTTTCTTTTTCACTAGTCAGGAAGCTAAGCAATCGGTTATCCGTAATTGGCAGCATTTCATTAAGTCCCCCAGTTTTTCATTTCGGTATTAAAGATTCGAGGAAAAATCTTAAATCCCTTTGTCGAATATTAAGAACATCCGCTGAATTGCGTCGAATAGCTAAAAACGTGACAAAAGAAGGATTTTTTTAGCAACATTGAAAGAGTTTTGTCTATTGTGTCATCGACATTTATTGAGAAGTGCAGAGTTTGCTGACAGGTTATACTTGTTATTAAATTGAAGAAGTAGTATATTCATAGTGTAGAAACTAAATAATAACCACAAGGGGAGCTGCGTGAAGCAGCTGAGAGTGAGCGGCCGAGTTCTTACCCTTTGAACCTGTTAGTTAATACTAGCGAAGGAATGTGGATGCGATAGGAAAGCAATCTTGGGAATCCTATATCGATCCCCACGATTGCTTTTTTTGTTTCTGAAGCAGAAAAGGCGTGTTAGAAACGGACCTCATTCTGAAAAGAAGGAGGAACAAAACATGAAACAAAAACAAACTCTCTTTTTAGTGGAAATAGCCGTATTTTCCGCACTGGCTTATTTGCTTGATTTATTTTCCGGGTTTTTATTTTCAAGAATCTGGCCCCAGGGCGGGTCAGTGTCGATTGCGATGGTGCCTGTATTCCTGATGGCGTTCCGCTGGGGAATAAAGGGCGGCGCAATAACTGGGCTGCTATTGGGACTCTTGCAATTCATCCTTGGTTTCTCGCAAATATACCACCCTGTACAGGGATTCATCGATTATTTGGTGGCATTTACTGTGCTGGGAGTTGCCGGTATTTTTGCAAGGCAGGTCAAGGAGAACATCCAGAGTGGGAATAAGAAAAAGTGGATTGGTTTGATCATCGCTGGTACCTTCATTGGAAGCTTGCTACGCTTTATCGCTCATTTCTTTTCGGGCTGGATCTTTTTCGGTGTATGGGCGCCAGAAGGACAGCCAGCGTGGCTTTATTCCATTATCTATAACGGTACTTACATGATCCCGAGCATGATTTTAAGTGCAATTATCATTATTCTGGTCATCGGCTATGCACCATCGAGAATGGTTAAGTCGACACCTGTAAGCAATAAAATGTAGTAGATAGGGGAGCTGAATAGCTCTCCTTTTTTTTATGCGCGTTTTATACATATAAGTGTATGTAATGGGAATGAAGTGATTCTCGGTAAAAGTTTTGTCAATTATATGGAGTTTGCAATAAATATACGTTGCAAGCTTAATCTTAGTGATTTATGTCACAGTGCAACTCGACTTCAACTGGTTAAATAAAGATAATCATTCTCATTTAGAAAAATGAATCATCAAAGGGTTTCATAATAACTATTAAATCTAAAAAAAGGTGATGGCTATGCTGGGTAAATTAAAGACTGGTGAAAAAGGCCGGATCTTGAATATTGCTAGTGCTGACAAATTTGTCAGAAGAAGATTGCTTGATTTGGGAATAGCAGAAGGCTCTGAAGTGTGCGTAAAATGCATACTGCCTTTTGGCGGCCCAGTGATGGTTGAATCCTGCGGGCAATGCATCGGCATTCGCCGCAAAGAAGCATTAAGGATTGAAGTGGAGCGAGTATGATGAATATTGCACTCATTGGCAACCCCAACACTGGAAAAACTTCATTGTTTAATAACTTAACAGGTTCCTATGAATATGTCGGGAACTGGAGCGGGGTAACGGTCGAGAAGAAAGTTGGCCTATTAAAAAATGGCAGGGACCAGCTTATTGACCTTCCTGGGGTGTATACCCTCAATCCACTTTCTAAAGATGAAGGTGTTGTGACGAATTTTTTCCTGAATGAACCATTCGAAAAACTTCTGAATATCCTGGATGCTTCTCAGTTAAGGCGCAATCTTCACCTTACTATGCAGCTGTTGGAATACGGTGCACCTGTCATTATTGGTTTAAACATGCTGGATGTGGCTAAAAACAGGGGGATTCAAATTGATATTGCTAAACTGTCTCAATCATTGGGCGTGGCAGTAGCACCTGTTGTTGCCAGGTCAGGCAAAGGATGTAATGAACTTGCAGAACTGGTGGCTGGCGGAGTTATCGGCATCGGGAAGTCGAATCTCATTTATTATGGAAAAGCGATTGAAGCGGGCATCCTGGAGCTTGAGACCAAACTGGCCGGAAAGACGGAACACCCGGTTCGCTGGCTTGCACTTCAGCTGTTTGAAGGCAACCCCTATGTGAAAAATCACCTGGAAACAATACTTTCACTGGATGAGCTTGACACACTGGTCAACCATGTTTCGGTTTCCGAACAGCGAAATTCGGGCAGTAAACAAGCGCTTGACCAGATCATCCATCGCAAGCGCAGTGAAGCGATCGATAAAATAGTATCAGAGGCAGCCACCACAATGGAAAATAAAAAGATTCCATTGACAGAGAAGGTTGATATGATCGTAACGAATAAATTCCTGGGAATCCCGATTTTTCTTGTATTGATGTACATGATGTTCATGCTTACGTTTGACTGGCTTGGCTTCCCGCTCTCTGATGCCTTGGATTCACTTCTGTCCGGACCAGTAACATCAGGTATCACAGCAGCACTGACTGCAGCGGGTGCTTCCTCATTCATCAAGGACCTGGTTCTTGATGGGATTGTAGCTGGAGTAGGGGGAGTCCTCGTCTTCGTGCCGCAAATCTTCATTTTGTTCTTCTTCATATCCTTGCTTGAGGATTCAGGTTATATGGCTCGTGTCGCGCTAGTTATGGACCGGTTAATGGAATCAGTCGGCTTGAATGGAAAGGCATTCATCCCAATGATGATCGGATTTGGCTGTAATGTACCTGGCATCATGGCAGCAAGGACCATTGAGACACCGAAGGAAAGGCTGATGACCATCCTGCTGACTCCGCTTATGTCATGCTCGGCGCGGCTGCCTGTTTACGCCTTGTTTGTCGGAGCGTTTTTTTTAGAACATAAAGCAACTGTAGTTCTGAGTTTGTATGTGTTGGGGGTAGTGATCGCTCTTTTGCTGGCAAAGGTATTCTCGAAAACCTTATTGAAGGGTGAAACTTCTGTATTCGTCATCGAGCTTCCCCCATACAGGCTTCCGCAGGCGAGAGCGCTTTGGAGAAGCACATGGGATAAGGGGAAAGGATTCGTGAAGAAGGCAGGAACATTTATTTTTGCCGGCTCCGTCCTGATCTGGCTGCTTGCCTACGCTGGCCCGGAAGGCGTGAATGTAAGCATGGATGATAGCTATTTAGCGGTTCTTGGAGGTATTTTCTCACCGTTATTCGCCCCCATAGGCTTTGGGACATGGCAGGCCAGTGCCTCACTTTTCACTGGTTTCCTGGCAAAAGAAGCTATTATTTCGACAATGAACATCATTTACTTTGTACCAGATGAAGCTAGTCTGCAAGGCTTGCTTGCTGCTCATTACACACCATTAGCTGCATACAGCTTCATGGCATTCATCCTATTATACGTTCCTTGCCTTGCAACTGTAGCAACCATTTATAAGGAAACTGCTTCCAAACGCTGGACAGCTTTTTCAATCACTTATGCCCTGGTTATCGCATATGCATTGTCTCTGGTTATTTATCAAGGCGGTAAGTTGTTAGGACTAACCTAAGCCTTGAAGGAGGAAGGATCTATGATCGCAAACATTTTGATAGGCGGAGCCATATTCGGGTATGCCGGCTGGGCCTTCTGCCGATTCATCAAGAAATCAAAGGAAGGAAAATGTGCTGCCTGCTCCATCCAAAGCTCATGCTCAACCAACTGCAGTAGTATCAGCCGGGAAAAACAAGCAAAATAAAAAAAAGGAATGCAGTCCTCTGCATTCCTTTTTTTTTCGAAGAGCATGCAGTACGACATATTGAAAGCATAGGTATTGAACATGCACTATAAAAGCAATGAGCATGGCACCAATAATATAAGGGGGAAGAAAACGCGGCGGACCAAAAACAACATTGAGTTTAAAGGCAATCATATTAAAATTTAATGCTCTTTTCTCAAACTTTGTTGTTATTGACTACAAATAGGATTGAATGTTTATTCGGAAAGTTTACTCTATTGTGAGAAAAGAGCATGCAAACTTAATACCGTCCTGCAAAATGGCTCACATTACATTATAATCGGCTTGGGATTTTAACAACAATCTTTACGAAAACAGCCAAATTTAAAGTGCAAAACTTGCGGTAAATAAAAAGTATTTTTAATTCTAACTAATTTGGTGTAAAATTACACCAAAAGCATTTCAAAGGAATGAAGCGGATGACTAGGGATGAAATTATTAGCAGGGTATCGGAAAAAGTAAGGGTGCTGCGGGCAGAAGTTGGTTACACACAGGATAAAATGGCTGATATCATTGGAATCTCCAAGAAGACACTTGTCCAGATTGAAAAGGGCAGGGCTCAGGCCGGCTGGTCGACAGTCGTGGCCATAGCTGCCCTGTTCAGGGAAACAGAGACCATCCAGTTTTTGTTCGGCAATGAACCACTAGAGGTACTTGAAACCATCGCACATGAAGGTACAGACTATCGAAAAGAAAAAACATTGGGCGGCAAAGTCTGGTGGCGTGAAGTTTCAAGAGTTGGCGGATTTGTGATGCAGCAGAACATCCTTAGCCAGCATTACAGGATTCTGGATCAAGATGATTTCAGGATATTCAGCAGCTTTGAAGAAAAGGAGACAATGGAGCGGTTAGAAGAAATTGCAGCTGAAGCATTGAAGGGATAAAGCAAGAAATTGATGAAAAAAGCAGCCGGGTAATGGCTTAAACCCGGCTGCTTTTGATTTTATTTAGCGATTAGTACATGGCAGTGAGCGTTATTGGCAACCTTTTGGCTTACTCCACCAAGAAGCTTGCGCTTGATGCCTTCTTTTCCAGACTGGCCAATGATGATCAAATCAGCCTTTACATCTTTAGCATACTCCACAATACTCTCGGATGGACTTCCTTCAAGGATGGAGTATTCAGTGTCGATGTGTAGCGCATCAAGTTCAGCTCTTGCGTTATTAAAGGCTTGTTCAGAGCTGTGGGTTATGATTGAGTGCTCTGATTTATCAAGTGCACCTTGCTCCATAGCCAGTGGAGGGACCTGGATCCCATCTGCCGGGAAGTTATTGATTGGCAGATGCTCAATGGGGCGCTCAGTCGTTTCAACCAGTTCGCTTTTAATTTCCTCTTCATAAACATGGCCTACATACAATTTGACCCCATCTTTTTCATTAGTGAACTCCTTAGCCAGTTGCAAGGCTTTCTTGCTGCCTTCAGAATCATCGTAAGCGAGCACCACTTTTTTTATTTCAGCCATATAGATCAACCTCCAAGATTAGTACTTCTTATAGTTCATTACCCATTTTTAAAATAGAACTAACCGACCTAATAATTTCCATATACCCTCAAAAAACTTCAAATAGTGGCGAACCTTGTTGTATAGCTTTTCAAATTACTGGGGTAGGGAGTGTCCGGTATGATATCTCATTCTCAAAAGCCAATTCATCCGACAATACGGAAATGCATGCAGCACCTGGATGTCATTCAAGCAGATGATAAAACCAAGCAAATCGTCTATATGTATATGGAAACACTTCTCCGTGAAAGTAATATGGCAGCTGCCTGCGAGCAGGCACCCATAGAATCACAGATTCATAATTAATAAGAACAGTTGAAGCTTATTTTAAGAAACTACCGCAGATTTTCGGACAATCTTGCGGTATTTTTTTGTTGTTTGTCTGAAGAGATGCCATTGTTCGGACAAAAAGAGGGCTCATACAAGCAATTTTGTCTGAAGTGGTTCCGTGTTCGGACAAAAAAAGTGGTCATGCAAGCAGTTTTGTCTGAAGTGATGCCAGGTTCGGACAAACAGAGGACTCAGGCAAGCAGTTTTGTCTGAAGTGATGCCAGGTTCGGACAAACAGAGGACTCATGAAAGCAATTTTGTCTGAAGTGATGCCGTGTTCGGACAAAAAGAGGGCTCATACAAGCAATTTTGTCTGAAGTGATGCCAGGTTCGGACAAAAAAAGGACTCAGGCAAGCAGTTTTGTCTGAAGTGATGCCATGTTCGGACAAAAAGAGGGCTCAGGCAAGCAATTTTGTCTGAAGTGATGCCGTGTTCGGACAAAAAGAGGGCTCAGGCCAGCAGTTTTGTCTGAAGTGATGCTGGGTTCGGACAAAAAGAGGACTCATGCAAGCAGTTTTGTCTGAAGTGATGCCGTGTTCGGACAAAAAGAGGGCTCAGGCCAGCAGTTTTGTCTGAAGTGGTTCCGTGTTCGGACAAAAAAAGGGCTCATGCAAGCAGTTTTGTCTGAAGTGATGCCAGGTTCGGACAAAAAGAGGGCTCATACAAGCAGTTTTGTCTGAAGTAATGCCAGGTTCGGACAAAAAAAGGACTCATGCAAGCAGTTTTGTCTGAAGTGATGCTGTGTTCGGACAAAAAAAGGGCTCATACAAGCAATTTTGTCTGAAGTGATGCCAGGTTCGGACAAAAAGAGGACTCAGGGCAGCAGTTTTGTCTGAAGGGATGCTGTGTTCGGACAAAAAAAGTGGTCATGCAAGCAGTTTTGTCTGAAGTGACGCCAGGTTCGGACATAATAGCGTCCAGGCCTCTAGTTTATGTCGAACTCCACTCGCCTTTTGCTTGCTTATATGTCTTTTTTCCTCATAATTAGCCAATTTGTGTTAATGCCTTTTAAAAATGGGTAAAAGAAAGTGTCATATTTTTAAACTATTTTTAAAAGGTTGGGGTGCTCAGTGAGCAAAAATTCAATAGTAACACGTTTTCTAAGAGGCTGGAAAAGGCTGCATATGAATCAAGTCCTGGTATTATCGGTTTCAACAGCGGTACTGGCTTTCTTGAGTTTTTTCCATGTGTATTCTGAGGGGGCTGACATCAGCGCATTGAATGATGACATGGCACAGTCAACCGTCATCTACGATGCAAATGGCGAAGTTGCCAGCAAGATTTCGGCTTTGAAAAATGAAGGGATCAAGATAGAGGATGTTCCGGACCATGTCATAAATGCTGTTATCGCCATAGAGGACCACCGTTTTTATGAACATGATGGGGTGGACCTGGTGGGCATTTCGCGGGCATTTGTACAGAATGTCAAAGCTGGAAGCATTGTTGAAGGTGGAAGTACAATAACACAGCAATTGACAAAAAATGCTTTGCTTTCGAGTGAAAAGACTTATAAAAGGAAGCTCGAAGAATTTTTCATGGCGAGAGAAATCGAGAAGCAATATTCCAAAGATGATATCATGCAGATGTACTTGAACAGGATTTATTTCGGTAATGGTTCATGGGGGATTAAAAGGGCTGCTATGGGTTACTTTGGAAAGGATGTTAAAGATCTTTCCATCAGCGAAGCAGCAATGCTTGCAGGTTTGATCAAGGCGCCTTCAGCGCTTGATCCCCATAAGAATTATGAAGAAGCGATTGAAAGAAGGAATCTTGTCCTGCAAATGATGAAAACCCATGGATTTATAAAGGAAGAAGAATATACACACGCCGTTGCCGAGAAGATTGTCCTGAATGAAAAAGGCGGAGATCCGTTGCGCGGCAAGTATCCATATTATGTGGATCACGTCATTGATGAAGCAATCAAGAAATACGGGCTGACTCAGGAAGAAATCTTGACTGGCGGGCTTCAAATTCATACAGAGCTTAATGTAACAATGCAATCAGCTGTGGAAGCGACTTACGCGAAAGATGACCTGTTTCCAAAAGGTACTGATAAGCAAATGGTCCAAAGCGGCGCTGTTCTTGTCGATCCAAAAACAGGCGGGATTCGTGCCCTTGTAGGCGGACGCGGTGAGCATGTATTCCGTGGCTATAATCGTGCTACGCAATTAAAAGCACAGCCAGGCTCGACGATGAAGCCGCTTGCCGTATTTGCACCAGCGCTTGAAGAAGGCTGGGGTGTTACGGACATGCTGAAGGACGAAGAAATGGAATTTAAGGATTATAAGCCTCAAAACTTCAATGGTAAATATAAAGGCGAAGTCCCAATGTATGAAGCATTGAGAGATTCATTGAATATTCCTGCTGTATGGCTGCTGGATGAAATAGGCATTGTCAAAGGAATGGAATCCGTAAAGAACTTTGGAATTAATCTTGATCCAAAGAATGACCGTAATCTGGGACTCGCGCTTGGAGGCCTTTCGACTGGAGTATCACCAGTTACAATGGCTGAAGCATATTCAGCATTCGCCAACAATGGCGAGCGTCATGAAACATATGCCATCACTAAAATTATTGATAAAGAAGGCAAAACAATTGCAGAGTACAAGGGAGAGAAGAGCAAGGCTGTTTCAAAAGAGACCGCTGAAAAAATGACGACGATGCTTCTTGGTGTCGTTCAGGAAGGCACAGGGAAAGGTGCACAAATCCCCGGCAGGGAACTAGCGGGCAAAACTGGGTCTACACAAGTTCCGATTGAAGGTGTCAAAGGAACCAAGGACCAGTGGTTTGTAGGGTATACACCACAGCTTGTGGGCGCTGTATGGGTTGGTTACGACAAGACAGATAAGGAACACTTTTTAACCACTACGAGCAGTGAAGGAGCCGCCTTGGTCTTCAAGGATTTTATGACAGAAGCACTGAAAAATACAAAAGCACAATCTTTCAATGTTCCTCCACTTTCAAAATATATCGAGGAGCACAAGAGGCAGCAGCGTGCCAAGTCTGTAAAAGTGCTCGAGTCAAGGATTAAAAAGGAATCAGAAAAGCTTAAGAAGCAATGGGAAGAGGCAAAAGAGAAGCTGAAAAAGAAAAAGGAAGAATCAAAAAAAGAAGCAAAAAAGAAAGAGAAACAGGAAACTGATACTGATTCTGCCGCAGCGTCAACGAATTCTGACAGCAGCAATGACACCAGTGACACCGGTGAAAAAAATGATACCGGAGATTCCAAGGATACTGGTGGAAATGCCGGCGGAGAAGGTGACACCGGCGGAGAAGGAGACACCGGCGGAGAAGGAGACACCGGCGGAGAAGGAGATACCGGCGGAGAAGGAGACACCGGCGGAGAAGGAGACACCGGCGGAGAAGGAGACACCGGCGGAGAAGGAGACACCGGCGGAGAAGGTGACACCGGCGGAGAAGGAGACACTGGCGGAGAAGGAGACAACGGAGATACCGGAGGATCTCACGGCGATGGGTCTGATGATAAAGAAAAAGAAGATGCTAGCATTAACTGATACTAAACAAGCACAGGGGATATGTCTCCTGTGCTGTTTTTATTTTTGTAATCCAATTTGTTGGGATGGAATTGACTTAACTTTTCACCGAGAATCTGAGAGAAGTCCGCTGATGTTCTCAACAAGTTTTCCATGAGTGGATAAAAAAGTTGTTTACGAGCTGGTGTGAAAGCAAAAGTTTATGAAAAGTACATAAAAAAAGACCCGCTTGGAAGCAGGTCTTTACTAAAATCAAATTATATTAAGCTTAAAAGGAAACCGATTACGACGACAGCGCCGATAATCATAAGAATTGTTCTTACCATGAAACTTCACCTCAGTTATTAGTTTATCTATTACTGTGACTATATTTGGAATGATTCGGAAGACTCGATCAGTCGCTTGCGTTTTACGCGAAGGACAGAAGCTTCATTCGTAAGAAGCCTGGTCAGCTGGTTTAATTTCGGTTCTACATTTGTACCTTCCATAATAATTTTTAAAGTTGTATTTGGTTCCACTGTCAACAGGAAGGAAACAAGCTTAGACAATGAAGTGGCCTCAACTGCCTTTTGGCGGCTGTACAAGTAAGTAGTACCATCCAATTTTTTAGCCGCCTGATAAATTTCAAGCATTTTTTTCATTGTGAATCTTTTCTGGACCATAACATTCGATGACATAATCTCTTTCATTTATATAAACTCCTTTAATGAATCAATTTTTATTAGGTTAGTAGAATATTACCCCGTTAAGTTGATCCGAAAACCTATAGAGATGAAAATGGGCGATGTTGGCAGTCTAACCAGCATAAAAAGTGTTGAAGCCAGAGTAGTTCTCCAGCGAAGAGGCACTCGGTCTCAGGATGTAGAAAGAAACAGTCAGGAGAAAGTATATTGTAGCCAGAGTTTCAAGCTAATATAAAGCTATTAAAAGAGATGCGAGGAGCAGACAGTTATGAAAAAATTTGCGGAGATTTTCAGGAACAGGAGTTTCACGAACTTATTTTTAGCAAACTTCACTTCCCAAATGGGCAGTACGATTGGCTTGACAGCCTTCATGTTTTTCTTGCTGGATCGTTTCAGCTCCCAGCCAGCCTATGCGACGATAACCGAGCTGATGTATTCCTTGCCAATGCTTGCGGTATTTTTCCTGATTGGAGTTTTTGCTGACAGGATGGACCGGCAAAAAATCGCCGTTTATTGTGATTGGATTAGTGCGGGATTTTCTTTCGCATTGATTGCTGCTATTTATATTGGCTGGATGCCGATGATCTTTGCTGTACTGTTTTTGAGAAGCGCGGTTCAAAAGTTCTTTTTCCCGGCTGAGCATGGGATGGTACAGGGGATTTTGAAAAAAGAGGATTACACAACCGCGGCTGGTTTGAACCAGCTAGTGATGAGTCTGTTCATGCTATTTGGCAATGGCCTCGGTGTTCTCGCTTACTGGTCGATTGGTATTTATGGTGCGATTTTGGTTGACACTCTGTCGTTTATCATCAGTGCACTGCTCATCCAGAAGACTGATGTTTTGATGGAGGCGCGACTCCCAAATGGCCCTCATACACTAAAGGATTTGAACATTAAAATGGTCTTCAAGGACTTTAAATACGGTTTTATGTATGTCATGAGGAGCAAGCTGTTGTTTACTTTAATCATTGGTTTTTTCATCTTTGGAATTGTGAATGGCGGCTTCTCCGTCATGCCTATTTTCATTCTGAAATATAAACTGGCTCCCGAAACGTATGAACAATACTCGATTGTCATTGGTTTTGTGTTTGGCATAGGGGTGTTGATTGGAAGCTTTATAGCGTCATTGCTTTCTCAAAAAGTGAAGCTCTACCACCTGATTTCAGTTGGTTTGATCATCTCAGGTAGCTTTACAGTTCTCGCGTCACTGCCCACCAACATTTATCTGTTCCTGGGTATCCTGTTTATCTCTGCACTGGCGCTGCCGCTTATTAATGTAGGGATTGGCGGGTGGCTTCCGAGCATCATTGATCCGAAAATGATGGGCAGGGTACAGGGACTGATTAGCCCTCTTAATATGCTGTCTCATTCATTGACTCTCGCATTCATTGCATACAGTTTTCCGTCTCTGCTTACAATTGAAATGCTTTATTGGATTGTTGGTGGTTGCCTCGCCATCGTAGGGGTATTTTACATGATTGTTTTGCCTAAACTTGCACAAGAGAGCGAGTCTGCTGTTAATGAGACTGTTGTCGAGCAGGGAATATAGCAGGAAGTCCTTAGAGGGCTTTCTTTTTTTATCGATTTTTAGCAGATCCACTGAAAATTTTTTATAATATTTTTGAACGAACCTTTACTTCATGCGTCTTATTAATAAATAATCAACTTAGAGATCATTTATATGGGTGGCGGGGAAAGAGAGGCTTGCTTTGATGGATGAAAAAGATTTAATCAATAGCGCAAAAAAAGGCGACAACCGATCGTTTGCTGTGCTGTTCAGGAATCATTATCCCCTGCTGGTAAAATACCTGATGAAAATAACGATGAATCCTGATATCGCAGAGGAAATCGCACAAGGTACGATGGCTAAATGTGTGGAGAAGATTCATTTGTTCAATGGGAAATCTAAATTCTCGTCGTGGCTGATCAGCATAGCCACGAATATGTATATTGATCAGCACCGCAAGAAAAAGCGCGAGCGGAAATGGAACGAAGGAGAAGCAGCATCACGAAAGCTGCAGTGGCATATGGAATCGAAAAATGAGGAATGGACAGATGCGCTGGCTGCATTATCCAGGCTGACAGATGAAATGCGAATCCCCCTTATCCTTAAGCATTATTATGGGTATTCGTACGATGAGATTGGTGAAATTTTGAATATCGCCAGTGGTACGGCAAAGTCTAGAGTCCATCATGGACTTTTAGCTGTTAGAAGGGAGCTGAAAGTAGATGAAAAACCAAAAGGGAACCTCGTCAAAACATGAAAAAATGGATAAGGAGTTTTTTGATACCATCAGCGCCATCAATAATGGATTGGACAAACTAGACTCCATGGATACTTATGTCCCGGATGATAAATGGTTCGAGCAAATGGTGCTGGATCAACAAGAAATACAAAAGAAGAACTATCGACGGGAATTAGCGTGGTTTATATTAAGTGCTGTGTTGATTTTAAGCGGAGTTCTCTTCACTATGCTGGAGATCCCTATACTCTTCTTTGTGCTCCAGGCTGTGACAGTAGCGATTACAGCAATCTATAGTTATAAAGGAGTGCAAAAGCAGGTGGACAGCAGATGAACGAGGAACTGTCACCTGTTATGCTGGCCCTGGTCGTTTTGATTCTATTGGTGCAGAGCATTTTTCTTTTTACAAATGCGCGGAAGCATGGCCATAATTATTGGCTATGGGGAATCCTTGGATTGATTCAGGCACCGATGCCCCTCCTATTTTATCTATTATTTGCGCGAAAGATGTGGCGCAGAAAGACATAAGAATGAAATGATGAAAAATAGTGAAAAGTTTGAATTGACATGATGACTGTTATGGTGATAACCTTACAAAGGAATGGAAAATATAACTAAAAGGAGGGTTACGGACATGAACATTGTTAAAAACGCAAAAAACGCTCAACTAAATACACGTACCCCATCCTTTTACCATAGCTGATTTTTTAATCAAGTTGTTCTGTGACTGGAAAGGCATGGGTTGCGCATCTGCGTGACGTATGCCTTTTTCTGTCTTCATCGATTGATTCAAGACATATCGCATGCCGCGGTATGTCTTTTTTCATGTTCAGAGAACATCCATTCCAAAATAAATTGAGGAGGAATTGAAATGAGTAAGTCAAACGTAAGGAAAATGGTAAAAAAGGAATATCTCGAAAGCGGCTAGTCAGATTTTTTACACAGAGAGAGGGAGAGTGATTATTCATGTTGTCAGTTTTATCGAAGTTAAGCTGGTTTTTTAAAGAAAACTGGAAGAGATACAGTGTCGCAATTACGTTATTGATCTTTGTCGGCATACTTGATGTGCTGCCGCCTAAAATTGTTGGGATGGCAATCGACGCAATCCAGCTTGGTTCCATTAATCAGGCATTAATTCTAAAGTATATTGGCGGCCTCTTGCTGATTACGGTGGTCTCCTATTTCATCACATACATTTGGATGTACCAGTTATTCGGCGGCGCGTTCCTGATTGAACGGAAGCTCAGGACCCGTTTTATGAAGCATTTGCTGAAAATGACACCAACGTTCTTCGAAAAGAACCGTACTGGTGACTTGATGGCAAGGGCTACGAATGACTTAAAGGCAATATCCATCACGGCAGGTTTCGGAGTCCTGACGCTTGTCGATTCAAGCATCTTCATGCTGACTATCCTGTTCACGATGGGTTTTTTCATAAGCTGGGAACTGACGCTGGTTTCAATCATTCCTTTGCCAATAATGGCGTATCTAATCAACATTTATGGCAAAAGGATTCATTCCAAGTTCACGTCTGCCCAGGATGCTTTCGGCGAGCTGAATGACCGTGTACTTGAATCTGTTTCTGGAGTGAGGGTCATCCGCGCTTATGTACAGGAAAAAGCTGATGAATCAAAGTTTCATGATTTGACTGAAGATGTCTATCACAAAAATGTTGAAGTCGCAAAGATTGATTCTTTGTTTGAACCGACGATTAAAATCCTTGTTGGGTTGAGCTATCTGATTGGATTAGGGTATGGAGCATTTCTGGTCTTCCAGCAAAAGCTGACGCTTGGAGAGCTGGTCAGCTTTAATGTTTATCTGGGGATGCTGATCTGGCCGATGTTCGCGATCGGTGAATTGATCAATGTCATGCAGAGAGGGAATGCGTCTCTTGACCGCCTGAATGAAACACTATCCTACAAGGAGGATGTTGCCGACCCGGCGAAACCGGTGGAAGGCAATGAACCTGAATATTTACAGATGTCAGAGTTCACATTCAAGTATCCTTCATCAAAGGTGAATAATCTTGATAGGATTAAGCTGCATTTGAACCGCGGTGAAACGCTGGGAATAGTCGGCAAGACAGGAAGCGGCAAGACAACTCTGATCAAACAGCTGTTAAGGGAATATCCTGAAGGCAGTGGGAACCTGCTTGTATCAGGAGTGCCAATCCAGGAGCACAGCCTTACGCAGACTCGGGGCTGGATGGGCTATGTTCCTCAGGAAAACATCCTTTTCTCCCGTTCGGTTAAGGAGAATATTTTGTTCGGAAACCCAATGGCTTCCGAAGAAGATTTGCAGAATATCATCGATCTTGCTGCTTTCCGCAAAGATCTCGAGATGCTCCCGGAAGGTCTGGCAACACTTGTTGGTGAAAAAGGGGTTGCACTTTCCGGCGGCCAGAAGCAGCGTATTTCGATTGCAAGGGCTTTGATCAAGGATCCAGAAATCCTGATCCTAGATGATTCACTTTCAGCAGTTGATGCAAAAACAGAGAAGAAAATCATTGATAATATCCGCAGGGAGCGGAATGCAAAAACAACAATCATCACAACACACAGAATGTCTGCGGTTGAGCATGCTGATCATATCGTCGTACTTGAAGATGGGAAAATTACCGAGGAAGGCACGCACGACCAATTGATGGCTGCTCAAGGCTGGTATTATGAACAATATATCAAGCAGCAGGCAGCAGCAGTCGAAGAGGAGGTGCACTCCATATGAGTACAGGAAAAAGACTGTTCAAATATGCGTTAAACTATAAGAAAATAATCCTGATTGCCCTGGCGATGCTGACTGTCGCTGTTGTCGCAGACCTTGCAGGGCCGTTCATCGCCAAGCGGATGATTGATAATCACATTTTAGGAATTGAGTCGGTTTGGCACGAAACCGAGGCCGGGGATGGTGCCGTTGAATACAATGGCAGTTTTTACTCAAAGGATAGCGGCGAGGACAGCACAGATTCTGCACGGATTTTTCAGGTAGGAAGGAATTTCGTGTTTGTGGATGCGGATGTTGAATTCGACGGAAGCCGAAGTTACGAGAATGGGATGCTGATAATCAGCAAAGGATCAAAAGCAGCGCAATATGAAGCAGAGGTATTGTCGGGCGATGATTTGATGAGTTTTTACAAGCCGGAAATCCCCAATATTATAAAGCTGCTATCGTTTTATTTCGGATTGCTGGTTATTGCGTCCATCTTCCAATATGGACAGAGATTTTATTTGCAGAAGTCAGCCAACAGGATCATCCAGAAGCTGAGGGAGGATGTCTTCAGACAAATCCAGCGGCTGCCAATCCAGTATTTTGACAATCTGCCGGCAGGGAAGGTCGTTGCCAGGATCACGAATGATACAGAGGCGATCCGTGAATTGTATGTCACCGTCCTGTCAACGTTCTTTACAAGTTTCATTTATATTACCGGCATCTATATTGCCTTGTTCATCCTGAATGCGAAACTTGCAGCAATCTGTCTGCTGCTATTGCCAATCCTGTTTGTATGGGCAAAGCTATACCGTAAATACGCATCAAAATATAATCATGTCATTCGCTCTAGAGTCAGTGATATTAACGGGATGATCAATGAATCAATCCAGGGTATGAGCATCATCCAGGCCTTCAGCCGCGAAAAAGAAACACAGCAGGAATTCGAGACACTTAATAAGGAGCACTTTACTTATCAGAATAAATTGTTGAATTTGAATTCCTCTACCTCACATAATCTTGTGGGAGTGTTAAGAAACATCGTCTTTGTGGCGTTCATCTGGTATTTTGGCGGTGAGGCGCTTCAGCCATCTTCCGCCATTTCACTCGGGATGCTCTACGCGTTCGTAGATTATATTAACCGGCTGTTCAATCCTGTCCAGGGAATCGTCAACCAGCTGGCTAACCTTGAGCAGGCACTGGTTGCCGGAGAGCGGGTGTTCAAACTGATGGACGAGGAGGGAATCGATGTAAGTGAGGAAGAGATTCCCCGCTATAAAGGAAATGTCATCTTCGATCATGTTTCCTTCGGCTATAAAGAAGGAGAATATGTCCTGAAGGATCTTTGTTTTGAAGCAAATCAGGGTGACACCGTCGCGCTGGTTGGCCATACAGGTTCAGGCAAGAGTTCAATCATGAACCTGCTGTTCAGGTTTTATGATCCCCAGGAAGGAAAGATCCTGATTGATGGCATGGATATTACGGAAATGCCTAGACAGACATTAAGAAAGCATATGGGAATCGTCCTCCAGGATCCATTCCTTTTTACCGGTACAATTGCCTCCAACGTCAGCCTTGATCATCCTCACATTACAAGGGAAACGGTTGAAAAGGCTCTGGCCAGTGTTGGGGCAGACCGCGTTCTGAAGAATCTTGAAAAAGGTTACGATGAACCGGTGATTGAAAAGGGCAGTACACTTTCCAGCGGGCAGAGACAGCTGGTCTCTTTTGCCAGGGCATTGGCCTTCGACCCAGCCATCCTGATTCTTGATGAAGCGACTTCGAGCATCGATACCGAGACAGAAGCGATCATCCAGGAAGCAATGGATGTCCTTAAGGAAGGAAGGACGACCTTCATCATCGCCCACAGACTGTCTACCATCCGCAATGCTGACCAGATTCTTGTGCTGGACCGCGGGCGGATTGTTGAAAAAGGAAACCATGATCAGCTGATGGAACTTAAAGGTAAATACTTTCAAATGTATCAGCTCCAGCTAGGCAGTAAAGTTAAGGCAGGTTAAAGGAATCAGCACCCAATCTGTTGGGTGCTGAATTTTTTTTGGTTAAGGAATTTATAAAAGTTATTGAGTTGTGGATAACTCTCTGAAGTTTTCTTAATCCAGCTCCAGCGCCTAGCCCCTCGAGTCGCTTGTCTAGCTGCGGCTCCTAACTCCACGAGACGCTTCGTTCCTGCCAATGAAGTCAAAGAACGACTTCACTGTCAGGCCCTCCGTGGCACACGATGTGCTAGACCCGCCAGCCACAGGACGTGGCGTCATAGGCGGGCAGCGCTTGTCGGGGCTTAACGAGGCGCTTGAGCTTTTTGTTCTGTGCAGCTTTCCAATTTTAGGGTGAATGTGCAATCATCGCTTATGTTGGTGCAATTATTACCATTCACTGGGCAATTATCGGCTATGGCGGTGCAATTATGGTCCTTTTTTGTGCAATAATCTAACATTATAAAACATAAAGAGCAACAGACTTAAGAGTCCTATGAGAAACATCACAACGGTTTTTGTTTTTGTCACAGAATGTTACGAAACCCTTCCGTTGCCATCTGGCGTCCTGTGGTAATTTAATTATAAACACATGAAAATTCAGGAGGTTGTCAAGATGGCGGAGTTTGCAGTAACCTTAAGCATCGCAAGCATCATGATCCTGGGCTATTATATAGGCTATGCAATTTATAAGGCATAACCTGGAGCGAAAATAGACATAATGAAAAGCGGAAGCAGCATTCAAGCTGCTTCCGCTTTTTTGGGTTTTCATGCACTTTTCTGTAATTTCTTCTAAAAAACAGTTATCCTATAGGCGAAAATGTTTTAAATGTTTCGATAAGTTAATAATTAGATTGAGGAGGGATCGTGTTGTCAGATTATCGGGTTGAAAGAGATACGATAGGCGAAATCAAAGTACCGTCAGATAAGTATTGGGGTGCACAAACTCAGCGGAGCAAACAGAATTTCAAGATAGGTACAGAAAGAATGCCGATTGATGTGATTTATGCATTTGCGGAAGTAAAGAAAGCTGCAGCCAGTGTGAATGCTGCTTCTAAAAAGTTGTCTGATGCAAAAGCGAAGGCAATCCAGGCAGCCTGCGATGAAATTCTTACCGGGAAATTTGATACCCATTTTCCGTTAGTCGTATGGCAGACGGGAAGCGGAACTCAATCCAATATGAACGTGAATGAAGTGGTCGCAAGAAGGGCGAGTGAACTTCTCGCAAATCAAGGGTCTAATGAAAAAGTCCACCCAAATGATGATGTGAACATGTCACAGAGCTCAAATGATACATTCCCGACAGCGATGCATATTGCCGCGGTAAAAAAGGTGACAGGGGAAGTTCTGCCTGCACTTGAGCTTTTCAAAGAAACTTTAAAGAGAAAAGAACAGGAATTCAATGATATCATCAAAATCGGCAGGACCCACCTCCAGGACGCAACTCCATTGACATTGGGCCAGGAGATCAGCGGCTGGAGAGCCATGCTTGAAAAAAATGAGCAGATGATAAAGGATGGCCTCAAATACGTCCGGGATTTAGCGATTGGCGGTACGGCTGTAGGAACAGGCATCAATGCCGCGAAGGATTTTGGAGATCAGGTAGCGAAGCAGCTTGTTGAACAAACGGGCGAGACATTCCATTCAGCGCCAAATAAGTTCCATGCATTGACCTCTCATGATGAAATCGTGTTCCTTCATGGAGCATTAAAAGGGCTGGCTGCAGATTTGATGAAAATTGCCAATGATGTTCGCTGGCTTGCCAGCGGCCCAAGAAGCGGGATTGGTGAACTATCGATACCGGCAAATGAACCTGGCAGTTCAATCATGCCTGGTAAGGTTAATCCAACCCAAAGCGAAGCACTGACAATGGTGGCGACACAGGTGTTTGGAAATGATGCTTCCATCGGCTTTGCCGCAAGCCAGGGGAATTTTGAGTTAAATGTCTTCAAACCTGTTATCATTTATAACTTCCTGCAGAGCGCGAGGCTGTTGGCAGATGGAATGAGATCATTCAATGATAACTGTGCAGAAGGTATAGAGGCGAACCTTGAAGTAATTGCTGGCCATGTTGAGCGGTCATTAATGCTTGTAACTGCTTTGAATCCTCACATTGGTTATGAAAAAGCAGCAGAAATCGCCAAGCTCGCCTTCAAAGAAAATACAACCTTGAAGGAAGCCGCGATAAAAACAGGTTATCTGACATCAGAGCAATATGATGAGTGGGTTAAGCCAGAAAAGATGATTTAACAGACCTGGACGGGAACATTGAAACGAGATTGCCTGATTGGGGATATAGTAGCTCATCGTTCCCATTAGGTGCTCGGAACCCTGCCAAATTTAAAGGCCCCCTATTGGAAGGGGGCCTAAGCCATTCTATTTAATTATCCTGTTAATTTTACAATTTAGCGTACAGAACCACCAAGTTGTTGCTCAGCCATTTGAACTAGGCGCTTAGTGATTTCTCCACCAACAGATCCGTTAGCGCGAGAAGTAGTTTCTCCACCAAGTTGTACGCCAAATTCTGTAGCGATTTCGTACTTCATTTGATCAAGAGCTTGTTGAACACCAGGAACTAATAATTGATTAGAGTTGTTACTGCTAGCCATTAATATTTCCTCCTTTGTGTTTTTCAAAGTTGTATTTGGGTCAGTATTGGAATCGAACCAATCATGGCTTTTGCCACGCCGCCTGGTTTAACCCTCGATAAGGAATTTGGCTGGGCTAGCCGGAATTGCACCGGCGCGCGTAATAGCTGCCTTCTAAGGCTTAACCCAATGGTTTGTTGCGCTTGTTGCTGCTTCGTTGTTTTCTGTTGCTGTTTTATTAATAACTAGTATGTTTTTTTTCGAGAACTTTATGCGCCAATGGATTAAGGTAATTAATTCCAAAGGCAACGTCCTACATAACCGTTTTCTAATCAACGCAAACTATCAATAGCAGGAAAGTAGAAAGGATTGAAGAGAATGGGTATGTGCCCGATTTGCAACGGCTTCAGAACTATCACTCCAGCGTGTCCAAACTGCAGCGGCAGCATGGAGAACAATGGACGTGAAGCGGATTTTTATGATGATTACAGCCCTTATATGCCAATCGATCAAATGAAGCTAGAAGATGGGTATCCAACTGATTTTTCTGAAGGGGAATGCCCGCATCTTTTCAAATGTACAAATTGCGGATCAAGCCAGGTTTTCTTGATTAAAGAATAAGGCTTTAATAACTTTTGGGAAAATGAGTATAGAAAAAAGCAACCGTGGCCACGGTTGCTTTTTTATCATCTAAAATTAAGGGCGGATTCTCTTTTCTGTTTCAGCGTCAAAGAAGTGGACCTTATTCATATCAAATGCCAATTCGATGACTTGGCCTGGTGTTACGTCTGTACGTGAATCAACACGTGCCACAAAATCCTGGCCTTCGAACTGAGAGTAGATCATTGTTTCAGCACCAGTTAATTCAGATACTTCAACAGTTGCCTTGATAGTAGCGCCTTGAGAAGCATCGATGAATACTGGCTCATCGTGAAGGTCTTCAGGTCTTACACCAAGGATGATGTCTTTCCCTACAAACCCTTGTGCACGAAGAACTTTCATTTTTCCTTCTGGAATAGCGATTGAAGAGTTGTTGACTGTGAATTTGCCTTCTTCAAGCTTGCCAGTAAAGAAGTTCATGGAAGGTGATCCGATGAACCCGCCAACGAAGACGTTTTCTGGATTTTCGTAAACCTCTTTAGGAGCTCCAACCTGCTGGATGATACCATCCTTCATGACTACAAGGCGGGTCGCCATTGTCATCGCTTCCGTCTGGTCATGCGTTACGTAAATAGTCGTGGTATCAAGACGGCGGTGAAGCTTTGCAATTTCAGCACGCATTTGTACACGAAGCTTTGCGTCAAGGTTTGATAATGGTTCGTCCATCAAGAATACCTTTGCGTCACGGACGATAGCACGCCCTAAAGCAACACGCTGACGCTGACCACCTGAAAGTGCTTTTGGCTTACGATCTAGATAAGGCTCAAGACCAAGGATCTTGGCAGCTTCTTTAACACGGCGATCGATTTCGTCCTTAGGGAACTTGCGAAGCTTCAATCCGAATGCCATGTTATCGTAAACAGTCATATGCGGGTATAGTGCATAGTTCTGGAATACCATCGCGATGTCACGATCCTTAGGAGGAACGTCGTTTACACGCTTGCCATCGATATAGAAATCACCTTTGGAGATTTCTTCAAGACCAGCGATCATACGAAGTGTGGTCGATTTACCGCAGCCAGATGGGCCAACGAATACGATGAATTCTTTATCCTGGATATGAAGGTTGAAATCTTCTACAGCTGTAACTTTGTTATCATAAATTTTATAAATATTGTCTAGTTTTAACTCGGCCATTTTTTTAGCCTCCCTGTATGTTTGTCTACAAAAACAGTTTAGCGGAAATGACCTGAAATAATCATCGGCAGGGTGCACAAAAATAATGTAAGCCCTTTTATGCAATTTGTTTAATGTATAATGAAGTGGTTGAATCAGCGTATCTCCTCATAAAGGCTTGCAAGGTAGACTACAACGGCCGCGTCGAAATCCTTCAAGTTGACGCCAGTCTTTTCCATGAATTTGTCCAATCTGTACTGAAGTGTATTTCTGTGGACATAAAGTTTTTTGGCTGAAAGAGAAGCGTTCGAACTGCTTTCCAGAAAAACTTTGATCGTTGCCATCAACTCTTTATCTTCTTCAAATGCGTCAAGGATTGATAACTCAAGAATCTTCTTTAGGTAATCAGGCAAATGTGTCGCTAACAGCATAGGAAACGATTTTTCAAACGTGTATACATTATCACGAGTAGTATGACTGGTTAATTCCTCGAACACCTGCTTTTCTTTATCGAAAAAGTGAGGGAGCTGGGCAGTAACCTTTTGGAATTTACCCATATAAAAGGAAATCTTTACAAAGAAATCACTTTCAAACGTCGAGGCAATGGAATAAAGTTCTTCAGCGTTTTCCGACACTTTCTTTTTTTCTTCAATAATGATTCCAAATGAGCTGTGGATCCAGATGATGGGGTGGTCAGGAAAAAATCCGTTTAAAGCTTCATGGATCTCCTCTGTTTCCATATCTTTTACCTGAAGCCGGAACTGGATGAAACGGACTTCATCGTCTTCTGTGGCCGGCATTTCACCATCATGGAAGAGAAATCGGTTCCAGGAGTGGGCTGCCCCTGACAAATGTGTATGATTCTCCGGCTCGACAAAATGAAACATATTCTTCATGAGATCAAGCTGGCTTTCTGAAATTTTATCCTTTGGAATTCCGACCCAAATCGGCCTGGCATCGGCCTCTTTAAACCAAAAGTAATCAGTTGATGGGGATGCCGGGATATTTTCTTGCGTGACAGAATCAGGGAAATAAGATAATATTTTATTAATCATATAAGTATCCTCAGATTTAATTTGATAAAAGCTGACATATCTTTTATTATAACAGGTGTAGCTTTTAAATGTTAATTCATGCAAAGAGCTGCCAACTGGTAGAAAAAGGAAAAAAACGTTGGTATAATAGATACAATACGGGGTACCGTAAGAGAGAGGTGTGTAGGAAATGGAATACACAACAGAAATGAAAAATCGTTTGAAGCGATTAGAGGGCCAGGTACGTGGAGTCATTCGCATGATGGAAGAAGAGAACCACTGCAAGGACGTAGTTACTCAGTTATCAGCTGTCCGTTCCGCAGTAGACCGCGCGATTGGTTTCATTGTCGCAAAGAACCTTGAATCTTGCATTACTGAAGCAGCGCAGGAAGGCAAAGATGCCGACGAAGCAATCAAAGAGGCAGTAAATATGATAGTAAAAAGCAGGTAAGACACCAGCATCCTTTTTAGGATGTGGTGTCTTTTTTTGTTTAAAAATAAAGTATTAAGTCTTTATACTAAGATTAGTGTCTAGCTCCAGCGCCTAGCCCCTCGAGTCGCTTCGGTCCGCCCAATGAAGTCAAAGAACGACTTCACTGGTCGGCCCTCCAGCGCTTGTCGGGGCTGTTCAAGGCGCTTACGCTTTTCATTTGTTTGGCGGGTCTTCGGGATAAAAGTCATGGCTTTCCTCAATATTGGGTGAACTGTCCAATCTGTGTACAGTACCACCGGCCATGCCTTCGTTGATCATCCGGTCAACATCGACATAAACTGCATCCCGTCCCTCATATTTTATGTCCTCAGCAAACTTTTTGCCGCCTTTGTGCTTCATGGAATCCTCCTCCAATGATTTTAAGCTTAGAATTCCGGAAAAGGAGTAGAAACATACATTACTTATCATATACATGGAAGAGCATCAGCTCGTGGATTTGCTCTTTCAACTGATCGATATGCTCGTCAGAGGGCTGTTCAAAGGTCCACTGAATATCCCCATTCTGATGATAAATTCCCGTAAACTTTTGCTTTTTAAAATAAAATGAGAAATGCCAGCCAGGCATATCTTTATTCTCAAATAATGATTTGAATTGGAAATGAGTAATCAATCTGATTCCCCCTTTTAAAGATGTCTTTTCATTATTATATAGTATTCAAGCACGAAGAAGCGCAGATAATTACTCTGGAATAACAGTTGTTGTTTTGAAGGAGATGTAAAGTCATGAAAAATGAGCCGCATTTCCTGGGCGGCCCACCATAAAACTGTATCTAGCAATCTCTATCAAAATCCAGTTTTCCTGAAAAATAAATCGACAAGAGCAGAGAGCCTTTTTTCCTCAATCTGTGGTTCGTCGAAGCTCATTGGTTTTGAGTTGACTTCATAAATGACATAATTGCCTTTTTCAGTGATTCCGGCATCAAGTGAAAACTCCCCGAAGTAGCCTAACTCTTCAGTGAGCAGCTCACCGATTTCCTTAACGGCCCAGTCGAAGAATTGGTCATGCCTGGCACTCTTAACCTTAATATAAGGAAGCATGATCCCTCCATTCGGCAAGTGAGTGGTCAGGTCCTGCTTCCGGGATTGCCGGATGCCGATTCCTGTCACTTCATACCCATCTTTCCCATCAAGGGCATGTACTCGGAAGTCAAATCGCTTCCCGTCAATGGATGTCGGCATGACTTCTTTCTGGGCAATGTACTCATATCTTAACAGCTGTCTGGATTTGACCTTCCAAAATTCTTTTATGCCTGGATAAAGATGGCGATGTGAATGGCTCTCGAACTCGATTTCCCCGTTCTTTTGCCGCAGGCGGAAAATTCCGATCCCCTTTGAAGATGAAGCGGGCTTAAGATAAATCCCTTCATGTTTATTAAGGAAAGCAGCCAACTGGATCATTGATTTCACTGAAATACTTTCAGGCATTAGCTTTCTTAATTGAGGATGTCTGGAAAATAGGGAATAGAGCTTGTTTTTATTGATGAATCCAGGATTGAAAAAAGGGATTCCGAGTGCGGACAGGTAGTTTACGGCATCTTTAAAAGCTGGCTGCTGCTCTGCTTTCCGGAAGGGAACACGATTAAAAACAAGATGAGGAAGAGGGGCCTTCACAGGTATCCATTTTTGCACAGTTGGTAAAAATACGACGCCGGTTAGTCCATCCTTGACGATTGTTTCCGGGGGGAAGACGACAATCAGTCCATTCCGCTTTAGGATTTCTTCTTGAAGGGCCTGAAACAATGATCCATTGCCAGACAGGGACATATTCTTGCTCATAGAGGTCATGATTCCAACCAGGGGACCAATATTTCCCTGGTTGTTTTTCAATAAGAACTGCTGGCTGTTTTCCGGAAGTGTATCTGATGAAGCAGCAGCGATGCTGATTTTATTAAAGCCAAAGCTGAGTTTTTCGCCAGCTTTGGCTTCATGCGTCCATGCCTTCGATTCAGTATTGTAGCGCAGGATCATTTGAAAATATCCTCAGGTGCCGTAATCGCTTTTTCCGCTAAAAAAATGCCGAAGGATAGAGACAGCTTTCTGGTGAGCAAATCAAAATTCTTTAGCTTTGGATGCTTGAAAATCGACCGTCCTGGCTTTGAGTTGGCTTCAAAGAGCCATACTTTTCCTGATTTATCGATTCCAAAGTCAAAACCAAGCTCGCCTATTATTCCTTCCATGTTTTTTTCCAAGATGGAGCTAAGGACCAGTGCGGCTTCAGAAAGCTTCTTTTCACAAATCTCCAGTTCGGTCTGGTCTTCAAATAGTTCATCAAGTGATTTTACGACTCCGCCGTTGTTCACATGGGTGGTCACGCTTCCCTGGCCGGCAATTTTTGCGGCGATCGCCGCTACCTGCCACTGTCCGTATTCATCTTTATTTGTATGGACCCTGAAATCAATGAGCCTTTTCTCGGATCTAAGCAGGCTGATGCCCTGCTGGACAATCATCTGGGAAAGGTTCCGCTTGTGAAAAATTTTCTTCATCAACTTTTCCAGGCTTTCAAACCTCGTTAACTTATTGATGCCCTCCTGGTCTCGATAGCGGCAATAATAATAGCCATTATGCTTATCGAACAGGATTTGGTGGATTCCCAGCCCAAGACTTCCATTAGCCGGTTTGATATAGACGTTCCCATAGTTTGAAAGCATCCTTTCAATCACTGAAAAAGAAGAAAATTGATGTGTTTCAGGCAAGTACTCTGCTGCACGTTCATCCTGCTGCAGGCGCTCAAATACATCCAGTTTGCTGAAAAAACCCGGGTTATACCATGGAATCAGGTAATCGGTCTGCATCCTGGATTTTAGGCTGCGAAGCTCAGATTTTCTTTCGGTTCGCCTGTTTGGAAGACGGTCGTAAACAACATTGGGGAAGGGCACCTTTATTCTCATCCAGCCTCCATCGACAAAGAAATAACCTTGTATCAATCCTTGATCCCAGTCGATATGTTCCTCGCCAAAGACAAAGGGAAGCGCGCCGACCGATTTATTGACGGAAAGAAGCTTGGCAAAAAACATAGACCTATCACCAATCGGTCTTAATGGAAAAGGCGTAAATCCAGATGTCAGGATGCCAATGAGGGGCCCGATAAATAATGTATTCTGATCGATAAAAAGATGTAACGATGTCGATAAATCGGGCATTGAGAGCTCCTTCTGCACATCATCACTCAGTACAATCACGTTTCTTCCTTTAGGATGAGGAGCACATGCGACATCAACTACCTTGTTGCCAAACGCGATTTTATTAATATCCTTGCTATTTGTCACCTCGGCAGGGACAAAGACTAGCTGTTTGGAGTGGGCAATGATTTCAATTGGATATTTTTTTCTCATAAGTGCTGTTCCTCTCTTTCTGGCAGAATTTCTGTTAGCATTCTGGCATATTCAAGTGGTGCTTTATATAGCACTTCTTTCAAATCCGGATTTGTGGAAGCGATGACTTTTCTGCCGGGCTTTGAGTTCGTATCAAGCACCCATAGGGCATGGTCCTTAGAAACACCAATATCTACGCCGAGTTCGAAAAGCCGTGGGAAAGACCCTTCAAGAATGCCGGGCAGGGTTGATAGAATTTCCTCTATTTCATGTAAAATGAATCTTTTTGTACGGATATCCAGGGAATTAGCATACTCATCAAATGGCAGTATTTCTCCGCCGGCACTTATGTTCGAAAGGATTCCGTCCTTGCTGCCGCGGCGGATTCCCTTGCCTCGCACAACCCACTTATCCTCATGGTCCTTTTGCAGCAGAATTCTTATGTCAAAAGGACAATTTTGCGAATCGGACAGCTGGAGGTAAGGCTGCATCATATACTCTTTTTTACTGAACAGGTGGTCGAGCCAATTTTCTGTCTCACTGGTGGAATCGAAATTTTTTGTTGACACCCTGCCGCCAAGGTCTGCTGAGATTACGAACTCTCCACCTGATTTTTCAATTTTATAGATCCCGGCACCGCCCGATCCGAAAAGCGGTTTCAAAACTGCCTTATCCATCTCTTCCAACTGGGCTACAACTGCTTTTCCGCTGGCGGCAAGAATCGTTCTAGGAATGTATGGAGACAGGGAAGATGTCGACAATACCTGGTAAATAGCCCATTTATTAGGTAATCCATTTCCCAGGAAGGAAATATCCGCTTTTTTCTTAAGCCATTTTACAATCGCCATGGCTTGCTTTGATGAAGGATCATTTGTATAAAAACAACGGTCATAAATGATCATCGGGAGCGGGAATTCTGATTTTACCCAGCAATCTTCCTTGTGGTCGTATTTTTCTCCCGAAACCAATTGTGTTACTGGATGGATTTTAGCTGGTGAGAACCTAAAGCAGGTGAACAAGTTTGGATTCGCCCGCCTGGCAATCTCGGTAAGATATGTTTGTTCACTTTTCATGGAAAGTGTCATCATTCCAAATGAAATCATTTGCATTTCTCCTTTTGTACAGTGATAGGAAAGTATTATTTTCACTTAGAGAATTGTCCAGCTCCAGCTCCTAGCCAGTTTTCATCGCTGGAAGAGCTTCCTCGACTACCTTGCGATAAGCGTCAGCTTTGAGCAGCTCGAGTCGCTTGTCTAGTGTCACCTCCTAGAAACTCCGAAACTTCAACTCCGTCGGCAAGGTCGGAGTCTCCAGTTTCTGCGTTTCTGGACAGTCGGCTATACTTTTCGATTTCGGTCCGCCCAATGAAGTCAAAGAACAGCTTCATCGGTCGGCCCTCTAAGGCCCAGGAGCAAACCCGCCAGCCACAGGATAAGGAAAGCTTCGAAGCGAATCATCGCACGACCGAAAGCGGCGGCTTTTGGGAGGACGTGGCGGTATAGGCGGGCAGCACTTGTCGGGGCTGAACAAAGCGCTTGCGCTTTTCTTATTATGGCTGGCAAAGTCCATAGCAATGGTCAATGATGGCTCTTGTTGAAGGCCTTATTTTCGTGTTTTTCTCTTCAAAGTTCTTGGAAGGCTTGGAATTGGCTTCGATCAGCCACAAGTTACCTTTAATATCAATTCCAATATCAATCCCCAGCTCGGCAGTGAGCCCCTCCGCATATTTGCTGATGACTTCTGCTGTTTCAAGGGCCAGCTCCTTCATCAGTGCCAGTTGATGCCTCGCCTGTTCCTTTCCAAAAATCAGCGCGAGAGTATGCCCAGGTTTCATGACCTCGCCGCCACGGGCAATATTTGATACGAAGTACTGTTCAGCCGAAACCCTGGCTACAATGGAAGTAACCTTCCAGAATTGCTGGGCATTTTTATGGCAGAGGACCCTGAAATCCAGCCTCCTGCCATTTAATTCTGATAGCTGTATTCCCTGCTGGATGATGCAAAGGCGTTTTCCGACGATTGGAGAAATGGCGCTGGCTAGTTCTGACATATATTTGAAGCCTGGAAGGTCCCTTTCCGGCATTGACGAAAATGACGCATGGTACAACCCATCATTTTTCGCCACCTGGATAATATTGCGTCCCTGGCTTCCGTGGACAGGTTTGATATATAGCTCAACATGCTTCTCGAGCATGTTTTGGAGCAGGGTCTCGGAGTATAAATGCGTTTCAGGTATGAACGGATGTAGATGGTCTTCTTGTACTATAGATTCATGGATTTCCCACTTGGAAAGAAAGCGGTGATTAAATATCTTTATTCCGCGAGCATCCAATTTATTTAAAAACCCCTTAAATCCTTTGCTGATTTCAGTCCTCCGTGATGAAACCCGATTATAGATGACAGCTGGAAAAGGAAAGAAACCTTTTTTCCATCCATCTTCTTCGTCATCATAAGAAAAGCCCTCGACTCCTTTTTCAGAAAAACCTTTAAGTGAAAAAACATAAAAGCTTCCCCCTAATTCGGATACTCCCTGATGGAGCTCTTCGCAAAAGGAGTGGACTTTACCGAAGTCAGGTCCGTTATCTTCATTTATTTCGGTCAGCAAAGCGATGACAGGATTGTTGGGTAAGCTTTTCGATTTTGCTGGCGTCATAGCTTCTCCTCATTTTCTTTTAGGCTGTTTCAAGAAATAAGACAGTGAAATTTTTCACTTCGAGAATTGTCTAGCTCCAGCGCCTAGCCAGTTCTCATCCCCGAATTCGCTCTTTGAGCAGCTCGAGACGTTTGTCTAGCTGCGGCTCCTAACTCCTCGAGTCGCTTCGGTCCTGTCAATGAAGTCAAAGAACGACTTCACTGGTCGGCCCTCTGAGGCACAGGAAGTGCAGACCCGACAGCCACAGGACGTGGCGTTCAAGTCGGGCAGCGCTTGTCGTGGCTGACCGAGGCGCTTGCGCTTTTCTTAACAGCCTAATTGTAAAATAGGCAAACACACATATTGCATCCTATGAATAGTAGTTGTTATTGGTGATTTTAATGATAAGAGTTAAATTTCGCCTAACCCGAACTTTTGGCATTCAGCAACATAGTTTGTTATAGTGGAGTGGAGCGTTTAACGTAGAAGGAGTGATTTAAATGGCAGTCAATCTTTACGATTCAGCCTACGAATTGGAAAAAGCAATCAGGAACAGTTCGGAATACACAGAATTAAAAAATCTCTATGATGCTGTGAATAGCGATGAATCAGCAAAAAGAATGTTTGAAAGCTTCCGCAATATCCAGATGCAGCTTCAGGAAAAGCAAATGACTGGGCAGGAAATTACCCAGGAAGAGGTAGAGCAGGCACAAAAGACAGTCGCTCTTGTCCAACAGCATGAATTGATTTCGAAGCTGATGGAAGCGGAGCAAAGAATGAGCATGGTCATTGCCGAGCTTAACCAGATTATTATGAAGCCTCTCGAAGAGCTTTACGGAAATCCGAACCAGCAGCAATAATAGAATGACAGGACTCCCGCCGATGTGCGGGAGTTTTTTTGTTGATTGGAATAAAGGAAAAACTGTCGGTCATCAAGGCTATGACGGACAAAAATCAGCGGAAGTGAAGAGAAACTGTCCGTCATCAAGGCTATGATGGACAAAAATCAGTGGAAGTGAAGAAAAATTGTCCGTCATCAAGGCTATGACGGACAAAAATCAGCGGAAAAAGAGGGAAAACTGTCCGTCATCAAGGCTATAATGGACAAAAATCACCAGAAAAGAAGAAAAACTGTTCGTCATCTATGACTCTCTTGGGCGGAAGGAGACTTATCATATACGCTGCCCTCATACCATCTGTGGACTGGGTCCCGCAAAGGAAGCTAATAACTAAACCCTGCCCCTGTTCTATTCTCTAGCTTTCTATCATACAAGTTAAATAAGGACAAAAACACCGAAGAAATGGGGGCATAAATATGATTTACCGTCTTCTTGCGCTTAACGTGGATGGCACGATTCTCCAATCAAATGGAAGGCTCCATAAATCCACGAGGGATGCGATTGAGTACGTTCAGCAAAAAGGGGTTTACGTAACTCTAGTAACTTCAAGAAGCTTCCCATCTGCCAAAAAGGTGGCTAAAGCGCTGAAAATAAATTCGTTGCTTGTTACTCACCTGGGATCTTATGTTTCTAATGACCTTCGCAGTGATCCAATTTTTGAAAAACGGATTCCCGAGGATGTAACCTTCCAGCTTGTCAGATTTCTTGAAAGCTTCCCTTGCCAAATCCGGCTTGTGCACGAAAAGTTCTCACTGGCAAACAAGTATAAATTAAACCACAATCTGCTGGCGAAAACCGTGTTTACTTCAGGTGACCCGATTTTTTACTCCCAGCAATTCACGGATTCTATCAGTGAAACACTTGTCAATGAGCCAGTCTCCCCTCCTAAAATCGAAGTCTATTTTGAGTACGAAGAGGATTTGAAGGATGCGCAGCAGGCGATTAATGGAATGTTTTCAGAAGTGTCCCTGTCGAGGCTGAATGATTACAGGCTTGACATCATGCCTGAGGGTGTCTCGAAACTGAACGGCCTGATCCAGTTGGGAGAACACCTTGGCATTCCATTGAAGGAAATGGTCGCAATTGGCGATAGCAGTGATGACATGGACATGATCGAAGCGTGCGGACTTGGAGTCGCAATGGGGAATGCTTCTGTGGAAGTAAAAAAAGCTGCTGATTGGGTTACCCGTTCGAATAATCAGCATGGAGTAAGCTACATGGTCAAGGAACACTTCCGCAAACAGCACCCGATCGAGTTTCTCCGCAAAATGAATATTATAAAAATGTAAAATGGAAGCACGCCTGGAATTGATCGCAGGCGTGCTTTTGCTTTGTTTGGGAATGATTTGTAGTTTTTCAGGAAGATATCTGGATGTTTCGCAAATAAAGGAAATCCTTTCGGAAGTATTCGATTCAGGAATGAGTTTTTAGGAAAATGAATAGGACGTCTATAATAATCTTCGGACCACAGCAGAAAACTGGTAGCTTTTACACTGTCTTGACCTTTGGATCATTATTCTATTACACTTATTGAAGCATGTTTAATTGAAAAGGTGAATCTCATGAGAATTAATATAAAAGGTATTCAAGATGACAGATTACAGCGTCCTCTCGGGTTGATCGCTAATCTGTTTTTTGAAGAATCAGAAGTAGCATTAAGCGAGACGGAACAGGAAGTTGATGCGGTAATTAAATTTGATGTTCAAAATGCCGGCGGAGAGTTTTTTGTAAAAGCAGCTTTGGAGGCAGAGGGAGAGGCTTATTCAGCAGAAGCCAACAAAGAAATTCCAGCTGGTTTGAGCGAAAAAGAAGAATTCAAATTGCTCAAAACAGTCATTTCAAGGGCTTATTTAAAAGTGCTTCAAGACTGGACAGGAATGATCCAGAAGTGGGGGATACTTACAGGGGTTCGTCCTACCAAGCTTTTGCATAAAAAGCTCCGCGAAGGAATGAATCAGCAGGATGCCCATAGAGAGCTGAAGGAACAGTATTTGATATCGGATGAAAAAATCCAGCTCATGCAGCAAATCGTTGACCGTCAGCTTGCTGTCCTGCCTGACCTGTATGATCTGAAAAATGGTGTCAGCATTTATATCGGCATTCCATTTTGCCCGACAAAGTGTGCTTACTGTACATTCCCTGCTTATGCCATCAACGGCCGGCAAGGGTCTGTGGATTCTTTCCTTGGCGGGCTTCACTACGAAATCCGCCGTATCGGGGACTGGCTGAAGCAGAATGATATCAAGATTACTACCGTTTATTATGGAGGCGGTACACCGACGTCGATTACCGCTGAAGAAATGGATATGCTGTATGAAGAGGTTCAGCAATCATTCCCGGATGTGGAGAATATCAGGGAAGTGACTGTCGAAGCCGGCCGGCCGGACACGATCACTTCTGAAAAGCTGGATGTGCTGAAAAAGTGGAATATCGACCGGATCAGCATCAATCCGCAGTCATACATCCAGGAAACCTTGAAGGCAATCGGCCGTCACCATACAGTGGAAGAAACGATAGAAAAATTCCACCTGGCCCGCCAAATGGGCATGAACAACATAAACATGGATTTGATCATTGGCCTTCCAGGGGAAGGGACGGAGGAATTTGCCCATACCCTGGCTGAAACAGAAAAGCTGATGCCGGAGTCCCTGACGGTTCATACTCTTTCTTTCAAAAGAGCGTCAGAAATGACAAGGAATAAACAGAAATATAAAGTATCTGGCCGCGATGAAATAGAAAAAATGATGAATATGGCTGAATCATGGACGAAGGAGCATGACTACGTGCCATATTATCTGTACAGACAGAAGAACATTCTTGGGAACCTGGAGAATGTAGGCTATGCTTTTCCTGAGCAGGAGAGCCTTTACAATATTATCATCATGGAAGAACAGCAAACCATCATAGGCCTGGGATGCGGCGCATCGAGCAAATTCATTGATCCCGAAACAGGTGTTATCATACAGTTCTCGAATCCAAAGGATCCAAAGTCATATAACGACAGCTTTGAAGAGTACGCTAATAAAAAGATCGAGATTCTCGACTCTTTGTTTAATAAGGCGAAAATTTAATGATGATAAGCTTCCGAAGATTCATTTCGGGAGCTTTTTTGGTTTGGGGAACGACTTGACCATTTTTGCGTGATTTGAAAATATATTGGCCAGCAAGTTCCTGTCAAAAACTTTTTATTCCGCTAAAGCGGCCGGCATTTTTGCGTAAACGGCTTCTAATTCCGCGAAAAGGATATTTAAATCCGCGAAAAACCAACTAAATTCTGCGAAGGGGAATAACCCTGCAATTATCCTCTGCGAATTTCTGTTTATTCTTTAAAAAATCTAAATAGTGGGAAAAAAGGTTTTTAAATATAACTTCTCCCTATATAATAAAAATATAAGGATAAATGGAGGGGATGAATGGTGGCGATTGAATTTTCAACGGACACTGTGAAATTAGACATTAATGGACGTGTTGCGGTTCTTGAATTGAACAGGCCAGCAGCACTGAATGCTCTTGATGTGGAAATGATCAAGGGAGTCACTATGAATCTGAAGGAAGTCTGCAAGTCTGATGAGATCGATATTGTGGTGATTAAAGGAGCCGGTCGTGCCTTTTCAGCAGGCGGTGATATCAAAACGATGCTTTCCAATACAAATGAAAGCGATTTCTATCATGTGATGGATGATATTCACGATATGATCGTGACTTTGTACAGCATGCCAAAGGTAACCATCAGCGCAGTAACAGGTGCAGCGGCAGGCCTGGGCTTCAGCCTTGCACTAGCGACAGATTACATAATCGCCGAGCCATCAAGCAAGATAGCGATGAACTTTATTGGTATTGGCTTGATACCGGATGGGGGAGGCCACTTCTTCATGGAGGAGCGCCTTGGGGAAACGAAGGCGAAGCAGCTGATTTGGGAAGGAAAGACTCTTTCTGCCACTGAAGCGCTGACACTGGGACTTGTTGACGAGGTGCCAACAGGAGATTTTACAGAAGCGGTTGAAGCTAAAATACAAGCATGGCTGAACAAACCGGTTCAGGCAATGATAAAGACGAAGAAAATCCTAGCAGAGAAAAACAGGCCTGCTCTGTTGAAAATCCTTGAACTGGAAAAATACGGACAGTTTAAAATGCGCCAGACAGAGGACCATCAGGAGGGCATCAATGCTTTCCTTGAAAAAAGGAAGCCGCAGTTCAAAGGAAAATAAACAAAAAAGCAAAGAGGGTGGACCTCTTTGCTTTTCTTATGGATGAAAAAGAATTAATTTTCCTCTAGGTGAAGTACAGCGGTGGGTCTTATCGGTGAGATTTTTTTCTTCAAGCATTCTTGATCCGATTTCCTTTGCTTCTTCATCATTGCCGGCCTGGAATGATTCGTCAATCAATTTTTCCCCATTTGGTTCAAAGGCTGTCAGTTTGTAAGTCTCCATCACAACGTCCCCTTTTTAAAGATTAGTAAGTATAAAACTAACTTCGATAATTGTCTAGCTCCAGCGCCTAGCCAGTTTTCATCTCTGCTTGTGCTTCTTCGAGTATCTTGCGAGAAGCGTTAGCTTTGAGCAGCTCGAGTCGTTTGTCTAGTTGCACCTCCTAGAAACTCCGAAACTCCAAATCCGCCGGCAAGGTCGGAGTCTCCAGTTTCTGCGTTTCTGGGCAGTCGGCTACACATTTCCATTTCGGTCCGCCCAATGAAGTCAAAGAGCGACTTCACCGGTCGGCTCTCTGAGGCACAGGACGTGCAGACCCGCCAGTCACACGATGTGGCGTTTTAGGCGGGCAACGCTTGTCGGTGCTGACTGAGGCACTTCCGCTTTTCTTGCAAAATTCAGATGATTACTATTATTTTTGCATAACTTTTTTAAATATGCAAAACAAAAAATATATTTAAATATGAAACTATTTTCCTATAAAATTCGTAGTAATTTATTGGAAAAGGAGGAAGATGATTATGGTATTACAGCTTGAACAGGTTACAAAGAGATTTGGCAATTTTACAGCAGTGAATCAGCTGTCACTTAATATTCCAGAAAAAGAAATGTTCGGATTCCTTGGTGCGAATGGCGCCGGGAAGACAACGACCTTCCGGATGATCCTGGGTCTTCTTGATGTCTCGGAGGGAATGGTTACGTGGGATGGCAAACCAATCAATTATGATTCGAGCAGTATCATCGGTTACCTTCCGGAGGAAAGGGGACTTTATCCAAAGCTTAAGGTCCGCGACCAGATAGTCTATCTTGCCAGGTTAAGAGGAATGCAAAAACAAGCTGCCCTCAAGGAGCTTGATTACTGGCTCAATCGCTTTAAGGTACCAGAATATGCGGATAAAAAGGTGGAAGAGCTGTCAAAGGGGAACCAGCAGAAAATTCAGTTCATTGCGGCTGTCATCCATAAGCCAAAGCTGTTAATCCTTGATGAGCCTTTTAGCGGACTGGATCCGGTGAATGTGGAACAGTTAAAAGAAGCAGTCGTCGAACTGAAAAATGCGGGCATGACGATTGTTTTTGCTAGCCACCGGATGGAGCATGTGGAAGAAATGTGTGAGCATATCTGCATCATGCACAAAGGAAGCCCTGTCGTCCACGGTGCCCTTAAAGAAATCAAAAGATCTTTTGGTAAAAAGAATCTGGTCATCCATGCGGATTTCGATACTTCTTTTCTTAAGGAGCATCCTGGAGTGGCAAAAGCAAAAATGACAGCAGAGGGAATCCATCTGCAAATCTCGGGGGAGCAAGTTGCCGAAGACATCTTGAAAGATATCGTTGGTAAAGGGTTCATCCGCAAATTTGTCCTTGAAGAGCCAAGCCTCAATGATATTTTCATAGAAAAGGTGGGTAATTCATATGAATAATTTTTTCATAATCCTGATCCATACATACATGAGTAAGCTGAAAACAAAATCCTTTTTAGTTACGACCATCCTGACAGTAGGGATTATGCTCGCGCTGACGAATATGACAAATATCATCGAGTTTTTCAATAAAGGTGAAGAGGCTGACAAAATTACAGTCATTGACGAGACTGGCCAGCTTTTTAAGCCGCTGAATGAGCAAATGAAGATGGTTAACGAGGAGCTTGTCCTGGAAAAACATGATGGAGATGAAGAAAGTGCGAGGAAAGCAGTCGAGGCAGGGGAATATAAAGGCCTTCTCGAATTAAGCTTGAACAATGAAGGGCTTCCGGCAGCTTCCTACAAGGCGATGAGCATAGCTGATTCTGCTATTCCAGGAGACCTGCAGGCTGCATTACAGCAGATTAAAACCTCGATGGCTTCGACACAAATCAATATCGCTCCAGATCAATTGGAAAAACTGTACGCGCCGGTTGAGTTTGAAAAAACAGCTCTCGAAAAAGATGCCAAAACGGAAGAGGAACTGAATCAAGCTAGAGGACTAGTCTATGTCCTGCTTTTCATCATTTATTTTGCGGTCCTTATGTACGCCAATATGATTGCCATGGAAGTCGCGACTGAAAAATCATCAAGAGTAATGGAAATCATGATATCAAGCGTATCGCCTATCAAGCAAATGTTTGCGAAGATTCTCGGTATTGGGCTGCTGAGCTTGACCCAGCTCGCGGTTCTTTTGCTGGTTGGGTACTACTCCATTAAACAGAACCTCGAAAGCATGGAGGGTGGATTTTTCGAGTTCTTTGGTTTTGGGAATATTCCAGCCAGCACGATCGTTTACGCTGTAATCTTCTTCATACTTGGGTACTTCCTGTATGCTACGATGGCTGCATTCCTTGGTTCACTTGTCAGCCGGATTGAAGATGTACAGCAAATGATTACACCAATGACAATGCTTGTAATCGCTGGCTTCATGATGGCAATGTTCGGGCTTAGTCAGCCAGAAGCGCCATTTGTAAAATATACATCCTTCATTCCGTTTTTCTCGCCGATGTTGATGTTCCTGCGCGTAGGCATGCTGAACATTCCTTTTTGGGAAATTGCTTTATCGATCGGTATCCTGGTTGCCACAATAGCCTTCCTGGCTGTATTCGGTGCCAGAGTCTACCGTGGCGGAGTCCTGATGTATGGAAAATCAAACTCATTCAAGGACATCAAAAAAGCACTGCAGCTAACGAAAAATGAATAAGGGAAAGCCGCAATCATGTGATTGCGGCTTTTTTACAGGGAAATCAACTGGCTATGCGGAATATTTAGTAGAGGATGAAATAGTTTGTGCCCGAGATGATGAGGAAACCGAAATACGGTCACATAAATGGTGAACAAGCCCGTATGGAAGAGGAAAGGCAGATTTCGGGTCATAAGATTACTAGATGTATAGAAGGGAAGTGTTCATGGTTGCGACAGATTATTGCAATGGGAGGCGGGGGTTTTTCGATGGAGCCTGAGAACCCTCTGTTGGATTTGTACATTCTGGGGCAGTCGGAAATTCAAACTCCGAAAGTTTGCTTTGTGCCAACTGCCTCCGGGGATGCTGAGAATTATATATTAAGATTCTATAAAGCTTTTGAAGGCCATAAATGCATACCATCACATCTCTCATTGTTCCGTCCTCCGACAAGAGACTTAGAAGACTATGTCATGGATAAGGAGATCATTTATGTGGGCGGAGGCAATACGAAGAACCTGCTGGCTCTGTGGAAGGAATGGGGACTTGATGTAATCCTGCGGAAAGCCTGGCAGCATGGCAGAATCATGGCTGGAGTAAGCGCGGGATCAATCTGCTGGTTCGAGGAAGGTGTGACAGACTCTTTTGGCAGCGGACTTGAACCGCTGAAGACTCTCGGGTTTTTAAAAGGGAGTAACTGCCCGCATTATGATGGGGAAGAGGAGCGTCGGCCTGCGTATCAGAGATTTGTGGGTTCGCGCAGGATAAAAGGCGGATACGCAGCAGATGACGGAGCGGCAATGCACTTTATCGATGAGGAACTAATTAAAGCGGTAAGCTCCAGGCCGGTAGCGAAGGCTTATCATGTTTGTGAGACTGATGGAAAGGTGCAAGAAAAGGAAATGGAAACAATATATCTTGGATAAAGGGGAACTGCAGTTCTAATGGGGACTGCAGTTTTTTTTTCTATAAAGTATAAACTTTTCACACTAAGACTGGTGTCCAGCTCCAGCGCCTAGCCAGTTTTCATCCCTGAGAAGGCCTCTCCGAGTATCTTGCGAGAAGCGTTAGTTTTGGGCAGCTCGAGACACTTGTCTAGCTGCGGCTCCTAACTCCTCGAGACGTTTCGGTCCTGCCAATGAAGTCAAAGAGCGACTTCAATGTCAGGCCCTCTGAGGCACAGGGCGTGCAAACCCGCCAGCCACACGATGTGGCGTTTTATCGCGGGCAGTGCTTGTCGGGGCTGACCAAGGCGCTTACGCTTTTTTTGTTAGAACGTGCATTCGTATTTTTTGAGTGTTAAAATAAAGGAAAACAGGAAGCGGGAAAGGAATTATCCAATGAAACAGGTGAAGTTTTTACATACTGCCGACCTTCATCTTGATAGTCCGATGGTTGGCCTGCGGCATCTGCCGAAAGCCATTTTTCACCGGCTCCAGGAGAGCACATTTACGGCCTTGAAAAATATCACAGATGCTGCGATTAAACATGAAGTGGATTTTGTCGTCATTGCGGGAGATTTATTCGATGGGGAGGACCGAAGCATACGTGCCCAGGCTTTTCTCCGCAATGAGATGGAGAAGCTGGCTGATGAAGGGATAAAGGTATATGCAATCCATGGGAATCATGATCATCTTGGCGCAAAATCCCTGACTTTAGATTTTCCAGAGAATGTTCACTTTTTCTCAGAACAGGTAGAAAAGGTTGATTATAGAAAGGATGATGGCACTCTTGTCCATCTTTATGGCTTTAGCTACCCAGAGCGGCATGTGATGGAGCGGTGGATTGAGAAATATCAGAAGGTCGATGGCGCGGATTTTCACGTTGGTTTGCTTCATGGCCATTTTGAGGGTGTGAGTGACCATGGAAAATATGCGCCATTCAGGTTATCTGATCTATTAGAAAAAAATTATGATTATTGGGCACTGGGCCATATTCATAAAAAAGCGTTTTTATCACAGCAGCCTTATGTTGTCTATCCTGGAAACCCCCAGGGACGGAACAGGAAAGAGCTGGGAGATAAAGGGGCGTATATCGTTAATTTGTCAGAAGCAGGCTCAGAAGTTACCTTTTATGAAACTGCTGATGTGATTTGGGATGAGGTAGTTATTGATGTCCAAGATTTGTTGAGTTTCAATGCACTCTATGAAAATTGCCTGGATGCCATCGATGGTAAAAGAAGAGAAGGAAAAGGGGTCCTGCTGGACATCAAGATTGAAGGCCTGAATTCCAGTCTGTCAGATGTGATTGAAAAAATAGAAAATGGCGAACTTCTTGAACTTCTGCAGGAAGCTGAAAAGGAAGAGGATTCTTTTGTCTGGGTGCACAGGCTAAAGTTTACCGAAGATATTGCTGTCGACCGCGCCGGATTGATTAAGCAAAGTGATTTCTATGAGGAGTTATTCAGCACGATTGAGCAATATGATGACTTGGGGAATTCTCTGTCTCCACTATTCCAGCACAGCCAGGCAAGAAGGCATTTAGGTATGCTGTCGGAACAGGAAAAAGAAGAACTGGTTGAGGATGCCGAGAGGATCCTTCTCCAAATGCTGCTGAAAAATTGAAGAAAGGAGGCCGAATGATGAGAATCATTGAACTGCATATATACGGTTATGGCAAGCTCGAGGATTATAAGATTAAATCATTAGGTCAAATGCAGATTTTCTACGGTGAGAATGAAGCTGGAAAGTCGACCATCATGTCATTCCTCCACAGCATCCTGTTCGGCTTTCCGGGCAAGCAAAGTGCCGAAAACCGCTATGAGCCAAAAAATAACCCAAAGTATGGCGGCAAGATAAAAGCCTTTTTTCCCGACAGGGGAGTGGCTGTCATCAAGAGAGTGAAAGGCAAGGCAACAGGTGATGTGACCGTATCTCTTGAAGACGGGACGATTGGCGGCGAAGAATTGCTTAAAGACCTTTTGAAACGAATGGATAAGAGCATCTTCCAGGCCATTTTTTCGTTCAACGTCCACGGGCTTCAAAATATCCATGCAATGAAGGGCGAAGAGCTTGGCAGATATTTATTTTCTGCAGGGACACTTGGAACAGACAAACTCTTCAATACCGAGGGTTTACTTCAAAAAGAAATGGAACTGCGTTTCAAGCCCAGCGGAAAAAGGCCATTGCTGAATGAGAAATTGAAAGAGTTGAAGGACATCCAATCTTCATTGAAGAATGCTGAGCAGCAGAATGAAAAATATTCAGAGCTTGTGAGGACGAAGGATGAATTGACGGATAAAACTGCCCAGCTTAAGAACGATATTTACATGCTGGAGCAAACCGGAATTAAGCTTCGTGAATATAAGCGCAATGAAAAGCTTGTCGTAGAAGCCGCAGGATTAGATGGAAAAATTAAAGTGCATGATCTGTCTTTTTTCCCAGAAGATGGCCTGAACCGGCTTGAGAAGTTGAACGAGCAGCTTAAATCAAACCAGGCTAGAACGTTAAGGGTAAAAGAAAAGAAAGATCAATTACTGAAAGATCTGGAAAGGCACAAGCCAAACTCCGATTTACTTGGTATGGAAACAGAAATTGAAGCAAGAATCGAAAATCTGCCTTTATATGATCAACTGAAGCAGGAAAAAAGACTGCTTGAATCCAAACTGGAGGAAATGACAGAAGAAATAGATCAGCTAAATGATAAGCTTCATACAGATTTCAATGAGGGAAATATCTATGAAATCAATACAAGTATCTTCATAAAGGAACATGCCGAAAACATAGATCAGACAGAGCAAAGGTTAAGGAATAAAAAGCTTGAGCTGGAGTCCGCTTTTGAAGAAGAAAAAAAGGCATTGGCAGAACTTGAAGCAAGGGCAGAAACCGCAAAAGATGATCTCCTTGATGAAGATGAACGAACAAAATTGGTGAAAGACCTGGACCTGCTAGGGAATAAGGAGAGAATCCATTCTGAATTGAACTACGTCATGGACCAGATTGAGTCGGCCAAAATCAAGGAAGAGACTGAAAAGGACAGACGAAGGCAGCAGCAGAAGAAAGATTTTAATCAATTGCTTCTTCTCGGCAGCATTCTTCTGATTGTTTTTCTTTGGGGAACTACAAATGGCTCCTGGTTCTTAGCCGGAATCGGGATTGCAGGATTGTTGCTTTTGCTGGCTGCCCGATTTAAGTCCGCTGACAAGAAGCCAATGGAGGACATGCTCCTGTCCAGGTTGCTGGAGCGGGAAAAAGCGCTAAAAGAAAACCTGAGCAGTCAGCTTGAAGGCAATGCATCTATGACCAAGAGCTTATTGGCCAAAGATGAGGAGGCGAGACTGCGCCATCGAGAGCTGCACATCAAAATTGAACAGCAGCATGCCCGTTTTGAAAAAGTAGTTCAGCAATTTGAAGCATGGGAAGCAGATGAAGCACAACTAAAGCAGAGAAGGACGGAATTACTGACACGATTCGGAATGACGGATACATCCGCACCTATTAAAGTAATGGATGCCTATCATTTAATAGAAAAACAAAAGCAGTATTTCCGTGAAAGAAAGAGAATAAAAGAAAGTTTGGAGAATGTGGCTGAATCTTTAATCGAAATGGAAAGCAGCCTGAAACTGCTTGCACAACGATTCCTTCAAAATAGCAATCTTGCTCCAGTCGAGACGGCCGGACTGCTGAAGAAGACACTGCGCGAAGCAATTGACCAGAAGTCGAGATACCGTGAATTGACCGTTAAACTGGAGGAACTGGAAGAAGAGCTTTCAACACTACAGAAGGAAGAGTTGATATTCAGTCAAGAAAAGGAAGGATTGCTTGCACAGGCCGGGGCTGAAGGTGAGGATGGATTCAGGCAGAGAGCGGAAAATGTCTCATTGGTAAAAGGCTGGAAGGCAAGACTGGAGGATATCGATCATCAGCTGCTTGCATCGGGAATCAGCGATGAGGACCGTGAAAAGATTCTAACAGGAATTCCGCTTGAGGAACAGATCGAGGACAACGATTCGAAGCTGGGAGAAAGAAAGCGGGAGTTATCCGCAAAGATTGACCTGATAGCCGATGTTAAGCATAAAGTGAAGGTGCTGGAAGAAGGCGGCATATATAGTGAATTGCTTCATAAATATAAGCAGCTCCAGCATGAGTTCACGGAAGATGCGAAAGAATGGGCGAAGTTCGCGGTCGCCAGGGATTTGCTTTCGAAGACAATTGACCGCTATAAGGATGAGCGAATGCCGAGAATGCTGGCCAGAGCTGAAAGCTTTCTCTCCGTTTTGACTGATGCAAGCTATGTGAGGATTATTCCTCAAGTTACTGGCAGCAGCGGTTTCCTGATTGAAAGAAATGACCATGTTTTATTTGAAGCGAATGAACTGAGCCAGGCAACTGCTGAACAAGTCTATGTATCCATCAGGCTTGCACTTGCTGCCGACCATTATGAACGTTATCCCTTTCCGGTTATCATCGATGACAGCTTTGTCAATTTTGATCAAAACAGGACTGCCCGGACAATTAAGTTGCTCAGGGAAATGAGCAAAAACAACCAGATTCTCATCTTTACATGCCATCGCCATTTGCTGGACTATTTTACGGAAAAGGAAATCGTCAATCTGCAAGAAAAAAGTACAAATATAGTTTAGAAATGCCATGATTTGAGAATCAGAGACAATAGACTCTGTATGTTATACTGTTGCAGAGAGGAGAGAGCTGTTAACTATGAATAAAGGAATTTTAAATCACGAAACAGGGGACCAGGTGGAATTGTTCTTATTGATCAAGCATTCGTCAAAAGGGATTGCCAGCAACGGAAAGCCATTTTTGACGCTTATCCTCCAGGATCAGAGCGGGGAGATCGAAGCAAAGCTTTGGGATGTTTCCGATGAAGATGAAAGTACTTATAGTGCTGAAAGCATTGTAAAAGTACAGGGAGATATCCAGAATTACCGAGGGCGAAACCAGTTGAAGATCAGGCAAATCAGGCCTGCTTTACCAGCTGACTCTGTCAAACTATCTGATTTTCTTGAAACAGCCCCTGTCAGCCAGGATGAAATGAGCAGCAAGCTCACCCAATATATTTTCGAAATGAAGAACCCTAATATCCAGAGGGTCACAAGACATCTTTTGAAAAAGCATATGAATGCATTTATGGAATATCCCGCAGCGACAAAGAACCATCATGAATTTGTCTCAGGACTTGCGTATCATGTAATCTCAATGCTTGACCTGGCGAAGTCCATCACTACGCTATATCCAAGCCTTGATAAGGATCTATTGTATGCGGGAGTCATCCTTCATGATTTGGGGAAAGTCATTGAACTGTCCGGCCCGATTTCTACTACTTATACAGTGGAAGGAAATTTGATCGGACACATATCGATCATGGTCAATGAGATTGGCAAGGCAGCTGATGAGTTGGGGATTAGTGGTGAGGAAATAGTCATCCTTCAGCATATGGTATTATCACATCACGGCAAAGCTGAATGGGGCAGTCCGAAACCGCCAATGATCAAAGAGGCAGAAATTCTGCATTATATCGATAATCTCGATGCGAAAATGAATATGCTGGATCGAGCCCTTTCAAGAGTCAAACCAGGCGAATTCTCCGAAAGAGTATTCGCGCTAGATAACCGCTCATTTTACAAGCCCGTATTCCATAAGTAAAAAAGCAAAAGACCTTTCCTCGTTTCATAGGGAAAGGCTTTTTTGTTATTTGTCTTCTATTATAAGTTGAACTTAAGAATTACCCATTGAATGAAGCGGAAGGTGCGTAGACTCCTCCGAAAATGCTAACGCATTTCCATCGTGCGCGGGCAGTTTCAAGGATGTAATTCAATGTCCTGCGGGATGAAAGGTCAGTGGGAGACCCCACAGGCGCTTGCGCCGAGGAGGCTCCCAGGCCGCCAAGGAAGAATTTGCACTTTGAAAAAGCCGGCACTTGGGTTTTTTCTTAAATCTTCCCGCGGAAAGCGAAGCACCTGGAGCGAAATGAAAAAGCTAAACCTTTTGGTTCACCTTATAAAATGGCATATTTTAAAAAAAACCTCATATTAATACAGTAAGAGTTCAGTTGGACAACCTTTAAATGGAGGGTATGAAAAAATGTCAATTCCAATATGGGTAATAGCAGTCGCAGCAGGTATCGTATTCAGTGCCTTCATGGCAGTGAAAACAGGGAAAGAAGAACAAAAAGAAGAAATGGAAAGCATTGAGCGAGAGGGCGAGCTTTACATGAAGCGGCTTGAAAGAGAAAAACAACAGAGAGAAAAATCAATGGAAGCATAAAAAAACACTGGTCTCCAAAACATGAGGCCAGTGTTTTTTTATATTATTGTGGTGTTTGTGCTTCTGCTTCTGGGAATTCAGCAGCACCTTTAAGGTCTTTATCTTTAATTTTAACGTTCGCAGCTTCCAGCTCACGCTTCAGGACTTCTTGAATCTTGTTAGAGTCCAGCTGAGCAAGCTTCAACTCATACTCAAGCTCGTCCTTCATTTCTTCATAAGATTCTTTTTCTTTTTTCTCAGTTACCTTGATGATGTGGAAACCGTGCTGTGATTTAACTGGTTCACTGATCTTATTTACTTCAAGGGCATAAGCAGCCTCTTCAAATTCCGGTACCATTTTACCAGGACCGAAGAATCCAAGATCTCCGCCTTGTGCAGCTGAACCAGGATCTTGTGAGTATTCCTTCGCTAAATCTTCAAACTTAGCGCCTTCCTCAAGCTTCTTCTTCACTTCCTGTGCAGTCTTTTCATCTTCCACAAGAATATGGCTTGCCTTGATTTCAGGCTTGTACTCTTCATAACGCTTCTTGACTTCATCTTCGCTGACCTTTACATCTTTAAGCGCAGCTTTTTCCATTAGAAGCTGATCTTTAAGGACTTCTTTTAATTCTTCTTCATCTTTTAGCTGGTTTTGCTGTAGAACCAGCTCGAAGTTCTCTCCAAGCTCTTCCTTAAGCTCGGCCACTTTTTCCTCAACTTCTTTATCAGTCACTTCATAATTTTCCGCAAGAACTTTTTGGTAAAGCAATTCTTGAAGTGCTTCCTCTCCATACTTTTCCTTCATGGATTGATAAAGCTCTTCTTTAGTAATGTTGCCTGCCTTCGACTCAACGATCACTTCTGAAGAATCAGCATTGTCGTTGCTGCATGCGCCTAATCCCATTACTCCGGCTGCAACCGTGAGGGAAATTATCATTTTTTTCATGGTGAACATCTCCTAAACAGAAAATTCTAGTGGCCGTTTTTAATCCACAATCTCTACTATAACATAATTTCAATTTTCTACAAAAAATAAGGAATGGATACTATTGGTTATTTATTGAGATGGGCGGATATCTATACCGTTTGTTCGAGGATGCATAGGATGTAGAGAAGAGAAAAAAAGGAGGTAGTTGATAATGGGCCACTATAATTCAGGGTTTGCGTTAATCGTTGTCCTGTTCATCTTGCTGATCGTTGTAGGTGCAGCGTACCTTTAATCAACAAAATGCAAGTAATGCAGGATAGCTGCCTATGCGGATATGACATTACTTGAATAAGATATCATAACCACTTTGGAAGGAGGTGTTAATATGGGTGCAGGATACGGCGGCGGCTTTGCGTTAATTGTCGTGTTATTCATTCTGTTAATCATCGTGGGTGCAGCTTGGCTTTAATTTCTGAATGAAGAGTATGGGGGACACTTGGCCCCCGTACTTCTGATTTTCGATGTTAAAGCAAGTTCTCATAGCAGAAAGGAGGAACCTCAATGTCTGGAGGAGGCTGTGGATACGGCGGCGGCTTTGCATTGCTCGTTGTCTTGTTCATTCTGTTAATCATCATCGGTGCATCTTGGCTGTAGGTACTGATGAGGGCAATGCTTTCTGCATGCCTTAATGAAGGCTAATCATAAAGACTGGAAATAAAAAGCGGTGAGGGAGACCTCACCGCTTAATTTATGTAGTCTGAAACCAACGCCGGCAGCGCTTGTCGGGCTGGCCGCGGCGCTTGGGCTGTTCTATTTAGTCACGTATAAAGAATTTCAACGAAGGATGAAATTAGCAAAATTGTAACTAAAATATTGATCGTCCTGAAAATATTTGCATGTTTGTCTTCTGGTATTTCCTTCTGGATGCAGAGGGAGTCTGTAAGCTTGTTTATATAGAAAAGAATGAAAGCAGCAAAAAGGACAAACACCAATAAAATGGAGATCATCGAAGAATCCCTCCTTAGCAATCTTTTTATCTTAAATACAATAACAAATATTTAAAGAAAAAGATAGTTTTTTATACAGGCAATTCCGTGCAGGAGGGGGGGATGAGTCGCACATGGACTTCCAAATTGTAGGTAATGATTTAAATGTGAGAAAATGAGCAAACCATAAAAAGAGCAAAAAGCGGAGAGGTTAATATTCATTCATCCGCTTTAAAAGAGGCTTCCAGCTGGAAGCCAGCCAAAAAACCAGCCAGAGGAAGTGGACTAGGCTTCTGTCTCCGAGGGATTATCCTCCCTCTCATAACGAGTGCCATCATACGAAAATATCAGGCATACTCCTTCTTAGCTGGATCTATCTTCTTGAGTTTCCCGTCCTCATCAGAAAACTTCCTGTCAATATTAGAAAAAGATTTCTCGAATATTTCCATAAAGTCATCGCCATAAATATTGCGGACAATTGCCATGATTTCAATGATATCCGGGAATTTTCCATATAGTTCCTTCAATGGCATTGCCCCTGAAAAAACAGCATTACTGTCTGGTTCATAGCTTTCCATCAAAGCTAGCAATACGCCTTCGCCTTCTTCCGTAAGCTGGATATACGTATTTCTCTTATCGCTTTCCTTCTTGGAAAACTTTAAATAACCGCGTTCCTCAAGCTTTTTCGAGAAGTTGAAAGCAGTGGAAACATGCATGACTCCAAACTTTGCCACATCAGAAATCGAAGCCCCATTCAAATGATAAGCAATCCATAAAATATGATGCTCATTGATATTCAGGTCGAATGGTTTAATCCATTGCTGCCAGTCCTTCTCGACAGACTTCCATAGGGCCTTGCTCAACTGCGCAATTCTTTGGCTAAACATCATTGCTTCTTTCATAGAATAATTTTTATCTCCCATTCTCATATTCACCTACTTTATTGTTCTATTTTCATTATGCCAATAAAACAAAAATTAATAAAGATATAAATTTACAAAATTTTTTGAATTTGTTAAATTCCATCTAAAGTCGTGTTGTTTTTATGTAATCACTTAGTTCTCAAAAGAAAATTCCAATTTGCATAATATATCTTTCTTGATAAAAAAGGAAAATCCTTCCCGCCGGAAAAATTTACTTTAGGGGAAGGATTATTCTGATTATTTTTCTTTAGAATTTGCAGCAGCCAATTCAGACTCCAAATCTTTAATTGAATCTTCAAGCTCCTTGACATCCTCCTGGAGACCTTTCTTATTTTCCTCCGTTTCAAGCTTCCACTCAAAAATAGCTGTCTTTACATCGGTAATAAATGTTTGGATGGAAGCTTTTCCTTCCTTTGAAGCGGTGGCCACTGTATTTTTCAACTCCATAGCCGAATCCTTAATATCCTTGATGGATCCAATGTATTCATTTTTATTAGCCAGAAGGGTTCTCCTTGTTTCATATCCTGACTTGGGTGCTGCAAGCAGCGTTGCAATTCCTGCTACAACACCACCTATAACCATTCCTGTTAAAACTTTTTTCGTTTTCATACTCTGACCACCTCATTAATTTTTCTGTATATGTTCTCCAAATGAATCCGGATTCCTCTTTTCTTCTATATTTAATTTCCTATTCTCGCACAAATAAACGTTATTAGCTTCATAGCCTTAAATTAACAGGCATAAAAATATAGTAAGGTCAGGTTCAGGAAGGGAGAGGAGGGGAATGGGGATTTTTACAAGTGTAGTGTTTTTCATCAGCGTTGCTTTCTTCGTGGGGGCCGTCCATCATCTCCTTGCGTTAAAGAAGCCAGGTATGTATCCTCCCAAGGCGCTTTTGCGGAAGAGAGCAGGCACCCTGGCAGGAGGAGGAGCCATTTTTTTACTGATCGGGATTATCTTTTACACATTCCAATAGAGCAAAACAAAGCCCCTGACCGCTATGGTCAGGGGCTGCATTTTTTTTAATTGATTTCAGCAAGCTTTGCTCTTTTAAAAATGTTCGTTGCCACGGGATAAAGAATGGCCATGAAAACGGCGTTGATTGCTGCTGTAGGAAGTACAACTGCAGCGAATAGAGCTGTGAACGGTCCTGGCAGGCCAACAATGAAATATGCAGAACCCAGGAAAACAACTCCTGATACGATGGTTCCAATCACTGTAAGGGCAGCTGCAGTATAAATAGAAAACTTGAAATTTTTCAGGGCCATCAGGATTCCGAAAAAGACAAACGCAGTAACAGGCTTATCAATTATGTTCGGGACAAGGCCTCCTGGGAAAGTAGTAGTCAATCCAGATATCAGTCCAGTGACGACTCCAACTAATAGTACACTCTTTTTGTCAGGATACAGGATGATTCCAAGGAACATCATCGTCAGCATCATATCAGGCTTCATGCCAAGGAAAAAACCTGGCATAACCGCGTGCAATACTGCCCCCATTCCCACTAAAAGTGACAATGCAACAAGATTCTTCGTATTCATTTCTCATCTCTCCTCTGCTATTCTAGCTAACTAGTACTCCTCCTGCAGTGCTCTCTGTGCCTGCAGCGAAAAGCTTTCTCCAATTATAACATATATTTTAATGGAGTAAAGGTTTAATATTCTGTTAATTTCTGCTTCTGAATGAATTCATGAAATCGGCAAGTTTCTCAACGTTTTCAAGAGGAACAGCGTTATAGATCGATGCTCTGCAGCCGCCAACGGATCTGTGGCCGCCAAGTCCAATAAAGCCGGATTCCTCCGCCTCGTGGAGGAAGGCCGAAGTCAAATCATCAGTTTCGAGTGTAAAGGTGACATTCATTCGTGAACGGCTACCTTTTTCGGCATGACCGGTATAGAACCCATCACTTCTGTCTATCGCATCGTAAAGCAGAGCAGCTTTTTGGCAGCTCATAAGTTCAAGCTGTTTTACTCCGCCCAGCGCTTCGGCCCATTCGAGCACCAGCATCAGGAAATATATCGATAAAGTAGGGGGAGTGTTATAAAGTGATTTTGAATCAGCGTGAACCTGATAATTAAGCATAGAAGGCAGACCTGGTTTAGAGCGCTTAAGCAAGTCCTTTTGGATAATGACGACTGTGACACCTGATGGGCCGAGATTTTTCTGCGCACCGGCATAGATGAGTCCAAATGATGATAGATTTAATGGCCTGCTGAGAATATCACTGGACATGTCAGCAACGAGCGGGTTAGGCAGGCCCTCAGGAAAGGAATGCCACTGGGTTCCATAGATGGTATTGTTCGTCGTGATGTGGAGGTAGGAAGTTTCAGCTGGTATATCGATTTCTGATATGCTGGGGATAGACTTATAATTGAGATGTTTGGAAGATGCGCCTACTACTGCCTTTCCAATCTTCTGAGCTTCTTTGAATGCTTTCTCTGACCATGTTCCGGTAAGGACATAACTCGCAGCCGATCCTTCCTCAAGAAGGTTCATTGGCACCATCGAGAACTGCAGGCTTGCACCACCCTGGAGAAATAGGATCTCATAATCATCAGGAATGTTGAGCAGCTCCCGGAGCAAATTTTTTGTACGTTCATTTATTTCTTCGAATTCATTGCTTCGATGGCTAAGCTCCATTACGCCCATGCCGCAGCCCAGGTAATTCATCATTTCTTTTTCTGCTTTCGCTAATACTGCCTCTGGCAATGCAGCTGGACCAGCATTAAAATTGAGTACTCGTTTCAAGTGGATCCCCCCGAAAAATAAATTACGGTATTTCTTTAATGTGTTAAAGTTATTAATATGCTACCAGAAAACCAAGCAAAATTCTAATGTTTTCAGAAAAATTAAAATAAATTTCAAGAAGTACGAATTTCTTTACATATGACGAAAGAAACAGATAGCTGTATGGACAGGTAGACGCCAATGCTTCCGAGAGAAGGTCTAACGGACAAACGCAAAGGAGAAACCGCAAAAAGTGTCCGATAGGAAGGCTCTATCGGACAAACGCGAGGGAAGAACGGCAAAAAATGTCCGATAGGAAAGCTCTATCAGACAAACACGATGTGGAAAGCCAGAAAAGTGTCCAATATAAAAGTTGATTCTAGTACCAATAAAAAAACTCCCGCAATGGGCGGAAGTCTAAATCTTGCTATTGATTTCAGCAGCGATTTTCTGATAATCGTCCGAAGTGTATTGATCCTGGTGGGTTTTCCAGACAGCGCCGAATCCATCGCCATTGCCATAGCGCGGAATCAAGTGCATATGGAAGTGGAAGACAGATTGGCCGGCTGCTTCCCCATTGTTTTGAAGAACATTCAATCCGATTGGGTCGTATGCAGCCTTGATTGCATTGGCGACTTTTGGAACCGCCTTGAATACATTCGCCGCAATTTCATCCGTTAATTCATAGATATTTTCCTTATGTACTTTAGGAATGACAAGTGTATGTCCTTTCGTTACCTGACTGATATCGAGGAATGCCAGTACATGTTCGTCCTCGTAAACCTTAGCTGAAGGAATGTCGCCATTGATGATCTTGCAAAAAATACAATCACTCATTTGTTCCACCCTTTCCATTGGTCATGTTTCTGGTATTTTATCACATTTTGCCAATAAACATAAAGAAAGAAAGGACAGGATCCGCATGGAATCCTGTCCCTGAAGGGAAAACGATTTACTGTTCATTGACGTTCTCAGCAGGTATACCTTTGATAAACACCTCATTTACAATTCATTTGAATTATAAAAATGATGGGTTATTCAGTACCTGGTTCAATAGGACCATCCCCTGTCTGCTTTAGTCGGTTTCACAACTTATAAAGCGGGAAGTGATCTGCGACACACACCTCATTTCAAAATGTCGGAGTGATGTTACTGAACGGCTGGGTTAACATTTACGTAGCGCAATGCAACCATCCCCTTGATTGAACGTTGAAACCAGTGTGCTTATAAATCGAATAATATGTCTTTAACAGACACCTCATTTCGAATTATTGCTTGTTTCCCCTTCAAAAATTATGATGCCCCGATGTGCTGCTTATATGCGAAAAAGTTTCGATATAAGTTGAAGCTTTTCCTAATGGATCTGGATTTGTTAAAATAACGGTACAGAAATATGAACTGGAAGGACGTTGTACATGTCTTTATTGGAAATTAACGAGGTGACCGGCGGATATACACGAAATCCGGTTTTGAAAAAAGTGAGCTTCACTGTCAATAAAAATGAAATCGTTGGCTTGATCGGCCTGAACGGTGCCGGAAAAAGTACGACAATCAAGCACGTAATCGGTCTGATGGAACCACATAAAGGTGACATTAAAATCAATGGCAGGACCTTTTTGGAAGGCAAGGAGGAATACAGGAAGCAGTTCACCTTTGTGCCAGAAACTCCTATTCTTTATGAAGAATTGACTCTTGAGGAGCATCTGCGTCTGACAGCCATGGCCTATGGCCTTGATGAAAAAGAATATGAGCAGCGAATAGATGCTTTACTAAAGGAATTCAGGATGAGCAAAAGGCTGAAATGGTTCCCGGCCCACTTTTCAAAAGGGATGAAGCAAAAGGTCATGATTATGTGCGCGTTTTTGGTACAACCCTCCCTTTATATCGTTGATGAGCCATTTGTCGGTCTCGATCCGCTTGGAATTCAATCCTTATTGGACCTGATGGACAAAATGAAGGAAAACGGAGCAGGCATTTTGATGTCGACGCATATCCTCGCAACGGCTGAGCGATATTGCGACCGGTTTGTCATTCTCCATAATGGGGAGGTCAGGGCACATGGGACGCTTGAAGAACTGAGGGATCAGTTCAAGATGCCTGGAGCAACACTGGATGATTTGTATATCCAACTGACAAAGGAAGAAGACAATGTTTAATCCCCAGCACTTATGGAAGGAGCGTTTCGGTACTTTTGCAAAGGAAACCGGAAGCTACCTTCGATACATATTTAATGGCCATTTAGTGATTGTCGTCCTGTTTTTATTGGGCACAGCGGCATTCTACTATCAAGAGTGGATTGATACGCTGCAGCCGGATTTCCCGGCAGCTTGGATCATCGCATTGATTCTTGCGGCCGTACTTTCATACAGCCGAATCCAGACATTCTTGACCGAGGCGGATAAAATATTTCTATTGCCGCTCGAAACCAGATTGGATGATTATTTCAGGAAATCTATTGTATTCAGCCTGAGCCTGCAATCCTATTTATTGCTGATGATACTCGCGGTGCTGATGCCGCTGCATGTAAAAATACATGGTGCTGACTTCAAATCGTTTTTCATCTTATTGGTCGCACTCATCCTGATAAAATGGATCAATATCCTGATCCGCTGGAATGTACAGTACTTTATCGAGAGAAATGTAAAATTGACGGACAGCGTCATTCGTTTTTGCATCAATGCGGTGCTTTTGTATTTTATCTTTTCAGGAGCCCAGCTGATTTTTGCTGCGGTTCCAATCGTTGCCTTGATCTTGCTGTATTTGTATTACCAAAAACAGGCGAAGGACAAGGGTTTGAAGTGGGAGCAGCTGATCGAGGACGAAGAAAGACGGATGAACGCCTTTTACCGTCTGGCCAATATGTTTACGGATGTTCCGAAGCTGCGGGACCGCACGAAAAGGAGGAAATGGCTCGACTGGCTGGTTAACATCATTCCGTATAAGCAAGACCTGACCTTCAGCCATCTTTACTTAAGGACCTTCGCGAGGTCCGGTGATTATTTTGGCTTGCTTGTCCGCCTTACAATTATAGGGGGAGCAGCACTTTATTACCTCACTTATGGGCCAGGGCAAATTTTTCTCGCTTTGCTTTTCATGTATTTGACAGGGTTCCAGCTTTTACCGTTATGGAACCATCATCAAAACAAACTATGGGTCGGTCTGTATCCGGTGCCGGAGTATGCCAGAATGAAATCCTTTACGAGCTTGCTATTGGGAATCATGATTTTCCAGGCAGCTGTATTTGCGGGGACAGTTCTGATTAAAGGAGAATGGCTGTCAGCAGCAATCGTACTCGCTTCCGGAATCGCGTTTTCGCTGTTTTTTGTTTATTTCTACAGCCGGAGCAGGCTGCAATCCTGATTAAGAATCCTTTTCGTAATCGCTTCAAGCTTTTATGAAAAGGGTTTTTTTGAATCGTTTTTGCATTTAATACGTATTAGTAAAAGGCTGTTTCGTAAAGATTGTTGGTAGAATCCTAAAGCCGATTTTAACGTATATAAAGTCATTTTGCTGGTCGGTATTAAGTTTGCAGGCTCTTTTCTCATTATAAAGAGTCAAGTTTGCAAAGAAAAAATGTCATTCAATCCTATTTTTTAGTCAATAGCAACAAAGTTTGAGAAAAGAGCCTAGTAAAAACAAGGGGTGAAGGCTTTGAATGAATATGATTTGAAGGCTTATGAAGAGGTCCTTGCCTGGAAGCGGAAGCTGAATAAACGCTCTAGCCTTTTGGTGCGTGCATCTAAAAGAGCGCAGACGAAAGTGAATGAGCTGATTCCAGACAAAGTCCATCAATTTTTAACGGAGAGCATTAAAAATATGGTCAAGGCAACTCTGGCTGGATCGAATTACACAACGAGAAAACAGCAGGGAACAGGGCTGACACTTGCCGAAAAAGACCAGCAGCTTCTGAAAAAGCTGTCAGGATACAAGAGGACAGCAGCCGTCGAGGGGGCTGGAACTGGAGCCGGGGGCATACTGCTTGGAATGGCAGATTTTCCATTGCTTTTATCGATAAAAATGAAGTTTCTTTTTGATGCTTCATCTGTATATGGTTTTGACCCTTCAAGATATGAAGAAAGGCTATTTATCCTTTATGTTTTCCAGCTGGCTTTTTCAAGTGATGACCATCGAAAGCAGACACTGGATTTGATTGAAAACTGGGAAGCAAGAAAAGCTGAATTGACGGAACTGGATTGGCAGCAATTTCAGCAGGAGTACAGAGATTATATTGACTTCGTCAAAATGCTGCAGCTGATGCCTGGGGTTGGAGCTGTTGTTGGAGCTTACGCAAATTACAATCTGCTTGACCAGCTTGGAGAAACTGCGATGAACGCCTATAGAATGAGAATACTGCAAACACCTCCGCAACCATGAGGAGCGGAGGTGTTATGCATTGGATCTTTAAGCTAATGTTTCACTTTTTTTATGCTTGATCTGTCCCTTTGTTTGATAGTTGAGCGCGGCTGCGCAAAGAGTCTTTGCCGCGATGACCATTGCTTTTTCGTCAAAATCGAATCTTGGGTGGTGGTGTGGGTACGACCCGTCTGATTCAGGCTGTGCCCCGGTGAAGAAGAAGGTACCTTTTACATTCTGCAGGTAGTAGGCAAAGTCCTCGCCGCCCATTTGAAGGTCGCTCTCTTCAATTTTTGTCACTTCCGGTACTTTAGTTGCGCAGTCAATCAGGAACTCAGTTTCTGCTGCATGGTTGACGACGGCTGGATAGCCTTTTTCATACTGGTAATCATAGGTGCAGTCTGTTGCCAGGCAGGTGCCATGGACTACTTTTTCAATTTCCGAAGATATGAAATCCCGGGTTGATTCGTTGAATGTCCTTACTGTGCCGATCAGCTTTGCTTTATCGGCAATTACATTAAAGGCATTGTCTGCTACGAACGAACCTACGGTCACAACTGCGGAATCAACAGGATCGACACGTCTGCTGACTATTTGCTGTAAGGTCGAAACAAGCTGAGCTCCAGCGACGATGGCGTCCTTTGTTTTATGCGGCTGGGCGCCGTGTCCGCCTTTTCCCTGAATCGCTATTTCAAACCGGTCAGCTGCCGCCATAATGGGCCCGATCCGGTATTGGATTGTCCCTGTCGGTTCAGTGGCCCACAGATGGGTACCGAAAATCACATCTACATCTTCAAGACAGCCGTCTTCAATCATCGAGATTGCCCCGCCTGGAGCATACTCCTCAGCATGCTGGTGAATCATCACATACGTTCCCTGCAAATTTCCCCTGTTTTCAAAGAGTACTTTTGCAAGCACCAATAATGTTGCTGTGTGGCCATCATGGCCGCATGCATGCATCACACCGGGAACTACTGATTTATATGGTACATCTTTCTCGTCCTGAATCGGCAGGGCATCAAAATCAGCTCTAAGGGCGACCGTTTTTCCGGGCTTTGCACCGTGGATTTTTGCGACTACTCCATTTCCGCCCACATTGGCTCGGACCTCAACGCCAAGTTTTTCATAATACGATTGGATATATTTAGCTGTGTTCACTTCCTGGAAAGACAATTCAGGATGTTGGTGCATATACCGGCGGATTTCCACCATTTCCGGAAAAAGGTTATCTATCTTTTTAAAAAGCTGATCCTGCAATTAATTCATCTCCTTATGTAAAATAGTTTGATAATTTAAATAATTATAGCACAAAAATAGAATAAAAACATTTTAGAATCATAGCAAAAGAAGCTCCCGTGAAGGAAGCTTCGTATATAAATGGAGCCACCTGAGTGGCATCCAGTGTTTTAAGTCATATAAGGAACATTGCAACGATCGTGGTGACAATAAGGCCGATTGTGACCGGAAGCAGATTCCTTCTCGCTAATTCGAACGGATCGACACCACAAATTGCAGCTGCGGGAATCAATGCCCATGGAACTAAGGTGCCGCCGCCAACCCATATGCCAGCAATTTGGCCAAGGGCAGTAAGGGTAGCCGCTCCGGCCCCTATGGCAGTAGAGAAAATCGCTGCCACCGACCCTGCCAGAGAAATTCCGGAAAAGCCTGATCCATCGAGACCAGTGATTGCGCCGACAGCAGTGAGGGTCACCGCACCCACTTCAGCGTTGAGCGGGACAACAGAAGCAAGCGCCACTCCGAGGTCATTTACAATTCCCTGCGAAGTTTTTGGCAGGAATTCCCCGATGATTTTTGTGAAGCCTGAATCTCCAAGGTAAAAGAAGGCGGCGATTGGGATGACTGCTCCGAAAACCTTGAATCCGAACTGGAATCCATCGATGAGGTAGCTGGTTGTTTTCTCGAGCCCTTTATTTTTATGTGCGGCGATGGAAATGAGAAGAAGGATGAAGATCGAGGTCCCGCCTACCAGTGCGGTTGCGTCGCCTCCTTGTAAGTCGAGAATGGACATTGCTGCGACATCTGCTGCAAATAAAATCGGAACCAGGAGGGCGAAGAATTTTCTGGCACTGTCTGATAGCAAGCTTAGATCACTAGTTTGATCCAGTTCTACTTCGAGCGTACCGCCGCCCTTTAGTGTGCCGTTTCTCATGTCTCTTTTTAACAGATAGAAAGCGGTGACCGTTGTGACTAGACCCATGACAATGACAAGCGGGATACTGGCCTGAACAACCGAGCTGACAGGAATGCCAGCTGCATCAGCCGTCAGCTTTGGAGCAGCCTGGATGACAAAGTCTCCAGAAAGAGCAATTCCGTGCCCGAAGAGGTTCATAGCTACGGCTACCCCGAGCGCAGGCAATCCGACTCTGACAGCAACTGGTAAAAGGACTGCCCCCATCAATGCTACAGCAGGTGAAGGCCAGAAGAACCAGGATATGACCATCATGACAATACCAATCGTCCAATAAGCAAGCGCGGGTGTTTTGATCAGCTTTGCAAACGGGGATATCATCGCATCATTGATCCCGGTCACCGTAAGTGTCCTGCTCATCGCCACGATAATCGAAATAACAAGAATAGTAGGCAAAAGCTCGGTGATCGCATATATGAAGCTATTGAATATGCTGCTGACCGACCCACTCAAGGATCCCGTAGCGACGATGGCCAATAAAAAGATACCGGTAATCGATATAAGGGTTGTATCTCTTTTCATGACCATGAAACCGATAATGAGTAAGATGAATAAAACATATATCCAATGTAGTGCGGATAATTCTACAGCCATGGTATAAAGCTCCTTTCTAAATGACATGCTGTTTGCCCTTTATGCAATATAGGCAAATTTCCTAATTGAGTACTACAGGATATGATGGCCGCAAAAAGGTGTGAGCGGTATTGGGGATTTTTTTTCGGTCTCGAGACGGAGAGGAAAAGCTTCTCAGGAGGGGCGGAAAATGTCCATCCATCTTTTAATATGAAGCTATGATTCTATCCTGAGAACCAGCGATGTTTAACATAAAAAAAGGATTATCCCAGCTAGAAAAGAATAAGTGATTATGCTGGAAAGAAAGAAGGGGGAAGTTTTGGGGACACGTTCTATGAATCAGGTAGCCGCTGCTGTCTTACTTTCAGCCATAGGGGTTATTCTGCTGCTAGTCAATTTAGGTGTCATTTCCTTGGAAATAAAAGAACTTTTTGTCGTAACATATCCTTTTTTACTCATTATGTATGGAATAGTGGTTTTGTTGCAGAAGCGATTTGGCTGGGGATCATTCATAGTCCTATTTTCATCGCTGCTGATCATGGACCGTTTTGGCCTGGTTGTTTTTCAATTTCTTGATGTGTGGAAGCTTTGGCCTGTGCTGTTGATTTATTTAGGTGCAGCCATTCTGTTTAACAGCAGAAAAATAAAGGTTATTTACCGAACTGATTTTCCGTCAGCCAAGGAGAAGGAAAATATCCCGGCGACCGAAACGTCCTTGAAGAAAATTCGCGGAGTATCGATGGGCAAGGTAACATTCAAAAAGCAAAACTGGGCAGTCGAACCAATGGATTTATACAATATGGTCGGTGAATATTTTATCGACTTCAGCAAGGGCTTCATTCCTGACAGGGAGACGCCAATAAGGGTGAGAGGCTGGATTGGTGAAGTGAAAATGCTCATTCCGGAGGATGTCCCGGTAAACATCAATGCTGTCATAGGTATCGGTGAAGTAAAGCTCTTTGATTATGCCCAGGAGCAAATAAAGCATGTAGTTGCATATAAGTCGGATGATTATGATCAGGCAGTAAGAAAACTGAACATTACGATCGAATTGAAAATCGGTTCTGTGAGGATTGATCGGGTGTAGGGGGGAAGTAGCAAATGACAAGTATACGCTTATGGTTTATCCAAACGTTCTTGATGATGGCTTTCATAACTTCCCTCATCCTCTTCATCGGCCTTCAAGTTTTTTTATTCCTTGTTCCCGACAGCGGCCTTTCGACTGCTATGACCTTCTGGTTTTGGCTGTATAGCTTTGTCGTAATGGCTGCAGCTGGATTTTATTTCAGTTTACGAGGAAGCTATGTAATCAAAGGACGCCTGGGTGACATTTTTCAGTTTATTGCCACATTGCGCAGAGGCAAATTTACGGAAAGAATTAAAACGGATGAAAGAGATGAGATCGGACTCATTTCAGAAGAACTTAATCAGTTATCTGAATACCTTCAGGAGCAGGTTCATTCATTGCAGCGGCTGGCAGAGGAAAAAACAGAGCTGTCCAAGACCGCAAAGTCGGCCGCCATCATGGAGGAAAGGCAAAGGCTTGCCAGGGATCTCCATGATGTAGTCAGCCAGCAGCTATTCGCGCTTAGTATGATGTCATCTGCTTCACTGAGATGGTTTGACCAGGAACCAGAAAAGGCCCGGAAGCAGCTGGAGCAAATTTCTGGGATAGCGGGCAAAGCACAGGGTGAAATGAGGGCCCTTCTTCTTCACCTGAGGCCTGTCCAATTGAGCGGGGAGAGTTTGTGCGAAGGTATCATTAAACTGATCAGGGAGCTGAAGCAAAAAACGAACCTGGCATTCGAAGCAAGTGTCGATGAAATCGAGCATCTTTCGCAGGCTGCAGAAGAGCATATATTTCGGATTGTCCAGGAAGCACTTTCGAATATCCTGCGCCATGCCGAGGCAACAAAGGTGAAATTGGTGCTTGCGGAGGAGCAGCAATACATCCATCTATATATAGGTGACGATGGTAAAGGCTTTGACATACACGAAGAAAAGATGGCATCTTATGGCCTTAAGACGATGCGGGAACGGTGCGAACAAATTGGCGGTACATATAATATCCGTTCAAAAGCGGATGAAGGAACATATATTGAAATACGGATACCGGCCTTGAGGAGGGAAGAGTAATGGGGAAAATAAGGGTTGCGGTAGTTGATGATCATGAAATGGTACGGAAAGGCATCATTTCCTATTTAGAAACTGAACCGTCAATTGAAATTGTGGGAGAGGCGGATAGCGGAAAAAGGGCCGTTTCACTTGTAAAGGAAACAAAGCCGGATGTTGTCCTGATGGACCTGTTAATGGAGAATGGATCGGGTATTGATGCAACCAGGGAGATTCTAAGCTTTTATCCAGAATGTAAAATCATCATCATCACGAGCTTTTATGACGATGAACAGGTTTTTCCGGCCATTGAGGCAGGGGCATTCAGCTACATGCTAAAAACTGCGACTGCGTCAGAAGTCATCAAGGCGATTGAAAAAGCTTCCAGAGGGGAGACGGTCATTGAACCAAAAGTGGCCAATAAAATGATGAAAAGGCTGAGACCGCAAGAGCGTAAACCACATGATGAACTGACAGAACGAGAACTTGATGTCTTGAAATGTATTGGTGAAGGTATGACAAACCAACAGATCAGCGAGGAGTTATTCATCGGTGTCAAAACCGTCAAAACCCATGTTTCGAATATACTGGGTAAACTCGGTTTGTCCGACAGAACGCAAGCAGCTGTTTATGCAAATCGTAACGGTTTGATCAAGACGACATAAGTGGAGGAGGGTGTCAGGAGATGACACCCTCCTTTATATTGGAAAAGTCTAATGCTTAGCTGTGCTAGGATGGAGGCGAAATACGGAGTGGGGTCAGCAAGAAGCGCCAACCATGGCCCTAATGAAGACAGAAAATGGCGGTAGATTAACCAAAAGCGTAATCCATCACTCTTATGGAGACAAGAAATGATGGTTGATCAGAAAAAAAGCGTCATCCATGGCCCTGATGGAGACGCGAAACGGCGGTAGATCTGCAAAAAGCGTAATCCATCGCTCTGATGGAGGCATGAAACGGCGGGTGACAAGAAAAAAGCGTAATCTATGGCCCTGATGAGTCGGGAAGCGACAGTTGATCAGAAAAAAGCGCCATCCATGACCGTGATGGAGACGCGAAATGGCGGGTGACAAGAAAAAAGCGCCATCCATTACCTCAATGGTGGCGCGAAAAGGCGACAATCATTCGCCTTCTATATAGTATTTCGAAACATATGAGGCACTCTCAAAAATATTCGGTCTTGCGGCATCTATTCCTGCTTCTGTGCCGCGTTTTTTGTGTGCATTCTCATAAGCCTTCGATTTTTGCCAGTTCTCGAATGCTCCTTCGTTTTCCCATATTGTCAAAATGATATAAGTGTTGTTGGATCCTAAAGGGCGAAGAACGCGGATTGCAACAAAACCTGGTTCATTCTCGATTAGCCTTGGCCTGTTCAAAAATCGGTCTTCAAAAAGGGGACGGCCTTCATCCGTTACGGGGATATTGTTGAGAACAGCGAACCCTTCATGGTCAAGTGAACCAGCGGAATCAATGATTTCATATTTCCTTGGTGAACTGAACACTGTTTTTTTGTCTGTCTCATGAACAAGGAGTGATGATTCATTGTTGTTCATCAAGATCATGGTTTCACCCTTGTGTTTTTCTTTTAATTTCAGCAAAAAATCTGGAGTTCCCGATGTAATAAATAGATTCATTTTCTCACCTCATCTAATAAAAGTACGTTACTTCTATTATACTAATTGTATGCTGATTAACCAAAGCTATCATCTGTTTTCCCTTTTATAGAGGAAGTAAAAGCAAAATTCGTCAAATTTTCAACAATTTAAAGCGTTTCCTATGAAATCGGCTGATAAAAACGATATAGTGTATATAGTTTGTTTTTTTGTTATAACAGCGCGAGGCTATCGCAAATCCGATTCGATAAATAGTTGTTTTTTATTTTAATCCTTTTATATTACAATGGAATACAGACATTACTGAAAGGTGGATTTCCCCTAATGAGCAAGATGATTAACGATACATTTTTAAAAGCGGCCAGAGGAGAAGCAACAGATTATGTTCCGGTCTGGTATATGAGACAGGCCGGAAGGTCACAGCCTGAATATAGAGAAATAAAGGAGAAATATTCCCTATTCGAAATTACGCACCAGCCTGAGCTTTGTGCATATGTCACAAGGCTTCCGGTAGAACAATATGATGTTGATGCGGCGATTCTATACAAGGACATCATGACACCTCTGCCAGCTATGGGCGTGGAAGTGGAAATTAAATCTGGGATTGGACCCGTCATTTCCAATCCAGTAAAAACATTGGCTGATGTTGAAAAGCTAGGTGCGATCAACCCTGAATCAGATATTCCGTACGTACTTGACACAATCAAGCTTCTTACAGAAGAACAGCTGTCTGTACCATTGATCGGCTTCTCAGGAGCACCGTTCACGCTTGCAAGCTATATGATTGAAGGAGGGCCTTCAAAGAATTACAACAAGACAAAAGCATTTATGTACGCTCAGCCTGAAGCATGGTTCGCGCTGATGGAAAAGCTAGGCGATATGGTGATTACATATGTTAAATCTCAAATCAAAGCCGGGGTTAAAGCAATCCAGATTTTTGATTCTTGGGTAGGAGCACTGAATGTCCAGGATTACCGAACTTTTATCAAGCCAGTAATGAACAGGATTTTTTCTGAACTGAAGAAAGAAAATGTTCCATTGATTATGTTCGGTGTTGGAGCAAGCCACCTTGCCATGGAATGGAACGATCTTCCGCTTGATGTTGTTGGACTGGACTGGCGTCTGCAAGTGAGCGAGGCTCGAGAACTAGGAATCCAGAAAACTGTCATGGGAAATCTTGATCCTGCAATCCTCCTTGCACCATGGAATGTAATAGAAGAAAGGGCAAAAGCGATCCTTGATCAGGGTATGGCACAGCCAGGCTACATCTTCAACCTTGGGCATGGTGTATTCCCATCAGTAAACCCGGAAACATTGAAAAAGCTGACTGCTTTCATCCATGAGTACTCTGCCTCAAAACTAGGCAAATAGCCTCTATTCTGCTTCAGAGCATTAGGTTTGGTAAAATGGTCTGATTTTTGGCAGAATAGTAGCTTAGAGACACGAAAAAGAGGTGCAATCATGACTAAGAAGAAGATGGGGTTGCTGGTTATGGCATATGGCACACCCTACAATGAAGAAGATATTGAACGATATTATACACATATCCGCCGCGGACGCACTCCGTCACCGGAAATGCTTGAGGACTTAAAACAGCGTTACGAAGCAATTGGCGGTATTTCTCCACTTGCGAAAATCACCGTTGCACAGGGCGAGAAGCTTGAACAGCATTTGAACAGCGTCCAGGATGACATTGAATTCAAGATGTATCTCGGTCTAAAGCATATCGAGCCGTTCATCGAGGATGCCGTGAAGCAAATGCATGATGATGGCATCGAAGAGGCAGTCAGCATCGTGCTGGCTCCGCATTTTTCAACTTTCAGTGTCAAATCGTATAACGGGCGTGCCAAAGAAGAAGCGGAAAAGCTTGGAGGACCTGAAATTGTATCGGTTGAACAGTGGTACAATGAACCGAAATTCATCAAGTACTGGTCTGACAGAGTGAGTAAAACCTTTGCTGAAATGCCTGCTGATGAGCGCGAGAATTCAGTATTGATCGTTTCGGCCCACAGCCTTCCGGAGAAGATTCTCCAAATGGGCGATCCGTATCCAGAACAATTAAAAGAAACAGCTGACTTGATTGCCAACCAGGCAAATGTGAAAAATTACGAGGTCGGCTGGCAAAGTGCAGGAAACACACCTGAACCATGGCTAGGGCCAGATGTCCAGGACTTGACGAGAGACCTGTACGAGGCAAATGGCTATAAAGCCTTTGTATATGTTCCGGCTGGATTTGTTTCCGACCATCTGGAAGTTTTGTATGACAATGATTATGAGTGCAAAAACGTGACGGATGATATCGGAGCAAGTTATTACAGGCCTCCAATGCCAAATACAGAGCCTGAATTCATTGATGCATTGGCAGATGTTATTTTAAAGAAACTGTCAACTTCACGTTAGGCTGCTTTCGCATTGATTGTTGCTTTTCTTACATGTTCTAAAACCGCATTCCTGAATTAAGATAGCATTTATACAGGTTGAGATAGCAACAATGATTACGAAAAGAGCCTCGCTAAAACTTACTTAAAGAAGGCGATTTACCTTGACAGAAAAAAAGAAAGTTGTAATTGTAGGGGGCGGCATAACAGGTTTGGCGGCAGCATATTATTTGCAAAAGCATGCCAGGGAGAACCAGCTTCCTCTTGATGTGAAACTGGTCGAATCCTCCCATCGTGTCGGCGGGAAAATGCAAACGTATGTTAAAGATGGCTTCGTCATTGAAAGAGGCCCAGATTCCTTCCTGGAACGAAAAGAGAGCGCAGGCCGACTTGCCAGGGAAGTGGGTTTAGGAGATAAATTAGTCAATAACAGTACGGGGAAATCTTACGTGCTGGTAAAGGACAAGCTCCATCCTATGCCTGGCGGATCAGTGATGGGAATTCCTACCCAGATCGGTCCCTTTGTTACAACCGGCCTATTTTCCTGGCCAGGTAAGTTCCGGGCTGCTGGAGACTTTTTTATGCCACCTTCAAAGGTAAAAGGTGACCAGTCCCTGGGTGAATTTTTCCGGCGCCGGCTTGGCGATGAGGTCGTTGAAAACCTGATTGAGCCCCTGCTCTCCGGTATTTACGCCGGGGATATTGATAACATGAGCCTCTTGTCTACTTTTCCGCAATTCTACCAGGTGGAGCAGAAATACGGGAGCTTGATTCTTGGCACAAAGAAGACAGCTCCCTCATCAAAAAAGAAGCCTGCCGAAACTGGGCAGGCTAAGAAAAAGGGAATGTTCCTGACCGTGACGACGGGTCTGCAATCGTTTGTCGACGCCATTGAGTCGAAACTTGAACCCGGTTCTGTCATTAAAGGAATAAGGGTCGATAAGGTCAGCAAACTGGAGAATGGTTACCGTCTGAGACTGAGCAGCGGTGAATCGCTCGATGCAGACAGCATTCTATTAGCTGCACCGCATGAAGCAGCCCTGCATATGTTCTCCGACCACGAACATGTTTTTGATCCATTCCGCGACATGCCTTCTACATCTGTTGCGACGGTTGCCATGGCATTCCCCGAAAGTGTCATAAAAGAAGATATAGATGGTACCGGCTTCGTTGTATCAAGGAACAGTGATTATACAATCACTGCCTGCACCTGGACACATAAAAAGTGGCCTCATACTACTCCTGAGGGAAAAGTCTTGCTCCGCCTTTATGTCGGCAGGCCAGGTGACGAGGCGATTGTCGAGCTTTCGGACGATGAAATCATCAAGATTGCGCTCGAGGATTTAAACAAAACAATGGATATCCAGGCACAGCCTGATTTTGCGGTAGTGTCACGCTGGAAAGAAGCCATGCCGCAGTATACTGTTGGGCATAAGGAAAGAGTCGCGAATCTGAAGAATGATCTGGCCAGTGAGCTTCCGGGTGTCTTCGTAGGCGGCAGCTCCTATGAAGGAGTCGGCCTTCCAGACTGTATAGACCAGGGAGAAGCAGCCGTCGAAAAGATCCTGTCATATTTGAAGCTTCATGGATAAAGGCCGTTTCTTCATTGCCTATTGCGAACATACTGCTCTTGATAAAAAACCCTTTTAGGGTTTTTTATTTTTCCATTCTTGCCATAGTGTTAAATACATGATAAATTAATAATTGACGTATTGACCATTTTTCTCATTTAGTCATTTTTGGAGGTGATAACCATGGCGGTCGATCGGAGACAGCAGATTCTTGAAGCGGCAACCAACTCTTTTTCACTTTACGGCTATAAGGCGACTACGATTGATCAGGTTGCAAAGCTGGCTAACGTTGGTAAAGGAACGATTTATACCTTTTTCAAAAATAAAGAGCAGCTTTTCGATGAAATCATTAATAGCCTCATCAAAGAAATGAAAGAAGTCGCAAATGAAGCAGTAGCTCCATCTGTTTCTTTTTATGAAAATGTCCACAGAGCTTTATATAGACTGCTGGAGTTCCGTAAAAAACATCAATTGACGATCAAACTCTCGCAAGAAGCCCGGGATATTGGCACACCCGCTGTTCTGGAGGTTATGGATAAATTAGAATCGGCCATTCTAAGCTTTATTAAGGAAAAGGTCATCCAGGCAATCCAAAAGGGTGAAATAAAGGAATGCGACCCGGAGATTACAGCCTTCATTATGATGAAGCTTTATATCGCGCTGATCTTTGACTGGGAAAAAAAGAACGAGCCACTTGAAAAGGAAAAAATCTCAGATCTGTTTGAGTTCTATATTTTTAAAGGATTGTCTGATTAAGGATAGTCCTTATTTTTAACAGTTAAATGACCAAATGAACAAAACGGTCAATTAATGCAACATGGAGGACTAAAATGAAAAGAAACCTATTCACCCAAGAATTACTATCTATTTTTCGCAATAAGAAGCTTCTTATTCCGATCATTGCCGTCTTGTTCATACCGGTTCTTTACAGTGGAATGTTTTTATGGGCATTCTGGGATCCGTACGAACATCTTTCAGATCTTCCCGTTGCTGTTGCCAACAGTGATTCAGGGTCAACGATTGATGGTGAGAAGCTGGAACTGGGTAATGACCTTGTTGAAAAATTAAAGGAAAATAAGGATTTTGGATTTGAGTTTGTGTCCGAAGAAGAAGGGACTAAAGGGCTGGAGCAGCAAAAATATTATATGCTCATCAAAATCCCTAAAGATTTCTCTGAGAATGCATCAACTTTGATGGAAGATCATCCTGAAAAACTTGAGCTTGTTTATATGCCTAATGAGAGCTTCAATTTCTTATCGGCACAGATTGGGGGAACAGCAGCAGAAAAAATCAAAGCATCCGTGTCCGAGAAGGTTTCTGAAACGTATGCTGAAACCATGTTTGACAAAATCGGCGAATTGGCCGATGGTCTGTCAAAAGCGAGTGACGGAGCTGCAGACTTGAACGACGGAGCAGTCAAGCTAAAGGATGGCAGCCAGGAGCTGTATAATCATTTATCTGGTTTGGCAAGCAAGTCGATTGAGTTCAACAAGGGGATAAGTTCGGCTAATTCCGGAACAAAAGAGTTGGCTTCTGGAGCTGGGAAACTAGCTGGGGGCCTTGGCCAATTGGTGGAAGGCGAAACGAAGCTGGAGGATGCTTCGGGGAAACTTCTGGCAGGCCAGAAAGATTTACAGGCAGGAGCTTCAGGAGTTAAAGCAGGGTTAGATCAAATAAATAGCAAGATACCAGCAATGATCAAGGGAACTACTCAAATTGAAGAAGGCTCTGAAAAGCTCGGCCAGAACCTATCAGCATGGAAAGCAGGGGCTGATGAAGCTGCCGGCGGTGCAGCTGAACTTCATGCGGGCATTCAAGAGCTTAAGAAGCAAATGGAGGCTATGGCGCCTTTATTGGGTGAATATCCTGATAAACAGCAAAAGCTAGCCCAGGCGCTTAATGAACTTGAAGCTGGCAGTGCAAGCCTTGAACAGGGAACATCGACACTTTCGGATTCGGCAGGTGCACTGGCTGCCGGTTCAGAGACAATTTCAGCAGGCTTAAAAGAAGTAATTGCAGGACAGGACCAGCTGCAACAGGGAATTTCTGAACTTGCAGCAGGCAGTGGACAACTTGAAACAGGTGCTGCAAAGCTGGCAGCCGGACATGAAGAATTTCATACTGGCCTTCAACAGTTCGGTGACAAGCTAAGTGAGGCGAAAGCTGGTTCTGCTGAGCTGGCGAATGGAAGTTCCAAACTTGTTGGTGGAATGGATCAGCTGGCATCTGGTTCCGCAGCCATGACGGATGGCGCGGATCAACTGGCATCAGGTGCTGAAAAATTGGCAGAAGGCAATACAAAAGTGGCGGATGGGACGGCAGAGCTTGCTGAAAAGCTGAAGAAGGGAGCAGGAGAAGCACAGCTTAATCCAAATGAGGATACTTATAATATGCTGGCGGCACCAGTCGAGCTGCAAAGTGAAACATACAAAGCAGTTCCAAACTATGGGACAGGGTTTGCACCATACTTTTTATCTCTTGGTTTATTTGTCGGTGCATTGCTGCTTTCAATCGTATTCCCATTAAGGGAACCAGCTGGTGTTCCTGCCAGCGGCGTAAGCTGGTTCTTCGGAAAATTTGGTATTCTGGCAGGAATCGGCGTATTGCAGGCACTTGCAGCAGATGCCATCCTTCTTTTAGGGCTGGGTCTAAAGGTAGAGAGCACTCCGCTATTCCTTATTTTCTCGATTGTTACAAGCCTGACTTTCATTGCATTGATCCAGTTCCTTGTGACATTGTTAGGAGATCCAGGCCGTTTTGTTGCAATCGTCATCCTGATTTTGCAGCTTACGACAAGCGCAGGAACTTTCCCGCTGGAATTAATACCAGGATTTTTACAGAAGTTTAATGCGTTTTTGCCAATGACTTATTCAGTACAAGGATTCAAAGCTGTCATTTCAAGCGGGGATTTCTGTTTCATGTGGCAAAATGCAGGGATTTTGGGCGGGTACATTTTAGTCCTGGCTGCAGGCACAGCATTATATTTCAATTGGATGTTCAAACGGAAATTCGCCATGTTAGCTGAATAACGAAAAGCAATAATCAATTCGAAAAAACAGCCATAACCAAAAAAGAAGCCAGCTCAAAGATATCGAGCTGGCTTTTCATGTGCAGTTTGACAACTGCGGGAAAGGGATTGTATTACACCCGGAAAACCGGGGAAGGAAAACGAATTAATCTTGATTTATAGTTGTATAAATCTACTTCGAGAATTGTCCAGCTCCACCGCCTAGCCAGTTTTCATCCCCGAGAGTACTTCTCTTGAGTATCTTGCGAGAAGCTTCAGCTTTGAGCAGCTCGAGACGTTTGTCTAGTTTCGCCTCCTAGAAACTCCGAAACTTCAACTCTGCCGGCAGGGTCGGAGTCTCCAGTTTCTGTGTTTCTGGGCAGTCGGCTATACTTATCGACTTCGGTCCGTCCAATGAAGTCAAAGAACGACTTCACTGGTCAGCCCTCCGTGGCACACGATGTGCTAGACCCGCCAGACACAGGACGTGGCGTTATAGGCGTGCAACGCTTGTCGGGCTGAACAAGGCGCTTGCGCTTTTCTTATAGTTTACCAGGGTCCATGCATCCATCACACTTATTTCCGTAGCATTCATGCTGTTCATCAATCGATTCTCCACACTCAATACATTGCTTCTTCGGCAAATTACGAAAGAATTCTACGACATTTTCAATCATGCTGTTCCCTCCAAATAAGTTGTGTTTTGGTACAGATTTATTATTTACTATATTGTATTATAACAGAATGGATGGCGTCAATCATAATTTTCTGAAAAAGCCGTTAAAGTGAAAAAATGGGCAAAATGAAGTATAGTGAAAGAAAAAGCGTGATAATAGGAGGGAAATCATTGAAGCTGACAATAGTAGGGTTCTGGGGTGGATACCCAAAGGTGAATGAAGCCAGCACTGGATATTTGCTCGAGCATGAAGGTTTTAAGCTAATGATCGACTTTGGCAGCGGCGTACTGGCGAGACTCCAAAATTTTGTCCAGCCAGAAGAGTTGGATGCCTTGGTACTGTCGCATTATCATCCGGATCACATCGCTGACATAGGCGTATTACAGCATGCCCGTCTGATACAGGGGTTCCTGGGGAAAAAGTCCCCGCAGCTTCCAATTTACGGACATACTCAGGACAAGCAGGAGTTTGCGAAGCTTACATATAAAAACATCACAAAAGGGATCGCTTATGATCCGGCAAAAAAACTTTACATAGGGCCTTTCACGATTTCATTCTTGTCTGCCGTCCATCCGGTTCCTTGCTATGCAATGCGGATTGAAGCTGGAGGTAAGTCACTTGTGTATACTGCCGATACTTCATTTAAGGAAGAGTTCATCCCATTTGCTTCGGGAGCAGACTTGCTGCTTTCTGAGTGTAATTTTTACGGGAACCAGGATGGCAAAGGTGCGGGGCATATGAATAGCTATGATAACGGAAAGCTTGCTTCCGAAGCGGACGTTAAACAGCTGGTACTTACCCATTTGCCGCATTACGGAGAAATTGACCAGCTTGTTTCTGAAGCTTCTACAGTTTTCAATGGCCCGGTTGCCCTTGCGAGGGAAGGGCTCGAAATCACTCTATAAAAGGAGACTCAACCATGTTATTTATTGATAATAAGGGAATCACAGATCCAAGGATCAACCTGGCAATTGAAGAATATGCCTTGAAGAACCTGGATATCAATGAAACTTACTTACTGTTTTATATAAACGAACCATCCATCATCATTGGCAAGAACCAGAACACAATCGAAGAGATCAATACGGAATATGTCGAGAAAAATGGCATCCACGTTGTCCGCAGGTTATCCGGAGGCGGAGCTGTATACCATGATCTTGGCAATCTGAACTTCAGCTTCATCACGAAGGACGACGGAGAAAGCTTCCACAACTTCAGGAAGTTTACCGAGCCAGTAGTTACTGCCTTAAGAAAACTTGGAGTCGATGCAGAGTTAAGCGGGAGGAATGACCTGCTTGCAGAAGGAAGAAAGATATCCGGAAACGCACAATTTTCGACCAGAGGACGCATGTTCAGCCACGGAACCCTGCTGTTTGACTCGGAAATCGAAAGCGTCGTTTCCGCGCTTAACGTAAAAAAAGACAAAATAGAATCTAAAGGCATCAAATCCATTCGCAGCCGAGTTGCGAATATCTCTGAATTCCTCTCAGAAAAAGTGACAATTGAGGAATTCCGTTCGCTTCTGCTGAAAAATATCTTTGATGGACTGGATGATATTCCGGAGTATGTCTTAACAGAGAAAGACTGGGAAAATATCCATGAGCTTTCTAAAGAAAGATACCAGAATTGGGATTGGAATTATGGGAAATCTCCTAAGTTTAACCTGCAGCATTCGCATCGTTTCCCGGTTGGGCAAATCGATGTCCGTTTTGAGGTAAATAAGGGGATCATCGAAAACTGTAAAATTTATGGGGATTTCTTTGGTGTAGGCGATGTCACCGAAATCGAGGACAAGCTGACAGGACTTAAATATGAAAAGTCCCAAGTTGCCGATGCGCTGAAAGAAGTGGATATCAAACATTATTTCGGAAATATTTCTAAAGAAGATTTCATTAACTTAATATATTAAATTTAGAAACGTGGTATTGATGATACCGCGTTTTTAATTTATTTAATGTAAAATTGGTAGAATTTCGACATATTTTCCTTGAATCCATAATTTTCTTTCAATATAATATATTTAGAAAACTTTTTACAAAGTTTGGTGACTCTTGTCACCGCAAAGGGGGAAGGGAGTTAATGAATCTTTCATCACAGCTTCATCACACTGCCTCAATGCTGGGCAATAAGCCGGCATATTTTTTCATGGACAAAGCAAGCACCTATGCAGAGCTAGATGCTGCTGTAACGAAGTTTGCTTCTGGTCTAGAGAAACTAGGGGTAAAAAAAGGCGAACATATCGCATTGTTGCTAGGAAACTCTCCACATTTTGTCATCAGTATGTACGGAGCGCTAAGGCTCGGTGCAACAGTCATTCCCATCAATCCAATTTACACAGCAGATGAAATCGGCTATATCTTGAACAATGGCGATGTAAAAGTAGTCGTCGGGCTGGACCTGATGCTGCCGCTCGCAGAAAAAATGCATCAGCTTCTGCCAAAGGTCGAACACTTCGTGATTGCGGAGACAGGTCAGAGCCAGATGTCTGATGAGGAATTGTCCAAGCTTTCTTTAGGTTCAAAAATGAAACCGTTTACACATGTCGTTGGTGCCGGAGACCTTCATTTCAAGGGTCCTGAACTGAATGATGATGATGTCGCAATCATTCTTTATACGTCAGGAACGACAGGCAAGCCTAAAGGGGCTATGCTTACACACCAAAATCTTTACAGCAATGCGAAAGATGTAAGCGATTACCTTAAGATGAATGAAGATGACAAGGTAATCACAGCTCTGCCGATGTTCCACGTTTTCTGTTTGACGGTCGCTCTTAATGCGCCGCTGATGAACGGCGGAACACTGTTGATTGTCCCTAAATTCAGCCCGGCAGAAGTGTTCCGGATTGCCAGGGAATACGAGGCAACTGTTTTTGCAGGCGTGCCGACGATGTATAACTTCCTATTCCAGTATCCAGAAGGAAATCCCGAAGACCTTAAGTCACTTCGACTGTGTATTTCTGGCGGTGCTTCACTTCCGGTTGCGCTTCTTCAGAATTTCGAGCGCAAATTCAATGTAATGGTTTCAGAAGGATATGGTTTGTCGGAGGCCTCACCGGTAACTTGCTTCAACCCTCTTGACCGCCCGCGCAAAGCAGGTTCAATTGGAACCTCAATCGTGAATGTTGAAAACAAGGTTGTCAATGAAATGGGAGATGAAGTGGCTCCTGGGGAAGTTGGCGAATTGATTGTCCGAGGCCCGAACGTAATGGCAGGCTATTATAAGATGCCAGAAGAAACAGCTGCGGCTATCAGGGATGGCTGGTTGTATACAGGTGATCTTGCCCGCATGGACGAAGAAGGATATTTCTACATCGTTGACCGAAAGAAGGACTTGATCCTCGTCGGCGGATACAATGTATATCCGCGTGAAGTCGAAGAAGTATTATATAACCATCCTGATGTAGTTGAAGTAGCTGTCCTCGGCGTTCCGGATCCTAATTTCGGCGAAGCAGTCAGGTGCTATGTTGTCAGCAAGAATCCTGAATTGACAGAAGAGCAGCTGCTGGACTATTGCCGGGAGCACCTGGCAAAATACAAGGTGCCAAGCGTGATCGAGTTCCTCGAAGAACTTCCGAAAAATACAACAGGGAAAATTTTAAGAAGAGCATTGAAAAACCAGGTTCTGCAGGGACAATAAACTATGAAATGAGAGGCAGGCGCCCGTGCCTGCCTCTTTTTTGAAGGCTCTTTTCTCAAACTTTGTTGCTCTTGACTACAAAATAGGATTGAATGACCTATTTTTCTTCGCAAAGTTGACTCTTTTGTGAGAAAAGAGCATGCGAACTTAATACCGACCAACAAAATGTCCTACTATTACGTTAAAATCGGCTTTAGGATTTTAACAACAATCTTTACGAAAACAGCCTTTTTGAAAAGCAGAAGGAAATTTGTCCTTGAGGCTAGAATGTCAATGGAGAAGGAGTTGATCAGTATGGGTAACATCACATTTCAATTAGAGGGATATACAGCAATTGTCACGCTGAATCGTCCGGACGCATTAAATGCTTTTAATTATGATACGCTAGATGAATTGCAGAAGGTCATTGAGAAAATCAGGACAAACCGTGATGTAAGGGTCGTGATTTTTACCGGAGCGGGTGAGAAAGCATTCAGTGTTGGCGCAGATTTAAAGGAACGCCGTACACTGTCTGACGAGGACGTAAAGAGGAACATCTATAAAATTGGAGAGGTCTTCACGATGATTGACCAGTTGCCGCAGCCGACAATCGCAGCAATCAATGGATTTGCCTTCGGCGGCGGAATGGAGCTTGCCCTGGCATGTGATTTCCGTGTTGCCGCGGCTGAGACGCAGATGGGATTGACGGAGACGAGCCTGGCGATCATTCCTGGTGCAGGAGGAACCCAGAGGCTGCCAAGGCTGATCGGCCAGGCAAAAGCATTAGAGCTGATCTTGACAGCGCGCCGGCTGAAAGCGGAGAAAGCTCTCGATTATGGCCTCGTTACCGCAGTAGTAAAAAAAGAAAACTTGCTTGATGAATGTATGAAATTTGCCGAAATGATGCTGGCTAACGGACCTGTCGCACTGCAGCAGGCAAAGTACGCCGTCAAACAGGGAATGAACGCAGACCTGCAGACAGGACTGCAAATTGAGCGCAAAGCCTACGAAGTCACCATCCCGACAGAAGATCGCCTCGAAGCACTGGCAGCGTTCAGCGAGAAACGAAAGCCAGATTTTAAAGGAAAGTAACTCAACACGGCCGCGGCCGTGTTTTTTTATGTGCAAAGACTGGGTTTTTGACCGCTAATAAGGATGTTGACTTCCTTTTGTAATCAATCGGCGGATTTTTAAATATATCGACAGCACTTTCCGAGAGACCAACTGCTTATTTAGCAGTCTGCCGGGCCTGGGTATTAATACGCATAAATTATTTCGATAAAAGAAACACTTTTCCAAGCTGCTGGAAGTATGTATAATATATTTTAATTGATTAAAGGATTTTATATTTTACATAGTGATAGAAAGGCGGGAAGCGAGTGGAAAGTACATTGGTTGTTAAGCAGGCAACAGATTTTAAAAGAGGAATTCAATCAGGCATCAGCATTGCGATAGGTTATATGCCGATTGCACTTACCTTTGGCTTGATCGCCAAGACAACAGGACTTGCGCTCGGTGAAACGGTCATGATGAGCATGCTGGTGTTCGCGGGGGCCGCACAGTATATTTCGTTAAGTCTCCTTGCGCAGGGGATAGGGATCTTTGAAGTCATCCTGACGACCTTTATCGTGAATATCCGCCACTTTCTCATGTCTGCGTCCTTGAATGAAAAGGCAGAAGAGGATACCGTAGGTGCAAGAATGGGCTATTCATTCGGGATCACGGATGAGACATTTTCAGTAGCCGCGACACGAGAAGGTACTGTCAATGCCCGGTATATGTTTGGCTTGAACCTTACTGCTTACTCGAGCTGGGTTGTTTTCTCCGGGCTGGGCTTCCTCATCGGTGCAGGATTGCCTCAGACACTGCAGGAAAGCATGTCAGTCGCGTTATATGCCATGTTTGTGGGCTTACTGGTCCCATCGATGAAAGGTAATGTAAAAGTTGTATACCTGGCCGTACTCGCAGCTGCGTTTAATTCGATATTTACAATGGCTGAACTCATGTCCACAGGCTGGGCTATCGTGCTGGCAACATTGCTGTCAGCGATTCTTGTAGAGGCAGTTGAAACATTCAAGAAAGGCAGGAGGGCAGAAACACATGAGTAAAGAAATTGTCATCATGATCATAGGTATGGCTATCGTTACCTATTTACCGAGGATGCTTCCATTTGTAATGTTCCGCGGAAAAGAACTGCCTCCATTCCTGCAAGGCGTCCTGAAAAATGTCCCATATGCCACACTGGGAGCGCTGATCTTCCCCGCAATCCTGTTCATTCAGGAAGACATCTGGTACGGACTGATCGGAGCCGCCGCCGCCTTCATCGTTGCCTTTATGGGAGCAAATGTCATAGTGGTCGTAATTGGTTCGATCTCCGTTTTGACTTTATATTCTTATTTCTTTTAGATCTGCTGGGTGCAGGTCTATTTTTTATGTATAAATCATTACCTGAATAAAAACGGCCGGGCTGATTGCAAAAATAAATGAAATGTTGACAAGATGAATGAATAGATTATAATTAACTTTATTAATTCCGACTAAAACAATAAGCTTTATTAGAATAGGGTGGTTTAATTGTTTATTGAAATCAGCAATGTACACAAACAATACGCGGACAAAAATAATCACCAGGTTGATATTCTAAAAGATATTAATCTAGAAGTAAATAAAGGGGAATTCGTATCGATTCTTGGACCATCCGGCTGCGGTAAATCGACACTTCTTTCTATAGTAGCTGGACTGACTCCGGCAACGAGCGGCGAAATTACAGTCTTTGGCAAAAAGATAGATAAACCGGGAAAGGACAGAGGAATGGTTTTCCAGCAGGCGGCGCTGTTCCCGTGGCTGAATGTATTGGAGAATGTTCTCTTCCCGCTTAAACAGGAAATGCCAAAGAAACAGGCCGAAGCGGAAGCAAAGAAACAATTACAAAAGGTACAGCTTAGCAAATACCTTTCTCACTATCCTCATGAGCTATCAGGAGGGATGCAGCAGAGGGTGGCGATTGCAAGGGCGCTGGCGATGAATCCGGAAATCCTTTTGATGGATGAACCATTCGGAGCTCTGGATGAACAAACTCGTTCGCGGCTTCATGAACAGCTGGAGACGATCTGGGCAGAAACTCAGAAAACGATCTTGTTCGTCACTCACAGCATCTCTGAATCCATTAAACTATCAGACCGGATCATTGTGATGGGAACGAAGCCAGGGGTGATCCTTAAGGATATTAAAGTAGAGATTCCAAGGCCCCGCCATGAGCATAAAAAAGAGATGGTGGAACTGGAAGAATATATTATGAGTTATCTGAAGAAGGAGATCGACAAAGTCATCAGGGAGGAGCTTGCAGATGAATCCGCACATTAAGAGAATTATATTTTTCTCAGCAATCATTGCATTCTGGTACGCAGGAAGCAAGCTTGAATGGTGGATGCCCATCATCCTTCCATCTCCGGAAAAAGTCCTTGAGGCACTGGTCACAGGCTTCGAGGATAAAACTTTGATCTATGATCTGATCGCCAGCTTCAAACGTCTTGCGATTGGTCTCGGTCTCTCCCTTGTAATCGGGACTGCGCTTGGAGTCCTGCTCGCAAAATCCAAAACGGCGGATGAGACACTGGGCACAATCGTTCTCGCGTTCCAAAGTGTACCTAGCATTGTTTGGCTCCCCCTTGCGATCATGTGGTTCGGAATGAACGAGAAAGCTGTTATTTTCGTGGTGGTTCTCGGAGGAACATTTGTCATGACACTTAATATTAGAGTTGGGATTAAAAATGTTTCGCCATTATTTATAAAGGCCGCGAAAACGATGGGAGTGACAGGCTGGAATTTATATAAAAGGGTTATTTTTCCGGCAGCGATCCCTTATGTGGTAACCGGCTCAAGACTGGCCTGGGCATTTGCCTGGAGGGCTCTGATGGCAGGGGAACTTTTAAGCACGGGCCCAGGTCTCGGATATACGCTCCGTTACGCCTCGGATTTCGGCAATATGGGGCTCGTGATTGGCGTCATGATCATTATTGGTGTCATTGGAACAATCGTAGACCAGTTAATTTTCCAGCGTATCGAAAAATCGGTGCTTAATCGCTGGGGACTTGATTCATAAAGGCTCTTTTCTCAAACTTTGTTGCTATTGACTGCACAATAAGACTGAATTACCTTAATTTCTTCACAATGAGGAAAGAGCTTGCAAACTTGGTATCGAAATACAAAATGGTTATGATCACGTTAAAATCGGCTTTAGGATTTTAACAACAATTTTAGGAAAACAGACTTCATAAAATAAGGAGGAAAGAATAATGAAAAAAGCTATTTTAATGTTAACAATGTTGTTTACAGCTGCGATGGTACTCGCCGGATGCGGTTCAAGCGGTTCATCGACAACCTCAGCAGGCAAGGAAAAAATCGTCATCGGCTACTTCCCGAACATCAACCATGTTCCAGCGATGGTGGCAAAAGATAAGGGCTTCTTTGAGCAGCAGCTTGGCGATGGAACCACAATCGAGTATAAGACATTTGCTGAAGGCGGTTCTTTCATGACTGCACTGAAAACGGGCGAGATTGATGCAGGTCTTGTTGGCCCGGGCCCGGCGATGAACAATTACTCAACAGGTGCTGATGTTAAAATCATTGCAGGTGCGTCCACTGGCGGTACGGTTGTATTGGCGAGAAAAGGAGTCGAGATCAATTCAGTTGAAGACTTCGCAGGCAAGACATTCATCACCCCTGGAGTAGGCTGCACACATGATGTTCAGTACGAAACATACCTTGAAGCAGAGGGAATCACGTCACAGCGGATCGGCGGAACAATGAAGCACCTTACTGGCCAGCCGGCACAGTACGCTGCAATGCTGAAGTCAGGCAAGGTGGATATCGCTGTAGCACCTGAACCATGGGCAGCAGTAATTGAAAAAGAAACTGGCGCAGAAGTCGTTATCGGCTGGGATGAAGTATCATTCGGAGAAACACTTCCTGCATCCGTAATGGTCACTTCCGGGAAGATGATCGAGGAAAAACCAGAAACCGTCCAAAAAATTATTGATGCTCATAAAGATGCTGTGAAATTCATCAATGAAAACCCAGCAGAAGCACAGGAAATCACCATTAAAGACATTAAAGAAACAACAGGACAGGAGCTTGAACAAGATGTTGTCGAGCTGGCATGGGAAAGAATCGGCTTTACCCATGAAGTCGATGCACAGGCAATCCAGGACTTCTCGGATTCATCCTACGCATTGAAGTTCCTGAAAGACAAACCAGATTTCAAAACATTGATTGACGATAGCTTTCTAAAGAATTAAAGAAGCTTGCATAAAGAAAAAGGTATCAGGAGTTTTCCTGGTACCTTTTTGCTGTTAAAAGGAGACATTTTCCACACATAATAGCTTAATGTGCGGATAAAGGAGTCGCCCCCGAGAGTATCGTCACATAAAAAGACTTAATGTGCGGATAAAGGAGTCGTCCCCGAGATTATCGTCACATAAAAAGACGTAATGTGCGGATAAAGGAGTCGCCCCCGAGAGTATCGTCACATAAAAAGACTTAATGTGCGGATAAAGCAGTCTTCTCCGAGATTATCGTCACATAAAAAGACTTAATGTGCGGATAAAGGAGTCGCCCCCGAGAGTATCGTCACATAAAAAGACTTAATGTGCGGATAAAGGAGTCTTCTCCGAGAGTATCGTCACATAAAAAGACTTAATGTGCG
>NZ_JAGGQQ010000013.1 GCF_018613195.1 Bacillus sp. ISL-45
TCCAAGAAAGAGTTATGAGTTAGCTCATAAGTTAAAACGTTGGCTCATGTTCTTATAGAAGAAACATGATCATTTATTGTTTGTTGACGCTTGTTTGTTTAGTTTTCAAAGAACAAGTTGTTCAGTCCGTCGCCCAGAAGCGACTTTATTAATATAACACGCTGATTTGTTATTGTCAACATCGTTTTTAGTTTTTCTTTTTGGTAAAAACCGATGTTTGATTTTCAATTCAACGTTGTTTTCCTGAAGCGAGATTAAATATACCATGGATAAAATATGTTTGCAATATAATTTTAAAAGAATTTTTCACAATAAGATCATTCTTTTCAGGTTTTCCGAGTTTCTTCTTATTTAATGTTTTTAATAATAATTTCTTACAAGTCCTCATATAATGCGTTGGACAAACTATTTTACAGAGGTGATCCTACTTGCTGCAATCAATTGCACTATATCTATCATTATTAATGGCAATCCTTTTATTTAGCATGGCCTATATTGAAGCCATTAAAATTGCAAACACTGAAGGAAAGGTACACGGAGGAACTCTTATTTTAAGCTCTGTCTGTGCATTATTATTTTCAAGGTTCACTTACCTATTCATTTAAAAACATTTAAAAAATCCCCTCTATGAAGGGGATTTTTTTTGTTTACACCTTAAGGTTTTGCATCTATACTCTTACAGTTTTTCTCTAGCAGCCTGGCGCAGCAGTTGTAAATCTCTCCACATATAAGCTACTTCGACATATTCTCTGCCTGCAATTTTCACAACTTCCTCCCCAGCTTTTTGCGGCTGAAGGCTTTCATAAAATTTCCGGCTTTCGTTATCGGCTAACACCCACACGAGGATGGATTCGTAATTTTGATTCAGCAAATCATCCACACCGGCTTGCAGCAGCCTCAGGCCCAGTTTTCCTCTTTGATACTCTTTAAGGATATAGATCACGTACAATTCTCCATCGGCTTTAAAATTCCCTGATCTTTCTTTTCCAAAGGATGCAAAGCCTACTATTTCCCCTTCTGGATTAATAGCGACAAAAACCGGAGAGATATTAGCACTTTCTGATAAGCTTTTTTCCCATAAAGGTTTCCGGTCCTCCACCTTTAAAGTATCCAAGTAATCCTGGCTTATAATCCCCTGATAAGTTTCTTGCCAGCTTCTGACGTGAACCCTGGCAATTCCGCTTGCATCATCTTTTGTAGCCTTTCTGATCTGCACATACATCCCCTACCCCGATATTGATTTGATTTCGGCTTGATTTTTCAGCTTCATTTTTCTTTCATCTACTAAAAACAAAGTTATGCCTACGATAACAACTAGTCCTCCGATAATCTGAGTCCAAATGACTTTTTCACCGAGCAGATAGAACGCAAGTACGGTTGCGCCAACTGGTTCAAAAAGTATCGCCATCGAAATAACTGAGGCGCTAATCCATTTTATAGACCAGTTAAACAATGTGTGGCCAAGCAAAGTTGGGATCAGCGCGAGGAGGATAAAGTAGACCCAATCGCTCGTAGGATATGGATAGAACGAGTCACCAACAGCTATTACATAGAAGAACAATGTAATTGAACTGATGCTATAGACGATAAAGGTATAGGTTATTAAAGACATCCTTTTTCTGACTGTTTGGCCAAATAAAAGGTATACGGTTACCAATGCACAGGCTACAATCGCCAAAAAGTCCCCAAACAGTGCACTTCCGCTGATTTTAAAATCACCCCAGCTGATGATGACGCTGCCGCCAATCGCAATCACACCGCTTAAAATCGCTTTAGCTGAAACACGCTCTTTAAAGAACAGATAAGCACCCACGAATGCAAATAGAGGCTGAAGAGTGACCAGCACAGTTGAGCTTGCTACCGAGGTATAGTTTAGTGATTCAAACCAGAGGATAAAATGGAAGGCCAGAAATATCCCGGCTATTCCGGTGAATACCCAATCCCGTTTCGTAATAAGACGAAGTTCCGAAACATACTTTATAAGAAATACCGGCAGCATTAATAGTACTGAAAAAAATAATCGGTAAAAAGCTATGACTCCGGACGGCGCGGATGAGACCTTGACCAGGATCGCAGAAGTTGAGACTGCCACGACGCCGATTGCTACCGCCATATAAGGATTTACTTTAGGTGACTGCATTTCTATTCTCCTTTAAGTTACACAATGTGAATTAAATGTATTTTACAATGAATTCGAACTTTTATCTTGAATTAAATTTTATTTTTTATAAAAAGTTTAGTCTGTGATTTTTAGGGAAAGTAAATACATCTTATTTAGGGGCAGGAGAAACGATATGTTCTATTCAATTGATATGGAAATATTGCTAAAGTTGGGGATTTCCGCATTCTTGGGCCTGGTGATCGGGCTCGAACGGGAGATTAAAAGAAAACCGGTAGGACTTAAAACAAGCCTTGTTATATCGATCGTCAGCTGTCTTTTAACGATTGTATCAAGTGAGTCGGCTTATATGTTCCCTGGGGATGAAGATGTGAATATCACGATGGACCCGCTCCGTTTGGCAGCGCAAATCGTCTCAGGGATAGGTTTCCTAGGTGCCGGAGTTATTTTACGAAGAGGGAATGACACAATTTCAGGTCTGACCACGGCAGCGATGATTTGGGGTGCCGCTGGAATTGGCATCACGGTTGGCGCCGGGTTTTACTGGGAAGCCATTGCTGGTGTTGCTCTACTCATTGTGAGTGTGGAATTCATACCGTTCCTGATGACTTTCATAGGTCCAAGACAATTAAGGGAAAAAGAGATCCGGCTGCAGTTTAATGTCAATAGCCGGGAAAGCATAGCCGATATTATTACCAGGATCAAAGAGGAAAAAATCGCCTTAAAAAATGTCCGTATTAAGGATCTTGCAGAGGGAAATCAGCTGGTGCAATTGATTGTAACCGTGGACTTCCGCAGAAAGACGACGGATGTGTATGAAACGGTGTCGGATATTGAAGGGATCAACAGGGTTGAAATTGAAGGTTTGTAGGAGGAAAGCCGCTGAATTGCGGCTTTTTTATTTTTACATAAAATTTTGTCTTGCATGTCCAGCGAGATGGTTATATAATCTTTCTTGTACCTTATCTATTCAGATACGGGGGATTAGCTCAGCTGGGAGAGCGCAACGCTGGCAGCGTTGAGGTCAGGGGTTCGAGCCCCCTATTCTCCACTTACTTAAAAAGCCGTCAAACCAATTGGTTTGACGGCTTTTTTCATTATTGATTATTTTTTTATAATAAACTAAAGTTTCATATGCTCTTAATTTACCTAGTTCCTCTTCTATAATTGAGTACAATCAACTCTGCACCAGCAAGCTTCGTTAATAAAGCTTCTTCTTCAATCACAAATTCATAGATACTAAAGTTACACAACACAACAAGCTTTTCATTCTCACTTCTTCGCAGCTGAGATGCAAAAATTTGGTCCTTAAATCTTAGATTGAAGTCACCTGTTGTGAGGACTTCTTATAACTGCCCGCCCATCTCCATAGAAATCCATGATAACTCGATATAAACTTACCCTTTTCAAGATATCCTTGTACTTTTGAATCCTTAATTTGGCCATTTTCTATTTTCAACTCTGTCTTAAAATAAACTCTTATAAAAATCCTTTCAGTCAGCTTTTGATTTTTAAAATAAGGACTAAAAAAATAGAACCTGTTCAATTTTAGATACAATCATATTTACCTAGTTCCATTTTGTTTATTAACAAAGGTGTTATACTTTAAAATTTTGTGCCTTTACACCAATGACTTCTAAATTCGCTAAATTAGAATGATCTCCTTCTTTCACTCCCCATTTGTTTAACAAAAACGGTTAATTCTTACTGGATCCATGTACTTAGTCGTAAGGAATAAGTATTAAAATTATAAACTTCCTACTAAATACACAAAACATCCTCTATTCGACCAATTAAGCCCACCGTTCATATTACCAGTTGAGTTGCTTTCCAATTTTTATTGTCTTTTAATCTCTCTTTTTTTCAGGAGTTTCTTTGGTATTTTGTATTTAAGCACACCTAGAAAAAAGGTAAAGCACTTTTGGGTCCTTTTTCCTTATTCACATTATATCGTTGACATTGATAATCATTATCAACTATTATTCATTGTAGTTGAAAAAGATTCTCAATTAAAATTGTAAGGAGGACCTTTTATGTCTTTGTCGTTTCCTGAAATTCGAACAGAAAAGAAGTACCAGAAATTTTTACCCCTCTCTCAAAAGAGAATCCTGCAAAAATTGATTCAAGCGGTGATTCGCGAAAAAGTATGTGAGTATGAGTGGAAACCAAACGGGTTTACAGGACGTACCTATATTCTCAAAGCTCCCCTCAATCGCACTATACAATTCGACGTAAAAAAGATCTACTATTTGGGACACATTGATATAGATGGACCAATCCTTCTTGCCGATAATCAAACTCATAGTGAATTGACTCATCCGGTACAGTTTCTTCAAGTGCTTTTCGAAACAGACATTACATCAAATTCAGTACAAACATTAATAAACGAACTGGATAACAGCGTGACCAATGATGCGATTGCCTTAACTGCAAAGGAATACAGGAGAGTGTCCGAAACCAGTACCTCTGAAACAAGGGCCTTTGATACCTTGATTAAAATGAAGAACAAGGATCCCCACTTTAGTCCATTGACTTATCTTGAACAATGGGCTACGGAAGGGCACACCATACATCCTTGTTCCAAAACAAGAATAGGCTTATCCCCGGAGGAGAATCAAAAATATTCTCCAGAGTGGGCTGCAGAAGTCCAGTTGGTACTGCTCGCAGTACATGAGAGCCATAGTACCTCCTCAAGTATGAGTGATGAGGAAATTAAGGATCTTTTACTTTCCGACTATCCATTTCTTTCAAAGGAAATGGACGAACTGGCCTCCTATGTCCTTATCCCGGTTCATCCCTGGCAGTATGAGCATATGATTAAAAAGTATTATCGGGAAGAGCTGGATAAAAAGCTTATCATCCCTTTACACTCCGTTATACCGGTTAAGCCTTTATTGTCTTTCCGGTCCCTGGCTCCAAGCCTTGGGAGGAAACTACATCATATTAAGACTGCAGTGAATATCCAGATGACCAGCGCCAAAAGGCTCGTCTCACCGGCATCTGTCAATAATGGGCCTGTCATTTCAAAGCTGCTGAAAGAGATTGAGAAAACGGATCCCCTTCTAAAAGAAAGGGTTGTTTTCCTTCCAGAGGTAGCCGGATGCCATTTTAGTTCCAGCCGGAAATTCCCCGGCATTGACCTCGAGAAGAATTTATCATGTATTATCCGCGAAAATCCTGAGGCTTACCTCGCTAAAGACGAGCTCGCTGTCCCGGCCGCTTCCTTAATCAACACATTACCGTTCTCATCGGGTACATTAATGAAAGACCTTATTTTAGGATATAGGGATAAAAATATGGTCTCCATTGAAAAGAGTGCAACCGAGTATTTGGATCTTTATGCAAAAACCGTTATACCATGTCTTGTGCAATTGGTAGTTCAATATGGAATCAGCCTAGAAGCACACCTTCAAAATGCCATTGTCGTTTTTAAAGAAGGGAAACCTTCTAAATTGATGATTCGAGATAACGGAGGTATTCGGATTCATAGAGGGAAATTTAGCCAATGGGTTGATTCAGTGAAACTTGATAATTCCACTAACCTTTTGACTGACAGACCAGAGGATCTCTATCAAATGTTCTCTCACGCTGTCCTTCATAATCACTTTGGGGAAATAATTCTCAATCTGACAAAGGAATTTGGAATTAATGAGTCTATTTTATGGACCCAGGTAAAAGACGTATTAAGCAAGGTCATAAGTATTATCGGTAATCAAAATAATTGTACTGAACAAGCATCTGAGTTTGAAACATGGGTTCTTGGACCGCACACTTACCTTAAAGCTCTCTTGAAAATGAGGCTAAATCATTCGGTTACCGATAACATTTATGTTCCTGCACCAAATCCACTATTACCAGGGAAGGGAGAAATAGAATGAGACGAAATCCATCATACAGCCAAAAGGCAGAATCATTTATAACCCAATGGTCAAAGGATGAATTAACTTGTATAACTGAGCTGCGAAGGAACAATTCTCCCCTGGCAGAGAGCTATCCATATTTCGCTAATCTTGGACGTCGTCATATATTGAATAAACTGGCTTCCGCACTGCTGCGGGAAGATGTGAAGAATCTTTATTCCCAGTCTGTAGAATTGAAGAGAATCGGCTCAGTTTACGTGACAAGTTTACTGAAGGTTTATAAAAAGTGGGAACCCTTCCTTCTTCAGCTGCAGACTTTATCTTTAAAAGAAGATTTAGTCTATCGAATGACAGCCTTTGATGATTATATACTTCTGTTCCCTATTAAAAAAGAGTACGCCTTTAACCGGCTGATTTTAGAGGGAGATATCCTCCTGATCGGCAAAGACTGGAACCGGACAGTCGAAACTGCTAGTGAATTGCTGAGGCTAATTGGCTTGGAGCAGAACAACAATGACCTAGGAAGGGAGCTGGACAACGGTACAGCCAATATTACAATGGCTTACGTACGCCATGACAGTTGGTCAAAAAAATTGAAAGACGAAGGGGAAGCACTTAAGGTTTCGACAATTCTTCAATATGCTTTAGCCAAAAAGGCAATGCAACCCGAGTGGAGCTCTTTGTTACTTTTTGAACAGCTTGCCTTAGAGGGGCATCATCTTCATCCGGGCACAAAAACTAAGACAGGCATGTCACCTTTGGATGTCGCTCGATATTCGCCAGAGTTTCATGAGGAGTTTCCAATTTGCTTTGCTGCAGTCCACAAGGATTATCTTCTCTCAACAGAAATAACACAAAATACAATCGAGAGACTATTTCCAATACAAAATAGGAAATGCAGAGAGATCCTAAGCGGAAAAGGTCTGAATCCTTCAAACTATCAGCTTCTTCCTGTTCATGAATGGCAATTCAAACATACACTGACCTCCATGTACGGGGCGGAAATCGAAAGAAAAATCATTGTTCCCCTTCCTTCTATAAAGGACATGGGAGCAGCTACCTCGTCATTTCGTACCCTGCTGCCTTCGACAAAAAATTGTTTTATAAAGCTTGCAGTAAACAGCCAAATGACATCAACTGTCCGTTCAATTTCTACAAATACAGCCATGAATTCCACCGCTTTCAGCTGTATGCTAAATGAAATCCTAAGAAGAGAACAACATCTGGACAACTTTTTACCGCTAAACGAGACGGCGGGCTTTGCTTTTACATCAAATGACAATGACCTGGCAAGAAATTTAACGGTAGTGATAAGAGAAAATAAAGAAAATGAACTTGCCCAAGATGAGATCCCTATTGTAGGCAGCTGTTTGTATAATAGCTCTCCGTTTACAAATAAGACCGTCCTTGAAGAAATTATCGAAGAGTATAATCAGCATCACCAGTTATCCAAAAAAGCCGGGGTCATCAGCTTTCTAAATGACTATTTGTCAATTACAGTTCCAGGATTTCTAACTTTAATGACTAAGTATGGTGTTGCTTTGGAGGGGCATCTCCAAAACAGCATTCCCGTTTTCAAACACGGAAAGCCGGTACGATTTTTTTTCCGCGACTGGGGTGGAGCGCGGATTTATATAAAACGGTTGGAATCCTGTGGCCTTGACCTGAAATTTCATCCGGGAAGCATGACGCTCACAGATGATCGTAACGAGATGTATGCGAAGGCACATTATACAATTTTCCAAAGTCATTTTGGGGAAATTATCCGCTTGCTGACAGAAATATCTGGCGTAAATGAAAGGATATTCTGGCGCGAGGTAAAAAGAGCATGTGATGAGGTATTTTCTTCATTATCTTTTGAAGTTGAGGAATCCGTCAAAGAAGATCAAGCATATTTTTTTCAAGACAAAGTGAAGCATAAAGCACTGGCAAGCATGAGAATAACTAAAGCGGACAACTACATGTACAGTACGGTAGCAAATCCATTAGGGAAGAATAATCAATCATGATGCTTTTCGAAACGTTGCGAAGTGATTTCGCTTTAAAATCAAGTTCATATCGTCGGTTTTTATACGGAAGCTTCTTTGTCAGGACAGCCGATTGGATGGAACTTACCATTTTAAACTGGGTGGTTTATCAATGGACCTCTTCGGCTGTTGCTCTGGGAGCAGTAAATGCCTGCAGGTTGCTGCCTGTCTTTCTCTTTTCTGCGGCTGCTGGTTCTGCAGCTGACCGGTTCCAGCGCAGGAACTCACTATTTATTCTTTACGGCGCTTTATTCCTGATGACAGTATGGATGTCCTTTAACATCAAAGACCCATCTTCATTCGGTATGCTCACTTTTATTATCGTCTTAAAATCTATCCTGATGAGTTTTGAAGTTCCTATTAGAAATGCATACCTGTCAGATATTGTACCAGCATCTATGCTCGGAAGTGCCATTACACTTCAAACCACCTGCATAAATGTTGCTAGAATGATTGGACCAGCCTTAGCGGGAGTATTGCTTGCATCCTTTCCTCCCGCCTTGTTGCTTTTTTATGTATCGCTTGGTACATTGTTTGTTTTGCTTTCTCTATGGACCATTCCTCAGGACGAACAAAATGTTTATAAAGGTAACCAAACTCATAAATCAATAAGCGAAACCTGGCAATATTTAAAAAAGGAACCAGCCATCCCCTCTATCCTTTTGCTGGCAATTGCACCTATGATCTTTGGGTTCCCATATACAACTATGCTTCCCCTGCTATCAGAGGAACTTATGGACACAGGATCAGAGGGTTTTGGCTTACTACTCTCCGTTTCGTCTGCCGGTGCAATCATTTCGACAGTAGTCTTATCGTGGAGGCAGCCATATACCGGAGGCAAGTGGCTGATTCTCTCATCGCTTGGTTTCGGTGCTAGTTTAATTCTGTTTACAGCCTTCAGCCAAATCAAGGTCCTTGCTTTTATATTAATCTTCCTAGTGGGATTTTCCAGCCAATATTACCGTACTCTTAGCAGGATTATAGTTCAATTAAAAGTAGCCGAAGAACACCGTGGCAGGATCCTCAGCTTCGCTTTAATGGACAGAGGGTATATTCCTTTGGGCGCTATACTGATTGGATTCGTTGCCAATATTTTTGGCGCTTACAGTGCAGGACTTTTTATGGGAATAGGAACCATAGTAATAACACTAATTATTTCACAAAGCAACCGAAGAATGTGGAAGGAGTAAACTATGAATCTTGAAAGACTCAAAGAACATTTGGGCTGTATGGTTAAAAAAATTGATAACAAGCCAATCTGTTCCTACATATATGATTTACACAGTTTAAAAAAACATGCCCAAAGGATTGTGGACTCTCTTCCAGACTTTTGTTCCGTTTTTTACGCCGTCAAGGCGAATCCCGATGAAAGACTGATATCGGTATTGACGAACATAGTCGATGGTTTTGAAACTGCATCGGAGGGGGAGGTTAATAAAATCAAGAGACTATCAACCCTCCCAATCATTTTCGGAGGACCAGTTAAAAAAGACCAGGAAATTTCCTATTTAGCCGATGGAACTCTTCGAATGATGAATATCGAAAGTGAACATGATATGCACCGGATCAACCAGTTTGGCAGAGAAGCAGATAAAATACTGCCTGTTTTACTGCGTGTTAATTTGAAATATAACGTTAGCAGCAGTTCTCATAAAATGGCAGGTGTCCCGACACAGTTTGGGATTGAAGAGAAAAGGATTCCTAAGATTCTGGGCCAGCTAGATCTTTTTCCATATTTAGATGTGAAAGGCTTCCATTTCCATGCAATGAGTAACAATCTTCTTGCTGATGAGCACCTTACTTTTGTTAAGATGTGCCTGGAAAATACTTTGAAATGGAAAAGATCATTTTCATTAGAATTGGAAACGGTAAATATTGGAGGCGGGATTGGTATCAATTATGATACGCCTTCAGAACCATTCGATTGGGATGTATTTAGTGAGGGAATTCATCAAATGAGAGAATCATTTCATGAAAATAAACTAAGGTTAATAATCGAACTCGGCCGTTATATGACTGCACATTGCGGGTTTTATGTGACAGAAGTAATGGATATAAAAAAGAATTACGGGGAATGGTTTGCTCTCGTTAGAGGCGGTACCCATCATTTGAGACTTCCCGCAGCATGGAAAATGAGCCATCCATTTTCAGTGTACCAAGTAGAGCATTGGAGGTATAAACCACTCCCAAGACCTAAAGTTAAAAACGAATTGATCACCATTGCCGGTGAGCTTTGTACCCCAAACGATCTTCTCGTCAGGAAAGAATTCCTTAAAGACCTTAAAGCAGGAGACCTTGTCATTTTCCATTTAGTCGGAGCTTATGGTTGGACCATCTCTCACCATGATTTTCTGTCGCATCCACGCCCGGAGTTTCAGTATCTTTAATAAACGGACTTGCAGCATGATTAAAAGGATTACTCTTCGCTTTCTCAGTCCAAAAGATGCAATGCCAGTAGGACTTTTTCTACTGGTTTTTTTACTCTCCTAGTAAAAAAGTTGATTCTAGCTGTACTTCTCTCCATCGGCATTTGGATTCCTTGTTTGTTAATGATGCATTTTTCTTAATAAAGTAAGGAAAAATACTCATTGAGTCCTTCAGTCTTTTTAAGGCGAATTAAATCATTGCAAGTTTTGTCTAATTAGTCAAAGAACTTTAGGTTACAAGGATATAAGTATTTGCTTATATAGGAATTGAGGTGACAATTAAATGCCATTGCTAAATATGAGTAGTGCCAGCCTGTACTATACAGTAAAAGGAAGCGGAACTCCGATTGTTTTTATCCATCCTCCAGTATTGACTTCAGTCAACTTTCAATATCAATTAGAAGAACTCTCGAAAAATTTTCAGATAATTACCTTTGACATTAGAGGACACGGAAAAAGCCCTTACTCCCCAGAACCCATAACCTATCAACTGATTATCAAGGATATCATTTCACTATTGGACCACCTTAATATAAACAAAGCGTTTATATGCGGATATTCGACGGGCGGTTCTATTGTTTTAGAATTCATGCTGACGTTTCCTGAGAGAGCTTTGGGGGGAATTTCGATTGGGGCAATGCCCGATGTAAATGATGATTACTTGAGAAGGAAGATATCCTTAGCAATCAAGCTTTCAAGCAAAGGGGCTATAAACTTGTTAGCCTGGTCTATTTCATGGAGTAATTCAAATAATATAAAGCTGTTTAAATATATGTTTTCGGAAGCTAAAAAAGGGGATTACCGCAATATTGAGCAATATTATCGGTTTAGTCTAAAATACAATTGTGTCAATCAACTACATAAGATAACTTTGCCTATCTTATTGGTTTATGGCAAGAAGGATAAGCCTTTTCACTCTTATGCAAGGCAATTGCATGAAAAATTGCCTCAAAATGAATTGCATTTTATCGAGAATATTGACCACCGGATCCCGACTAAGGCTGCAAAAGAACTTAACCAGCTAATTTCTCAATTTGTAAACACAAAATGACAGGTATCCAAGGGTATCTGTCACCCTTCTTTAGTGTTCGCTTTCTTTATGGGCACTTTGAGTATAACAGGAACATTTCATAGTATCCCTACTCGAGTTGATTCGGAGGTTAAAGTCCCATACTCTCCACTATCTAAAAAAAGCTAAAATCAAATTTTAAGTCATTCATCAACTCTGAAGTTCGTTTACCGTAATGAATCTATACCCTTCTGTACTCAATGTCTCCAAGATTCCATCTAGTGTCTTAAGCTCTTCGCCTGTCTGATCGTACATCGGATGCAGTAAAATAATGGAGCCCGGTTCTATATTGTTCTTGATGTAATTTATTTTGTCAGATGAATTGGCGTAATAGGAATCGGGTTCCAAATTCCAGGTGATCGTGTCGATATTTTGCTGGTCCAGGTAATAAGGGAGGGCGAGCAGTTTTTTACCATTAGGCGGCCGGAAGTCAATTTCACCGTTAAAGCCGGCTTTTACTATCAGTTTATTGGTTTTCTCGATTTCCTCTTCGATAAAGGAAGGGGATTTGAACACCATCCGGTTGTGGGAGTATGTGTGATTCCCGATTTGATGTCCTGCCCTGGCAATCATTTCTGCCGCTTCTGGATTTTTTTCGATTTCATTGCCAATCAGGAAGAATGTTGCCTTAGCATCGTACTTCTCTAGTATTGGCAAAATGTCTGCCACTTGTTGTGTCGGGCCATCATCAAAGGTTAAAGCGACTACTTTTTCGTCGGTAGTAACATGGGCTGTCAGTCCGCCGAACAATTGAAAAGTCCTCGAATTCATCAATGTATAAGCCCCTAGCAAAAGAAGGATGATTACTATAGTTATAGTTCCAAAATAGATGATTCTTTTTTTCATAAGTTACCTCTTAATCAACTGATTTTTTCGCCATTCTGTTGTATATTTCCCTGCTTTATATTCAAAGCTTCTCCTTAAACAATCCGATCCGCTTTATTTCTTCAAGATGAATCGCAGACAGGCCCTCAAGGATTTCCATTCCTTTATGTGTCACATCTACAAAGACACTCCGCCCATCTTCCGGGTTTTTCCTGCGTGAGACCAGTCCTGACTTTTCACAGCGGTCAATCAGGCCAACGCATGAATGATGGGTGATTTGCATTCGTTCTGCCAGCTCGCTCGGTGTAGCATAATCTCTTTCCGGGTACCCTTTTATGGCTAGCATCAATTGATGCTGCTGGGCTGTGATCCCCATATTTTCTGCTGCTGTTTCACTGAATTTCTGAAACTTTCTCAATTGGTATCGAAACTCAGCAAGGTACTCATATACGTCTTTACTAAGCAAAAATTCCACCTTACTTTCTTATTGATAAATATATCTTAACACGATATAATTAAAATACAAAATATCGTAATACGATATTTATATTTAAATAAAGGGGTGCTTTTTATGGATTTTTTTCATTATCTATCTCCACACTCTATTTCCGGAGTCATTATTTTTCTAGCCGGCAGTTTATTAACCATTTATTTGAACATTAAAGTTTATAAGCTTTAATACGGGATTAAATCTATATACAGGAATCGATCTTTTTTAGTAAAATAATCCTTTGTCACTTTTTCCTCGCCTAATCTATAGTTGATAGGGAATGCAAAGTTAGGTCCATCGAACACAAATGAATGGAATTCTCCATTCTCTCCGCAAATATCATGGTCTTTCGGATAATCCTTGATAAACTCCCTGTCATATACTTTGCCTGCATAGGATGGGGCCAGCGCTTCTAAATCAACACATGTAAGGACCGTTTTGAATCCAAAATCGATAAACTCCCGGCTTACTTCCTCCACTGGTAAACCCCAGAGCGGAAAAACAGGGGATAATCCCGATGCTGCAAACAATTTCTCCCGATATTCCCGAACATCCTGAAGATGTATGTCGCCAAAAGAGATATGGGTAACTCCGTCTTCTGTCATGCCAGCTATAGCTTTTCCCATTATTTGCTGATACTTTTCATCCGGACAGTCCTGCGGAAGCCAAACCTCTCGTAATGGAATTCCCAATGACTCAGATTGGAGCTTCAACAGCTCATAGCGAACTCCATGAATCGATACCCGATCGAATCCTTCTGTCAGCGTCACGAGCAATGAATCAACCTCAAAATCAGGGTTGTTTTGTATTTTGTAGAGTGCCAGCGTAGAGTCCTTGCCGCCACTGAATGAGATTGCAATTTTCATTTTGGTCCTCCTATACTCTGATTCGCCTTTTTCCGCTGATTGTAAATGCACCAATTACCGCTTTTAATAAAACACCTTCAACTTATTATACCTGATTACGCAGCTTGTGACATGTTGGCCAAATGGTTACAGAGTTCAACTTCCTACTCATATAATGAAGGATCCACTACTGCCGTATAGACTAAGTAAACCACCATACAGATGGCCATTGTGATGAATCCCCATCCGAGAATGATTTGATCAACTACTAAATAATTATTGCATAGCTGATCGTTTGCTTGAATATATAAGCAGCCCATACCCAGAAAAGCCAATGTAAAAAATCCAATGGTATAATTTTTCCGGTTCTTGCTGAGTTTTTTCCAGGAATCTCTTAGAGGCACTCCCGCGAGGAATGGCAAACTGATAAACTTGAAAAATTCTATACTATTTACAGTCAAGGCTTCATCCATGGTGCGCGGCAGCATCCAATAACCCATTATGATGATAAAAAGAAAGATTCCAGGGATGCCATCTTGATTATATTTTGAAAAGAAATGAGGAAAGCGCTGCTGGAAAAAAAGCCCCATGAAAAAGCCGGCGATTACCAGCATCGGCATTTGCATATGCATGTGAATGATCATGACGGATTCCATTAAGTTTGCAACTGGAGGAAGCATTAAACCGATTAAAAGGACAAGCCCGATTAGAAACTGATTCATCGTTATTTCCCCCTGTCTGCTTTTAGAGTCTCTAACAACTTATCTGCTGCCTCATTTACCTTTGTAAAATCCATTACATCCACTAGTGCGCCTTGCCGGTCAACTAAATAAAACGCTGAATTATGAGCGAAGTTCCCATATCCATCTGGAATCACAATGACGCCAAACTTCTCCAGCAAGGTATCTAACTGATCCTGATCCGGTATCCTGGCCATTCTCCATGTCTCCCCATTACTTCCGAATAAATCCTTATACTTGTTTAAGGTAGCGGGATCATCTTTGCCCGGTTCAAAGCTTATGCTTAAAAAAACAATATCCTTGCCTATATATTCACTCGGAAGCAGATCATACACCTGCGACATATTTTCTTCTAATTTAATGCATATCGTAGTGCAGCCTGTATAAATAAAAGTGATAAAAACATACTTACCTTCAAATTCAGATATAGAATAGGTCCGACCCTCACTATCCTCAAAGGTTACTTGTGGAAACTGGGGCTGTTCCTCAACCAGCTTTGACACTCTTGCTGTCTCAGCTGTATAAGCAGTGAATCCGTCTGTTCCTGTATAAAATAAAAGCAGTCCAAACACCAGAACAACTATACAAGATACGGTCGTTTGCCGATTTTTGATCAAATTGATCACTTCCCATTTTTTCTTTGGTAAAAATCTCGATTTCACATATCGTGCTGATTTGAAAGAGATAGCCCTGAAACAGGAGCTATCTCTTCGATTACTTTAAAAAAGGTTTTTGCATGGAGATTGGTGTCCAGCTCCAGCGCCTAGCCAGTTTTCATCCTCGAATTTGCTCCTCGAGTATCTTGCGAGAAGCGGCAGCTTTGAGCAGCTCGAGTCGTTTCGGTCCTGCCAATGAAGTCAAAGAACGACTTCAATGGCAGGCCCTCCAACGCTTGTCGGGGCTGACCAAGGCGCTTGCGCTTTTTTTTTACCAAGTTTTAAAGGGCGGTGATCCTGGAGGAGCATTCATGATCATGTCTGCGATTGGCAAGACGTAAGCCATTGAAACAACCACCAGCATAAGTACAACCCAGATTCCCCAGCGCTCTGTCCAGTATGGAGTTTTCGCCGCTCCTGCTTCCTCTTCCGCAATTGGGAATTCGGTTACTCCCTTTGGTGCAAAGAACATGAGGTTGAACACCGCATAAACCTGGAGGATCACGCCAATCAGCAATAAGCTTGCTCCAATGCCTACAGCTGCCATATAAGGATTCCATCCAAGCGTTTCTGCAAAATTTCCATAGGTTGTGAATGAAGTTCTTCTTGGTGAACCGAAGAGACCTGCAGCATGCATGGAAATCGACATGATCACCATACCGATAGTCCAAATGACGGTTTGAATGACACCCAGTTTATTCATGGCAGGAGTCAATACACGTTTTGACAGGTACGGAACCAGCCAGTAACTGATGCCGAAGAAGGTCATGATGACAGACATACCAAGCGTTAAATGGAAGTGGCCTACCACCCACATCGTATTGTGTACAACCTGATCCAATTGGTTCGTGCTTTGCGCAATTCCGCCAGCTCCAGCGGGAATGAAAGCTACCATGGCGATAAACGGCGACAGGAATCGTACATCTCCCCATGGCATCTTTTTATACCAGCCAAGTAAACCTTTTCCGCCTTTCGCTCTTGCTGTACGTTCAAAAACCCTGAACATCGCGTATGCGGTCATTAGAGAAGGAAACCCGATTGCAAGGCTCATGAATACGTGCATATATTTGATGGACTCTGAAATGCCCGGATCAATGATCTGATGGTGAAAACCGCCGGTTATGTTCATGATTACTAACGGGATGACAACAATACGTGTTAAAAGATCATTCCAGCGGTTTCCCCCGATTATTTTTGGTACGATTACATACCATGCTGATACAGCCGTCAGATACCAAATGTTAACGGCAGTATGGCCAAATGCCCAGAAAAGAGTACGCGCCAGCAATACATTTATGCCGTCAGTCCATCCAAGTGTCCAAGGAATGATCATGAAAAGGACTTCTACGGCAACAAAAGCTGTTGCGCCGACTAACAGGACAAAGACACCAGTTGCAAAGAAGGCGAGGATCGGGAGATGTTGTCCCTTGTGATTCCTTCTCCAGTTTGCGACCTGAGTAAACGCTCCCAGCGAAAGCATCCAGATGCCCAGAACAATGAATACCAAGCCAAAGTAAAACATTGGCGATGCAGCCATTGGCGGGTAGAAGGTGTACATGACGGAGGCTTCATTCTTTAAAATCGGAATGACGACCAAAACAAATCCGAAAATCTTCATCCAAAAACCGATCCATGCCATTTTTCTTACTTTAGGAAGCAATCCTCCAAGTGTGTGGGAGAGGCCGGCATAAAAATATCCTATTGTGAAAAATGCGGATAATACAACAACTAACAGAATTCCATGGGCCGTCAGCACCTGGTAATAGTTAAGCCATGGCGGCAGTTGCAGGACACCGGCACGATTGAGCCCTTGCAGCAAGCCCAAGAAACCGCCTAGCAGCAATGCGATAAATGCGATAGATAAGTATGATTTCGAGATTCTTGCATCTTCCTGGCTGATTCCTAATATCTGATTTGTTTTGTGATTAAATGAAGTTGTTTTTAATGCAGGTTGCACATTCTTTCCCCCCTTTTATTTTACGATGATTTTCGTGCTCATTGCCTGGTGCCCAGCACCGCAATATTCGTTGCATAACACCAAATATTCACCTGGTTCATCAAACTTTTGAGATATTTTTTGGATATGCCCCGGCATAACCATTGCGTTCAAATTCGTATTTGCCACCTGAAAACCATGGACAACATCTTTTGACGTTAAAGTGAAATGGACAGTTGATCCAGCAGGAACTTCGATTTCCATCGGTGTAAAACTAAATACCTGAAGGGTCATGACGACTTCAAACGCATTTTCACCAATTTGTTTGATTCCCGGCTCGTCAAACGGAGCTGTTTCATCAACCTTTTGGGGATCGATCGTTTCTTTATGGCTTGGGGGCCCCATTCCCAATGCCACTGCCTGGTACCCAGTAAAAATCATGAACCCCATGATCATGCCAAAACTTAAAAACAGCCAGATTTTTTCATCCAAATGCATCTTGTTCGCTCCCCCTTCTATACTCTTGCCATATAGAGTCCAAATAGAATAAAGTACGTAGCAAGAATCACTGCTCCTACTACTCCAACTGATATCCAGGTTCCTATCTTCGATTTGTCACCACTGGCAACCTCTCCGATTTCATCCTGAACTTCTGCCTGGGCCTTTCCGTCTGTTGCTTTCAACCAAATCCCCTCCTTTGATTTCTTACCTTCATCTTAATTGCGAATGATTATCAATGTAGTGAGTCAAATCACATATAAAACCCCTGGGAGTACTAGAATTTTATCTTTTTTTAGGAATGAATTCCGAATCTTAAGCAAACAAAAACCCTCGCTGCTTGTGACGAGGGTTTTTAAAAGTAAGTTGAAATTTCCCGAAAAAATTTTAGCTCGATTACTCCCCTTCATACGCTTCGAACTCCCTATGTAGTTCGAAATGAGTTTATTAGTTTTCAAAAGAGGGTAAACAATCATCTATCAAGAAAGCTAACTTCGGTTTTTCCATCATGGGATTTTTAAATTTCTCAGCACGTAAATAGTACAACAGGAGGATTTCATATGTTTAAGGATATTTTGACTTCAGAAGAACATAATTTAGTGAAAGAATTAAAATATAGGGTTATAGATGTGGCTAATAAAAACGAAAGAGAATCCATTCATGGCGAAATCAATGCCATTTTTGAACAGGCAAAAGCTCGTTTTCTATCCAATTTAAATAATTAGTCTTTATTAATTCTCCACTGACAAAGAGGCAGAAAAACCAATTGGTTTTTCTGCCTCTTGTCTTTATCAATCCTTTTCTTAACTGATGTTCCTGAATTTTCATTTCAATAATCCAGCTTCTCTTAAATACTCCCGTGCTGTCTCCTCAGCCGACTCCCCTTCTACATTCACCTGGTAATTCATTTTCCGCATTTCGTCATCAGTGATTTTACCGGCCAGTTTGTTGAGTGCCTTGACGATTTCGGGATATTTTTCTGCTGTTTCAGCTCGCATAAGAGGGGCTCCCTGATATGGAGGGAACAAGTTTTTATCATCTTCAAGTACAACTAGGTTGTATCGTTGGAGCTCACTGTCGGTTGAGTAGGCATCAACCAGATTTATCTCACCATTTTTGATCGCCCTGTACCTGAGTTTCGGTTCCATTGTAATCAGGCTTGGCAGGTTGAGTCCATAGAGTTTTTGGAGTCCTTTATATCCATCTTCCCTATCTGAAAATTCAAGTGTGAAGCCTGCTCTTAGCGAGGGTTCAATCACTTTTAAGTCAGAAATGGTTTTCAGGCCATTTTCTTCAGCCAGCTGTTCAGGAACCGCTAGAGCATAGGTATTGTTATAGTCCATTGGCTGAAGCATTTCCATACCAAACTCTTTTTTCATCCCTTCCCTTGCCTGCTGGTATACTTCTTCCCTGTTTGTGCTGCTGGCTGTTTCTTTTAAAAATTCCGAAATAGCCGTGCCGGTGAATTCAGGATAGATGTCAATATTGCCGTTTTCCAATGCTGCAAAAACAAATGAAGTCTTTCCCAGTCCAGGTTTCAACTGGACAGAATGGTCCGTTTCTTCTTCAATAAGAAGTTTATACATATTGATCAAGATCTCTGGTTCGGAACCCAGTTTTCCTCCAATGACAATCTCTTCTTCATTTTTTCCGCCTAAAAATGGAATGACCATTATGAAAAGGACTGCTAAGGATAAGGCACCAATGGTGATAAGGGATTTTTTAAAAGAAACCGTTTCAAACCTTCTAAGCACAAGGTCGAACAGGATGGCAAGCAAGGCAGCGGGTATTGCGCCAAGAACGATTAATGCCGTGTTATTCCTGTCGATTCCGAGAAGGATCAGGTCACCTAATCCGCCCGCTCCAATCAGCGCGGCAATCGTCGCAGTTCCTACAATCAAGACCATCGCTGTTCGAATTCCAGCCATAATGACCGGCATCGCCAATGGGAGTTCAACTTTAAGCAAACGGCGCTTGCTGTTCATTCCCATGCCCCGAGCGGCTTCAATTAATGATGGATCCACCTCATTTATTCCTGTATATGTATTCCTTAAAATCGGCAGCAGCGCGTATGCCACAAGGGCAATGATTGCAGGGACTTTGCCAATCCCGAATAAAGGAATCAACAACCCGAGCAGCGCAAGGGATGGGATTGTCTGGAGGATCGCAGTAATCCCAATGATTCCTTCTGAAATCCGCTTCCTTCTTGTCAGGAAAATTCCAAGAGGAATGGCGATTAAGACTGCAAAGAACAGCGCAATGAAAGAAATCTGGATATGCTCCAGCAGAGCACTTAAAAGCTCGTCTTTTCTATCTGTAAAAGTGGAAATCCAGCTATTCATTTAATCCCCTCCATCTGCCGGGATAAGATCCGGATCATTCCCTGTCTATCTATGGTGCCGATAATTTCTTCCATTTCTTTAACAGCTACCTGTTCATGTTCACTCAATAAGGCGAGGATTTCATTTATCGGCATACGGGAGGATATGACAGGTAGCTGGTCCATTTCTCCTTGATTTGCAGGCTTGACACCTTCACGAATATCCACGATTTCTGCCTGGGCCTGGTCAATCCCGACAAACTCTCGGACAAAGTCATTCGCAGGCTGTTGGAGCAGCTCTTCCGAAGTTCCGGTCTGGATAACTTCTCCATTCTTCATCAGGCAAATCCGTTCTCCGAGTTTAAGTGCTTCACTCATATCATGCGTCACAAATACGATGGTTTTCTTTATGTTCTTTTGCAGTTCGATAAGATCATCCTGAAGCTTCTCTCTGCTTAGGGGATCCAAGGCGCTGAATGGCTCGTCCATTAATATAATGGGCGGGTTTGCCGCAAGCGCCCGGGCGACGCCAATTCTTTGCTGCTGCCCTCCTGATAATTCATGAGGCAGTCTTTTCCGGTACGTTTTTGGATCGAGTCCAACCATATCCAGTAATTCATTTATTCGGTGATCGATTTTTTCATGCTCCCATCTTTTCATTTCCGGAACAACCGCAATATTTTCTTCAATCGTCATATGTGGAAATAAAGCAATCTGCTGAAGGACATATCCAATGTCCCAGCGAAGCTCGTGAATATCATAGTCACTGATTTTCTTATCCTTGATTTTAATGTATCCTTTTGTAAGAGGAATCAACCGATTGATCATTTTTAGAGTTGTCGTTTTTCCGGAGCCGCTCGGACCAATCAGGACAAGCAGTTCCCCTTCTTTGATATGTAAATTAAAATTCTTTACCGCAAAGGTTCCATCGTCATATTTTTTCGATACATCTTCAAAGCTGATCACTTTTTCACCCCTATATCTCTCTTGATTTTCTTTGATATTGTTAGCACTTTGAGGATTTCTTATTTTTGGTTATGTATTAGAAAGGCTTTCACAGGAATACAAACTACATACTATCAAAAGTTCAGCCTTTTTGAAAAAAGAAGGGCTGCTGAGCAGGTACTTTGATAGGTGAAACATTAAATCCGTTATCCTAACCGGCTATATCACTTCTTTATGTGACCCGTTTCCTCATTGCTTCCCTTAACCGGGCACATATCTCTGCTTTATGTGACCCGTTTTCTCCTTGCTTCCCTTAACCGGGCACATATCTTTGCTTTATGTGACCCGTTTCCTCATTGCTTCCCTCAACCGGGCACATATCTCTGCTTTATGCGACCCGTTTTCTCATTGCTTCCCTTAACCGGGCACATATCTCTGCTTTATGTGACCCGTTTTCTCCTTACTTCCCTTAACCAGGAACATCCTTAATATGATTGATTTCCCCCCTTCCTTTACCCTGACCTAAGAAAAATATTCCAATAAAAAAACTGTAAAACCATTTGGCTTTACAGTTTTTTTGTAGTCCTTATTTTAAAATTTCATCAATCATGTTCAGTTCTGCTTCACTGAAATTAAGACGATTCAGCGCAGCGACGTTTTCTTCAATCTGGCTGACCTTGCTTGCACCGATGAGTGCTGAGGTGATTTTCTGTTCCCTGAGCACCCATGCAAGTGCCATCTGGGCAAGTGACTGGCCGCGTTCCTGCGCCACTTCATTTAGCTTTCTTACCTTTATCAGAACCTCTTCAGATACATCTCCTTCGTTCAGGAAGCTGTTTGGCTTCAAGGCCCTGGAATCTGCCGGAATTCCATTGATATACCTGTTGGTCAGCAATCCTTGTGCCAGCGGAACAAATGCGATTGATCCGACTCCTTCTTCTTGAAGCAAATCAGTGAGTCCATCTTCTACCCAGCGGTTGAGCATCGAATAGGCAGGCTGGTGGATCAGCAATGGAGTGCCCAGCTCTCTTAAAATTCCGATTGCCTGCTTCGTTTCTTCTACACCATAATTGGACAGCCCTACATACAACGCTTTTCCTTGCCTTACGACATGGTCAAGCGCCATCATTGTTTCCTCCAAAGGCGTTTCCGGATCTGGTCTGTGATGGTAAAAGATATCGACGTAATCAAGGCCCATCCTTTTCAGACTCTGGTCGAGACTGGACACGAGATATTTTCTTGAACCCCAGTCGCCGTAAGGCCCCTGCCACATTCCATAGCCAGCTTTTGTCGAAATCACCATCTCATCACGGTATCCTGAAAAATCCTTCCTGAGAATTGCACCAAAGTTTTCCTCTGCTGAACCAGGTGGCGGACCATAGTTATTCGCAAGATCAAAATGAGTAATGCCTAGATCAAAAGCTTTCCTAATTAACGAACGGCCATTCTCAAAGGAATCCTGTCCTCCGAAATTGTGCCATAAGCCCAGGGAAATGGCCGGTAATTTAAGGCCTGATTTGCCTAACCTGTTATATGTCATTGAATTATAGCGATTGCTGTCTGGTTGATAAGCCATTAATTAAAACCTCCATTAAGTAGTCTGTTTTTTTACCAACCCAACGGGTCAGCTTGCAGCTTTTGTTCCCAAATCTCCTTTATTTTTTCTGCTTTTTCAATAGAGATGCTTGTATCTGAAGCAGATAGATTTTCAATCAGCTGCTCGAGATTCTTGTTTCCAGGAATGACGGCAGAGACCTCCTGATAATAAAGAATATACCTTAAAGCCAACTGGACCAACGATTCTCCCGGCTCCAGCAATTCCCTAAGAACAGGCAGGAGCTCTGCTCTTTTCATAAGCTGTTCCCGGCCCCAACGACTCCGGATGTCAGTGAAAATACTGTTCTCATCATATTTGCCTGAAAGCCACCCAGAATCAAGCGGAACTTTTACAATCAGTCCCACTTTTTTTTCTGCTGCCTTTTTGAAGGCTTTTCTTGGCTCCTGGTGAAAAATGTTGAACATCACCTCAATAACCTGGCTTCCGGTATTTCGAATCAGCTCGTCCATTTCTCTCGCAGTGTCCACTGAAGCTCCATAAGCACGGATCTTGCCTTCCTGTTTGAGTGACTCCAATACTTCAAAATGATTTGTGCTTCCAGTCAGGATTTCAAACGGCGGATTATGAAGCAAAATGGAATCAAGATAATCCGTTTTAAGCCGGCGCAAGCTATTTTCAACCGAACTGCGGATTTTCTGCGAATCAAAATTCAGGGTGTTATCTGGATGATGACCGAACTTGCTATTAATCACGGCCTCACTCCTTCTTCCAATAAGAGCTTCCCCAAGCAATGACTCACTATTGCCTCCGCCATAATTAGGGGCGGTATCAAAGAAATTGCAGCCCTGATCAAGCGCTTCATGCACCAGCTTGATTGCATGATTGTCCTCCATACCTTCCCAGTCCCTGGCGTTCCCGAGCTGCCATGCACCAAAACCAACTTCCGGCACCTTTATCCCTGTGCTTCCAAGCTGCCTGTAATTCACCTTCTTGCCCTCCTCTCAAAAATCAACGATCACGCTGTTTGCACCCTGTCATCAACCAGGACCTTCTTCTCCCAGACTCGGCTCTTCCATCTAATATACATGATGATTCCTCTGAACCATTCATCAATGATAAAGGCAATCCAAATGCCAGAAAGGCCTAAACCCATTGTGATCCCTAAAAAGTAGGCGAGCGGAACACTGATCCCCCACATCGAGACAAGAGCCATCTTCACCGGGAATACCGCATCTCCGGCTGCCCGGAGAGAACTGATCACAACTATATTAAAGGTTCTCCCAGGTTCAAGGATCAGACACAAGAGCAGAACCTTGCTTCCCTCCCTGATGATTTCCTTGTTATCGGTAAAGACCCCAAGTATAGGTTCTCTGATTGCAACGATTACCACGGTAATCGCCATTGTGATGATGATACTTAGTTTCAAGCTTTTTAATAGTTGATGGTAGGCCTTATCAAACTCTCTTGCCCCTACTTTGTATCCAATCAGTATTTGCGTGCCCTGGCCTATCGCGATGCCGAATAGCATCATAAATGACATGATGTTAAAGGTGTATACCCTTGTTGTCAGTGCCACAGCCCCAAGCAATCCTATAATGACGGTAATTGCCATCTGGCTGGTGTTATAAACAACATTTTCGCCAGCGGAAGGAACACCTATCTTCAAAATCTTTTTGATAAAAGATTTATTGAAGTTCAGATAGTCTTCTAAAGCAATTCTCATAGGGAGCCTGCGGTATAGTAATCGGAATATTAGAATCACTGCGATTGCACGAGATATGGCTGTCGAAATAGCCACACCCTGAACCCCCAATTCCGGGACGCCGAATAGTCCGTAAATAAATAAACTGTTACCTGCTAGGTGGATGATATTCATGACGACCGAAATCAACATTGCCTCTTTTGTTAATCCATTTGCCCGCAGTATAGCTGATGCCGTAACAAGGAGCGCCTGGGTAAAAAGTGTTCCGCCAACAATCGTTAAATACTGTTGAGCAAGACGGTGTATTTCGGGCGTCAGATTGAACAATTGTAAAAATAAATCGTTGAAAGCAACAACAATGATACTGACCAGCACTCCAAATATGAGATTCAGAGAGAGTGAGAGACCTGAAATCTTTCTTGCATCAACCTGGAGTCCAGCTCCAAGGTTTTGTGATACCAAAACTGCAGTTCCTGTGGCAACAAAACCAAATACGAGGATCATGAAAAATACGAGCTGATTGGCCACCCCTACAGCCGCAACAGCTTCGTCCGAAATATGGGACAGCATGAAAGTATCTGTGCTGCCCATTAACATATGCAAAAATAATTCTATAAATATAGGCCAGGTTAGAGCTAATAAGCCAATCTGTTTAGGCAGACTGTTGATTTTCTGTATAGTCATATTGCATTTCCACCTTTTAAAGTTCACTATGATGGTCAGTATTACGCTGGCCTTGTCATATTCAAAAGCAAGTTCAAACTTATTTTCTAAAATGGAAGAAAAAGAGGCAGAATGTAATTGCTGTTCTGCCCCCTTGAGAACTTAGTTTTTTGTGATGCTTACATTGTCCAGATAGACATTCGTTGCGGCATTACCTTCTAAAATATTGCCAAGCTCGAAAACGATCTTTCCATCAGCATAGGTTTCTTCAGTCATAACAAAAGTGACGCTGTGATGGACCATTTCTGTCGTTAAATCAACTGTGTGTGTTGGCATATAGGCTATGAACCAAGGGTCGTATGACAGCTCTTTCCCTATATTGACATTCATTTTTCTTGGTACTTCCGCTCTTGCATCAAACGTTACTGTATATCTGCTGCCATTTTCAAATAGCAGCCCCTTTTGAAAGACCTGCGGGGCATATGATTGAGCGCCGACCTGTGAAATCGCAACCTTCAGTTGTTCATTTTCAATGGTCATCTCTCCACCTGCATATCCGCTCCATTGATCGCCCCACCATGCTGACCAGCTTTCAGTTCCATCCGAAAATGTTCCGTTGTCAATGCCAGGTGTGGAAACAGGCTCTTGCTCGGACGGAGCGTCTTTGACCTTTAACACCACGTTATCGATAAATACGTCATGTGCGCCGATTGGAGACGAAGCGTTTTTGCCAAGAAGCAGCTTCAAGGATACGATTTCATCGGCAGGCATAGTGAATTCATACGTGAATTGCTGCATTTCGGTATTAAGTGGTAACACTTGACTGAAAAATCTAGTGTAAGCAGCGTTTTCAACCGTAACCTCAGCCTTTCTCTCCTTTGTAGAACGAGCGGCAAAGCTAAGCTCATAGACTACTCCCTTAGCAAGGCTTAAATTCGGCTGTTCAAAAAGGACGCTCCATGGTTCATTGCCTTCATGGCCGATTGCCACTTTTGCTTCGCTGTTTTCCACAGAAATACTTGCTCCAGCATCAAAATGAATGTAACTCGTCCATGGAGAGATGCCGTCCGAGAAATCACCATTCTTCAATGGGTACAAGTCAATGTTCCCGTAATCCGGAATGTTTGAGGTCTTAAGCAAAACTACATCATCCAAGTAGACATCTCCAGTTCCCGATCCAAGATTAAAGACAATTTGTGCCTCCGAATCAGAAATTTCTTCTCCCATTGTAAAATCGAGAGTCTTCTCTTCCATACTGGAGGTAAGCTCGAATGTTTGCATTCCTGAATAATCCACAGAACCATCCTTATTCAAAATGCCCACCTGAATCGTTCTCGCTTCGTCAGCTCTTGCCTTAAATGTCGCTTTATAGTCATTTCCATTAATAAGATAAAGTCCTTGTTGGTTCAACTGGACAGCTGCAGGTTCAGTACCTCCATCTTCAATCGCTACATGGAGCTCTCTAGAGTTTTCAGAAACAGATGCCTTTGCAGCTGCCTCTCCGACAGAAAAATTCCAGAACATTAAGCGGTCCATTCCACCCTGGTCAAACGTTCCGTTATATACATGATTTCCATCAGGTAGCGGCTGTTTTGGTTCATTTTCGTCTACTGGTGTCCCCGTGATATCCTCGACTCTCACATTGCCGATCCATACTGGGTTTGTTCCGTTCCCGCCAAGATTAAATTCAAGCCTGGCTCCGATATCCGTTCCATTCAGCATATCAAAAGTAAATTCATAGGTTTGCAGATCGCTCGTCAGGTTGAAAGACTCTTCATTTGAATATTTCACCCAACCTCGGTCAGCGCCCGCACCGACCTTTACCATCATGCTTCTGTCTGCTGTCGACTTTGCATCAAAGCTGACTTTGTATTTTCCGCCATTGCCAAGCGAGATGTTCTGAATCATTTGCAGGGAATAAAGCGCCGACCCCGGATTTAAAATTTCCGTTTTGGCAAAATTGGTGCCATCCAGGTTTTCAACTGAAAGGCTGCCAGCTCCGCCAAAATCCGGTAAGTGGACAAAATTCCAATACGTTGAATTCAGCTCATCACCAGGCATACTCACATCAGTAATTGCTTCCTCAAAATTCTGGTCATAAACTAAATTCCCGTCTTCCAACGGCTGTTTCGCATCTGCAGGCAATTCGACAGGCTCAGCAGACGGTTCTACCGGCTCACGGTAATCGCGTTTTTTCAGATCATATACCCTTACATAATCTATTTCCATCTGACTCGGAAATTTCGTCGTCTCGTCAACTTCCCCGTCAAACCAGCCGCCAACTGCGAGGTTCATAATTAAATAGAATTCCTGATCGAAAGGTGCTGGATAGGAAAAATTCGCAGCATTATCCTTTCCCTTTGAATACCATTTATTCTGAGTTTGATAGAGTTCTCCATCGACATACCAGCGCAGCTCGCCAGGCTCCCACTCGAGGGCGTATGTATGCCACTTGTCGATCCCTCTGTTTTCAGGAAGCTCGAATTCCTTGCCGGTATACTTGTTATTCGGCCAGCCTTCGCCATAGTGGATCGTTCCTGCCACTTTATGCGGACTGCTTCCCCATGCCTCCATAATATCGATCTCACCAGAGGCTGCCCAGGACCCATATTTGTCTTCCTCAGGAAGCATCCAAATCGCCGGCCAAAGCCCTTTGCCTGTCGGCAGCTTCGCCTTGATTTCGTATCTGCCGTATTTTTTGCTGAACAGGCCCTTGGTCTTTAACTTTGCAGAAGTATAATCATAGGTGCCGAATTGGTCAGTAACCTGCTCTTTTTTTGCTTTTATCACAAGCTTGCCATCATCGATGAAGGCGTTTTCACTAGAATCCGTATAATACTCTTTTTCATTATTCCCCCATCCATTGGTGATTCCATTGCCATCCTCGTCCACAATCCAGTTCCCGATATCATAGGTCCATTTGCTGCGGTCGATTTCCGGGCCGCTGAACTCATCTGACCAGACAAGCGACCACTCTGATTTGTTCTGTTTGTTTTTCGTTTCATCATTTCCAAGTTTATCTTTTGGAGCCGCAATACTTGCTGCAGGCAAAATCATCATGGCACTCAGCAAAAGAGCCAATGTCTTCTTCATACCAATTCCTCCTTCATTATTTTACAAGCGTTAAGATCGGTTCCTAAAATAAATCCACCTCCTTATCATGTAGATCACTTAGCGTAAAGCACATTTTGTCATGACAAGGAGGTGGGCAGGCCTTAACTTTTTATAATGAATGTTGTAATCGAATGACCAGGCAGCTCGGCTTTGGCAGTCTTGCCTTCGACCGATAGTGAGAATGACTCTGTGGTGTCTGTATCATTCATGACGACCGCGACAATTGAGCCATCTTCATTTTTAAATGATACTGCTTTTAATGTTTCATGATTTAATTCATGCCCGATTCTAACTGCATCCGGCTTAATGAACTTGCTGAAGTGTCCAATATAATAAAAGGAACTGTTATAGTGAACCTCTCCGGTTTTAGTATCGACGATGACCGGTGCATCGCAATAATTGCCTACATGGTTCGGCCCGCCCTGTTCGTTCAGGACGATATTCCAGTCAATCCAGCCTTCAAGCCAGTTGTTGATATCTCCCATAATGTTCCTTGCGTAGCGTTCTCCAGTATGCCATGCACCCAGCTGTACTCCGCCTTCAATGCATCCTTCTGTGAAAATAAGGTGCTTATCAGGAAAGTCTTCATGAATCTTGCTCAAATTCTCGAATTCCTCTGATACATACCAATGGAGACCTGTGCCCCAAATATATTTTGCAGCCTCGGAATCTGATAAAATCGTTTTTGCCCGCTCATAGGCGATATCCCTGTTATGATCCCATATGATGATTTCTTTATCTTCCAGGCCTTCCTGTTCCATTACAGGCCCTAAATGATTTTTAACGAAATCGCGTTCTTCTTCTGCACTATATCTGCAGGAGTCCCACACTTGAGTTGCCTCCGGTTCATTTTGAACGGTGATGCCCCAGATTGGGATTCCTTCTGACTCCATTGCCTTGATGTATTTCGTATAGTACAAAGCCCAAGTATCATAAAATTCAGGCCTCAGCTTCCCGCCGTTGTTCATTTCATTATTCGTCTTCATCCAGGCTGGAGGGCTCCAGGGAGAAGAAAGGATCGTTAATCCTTCCCCCCTGGCCTCTACAGCATCCTTAATGAGCGGCAGTACGTATTTCTGTTCGCGCTCTATCGAAAACGTTTTGAGTTCGACGTCATTTTCCTCGACATAGGTATAATTCTCAAGGGCGAAATCACAGCTGTGGATATGGGTCCTGCCAAGGCTGTAACCGAGACCTGTCTCCTTGTTAAAATAGCTGTCGATTATTTTTGCGCGTTCTTCCCCGGGGATTTGCGCCAATGTGTACGCAGCTGCTTCTGTAAAAGCTCCCCCAAATCCCATGAAGCTTTGATATTTCTTTTCTGGATCAAGCTTCATCACGAGATCTTGGCCAGGCTCATCTGTAAAAGAAATATTACCCTTGTCCGCAAAGCGTTCCCCTGTATTCTTAGCTGTCTGAATCATTTTTAATTCCATGCGTCAGCACCTCAGTTCTATTAATCTAGATAAACATCTATCTTTGTTACTTTTCCTTCCCTAACAGCTTTTGCATATGATTCCTGCAGCTGCTCGCTATGAATCTCAACCTCCTCACCATTCATATGGAGGACATATTTTACTGTCTTGGCACCATCGTCTCCGAAAGTATCTCTCTTTGATGGATTATGATAGGTTACCTGAATTTTGCCCAGCATTGTAAATTGCACCTTGCCCTCTGAATCGAAAAGCCATGAAGGAAGAATCGGCCCAAGCTTCAATGTCAACCCTTCTTCATTTACGTCGAAAAGCTTTTTCCCCATCATCATCAACTGCCAGATGCTTAAGAACTCTGCCGTTGTTCCACTCAGCCTCGCAACAAATCCTTGTCCATGGAGGCTTGAATCAGGGTTCACGCTGCTCGCAATAAAGGATGAATTTTCAAGGACGCTTCTTCCGTACACTTCCGCATCCATGAATGGAGGCATCGCATAGTTGATATCTTCATAGAACTCTTCATACAATCCGGACTTCAGGACACTGAGCAGATACTTGAATTCCATATGCATGAAGATGGATTCGCGCTCAAGCCATCCAGGAGTGAATGCCCTCGCCCGGCCGATATCAAAGGTTTGGTCTTCAAGAGACCCAGAAGTTTTGTACATTTTCAGCTTACTGTCGTAAATTTCCGAGTTCCTTACATGCTGATATGTCAACCTTGCTGTTTGCTGGTCTGCAGTCTTCAGGGCCCTTGCAGGACCTTCAAGGAAATGCGGCAGAACAGACACTTCAAAGCTATTGACCTTAACTAAAGGCAAGCCCTTTTTATTCTGTTTTTCATTTCCGCTATCATCCACAATTTTTTCCCAGTCAACAGCTTCGAAGGAAAAATAGGTTGGGATAAGCCCCTTGCCAAGATCTGTCGCTTTTTCGATTCCTGCTTTTGTTTTATGAAGCATTTGCTTCGCATAAGCAGTAAGCTTTTGCAACTCGATATTCTTTTCCATACCTTCAAAACCGTTTTTCACTAACTCGCGATATTTTTCTCGCGCCGCTGCTGTTTGATCCCAGTAGCTGTAATCATTCAGCTTGCCATTTTCAAATTGATTCAGGAATTCTACAACTGTCTCAGTCAAATCGGCTACTTCTGCGGGCAGGCTAATCTCCAGCTCGCCAGCCTCTCCAGAAGTGATGACAAATTCGAGCAGGCGTTTCAGCTCCAATGTCTCACTCATGGCTGAACCGAAAATTCCTGGCAGGCCATTCATGGAATCATTCCAGCCTGGCTTATTGGCTTCCATTTCCACACCCATACCATAAGGATCCAATGTGGAAAATTTCAGCAATGCCAGCGAGAACAGTTTGCTGTAAAGATTGGATGTAAAGAACTCACCGTCAGGCTTCCTCACCCAATTTGACTCTTTCTGATGTCCAAATTCAGTAATGGCATCGTATTGGCGGACCTTGCCATTTGCCAGGACATATTTTTCAGAACGCGGGTTCACAAATACTGGGCTAAGGAAGTATTTGTAGCAATAATCATCAAACAAAAGCTGCGCTTTATTTTCCGGATAAACCTTCAAATAGTTTTCAACCAGGTCAAGATTGTACGTCCAGTGGTCCATCCAGTAGCCTTCTCCAAACTCAGCTTCAATGTTCTGGGCACTCCTTGAAAGGACTTTTTTCAGGAAATCCGGAAGTGACAAGGCAAGCTGAATGTCGCTATCCGATATCGTTTGAAGTAAATCGCCTGGTGTATAGGTTCCGCTCAGCTTCTTCTTAATGAATTCAGCATCCTTTTGCAGAGGAACCAGCTCATCCAGCCATCCCCAATCAGACTGATCTTTTAGTTCAAAGCTTGCTCCTTTTACAACGAGCGGATTATAGCCATCCGCCTGAATCAGGCTCATGAACAGCTTGATATTGTAGTCTCCCGTCTCAGGATGGAAAAAGACATCATTCCTCCGGTTCTGGTTCACATCCCGGAAGTTTCCGTTCCCCTGCGAGAAAAATTCAGGCGCAAGCGAGAAAAAGTTATAATCCCGCTCTAAATCCCCGTGCTTGCGGGAAAAAACATAATAAGTAAATGCCGAATCATCACTCTCCAATTCAATCGGTAAACCGCCGCGCAGCACATTGTCAAGGTAGCTTTGGTTTACATAAGCATCGAATAGCGGTGAAGCTGTCTTCGTTTCAACATCCTTCGTTATCTCTGTAACAAGACTTTGCGCTTCTTCGTATTTTCTTTGCATATATCCGGCAGTTCGAATGTCAGCTGCTTTTTTATTGATAATTTCGATGTCCTTGACATGACCGATTAGTGTATGGAAGCTCAGCTTTCCACCCTGTTCAAGCACTTTGCCCATACCGGAGAAACCGGAAGGAACCTTATTTGAGGTTACCGGCTCAGCTGCTATTAACTCATCAATAGACGATTTTCCAAACTCATCAGGATAAGACAGTGAACTGTTGGAACCAAAAATCAGTTCCGCGTCCACGATTGGCTTAATCAGCTGACCTTCATCATCAAAGCTTAAATAAAAGTGTCCCTTGGATACCTCTTCTACTTCCGCTGAATCATTCGTAGATGAGCGGACTCGATAGTATGGGATACTATTTTCAAGATTGAATACATCCATCCAGCTTTTCAGCGTATTCCCTACTGCTTTATAGGCAGCGTCATCAATTCCGTAGGGGATGATCGCGGGAAGCCCATCTATAATCTCAAGTGCTATCGGTGCCTCAGAAAGATTTTCGACTTCCACCTTTCTTGCCAGAGCGCCAAAGTTCTCATTCGGAAGCGTGAAATACGTTACTACTGTTTTCACGCCATATTGATGGTTGATTTCTTCGAGCTTCATCTCATTTTCTTTTATATACATCGTTCTCTTTCGGTCTTTCTTGCTTCCATATGAAGAAAACGGCTCAAATACGGTATTTCCATTCAGCTTGATGAATGTGCGGAATCCATTTGTTCCTACTCGCTGGTACGCCTGGTTTGCCGGGAAAAATTCAGTTATAGCATGATTTTTATCCTGCACACCGAAGCTGACAATTCCCTGTCCGCGGTTGACGTAGAACGCCCAGATCGGTATACCGTATAACCCTGCCAGGCCAGGGAGAAAGCTTGAGAATGTTTTTGCCTGGTCGAATTCCTGTATTACAAGATATTGATTATCATCAAAGCTGTATCTTTCCATTATTGATCACTCCGAAGTCATTGGATTTAGATTGAACGGTTCCTGATAATTTCTGCATAACGGTAACCGCTATCTTTAAGGATTCTTTCCTGAGTTTCAAAATCAACATAAGTGATTCCAAAACGTTTGTCGTAGCCAAATGCCCATTCGAAATTATCGAGCAATGACCATAGATAATATCCAGCGATATTCATGCCCTCTTCATTAAGCTCGGCCACGGCCCGAATATGTTTTTCAACATAGTCCTGTCTGTCAGAATCATGGACACGATGGTCCTCCAAAACATGATCATCGAACGCTGAGCCATTTTCGGTTATATAGATTGGCAGATTCGTATATTCCTTGCGCAAGCGATGGATCAGCTCTTTAAATTCTGCCGGCGATATATCCCATCCCATTCCGGTCTTCGGATAATCTGAATAGGCACTCTTGAACAGGAAGTCCGATGCTGCATTGAATTCTACAAGACTGCGATTATAATAGTTGATTCCAAAGAAATCACATTCTGCAGAAATCTTCTCCATATCTCCTTCATGGATAAAATCAAAAGAATGAACATATTTGGAGAACAGGTTCATCATGTCCACAGGATAATGTCCCTTCAGCACAGGATCCAGGAACCATCTGTTCGTGTAGCCATCCGAATTATTGGCAGCCAGCTGATCATTTGCAGAATTGCTTGCACCGTACATCGGTGACAGATTCAGCGTGATTCCGATCGGAGTTGCGGAAGCAAATTTCCCTTTAAGCAAGGAAACCGCCTCACCATGGGACAAAAGCATATGGTGAACAGCTTTCAGCGCCTCTTCCATATTGGTATGGCCTGGCGCATGGACTCCCTGATGGTAACCGAGGAAACCTGCACACCATGGCTCATTATGGGTAATCCACATCTCGACATGTTCATCAAGTTCCTCAAAGCATTTCTCTGCATACTCGATAAACCAATTCACGGATTCTCTGTTTGTCCAGCCGCCGTTTTCATGGGCCCACATTGGCAAATCCCAGTGGTAAAGAGTCACCGCAGGCTTTATTCCGTTTTCGATCAGGCGTGTGATAAGCTTTTTATAAAAATTCATCCCTGCTTCGTTATACTTACCTTGCTCAGGGAAAATCCTTGGCCAGGCAATCGAAAAGCGATAGGAATCCACTCCAAGTGTCTTTAAAATTTCAACATCCTTCTCATATAAGTGGTAATGGTCACAGGCGATATCCCCGTTATCCATATTGAAGACTTTGCCGGGAGTGCGTGAAAATGTATCCCAAATGGAAAGGCTCCTGCCGTCTTCTTTATACGCCCCTTCAATCTGATAGGAAGATGTAGCCGTTCCAAAAATAAAATCTCTTGAAAATCTAGTCATCTATTTCTCACCTCAACTGTTATTGGTCTTCTCTTTTGTAAACTTTGATGTAATCCACTGTCATCCGCTGAGGAAACTGGGTTGTTTCATCAGGATATCCAGGCCATTTTCCCCCGACAGCAAGATTCAGCTGGAGGTAAAATTCACGGTCAAATGGTGCAAAGCCAGGCTGCTGTTCCTCTGAATCCGGAGCCTTGCTGAACCATTCAGTCTGCCTGGCATACAGGACATCATCTACATACCATCTGAATTCGCCTGGTTCCCAATCAAGGGTGAATACATGAAAATCATCAGAGAATTTTTTACTGTCGGGAAGCGTATAATTTTCACCTGTATATGTGTGAGGCATGCCGTAATGTAGCGTTCCATAAACCGTACCAGGCTGATGGCCGATCAGCTCCATGATGTCAATCTCCCCGCAGGCAGGCCAGCCTGTATACTGTTCCATGTCTTCCGGCATCATCCAGATTGCAGGCCAGATCCCCTGTCCTTCCGGCAATTTTGCCCGAATTGAAAATCTTCCGTATGTCCAGGCTGCCTTGCCTCTGGTCGTCAATTTGGCGGATGTATAATCCATCCCGTTGTACTCTTCATTCCTGGCCTCAAGAATGAGCAGGCCATTTTCGATTCGCGCGTTTTCATTCCGTCTTGTATAGTACTGGGATTCTTCATTCCCGAACCCAGTGCCGGCCTCAACAAAATTCCAGTTGTTTTCATCTATTTCAGAAAGACTAAAGTTCTCTTTCCAAACTAACTTCCACTCTGCTTCCGCTTTTGAAAGCGTCATCATTTCTTTGTGCAATTTCCCATGTTTTTTTGACTCCACCTAAATTTCCCCCTTCTGAAAAAACTGAATGCTTTGAACAAAACATATCTCACTTCCTATTCTACCTTTGACAGCCAGGCTTCTTGAGATAGAGAATTTTGTTTAGGGTGTCAATATTTTAGAAGAGCGGAATTCCCTGTGAAAATGCTTCCAAAAACTCCTAAAAACGCGTGAATTTTATAGAGATGTCTTGCGGGGGGATGTTAAAGATGGCTGAAAAAGGAATATGGGGATGCTTCGGACAATATGGAGACGGTCCGATGGGTTTTTGTCCGAACTTGGGATCACTTCAGACAAAATGGAGATGGTCCGGCGGGTTTTTGTCCGAACTTGGGGTAACTTCAGACAAAATGTACCCGCTCCAATGATTTTTTGTCCGAACTTGGGGTCACTTCAGACAATATGTACCCGCTCCGATGATTTTTTGTCCGAACTTGGGATCACTTCGGACAAAACGAAGCTGCTCCGGCGGATTTTTGTCCGAACTTGAGGTCACTTCAGACAAAATGGAGACGGTCCGGCGGATTTTTGTCCGAACTTGGAGTCACTTCAGACAAAATGGAGACGGTCCGGCGGGTTTTTGTCCGAACTTGGAGTCACTTCAGACAAAATGGAGACGGTCCGGCGGGTTTTTGTCCGAACTTGGGATCACTTCGGACAAAACGAAGCTGCTCCGGCGGAATTTTGTCCGAACTTGGAGTCACTTCAGACAAAATAGAGACGGTCCGGCGGGTTTTTGTCCGAACATGGAGTCACTTCGGATACACTGGAGACGGTCCGATGTTTTTTTGTCCGAACTTGGGATCACTTCGGACAAAACGAAGCTGCTCCGGCGGTTTTTTGTACGAACTTGGAGTAACTTCGGACAATATGTACCCGCTCCGATGTTTTTTTGTCCGAACTTAGTATCACTTCAGACAATATGTACCCTCTCCGATGATTTTTTGTCCGAACACGGGACAGCTTCAGCAAATGGAGTCACATACGAGATAAAAAAATACCCAATCAGAAATTTTGACAGTACTTTTGCAATCTCCGTCTTGAAATTTCAGCAATAACTTTAAAAACTGAAAAAGAGAGCCAATTCAGCTCTCTTCATCCATTCATTTCCCGATATTCTTTTGGTGATATACCTTCGACTTCCCGGAACACTCTCGCAAACTGTTTAGGGTTCTTGTAGCCGACCATCTCACTGATTTCCAGTATTTTAAAATCAGTCTCCTTCAACAGCCGCTTTGCACTTTCTACTCTGACCATTTTCAGATAGTCAACGAAGTTTTGTCCAATATACTCCTTGAACATATGGCTGAAATAGGAGTAATTCAATGAAATGTAATTGGCAACTACGGCTAAATTCAAATCCTTATGGTAGTTTTCTCTTATATACGCAATTGCCCGGTCCATGTACTTTTGCTCTGAATACACTGCTTTTACCTGTTTATTGTATTCATGGATTCTCATCAGCAAATCCTCAAGGGCATGGAAGTATTCATGGAAGTTGTCAAAGTTATAAATATTGTCTATCTTATTTAAGAGCTCGAACGTTACAAGAGATTCTTCCCCCAACCTCTTGAAAAAGCTTTTGAAAATCGCCTCATTGATTTCCTCGTTAAGGTTTTCAAGATAATCGATGCTGCTGTGGGCAATGACATCAAAATCCATAATCTGTCTAAGGTTATCTTTAATTTCCTTTTCACGGTCAGTCCCCAGCATATTGGAAATTTTATTGATCAGGTCTGCCGGAAGGGAGGCTACTTCTGGTTTCTCTTTAACATTCTCATATAAAATGATTTGACGACGCGGATAAAGGAAATGATACTTGATCGCTGTGGCTGCCTGACCATAGGTTTTTTTAAACTCTCTTATATCCTTTGACTTTTCGCTAATTCCAATGGTAAAAATCGAATGCCTGTCCCTGCCAAGCTGTTCTTTCAGAATGGAGAATTTCTCAAAGTCTGCTGAAATGATCGTCACCCGGCCGTCTTTATCAAGGAATGGTATACTGTCGCTGCTGGAATAGAGCAGCTGATTAATCTTATTAAGAAAGTCCTCTCCATCTATATCTCCATCCACCTGGATGATTCCCACGTAGTACCCATCCGGATAAGATTCTATTTTCATTTTCTTATAAAGATCTTCTACAACTTCCTGTTGAATATTAGGATTAAGCAAAATGTAATTCAGTTGGCTGGCACGATAGTCATCCATGTGCTGGTAGGTCATTTTCTGGCTATTTTCCAGTTCTTCTATGATGGTATTCAAAGTTTTGAATAACTCTGTGCGGTTTACCGGCTTCAATAAGTAATCTTTTACCTTATGTTTGATTGCTTCCTTGGCATACGTGAAATCATCGTATCCGCTGAGGATCACAATCGATGTTTTTATTTCTTCTTGCTGTTGGAGCTCTCTGATTAATTGAATACCATCCATCCTAGGCATTTTAATATCAGTGATCACGATATCCGGTTTATTTTCCAATATACCTTCAAGGGCTTCCTGTCCATCTGAAGCGATGAATGTTTCAAAAGCTGGAAATTCTCGCTTGATCATCGCCTGTATACCCAACCGGATATTTTTCTCATCATCTGCTATAAGAACTTTATACACTTTGGCTGCCTCCTTTCATGATTTTACTAGGCATTTTTACCGTCACCATTGTGAATTTGCCTTTCTCACTTGTAACAAACACTCCATACTCCGTCCCGTAGTAAAGCTGGATTCTCTCATTCACATTTTGAATACCTATGCCATTTCCACCTTTAGAACCAGAATTTTGATTTTCGGCCCCTGTTTGAATAGATAAGTTGAGCGACTCACACTCTTCTTTTGTCATCCCCACACCATTATCTTTTATCTCAATGATGATATGGTCCACTGCACATCTCGCATTCACCTGCAGGATGCCTTCATTTTTCTGGTCGTTAGGAATGATTCCATGTTTGATTGCATTCTCAACGATCGGCTGCAGCGACATTTTCAGAACTTCCTGGTCATACAGTTCATGGGGGACGTCAATATTCAAGGTTAGCAAGCCATCTAAACGCAAATTCATAATCTCCACATAGTTCTTTATATAATTCAACTCTTCATCAAGTACTACAAAGTCATTCTTCCATTTAAGATTGTAGCGCATCATTTCACCAAGGGAGGTCACGGCATCAGAAATAGGATACTGTCCTTCTATTTCTGCCATCATCTTGATGTTTTCCAATGTGTTGTAAAGGAAGTGAGAATCAATTTGGGTTTTCAACGCCTTTAATTCTGTTTCTTTTGCTGTTGCCTGCTTGTTAACAGCTTCGGCGATCAATCCATTCATTTTACCAAGGAGACTTTTAAAATGAAATGCCAGCTCCGAAATCTCATCTTGTCCATCAATTTCAACATCAACAGAAAAGTCGCCTTGTTCTACCCGCTTCATTGAATCTCTCAATTTGTACATTTTTTTCAGAAGCAATAAAACCAGGACATAGGTGACAAAAGAAAGAATAATAACAAGAAAGATAATTCCGCTAAAAATGACATTCCTCGTCTTGGCCGTTTCCGCATATAGGCTTTCAAGCGAAATAACATTCAGCAAATAGGCATCCAAATCATCAATATAGGCAGTGATGACAAGATAAGGTGTTTCATTGTTTTCGAATTGAAAACTGCCCGTGCCTTCGTGTTTTGATTTGTTTAATTTAAGTTTGAGTTCTTCAGTGTCAATGCCCTCATCTTCAAAATAGGTGTGATGGAAATTCCTGATCATGTTGTTATCCTTATCAATGACGACATAGACCGAATCAGGGTCCTGCACCGTTCCGAACATCTTTGGGAAAAAGTTTTTAAGGAACATATTGATTTCAATGATGCCTAAATGTTCATCCTTTGGGTAATCCAATTCCCGCAGCAATGAGATTTTCGCTGTGTTTTGCGAAGGCAGTCTTTCAAGGACATCATCTGTCTGCTGGTCAAACCACCAAACTTCCATTCCTTTCCTGTTGATGACCTCTTCTCTCCATGGCTTATCCATGATTCGATCCTCTTTAAAGAGAATCGGCCACATCTCGGTTATATATGGGTTGGTGGTATACAGGCGGATATTTTCAATCGCAGGGTTATTGGCCTGCAGCCTGGTTACATTCGACAGCTCATTCATTCTGAAATTAATCAACTGATCAATATTTGCTTCGTTCCTGTTTTTCACAAAGTCAATGAATTCTATGTCCGAAACGACCATTTGGGCCGTTCGTCTCATTGATTCAATATTGTTTTTTATATGGATTTTCTCGATTTCAAGAGCATTTTCACTTTTAATCCTGATTTCATTGATCGCTCTGTCATACACATTACTGGAATAAATAGAAATGAAAATGATAATAGGAATAATGATAATAATGATATATAAGGCAATCAGCTTTTGCTGCAGGGAAAGTTGATTTAACCACGATGCAGCTTTGTTAATTGTTTTTTGAAAATCCATATTTTCACATCCATTTTATCCGCATAAAAAAATTATAAATTATATTCAATATTAATATTGTGGTAAAGTGTTTCAATTTGATGAAATTATGTTGTGTAATCTATAGCAGTGATTCTTGCCTGTATGCAAAAAGAGGAATAGACTGCCCCCTCAAGAAATTTAATTCTAGAAGGAACAGTCTTTCCATCAGTTATTTATTTTGCTGCATCAAGTTTCTCTTTGTTCTTTTCATAAATTCCTTGCTGATACTTTTCAACTTTTTCATAGCCGAAAGAATCACGTTTCTTCAGGAATCCTTCAAAGATTTTATCGAACTCTTTATCGGATTTAGCTAAAAGCAGCTTAGGAAGAGTTTTGCCCCATTCCTGTGCGATCTTGCTTGCTGCTACACCTTCAGCTGAAGTTCCAGTCGGGCTGATGCCGTCAAATTCCGCATAGCTGACTGTCTTACCTTTTGTCCAGTCTTCCATTTGCTTAAATGGTTCAGAAGCAGGCGGTGCCCATGCAAGGCTCATATTTGTATCCATCAGCATCCAATATTTGAATGATGCGCCATATTGCTGGTCAAATGCTGCACGGTCTTTGTTCAAAAGATCCAGTACTTCTGGCTTGAATTCAGGCTTACCGTTTACCATATCATACGTTTCGCCTTCTTTACCCATGTAAAGGTCCATTTGTCCTTCTTCACTGATCATGTAAGTCAGGAATTGAATCGCTCTTTCCTTGTCTTTAACATCTTTAGAGATCAAAGTGACTGTCCAGCCTGAGATGCTGTCACCTGCTAATGCAGGGTCGTCTCCATTTGAGTTCGCTGGTCCGTCAACTGCGATATACACTGAATTAGGATCTTTTGCATACAATGCGTGCTGTTGTGCTGCCAGGTCACTGCGCTGGTATAGCATAGCGAAGTATCTTCCCTGTGAAATCTTTTCTTCCATTTGCGGGCGCTTATCGATAAAGATATCCTTTGCAAGAAGACCTTTGTCATTTGCTTCTCTGAAAGTCTTTAACCATGCAAGATACTCTGGATCCTGGCTGCGGTCATAGACCTTACCGTCTTTTTCCATTGGGATATTAAGGAAGTTTTGCAGATAACCTTCAAGAGAAGTATTACCTACATCAGTAAACTCATTCAAACCGAACGGAATCAATGGTGCACCGTTCACTTCTGGGAATTTTTCTTTAGCAGCTTCAAGTGCCTTCAAGAATCCTTCAGGCGTGCTCATATCCGGGCTGCCAATTGCCTCGTACATATCTTTTCTAACAAGGAAAGTCTGGTTAGAAGGCTTAAGGTCTTTATATTTGTCAAAATCCTTTGGCGAAGAAGAAGCATTCGGGTAGCCATACGTGTTGCCATCTTCTTGCTTATACCATTCGATTTTTGCTCCGTCTGCTACTTTATAAAAATATGGATCATATTGATCTGCAAGTTCATTCAACGGAAGGACTAGCTCGCCTTCGATCATCTTCTTAACTGCATCTTCCCACCAGCCAATTGTGATGAAATCTGGAAGTTTGCCAGAAGCGATCATCGTGTTCATTTTTTCCGCTTCGTTTCCTGCTGGTGAAATGAAGTTAACTGACACACCAGTTTTATCGGTTACATATTTGGAAACAGCATCGTCGCCCCATTTATGTGCGAACCAGGAAAAGTTAACATACCAATCAAAAGTAATTGGTTCCTTATTGGATTGCCAGCCGGGAGCATCAGCACTTGCCTTTGGTTTATCTGCTTCCTTTTCATCGGAAGCGTTTTCATTTGTCTTGCTGGAGCAGCCTGAAAATAGTGCTAAAACCAATGACAGAACAAGCAATAGTGAAAAGCCTTTGGAAAAGAATTTTCTCCTCATTTTTTGACCCTCTCTCTTTTGTGTTATTTTGGGCCACATTACTAAATGTACACTGCTTTGAAAAAGCGGGAAAGGCTTTTTTCCTAAGTACCAGCCTTTCCCAAGATCAGAAGGGGGTATCCTTCATGTATAAAGCAGGACATATCAATAATGAAGCCTGGATTATTTAAATTTCTTCTATGAAGAAAAATTTAAATCGAAGTTTAGTAGATCAACCTTTTACAGATCCAATCAGCATTCCTTTAACAAAGTACTTTTGCAGGAATGGATACACTAGCATGATTGGAAGTGTTGTTACAACCATCGTTGCCAGTTTGATAGACTGGGATGTTACAGTCTTCGTGGCAATCGATCCTGCTGCATTCGTCATCATTTGGTTCGAGCTTGACTCAGCAACTACTTTGTATAAATAAGTCTGGATCGGCTGCAGGTCTGGATTATTCACAAAGATGACTCCGGCAAAGTAGTCGTTCCACTGGTATACTCCCTGGAACAATGCAATGGTTGCAATAACCGGCATTGAAAGCGGGATGATTACTTTGATAAAAATCATAAAGTCATTTGCGCCGTCAATTTTTGCTGCTTCCTCCAGAGACGTTGGTAGCTCCCTGAAGAATGATACAAAAATGATCAAGTGGAAGAAGTTAAACATTGTCGGAATGATATATACAAGGAAGTTATCAAACAATCCAAGATCCCTGATCAACAGGAAGTAAGGAATCAATCCGCCGCTGAAAAACATTGTGATGACACCGACCAGCATGTAGAAGTTCCTGCCGTAAAGGTCACGTCTTGAAATTGCATAAGCAACCATTGCGGTGAAAAATACATGGGTGATAGTCCCGATAACCGTTTTGGCAATTGTCACGCCAAATGATGTGACAATACCCGGAGTTTCAAAAACAGCCTTGTAGTTTTCAAAAGTAAACTCTCGCGGCCACCAGTAAATCCCGCCTCTCATGGCGTCCACACCATCATTCAATGAATTGACGAGTACATACCAGATTGGGTAGATCGTAATGGCACAGATAAAGAGCATGATCAGAATGTTAATGTTGTCAAAGATGTATTCGCTTGTTGTTCGCCGGTTCCGTTTAAAAAGCTTAAACACAACCTCACCCCCTTAGAATAAAGATGTTCCATTCAGTTTCTTCACAATCTTGTTAGCAGACAGGAGCAGGATAAAGGCAATGATCGCTTTTAATAAACCGACTGCTGTTGCGTAAGAGTAGCGTGCATTCTGAAGTCCCATTTGGTAAACGTAAATGTCAATTACATTACTTGCGCTTTCATTCAATGAGTTACGCAAAATCAAGATTTGGTCGAAGTTTGAATTCAAGACACCGCTTACAGCAAGGATGAAAAGAATTGTGATTGTCGGGCGAATCGACGGCAATGTGACATGCCACATCTTTTGGAAACGATTTGCTCCGTCAATTGTTGATGACTCGTACAGCTCTGGTGATACGCCAGCGATTGCCGCTAGATAAATGATTGCTGACCATCCGAGCTCTTTCCATATATCCGAAAGAATGACGATTGCCCAGAAGTTATCAGGTGAAGCAAGGAAATTCGTACGTTCACTGATCAACCCTAAACCTAGCAGGATATCATTTAAGACACCGATATCTGCCAGCCAAGTTGTCAAAATCCCTCCAAGTACAACCCATGAAATGAAGTGCGGCAAGTAAGAGATCGTTTGAACCGCTTTCTTTAACTTCATTGATGTAAGTTCATTAAGCAAAAGAGCAAAAATGATTGGAAGCGGGAACCCGATAATTAATTTGATCAAGCTGATTCCCAGTGTATTTTTCAGGACAATCCAGAAGTTCTCATCCTGCAGGAATTCCTTAAACTGCATCAATCCTACCCATGGTGCTTCTGAGATCGTTTTGATAATGCTGTATTCCTTGAATGCGATGATCAACCCATACATCGGGATATAGTTGAAGATGAACATCCACACTACACCGAGAAGCGCCATCGTCTGCAAATACTTTTGAGAAATGATTGTCTTTTTGATTTTTTTGTATTTTTCTTTTTTTGTAGGCTCTACCATTATGGTGTCACTGACTTGTTGTTCGACTGGCTGTTGAATCTTGACTTCCATTTCTTCACCACCTTAGTTGCTTTGTCTTTCTTGTACCTTAATCATAAAAAAAAGGGCTTACATTTATAAGCCATGGAATTTTGCTTATGGTACCAATTTTTTAGTTTTAGGTTTATTGAGTAAAATATTGATACCATCGTGTTGGTATCGTTTACAAAGGAGGCAGGATTTTGACACTGTGGCCATCTGCCTATATCATCCTCAAACCTAAAGGATGGATTTTCATAACCAAAAAGGATAATCTAATCGTAGAGTTTTTTAAATCGATGCTAATGGAAAGGAATATATTATGATTGCAAAAACAGAAGAAGATTTTAACGGCTTGAAAGAAATCGGCAGGATTGTCGGCTTGATACGTAATGAATTGGTTCAAAAGGCCGTACCTGGAATTACCACAAAGGAACTTGATGAAATGGCGAGTGCCATTTTTGAACAGCATGGTGCGATTTCCGCGCCAAAGGGTGAGTACAATTTCCCGGGGTACACATGCATCAGTGTGAATGAAGAAGTGGCCCATGGCATTCCAGGGAGCCGCGTTATCAAAGAAGGGGATATTGTGAATATCGATGTTTCCGGTTCAAAAAATGGATATTTCGCTGATACTGGCATCTCATTTGTCGTTGGCGAAGGTGACCCTATTTTAACAAAAATATGCGAAACAGCCGTTGAGGCCTTTGAAGCAGGTCTGAAAAAAGCGAAACCAGGTTCGAAGAAAAGCGGATTGGGAAAGGCAGTAATCGCGACTGCGAGAAAGAATGGCCTGACTGTGATCAAAAACCTTACAGGACACGGAATCGGCAGGACCATCCATGAGGCACCCGATCACATCTACAACTATCATGAGCCATGGGATGACGAGCTTTTAAAAGAAGGAATGGTCATCGCTTTTGAGCCCTTCATTTCAACTCGTGAGGAAGAAGTCTTCCAAAATGAAAACGATGAATGGACATATGTAACAGAAAACAGCTTTGTAGCACAATGTGAGCATACGATCATCCTTACGAAAAATGGGCCGATTGTGATTACTTTATAGGTAAAAAACGGCTAGCAGGCAGGAACTCTTATAAGTGTCTGGCTATACTAGTGCCTATTTGCTTCGCCTTTATTCTAGTATGGTTGATGCTACTATTTAATGGGCACTGGCTAAGGTCACATTACCATTAAACCCTTGGCTGCAACGGTTTTTTATTTTTCATATGCTGAATAATGCTCTATTTAGTAAGATAACCTGAAAAAGCCGCGGCTTATTAAATCCTTTAGCCACGGCTTTTCCCTATTTCACTTTGTTATGTTGCTATCTGTTGTACATAAAAAATTGAAAAACGAATTAAGATTTGCCTGTTCCAGCCCTAAGCTTTCAGTCATGAAAATTCGTTCCGTCTGTGACTGCTTCCACGATGCCTGCACGGACAGTAAAGTCTCCGAAGTGCTCACCTGTGAACCGCTCCTTGGCATAACGTGCTAAAAGTATCTGTAATTCAGCTAGAATTTCCTCTTCACCTATATTTTCACGGTACATTTTGCTTAGCCTGCTGCCGTCAAAGGCTGCGCCGAGATACATATTGTATTTGCCGGGCGCTTTGCCGATAAAGGCAATCTCTCCAAGGGTATGGCGTGCACAGCCATTCGGGCATCCGGTCATCCGAATGGTAATCTCTTCATCCCTCAGTCCGTTTTGATCGACAATCTCATCGATTTTATCAATGAGGCGAGGCAAGTAGCGCTCTGCTTCGGCCATCGCCAGGCCACATGTCGGAAGGGCAACACATGCCATTGAATTCCTGCGCAGTGCCGAAACATACTTGCCGTCTGTAAGGCCGAATTGTTCGATCAGATGTTCAATTTCTTTCTTTTTCCGGCCGGATATATTGGCGATGATCAGGTTCTGGTTAGGCGTCAACCGAAATTCACCTGTGTGCACCTTGGCAATTTCACGCAAACCGGTTTTAAGTTGGTAACCCTCATAATCAGCTACCCGTCCGCCTTCAACAAACAAGGTAAAATGCCAGTTCCTTTGAACTCCTTCCACCCAGCCATAACGGTCGCCATTATTGTCGAATTTATATGATTTGGCTTCCTCCAGGGAAAATTCCAGCCGATTCTCGAGTTCAGCCTTGACTGTTTCCAGGCCGAGTCGGTCCACCGTATATTTAAAGCGGGCGTTTTTTCGTTCCGAACGATTTCCATAGTCTCGCTGGATTGTAATGACCTTTTCTGCCACTGAATAAATTTGTTCGGGTCTGCAGAAGCCGATGACTTTGCCGAGCTGAGGATATGTTGCTTTATCCCCGTGCGTCATGCCCATGCCTCCGCCGATTGTTACATTGAAGCCTGTCAGCTTGCCTTCTTCCACGATCGCAATAAATCCAAGGTCTTGTGAAAAAACATCAACGTCATTGGAAGGAGGAACCGCCATTCCAATTTTGAACTTACGAGGCAGGTAAGTAGGTCCGTACATCGGTTCAACTTCTTCCGTATCCGGTGTAAAGGCCACCTTTTCCCCGTCGAGCCACAATTCATGGTACGCAGTGGTTTTCGGCAGCAAATCATCGCTCAGCCGTTTTGACCATTCATATATCTCGGCATGGATTTCGGACTGATAAGGGTTCGAGTTGCACATGACATTCCTGTTTACGTCACCGCATGCAGCAATCGTATCCAATAGGGATGCATGGATTTCCTGGACTGTTCTTTTCATATTCCATTTTAAAATCCCGTGCATCTGGAAAGTCTGCCTTGTAGTTAATTTTAATGTGCCGTTCCCGTATTTCTCGGAAAGATCATCTAATGTAAGCCATTGTTCAGGTGTTGCAACACCGCCAGGCAGCCGGACCCGCAGCATGAACTGGTAAGCAGGCTCCAGCTTCTGCTTTTGGCGCTCATTGCGAAAATCCCTGTCGTCCTGCAGATAGCTGCCATGGAACTTCATCAGGCGATTGTCATCCTCGTTAATCCCTGCACTAATCGGTTCAAGCATCGATTCCGCAAGTGTTCCCCGCAGATAATTGCTTTCTTCCTTAATTCGCTCAACATCACTTGGCGGGCCGGAAGGGGCTTTTAAGGTTTGGTTTTCCATGTTGTACTTCTCCTTTCTTGGCAAAGATCAATAAACATCTCTTTGATATCGTTTTTGCTGCTGCATGCCAGCCAGGTAGGCTTCTGCTTGCTCAAGCGACATGCCGCCCTCTGTTTCGATTATTTTTATAAGAGCCTTCTGGACATCATGGGCCATGTTTTTCTCATCGCCGCAAATGTAAACCACTGCTCCTTCTTCAAGCCATTTAAACAGCTCATTGCTGTTTTCAAGCATACGGTGCTGGACATATACCTTTTCAGCTGAATCTCGAGAAAACGCCACATCCATCTTCGTCAGGACTCCCTCTTTCATCCACCTTTGCCATTCGGTCTGATAAAGGAAATCAGTCACGAAATGCTGGTCACCGAAGAAGAGCCATGATTTCCCCGGAAATCCCGATTCCTCACGCTCTTGCATGAAGGCGCGAAACGGAGCTACTCCCGTCCCCGGACCAACCATGATAATTGGTGTTTCAGGATTGTCCGGCATCTTGAAATTGTCATTTTGCTGAATGAAAACGGATAAAGTATCTCCAAGGTTAATTCGCTCCGCGCATAAAGTGGAACAGACACCTTTCCTTTCCCGTTCATGTGCCTCATACCTGACTGTACCGATTGTCAGATGCACTTCATCTGGATTCGCAGCAAGGCTGCTCGCAATTGAATAAAGGCGGGGTGGAATTTTCCGCAACACTGACACAAATTCCCCGGCAGAATTTCCCCAGACACCAAAATCACTGACCAAATCGAGCAGGTCCCGGCCATATAAATAGGAGTTCAGTTTCTCTTTATTGTCTGGCGCTGCGAGGTCATGCAATTCCAGGTTCGCGGACAGCTTTGCTGCTTTTTCCAACAGCGGCTTGGTCAAAACCGTTATTTCAAAATACGCGGTTAATGCCTCTTTTAAAGTAAGAGGCCCTCTTTGATTATTTACTGTCACCTTTATTTCAGGATCCCAAGGCAAAGTGGCAAGAATTTCACCGACAAGCGCTGGATCGTTTTCAGGATAGATTCCGAGGCTGTCACCAGGCTTGTATGTAAGACCTGAGTCCTCAAGCGATAACTCAATATGGCGTGTTTCTTTATTAGAGCCCCGTCCATTCAAATTAATATTTTCCAGTACTTCGGCTTTGAACGGGTTTGTCCGAGAGTATGCAGATTCGGCCGCTTCTGCCGCAGCACCAGCTTGCGGGCGGGGATTTTCGCCTCCCCATTCATTCAAATAATTTAGAATCCCTTCAATCCACTCTGCTGCCGGCTCATCAAAATCCACGTCGCAGTCAACTCGCGGGTATATTCGGGTTGCGCCCAATTCTTCCAGCCTGATATCAAATTCTTTCCCTGTCTGGCAAAAGAATTCATACGAACTGTCACCCAGGGAGAGTACCGAATAGTTGACTCCCTCAAGCTTGGGTGCACGCCTTCCATTGAGAAATTCGTGGAAAGACAGGGCATTATCAGGAGGATCGCCTTCCCCATGGGTACTGACTAAAATAAGCAGGTTTTCAATCTTCTTTAAATTATTCGTTTTAAAATCGCTCATCGAAGAAACCACAGCTTTAAAACCGTTTCCTTCAAGCGTTTTGCCTGCCCTTTTTGCAAGAGACTGTGCATTGCCAGTCTGCGACCCATAAAGAATCGTCACTTCCCTGGAACGAGCAGGCGCTGCCGCTGCCGGATTTGCTTGGCCTTCCATGGCCCCGTCTGCGGCGGCAAATTGTACGGCTGCGAAATATCCGCTCAGCCATAGCTTTTGTGCTTCTGACAATGTTGGCAAAAGCTTGTTTAGCAGTTCGGTCTGCTCCTGATTGAACGGGCTGTTTGTAACCTTAAGCTGCAAAAAAATCACCTCGGAAAATTTTAAATGGTAGCGTGTTGTCATAATGCGTGATCAGAGCCTGTTGAAAAAGGAAATCTCATCCACGAACCTAAAAGGATTCCCTCTTTAATGAAATGCTGTTGTTCCCCAGACACACGATGTTCCTTCGAACGCCCGGGCAATGACTATATCTTCAATACTCTGGTGGCTACTTAAGGGAGACGTATGTATAATTTCCTGCCCCTGCCTTGTAAGCCGTGAAACCTTTTGATTTATTTCTGCCATAAGAAGTCCAGAGAATAATAGATATGGTACGACGATCACTCTGCTTCCGGCTTTCTGGGTAATAGCTTCCAGCCCCTCATCCAAAGTCGGTTTAGCGGCCGCTAGATAGCATACTGCCGCATGGCCAATACCAAGCCGTGCCTTAAGTCCTTCAGCAATAGACGCAAAGTCAGCAAGGATTGCCGGATCACTGCTTCCCCTTCCGACTATCAATAATCGATCCGTCGGGTCCACTCCGTCCGCTATGGCAGATACCAGCTCAGCAACTCCGTCAAGGATGCTCCCCTGTACGCCAAATGGATCCTTCACAGCTATGTTGATTTGCGGATATTTTTCCTGTAAGGAACCCAGCACCATAGGGATATCCTTTTTGATATGCCCTGCTGCCAGCAGGAAAAGAGGAACAACTGTGATTTCGGTCGCTCCTCTTTCCACACAGCGGGCAAAGCCTTCGGCAATCAACGGATCGGTGAGTTCCAGGAAGCTTATTTCCTGGATGGGAACATCAATACGGTCCATGACTCTCTGTACAAAGGCTTTTGCTTCGCTTGCCCCCTTTTTGGAACGGGTGCCATGCCCAATATAAAGAATAGCCTTCATGGATATGTCCTCCTTATGTGCTTACCCGTGGACAACCGGCAGATTGGGGGCAATTTCTTCCTGAAACCAGTTCAATTTATCGTGGAGGCGTACAACCTCCCCGATTACGATCATGCTTGGGTTTGAAATCTCTGAATCTCTCACCTTTTCTTCAATTGTCTCAAGAGTTCCAACGACGGTTTTCTGGTCACTTAATGTACCCCAATGAACAAGTGCAATTGGAGTTTGCGTGGATTTGCCGTACTCGATTAATTGCTTCACTATGGTGGAAAGATGGGACACGCCCATATAGACACAAATAGTATCAACTGCCTTTGCCAGATGGGACCATTGGTGTTCAGCAGCGACGTCACCGGCCTGGTGTCCGGTAATAAAGGCGAAGCTTTTGCTCAAGGTTCGATGTGTGACTGGAATTCCTGCATAGGCTGATGCTGCAATGCCGGATGTTATCCCCGGAACAACCTCAAATTGGACATCGTTCTTCCGGCATTCCTCGGCTTCTTCCCCGCCGCGTCCGAATACAAAAGGATCCCCGCCTTTCAGCCGGACAACCTGAAGTCCTTTTTTGGCATATTTCACGAGGAAGTGGTTAATGGTTTCCTGTTTCATAGTGTGATAGTTTGGCAATTTCCCGCAATAAACCAATTTGGCGTCTCCTTTTGCATGCTCCAATAATTCGGGATTGACAAGCCGGTCATAGAGGATGACATCGGCTTTTTGCAGACATCTCAATCCTTTTACCGTTATCAAATCGGGATCACCGGGACCTGCACCTACTAAGTAAACCTTGCCATCCATAGCTTCACATCCTTTCTACTACTGTGGCTTTATTATGTTTCTCGATTGGAGGTATCCAAGTATTTCAGTGACGGCTTCATCCACAGACAGAAGGTCAGAGCGAATCGTGATTTCCGGATTTGCCGGTTCTTCATAGGGGGAATTGATGCCTGTGAAATCCCTTATCTCACCTCGACGTGCTTTCGCATAAAGCTGCTTGGGATCACGCCGTTCACATTCCTCCAGAGGACAGCTGACGAAAACCTCAATAAACTCTCCTTCTTCAAACAGCGCGCGAACCTGACCGCGGTCGGCCTGGAACGGCGAAATAAACGCCGTAGTCACAATAGCACCGCCATCAACAAACAATTTGGCAACCTCGCCAATCCGCCTGATGTTTTCAGTCCGGTCATGGTCGGTAAAGCCCAGGTCACGATTAAGACCGTGGCGGATATTATCACCGTCAAGGACATATTCAGTAAAACCCCTGCGGTACAATTCACCTGAAACGGCATTGGCAATAGAAGATTTTCCGGAGCCGGACAGCCCGGTAAACCACAATACACAGCTTCCATGCCCGTTTTTGGCACGCCGGTCTTGTTTGGTTACGGTTGCTTCGTGCCATGTAATATTTGTTGCCTTCGTCATTGTGAAACCTCCTTATGCATGGCTTTTCTCCTTCATCCCTTCAATCAGCACTTCCACTACCTCTTTCCGGCTGAAAGTAGATGGCGGCAATGTCCCGGAGCGCAGCAATTCCCTGACTTTCGTGCCTGAAAGAATCACGCGGTCTTCCTTGCTGTGAGGGCATGTTTTATCAGAAGCCATCCCTTCGCATTTATTGCAGTAAAAGCTATGTTCAAAGAATAAAGGCTTTATGCCAAGCTCCTCTTCCTTGAATTCATTGAAAATAAGCTGAGCATCATAGGTTCCGTAGTAATTCCCTACGCCGGCATGGTCACGTCCGACGATGAAGTGTGTACAGCCGAAATTTTTGCGGGCGATGGCATGAAAAATTGCTTCTCTCGGTCCTGCATAGCGCATTGCCGCTGGATAAACACCAAGATGCACACGGTTATCAGGATAATAATTCTCCAGTAAAACCCTGTAGCTTTTCAGCCGGATATCGGCAGGGATATCATCTGACTTCGTTTCGCCGACAAGCGGATTGACGAAAAGGCCATCGACTGTTTCCAGAGCCGCCTTCTGAATGTATTCATGCGCCCGGTGAATCGGATTTCTCGTCTGAAATCCAACGACTGTCCTCCAGCCCTTTTCTTCAAACAAGGACCTTGTTTCCTTCGGCTCAAGCCAAACATCTCCAAATACGCCCTTTTCTGGCTTCCTTACAAGTGTGACTTTTCCTGCAACATAGACGGGCCCTCTTTCATAAAGCCTTTTCACTCCCGGATGGGCGAGCTCCTGTGTCTTATAAACCTCGAGTGCCTCTCTGTCCAGATCTGGCTCAAACCATTCAGAGACATTAATGACACCGTAAACCTCTTTGTCAAAAACCAGCTTGATTTCTTCTCCGGAAACAAGAGTGTCTGCAGTTTCCCTTGAAACAGGAAGTGTCACTGGAATCGACCAGACGGTGCCATCTGACAGGCGCATTCTGTCAACAACAGACTGGTAATCGTCCTTCCCAAGGAACCCTGTCAGCGGGCTGAACAGCCCCACACCGATCAATTCCAGGTCACTTAAGGCAATAGCATCAATTTCAAGTTCTTTTTTAATATGTGTCAGCTGATAGGATGGGTCAAAAGCCTGAACCAGCTTCCCCCCATGCGGTTTTGGCAAAAATGACAAGTTAATCAAACCTTTCTTCACTTTATTTTTACTGTTTCCTGTTGTACCTTTAGTTGCGAATTATTTCCCTTCATCAGGAAGAGCACCCCAAAAAGGGAAATGGCAACCCCTGCCATGGCGATGATCGGATAAACATTTTGTTCAATCATTAATTGAATAAGCGTATAAGTAAGGATCATTGACAGGACCGGTGAGACTATCCAAATCGTGAGCATCCGGACGACAATACCCTTTTTTAAGACCTTCAGGCCATCCTTGGCATAACCAATTCCAATGATGGAAGAAGTGGTGATTTGTGTAAGCGGGACTGGGATCCCGAGTAATGATGCAAGGACCACAATCGTTGCACCTGTGCCAGAAATAATGCATCCCTCTTCCAGCCTGAGCTTCGTGATTTTCTTCCCGTTTGTCTCCACGACACGCCGTCCGAAAAGAACAACCCCAAAAGCTACAAACAAACCGCCCCAGAAAATCCCGTCCCCGGATGATAAAATGCCCGCGCCCACCAGCGGGCCAACTGCATTTGCCACATTGTTCATTCCTGCCGAAAAGGCTTCAAACAGGCCCATTACTACCACCATGACTGACAGAATTGGAATTGCCCTACGCGACTCCACCCAGTTTTTGACGCGTTTGTTTTTTAAAAAACTGGAAGCAAAAATCGCTAAAACAAAGGCAATGATGGGTGTCAGGAGCCAAAAAGACATGATCCAGAGAAGTTTGCCAACGAATACGGATTGGTAAACAAGTCCTGCACCAACCACAGATCCGACAGCCACTTCACTTGTCGAAAGAGGAATGCCAAAAATATTTGCCAAAAACAAGGACAAAGCGGCTGAGGCGACAACAATCAAGGCAATTTGAACGGTGAATGTGCTCTCCGGGACAATCCCGCTGCCCATCGTTTTGACTACTTCACCTCCTCCAAGCCAGGCTCCAAGAAAGACAGCGATACTGCACAGCAGCAAGCCCAATCCTTTTTTGACGACCCCTGAACCGTATGAAATCCCCATTGAAGCTGCCGCCCCGCTGCCCCCTATGTTCATAGCAAAAAATAAACCCAGAAGAATGGCAATGTTAGTAAGCATTGGAAAGGCCTCCTTTAGCGGGCATGCAGCCCGCATTCCGTCTTGCCGCTTCCAGACCAGCGGCCAGCTCGTGAGTCACCATCAGCAGTGACAGGCTTTGTACAAGGAAGGCAGCCAATGCTTGGATATTGTTGATCATGCAGGGCATTGTAAGGCAGCCCCTTTTCGCGGATGTAATTCCAGACATCATCCCAGCTCCAATGAATCAATGGACAGATTTTGATATTTCGGAATTTCTCATCCTTGTTGACAAAATCCGTGTTTGCTCTTGTGGGAGATTGCTCCCTGCGCAGTCCAGATATCCACGCTTTTTTCGCTGTCAGAGTTTTCTGCAGCGGAATCACCTTGCGGATATTACAGCACTCGTTTGGATCTCTCAGCCACAGTGCTGACCCATATTGCGCACCCTGCTCTTCAAGACTCATTTCAGGTTCTTTTTTCTCAATCCTTAGAGATGGAAAGCGGGCTTGTATTTCGTCAATGACCTGATAGGTCTCCGGAAAGTGCAGTCCGGTATCCAAAAAGACAATATGTGCATCCGGCTTAATCTGCTGGATGAGATCGATTAACACAATCGCTTCTGCACCGAAGCTGGACGCATATACAATCTCTTCCTCCGGGTATGTCCTGTACGCCCAATCCAAGACAGAAAAGGCTCCTTTGGTCTCATCATCATGAGTAAAATCCCCGGAAACTTCCTTCCAGTTTTGATAAGTTACTGCAGCAGACATAACTTCAATCCTCCCATTCTTATAAAAAAAAGGCAGTCTCCCATCAAGAATGATGGAGACCGCCTCTAGTTTTTCTAGTCAGCGTTTCTTATTTGATTGGAGACGAACCTTTTCATTTTTCTCAATTTGGACTATCCTGCCATCCTGGACAACCAATGTGATGGATCCGAACTTTAAAGTTTTCAGCATATTTTCCAGAACCTTATAGAGTTCTTCCGTCTCCTCTGTTTTCAAGCGGCTCCGCCTCCCTAAATTATTGTCTACCCAGGAATGCTTTGCTGTTTGTGCAGCTTAAAATGATTTCTTTTCAATGCAGAAAACGTTAAACGGAATTGGTTTGTGTTGGGTAGTGGTTCGCGTTGGAATAAATCCTACCATACCAGTAGGATTAATGCAATTTATTTTTTGAAATTTATAAATTCTTTCTTTAGTACTATTTTAGTTACTTAAAAGGGTGAATATTAATATATAACTGTAGGCTGCCAACTATTTTTTGACAGCGTTCCGTTATATTTTGTTTGCTTAATAGCATTAACAAAATGATTCTTCCCTTTCAGCACTTCCGTATAAATCTTGCTTTTTCCCATATACGGGCTAATCATTCGTTGTGACAATACGGCAAAAATGCAACACTGTATTCGGCTTGATCAATTTTCCCTGCGAAGAACATAATTTTCCTTCGCTGAACAATTTCAACTTCAAGGATAATGATTGGACTGACACCTGTTACTACAGCTTTCTCCATAATAAAAGTAAAGCAACTTATAATATGCCATTTTTCGCCCTCTTGCTACGACGTAAAATTCCAGTCTAAAACGAACCGGACTTTAATAGAATCCTAGCCCGAATTCCTGTCTGGATTTCAGATAGCTTTGGCACTCTTTCCCCAATGAACTTCCCCTTAATTTCTAAATGCTTCTATTTTCCCATTTTTGGATTTCAAAAAAAATTCCTAAGAAAATGATTGACACACACTCTTTGCAGCATTAGAGTAGTAAACAAGATTTAAAACCGAATATTGTTACTTCTTATCAAGAGAGGTTGAGGGACTGGCCCTATGACACCTCGGCAGCGGACTCCTTTGGAGGACTGTGCCAAATCCAGCAAGCATGAGCTTGACAGATAAGAAGAGGCCGACTTTTCACTTGATGTCCTCTTCTTTCTGAAGGGGACTTTTTGTTTTTCAAAAGATCCCCACCTACAAATCCATATCGATACTTTCTTATCAAGAGAGGCGGAGGGACTGGCCCTATGAAGCCTCGGCAGCGGACTCACATTGAGGACTGTGCCAAATCCAGCAAGCATGAGCTTGGGAGATAAGAAGAGAAATTGTCCAGCAATCGTTGCGGCATGCCCTCTTCCTGTTTCCAGGAAGAGGGCTTTTTTTATAATCCACAAAGGAGGAAGACTGATGATCACATTTGAGCAAGTGGAAAAAGTGTATGAAAGCCGCGGGAACAAGGTAGCGGCACTGAATGGAATTGATCTGGAAATCAAAGAAGGAGAGATATTCGGAGTCATTGGTTTTAGCGGTGCAGGAAAAAGCTCGCTGATCCGCTGTGTAAATTTACTGGAACGGCCCACATCAGGCAGGGTGATTGTGGATGGCTGCGACATGACTTCCCTTTCAGTAAAAGAAGTCAGGGAGATAAAAAAGAATATCGGCATGGTATTCCAGCATTTCAATCTGTTAAACTCGAAAACTGTTTTTGATAATGTCGCGATGCCGCTCATTCTCGCAAAACTTCCAAAAGCCAAAATTAAAGAGCGGGTCTATCAGCTCCTCGATTTTGTCGGCCTGGCTGATAAAGCTGACAATTATCCAGACCAGCTATCGGGAGGCCAGAAGCAGCGAATCGGAATTGCCCGGGCTCTGGCAACTCAGCCGAAAATCCTGCTTTGCGATGAAGCGACATCTGCGCTTGATCCGCAGACAACCAGTTCGATCCTGCAGCTTTTGAAAAAAATCAACAAGGAGTACAACATAACGATTTTAATCATTACCCATGAAATGTCCGTCATCCGTGAAATTTGTGACAGAGTTGCTGTCATCGAGGATGGAAGAATCATCGAAGAAGACACTGTCTTCAGTGTTTTTTCAGCTCCTAAAACAGAAACTGCAAGAAATTTCGTCAGCACCATCATGAATGACAGTATTCCTGATTCCGTGCACAGGATTATTGAAGGACACTCAGGACTGAATAAGGTATTCCGAATCAATTTTGTCGGTGATTCAGCCGGTCAGCCGCTTCTTTCCCAGCTATCAAAGAAATTCGATATCAATGTCAATGTTCTTTTCGGCAATATCACAGAGCTTCAGGGTATACCTTTCGGAAACCTGATTGTCGAGTTCCAGGGCAGTGATAAAGAAATTTTGAGAGCTCTTAATTTTATCGATCAACAAAAAGTAAGCATAAAGGAAGTGACAGCACATGCTAGTTAACTCAGAGCAAATTATTCAGGCTTTAATTGAAACACTTCAAATGGTGGCGTTCTCGCTTCTGTTTTCGGCAGTCCTCGGAGTGCCGCTGGGAATCGCGCTTGTGGTCACCAGGAAAGGCCATTTGCTTGAAAATGCACCTGTCTTCAATGTACTCAACAGCGTTATCAACGTCTTCCGCTCTGTGCCATTCATCATCCTGCTGGTCGCAATCATACCGCTGACCCGGCTGATTGTTGGCACGTCAATTGGTACAGCCGCGGCTGTCGTGCCGCTCGTCTTCTATGCAGGTCCGTATATTGCCAGATTGGTAGAGAATTCCCTGCTGGAAGTGGATCCGGGCGTGATTGAGGCAGCCGAATCAATGGGAGCCACTCCCTGGCAGATTGTCTTCAAATTCATTCTACCCGAAGCGATGAGCTCGCTGATCCTCGCTTTTACGATTGCGACTGTTGGATTGATTGGTGCATCAGCAATGGCCGGGGCAATCGGCGGCGGCGGACTGGGCGACCTGGCGATTACATATGGCTACCAGCGTTTTGATACCCAGACGATGTTCATCACCGTTGGCATCTTGATTGTTATGGTACAGGGACTTCAATCCCTTGGAAATATATCAGCTAAAAAAATCAGAAGAAGATAACCAGGAGGAAAACAAAATGAAAAAACTTTTATTAACATTGATCGTACTTAGTTTGGCAGTATTCAGCTCTGCATGTTCCAGTTCTTCATCATCCGCGAAAAGCGAAGAAACCGTCAAAGTGAAACTTGGCGTCAGCGGCACGGATCACAGGGTCTGGGATTTTGTCGCTAAAAAAGCGGAAAAAGAAGGAATTGATGTCGAAATCGTCACTTTCTCAGACTATGTCCAGCCAAACCTTGCCCTAGCCGAAGGTGAATTGGATGCCAACTCATTCCAGACTGTTTCCTATTTTGATGCGTTTATCAAGGAACATAATTTAAATCTTGTACCAATCGCTACTACTGTGATCGCACCAATGGGTATTTACTCAGATAAATACAAAGACGTGAAAGATATTCCGGAAGGCGGAAAGATTGCCCTTGCAAATGAAGCTACGAATATGGGAAGAGGACTTCTGTTACTCCAGGAAGCTGGTTTGATCAAGCTTGAGGACGGCTTCGATGGCATAGGCTCCCTCGATAAAATCGTTGAGAATCCGAAGAATCTTGAACTTGTTACGCTTGTTGCCGGACAGACTCCGAGGGTACTGCCTGATGTGGCAGCATCCATAGTCAATAATGGAATCGCAGTCGACGCAGGACTTACACCGAAGAAGGATGCGATCTTCCTTGAGAGTGCAACTGCCACTCCATATATCAACATCATCGCAGTCCGTGAAGAAGACAAAGACAATAAAAGTTTGAAAAGATTAGCTGAACTTTACCAGGAGGATGACACAAAGGAGTTTATCGAGAAAGAGTACAAAGGAAATACAATTCCTACCTTTGTGCCGCTTAGCAATATTGGCTGGTAAAAAGACATCGGCCATTCTGTGACCGTAATTTTGGAAACTTCCCTTTTACGGTCATAATCCCAATCTTTTTGCGACCATATGGTGAATAATATCACCTTTATTGGGATACATCATCGAGCGTGCTGCGAGAACAATGTTATTTTTTCAGTCCAAAGAGATTGCACAAGTTGGATCAATATCATCCATTTTTCAAAATACAACTCAAGGAGGATTCAGGATGACAACACCAGTTAAAGTACTTAAGGAGTTAAAGGAAATTATTACAGGTAACGTTGAGCTTAATAAGGAACTTTACTTATCGACCAGCCATGATATCCATGAAAGACCGGAAATCGGCAATGAAGAATTTTTCGCCTCTGCCCGGCTTATCAAGATTTTAGAGGATGAAGGTTTTCAAGTAGAAAAAGCTGTGGCGGGACACCAAACCTCCTTTGTTGCACGGAAAAAGGCTGAAAAAGGTGGACCATCAATCGCCTTTCTGGCAGAATATGATGCCCTTCCGGGGTTAGGCCATGCTTGCGGTCATAACATCATTGGCACGACAAGTGTTGCCGCTGCGATCGCGCTAAGCAAAGTGCTGGATGAAACTGGCGGTGAAGCGGTCGTATTTGGAACGCCTGCCGAGGAAGGCGGCCCTAACGGAAGCGCTAAAGGAAGCTTTGTAAAGCATGGCCTTGTTGAGGGAATCGATGCGGCATTGATGCTGCACCCTTCCGGACAAACAAGGTTGACAACGTCTTCCCTTGCTGTTGATCCACTCGACTTTGAATTCATCGGCAAGCCAGCCCATGCAGCCGCATCGCCTCATGAAGGTATCAATGCACTGGATGCGGTGATCCAGCTTTTCAATGGTATTAATGCATTGAGACAGCAGTTGACTGATGACGTACGAATCCATGGAATCATCACCCATGGAGGTGATGCACCGAACATCATTCCTGAATATGCAAAAGCAAGGTTCTTTATCCGGGCTGCAACACGGAACGGTTTAAATGAAGTAACCAGCCGTGTCAAAGCAGTCGCTGAAGGGGCAGCCCTGGCAACAGGAGCAAAGCTGAATATTATTGCTTTCCAAAATGAGGTTGATAATCTTCTGTTGAATGATCGATATAATGAAGTTTTTAAAAATGTCATCGAAGACCTTGGGGAGACAGTTGCAATTGATGAAAGGGACGGAATTGGCTCAACCGATGCAGGCAATATCAGCCAGGTCGTGCCAACCATCCATCCTTATATCAAAATTGGACCGGACAATCTTGTTGCCCATACTGTTCCATTCCGGGAAGCAGCCGCTTCTCATCAGGGGGATGAAGCCTTGCTTAAAGGGGCAAAAGCATTAGCTTTGACAGCTTTTCAATTAATCACAGACCAGGATTTATTAAAAGATATAAAGGCTGAATTCGAGAAAAGAAAAGCTGCGGAAAATAATTAATTCCTATTTACTTCATATGAGAACCCTTGTACAATCGCAAGGGTTCTTTATAATGTTCGAAGTCAGCTATCCTTGATTGGCCCATTAATATAACTAGCTCAAACAAAAGAACAGAAGCAAGACTACTTCTGTTCTTTTGATCCTGCCACACTGATTAAGAAATCAATTGCTTCCATTTCTTCACGGGTCAAATACTGTCCTATATCTGGATTCTTCAAAATGGCTTCTGCTTGTTCGATCGTCATTAGATTCTCTCCTGAACTAAAATTATTCCTTCTATACTATCGGATGAGAATGGGTGTTTTTTAATACCCACTACACTAATCCGGATTACGCCCCTGAAAGCAGCATTCGATTGATTTAAACCGCGAACTGCTTTCCTTCTATTCAAAAAATACTAAAAACTTAATTGACTTGTGAAGAGTTAGTAGATATAGTAGTGTGTATTATTCTTCTTTTGGGTTGCATGAGAAGAAAGGCTACATTTCCTTGTGATTCACTGAACAAGACTTGACTGCCTTTCCAGCGATTGGAATTTTCTTTCCTGTTTATGAGGATTTATAGAAATTTCTCCTGATCCACCTAAAGAAGTGCTTGAACCAGAATTCACAACATCAAGAAGAGGAGACAAGTGTATATGCAGCAAAAAATTTCGTTTTCAACCTATGCCCTGATTGGGACCATGCTATTTGGAATGTACTTTGGAGCGGGGAATTTGATATTTCCTATTCAACTAGGGCAGCTGGCAGGCACAAACTTCTGGCCAGCATTAATTGGATTCCTTGTAACAGCCATCGGCCTTCCTTTTTTAGGCATATTGGCGATTGGCCTTTCAGGAAGCACTGGTCTGCGTGATCTAGCCAGCAGAGTGCACCCTATTTTTGGTATCGGCTTTGCGACAGTTCTTTACTTGACGATTGGGCCCTTTTTCGCGATTCCACGAACCGCCACTGTTCCATTCGTTGTTGGCTTTGAACCCTATATTGCTCCAGGACAAGCTGGTTTGTGGCTGGGGATTTTCAGTTTCGTTTTCTTTGCCATCGTTTACTTCTTCTCACTGCATCCTGCGAAGGTGATGGACTACATTGGGAAATACCTAACACCCGCTTTTCTTGTATTTTTATTTTTATTAATTGGCATCTCCATCATGAAGCCTATGGGCAGCTTCGGGGAACCGAGCGGTGCTTATGCAGATTTAGCTTTTATGACAGGATTCAAAGAGGGATATAATACAATGGATGCCCTTGCCTCCCTGGCATTTGGAATTGTTGTCATCAATGCCATTAAAGGCCAAGGAATAACCAGCACAAAGGATATTGCCAGGGCTACATTGAAATCTGGTATCTTCGCAATGACATTGATGATGCTGATATACGGACTTATAACATATATGGGCGCTTCCAGCGCATTGGTTATTGGAACATTCGAGAATGGCGGACAGATTTTTTCTGCAGTCGCCAAACACTATTTTGGGCCCTACGGTGCAATCCTGCTGGCTATCATTATTGTTCTTGCATGTTTAAAAACAAGCATTGGGTTAATCACGGCATGCAGCGAGTTTTTTCATGATTTATTACCAAAGGTTTCTTATCAAAGGTTTGTGCTTCTTCTTTGCATCGTTTCTTTCACAATCGCAAACTTTGGTTTGAACAATATCATCCAATTTGCTGTACCTGTTTTAATGTTCCTGTACCCATTAGCAATCATCCTCATCTTATTAACTCTGATATCACCGCTTTTCGGAAATAAGCAAAGCGTATATGCGGCTTCAATAGCGATGACATTCTTTGTGAGTGTTTTTGATGGCTATAGCGCTTTGGTCGTTAATCTGCCGAATATAGATATTTCTTTATTCAACTCTGTAACGTCTATATACAAGGATTATCTACCTCTATACGCTATTGGTCTTGGCTGGATCATTCCAGCGTTCCTAGGTGCAGTCATCGGTTATATTTTGCCTAAAGCTCAATTACCGGTGAAAAAATACCAAAAAGAACTGTAGATTTTTTCTGCAGTTCTTTTCTTTTCTTTTCCTACTTTAAATATTCAAAATTTTCAAAAGGAATCTACAAGCGGCTGCCCGGAAGCAAATTATTTATTTTGTTTCCTTTGAGCTTTTAATGCTACCTTTTCAAAACCATTTCCTCTTTCCTCCGCAAATTCAATATCTGCTTTTGGCATAGCTTTATTGTGCTTTGGCTTATTTTTAGCCATTTTCTTCACCACCCATCATCCTTAATGTCATGTTTTTACCAAGTGCCAGTTACTCTATATTGGTGTCATCCGCCATTCTCTAGTTTGTGTTTCTTTTCTAAGGTTATGCTTTCCGTTCCAGGCAACGTGGATTACTTCTTATCATTTCTTATGCATTGAAAATTTGCTGGATGACGGAAATATTAGATGATGATTCGTAAAGATTGTTGTTAAAATCCTAAAGCCGATTTTAACGTATATAAAGTCATTTTGCTGGTCAGTATTAAGTTTGCAGGCTCTTTTCTCATTATAAAGAATCAAGTTTGCAAAGAAAAAATGTCATTCAATCCTATTTTTTAGTCAATAGTAACAAAGTTTGAGAAAAGAGCCTTTTTAAAAAAGGTATTTATCCCAAGATACATATCCAGACATGTCCTTCTTACATGAATAAACTGATTATTAATAGGTATGAAAGGAGGTGATTTGGATGGAAAGAAGAGAATTTGATGACTTTGGCAACCAGATGTCATTCCGATTTTCAAAACGCCGTCATGGACATGATAATCATAACCGGTTTGAAAGGGAATTTGAATCGAGTGACAATCACCATGGTGCAAGGAGAGAAGACCAACACTCTCGCCGAAGAGAGGTCGGAGGAATAAGCACTTCGATGTGCGAGAAGCTTGCCGACATTATCGGAGGAGATGTATTGACCGATACTCCAGTCTGTGTTGTTTCTCGTCTCAGAAATATAAAAGCCACTATTTTAGGACGCCGTACACGTTCCCCGCTTGCGCTGCCATTTGCACTGTCCTTTGAAAATAAGAGAAATGGGAAGACACTTAATCTTGGTGAAACAGTAATTCTTCAAAAGGAAATTAACCCTTTCCTGACTGAATTGCGGAAAAGAGGCATCATAGTAACTGCCGTCCATAACCACTGGCTTTTTGAAGACCCACGGTTAATGTATATGCATTGGGAAAACATTGGGGATCCATTTGAGTTTGCTAAAGACAGCATTGAAGCCGCTAAAGACGCTGGTTTATTCTAATAGAAATACCCTATGAACTAGTAAATCTAACTTCTTTAAGATTTTTATCCCTATACCATTTGTCATGCCACTTACCAGCCAATAAAAATGCTGCCGATGAAATTAACGGCAGCATTTTTTATATAGGGACACTTCAGCAATACAATGTCATTTCTTCTAATTTTGTTTGTCCGCATGCTTCCAGGACAAGGACCAAACTTCTTGGGTATCTCCCTGTTCGATAACTGTCTTATAGTTTAGGTTGACAAAAGAACTGTCTTACTGAATCATCCGCAGAAATTGTTTTGTACGGTCAGCTGTTGGATTGGTGAAAATACTGTCAGGTGCTCCCCGTTCAACGATAACACCGCCGTCCATAAAAATTACTTCATCAGCTGCTTCCTGGGCAAATCGCATCTCATGAGTTACTACGACCATTGTCATGCCCTCGTTTGCCAGGTCCTTCATAACTTTTAATACTTCCCCAACAAGTTCAGGATCCAGGGCAGATGTCGGCTCGTCAAACAACATCACTTCTGGTTCCATCGCTAGCGCCCTTGCAATCCCTACACGTTGCTGCTGGCCGCCTGACAGTTGAAATGGATAAAAATCCATTTTGTCAGAAAGCCCCACTTTTTCCAGAAAGAATGCTGCTTTCTGGCGCGCCTTATCTTTCGTTTCTTTTTTAACGGTTACCGGTCCTTCCAAAACATTCTCCAATGCCGTCATATGAGGAAAGAGATTATATCCTTGAAATACCATCCCGGTAAGACGGCGGAACGATGAAATGGATTTTGGAGAAACCTTTGCTGAAAAGTCGATTTTCTGTCCGCCAATCGAAATCTTTCCTTCTGTTGGTGTTTCAAGGACATTCAGGCAGCGCAGAAATGTTGTTTTGCCGGAACCTGAAGGACCGATAATAACGACAACTTTACCCTTGTCAATTTCAAGATCAAGTCCTTTTAATACTTCCAGCTGGTCAAAAGATTTCCTTAAACCTTTAATAGAGATCATAAATATCCTCCTTTCACTGGCAATTTACCGAGAAACATATCGGTCCAGCCGATTTTCAATTCTTCCCTGAGCAATTGAAAGAATAAAACAGATAACCCAGTAAATGAGTGCTGCTTCAGTATAGAGAAGAAGAAATTCATAATTTGTAGTCGCAATTTCCTGTGCTCGCCGGAACATTTCGGTTAATAGAATCATGGATGCAAGTGAAGTATCTTTTACTAAACTTATAAAAGTATTGGATAGGGGCGGAATGGATACCCTTGCCGCCTGAGGGATAATGATTCTCCTTAATACCTGCCTGCTGCTCATTCCTATGGAATATCCCGCCTCCCATTGGCCTTTTGGTATAGAAAGAATGGCTGCCCTTATAATTTCGGAAGCATATGCACCAACATTCAGGCTGAAACCGATTATCGCAGACGGCCACGGATCCAGAGTAAGCCCGATCGTAGGCAAACCATAGAACAAGATGAATAATTGCACCAGCAAAGGTGTCCCTCTTATCGCGGAAACATAAACCCTGGCAATCATCCGGAAAATCTTCACGTCTGAAATCCTGGCAAGTGCAGTCAGGACGGCTAATCCTATTCCGCAAATAAAGGATATCAGTGTTAAGGGGATTGTATAAAAAATAGCCCCCTGTAATAGGGGGACAACTGAGTTTTGGGCAATTTCAATCAGTCTTGCCAACCTTTCAGGGTCAGCCAGTATGTTATTCAAGTACATTTTCATCAAACCATTTTAAAGAGATTTTGTCATAGGTACCGTCAGCGATCATATCTGCAAGTGCACCATTTACCGCCTCGACAAGAGTATCGCTGTCTTTTCTGAACATTAAACCGCTTTTGGAAGCATCTTCGCTCTCTGCAATGATTTTAACTTTTGCGTCTGGTTTTGCCTTTTTAAAATCAAGGAAGGAAAGGTTTTCATTGATAGTTGCATCAACACGTTTAGATAAAATCAGTTCGATGGACTGATTAAAGCCATCAACACCAACAATTTCTGCACCATTTTCCCTTGCAATGTCAGCATAGTTGCTAGTCATTGACTGTGCCGCCTTTTTACCTTTCAAATCTTCGAAACCCTTCAATTCATTATTATCTTCATGAGCAATCAATACTGCCGTAGATGTGATATAAGGGCTAGAGAATAAATACTTCTCTTCTCTTTCCGGCTTTATGCCCACTTGGTTTGCGACCATATCAAAACGCTTAGCATCAAGGCCAGCAAACATTGCATCCCATTGAGTTTCTTTGAACTCTGCTTGAACCCCTAGTCTCTTGGCAACTTCTTTTGCTATATCAACATCAAAACCGGTTAAATTCCCGTCCTTGTCATGGAAAGTAAATGGAGGATATGTCCCCTCTGTCCCCACAAGAAGTTTCCCTTCTTTTTCTACCTTGGCAAGAACTGAGTTTTCTTCCTCAGTTGCGTCGTTACCTTGTAGCACCTTATCATCCTTTTCCTGCCCACCGCACCCAGATATTAAAAGAACGGCAGTAAGAATTAGAATCAGTAAAAATGAAAGTTTTTTCATTTTAATTCCTCCTATTTCAGTTGGTTTAGTCAGATTCAATTATCATAATTGATTTTCTTATGATAGTCAAAAGTTTAAACTTCACTTAAAGACGACTCGAATAGTCTTTATTAACTATTATTTAAAAATTTTACAACAAAGAAAATTCCTGATTGTTTATCAAGCATTAAATTACATTTTCAAAATCTCTTGTTTTCTTTACTTTCTCCCAGTAAGCAAAATGGCATGCTCTTTTCATCCAATTACTTTGGAACTTTCCCAGCGACGCAATATGCTTAAAGCCATTTATTCATTTGGATTCTTGTTTGCAGACTTCAATAGTTTGTAAAGCATGGCATTAAATAAGAACTATTTTTGCACATTATTCTCCTTAAATCGGAAAACATAAACTGGTCAACAAAAATCCAGGAGGGAAACATTATGCAAAACATGAACCAAAACGGCAATCAAATGGCAGCAAACATGCCAATGAATCAAGGTTTGTCAAACAATCATGGGGGACATGAGCTCTTTGATGCTCATGAAGTGATCAGTGGAATCATTTGTATGCTTGATCAGTACCTAATTTATGATCAGCACATTAAGGATCCCGAGCTAAAAGCAATTCTGCACAAGCAGTCTGCCTTTGTCACTCAAACATATAACACAATAGTCGAGAGTTTTAAAACCGGACAAGATCCAACCATACCGACTCAGCAATACGAAATGACCCAGAATAATGATGTTGTATATGGTCTCAAGCCGGGGGAGCCGAAGAAACCTATGCAGTCACTTAATGAGATTTCTGATCAGGGCATTTCAGGATTTATGCTGGGCCAGGCAAAATCGATGTCATCCATGCTTGCAATGGCGGCACTGGAAATGACAAATCCAGTACTTCGACGTGTGATTGCGGACAGCGTCCCGAATTTCATTGAACTGAGCTATGAAATTTTCCTTTATCAAAACAAACATGGCTATTATCAGGTTCCACAATTGATGCAGCAGGATATGAACCAAATGCTGACAAGCTACACCCAGTCGAATTCTCAAAAGCCAGGTTCCATGACTAACTAAGATTAATAAAACAGGAAAGAAGTCGCTGATTTCTTTCCTGTTTTTGATTAGATCAAAAAGCTTTCTGCCAATTTCGTGCAGATAGTTTATTAAAAAATTTCTCTGGATACTTCAAGAATTTTTTCTGCTTTAAGTTTTCTTCATTTTACCCAGAAGTTCGCTCCAACTCCTGATTTGTAATTAAATACCATTCAAAATACCTTTTGCACTTTACCTTTCTCTCTTTTTCCTTCTACGGTTCATACGTTTATACGGATGATGACCGGGTATGTTTTAGATAATAATAATCCTATCCAATCAAGGTTGTTTGGATGAAAGGAGACTTATCATGAAAAAGAAACTATTTTATGGAATCCCCTTGACGCTTGCGATTTTAATTGGTGGATGTTCTGCGGAGACGGACCAGGAAAATGAACCGCCTGTCGAGGATACTGAAACTGATGTGGAAGATGAGGATTTCAAATTGGATGATGATAAATCAGACAGTAATGGGAAATAACCCTAAGAGGTAATGATGTAAAAAAATGCTGTTTCTCCGAGGATGGAAGAAGCAGCATTTTTCATTTTATGGTTTGTAAGTGATTGCCTGTTCTCCAAATTGTTCCCAGCCTGCAACAAACTCTTCTTTTGAGAGTTTTTCGTTTTTGCCCTCTAGCGGGTCGTTTACATAAATATTTCTGTCGTCAAATCCAGTGACCAAAACCGAATGCCATTTGTAAGTGATCTTTTCTTTGCCTTTCCTTGTGTTCCATATTTCCCAGTGCTTGTCTGGTACGAGGGCAAAGATACTTGGTACCAGCACCCATACTGGGCGGCCATCTTTAACATGCTTCTCCACTTCTTTGAAATCTTCACCGGTCAGGTCCAATATTTTTCCTGGGAGGTACTGTTCTCCCAATTCCGCAACTGGACCATGATAGACACCTAGCCCAGGCTTGTCCATCGACTTCATATTGCCAACAAACCCCTCACCCGGATGCCCCTTCATGCCGTCTTTTTTAAATGGAACACGGGCAATTTCCTTTGATAGCTCCATCTTGCCAACATCTTTGCCCGCATGCTGTGAAAGCATAGCAAGTGTTGTGACCTCGCAGCCTCTTTCCAATTCAGGCAATTGCGATATATGGGGAGCATCAAGCATCACTTTTGACTGACTGTTTTGTTCTGATTTACTTTTTTCATTCGAGTTCTCCTCCTCAGTTTGTTGCTTCTCATTAGGAGCAGGGTCAGACTCTGGCGGAGGATTATCAGCACCTGTGCACCCCCCGAGCACAATGATCAACGGTAAAATAGCTTTTCTCAACTTTTTCGCTCCTTTTGATAATAGTATGAGTTTCCAATGAAAAAACCTTAGTACCAAGACGGTTCTAAGGTTTTTCAGCCAACATTATTCTTCAACCGAGTCTTCGATTATTTTCTGTTCCTCTTCGGTTAATTCCTCATCATTCTCGGTTGTGCCTTCTTCGGGTTGATCAGGCAATTCATGTGTTCCATCTGGTGCCGGAGGAGCTTGTTCATCCTGTTCCATCACCGGATCTTCTTCCGGGGGCGGCTCTTCTGTGGCTCCGCAGCCGGAAAGCATTAGCCCTGTCCCAAACGTGAATGAAAGCAGTAGATTTCTTTTCTTCATGCTGCCACTCCTTCCTCTCCTGTCTTATTTTACTTATAGCCCAACTCAATGAAGATAAACATATTGTAGAAACCAGGAGTTTTTCTTTAACAAAGACTCTTTTCTCAAACTTTGTTGCTATTGACTACAAAATAGGATTGAATGATATATTTTTCTTCGCAAAGTTGACTCTTTTGTGAGAAAAGAGCATGTAAACTTAATACCGACCAACAAAATGGCCTTCTTTTACGTTAAAATCGGCTTTAGGATTTTAACAACAATCTTTACGAAAACAGCCTTAACAAAAAAACTGCAAAACCAGATGGCTCGCAGTTTTCATGATTATAAAGGTTTTCCTGCATCACTTTTCGCATCTAATTTCTTTCTCCCTGTAAACATTGGGACTAAAATGGTCAGCAAGCTAACAATGATCAGTGTAAGCGCGATTGGCTTATCCAAAAATATCCCCAGGTTTCCGTTTGAAATCGTCAGCGTTTGCCTGAAGGCTTGTTCCATCATCCCGCCAAGGATAAAGGCCAGTATAAATGGTGCCGCTGGAAATGAGAACATCCTCATCAGGAATCCAATCATACCAAATGCGACTAGCATATACAGATCGAAGGTATTGAAGCTTATGGCATATACTCCAATCAAGCTGAAAATGATCACAAGCGAGATCAGGAGCGGCCGCGGGATCCTTAGTACTCTCGCAATGTATGGTATCAACGGGAGGTTGAGTATCAACAAGAAAATGTTCCCGATATACATACTCGCAATAATTCCCCAGAATACTTCGGGGCGGTCCTGAATCAACAACGGTCCTGGCTGTACACCGAGTACCAAAAATGCTCCCAGTAGAACCGCTGTTGTTCCCGAACCAGGAATCCCCAGGCTGAGAAGCGGCACGAATGCTCCGCCGGTAGCCGCATTATTCGCTGTTTCAGGCGCTGCAAGTCCTTTAATTGATCCTTTCCCAAATTCTTCTGGTTTTTTCGCAAGCTTCTTTTCGGTGATATAAGCAATGAACGAAGCAATCGTTGCTCCAGCTCCTGGCAAGACCCCGATGATGAAGCCCAGGAAAGACTGCCTCGCCATTGGCCCGCTCATTTCCTTTACATCTTCCTTCGACAAGCGCAGGCTGCCAATCTCTTTATTGTCACTCATTGAACTGTCTTTTCGATTCAACACAAGTGTGCTGACTTCAGCCAGAGCGAACAAACCAAGCGCGATGACCAGGAAGTCGATTCCCTCTAGGAGGTTCGGATTCCCGAATGTGAACCTGCTTGTCCCTGTCTGGCTGTCAATCCCGATCGTCACAACCATGAAACCAAGCGTCGCTGAAATGAATGCCTTGATAGTTGACCCATCAGACAAACTTGAAATGGCAGTCAGACCGAGGAACATTAGAGCAAAATATTCTGCTGGCCCGAACGATACCGCCACAGCTGATAAAATTGGCGTGAATAGCATGAGCAGAATGACACTGACTGTTCCGCCAGTAAACGAGGCAATCGCCGCAATGGCCAGTGCCTTTCCTGCTTTCCCCTGCTGGGCCATTGGATATCCATCAAACGCTGTTGCAACAGTCCCGGCAACACCCGGTGCGTTTAGGAGAATCGAGGAACTTGAGCCTCCAAAGATAGCACCGTAATAAACCCCGGCCATCATCACCAATGCAACCGTGGGATCCATAGTGTAAGTGATCGGGATCATGATGGCAATCGCACTGATTGGCCCCAGTCCTGGCATCATTCCAATGAAAGTACCTACAAAAACACCGATAAAAACAAACAGGAGTCCTTCTAAGCTAAAAGCCACTTGAAATCCTGTCATTAAACCTTGAAATGCGTCCATGTTCTACCCTCCTTTTACAACGGGATAATTCCTGCTGGCAGATTAATTTTCAAAAGATAGTTGAATAGTCCATATATAACTAGGGAAAATGCAACCGAAACAATTGCATTCGCTACATGCTTTTTATATCCAAGGAATAATGAACAGCCAAAAATAAATAAAGCTGTCATGAGTAAAAACCCGATGATTTCTAATAGGAAGATATAAATCAAGATGAAAACAAGAACGGACAATAATAATAAAACATTCTCCTTCGTGATTGTTCGCTTCAGCTTTTCTGCTTCAGTCTCTTCTTTTTTATCAAAATATAGAAGGACAGCGAAAAACAGCAATAGGAATCCTAAACCCTTTGGCACAACATCCGCATCGATAATGGCATTAGGGTATTTCGGCAGGTTATAGCTTAATAACAAATAGAAGCCTGATAGAATTGCCAGAATGACGGCGATTTTTTGATTGATCCTGCTTAGCAATGGTGGTCACCTCTTTTAATAGAATGAAAGATAGAACAGGGATGACTGCTCTATCTCTCGAATAGGCTCTTTTCGAAATTCGATGCTTTGACATATTTTTTGTGATTTTTCAGTTCAGAAGTCTCAGTGAAAAGATCCCTGAATAAAGTTCCTGGCTGGAAGTTAACGAGCCAACCCTAGCTCTTCAAGAAGCTTTTTCATGTCTTCTGCTTCTTTTTTCAAGAACTCGCTGTACTCTTCGCTATCCATGTAAAGTTCGCCCCATCCATACTTCTTGCGGATTTCATCCCATGCTGGAGAGTCGCTTAACTCCTTGAACTTCTCTTCATAATACTTAACAGCAGCAGGGTCCATTCCTGAAGGTCCGAAGAAGCCTCTCCAGTTTACAAAAGTTTCATCAATCCCCTGTTCCTTTGCTGTTTGGAAGTCAGATAGGACTTCTCCTTCCAATCTTTCCTCAGAAGTGATACCAAGAACCTTGATTTTGCCTGCTCTTACTTGTTCGATCGTTTCAGCTACTCCTGTTGTATAAACATCGACACTTCCATTTAATACAGCAGTTAAACCCCCAGCATCCGGATCAGAGATATACTTGATCTTTGTTACATCAACGCCAGCAGCCTTAGCAATTTTTACGAACTGCATATGGTCCATGCTGCCAGGTGATGATGTACCAATAACGCTGACGCTTGCTGGGTCCTTCTTCATGTCTTCGAACAAATCGTTCAGGTTATTCCATTTAGCATCTGCTTTCACAACGAAAGCACCGTAGTCTGCGATTATGTTTGCAAGCGGAGTGAAGTCTTCATATCCGTACTCCGATTGCCCGTTTAAAGGTACTAAAATTAATGGTGGCGAGGCAACGAACATATTGTGATTACGCTCTTTCTTACCAGCGATATATGCCCAGCCAATCGCTCCGCCTCCACCTGCTTTGTTCACTACCGGCAAGCGCTTATCAATAATTTTCTCCTGTTCAAAAACCTGTGAAGCCATACGTGCAGTTGTATCCCAACCACCGCCAGGTCCCGCTGGAGCCGTGATTTCAATCGGTTGAGTCGGTTTCCATTCTCCATTTTCCCCTGTGGCACTGCCCTCGCCAGATGACTGGTCCGAACATCCTGCCGCCAACAGCATTGTGAATGCCGCAGCTGTCGCTAAAAACTTTTTCATTTTGTTTCCCCCCTGTAAAAAAATCTTCTTCCATCCTTATCCGCTATAATAATTCAGAATAATAAAAATGTAACCGTTTACAATTTTACTTCCATAAAAAACTTTTTGGCTATTTTGTTCATTTTGTTCACGAGTAAGCAGCAAGGAAAAATGAATTCATAAAAAAACATCTCCCGTAAGAGGAGATGTCTTAAACCAAATAATATTTTCGCTCGGGTCTTCCAACAATTCCGTATTCCAGTTCCGCTCTTGCTTTCCCGACAGAAATTAAATACTCCAAATACCTCCTGGCTGTGGTTCTTGACGCGCCTAGGTGATCACCTAAAATCTCTGCATTTATGCCGCTAGAAAGCATGCTCAATGTTTCCTCTACTTTTCCAAGTGTTAATGGGTCGATTCCTTTTGGCAGAAGCTCAGGATCCGCTTCTGCTTGCCCGCCAGTGATAACCTTGTCGATGATTGCCTGATTGAATTCCTCATTGGCTTCCATCAGCTGCCTGCGCCTGGATACTTTTTCCAGAGATTCTCTGAATCGTTCAAAAGTGGCTGGCTTTATGATATAATCTACTACTCCGTTGCGGATAGAGGGCTCCACCACTTTCCGTTCTGTAGAAGCAGTAATCAAGATAATATCCAAATTCTCGAATCGTTTTCTTAAAGCCGGCAGTATGGATACTCCGTTTCGGTCAGGAAGATAATTATCCAGCAGCAGCACATCTACTTCTTTAGTTTCCAGCAGTTCAATTGCTTCCCTGGCATTCAATGCTTTGCCTGCGACCGTGACTCCCTCGATTTTTTCTAAAAACTGTTCATGGATTGACGCAACCCTGAAATCATCTTCAGCAATAGCTACCTTGATCATTCCACCACCCCTTTTCCCTGTTATATTTCCAAGCTCCTGCAACTCTAATTTGCAGTACTTAATCTCTTTTTCGGCAGGTAAACGGTCAATACCGATCCCCTACCAGGCTTGGATTCTACCTCAATGTTCCCATCCAATTTGTCTATTGCCTGCTTAACAATTGCCAGGCCGTAGCCACGATTTTCTTCGCCTTTGGTAGAAAAACCTGTTTGGAAAATTTTATCCGTTTCGCCTACTGAAATCCCTGGACCATTATCGTAAACCTCAATGATCAGATCCTCGCCCAGATCAATCGCGAAAAAGGTCACCCTGCCATCATTGATCCCTTCTACTGCATCAAAGGCATTGTCGATAAGGTTGCCGATGATCGATATGACATCTGTATAAGGTATATGTGCCAGAAGAGGGCCCATACTGCTGTTCTCATCAATGAAGAATTGAATTTTTTTCTCAGAGGCTTTCCCAAGTTTACCTAGCAGCAGAGCCTGAATTTTCGTATCAAAGATTTGGTCAAAAATGATCTTGTTTTGACTTTCATGAACTTCTGATTCTGCTTGGATCATTTCAATTGCCTCGTCATGCTTGCCCAATTGGAGCAAACCTGAAAGTACATATAGCTTGTTGGAAAATTCATGTGTTTGTGCCCGCAGATCTTCAGAATACCTTTGTACTTCAGTCAAAGTTGCAAGCATCTTATTGATTTCGGTTTTATCCCGGAATGTTGAAACTACACCGATTACTTCACCATTTTCAAATATTGGCGTCCGATTGATGATCATATCCCTATTCCTTAATGTAATTTCATGATCACGATCCGGCTTTCCCGAAATCAATACATGATAGACACCGGTATTAGGGATGATCGTTTCGATCTTTTGATTTACACTGTCCTCTTGTATATCTAATAATACTTTAGCAGATTGGTTAATCATTGTTATATAACCATCTTTATCGACTGAGATGATTCCTTCTTTTATCGAATAAAGGATAGCATTCCGCTCGAGATAAAGCGAAGTCACCTCATGGGGCTCCAGACCCAAGGTAGTCCTCCGGATGTTTTTAGCCAGAAGATAACTTGCGATTATACCAATCAACACGACGATCAAGGAAATGAATCCTATTTCTTTCCCCCTTTGAAGAGCGTCCGCCTGCAGGTCAGTGATCATGTAGCCAACGGAAATGATGCCGACGATCTCACCTTGCAGATTCCTGATCGGACCTTTTCCTCTGATGGACTGCCCAAGAGAACCCTTCGCCTTTGATATGTAAAATTCACCTTTTAATGCAGGACTGTTATCTCCTCCAACCATTGACAATCCAAGTTTCTTCTCATCTGGATGCGCATATCTCAGTCCGTCTTTATTGCCAATAACGATGAATTGTGCCCCGGTTTCCCGTCTAATTTGATTCATTAGGGGCTGAAGAGTTTCAGAAGGATCGTTACGCTCAAAAGCCATAATTACGGTAGGCATCGAAGCCACGGTTCTTGCCAATTGAAGAGCCTGGTTTCCCCTCTGCTTTTCAACCTGCTTATACTCAATCACCAATGATATGACAAGGAAAATGAAAATGATAAATACTGTATTAACAATATTTGATCCGATGATCTTTGTTTGCAGGGACATTGGAAGCTTTTTCGGTTTCATGACTCCCCCGATGAAATTTATTATAAATCTATTAATATTCTAATAATTTTCACCATTCTTGTCACCCTAATCTATCATGTTTAAAGACCTTGCGCTTTTTAATATTGATGATGGATCAGAATTAATGCTGCTAAAAGTGTCGATACTCCAAGTGGCTATCCTGCTGGTGCTAGTTTGTCTGTACACGACCGGGGAATACTGTAAAAAGGCTCTATCGGACAATTCAATCGGCCTTTTCGCAATTTTTGTCCGTTAGAAGGGCTCTAATGTTCTTTTAATAAGGCTCTTTTCTCAAACTTTGTTGCTATTGACTTCAAAAAAGGATTGTAATGACCTATTTTCTTTACAAAATCGACTCTTTTGGAAGAAAAGAGCATGTAAACTTAATACCGACCAGTAAAATGGCCTTATATTACGTTAAAATCGGCTTTAGGATTTTAACAACAATCTTTACGAAAACAGCGTTTAATAATAAGTGGTCATTAAAACTGAAGGCCTGCTCTTTTCACAATTTGTTCCATAATGGAAGAAGCAACCATATAGCGGGGTGTTAAAATGAAATTAAGTATACTTGACCAATCTGTCATCAGCAAGGGGGATCCAGCTGGCCAGGCATTACAGAAGACGGTGGAGTTGGCACAGATCGCTGAAGAACTTGGGTACACCAGGTTCTGGGTGGCTGAACATCATAATACCAATGGCATAGCTGGTTCTTCCCCAGAAGTATTGATATCCCATATAGCCTCCAGGACGAAGAAAATCAGGGTAGGTTCAGGAGGTGTTCTGCTTCCGCAATACAGCCCTTACAAAGTCGCGGAAAACTTCAAAGTTCTGGAGACTTTGTTCCCTAACCGTATTGATGCTGGAATAGGCCGCTCTCCAGGCGGGTCAGCGACAACAAGGATTGCATTGACTGATGGACTGAGGAAAAGCTTAAATGAATTCCCGAGACAGGTTAGAGATTTTCAGGCATTTTTAAGAAATCAATTACCAACGGACCATCCTTACCATCAAGTAAAAGCATACCCTGAGGCATCTAGTTCTCCAGAAATATGGCTGCTGGGAATAACCCATAAGGGGGCGAGACTCGCTGCAGAATATGGGACAGCTTTTACATACGGCCACTTCATTACACCAGTTAACGGCAAACGGGCCCTGGAACAATATTATCGGGAATTCCAACCTTCCCATTTACTCGATAAGCCTCAAGCAAATGTGTGTGTATTCGTAGTTTGCGCGGAAACACAGGAAAAGGCGGAAGAATTAGCTTTAAGCCAGGATTTATGGCTTTTACGGGTTGAAAAGGGAATGGACACAAGAATCCCATCGTTGGAAGAGGCAAGGAATGCTCCACTTACTTCTAGCGATCGCTCCAGGATCAAGGAAAATCGAAAACGGATGATTATTGGTACACCAGAAAAAGTTAGAGACGAACTTTTGAGACTTGGCGAGGTTTACAGAACGGATGAATTTATCGTGATTAACAATCTGTTTAGCTTTGAGGATAAGGTGAAGACATACACTTTGTTGGCTGACTCCTTCCTTTAAGCTGTTTTCCTGGAAGGGGGATTCCCCCCTTCCCATTATTCCTTTAGATCCTTTTGGGTGATTTCACTTCGAATATTTACATCTTTGGAGATATTCCGCTCTTTATTGTTAGGGTATTTGTTTTTCCGTTCGCGGTTATCGTTGCGATTTGTCATGGCTATCCCTCTTTCTTATTTATTACGGCTTTTACCGGAGTTGATGTCCTGGTCATTACCTAACTCACCGTTCGTACGGCCTTTTTCTTTAGCGATTTTACCTCCCAGCCTTATATTAGGCTGGCTGATTTCTTTTTCCCTCATATTTGTCACCCCCAGTTTTAAGATGCTCCATTTTGCAAAATAAAATTTCAGAAATTAAATCTTTAATCATTGCACAACCCTTCTGTTATGTAATATAATTTAATTAAATATTCTGTTATATAACAAGGAACGGTAAATTGATGAGGAGAGAGGTAGAATGGATGACTAAAACGGATGCAATTGCACGAAGGATTTTGGGTTGGAAGCTGAACAGGTGGGATCGCTGGTTTGATTATGAAAAAGGCGTTTTCATCAATGACTCTGAATTCCAGCCGGAGCAGAACCTTGTCCATGCGATGCTGGTTGTCGAGAGATTGGAGAAATTGTGCTACAGCTTCTCCTCCAACGGAGTTTCAGAGGCCGCTTTTAACCAGTTCAAAGGTACGGGGGAAAATCTGCCTGAAGCCATCACAAATGCTGCCTATGCGATCATTGAAAATGACTCAGTCGTCTCTAGTTCATCTTTGTGGCGCAAGCTTTCGTAATAATCCGCAAATAAGAGCTGTCATCCGGACAACAAAGGATGACAGCTCTTTAAATTTATTCCACTTTTTCGTCCTTCCCTGCCAGCCAGAATGATGCAATAATTGACGCAATAATGACAATGAAAGGAGCGTAAAACATCGTGAATTCAGCCATTCTCAAACCTCCTATGCGTGGTCGTTCTTTTTCCCCTGAACATAGTCCTTATTAAATAAAAATAACCTCAGCAGCAGGTACAGTGACGGAAGCAAAAGCCCAAGCCCAGCAATGAACGCGATGATAAGTGCAATGGCCATCGCTTCATTTGTGAAGCTGTCGTATATGCTGAGAAACGGATAAAGCAGATAAGGGTAATGCGAAATACCATAGGCAAAAAAGGCAATAAAGAATTGGCCGGTCAATAGTCCAAACGCCACCCCGTATGCCTTCCGTTTTCCAATCAGGTACACGGTTCCCACAAACAGGATGAAGGAGATGGCAAACAGCCACCATAAATCAACCAGTCTGCTGTAATGCTCAGGGTTATGGCCCCTAAGTTCCACGATGATGCCTGTTGCCGTAACGATTGCCGGCACAGACCAAATCAAGGCATATTTCCGCAGCAGTTCTGTTGCCGGTTCATCTTGTGCCTTATTCGCATACCAGGTCAAAAAAACGGCAGATATATAAAGAACCGCAGTCAGGCTCAGGATTACAATGCTCCATGTTAATGGACTGGTGAACAGGGCCCAGTAGTCCAACTCGATCCCCGAGCCAGTTTCCTCCACAAAGCCTCCCTCTGAAATCGTGAGTACAATCGATAGAGAGGCAGGGATGAACAAGCCAGTGAGTCCATATAAATACGTGTATCTCTTATGCTTTAATCCCCCATAAGTCGTGAACGCATAATATGCCCCGCGAATGGCGAGCAAAACAACTCCAATGCTCGCCGGCACCAGCAGGATGGTTCCATAATAATAAGCTGTTTTAGGAAAGAAGCCGACAATTCCCACGAAGAAGAATACAAGAAATACGTTCGTGACTTCCCAGACAGGCGATAAATATCGCTGGATGATTCCTGTCAGGATATGCTGCTTTCCCCTGAACAAGCTGTAAGCATTGAAAAAACCTGCACCGAAATCGATGGAAGCGACGATGACATAACCAAATAGAAAGAGCCAAAGAACTGAAATCCCTATTATCTCAAGCATCATCGAAATCCACCTTCCTTCTCCAGTTCCCTGTCTTCCAGTTCCTGTTCAACTGTATTTTTCCTGAACATCCTTGTTAATACAACGGTGCTGCCAATGGCCAGGATCAAGTATAAACCTGCAAACAGAAGCAGCATCAAATCGACCTGTCCGCTTGTGGTCGCCGCATCCTCAACTTTCATGATTCCTCGAAGGATCCATGGCTGTCTTCCGACTTCAGCGAACCACCAGCCAAGTTCAATCGCTAGCATCGATAACGGTCCGCCGAAGACAATCAGCCAGCGGTACCATCTTGCCCTGATAAAACCCCATTTCATCCACACGCCCACAACATAGACAAGCGAAAGGGCCATCATCCACATCCCGATTGTCACCATTCCATCAAACAGATAATGGATGTACAATGGCGGGATTTCATCTTCAGGGAATTCATTAAGTCCTATAACTTCAGCGTTAGGGTCGCTATGAGCCAAGATACTCAGTGCATAAGGAATCTCAAGGGCATATTTTACTTCGCCGTCATCAAGAACACCATACAACATCAACGGCGCCCCCTCATGCGTCTCGAAGTGCCACTCTGCTGCTGCCAGCTTTTCCGGCTGGTATTCTGCGAGGTATTTACCCGAAAAATCACCGATGACCGCAGCAGCAATTGAAAAGATAAGACCGATTTTCATCGTTAAAAATAATGCTTTTTTATGGTAGATATGATTGGATCCTTTTAAAAGCCGGAATGCGCCTATCGAAGCGAGTACAAATGCTGATGTCATGTAAGCTGTCGCCAGCACATGGGCGACCTTCGTCGGCATTGCCGGAGTGAACATGGCAAGAACGGGATTGATATTGACCAGTTGGCCGTTCACAAGGTCAAAGCCTTGTGGCGCATTCATGAATGCATTAACCATCGTGATGAACACAGCTGAAAAAGAAGCCCCAACCGCCACCGGAATCAGCAGCAGCAAATGTTTCTTCTGATTTTCAAACCGATCCCATGTATATAAATAGATTCCTAGAAAAATAGCTTCAAAGAAGAACGCGAAGGTTTCCATGAACAGAGGAAGAGCGATCACGTTACCCGCCAGTTCCATAAAATTTGGCCATAACAATGACAGCTGCAATCCAATTGCCGTCCCTGTCACAACTCCAACTGCAACGGTGATTACAAAGCCACGGGTCCACCTTCTTGCGAGCAGGATATAATGCTCATCCTGTTTCTTGATTCCCAGCCACTGAGCAATCATGATCATCAGCGGTATTCCCACTCCAATGGTGGCATAAATGATATGGAAGGATAATGTAAGCTCCGTCAAGACACGGCTGAAAAAAACTGATTCTTCATTCCCCATTTTTCAATACCCCTTTTCTATCCAGCAAAAATTCGGCCGATAAAAGACAATCCCATGATTGCCGCTACAATAAAAGCAAGCCACATAAGCATTCTTTCTTGTTTTTTATACATAAGTCACCTCGAAAATTTGTTCACTTTATCACATTTTTGCGCAGTCTCTGACCCTAATCCTTTATACAGTATAAATGTGAGAGAAATATGTTATGTAATCCATTTTGGCATCTTTCATTTCATTCCCGTTCTCCGGCCTGTTAAAACGAAAAAACAGCATATTGTCAGTGTGCACGTTTCGATAATTCCAGCTTCTCTTTATATCTTTGGGAAAACCAAATAACAGCTGCCACCCACAGACCGCTGGCAATAAAACCGCCAATGATATCACTTGGATAATGGACGCCTAAATAAACCCTGCTCAACCCAATCGCTAAGATCATAAAAGCGCTGAGTATGATGACAGCTACTCTCCCAATCCGGGAGGGAACATGGCGCCAGAGCAGGAAAGCAAGAATGCTGTAAAAAGAAAAAGCATTCATCGCATGGCCGCTTGGAAAACTGTAGCCACCTATATCGATCAGCCGGTGAAAATCCGGGCGTGCCCGATGAAAATAAAGTTTCAGCAATCTGTTCAAGATCGGTGTAATATATACAACAGACAGGAAAACAAGGATTTCCAGCCTGTGTTTTAACACGTAAAAAAGAAACAGGAAAATGGGAATGGTCAGGATTACGATCAATTTTAAGGAGCCAATATAGGTAAAGAATTTCATGGCCGAAGTCAGGCCCTCTGCTTCGAGTCCCTGCACTGCATCAATGACAGCCCGGTCGAACACCATCAGATGTTCAGCCTGTACCAGATAAGACATAATGATAAAACCAAATAACGAACCAAAAAAGGCGGTTAAAAGCTGCAGATTGAACTTCATGAATCCTGTTCCCTCCCGTGCATTCTAAATCCCCCTTACTATTCCCAATCCGCTATTTTAAAAAGACCTTTCATGACTTCATTGTTAGCAAGTTGGTAACATTCACAAACCAAACAAAAAAAGGAATGAACTTAATCATCCCCCTTTAAAATAATCGCCGGCCGCCCGACTGGATAATATTCAATTGTCCCGCATGCTTTGAGGGCAGCTTCATCTAAACAGTTCCTGCCGTCAAAGATAATTGGCTTTTTCATGTTATCCAATAGAGCTTTGACATCAAGCTCCGTGAATTCTTCCCATTCTGTGACAATAAACAAAGCATCTGCCTCTTCAGCAGCTTCTGCTGCGGAGTCAACGTAAGTGATGATGTCACCAATGACCTTCCTTGCATTGCTGGCTGCAACTGGGTCAAAGGCTGCAACTTCAGCCCCTGAAGCAGTCAAGGAGCGTGCAATTTTGATTGACGGAGCTTCCCTCATATCATCCGTATTCGGTTTGAAGGAAAGGCCGAGCATGGCGATTTTCTTACCCTTTAATTCTCCCAATCGTTTCAATGCCTTAGTTACAAGCAGCTCATGCTGATGATCATTGATGGCAATTGTCTCTTCCAATAATAAAAATGGGACCCCTAGATTCCTTGAGGTATGCAGCATGGCTTTTACATCCTTTGGAAAACAGGATCCGCCATACCCTATTCCCGCCTTTAAAAAGGCGGAACCAATCCGCTTATCTAAGCCCATCCCCTTCGCTACATCATCGACGTCAGCTCCTGCGGCTTCGCATAGATTGGCGATTGCATTGATAAAACTGATTTTTGTCGCCAAAAATGCATTGGAAGCGTATTTGATCATTTCAGCGCTTCTCACATTCGTCAATAAAAATGGGACGTTCAGCGGCCGGTACATCTCTCGGATTTTTTTAGAGGCACCCGCATCGTCAGAGCCAATGATAATCCTGTCAGCTTTCAATGTATCCTCGATGGCTGATCCCTGCCGCAGGAACTCCGGGTTGGAGACCATCTTGATGTCAACTTTATTTTTCAGCTGCGCCAATAACAGTGTTTCAAAATATTCATTTGTCCCAACTGGCACCGTACTTTTAATTACAACAATACAATCCCTGACTATATGTTCAGCGAGATCCTTTGCGGCTTGCTCAAGAAAGCTTAAATCCGCCTGCCCGTCGTCACTTTGAGGGGTACCAACGGCGATTATGATAATATCTGCGTGGCTCAATGCATACTGATGGGAGGTAGTAAAAGCGAGTCTCCCTGCAGAGGAGTTTTTACTGAGAAGGTCTTCTAGACCGGGTTCATAAATCGGGGACTTTCCTTCCTTAAGAAGCTCTATTTTCCTTTCATCAACATCTATGCAAATTACATTGTGTCCGATTTCCGCCAGGCAGACTCCTGTGGACAGCCCGACATAACCTGTTCCAAGTACTGCGACCCTCATGTCAGTCACACTCTCTCTTCATGTCCGGCATCTCGTACACTTCTTTCAAATACTCAATGACATCATCTCTTGTATCTTCCCTTTGCAGTGCGAAATCAACCGTTGCCTTGATGAAACCGATTTTGTCCCCGATATCGTACCGCCTGCCCTCGAAGTGATACGCCAACACCGCCTGGCGCTTATTGAGTTCATTGATTGCGTCCGTCAGCTGCAATTCTCCCCCATGGCTGGCTGGAGTCTTTGCCAGTACCTCAAAAATTTCCGGCCTCAGTACATAGCGTCCCATTATTGCATAATTTGAAGGTGCCTCATCTTTCGAAGGCTTTTCTACCAGTGAATCAATATAGAACAGATTTGGCTCGAGGTTCGCCCCCTTTGGCTTGATGATTCCATATTTACTGACATCACTATCTGCAACTTTTTGAATCGCTACGACTGAGCTATTGCAGTATTCAAATACATTGATGATTTGCTTCAAGCATGGGGTTTCCGACATTACAATGTCGTCGCCAAGCAAAACGGCGAACGGTTCATTGCCGATGAAGCTTTGGGCGCAAAGGATTGCGTGCCCCAATCCAAGAGCTTCCTTTTGCCTGACATAATAGATTTTTGCAAGGCTGGATATATTTTGGACCTCTTCTAAAATAGCAAGTTTATTCTTTCTTAATAATGCATCTTCCAGTTCATACGATTTATCAAAATGATCTTCTATCGATCTTTTTCCCCTGCCGATGATGATGATAATTTCCTCTATTCCTGAGGCTACTGCTTCTTCGACAATATATTGAATTGTCGGCTTATCAACAATCGGCAGCATTTCTTTTGGCTGCGCTTTGGTTGCCGGCAAAAATCGAGTCCCGAGTCCTGCTGCCGGGATAATGGCTTTACGGATTCTCATATGCTGCCTCCTTTTCAATTCCATAGTCTTTTATATTCAATAGGAGAGAATCCGGTCACGTTAAAGGCCTATCATTTTGAAAATAGACTCCATTAGGAATGATTTGTACGGGTCCACGCCCAAAAGACTCCCGGCAAAAGGCTAGGAGTCAGTGGCGCTTTTTATAGTAGGGTAAATATACTTTTTTGATAAACTGCTTTATCAGCTTCGGCAAAAGTTTTTTCCGCCTTTTCACCAATGCAGTGACAATGGCCTTTTTCTCATCCTTCGAGACCTTCCAGTCATCAGGGATTACGGATACTATTTCTTCTATCAAGAAAATGGGCATTGTCTGGATAAGTTCAATATAGTCGGCAAATTCCCCTTCGTCCTCCACAAAACTCGCCATAAGTTTGTGGGTAGCGCTTTTCATCATTTTATTATTCATTTTTTGTAAATCAGGAAGCTGCCAATTATACGATCCCATTACTTCTGCCTGGTCAATTATCCACAAACGATAAGAGTCAGCTGATTCTTCCTGCAAAAGAATATTCTTGCGAGTCCGGTCACGGTTGCTGAGCCAATAATCAAATACAATGATGCCCGCCAGTGTCTCTGGGTTGATAATGCCTGGCACATCGGGCACCTGATGTCCATCAAGACAGCCTGGAACATATAGGGATGCAAATTGATATTGGGAAGCAGCCAATTGAGAGAGTTCGGGAATCTCAGAAATGAACGACTGTGGAATTACAATAATTTGGGCGAAGGGCACTGGAAGCCCCAGGTATCTGGCCAAACAATAGGAAACCCATTCATTTGGCAGAGTCTTTTCAAACCCTTCCTGAAAAAATTTCACGACGTAGTTCCTGCCATCGTCAAAAGTAATTAAATGCGCGTTGGATTTACCCTCGAATTTTCTGCGGTAAGTAACGGGCTGTATCAATGCTCGATCACTCCCGTTCTATCACCGTGGACAATTTCGTATAACAAATCAATATACTGTTCTGCCACTACTTCGATGGTAAAATGCTCTTGAACATGCTTAGTGGCTGTGTTCGATATTTTTTTATGCAGTTCCGGGTGGTCAAGGATGCCATAAAGCTGCTTTACTGCATCATCCACATTTTGACCTCGATACAGGCGGCCGGTTTGTCCTTGAATAACCAGCTCAGTGACTGGCCTCATATTGGATGCAACTACCGGGACACCGCATGCCATCGATTCAATAAAAGTATTGCCGAACGATTCGGATTTCGTGGTAGCCAGTGTACATCCTCCAGACTTTCGGATTTTCGCATATACATGCGGCATTTGTTGATACGGAATGACTGGGAACCACTTGACTATATCAGTGAGGTTTTCTTCCCGCCATTTTGCTGCAAACTCTTCCCTTTGCACACTCTGGGCGCCTCCAACTACCCATATTTCCACGTCATTCCGTTCACTTTTTATTCGCTTGGCAACCTCGATCAGCATAGGCCAATTTTTACGCTTATCAAGCCTGCCAATCCAGCCGATGACTTTCTTGTTCTCCGGCAGCAGAGGAGCACTGTTACTGTCAATCTCGGATTCGGCCAATGGCCTGAAGAAGGAAGTATCAACTCCGTTGTAGATGACATTGACTGGTTCTGCTTCAGTCAGGATCGATACAATTCTTTTTTGATAATTCGATGGCACGATAATCGATACAGGGTTAATTCCGTTGAACGATTTAATATGTGGTTCAAGCTTGATGATCTCTGGTGTCCTGGCTTCTATGATGACCGGTCCTGAATAATCAGCCTTTTTCAGCCATTTATAGGCAGCACCAGTATCCACTACAATAATCGCATCGTATGCGTTATTCTGAATGATATCGACAATTTCCCGCTGATCCCTGGTTAAATATACGGGAGCGACATCCTTCATGATGTGAAGTCCGCCATGATCAGTCGTATACAAAAATTCTGTATCGATTCCATGCTTTTTGAAAAAAATCGCCCGATTCCTCCAGCCTGCATTGACCCCGCCGACAGTTAACAGCCTCCAGATCACTAATATTTTCATATTGGTAGCTCCTCGAAAAAGATTGGGCGCCTCCTGAACAGAATTTAATTCCTTACACTACTATAAAACTAGAATATTAATCTTTATTTTCATCAGATTCTTTGTCAATATCTGTTCCTTTAGCAAATCTTTTTTCTGCTCTTTCCCAATGTTTGTCGATTGCATCCATCACCCGGTCCGGCTCATATCCTTTAGCAAGCATTGTTTTCACCCATTCCTCTTTAAAGACCTTCCTGATAAGGCTTTCGAGCTGGCTGACATGCATCTGTTCATCATTGGTCAATAAGACCTTCTTGCTTAAACTACTTAGTACATCTTTGTTTGATTTCTTTTTAAGCAAGAGCTGATAAATTTCCCGTGACAATTTTTCCATCCTCATATAGTATTCCCATTCTTCATAAAGCTCGGGTGCCAGCAATTTTACATGGTGTAGAAATTTTGCCTTGTTCTCTTTCCCGAGTGAGTTTAATAATTTCCGAGGATAAGGATAAACACGGTTTCTCCAAACAGTCCTCCCTACATCTATTACTTTCAGATTGCCGTCCGGTTGAATATATATTTGTCTTTTATGATGGTCGATCCGGTCAAAGCCAACCTCTTTAAATGTGATCAGCAACTCTATCAATTTATAGGATAACTGTTCTGTCAAAGGTTGGGATTGTAGGTACTCGCGTAAATCAACCCCCTTTACTATCTCCATTACAATGTAATTATCACCAGCGGCATACAGAAGGGGAAATAGATCAGATTTCTGCCCTAAGTACATCGCATAATGTTCCCGTTCACAATCTTCCTTGTTCCCGTACACTTTTATGCAAATATCCTTTGAGTATCGGAACACGGCTCCCTGCCGCCCCTTCCCCATTAGCTCAAGTGGAGAATTATTGATTACTTCTACGTCACCATTTTCTACATTTTTCACCTGGATATCCTTTAAAAGCTTTTCAACATATTCAGTGCTCACAATGTTCCTCCTTACTTCTGTCAATTAACATGTGAATTTTTCCCTCTTATTAATTAATTCAGGAAACAGTCAATATGGAAGGGCATGCATCTATAAGACGGAAAATGTTTTCGCCAAGATTGGATTACATTAGCTCTCACACTTTTTTTCTTGGCAAGCAAAATGTAAAATAGTCTTGAAAGGAAGTGGACAGATGGCAAACTCAGCTGCAGGCACTAGCCAGTCGCATTTAACTCAATATATCCCGCCTAAGGGCATGTATGAACAATTTGAGGATGAAGCTCATTATCTCGAGAAGGTCAAAGAATGGGGTTTGAGCACGAAGAAAGAGCTTTGGTATAAAGACAGATACCAGCATTGTCTTGTTACGATAAAGGGGTATGAAATATTCGGTGAAACAGCTGAATTGAATACTCTTGTGATTGAATTTCCGGATGGGAACTTAACTTGTATCCACCCGGCATACCTCAAGGAGATGCAGTCTTCCGGCTTCGGGAAGGAAATCATCACTCCAGTCTCCGGGGATGGAAGTGAAGCTTTAGTAGCGAAGAAGGAGAAGCCTAAAACAGCGGCTCCTGCGGCAGCAGAAGCGCAAGCAAAAACTCCTGTAAAAAAGGAAAAAGCGAAAAAGGAAAAGGCTCCTAAATTAGTGCTGCCAGAGGAAAAAGTCCATTTTACCGCGACGGTGAAGCAGTTTGCGCTAAGCTGGAACCATTTCAATGAGGATAATGACGAAGTAGTCGTGTTCGAAAATGTCCGAATTGAGCAGGAAGAAGCAATCGAGGTTGGCCTGGCATGGGGCTCACACAGCAAAACACTGAAAAAGCACGAGCTCGAGCCTGGACAGCAGCTTGAATTCGACGGAAAAATCGTCAAAAAAAGCCTTCCAAAAGGCAAAGACGTAGAAGATGAGTCTATGCTCCTCGATGTTTCGGTCGCTTATAAAATCAATAACCCTTCAAAAATCACTAAAAAATAAGGATGGACTGGCCGCAAACAAGCCAGTCCGCCTTTTTTTTGGAAGGCTGTTTTCGTAAAGATTGTTGTTAAAATCCTAAAGCCGATTTTAACGCAATATAAGGCCATTTTGCAGGTCGGTATTAAGTTTGCATGCTCTTTTCTTACAAAAGAATCAACTTTACGAAGAAAAATAGGTCATTCAATTCTATTTTGTAGTCAAATAGCAGCAAAGTTTGAGAAAAGAGCCTTTTGGAATAATAATTAATGTCTATCTCATGCACTTGTCGGGGCTGCCCAATGAGCTTGCGATTTTTTATTTTGAGAAGGTTTGCAGGAACTGGATCAGCGCCGGGCCAAGCAAGACGATGAACAAGCTTGGAAAAATAAACAGGACTAGAGGAAACAGCATCTTCACCGGGGCTTTCATTGCTTCTTCCTCGGCGCGCTGCCTCCGGCGTTCCCGAACCTCATTCGACTGGACACGGAGAACCTGCACCATACCAATTCCCAGCTTTTCAGCCTGGAGGATGCTGCTGATGAAAGCTCGTACTTCCTCGACTTCTATCCTGTTTTTGATTCCGGTAAGCGCTTCTCTCCTCGTTCTGCCAAGTCTCAGTTCTTCAAGGCTCCGATGGAATTCGGCAGACAGGACGCCATTCTTTTTCGACACGACCTTGCTGACGGCCGAATCAAATCCAAGTCCTGCTTCCAGGCTGACCGTCAATAGGTCAAGGATATCGGGGAGTTCTTTCAAAGCGCTTTTATTCCTTGCCTTTTTCTTGATGCTTAAATAGTAGTGCGGCAGGAAAGTGCCGGCTGCAAGGCCTATCAGCAGGAACAGGATGATCCCTGCATAGCCTGCCTTGAGGACGGCCCCATATCCGCCTGCCAAAAGCGGGAGCAGCAGCACGAGGGAAATTTGCACCAGCCTGAAGTCAACAGGTGACATTCCAAAAGGACTTCCGGCCAGCTGAAGCTTCGTCTCGATTTTCGCTTCCTTTTCGCCTGGCATCCTCCGCTTAAAGCTTCTTTTGAAATCATGCATCAACGGCTTTCCGATTCGTTCATATAAGGAAGCATTGCTGGGCTTTTCTGTGGCATCCAAACTCTCTTCCTTCACGCGGCTGACGAAGGTTGACATACGTTTTTTCACGTGGATGGCCTTTTCTGCCCGCATTAAGTACAGTCCATAGATGGCTAATGAAATCGTTAAGAAAAATGTAAAATATAGCATCCCTACACCTCGACTGCCGTAATTTTGCGGATCAGTACAAATCCAATGATGCCGGAGAAAATGCCGGCGACCGTCAATGCAATTCCTATTGGATGACGGAAGAGCGTGCCGATATATTCAGGTTCGATTAAATAAAGGACGAATGCCAGAATGATCGGGAGCAAACCAATGACAATTCCCGATAGTCTGCCTTGAGCAGTCAGAGAAGAGATCTGCCTGTGGATTTTCGTCCGCTCCCTGATGGTCTGGACAATTTTATCAAGCACCGTCGCGAGATTTCCTCCTACCTGGCGCTGAATCAAAATTGCCTGGATCATTAAATCCAAATCTTCGCTGGGCATTCTCTCTTTAAGTTCATTCAAGGAATCCTCCAGGCTGGCTCCATATTGCATCTCTTTGATGACACTGTCCATTTCTTCCTTTATCGGTGAACCCGCTTCTTCTATCACTGTTTTCAAAGCCTGCTGGAAGCTGAACCCGGCCCTTAAAGACCCGACAATCGTGGAAATCATATCTGGAAGCCCCTCGTTGAATTTCACGATTCGTTCCTTGATTTTCTTTTTTACATACCAGCCCGGCAACAAAAATCCAATGAAAAAGCCGACAACCATGAGGAGTATGTTGCCAGAAACAAGGAGCATAAAAAATCCTGTGACTCCTGCTGACAGCCATTTGAATAGGATATATTCCTCAGGCTTAAGCGGAAGTCCTGACCTTCTGAGCATGGTCTCAAACTTCGAATTCTTCTCCTTGGTCAGCATGTTTTTCCTGACCTTTTGCTTTGTCATTTGGTAGTAAACCATCAAATCATATTGCTTCCGGTCAAGCTTCGTCCCTGAACTGGCCAGGTACTTTTCAATCCGCTTCTCCAGACGCTTGTCCGAAAGAAAGATTCGATGAAAAATCGAGTAAAAAAGCAAAAATACTGTCATCATGAACAGGGCGGTAAGGATATAGATCATGCTCCCCACTCCTCGCCTTCGATAAAGACATTTGCTGGAATGTGGATTCCTGATGCTTCAAGGCGCTCATAGAACTTAGGCCGGACACCTGTCGGGATCAGGCGGCCAATGATCTTACCGTTATCATCCACCCCTTGTTGTTTATACGAAAAAATATCCTGAAGGACGATGACATCACCTTCCATTCCCTGTACCTCGGTAATGCTTGTTATTTTTCTGGAACCATCCTTCAAGCGTGATTGCTGGATAATCACGTCAAGTGCTCCAGCGATCTGTTCGCGGATTGCTTTCACCGGGAGCTCAACACCTGCAAGCAGCACCATCGTTTCCAGACGGGCAATCATATCCCTTGCGCTATTGGAGTGACCGGTTGCCAGAGAACCATCGTGTCCGGTATTCATAGCCTGAAGCATATCCAGGGCTTCGGCACCGCGGACCTCACCGATTACGACCCGGTCCGGCCTCATCCGAAGCGAGTTCCTTACAAGATCCCTTATTGTGATTGAACCCTTCCCCTCGATATTGGGCGGCCTTGATTCCAGTGAGACGACATGGTCCTGCCCCAGCTGAAGCTCAGCCGCATCCTCGATTGTGATAATCCTTTCATCATGAGGGATGAAGTTGGACAATACATTGAGCGTAGTGGTTTTTCCGGAGCCCGTTCCGCCGGAGACGAATATATTAAGCCTTGCTTTTACACAGGCCTCTAAAAAAATCGCCATTTCATTGCTAAGTGTCCCGAAGTTGACCAAATCTTCAATTTGAAAGGGATCCTTCGAGAACTTCCTGATTGTAACTGTCGGCCCATTCAATGCCAGCGGAGGAATGATCGCGTTGACACGCGAACCATCCGGGAGCCGCGCATCGACCATCGGTGAGCTTTCATCGATTCTCCTGCCAAGAGGAGCAACGATTTTATCAATGATGCTCATGACATGCTCTTCGTCTCTGAACATGATTGAAGTCAGCTCAATCTTCCCTTTTCGTTCACAATAAACCTGAGCCGGTCCATTTACCATAACCTCGCTGACATCTTCATCAATCAAAAGCGGGTTGATCGGTCCAAACCCCGTCAAATCATTCCTCAGTTCATCGACGACCTTTTTCCGGTCAATGCTGCCCCTGAATTGTTCATCCTCTTTCATGATTTCAATCGCCATCGCATCTAGCTGAGGAATGATGTCCTCTACAGGTGCATCTTTAAAGTCTTGAAGAATCTTTTTATGAATGAGGTTTTTAAGCTCCTGGTGCTTATCCTGCTTTCTTTGGATTTCCGGACTGACAGCCTCTTTTTTATGTGGTTCCCTGAACACAGACCGGATGTCAACCTTTTGCTGCGGATTAGCCTGGGCAACAAATTCGTCGTGCTGGCTTTCTACTCCTTCGACTTGCTGTGTCCTTTCCTGGATGCGGTTCAGAAGGCTCATTATGCTGTTCCTCCCTTCATGCGTTTTCTGCCAATTAGTTTTGATAGGAAAGAAGGTCCTTTCGCTTCCTTGAACAAGGTAATTTCCCGCCTGCTCGAGATTCTCTCTGCCATTTTAAAAATGGCTTTGGCTACATCGGTCTTGCCCTGGTTGATGACAAAAGGAATTCCAATATTAAGTGATTGTGAGCATGTTTGAAAGTCATTTGGTATATATACAGGATCCTCGTAACCAAGAATCCTGGCCGCATCTGCTGCCTGGATCACGCTCTCCATGTTCGCCCGATTCACTACGAGTGTGACTTTATTTTTCAATTCAAGGATATCGAACGTCTCGAGCATCAGCTTGGTATTCTTCAATGCTGTCATCTCAAGATTGGCCATAACCATGATTTGGTCCGCTTTTTCAGCGATATGGACTGTATGATCATTAAGGCCTACAGATGTATCGACGACCACATAGTCATAATTCAGCAGCATCAGGTCGAGGATTTGATCGACTGCTTCTTTCGTGACTAGATCTGCATACTCAGGGCGGTCCGGAGCCGCCATGACCTTCACTCCGCTTTCATGCCTGGACATGTAGCCTGCCAGTGAATGTTCATCAAGAGTACTCATTCCCTCAATCACTTCTTTAATGGTAAAAGCAGACTTCAAATCCATGGCTAGCCCGATATCACCAAATTGAAAGTCTCCATCCAATATCGCTACAGATATATTTTTCTTCACTAAAGCTCCAGCCAGATTGACCGTCAGGACCGTGCGACCAATCCCGCCTTTTGCACTGCAAACGGCAATAAGCTCGCCTCGTTTCAACTTAGCCGGCTTCTTTTCATGTATTTGCAGTTCATTCGCGTTTTCCATGATTGGTCACCCTCCATCTTCTTCAATCCTATTCGCTGTCGCTTGCAGCTTCGTTTTCCGCTATGACCGGCCGCTTATGCAGCATGAAATGGATATTGCCTTGTTCGGCTGAATTGACAAGTTTTAAAGCATCCGCTGGCTTAAGTTCTACCGTAACTGACGTATATTCGGCATAAGGCTCTTGTGTATCCTCAGGCAGGACCATCTTTCGCCCAACCGCCAGTACCCTTGCTTTTTCCAAGATGATTTTAGACTCAACATTCCCTTCCTGTCCCGGAAGCTTTTTAGAGAACATAATGTCGACTTCATCTTCAGGTTCAATCAGGTTCGCAGTTGATTGATTTAAATTAACCCCCACTGAAACAGCACGATAGCCATCCCTGACTTTTCTCGAAACATAGATATGTTCTGCAGTCTGGGATCCCAGCCGGTGGGAAAGGATTGGCTCGCCTTGCTCAATCTCAGCGTTAGCCAGCTTCCCCTCAACATCACCAAAGCTTTTAATGGAGTTGGCGTGCAATGCCTTTTCAGGAACCATCGCAGTTCCCAGTTTTGCGGATGTGATTTGCTCATTTTTCTGGATTTTTTCTTTGGCGACAACAATCTCCACCAAATTGCTGTTCATCGCCTTTTCAGCTTTCACTTGATTCATATATTGAAAGAATAAAAATGTCGTTACTATACCCATTACTAATGCGAGGACCAAAACAAGCTTTGACCGCATATTTGATCACCTACTCCGTTATTCGAATGCTGTATGCGCCCTTAAAGGCGGCCGTTTCACCTTCAAAACCCGTTCCTGCGCGCTTGATGAATATCCCCTTGATTGAAGTGTCATGGCTGTCCATTGGATCGGTAATATAGAAATAAGCGAAACCAGTAATTTTCACTTCTTTTACCTGGTTGACATCCGTGCTGTATGGTTTATAGACAGGGACAAGCAGAATCCTTGAACAGTTCCTCGAATTTATATCCCTTGGGAGTTCGGGACACGAATTCACTTTTTCCTTGACCACTTCCCTTGTCTTACCGGCAATATTACCTGTTTGTGTGATGACGATATCCCCTACAGAAAGCTCGTTTTGATAGCCATTACGGAGGTTTTCTTCATACGGCCGGGCTCCTGTATCGCCCAGGGCAAGGACGCCGAAATTCCCATATTCCACTCCGCCAGTATCCACTTTCAGCTGGTATTCCTTATTAAACTCCAAGGGGATGCTGTCATCGATGCCAAGCGGTGCTGCACCTTCTGCCCGTCCCATCGTCCTTAACTCGGCAGCAGAATGCGCTTTGACATCGACAGTTTCAAAGCCAAGTAATTTTGAGAAAGCGAGGTCTACCTTTTTGGACAAATCAATAGCGACTTTCTTCTCCATGTATATTGATATATTGTCTATATTTGAGCCATCTTTATGGGCTGCAACGATGCTTCGTACCACCTCTTCAACCTTCGCTTCGTTGTTTGTCAGCTCCTGTGCTCCAGAAAGGACAGCCGCATTAGCCGTTTTCTGCAGCTCCGCCTTCGTCATATATACCATCCCGCCGTCAATTGCAAGACCGGCCATACTAAGGATGACAAACATCGAAAGGGCCGCCAAAAGAATGGTGTTTCCTGATTCATCCGCTAACCATCTTCTTGCCATTTTTTCCTCCTCACTCCACTCTGATCGTTGACTCCGCCGTAATCGTCAAGGATGAAGAAAACAGGCTGGATATAAACGGAGTGAAAAATTGATAAGGATATTCCAGCTTCACAGTTATATAGTCACCAGCAACACGTCCCGATTCTCCAGGGGAAATCGAGATGGCCAATTTATCAATTTCATTCAGCTGTACGTAATCCCTGGCAAAAGCAGTAACTTCAGAATCACTTTTACCGAGACCTCCCACCCTGACGGTTTCCTGGGCCGCCATATGAAGATGGGCATAAGAATACATAATCCTTCCGAAATCCAAAATGCCTACCAACAGCAGTAAAAGAACCGGCAGAACAAGGGCCGTCTCAACGAGTGATTGCCCTCTCTCATCACGTCTCAAAACAATCCTCCTCCAGCTGGAAACACAATGGCAGCCAAAGCTCCAATCGCGATCGCCACTCCATATGGATAGGTCGTGTTCAAGGCTTCCTTATCCAGTCCATGCGGGACTTTCATACCGCTTCGCAGCCCGCCCAGGAACATGCCGATCTGTTTTAGCCTGTTTATGGCACCCTTCCTGAAAAACAGGATCAACAGCGCCATAATCCCTCCAGCCAGCGCCATATACACAGCCGCCGTCAATACAAATACAGCTCCCTTTAAGCTCCCCACCACTGCAAGCAGTTTCACATCCCCAGCTCCCATGCCTCCGAGCAAATAGGGAATCAGCAAAATAGAGAAACCAACTGCTGTTCCTGCAAGAGCAAAGGTGAGGCCCTGGATTCCATCAGTGGCTGTATTTAAAGCCAGGCCAGCTAGTAAAAAAGGAAATAAAACTTTGTTATAAATCTTCCGTTCTCTCAAATCGGTTATGACACAAATCACTATTAAAGTTATCAATAAAAAGTCGACTAACATCGATCTACCTCATTTCAGTGAGGAGTTTTAAAAAAGCCTCACGTTTCTCAACGCGAGGCTGTTTGCCTGTACCTCTGACTGGCGTATTCTGTATCTAACAAATTATCGTCGGTTTATATAAATAATGAATGAGTCCTTATCGGGTATCGGTAGTTTATCGTGATGTTCCACAAGGATGTTACGGTGTGGTATTTCCTGTTTCAGCCCCTTTGACTGCTGTAAGAACTTCATTAAACATAGTAACAATCTCTGTACGAAGAGCAGCCAAAATCCCAACAACCGCTACCGCAATAACCCCAAGTACCAAACCGTACTCAGTCATACCTTGTCCTTGTTCTTCTGTGAATAGTGCTTTCATTTTTGCTTTCATTGTCTAAAACCCCTTTTCATTTTATTAGTTTGATAGAATGACCGACTTTCGTTCCGCTATTCCGGATCGTGCCTTCTGGAAGCTCGAATACGGAATACGCACCTTTGCAGCGCTTTCCCATTTTCGCAGGCTCAAGTTGTTCGTCCGCGCCTACAATTTCATCGTTCTCGTTGATGTAAAGAACATCGATGGAATAGTTCATAAAAAAGGTATGGATGGACCGGCAGGGCTTTATATAGAGACTGTGTCCTTCTGGCAAGCTTTCTGTCAGCATCAACCCTTTGAATCTGCTGAAAAAGGTATCTGCTATTTTTACATCCGCTGCCAATTCTTTGCCGTTCGCTTCGTTCACAAGTCTCATTTCGCTTTTCACCTCCAACTGTACAAAAATAACCCCGCCTTTACCGAAAGGGGGTTCGCTGAATACATATTTCATGTAATTCACCCTGATCTTTCGGTAGCTGGCTGGCTTAGCAATGGATTGCCGTAGCCCCTTTAGCTTTGCGTCGCTGGTTTTCACCAGGTTTGCCTTTATCGAGAACCAGTGTATATCCGACTGATCTCTTATCCACATCATAATTTGAATCATTCTTCAACAAAATCCATCAAAAATCCTGATTTTTCTAAAAATTTAACCAGGTATTTTTGCTCAGGAAAAAGAAACTACTTTCCGATAGATAGTACTTAAATCACTATTCGGATGGTTAACAATTTTCTGATGTGAGTAACTCAGCTGAACAAAGCTTTGATTATGGATAATTAGGCATGCTCCCTTACATAGTTTATAGGTAGAATGTTTTATTTTCTGTGGATTTTTCCATCTCGAATAGGCCCTAAACCACTAAATTCCTTGAAATAAATATGGATTTTTATAATATATTTGCATTTCTTTTAAAAAACCGTCATGCTAGTGGATGAAGAACAACAATGTAATAAAGCGAGCAGGTGAAAAAAATGATCGAAGTTAAAACTTCTGAAATTAGCGATGGTGAATTCAATAGAGGGATATTCGCAACTCGTGATATTGCAAAAGGCGAATTGATCCATGAGGCTCCCGTGCTATCCTATCCAAACGATCAGCATGTCCATATCGAGAAAACTGCGCTGGCGGATTATGCCTTCGAATATGGCATCAACCATTCTGCCCTCCTTCTTGGATATGGAATGTTATTCAACCACTCATACGAGCCTAACGCAACGTATGAAATCAATTTCGACAATCACACATTTGATTTCTATGCCTACCGTGATATCAGCGCCGGTGAAGAAATTTTCATTAATTATAATGGGGAAGAGGATAATAACGATCCATTATGGTTCAACAAAGAAGAGGAATAACAAGAAAACGGCTACCCATCCAGGGAGCCGCTTTTTTATGAGTTCTCTGCCTACGTTTCCAAACAATCCAGTTCAACAATCACTGTTGTCCCCTTACCCTCTTCACTGATGATCTTCATTGTTCCATTATGCTCCTGGATGATTTTATTGCTCACCGTCAATCCAAGTCCAATCCCTTTTTCTTTTGTCGTATAAAAAGGCGTCCCAAGGTATCTAAGCCGGTCCGCTTCGATGCCCGTTCCCTCATCTGAAATGCTTATCTGCACCTTCCCCGAACCTTTCATCTGAAGGTCAATATGAATTTTCCCGCCTTCAGGCATGGATTCAATCGCATTTTTCATAAAGTTTAAAAATACCTGTTTTAGCTGGTGCGGATTGCATGAAAGCATGAGATTCTTTTCTTGATAATTAGTGATGATTTGGACATTATGCAACAATGCTTGCGGGTGAATTATTTTGATTGTGCTGTCCAGGATTGACTTCATGTCTCCCTTTACAAACTTTACCGCCTGCGGCTTTGCAAGTGACATAAACTCATTGACTATCGTATCGATCCTGTCAAGTTCATTCATGATGATAGCCAGGTAATCCTCCTGCTTCTCCTTATCGAGACATGTCTGCAATAATTTCGAGAAACCTTTCAATGAAGTAAGCGGATTGCGAATTTCATGAGCCACTCCTGCTGCCAGCTGTCCGGTGATGGAAAGCCTGTCCAGGTTTCTGATCGTGGCGTCCTGCTTGACACGGTCGGTAATATTCCTGCCGACACTGACAAATGACTCTATCTCTTTTTTCTCATTGTAAATCGGTGAAAAATTGTACTCTGTGTAAACCGTATTTTGGTCACAGGTCGTAAACTTCTTCCGTAAAATTTGGGGTTCACCTGATTCCAGAATTTCCTCAAGCTTTTTATCAAGAATGACATCTTCATCAGGTGTCAAAAATTCACTCAAGCTTTTGCCGACAATTTGCTCTGGCTTCAGACCGATTACTTTTTCATGGGAGGGTGATGCATACACTATCACTTTATTCTTATCAATCACCTTGATCATGTCAGTCGTATTCTCGGTGATCAATTCGTACAATTCCCGGGTTCTATTCAGTTCACGCTCCATGTTCACCATTTTGGTAATGTCACGATAAATCGCAATGATTGCGATGATTTTCCCGTGCTTATTCCGAAAAGGAGAGTAGGAGACCGCAATATCCAGCATTGATCCGTCTTTATGATATCGCTGGGTTATCATATTTGTAAAAGCCTTGCCATTCTTGACTTGGGCTATGATTCCTGGAACATAATCAGGGTTTGAGAACTCATAAAAGGTTCTTCCAATCAAGTCTTCTTCTGTATAGCCGAATATTTCAGTGTACTTATGGTTGATTCTTAAAAATCGATTCTCCATATCGACAATAGCAAATCCGTCAGCCGTGCAATCCAAAAATAAACTCAGCAGTTCATTAGGATTATAGATTGTTTCATCATCTGTCCCGAATATTGGGAAACTATTACGCATAGAGATCTCTCCAAACTTTTATTCCTTATAAATCTATTTTACAGAAGATTTAGATATTTAAAAAGAAATATTTGGCTATCATACTATTAAAAGTAAAAAACCGCTATCTTTTGAAAGACAGCGGCAGATATTACTTTGAAGTCAGATGGCTGATTACTTTTTCCACCGCAGATTCCGCCTGGTCGATACAGCCAGGGATGCCCACTCCCTCAAATGACCCTCCGGCAAGGAAGACACCAGGAAGTTCCCGGCTAAGCTGCTTTTTAACTTGGGCAATTCTTTCAAGATGCCCGACCGTATATTGCGGCATCGCTTTTCTCCACCTTGTTATGACATGGAAGAGGGGTTTTGCGGTAATGTTCATTGTCTTATTCAAGTCTCTTAATACCAGCTCGACGATCTCCTCATCTGACAAATCAACTGCTTCCTGGTCATCCGGTTTACCGACATAGCAGCGGAGCAAGGCCATATCATCAGGAGATGTGCCAGGCCATTTCTTGTGCGTCCAGGTACATGCAGTTATCCTGAAATCGCTGTTCCTTGAAACGAGGAAGCCAGTACCATTGATATCTTTCTCGATTGCTGATTTCGGGAATGCCATCGCGACATTTGCCACGGAATTGGACGGCATATCTGTAAACTGTTCCATAAATGCGTATTCGGAAAGCATACGCTGGGCATGGAAATGATCAGTAGTAATGACGACACTGTCCGCTGCTTCTACTTCGCCAGTTTCGAAGTGAACTTGATAGGTATTTCCTGTCTTCGCTACCTTTTTCACAGCATTTCCCTTCATGACCGTCCCCTCTTCCAGGCGGCTTTCAACCCGGTGGATCAACTCCTCGAGGCCCGTTGACAATGAGATGAACATGCCCTTTTTTGAGCCAGGCTTTTTGGCTGTCTTCGGCGGCTTTGGCATCGATTTATTCAGTCCAACCACCAGGCTCCGATGCTTCTGTTCAATTTCATAGAAGTTCGGGAACAATGACATCAAGCTCAGTTCATCAATGTCGCCTGCATAAATACCTGACAGTAATGGATCAATCAGATTGTCGACCACCTCATCGCCCAGCCGATAACGGAAAAATGCTCCAAGTGACTGGTCTGCTTTCGGCTCGCCTTTTGGTAAAATAAAGTCCCCCGCCGCACGCAATTTCCCCAGAGGTGAAAATAATCCCGATAACGCAAACGGCGTCACCTTCGTAGGTATGCCCATGAAAGAACCCTCGGGCATCGTGTGAAGCTTGCCTCTAGCGTAAATATAAGATTTGCCGGCTGTGTTGGAAATGATTTTATCCTTGAGGCCAACTTCTTCTATCAATCTCATCGCACTCTTCTTTCTCGCTATGATCGAATCTGGACCTCTTTCAATAACGAATCCGTCCCGTTTTTCAGTGCTGATGACACCACCAAGGCGTTCGCTTGCCTCAATCAATTTCACTTTTATGGATAATCGCTTTTCCCTGGCTTCCTTTTGGAGATAATATGCTGCCGCCAGCCCGGTGATCCCGCCGCCAACAACAATGACCTTCTTTTCTTCCATTCCGCTCACCTATTCTTTAGTAATGTATTGATTATCCTATAGTTGAATTAACTAGGTATGTGAAGTTTTTAACATATTTAAAGTATAGCACCGGAAATTAAAAGGAAGATGGGAGTTTTTTTACTAAAATGTGAACGAAGAATTTGGAGAAAATAACGAAGGATTTCCTATTTGCGGAATTTGCAGAAACGGGTGCGATTTGGAGGGATTCTTTCGGAATCATGTATCTTTCCTTCGCTGGTACTAGATGTCTTTTAATGAAATGTACCCTTATGGAATGCTGGGCCGCTGCATAAGGGTACGATTCGCTCTTTATCGTACCCTTATAGCAGACGAAAACCTTACATAAGGGTATGATTCGCTCTTTATCGTACCCTTATAGCAGACAAAAGCCTCGCATAAGGGTACGATTCGCTCTTTATCGTACCCTTATAGCAGACGAAAACCTTGCATAAGGGTATGATTTGCTCTTTATCGTACCCTTATAGCAGACAAAAGCCTCGCATAAGGGTACGATTCGCTCTTTATCGTACCCTTATAGCAGACGAAAACCTTGCATAAGGATACGATTCGCTCTTTATCGTACCCTTATAGCAGACAAAAGCCTCGCATAGGATACGATTCGGTCTTTATCGTACCCTTATAGCAGACGAAAACCTCGCATTAGGGTATGATTTGCTCTTTATCGTACCTTATAGCAGACAAAAGCCTCGCATAAGGGTACGATTCGCTCTTTATCGTACCCTTATAGCAGACAAAAGCCTCGCATAAGGATACGATTCGGTCTTTATCGTACCCTTATAGCAGACGAAAACCTCGCATAAGGGTATGATTTGCTCAGGAATCATATATTCATATCTCTTTTTCGGTAAAAGACAAAGGTCACAATTGTGAGTCCCAGCACCAAGAAGGTTGACAGTGCCAGATAAAACGGTTCAAATCCGCCTTCCTCCAAAACCAGCTTCGCGTCAAAATACTTGAATGGAGTAAGGAATTTCAATCCATCCAGCTTTTCAGTCAAATCAATTGCAATCGACAGAATGAAGAGGATGAGCAGGATGCCTGTTGCCAAAGATGTGGCTTTTTTAGCATTCTTAAAAACTGCGGCAATCGCTGTACCGATTACGAGGAAGATCAACTGAAGGATGAACATTCCGGCCACCAGTAAGGAAATATCCCCGGTCACGTTTTCACCTTCCGCATATCTCTGGAGCATTCCCACAGAGGAAGCGAAGGTCACTGCATTGAAAATCACAACATTGACCAAAGCCGCCAACAGCTTGGATGTAATCATTCTCGACCTCGAAACAGGTTTGACCAGCAGGAACTCCACCGTCTTATCCCGTTCTTCCTTGGCGATGATCGTCGATCCGAGTATCACTGCATGAATGGCTCCCATCACGGCAAGATACAAGAATAGGACCCCATAATAACCGATAGGTGTCGACAAATCGAGCGAACCAGTACCCATGATTGCCTGGAGTGATTTAGGCATGTCGGCCATCAGTGCATTCATTGATTGCCCGGTCCCTTCCAGGCTTGAGTATTTGCCCATGCCCGAAACAACCATGAAAATGACACCGATGCTCCAAATGATCAGCGACTTGAGATTTGCTTTCATTTCCCTTTTAAAAAGATTCATGATTTTCCCTCCTCCCTAAACGGAATGGACATCCTTTTTACCGTACAAATAATAACTGGCTATGACTGCTGCGATGATAAAAAGTGCACCGGCCAGGATAAAAGAAGTCTCATAGCTCATGTTTTCTGTGATATAGGCAGAGTCAAAATAATTGAAAGGCGTCAAATAACGCAGCGCCTTATCATCTGTCGTCGAACTGATCATCCCGAGCATGAAAAATCCGAACACAGTACCGAGTGAAACGGAAATAACGGATTTAATCCGAGGGATAATCACTGAAATAATCATTCCCAGTGCCATGAACATAAGCTGGATGAAAAACAGGGAGATAGCAATCAGGAACAAAGCTGCCTTGTCAAAATCTTTACCTTCGACAATTGATGCCATCACGAAAGTCACTGTGATAAAAACAATATTGGTGAAAACCAGGGAAAACAGCGCCGCCAGCAGCTTCGCAGTAACGACCTGCGCCCTTGTAACTGGTTTTGTGAGCAGGAAGTCCGCTGTTTTTTCCCGGGATTCTTTAGATAAAATCGAGGTTCCAAGATTCATAGCCTGAATGGCGCCCGCCAGCTTCAGGTACAGAAACGCATACGAGAAAAAACCAATCATTGTCGCAATGCTATCCACCGACAATCCGATCGCTTTTCTCAACTCAACCGGGAAACCTTCAAGCAGTGTCTTGAACTCTTCCGCATCCTTTGAAAAGGAAGGAAACATTGATAAAAACAACACCACTAGCGCCACCAATGACAAGGTCCAGATCATCGTCGATTTTCGATATGCCTTCAGTTCATGAAGGAATATATTCATCGTCTATTCCTCCTTTTCATAGTAATGCATGAAAATCTCTTCAAGGTCAGGCTCCACCACCCAGAGGTTGGCTATCTCGATTTCTGCGATTTTTTTCATGATGGAGTTGATGTTGCCCCTGAAAAGGAAGCTGATTGTTCGGCCGTCCTGCTCAAGCTGGTTCACACCTTCGATATCAAAAAGACTTTTATCGATGTCGGATTTGGATTCGATTTTGAATTTCTTATAAGTGTTTTCTTTCAACGTGCTGATTTTCTCGACAGTGACAATCCGGCCTTCCTTAATGATGGCGACCCTGTCACACAGCCTTTGCACCTCACTGAGAATATGGGACGAAAACAGGATTGTCGCGCCTTTCTTGTTTTCTTTTTCAAGAAGGTCAAAGAACTTCTGCTGCATGAGCGGATCAAGCCCGCTCGTCGGTTCGTCAAGAATGATCAGCTTCGGTTCATGCAGCAGCCCCTGGACAATGCCGACTTTTTTCTTGTTTCCAAGTGAAAGGTCATCGATTTTCTTCGTCAGGTCCAGCTCCATGACGTCAGCAAGCTCTTTGATTCGATTCGTGCAATCCTTTTTGTAAAAGCTTGCGGAATACTTGAGCAGATCCATGACCTTCATATTGTCATAGTAAAAAACTTCAGAGGGCAGATAGCCGATGTCTTTTTTAATTTCCGGTGCAGCTGTGATGATATCCTTGCCGAAAATAGTCGCGCTGCCGCTCGTCGGATAAATCAGTGACAGCAGCGTTCGGATTGTTGTGGATTTTCCCGCACCATTCGGTCCTATGAACCCGAAAACCTCTCCCTCTTTTACATCGAAGCTGACATTCTCAATTCCCCTGGCCTTGCCGTACATTTTCGTCAGATTGTTAATCTCAATCACGTTCATGCCAGACCCTCCCAGATCCTTTTTCTATCTATGTTCAGGTTTATGTGTGAACCTTCCCTTACGGTTGAACCGTGTTTATTTACGGTTAAGCACAGTTTATTTACGGTCGGTCCGAATTTATTTACGGTTGGACATTTTTTATTTACGGTTGGACGGATTTTATTTACGGTTGGTCCGTGTTTATTTACGGAAGCATTTTTTATTTTCGGTTGGTCCGAATATTTATTTACGGCTGTGCAACTTTTTACTGATTGTTTTCTCGCCCTTATACCTCGTTCTTATAAAACGATTTCTTCAGCATATCAATATATACTTCTGCTTCTTTAAACGCTTCATCAAAATCCAGAATTCCTTCGTTCAGTTTTTTTGCCTTTTCAAGTGCCTGGCTGCTGAAGCCTTCAAGCGTCCACATGATAATGTTGATCGCTCGTTGAATGTCTGTGCCTTCACGGAATTTTGAAAGATCAATATTCTCGAATAATCTGCCATAGCTGGTGTGAATCAGTTCTGTATTGGCATTGGCCAAAGTCTCCTTCACTTCGTCAGAAGCTTCCTGCGAGGCGGACATCATGAAGTCGAATATCTCTGGATGTCTGGCCATTAACCTGTTCTTGAGGATCATCAGATTCTTGAGCCGCTCAAAGATATCTCGTTCGCTGAAATCCAATTCACTGAAGAATTCTTCCATTAAAACATCAACAAAGTGATTATGAAGGAACAAGTATAGTTCTTTTTTATTCGAGAAGTAGTGGAATAGCAAGCCTTTAGAAATCCCTGCTGCTTTTACGATTTCATTTGTGGAAGCATTTTCGTATCCTTTTTGGGCAAACTCCTTTAGAGCAGCGTTCAGGATCCGCTCCTGCTTCTCTGGATTTAAGCCTAAAAACTTTGAAGACATGTCACCCTCCTTAAAAGCACATTGACCACATCGGTCAATTATATTCTACTCCTTATTGACCACTTTGGTCAACAGCATCAAAAGCAAACATTTCGACATATTTTATCAACCACATAAAAAGGCCGCCCATAATCGGGCAGCCTTCCAGTTTACTTCAGTTTTCGAACTACCGCCCTCACAGGACTGCCGTCACCCTGTTCCAACGCCAGAGGCAGTGCAGCGAGCTCGTATTCTCCTGGTTCAATTTTATCTAGGACCAGTCCTTCAAGAATATGAATACCCTGGTTGTTCAATTCATGATGGGCACTCAATTCCTTGCTGTCCAATGGGTCGACCGATGGCAAGTCAAGACCAAGCAATTTCACACCATGTCCAGCAAGAAAAGCTGCCAGTTCCGGCTCGATATGTGGAATCGATTCCGGGAATACAGTCTTATCCTGCCACGAGTCGGTCCTGATCAACAGACGTTCCACTCCGTTCAGATCCACGCCTTGCAGCTCTTTAATACCGATACTTTCAGGCTTCTCCACATGTATCACAAGAGCAGGTCCAATGTATAGGTTGAAATCCAGCTCGATGACTTTCTTTCCATCATTTTCGAAATGAAAAGGCGCATCGATGTGTGTGCCGGTGTGCGTACTCATTGTCACCTGGCCGACATTCACGGAGCCGCTTTCTTCCATTCCCCAGCTCACTTCATATTGAAATGGCGTGTCACCCGGCCAAACGGGAATGCTATTATTTAAAACCTGCGAAATATCAATCCAATTTCCCATACTTTTTCCTTCTTTCTTTTAGGCTCTGTTCTCAAAAATTTTTGCTATTGACTGCAAAATAGGATTGAATGACACTTTTTCTTTGCATACTTGACTCTTTATAATGAGAAAAGAGCATGCAAACTTAATACCGACCAGCAAAAAGGCTTTATATACGTTAAAATCGGCTTTAGGATTTTAACAACACTTTTCGAAAACAACCTTCTTTTATAGCTTCGTCCTGAGGCTCCATAGCTCAGGGAAGAATCGATGGTCGACGACCTTTTTCAAGTAGGATACACCGGCGGAGCCGCCTGTTCCCGTTTTGTGGCCGATGATCCGTTCCACTGTACTCATATGGTTGAAACGCCATAGATGCTGCTGGCTGCCGATATCGACAAGCTTTTCAGCAAGCTCATACAGGTCCCAATATTGATCGACGTTACGGTACACCGTAAGCCACGCTTCCTCGACACTGGCATTTGGTTCGTACGGAGCAGACCAATCACGATTTAGGGCCGCATCATCTATAGGCAGGCCGCGCATCGCCATCGCACTGATCGCTGCATCATATATCGACCGTTCATGAAGCGCATCTTCCATTTGTTTATACAGTTGCGGATCATGTTTGTAAACAGACAGTACATGTGCGCTTTTTTGGCCAAGAGCAAATTCAATCAATCGGTTCTGGTAGGATTGGAATCCTGATGAATGGCCAAGCTTGTCTCGGAACTCCATATATTCAGCCGGAGTCAGCGTCGACAAGACACTCCATGACTGGATCAGCTGCTGCTGGATTCTCGACACCCTTGAGAGCATCTTGAAGCTCGGCTCCAGGTCATTTTTACGGATGCAGTCAATCGCCGCGGTCACTTCATGTAAAATCAGCTTCATCCACAGTTCGCTGGCTTGGTGGATGATGATGAACAGCATTTCATCATGGTGATCCGACAGGCGCTGCTGGCTGGACAAAATTTTATCTAATTGCAAGTAACTTCCATAAGAAAGCTCTTTTGAAAAATCGGTATGAATTTGATGTTTTTGCTCTTCCTTCATTCCCGGACTCCTCCCCTACGCCACAACTCCGCGCTCATTGCTGTATTTCTCGTACAATTTATCATCCATAATTTCCTTTAAAATCTGTACAGCATTCCAGACATCTATATATGAAGTATAAAGAGCTACAGGTGCTAGACGGACGATGTTCGGAGCGCGGAAGTCAGGAATGATCCCTTTTTCCTTCAAAGCCTTGCAAATCCTTGCTGCTTCTTTATGCTCGAGGCTGACATGGCCGCCCCGTCTGTAATCTTCTGTTGGACTGCCGATATTAAAGCCGGCGTCGCCAAGCTCCTGCTCAATCAAGTCCATTAAATATCGGTTGATCTTTAATGATTTTTCACGGATGTTCGCGATTCCCGCTTCAGCGAACATTTCCAAAGAGCCCAGCAAAGGGGCAAGACTCAATACATGAGGGGTTCCAATCTGGTACGCCCCCGCATTCTCAGCAGGTATCAGGATATGCTCCATATCAAACTGTTTGTCTTTTCTCGAACCGAACCAGCCGGCAAGTCCCGGCTTCGCGCCGAAATGCTTTGAATTCACATAAAGGCCGGCTACAGCTCCAGGTCCGCCATTCAGATGCTTATAGCTGCACCAGTAAGCAAAGTCGACTCCCCAGTCAGAGAAGGCATGCGGAATCGCGCCAATGGAATGGCAGCCATCAAAACCAATCATGATTCCACGTTCATGGGCAGCTCTTGTCAACCGCTCCATATCAAGTATTTGCCCGCTGCGGTACAAAACAGTCGGCAATACGACAAGCGCAATTTCTTCCGTCATTGCCTCAATGATGTCTTCCTCATCAAGAAACCTTCCATCCCTGCTCTTCACCCTGACCAAATGCGAATCCGGATCATAGCCATGGATTCGCAGCTGGCTTTGCAGTGCATAGATATCGGAAGGAAAATTCAATTCGTCTGCGAGGATTTTTGTTCTTTTGCCTTCCGGCTTGTAAAAGGTAGCGACCAGCTGATGCAGGTTGACGGTTGTGGATCCGCTTACAATAACCTCCTCAGGGGAAGCACCAACAAGCGGAGCAGTCAATCCTCCTAGTTTTTCAGATAAATAGAACCAAGGATGCCTGCCATCCATCCAGCCATCGATGCCAAGCTCGCGCCAGTCAGCCAATGATTCAAGCAATGTCTGTTCAGCCCTCTTTGAAAGAAGACCAAGCGAGTTTCCATCAAGATAAATACAATCAGGTTTCAAGTAAAATTCATCCCGGTAACGGGCCAGCATATCTTCCCGGTCAAGCTGTGCGGCAAATTCCGCATCAGGTTCAAAAGAATAAGGCTTCATCATCATCTCTCCCATCCCATTTGCAACTAGAGAAATCGTAACAAGAACAGAAGGAAGCGTCAACAAAAGGTCTGATAATTCTAAGAAATGCGGAAGCGCCTTGGTCAGTTGTTTTATTTAGGCTCTTTTCTCAAACTTTGTTGCTATTGACTGCAAAATAGGATTGAATGCCCAATTTTTCTTCGCAAAGTTGACTCTTTTGTGAGAAAAGAGCATGCAAACTTTATACCTCCCTGCAAAATGCCCTTATATTACGTTAAAATCTGCTTTAGAATTTTATCGAAAACAGCCTTTAGTTAAAAAGGAAAAACAGCCTCCATTGAAGGCTGTTTAAGCAAAACGATAATAGATCAGCACAAAGGTCGACAGAACGAAAATGAAGTTCAAAAATATAAACACGAACTGGTCGACTCTTGTCTTGTGCAGCTTGATTGGCGGGTTATAGAAGGAAACGCCTTCGATGATGAAGATGATCAGAACGATATGAATCATGAAATGGCCGATCACTTCTGTAAAACCGAATAACATGGTCGTTAAAATAAAAATGGTAGTGACAACGAAACCTAGCACCCGGTTCAGGATACCAACTACCAGCAAGTAGCCGACAACAAATTCAACAAAAGCCGCCATCACGATGAAGGCTGCTGGTTCAAAGCCGAAAGTGGGCACCTGGTGGTTTGCGACGATATCAAGCGACATCGTAGGGTATACCCATTTTTCAACAGCCACCCAGCATAGGGAAAGCCCTGTCCCCAAATACAAAAACGGGAAGCCAACCTTCTCCAGCTTCGTTTTGCCAACAAGCAGCACGCCGATGATTGCAACATAAAAACCGTAATCAAGCATATAGAAAATTCCGTGCTTCACAGTCACCATAATGAATAATATCAGTAATATGGCCGCCCCTATTTTTGTCGCGATATGATGCGGCACAAGAAGCAGGGCAATCGTAACCCACGCTAAAATCGTCATCAAGGTGCTGTCCAAGTGGAACTCCGGTGCAAATAAGGTACCGTTTGTAACCTGGATGATCAATGCCAGGGCTGTTCCGTATTTTAATAAGTATCTGGAATATTTACGGAAGCTTGAAAGGAAATCATCCCACTTTTTAATTAGCGGCCATTGTGCCATTTTTGGGATGATTAACGTCAGTGACGCGAGAACCACAGCCGCCAGTAGCGCTAACCCCATAAATAACGGCGATAAAATGTTTTCAATACTTTCTTTCCTAGGCGCCACTTCGGTAAACCATTTCACATGGGCATTTGTATAAAAGGGTGTCAGAATAAGTCCGATTATAATAATGATTTGTAATAGTTTTTTCAAGATAAGACCTCCTGGTAATATAAACACTACTGAGATAGTAATAATACAACTAATCCATAAGAATTTAACATAAGAGTTATGAACATTATGCGAAACATTTCACAAATAATGAAGCTGGATAGTTTTACATACAAAGTTTGCCCTGCCTCCAAGCTAGTATGCTTTTTCAATCAAGTATTAATGGGTATATTGGTGATAAGGAATAAAGGATGGTGAAAAACCTTGGGACGATTGTTTTCACTTTTAATTTTAGGGGCCCTGCTTTATTTTGCATGGCCATTTTTGACGAATGAAAAAGATATTCAAAATTTAAATAATGAAATAAATAAATTAAAAGAAAACCCCGAACTCAGCAAAGCATTGGAAACAGTCAACAGCGGGATCAATCAGTTGTTATGGAAACTTGATGAGAAGAAGGAAGAATTGACACAGGATGAACAAAACCTTTTGCCGAAAGTGGCTAAACCGGAGCTGGAGACCCCTTCCGAGAGAACCTTTACGATTCATAATATCGGAATTGGCGATGCGAAGGATGAAGTTGAAAAACAGCTTGGCAGCCCAAAACGAGTTTCCGTGAACGAGTATGGAACTGAGTGGCATGCCTATCATGAAAATTTCCAGAACTTCATCATGGTTTCCTACAGCAAAGATGGGATCGCAAATGCTTTGTATACAAACCAGGATTTGATCGCTGCCAAAAATGGCCTCAAGTATGGTAACCCTAAGGAAACAGTGCGTCAGACGCTTGGTGAACCACTTGGCGAGATCAGGAAAGGGCTTGTTTATTACCAATTCCAAAAGGACCAGGATTATGATGTCTATCATTTGGACGACAGCTATGTGACGGTATTTTATGATAAACATAGAAATAATAGTGTCAGTGCAATCCAGATTGTCAGCGAGAAGCTGGAACAAAGCAAGGCAGGCTTTTATACCGAAGCGAGTGAGGCATTGAAGGAAGGTTTTGAATATCAGCTGTTTGACCTGACCAATGCTTCGAGGGTGGTTCACGGTTTGGGGCTTCTTAACTGGGATGATCCGGTCAGGGTAACTGCCCGCAAGCACAGTGCTGATATGGCGGAAAACTCGTATTTCAGCCATACAAACCCAGAAGGACAATCACCTTTTGACAGGATGGAAGAGGATGATATTGCGTTTTCTGTCGCCGGAGAGAATCTCGCATATGGACAATTCAGCAGCATTTTCGCCCACGAAGGATTGATGAACTCGCTCGGACACCGCGAAAATATCCTGAAGTCGGACTTCAAACTGCTCGGTGTTGGTGTCGCTTTCGGACCGAAGCATGAGCCTTATTTTACCGAGAACTTTTATTCGAAGAGGAAGTTTTAAACCGAGTCTTAGTGGCTCGGTTTTTTTATAGCTGGAAAAAATCGCGGGTAATTTCCAGTTCGCTATAAAAAGTTGAAACTCGCTATAAAAATTAAAAAGGTCGCTATAAAATTAAAAAAGTCGCTATAAAAAGTCGAAACTCGCTATAAAAAAGAAAAGTCGCTATAAAAAAATTGATAGTGGCATAAAAATAATTACTTTTTCCCTTTAAAATCAGAAAATCGCTATACAAAAGAGAGATTCCACAATTTAAAACCACTATTTTCTCTACATAATTAAGATTTTTCCTATAAAATCGGCTCCCCCCTTGTTAACAGCATGATTTTTTCATTGAAATGCCACTAATATCATGCCTTTTTCTTCCTGAAAAAAATTATATTGGCGATTTTCACAACTTTATTGGCGACTTCCTCATTTTATTGGCGAAAACCAATGACTTATTGGCGAAAATCAAATTATATTGGCGAATTGGTAATTCCACGCCTTTTTTCCAGTTCGGAGATTAATAAACCATGACTGCCTTCATCGTCTAATCCCATAATTAACAAAAAACCGCTCAATCGTCATCAGACGATCAAGCGGTTTTCCAAACTATTTCACGCGAGGGAACCCGAAGCCTGATGCATAGTCATCACCAGATGCTGCTCCTGATCCGCCAAGGATATCGTTCGCTTTTGCGCGGTTTTGAAGTTCCGAACGAAGTTGTGTATGGCTCATGCTTGGATTTTCAGCCCAAATCTTTGCTGCAAGTCCGGATACATGCGGAGTCGCCATTGATGTTCCGCTGATTGTGTTATAAGAACCGTCAAACCATGTTGATTCGATCGCTCTTCCTGGTGCGGATAGTTCCACATCTAGCTCACCGATCACATAGTCACCGTCAGTCAGCGGGTTACCGCGGGATGAGAAGTCTGCGACACGGTATGTACCGTTTTGCTGAACATCCTCTAAAGCGGCAACAGCTACTGCATTTGTTAAGGCACCTGGATAACCAATTGTATTGGCAGTCGGTCCGCTGTTACCAGCCGCTGCAACCACGAGGACACCTTTTCCGTATGCATAGTCAACTGCATCGGCAATCAATGTGCTCTTGCTGCTGGATCCTAGTGACATTGAAATGACGACTTTCGAGCCTGTGCGAACTGCTTCATCTGCAGCATGCTGGATTGCACCTGCGATGTCATCGGAATAGCCTGAGCCCTGGTCATTCAGAACCTTGTAAGCCCAAAGATCTGCTTCAGGTGCTACCCCATAAATTCCCTGGCCAGATCCTCCGTGTGCCAGTACAGTACCTGCAACATGAGTTCCGTGACCATTTTTATCTGAACAAGATCCATTTACTAATGGCGACCTGCGGTTAGTAAAATCCTTACATTGTTCATCGCTGCCGGCTAAGTCTGTATGGGCTACATTGACGCCGGTATCGAGAACCGCTACTTTGACGCCACTACCACCAGAAGTGGCCTGAATATTGTTATCATTATAGATTGCTTCCATTCCCCATGGAGTTTGATCAGTTGGTGCTGCCTGGGCGCTAGAACCTGGCTTGGCTTCCAGCTGTACCTGGGAAACTGTTTCTACTTGCAGATTCTTATTTTTTAATAGTGCCTGGTATTGCTTGGCATTGACTGTTGTTGTAAAACCTTTCGTTCCGAAATCCCATCTCTTGCCGTACTGATCTTTTGCCTTAGCCTTTTCAGCTGCAGGACCCTGGACCAAAACCCGGTATGTATCCTGTGCCTCTGGTGCCTGGCCAAATGCCCCAGCCGTGAACATCGATAAACCCATTGTCATGCTTAGTAGCGCTGCTCCTAGTGCTTTTCTTTTTTTCATCCAACCACTCCTCTGCATTTTGATGGTGCTGCTGGTTTTACAACTCTATTATATTTAAAATTTTCTGACATTAACAATATGCTAATTTGTTCATTTTTAAGTCTTTAGAATCAGGTAATTTTGCACGTTTAGATAAAAGTCACATGCTTATCTGACTATTTTTGAATTTTCCCAATATCGAAAGCACTAAAAAGAGTGACCATTTTTTTACAGGTCACTCTTGTCGTTTGGAAAATAATAGGATATCCAGCACTTGTTTTTTAGATGAACAAAAGCAAACTAACCGCCATGACTGCCATACCTGCTACCAAGCCATAGATAGCGAGGTGGGATTCATCATATTTTTTTGCAGCCGGCAATAATTCATCGAGTGAGATGAACACCATGATTCCGGCTACAGCTGCGAAAATGACGCCAAACATAATATCATTCAGGAACGGCATCAAGAATAGGTATGCCGCAAGTGCGCCGATCGGTTCGGAAAGACCTGAAAGAAATGATAGTTTAAAAGCTTTCTTTCTGTCGCCAGTCGCAAAATAAACTGGTACAGAAACAGCGATTCCCTCTGGAATGTTATGAATGGCGATCGCGATGGCAATGGCCACACCCAAAGCAGGGTCCTGAATTGCAGAGGTGAAGGTAGCGATTCCTTCCGGAAAGTTGTGGATCCCGATTGCCAGAGCTGTGAAGGTACCCATTTTCAAAAGGGCCGCATCATTGGCTGCTTTTGAAGGTGTATTCATGTCCTCGACCTTTTTCAGTTCATGTGGATTTCCTTGCTTTGGTATGAACTTATCGATCAATGCAATCAACACGATTCCGGCAAAAAAACCACCCACGGTTGCCCAGTTTCCTGATTGCACCCCCAGCGCCGATACAAGGGAGTCCTTCGCTTTTACGAAGATCTCGATCATCGATACATAAATCATGACTCCGGCAGAAAAACCAAGTGCGAGCGACAGGAACTTTGTATTGGTCCGCGATGTAAAAAAGGCGAGAATACTTCCGATCCCGGTGGCAAGACCTGCGAATAAAGTCAAGCCGAAAGCAAATAAAATCTCCTCTGTCATTTTTATTCTCCTTTGAATATGAATATTTGACCTGACCCGTGTAATTTTCAAAAAGGAAAACAATAATTCTTAGTCTATGCAACTGCTTGAAAAAGTTTCACATTCAGAGATAAGCTTCAATTGATGGACTTACTCTAAAATGTTTCCTTGAGTCAACTTTTTGGGTGCAGGAGTCCTTTGTAAAAATAATATATGCGTGTGGGTCAAAAAGTTTCCTTTGGTCAACATTTTATCGCATAGGAAACTTGACCTGCAACTAAATTGTTTAAGAATTCCTATAATTGTTTGATAGATAACCGCACTTTTACATAAAATCACTTAGATATTTACAATGGAATTCGACACTCCGGGATTGAATGCCTCCCGGTGACAGAGGCAAGGAACAAGAAAAACCCCTGCAAACACTGCAGGGGCTCAGATTAACTATAAATAACTTTTAATTTTATATTCTGCTTTTTTCTCCTCCAGCCAGTTTGGGTATTCTGCCTGGATTTTCTGGTCAAATAACAATTCTTTAATTTCACCCTTGTGATCATCAAACTTTGCGGCCTTCGCAGCTTTTTTATCAACAAGCTTGATGATATGGTAGCCAAATTCCGTTTTTACCGGCTCGCTAATTGCGTCGGTTTCCAGTGCAAATGCAGCATTCTCGAATTCCTCAGCCATTTCTCCTTTTCCGAAATAGCCGAGGTCGCCTCCGTTATCAGCATTGCTTGTATCCGTTGAATATTTTTTTGCCAATTCAGCGAAATTTTTTCCATTATCAAGCTCTTCCTTGACCTTCTTGGCCGTCGCTTCGTCCTCCACTAATATATGACTCGCTTTTACCTGTTCCTTCTGGTCAAAAGAGTCTTTATTTTCCTCAAAATACGTCTTCAGTTCATCTTCGCTCACGTCTATTGACGAACCGATCATTTTTTCAGCGAGCAGATAGACCTCGATGTCCTCCCTGATTCTGTCCATTGGCACCTGGTTTTGCTCAAGCGCGGCCGCGAAAGCTTCTTCACCGCCATAAGATTCCTCAAGCTTCTTAAGCTCTTCATCTATCTCATTGCCGGTCACCTTCACCTTTTCCTTCGCCGCTTCCATTTCAATCACTTTATTTGTGATCAGCGAATCCAAAATATCAGGGCCATACATTTCGGTCAATTTAGTATCCAGTTCCTCCTTGGTGATTTTTTCGCCATTGATGCTCGCGGCAGTTTCTGTTCTTGTAAAAGCTGTCGCAAAGATTAAGAGAAGACCTAAAACGATCACTCCAAATATAATAGGCAGTTTATTGTTTTTCATAAAAGCACTCATCATTTTCCTCCATTATTCAGCGCTTGAAGCAGACAAATCAACCTTCAAGGTTTGCTGCTTGCCGTCACGGTATATTTTCAACTCGGCATGGTCCCCAGTTTGAAGTTTCGTGTACAAGAATCTTCTTAAATCACTGGCCTGTTCCACCTTTTCATCATTGATACCAACGATGATATCCTGCTCCTGAAGGCCCGCTTTGGCTGCCGCCGAATTTGGGTCTAAGTAGGTAACCATTGTACCTGATTCGACACTGTCAGGAAGGTTCTCAAGATACATATCTGGAATTTGCGCCAGATCAGCAAGGCTTACACCTAAATATGGGCGTTCCACTTTCCCCTTTTCTATCAGCTGATTGACGATTGGCAAAGCCTCATTGCTTGGAATTGCAAAGCCTAGACCTTCGACGCCATTTTGGGAAATTTTCAAGCTGTTGATTCCTATCACCTTGCCATTCGTATCGATTAACGCACCGCCGCTGTTGCCCGGATTGATTGCTGCGTCCGTCTGGATGACATTCATTTCCCATTCCCCAGCAGAAGTCGGTACTGAGATGGAGCGGTCTACCGCACTGACAATACCCTGTGTTACCGTCCTCGATAAATCAAGGCCAAGCGGGTTTCCAATCGCGAGCACCTGGTCTCCAGCCCTTAAGACAGATGAATCACCAAACTCAATGACATCCGAAGCTTTAGCAGCATCGATTTTGACAACGGCTAAATCAGTCAATGCGTCTGCCCCGACAACCTCTGCCGCAACCTTTTCCCCATTGTATAAGCTGACCTCCACCTTAGATGCTCCTTCAATGACATGGTTGTTTGTCACAATGAAAGCACTATTGCCTTCCTTTTTAAAAATAACCCCTGAACCAGAGCCGCTTTCTACATTGCCCTGACTTCCGGAAAAAGGATTGTTTTCGGATTGGATATTGGTAATGCCCACAATCGATTTTGAAGAAGATTCGATAATATCAGCAATTGATCCAGAACTATTTGTTGAAGTTGGTGTCGTTACGATATTTGAATTACTTTCCGCGGCTGATTCCGTTTGAGGCTGCTGCTGATTTCCTGCGTCCGCTTCTGTAAAATTGACCGCCGCAAGTGTAATCGCCGAGCCTACTACCCCGGCCATGACAGTCGACAGGATACTTTTGAAATTATATGACTTTTTGACCGGCTCCTGTTCTTGATAACGGGAACGCTGTTCAAATTCATTCATGTTTTTTTCCTCCTCGCTTCTAACTTGTCTTCATCTTAACCAGAAATTATGAACAAATTATTAACAAACTGCGGCGAGGATTTTAAAAGATTGGGAAGATTTTGCTGTTACACCATAGAGGGGGCATTTTTCGAAGGAACTCCATTTACTTGATGGTATTAGGACTGTTCTATTGACCATCGTGATCACTTTTTCTGCTTTGGATGGTCTTTATAACCCTTCTATCGACCATCCTGACCTCTTTTTCTGCTTTGGATGGTCTTTATAACCCTTCTATCGACCATCCTGGTCTCTTTTTCTGGTTTGGATGGTCTTTACAACTCTCCTATCGACCATCGTGATCACTTTTTCTGCTTTGGATGGTCTTTATACCCCTTCTATCGACCATCGTGATCACTTTTTCTGCTTTGGATGGTCTTTATACCCCTTCTATCGACCATCCTGACCTC